>NZ_CP043311.1:1964238-3328476 GCF_008807375.1 Pseudomonas lalkuanensis | reverse complement strand
TTTCAGAGGTCCAGCGCGCGGTTCAGCATGCCCACGATGTCGGGGCCGTCCTTGCTGATGAATTTGGCGTAGTGCTTGAAGACCATGGCCGTGGAGCTGTGCCCCAGCTGGTCGGCGATCCACTCGGGTGAGGCCACACTGCTGCTGAGGATCTGGCTGGCGAAGGTGTGCCGGCACTGGTTCGGCCCGCGGTAGCGCACGCCGGCCTTCTTCAGGTGAATCTTCCACCAGCCATTACGCAGGTTGTCCGAAGTCGAGTAGGGCTGGCCGGTACCGCCGTTGTGGAAGACAAACCGCACCTTCTGTCGCCGGATTGTCCGGTTGTCCCGCTCCGTCACCTCAATCTCTACCGGTTTCAGGTTACCTGTCAGTTTCTCCTGGGCTTGAAGCGCCCGGAGCGCAGGGGCCAGCAGACGAACTTCTCGTGTCGATCGGCGCGTCTTGGTGACCTTGTACTTGCTCCGCACCCTGGCGCGCCGGAACAGGACGGTGCCGGCGACCAGGTCCACGTCCTCCCAAGCAAGAGAGATGGCCTCCGAAACCCTCGGCCCCGTCCAGATCATGAACTGCGCAAGGTTCAGCTCCTGGGCGCGATCTGAGTCCGTGCTAAGAATCAGATCGATCTCCTCCCTGGTGAAAGGATCGGGGTCGTCCGAGTCCGGCAGCGATACCACGATGCCGTCTGTTGGGTCGTGCGCTGATCTGTTCCTGGTGCGATAGAGACGGAAGACCTGCCGGACGATGCTCAGAATCTCGCGCACCGTCTTGTTATGCAGCTTTGGCATCAGCGTGCCCTGGATCCACACCTGCAGGTCCAGATGGTCGATCTGGTCGGCGTGGACGTGGCCCCAGCGTGGCCGAACATGGTGCTCGATCCGGCTCTCGTGACTGCGGATGCCCGAGGCAGCCATCTGGTTGCGCTTGATGCCCAGCCAGAGGTCGATGTAGTGGCCAAAGGTGTTGGTCTGGATCCTGGTCGAATCCGGGAAGTGCCGGGCATAGCTGAACGTTCCGGCCTCGATCTCGTACTGAATGACACCGACTATGCGCTCGGCGTTGGCAATGTTTGCTGGTGTGGCAGCGCCGGGAATTGGCTCCCGGCAAAGCTCGCCCTCGTATCGGAAGTAGATGCGGATACTGTTGCCGCGAACCTCGACGCCCGCTGACATAACACTCTCAATCCTCTGCTGCGCGTAAGTCGGGAAGCCATTGGTAGCCCAACTGGCTGGTGGATGCTGTCAGCTCCTGCTGAATACAGCGCTAGAGCGAGCTGAACGTCCAGCACTTCACCGTCCCCGGCCGCGCTGACATCGGGTTGCGCAGGGCATGGTGGCTGCGCACGGCGCTGTCCACTGCCTTGCTGGCGCCGAGGAACTTGCGCGACTGGCTGTTGCGCAGCACCTCGCGCAGGGTGCCGACGTCGGCCAGCTGCTGACGGTGCTCGCTGGCGCGCTGGACGAATTCGTTGAGGTTGATGGCGATCAGTTTCGGGTTCTTGCTGTGGTTCACCACTGGGCCGTCGTCCAGGGACTCCAGGTACTCGAACACCTCCCAGAACTCCGCCACCGCCGGGTGATCGGCGCTGACGGCGGACTGGCGCTCCAGGGCCATGGCCGCAAGGCAAAGGCGGGTCTGGTTGACCTGGTGCTCGCTCAGCTTCACCACCAGACGCAGACAATCCAGGCTGGCCAGGAGCTGGGCGTGGTTCTTGATGATCCGCTCGATGCGGATTTGCCCTCGTAGCCGGTTGCCGCAGTGGCTACAGGCGGCGTTTTCATCCGCATTGGCGAAGGGCTGGCCGCAGGCAAAACAGCGCGTGTGCATGTGCCGCAGGCGGGCGTCGTGCTCCTGCAGGCACTCGGCGAAGCGTTCCAGCACCTGGGCCTCGTGCTTCACCGCGCGCAGCAGGAAGTGGCTCAGCTGATCGCCGTCCAGGGCGTTGAGGTTGTCTGCTGCCGCAATGCTCTCGTCGGTTGCCGTGGGGCGCACGAAGTGCAGCTTGCAGATACGGGTGAGGATCGCTTCCGAGGCGCTGACAGGGGCGTTCTGGCTGATGACGATGGTGCCGCGAAAGGGTGGCTCATAGGTTTCGTTGCCGGCGGTCTTCATGCCCCGGGTTCGCAGCGTGCCGCCGCCGTAGAAGTCCTTCAGCTCGTCCCAGTCGAAGGACTTCAGGTGCAGCCGGTCCGGCTCGTTGCGGTCGGCCTCGATCAGCACCACCGGCATGCCGGCGACCTGGCCCATCAGGCGGGAGCGCCCGGCCACGGAGGATTTGGACGGGTCGAAACCCTCGTAACCGGCGCGGCCCAGCAGCTTCCAGAGGAACATGAGCAGGGTGGATTTGCCGGCGCCTGGCTCGCCCGTCATCTCCAGGAAAGGGAAGGACTGCCATCGTCCGCGGATCTGCTCCGCGAACAGCGAGGTGAAGAAGAAGGTCAGCCCGACCAGCCCCTGGGCACCGAAGCAGGTCCAGAGCAGCCGTAGCCACTCCTCGTCGTAGCGTTTCGAATCCCGCTCCGGGCGGATGACGATGGATTTCTGCAAGCTCTTCAGGCGCAGCTTGCCGAACTCGAAGAAGTCCTCCGCGTTTACCTGGTTCACGACGCCATTGCGCACGGCCACGTCGCCGAACACATAGCAGCCGTGCTCCTTGCTGTAGCCCACGTAGTCGATGGTCTCCACGGTTTTCAGGCCGTAGAGCTGGTCCTTCATTATCTTGTCCAGCTGCTGGCCGCTGCCGGTGAACACCGCGCCGGCGGCCATGCTCAGCAGGCGCTTCTTGAACTCGCTGGCCGCTGCTACCTGGGCGCCGGTGAAAGTGTTCTTCACGCTCGGTCCGTCGTGGGGGAAGTCCACGCGGAAGTAGTACCAGGACTCGTCCGTGATCTCGTTGCGCTGGAAGTACAGTGCTTCCGGGTAGCAGTTGGCGATCTCGGTCACGCAGCCGGACTGGCGCAGTGCTTTCTCGCGCATCTGGCGATTGTTGAGGAGTTGGTCGTCGTGATGGTCGCTGCTCTCCAGCGCCTGGACGGCCTTGTTGAACTTCTCCAGGTCCAGCTTGAACCAGTACAGGCGCTGCCCGAAGCCAAAGTGGAATTCCTGCCGCTCGCGCCATTCGTACATCAGCAGCGCCTTTTCCGAGGCCGTCTCGGCCAGCAGCAGGGCGCCAAAGTGGCGGGCCTCCTCGAGGGCGCGGTGGCGCAGGTCGGCACGTTTCTCCTCGTCGCTCTCGAAGCTCCAGCGCTGGTGCAGGTCATTCCAGTCCAGCTTGCGACTGTCGGGCTGCGGGACTTGCGCGGCGTCGCAGGCATAGCCCAACTCGCGGGCCTGCCGCACCCACTTCTTCGTGTAGCGGTGCGCCCCGGGCTCGTTGTCCAGCGCCCACACCAGCTTCGGCAGCTTGCCGCCGCGATTGCGTGCCAGGGCCTTGAGGGACTCTTCCGGAAAGGCGTTGGACGACAGCGCCGCCACCGCCGCGATGCCGTGGTGGAGCAGGGCGATGGCGTCGAAGATGCCCTCGACAATCCAGAGCTCCTTCACCTCGAACAGATCCACGCACGGCGGGCACCACCACACGCCCTTGTAGCTGGCCCCGGGCTTGAAGCGTGCCTTCTGCTTGCCGAAGCGGTGGGGCCGGTCGATCAGCCGTTCCCAATAGCCGCCTTTCTCCAGGGCGAAGCGCACCGTGGCCGAGCCTTCGCCCAGCTCGCGGGACCAGAAATTCTCCTGGCTGAACCAGCCCTCGATCAGCTCCAGGTGAAAGCCCCGGGCGAACTCCAGGTAGGCGCGGGCGGTGGCGTTGGGTTGCTGGTCCGTCGCCGGTACCCGGTCGCTCCAGTCGTCGAACAAGTCCTCGTACAGCTCCTTCACATGCCACTGCTGGCCGCACTTGCTCTCGCGGCCGCAGTGCACCGTCCAGGGGGCATCTGACCGGCAGTAGAGCTCCCGTTTCCCGCAGGCCGGGCAGGTGCCCTTGCGCAGGTACAGCGTGCCCTTGATCGCCTGCAGGCCGTAATCCACCTGCAGGCGCTGCAGAAGCTCACCGCGCAGTGCGTCTCTCATCGTTGCAGCTCCAGATCGCGAACTGCCTCGCGTGCCGCCTGCAGCGTGCGGGAGAGGGCGGCCAGGGCCGGGTAGTCATCCAGGATGCGACGGGTGCGTATTGCCGCCGGCACCGTGCGGTAGCGATCAGCAAACCACTGCAACTGAATTGAATGCTCGTACTGCGCCACCAGAAAGCGGTGATAGGCGCGCACCTGCTTGGGTGTGAGCTCCAGGTGCAGATTGACGGTGTGGGTCATGCGGATCTCCTTGCGCTGGGCGTAGCTCACCCAAACCCATGGCAATGGGCGGGCGGAATGGGCTCAGGTGTGTTGAGTGAGAGTGGCGGGGCGTTGGTCCAGCAGGCGCTGGGGCAGGAGGCGCAGCGGGATGGGGAAGCGCAGGTTGTTTCGGTAGTCGATCAGGTAGGCCACTGTGGCATCCGGCTCGGCGGCCCAGTCGATGCCCAGCCATTGCGGTTCCTGCCATTGGCGGAACTCGTTCCAGGCCCGCTGACTGAGTTGCTGCGCCAGAAACAGCGGCACCTCCAGCGCGGTGCAGAGGTGATGCACGCAGTTGGCGTACAGCAGGTCTGCATCGCCCAGGTAGTGCTCCTTGTGCCGGCGCAGATAGGCGAGGGCGGCGACCTGCATGCTGGTGCGGTAGTCGAGGGTATCCATGGTCATGACTAAGCCTCCAGTAGGGAATCCAACAGATCCAATTGGTCGGTCTTGGTGGCGGACATCATCGCGGCTACGCGCAATGCCCTGTCCGCAAGGGGAAGCTGCACGGCCGGGTTGGCCATGCCGCTGGGGCTGAGCTCGTGGGTCATTTCAAACTGCGCCCGCACGCTCCAGCCGCAACTCTCGTTGCGGCACTGCAGGTAGGCAACCCGCAGGAAGATGTGCGTGCCTTCGCTGGTGCGAATACGCATGCGGCTGTGGCAGTGGGGGCAAACGAGCTTGTAGGTGCTCATGGGTTCAACTGGCCACTGCATCGCTATGAATCGTCAGAGTGACCCGCTCACGCAGCGGATTTCGCATCAGCAGGTCTTTACCCCAACGGGCGACAAACTCGGGAGGCAGGTCCATCGGCACGCCGTTGTCGACGCACTGGGTGTCGAACCCGGCTTGGTTGAGGCAATGGGCGATGAGCAACAGCATCGTGTCCTGTGCCATGCCCATACCACCGCTGATTTCGATCCGGATGTCGTTCCCTTGGTGTGGGATCGGGTCGTGATGTGCGTCCATGAAACACCCCCTATGGATGGTTGAACTGCAGGGCCGCCAGTCGGCCCCTGGTTACTTCTGTTGCACCAGGACCAGCGCCCGGCCACGCCCTGGTGCTCGATCGGCGTGCTTGCGCAACGCCTGCTTGGCCAGCCACTCGGCCACCTGCTGAATGCTCTCCAGCCCCTGCTGCTGGCGAACCTGTTCCAGGAGCTCCAATTGATCAGGGGTGAAGGTGAGGGTTTGGTCTGGCATCTCTTCGGCTGCTCGTGTGGGCCTGCTCTCAGGCGCGGGCCTGGAGGATGCTGGCGCTGTTCAGCACCGCTGTGGCTTCGCGCATCACCATCTCGCGCAGCAGGGTGGCGAGCTGCTCGCCCTTGTAGTTGGCCAGCGCCTTGATCAGGTCGTGCTCGTAGTCGTCGAAGCGCAGCACAACGCGGTTGTCGCGGACGCGGCGAGGGTCTGGGTACATGGCAGTCGTCCCTTACTGGTTGGCCGGTGTGGGCGAGGAGGGGGAGGCGCTTTCGCCTTCCTTGATGCCGAGCAGAACGGCGGCGCGATGGGCTTCGCCGCGTTGGCCTTTCTTTCGCCCGTTCAGCAGGTCGCTGACCAGGTTCTTGTTCAGGCCATGTAGGCGGGCGAACTGGGCGAGGCTCATGCCCTTGCGGTCCAGAACCGCACGGGCTTGCTCGGGTGAAAGCAGCGTGGGCATAGTCAGTAACCGTGTTTATTCGTGTTCACGGCTCGAATGAACGCACAATTTTTCGTGCTTTAGAATGGGTGAAGTTTGGAAAACGACACTTTGGGAAATCGCCTACGGGATGAACGTAAGCGTCTGATGCTTAAGCAGGAAGAGCTCGGTCAGATAGGTGGGGTCAACCGAAATACGCAGGGCAGTTATGAGAAAGGGGAGCGAAACCCTGATGCTGCTTATCTAGTCGCGGTCGCTGCGGTTGGGGTTGACATCATGTACGTGCTTTCGGGTGCGCGGGACATAAGTTCGGCGGACGAACTTTCTCCTGCGGAGTCGAGGGTCCTGGCTAACTATCGCGCGCTGCCAGAGGAGGATAAGGCATCAGTTCGGCGGCTTACTGATGCGCTTGCGCAATCGGTGAGCTTGAGAAGCGAGACAGGGAGTTACTGACGAAGAAGCACCTGAATGCAGATCCTCTTGAGTTGGGTGCTGAGTGTTTTATTAATGTAAAATGGTGAATATAAATGTCTGAAATGTTTGAGGATGATGAGTTCTCAAAGGCGCGCAAGAGCCTGTTGTTAATTGCATGTGGCATGCTGATTTTTTATGTTTTTCATGACAAGATTGAATCTATAAATTTATTTGGAACTGAGGTGCAAACGGTTCCTGGGCATAAAGATGTTTGGCTGGTTTTGATCGTTTTTCTAGTTTATAAGTTTGCGCGGTTTATTCAGATGGTTGAGTCTCCATCTGATGTGATGGTTAATCGCTATCTCTCTATTCGCGATGTCATTGCTTACAAAATGAGTGTGCGTGGCTCCAAAAAAAAGATTGTGCGAATGGTAAAGGAAAAGGGAGCATTTCCAGAGCCTAATAATCTTCCGCGGCAACCTGTGGCAAAAGTATATTGGCGGTGGGAGCCGAGGCCGGAATATTTATATGCATTTGGTGTTAATGATGGAATGACGGAGTTTGAGCGAGAAAAGCTAAAAGATGTTATTAGGGATAGGCTTGGATTTACTGCGGCCATTACGTATGTTTGTCGTTATACTGTAGATATGAAGCATTTTAGTTTCTCGGGTGATTTCGACATTGAGATTTCTCCTTCAATTTTTGTTTCGGTTTCGTCCAGGTTTTTCTCTATTGTGTATGTTGTCATATTTGAGCGCTGGTTTTCCGATTTTGTTCTTCCTGTGATTTTGTCTGGGCTTTCATTTTCTCTTGCCGTAGTTGCTCTTATTTGAATATTTAAGGGAAGAGGGCGCGAGGAAGGTGCAGATCTATTTTCTTGTTCCCATAGCTTGAGGGCTGCAACTGAAGTCACTCAAAAGCCTTCACCGGAACCCCTTGAAGGCAGATTTAATATGGTCTTGGTAAGGGCTCAGAAGATCGCTTCGGAGCGATGGTTATTCTGTCGTTCTGAGCATATAAAAGCTCGCGCGGCTTGAGCATGTCTCCAGTGTGTGATGATCCGCCCTCCGCGCGCTGTTGCTCTATATGAAGATTATTTTGAAGGCTGGCTTTTAAGGTTTGATATTACCTTTGAAATGGACTCTGCGGCGTCGAATACATTGGGAGTGTTTGTAGGGTCTCTTGTTATTTCGCTGAATATTAAGTTTTCAAATTTTCCAAGTGAGTCTTTGTTTGCGGATTGGGCGAATTCTGAGTAATTGATTATGAACTGGCAGAGAGACTTTCTTAGTTCTAGTTGGATGATTTGTGATTTTATTGAATTCCATTGGTGTAAGGCGATTCTGAAGAAATAAAGTGTCAATGCTTCTAGGATTATTGTCATTGAGATTTTGGTTGCTAGGGAGATGTCAAATCCATTAGTTACAGCTGCGCTGGCGATGGATTCATTGGGGTGCAGTAACTGCCAGATAGGAATTGATATTGCAAGGGCTCCAAGTAATATCATGGATATGAAGCTGTAGTATTTTTCTGTTGTTTTCGCTTTTAGCATTTCAGAAAATGATTCTGAAAGAATTAGAAAATTTGCGTTTGATGCAGAAATTCTCAGTGATTTTTCTAGCTCCGCTGCTTTTTTTCCCCATTCTGCTAGGCGGTCACTCCATGATTCTATGTTTTTGTTGTGGTCGTTGATTGTTTTGATTGCCTCGATATTGTCTTCGCTAATTATCTTGTTTGCGATCTCGAAGCGTATTTCATCTACTTTTTCTTGTTCTGTATCGCTATCTTCGTGCTTTAGGTAGTAAGTTACAATTTTGAAATTGTTGAAAATGTGCCCGCCTCGGAGCGCGGCCTCGCGATACGTTCGGGCAAGAATTAGATGAAGATTGGCGACTGATTCAGATTGAAGGTCTGACTGTAGAATTTCTAGGATTTTCCCTTGGTGGTCTTTTATGGACTCTTTACTTATAAAGTCCTCTGAGACCTTCATAACTGGGTGATTGTGTTCTGTTTTGATTGCCTCCAAAATCTGGCTGGAAAGAAATTTGGTTTTTTCGTCTGTTTCACTGCTGTTGTGGATTGTTGTTAATTTGCTGATCAAGCTTTCTATTGTGGCGTCACTTAGGTTGTACATAAGATTTGATCTTCTGAGGTGCGTTGTTGGAGAGAATGTGTAAGGTAGAAAAATTGGCAAATTGGCAAATTGGCAAATTGGCGAGTGGAAAAGTGGGAGCGGATTTATTTTTTCTGAGCTCGGTGGCTACCGAGTTGCTTTGTCAGTCGCGGTAACCTCCTGGGGAGGAAGCTACTCCGCATTGCCTCCCGTCACGGGGCCTTCAACAACTACCGAGGTCGCCGCTTTCCAGAGTCGGTATGCGTCTTCGACGATAGACTTCACCAGTGCCTGAGTCGCCTCGGAGCTGATGATAATGGCCAGGTCTTCATTGCTCAGGTCGTGAAGATTCAGCTTGGGGGACGGGTACTTCCAGAAGAGTTTGCCCGGTTCGTTGTTGCCCGTGCCCAGCCCTGTCAGCGAAAGCAGTTTCTGGTGTTGCTGTGGGTGCTGCTTGGCGTCGCAGTAGTAGCCCAGGTACAGGTTGTGATCCACCAAGACCTTGATGCCACCGCCGATCACACCGAAGTCGTAGTAAAGGCCGATCTTGCGGTTGTTCCTGGAGCCGGTGTGGTACTTCTTCACTGCGTCCTTGTCTGCTGTAACCCTTGGCGTGCCCATCTCTGGGAAATGTTTTGCCTGGTAGGCTGCGATGGATTCCCAGAGTCTGGTGTGGAAGTCGATGACCACCCGCTTGAACGCGCGATTGATGTCGGCAATCAGGAAGATGTTTTCGTCCTTGAGAATCGCGCTCTTGAGTTCTTCCATGTAGATGCTGCCTTGGTCGGTGTGGGTGAGTTTCCGGAGCAGGTCGATGTACTGGAACACGCTCTCGCGCACTCCGGCCTCACGAGCCACGGATTGGATGCAGAGGGTTAGCCAGTCGATGATGTGGGTCTCGTAGCTGGCCTGCAGCACGTCGAGATCCTGGCCGCTGTGTTCCTCGGGCTCACGGCCATTCAGCGTCAGGTAAAGCGTCCAGATCTGCTTGCAGCCCTCGTTCACCATGCGCTGGTAGTAGCGTGCGAGCTGCTCGGGTTGGTCGCCTGCGTAGATCTTGTTCTCGATGATGATGGCCTGGCCGGCAGGGTTGCGGATCAGGACGTCGATGTTCTGGTACTCGGTCTGCACCGTCGCGTTGGTGACGTCGAACCCCTCGATTTCCATCGTGCTCAGGAAGTGCTGGAGCAGCTCGGCACCGCAGTTATGCGAGGCCTTGGGGTTCAGCAGGAAGGCGAGAAAGCGCGAGTGCAGATTGACCTCGTCGCTTGAACTGCGGAGTACTGAGAAGAGGTTGAAGCCTGCCGGGCGATGGTGTTTCGCGCGCAGCAGGGCCACGGTTTGCAGAAAATCGTCCATGAAGGATTGTCCTGATGGGGGCCGGTTACTGGCCCGGAGTATCAGGCAAAACCTGTGGTGATGTAATGGCTTTTTGATGTTGGCGCTGGGACCCTGCCACAAGCACCACGTTGGGCTTGTGACAGAGGGGGGAGGGCTCAGGCCAGTGGAAAGAACACGCTCGGCTCTACATGGAAGCGCTTCGACAGCGCCTGGATGTCCGCGCTGCTGAGGGTGCGCTTGCCATTGAGGGTGCGCGATACCACGGTCTTGTCGCCGATCTCTGGCAGGTCAGAACCAGTGAGGTGGTTCTGAGCCATCAGGAACTTCAGCATCTGCACGCCGGTGATGGCCGCCACGCCGGCATTGAACTCGGCGAACTGGGGGGCGGTGTCCTCATAGCGTTTGATGGCCAGGCAGAGCTGGTCGACCAGACGCTCGGTTTGCGGGGTTTGCTCGGCTACTTCGGTGAGTTCGTCCAGCAGTGCCAGGGCGCGGTCGTACTCGGCTTCGCTGGTGATGGTCTGGATGATGGTGCCGCCGGCGCGCTCGAGGCTGCGCTGGAATTTCTTGAGGTGCTCCGCCAGTTCGTGGATGCCGGCAGTCGGGGCGTGGTCGATGGCGACGGCGCTCATGGCATGACTCCTGTGTTCTTGGGGCTTCGGTACCACTTGTTGGCCTTGTCGTACTCGGCGTGGTTGAAGATGTGTTTGACGAAAATCCGTTGCTTCTCGAAATCGATGGCCGCGATCAGGCGCAGTTCGTTGCCGCCTATATCGATCACCCACCAGCCATGTCGAGGGGTGAAATTGTCCAGTGATGACAAGGTCGCCTTGAGCTCCAGCGGGGTGCGGGCGGTGGACTTGTCCAGGACCTTGAAGATTTCCATGATGCTCGTTGCTTTCACGGGGTACTGCTCACATGCATCAGTGAAAGCCTTCTTCTTGAAAACGTGCATGTCCGTCCTTGTTGATGTTTTAGCAACCTTAGGGCGAGGTTGCTAAATTGTCAACTTTGGAGGGCTCGACTCTATGGGGGTATGTCGGTTGTTTTCGAGTTCCAGTGCGGTCTTCATGCCCCCATCACCCAACCGATGCACCACTTGCTCCCCCAGCCACTTCGTCTTGCCAATCTGCGCCTTGATCCCCTGCACCCGATAACGCCACTCCGGACTCAGGTCTGGCCTGCCACGTGCCAGGTTGAGGCTCAGGGTGCTGCTACCGCGCTGAATGCGACCCCATTCGGAGCGGGCGGCGCGCAGGGCGCTGGATCGATTGGCGTAGGTGTGTCGCAGGATCTTGGCGTTGTCTTCGTCACCAATGATCGCCTCCAGCCGCTCGGAGCCATTCACGTCGTAGTAGTACGCCCGCACGCCGCTGTACGCGTCCCGATCTGCCTGTAGAAAGCGGTGCTGGTCGCCCTCTGCGCGGGCGATGGTGACGACGGGTAGTTCCTTTCCGCTGGCGCTTTCTCCCTGGCCGATGGGCATGAAGAGCAGGCGGCCGTGTTTGATGGTGGCCACGGCGTCGTGTTCCTGGCCGAGGCGGGTGATGAGGTTGAGGTCGCTCTCGTCGGTTTGGTCGAGGTGGGGGATTTCGACTTGGGCGAGTTGGGGACTGATAGCGGGCTCCAGGTCGTGTTCCTGGGCGAGGGTGCGGAGGATGTTGCCGAGGGTGGTGTCGTGCCAGCTGCGTTCGCGCTTTTTGACGAGAGGGCCGCGCATGTCGGCGCTGCGGGCGCGGATGCTGAGGGTGTCTGGTGGGCCGCTGTGTTCGGTTTCGTCGACGGTGAAGGTGCCTTTGTCCACCAATCCGGTATCGCTCCAGCCGAGCCACACCTGCAGGGTGGCGCCGCGTGGTGGGATGGCGAGCAGGCCGTCGTGGTCGCTGAGCTCGATGTCGAGCGTGTCTGCCTCGGGGCCGCGGTTGTCGGTGAGGGTGAGGCTGATGAGGCGGGCGGTGACCTCAAAGGTGATGTCGCGGCCGTTCACGGTGAGGCGGTAGATGGGCTTGGGGTAGGTCATCGCAGGATGTTCCCGAGGGTTTCCAGGGCGCTGCCGAGCTGGTCGATGCGGCTTTCGTCCACGCGCTGCAGGTGCAGGCTGAACTCAATGCGGCGGGCGGCGCCGTCCTGGAAGAAGAGGGTGCGGGTCTCGCTCAGGCTTTCGATGACCCAGAGGCCGTAGATGCGGCCGGTGCCTTCCACCAGAGGCCAGGCTTTGCCGGTGTCGGCCATCACGCGCAGGGTGTCGAGGCTGAGCAAGGCGCCGCAGAGTTCCGGTACCAGCACGCCGGGCAGGGTGATCTGATCGTCGCCCCGGCCCAGGAACTGCCGTGCCGGCGGGGCGCCCACTCGGGAGGTGCTGGGGTGGCGCCAGTCGGTCTGGCGTTGGAGTTCCTGGTAGGCGAGGGTGGGCAGGCCGAATACGAACATGCCCAAGGCCATCATCATGGCGGTTACTCCCTGTCGAATAGCGCGCTGCGTGCGCGGATGTGCTTGGCGCGCTCGCGCTTGTCCAGCTCCTGGGCTACGGCGCGTGCAATGGCCTGGGCGTCCGTGCCCGGGGCGGGCTGGATGATGATCTGGATGCTGTCGTGGCTGTCGATCTGCACTGGCTGGACGCCGGCGGCGAGCGGCGGGCGGTGGTCGATGGCGATCGCGCTGCCGGCCATGCCGAGCGTGAGGGCGCCGATGCCGGTCATGCGCTTGGCGAGATCCCCCAACTGGGCCAACGGACCTTGCTCGCCGGCGGCCAGGCCCCGGGCGAGGCCAGCCATGGTGTCTTGGCCTAAGGCGGCGAATACGCGGGAGGGGCTGTGTATGCCGAGCTTGGCCTTGAACCAGCCGATGGCAGACTCACCAGCGCCAGTGATGGCGCTTTTCACGCTGCCCAGGGCGCTGGTGATGCCCTTGGCCAGGCCCTGCAGGATCATGCGGCCGAAGTCGGTGAACTTGGCCGGCAGCTCCACGCCCAGGTAGCCCATCACGCCGGCGAAGGCGCGGTAGAACAGGCCCAGTGGGCTGAAGTCGACCGCCAGTTTCAGGATGCCGGCAAGACCCGCGCTGAAGCCGTCTTTCACTTCCTGCCAGAGGCTGCGGAAGTAGGGGCCTACGCGGTCCCAGTGGCGGTAGATGAGGTAGGCGCCAAGGGCGATGGCGGTGATGGCGAGACCAATGGGGTTGAGCATCAGCGCGCGGCTGAGGATCAGCAGGGCGCGGCCCACGAAAGGGATCACCGTTTTGCCCAGGCTCCAGAGCAGGCTAATGAGGTTGGGCAGGCGGATGCCGACCTGGGCGAACAGGAAGCGCATGGCGATCATCGGGCCGAGGATGCCGGCAATGCCGATGGCGAGGCTGCCGAGGGTGGCCATGAACAGGGAGAAGCCGGCGATGGTGATGACGATGGCCTTGCTGAGCGCCGGGTTCTGCTTGAGGAATTCGCCGACCTGGTGCAGCAAGCCACTGAGGTCCTGGGCCAGCTCGCGCAGCCAGGGGTTGTTCTTGTCGAAGAGCTCGACGGAGATGTTCTCCAGGGCCGCATGCAGCATGGTCATGTCGCCCTTGAGGTTGTCCAGCTGGGTGCGGGCGACCTGGGCGGCTTCGCCGTCGGAGTTGTCGAGGTTGCCGCGCATGCCCTGGAACTGGCCACTCTCGACGGCACGCATCAGGGTGCCGAAGCTGGTGACTGCGTACTGACCGGCGATGGATTTGTAGATGGCGCCGCGTTGGATGTTGCCCATGTCCTTGGTCTTCTCGTGGATGTCCGCAAGGATGTCGAGCAGGTCGCGCATGTTGCCGTTTTCATCGGAGGTGGCCACGCCCAGCTTGGCGACCTCCTTGGAGTTGCCTAGGCGGGTGAGGACGGAGCGCATGGAGGTACCGGCCATGCTGCCCTGGACGCCGGCGTTGCCGAGCAGGGCGGTGGCGGCGGTGACGGTTTCCAGGCTCTGGCCATATTCGCGCCCCACGCCGGCGGAGTACTTGAGGGACTCGCCGAGCATCTGGATGTCGACGTTGTTGCGGGTGAAGGCGGCCGTCAGCACGTCGGCGACCTTGTTCATTTCCTCTGCCGGAATACCCATGGCCATCTGGATGTTGGAGGCGATGTCAGCGGTGGTGCCGAGGTCCATGTCGCCGGCGGCGGCGAGGTTGAGCATGCCGGGCATGGCGCCGAGGATTTGCTGCGGGTTGTAGCCGGTGCGGCCGAGGAAGTACTGGCCTTGGGCGACTTCGCTATCAGTGAACTTGCTGGACAGGGGCAGGGTGCGGGCCTGCTCGCGCAGGGCCTGCATCTCTGGCCCGTTCTTGTCCTGCAGGCGGGTCACGGCCTGGGTGGCCGACATGGTGGCGTCGAACTCATAGCCCACGCCGAGCATGGTCTGCAGGCCGCGGCCGGTGTACAGGCCGGTGGCGCGGGCGGCCATGCCGGTGCCGGCCAGGGCAGCGGTGTTTTGCACGCCCTGGCTGTAGGCGGCTCGGCTTCTGCGCAGGCGCTCCTGCTGGGCGCTGAGGCGGCGCATGCGTTCGGTCTGGGTCTTGATGGCGGCGTTGGCGCGCTCGATATCGCCTGACAGGCTGCGCTCGAAGCTGCCGAGGTTGCGGGTGCTGATGCCGGCAGAGTTGAAGCCGGCGACCAGGCGGCGAAGTTCTTCGCGCTGGCTGCTGTGCTTTTGGCGCAGGCGTTCGACCTCGGCGCTAGTTTCGCGAAAGGTACGCTGGAACCTGGCCGAGGGAGCGTCCATGCCCTTGAGCTGGTGCTTGTAGTCGGCCAGCCGGTTCTGCAGCTTGGCCAGGCGCTCGGCGGTTTCGCGCACGGCCTTGTGCTGTTCCCGATAAGCGCTGACGTCGCGCTGCGTCTGGTTGAGGCTTTTCAGCTGGTCGCGGGCAGCTTTTAGGCTACGTGCGGTGGCGCCGCTGCCTTGGCTGATCTTGCGCAACGGGCCGCTGGCACGGTCCAGGGCCGAAAGCAGGACCTGGAGCTTGAGTACGTCACTTGCCATCGGTTTCCACCCTTACCCGGGCGCGCTCGCGCCAGTCCATCAGCTCCTCGAGGCCGAGGCCGTCCATGTGCGCCGGCGCCCAGTGGAAGACCACGGCGAGATCCGCCATGGCGTCTTCTACGCGAGCAGGGAGGCGTCCGCCTTCGCCTGCTTCTGCAGCAAAAAACCGGCGACCTTGGTGCCGCAGGCGAGCAGGTCGGCCGGGTCCATGGTGGTGGCTTCGTATTCATTGAGGGTGGGCGTGCTGATGCGCGGCAGCAGCTTGATGAGGGCGGTGACATCCAGCTGCAGCAGGTCGGCCAGGTGCAGGCCGCGCAGCTCGCCGGCGTTGGGTTTGCGCAGGGTGATTTCCTGGATCTCGGTGTCGCCGCGTTTGATCGGCTGGTCGAGGGTGACGACGTTGTCGGCGGTGGGCTTCTTGGCCATGGGGCGCTCCTTGGAAGGTTACAGGCCGATAGCGCGGCGGTGCTCGGCGAGCAGGTCGCGGCCGTCGACGATGAGGGTGAAGTTCAAGAGGTCGATTTCGATCTCGGTGCGGCCGTCCACCACCAGCTTGTAGTAGCTGCAGGTGGTGGTGATCTTGTGTTCGGTGTCTTCGCCGGGTTCGGCGTCGCCGAAGTCGATTTCCTCGTGGCGGCCACGCACAACGATTTCCACGGCGCTGACCTGGCCGCTGTCGTCGCGCTGCACGGAGCCGGCCCAGCGCAGCTGCACGCCGCTGGCGCCGACCATGCCGAACTGGCGCAGGGGCAGCAGGTCCCAGCCGCCGAGGGTCCAGTCCAGCTGGATGCCGTCGTCGCTCATGCCGAGGTCGGCCTTGACCGGGCCGTCCATGCCGGCGCCACGCCAGGCTTCGAGCTTGCGGGCCAGCTTGGGCAGGGTGACGGTCTTGGCTACGCCCATGTAGCTGTTGCCGTCGTTGAAGAGGTTCATGTGCTTGAGCTTTTTGGGCAGGGCCATCAGGGCCTCCTGAATACATTGAGCGGGGGGAGATTTCCCTCACCCCCGGCCCCTCTCCCAGAGGGAGAGGGGAGCTTTAGGCGGAGATGCGCGAGGCGAAGTCGAGCAGGTAGCGGTCGGTGATGCGCTGGCGCAGGGTGAGGTCTTCCAGGGGCGGTACGGGGGTGTAGTCGTAGTCCAGGAAGAGGCGGCCGGCCTTGAGGGTGGTGGCGTCGTTGGCGCCGGCGTCGTACCAGCACTGGCCGTCGATGATGTAGCCCTGGCCAGCGAGTTCGCGGAACTTGGCGTTGATGCCTTCGACGATGTCGCGGACCAGGCTCGGGTGCATGGGTTTGTCGATGGCCCAGAAGTGCGCCTCGGCCATGGTGTCGGCCAGCACCTGGGCGGTGCGGGTGTAGTTCTCGAAGGCGAACAGCGGATCTGCGCTGCAGGTGCGCGAACCCCAGAAGCGGAAGCCGTCCTGGCGGATCAGCGTGGTGACTTCGTTGGCGTTGAGGTAGCCGGCGTCGGTGTTGGGGTTTTGCAGGTCCCAGAACACGTCCTGGCTGATGCCGGTGACGCCCTGGACGGGGATGTTGGAGAGCGATTTGTGCCAGCCGATCTGCTGGTCGAGCTTGGCGCGCAGGCCCAGGGCGCGGGCGGTGGCTGCGGCCTTGGTCGAGGCTTTCGCAGTGGTGTCCCAGGTGAGGAAGTCGGGCCAGATCAGCATCAGCTCGCGGGCGCCGAAGTTGTCGCGGTAGGCCACGGCTTCTTCCTTGGTCTGGCAGTCCCAGGCGCTGGCATAGGCGAAGGCGCGCAACTTCTCGGCCATGACGGCCAACTCGGCGGTCACCTGCAGGCTGTCCAGCCCCGGGCAGGCAAGAATGCGCGGGGTCACGCCGAGGCGGCTGCGGGCGGCCAGCAGGGCCTTGAGTCCGGTGTATTGCCCGTTGGGCGCGACCGTGCCGATGAGGTTGCTGCTGGTTTCCTCGGGGGAGGCGCCTTCAGGCACGCGAACCACGACGGTGAGCGGGCTGGCATTGTCGGCGATGGCATCGAGGCTGGCGGCCAGGGTGCCCTTGTCGCCGGCCTTGCCGCTGGCGGCGAGCACGTCGGTGAGCAGTACCGGGGTGTTGAAGGGGAAGACCTGGTCGTCCGCGTCGGCGCTGGTGCAGGCCATGCCGACAACAGCCGTGGAAAGGGTGCGGATGGGGCGGGTGCCTTCGTTGATTTCGACGACACGGACGCCGTGGTGGTAGTCGGACATGGTGGGCCTGCATGGCGGCGGGAGAGATGCATGCAGGCTGCCCCGCGCGCGGGCTGAGGGCGAGTGGCGGGGCTTGTAGCAGGCGGGGCTACAGGGCGGGCTGGGAACCCGTCGGTTTACATTCCGGTGGGGGGCGGCTGCGTACTGGAGGAGGGCGGCGGTTTCCTGGTAAAGAACGAGCCGAGATTCTGCTGCTCACCTTTGCTGGTCTCGCCAGCGAGAATTTCAGTCATTGAGATGAGTTTGGAGAGCTTGCCGTCGAAAAACATGACGGAGTTTATATGGGACGTAAACCAGTCTTTGCGCCGCAGGTTAAGGCTAACGCTGTTGCTGAGGTCCTCAAGGGCGCTTGCCGCGGTGGTTCTCGTCATGTTTCGTAGGTCAAACAGCAGTACGTGCATGACCTTGTCTTTTGGCAGTTTCTCAATGCGGTACTTCATTTCGTCAACGATGCTTCTATTGTCAAATTTCCTGTCCGTCCAGAAGGAATCGGACATGTACGCCTTGAACGTTGATTCTTTCGGTGTTTTGAGTTCGATGGCGTACAGGACTGAATTCTTGAAGGCGAAATAGTCAGGGTAGGTGACGAGGCCTACCCGAAAATAGCCGTCCTGGACCACGAGTTCCAGACGACCTATGCCACGCCTTGCCGAGCTCACCAACCTCGTGGTGTATGAATTGAGCCCTAGAACACCAGGCTCCGGTATCGTCGCTTCCGGATCGCTGATGTCCCCCTTTTTGTAGGCCCTGAAGTTCAGGTCCCTGGCCAGGAAGGTGAAGCCTTTAGTGGCCAGGGGCTCATAGAGCTGTTCCTGCGAGTCGCTTTCTTGCAGGACTATTTTATGTTGCAGGGTGAGTGCCCGGTCCTGCTCTTTGAATTCGTCGACGGCGGGCGCGAACGCCACCGGCATGAAGGGCACCGGCACCAACGGCCCGAGTGGAGGCGGTGATGACGAAGATGTTGCTCCGACCGTTATTGGTCCAGGCGTGAACGATGGGGGCGCCGTAGGTTCGATGATCTTGACTACGGGCATCATTGCGAGGTTCGGAGGCGCTGCGGTCGGAGGGGACTTGATGATCTTCTGATTGCACTGGGAGCACCGGGCTTTCTCCCACTCCGACTCGGCTATCTTTTCGTCACTGGCGCACCAGTGCCCTGTTTGGCATTGATAGAAGTGTGTCATTCCTTAACATCCGAATAATTGGCTGATCTCGGCTATCCGTCCGCGGAATGAGTGTAGAGGAGGAATCCGGGGCTGCCGGCCTCTGCCGTGCTTTCGCGAAGAGCGTCGATGCCTTCGGTTGCCAGTTGCTCGGCCGTGCTTGCGTTGCCTGCCGCGAATTCCGCGCGGACCCGCTCCTTGGCCTGCAGGCGCAGCGTGCGTAGCCGCGCGAGGGCGGCATCCAGGCGTTCGCCCTCCTGCAGGATCTCGTCGGCGGCCTGTTGCGCCGTGCGCTCGCCAATCGCCCACGCTGCGACCATGGGCGGCACCTCGTCCTGGTAGCCGGCAGCCTTGAACGCGGCTGCTTCGCTGGCCGCGCGCTGGTACTCCAGCGAGCGCAGCGGGTCGCCGACCAGCGCCTGGCGGGCCGTGTCGGCAGCGTGGTCGATCTCTCGGTAGAGGCTGTCAGCAAGTGCTTGCAGGTTCTGCTCCTGGAGCTTCTTGTCGAGGATCCAGCGGTTGCCTGCCCAGCGATGGTCCGGGCCGGGGCGCGGGCGCTGGGTGAGCCCTTCGGGGAGCGGGCCGACCTGGTCGTGCTCCACGGGCGCGCCGTCCTCAGTGCGGTAGAGGGTGCCGCGAAAATCCGGTACGCGCTCCCAGCCGGTTTCGGTGCGGATGACTGTCTCGCCTTTGCGGGCGTTCGGCGGCGCGTCCAGATAGGCGTGGGCGGGTATCAGCCAGTTCTCGTCGTCCATCGGGTCCGGGTCGGCTTCACCGGGGCCGAGGTATTCGCCGGTGATGGCGTGGGCGTGGTAGATGAGCGGGGCATTGAGCATGGCGGGCCTCAGTACTTGATGCAGTGGAGCAGGGCGACGTTGCGCGGGCGGGTTTCGTGGCCGCCGTTGGCATTCACGGTGATGGCGTGGCTGTGGGCGCCGGCGGCGATGGCGGTACCGCCGACGTCGTGGGCGTGGGCCATCGGGCTGTTGGTGAAGCGCAAAGCATAGGGGCCGGAGATGGAGTGGCCATCGACCATCACGCCAGCGGCAGACTCGCCGAGAGTTGGGATGCCTATCGCAGCGGCAGCCCCTCCCGCCACCTGTCGGACCTGGCTCAGGTATGAGGTACTGACGCCTGCGGCGGAACCGCTGATGGTGTGGGCGTGGGCTCCGTCGATGGCAGCCGTCGCGGTGTGGCCATGGCTACCGAGCATGGGGGCCTGGATGCTGCCGAGTGCCCGGTTAGTGTCCAGTCCGCGGGCGTCGTCCCAGCCGCGAATGAATTCGCCGCGCAAGTCCGGCAGATTGAAGGTGGATTTGCCATCGCCCTCGCCATAGAAGGTGCCGATGGCCGCGAAAAGGCGGGCGTAGGTTGCGCGGCTCACCGCCGCACCGTTTGCCTTGAGCCAGCCGGCGGGCGGCAGGGCTCCGGCAAAGGCCGCGACCTGGCCTGGCGCGCCGGTGAACAGGTGGCTATTGCCCTCATGGACCAGTTCGTAGGCGCGGGCGCCCATGGACCAGCCGCCGATCTTGAGCTTGTTGTCGACGTCCAGGCCCAGGAACAGGGCGTAGTTGCCTACCCGGTGAAAGGCCATGAATGCTGCTGCATCGGCGACGCCGCGAAGCTCAAAGCCGACGAAATCTCGGTTGTAGGCCTGACCCACCGGACCTTCGGATAGCCGGGGGATGATGGTGCCACTGAACACTCCGCCGGCGCGCGGAAAGGCATCGGTAATGCCATAGCCTGCCAATGTGCTGGGTTTGCCAGTGATCTGGCCCCAGGCATGGGTGTGGTCAGCTGGTGGAAAGGTTGACGGCTTGCCGGGCAGCCCCGACCAGGTGAAAGCGCCGGCAGCCAGCGCGTCGGTGATGCCATAGCCCGCCAGTGTGGTGGGTTTGGCTGTGATCTGGTTCCAGGCATGGGTATGGCTGGCGGGCGGATAGGCCGATGGTTTGCCAGGGAGGCTTGCCCAGGTGAACGAGCCGGACGGTAGAGCGTCGGTGATGCCGTAGCCGGCCAGCGTGGTGGGCTTGCCACTGGTGATCTTGGCCCAGGGCAAGCCGGGCAGATCATCCACCTGCAGGCCACGGCCGCCGATGGCGAGGCCTTTGGCGTTGAATCTGGCCACTGCGTATGTGGCAGGTTTTATGCCGCTATCTGCCAGTGTCAGGGAGATGGCCACGTCGGTGCTGCCATCGAAACTGACCTCACCGCTGGCATCTCCCTCGAAGCGGAACTTGCGTGCGCTTGCCAACCGTGTGGCCTTGGCGACCACTTGCGCGCCCTTGATGACCTGTTCGATGGCCTGGCGGAGCCATTGGGTGCGGTTGCCCAGCTGGCGTGCCTGCCGGTTGGAAATGCCTTCCACGCCGCCGACTACTGGGTCGGTGCGTTCGATCTGATAGATGCCTTCCTCGAAGTCAGGCTGTTCGGGCAGGTGTGCCATTACGCGACTCCATGGGAGTAGGTGTTGTCGTAGCGGTTCTCGCCGTCGTAGCGGTGCGAGGCGCGTTCGTAGTTCAGGGCCAGCAGCTCGCAGCGGGCGGGGGCGACCTGGGCCAGCACGCGGCGCACTTCGGCTGCCTGCTGCAGGGTGATCGGTTGCCGGAGCAGCACGCTGTACACGGCCCAGTGCTCGTCCAGGCCGTAGAAATGCAGCTCGTTGTGGGCCTTGCCGCCGTCGTAGTAACCGGCTGCGACGCCTTCGACGATGAGGAATCCGTCGGCGCCGAAGATGGCTTCCAGCGCCCGCCGCACGGCTCCGCGCGTGCCCTTGCGGCGATGCACGCGGACGCTGTCGGCGATCACCCGGCGCTTCACGTCTTCACCCCAGTCGGGGTTCCACTCGTCCACCGACAGCTCCCAGGCGAGGAAGGGCAGCAACGGGGCCGGGCAGGTAGCCGGATTGCGGAGGTGCCGAATGGCTACCGGCAGCTCGCTGATGTGTCGTTGCCCGTCAGCCAGCCGATGTTCCAGGGCGGTGCTGTTGGGCGGCAGCAGTTCAGACATCGAGGCCTCCGAAGTCGAGCTGGATGTGAGTGCAGTAGGCGGCCTGTTCTTCGTCGATGCGGATGTCGGCTGCGGGCTCGATGAGGTTCACGTTGTGGACGCCTGGCTGGTGCAGGGCTGCGAACAGGCCGGATCTCGTGATGTCGTGTCCCAGGCGGTGGTGCTCGTTCACGTAGGCGCGCACAGCGGCGTCAGCAGCTGCTGTGACCAGCGACAGATCCGGCCCGTTGTAGAAGGTGAGGGTGGCCTTGACCTGGTACTCCACGATTTCTGCGGCGACGACCTCGACCGAGTCGCAGAGGGGGCGCACATCCTCATCACTGAGGTGCGCGTACACCCGCGCCAGAACGGCCTGTGCTGGCAGCCCCTTGCCTTCGGTGCCCAGTACGGTGACGCGAACAACGCCCGCCCGGGGCGTGGTCACGGCAACATCCTTCACCTGCGGCGAAGCGCTTAGCGCGTGGAAGCTGTAAGCGCCACGAGGCCCTGCGGTGCTGAAGCCTTCAAGGGCCAGCTGGATGCGCTGTCGGTAGCGCGTATCCGACTCCCACTCTGCCGGGATCGGCGGCCGCGCTGTTGGGTCGCCCGGGCTGACTTGCAACCGCGTCACATCCAGGAAGGCGCCCAGGTGCTCCAGGTCGTTGCCTTGGGCGAAGGCGAGCATCACTGCGCGGCAGGCATCGTTGATACGCTGGCGCAGGAGCAGCTCGCGGTAGGCGCTCTCCTGCAGGAGCTTGTTGAGCGGGTCGGATTCCAGGGCAAGGCGGGTGGCTATGGCGCTGCGCTCGTGCTCCGGCCATAGGCCGAGCATGTGGGCCTTGCGCTCTTCCAGGATCTGCTCGAAGTCCAGGGCCTCGATCACATCCGGCGGTGGCAGACGGGAGAGGTCGATGGGGTTCAGCAGCGTGCTCATGCAATGCCCCCAAAGCGCAGGGGCACCTGCATGTTCAGTGGCTCGTTGGTATCTACGCGGGTGCCCTCAACATCCAGCACGGCGCGGCCTTGTGCGCTGCCCTGGGCCAGTTGAACGCGGCTCAGGCGCACCCGTGGTTCCCAGCGCATCAGCGCCAGGGCGGTGGCGGCGTAGGCGCGCAGGCGGGTGTGGTCGTTGAGTGGCTGATCGATCAGCTCGAAGAGCTGGCTGCCGTATTCGCGGCGCATCACGCGGGAGCCAACCGGGGTCGTGAGGATGTCTTCGATGGACTGGCGCAAGTGGCCCAGCTCGTCCAGGGCAATGCCGGTGTGCCGGTTCATAGCGGCGGACTCGTAGGCGCGCCGAGGTTGCCCAGGTGCAGGTGCTTCAACAGGCTCTTGTTGGCGCCGATCACGTCCACGTTGGCCGTGGCGGTGCCGTCGATCTTCGCATCGCCGGACACCTTGAGCATGCCGTTCACCGTCACATCGCCCTCGATGGTCACGCCACCGGAGGCTTCCAGCACGACAGTGGCGCCACCCGGCAGGGTGGCGGTGAGGGCGCTGCTGCCGTGGTCGTAGTCGATGATGGCGCCGTCCGGGTACTGGCGACGGTGCAGGCTGGCGCTCTTTTCCGGGGCGGGGTTGGCTTCGCTGTAGAGGCCGACCAGGACCAGGGCCTGGGTGGTCTCGCCGCTGGGGCTGAACAGCACGCACTGCTCGCCCACGGTGGGCGGGTTCCAGTCCAGCGTGGTGCCGGCGCGCAGGGCGACCCAGGGTAACCAGGTGGTGAGCAGGCGACCGCTCTTCACCCGACAACGGGCGGCGGCGTGGTCCACCTCGGCGATGGTGCCGAGGCGGATCAGGTTATCGAGGCGGCGGGTGAGTTCGGCGAGGCTGTCCATGCGCCGATGGTGGGGGAGGGTCGCGCGGGGTGCATGGGATTAAGTTTGTAGTGCAGGCGACTACAAGGTCCAAAGACTCAAGTGCAACTCTGAATCCCTACTACCAATTCAATAGCTGTCTCACCCGCTTTGTCGTACATTTTTTGTTCAGGATCATCCGTTGCAGCGACTGCGACAGTGGTTTGAAGATATTGACGAGCTATGGCCTTCAGCTCGTCGTTCGACGAGACGACTGGAGCCATTCCGAGCAACGCATTCGTATACTCAGCACGAACAGCGTCCACACTCGTTATCACCTTATCTATGAAGTGATTTGCCGCACTCTGCGCAGCCGGGTCGCTCGAACGTTTGGCTAAGGAAAGCGTAAGGTCATCCATGGCATTAACCTTTCCTTGTATGCACGATAGCTTTTTTAATGCGGTCACATAGATCTGCGTTTGTTCGGAGAATCTGTACCGGGTCGAGTTTGTAAGCCCGAGTGCAGCCAGGCCTGCCCCAGAGTTCATGAGCCCCGTCTGGTCTGCGAGTCCGCCAATGACCGCGGCCAATCCACCATAAGTGGTCGCTCCTGTTGACTCCCAATTAAGTTTACTGCGCTCCAGCGCTTGCTGATAAATCCTGTCGCGATACTTCCCTAGCTCTCGCTGCAGGTCGAAGACGCTGCGGTTACCAGCCTTTGTGGCTACTGCCCATTGATCATTGAACGAGATCAACTCGTCTTTCGTCGGAAAGGGCGCCCAGCTTTCATTTACCGTGGCGCAACCGCTTAACGCTAGCAGCAATCCCAAGGAGGTCAATAGATGCTTTTTCATGGGCTAATCCTTAGCTGAAAAGTGAGGGCACGTTGCCATCATCGTCATGGTAGCAGCTATAGTGAAATCTGCCCGCCAAATGCGGAGCGTGGGTTAGTCGGTCGACGTCTTGCAGTTCAGGAAAGACTAAAAAGTCAATGTTAATCACTCCATGGAAACAGAGCGATGAAGAACTCTAGGAAAATTATTCAGAACTCTCTGGCTTTTGCAGCTTCGCTGTTTGGATTATTTATTGGAAATGCCTCGGCCGAAGAACGGCAAAACGCGGCTCCAATCGTAGAGTTTGAGCTTGCGTCGGAAGTTCTTGCTCAGTCCGAGATTCAGCTTGCAAATGGCATTGTTGTTAGGGCAGCAGACTGGCCCGCACTCATAATTGCAAGATTTTCGAACCAAAATGGAGGGGGGCGGATATCTAGCTGCACGGCATCCTTGATCGGGCCAAATGTGGTTTTAACAGCTGCCCATTGCGTTGATCCACAAGTTGAGAATGGTAAGCCTTTACTTGCATCCTTGAGGATTGGAAATCGTACTCTTAAAATGAATTGCGACATGCATCCTGACTACTCTAAAGAACCTTTGATGGGGCTCTCTCCTCGTAGTAGTGAAGATTTTGCGTTGTGTATTTTGGATGACGGTGGGGAACGTCCTCAGCAGCTCAAAACAATGAAGTACGAAGTTGTAGATGATGACGGGGTGCTGGTTCACGGCAGTAAGGTGGTAATGACTGGATATGGTTGTAAAGATTTGAGGGTCGTGAATGGAATGCCCAAGGCAGGCCAGTGGGATGGCTATCTAAGGATAGGTGACGGGGTCATTGATAAGCCGGCAGGGTCGTCGCCAGGACGAGCTTCCTACGTCACAATAAAATCAGTTGCAGGTGTTGAACCAGCATTATGTCCTGGGGACTCTGGTGGCCCGTTATTGTCCGGCATCACCGCGCAGGATACAGACAATGTTCGAAGAATTAGAGGTGTTAATTCAAGTATAGCTGCCGTTGAGGGGGTATTTATTTCACGAATTTCAGCCACTGGAACCGATGCTTTCCGCTCATGGGCGCAAGATTGGTTGTCAAGGAATGAAAGATTTAAACCGGAGGCGTGTGGAATTAACTTTGAGGCAGGGGAAAGACAATGCAGATTCTAGATCGTAGTATTGCATTGGGAATATTATTGACTTCTGGTTATGGCATGGCTGCCTCTGGGGATGATGAGAAAATACTGACGGTTCGGGCTGTCAGTGAGCCCTCGCCAGAGATCGCACAATTGATCGATAAAATCGCGCAGCCCGTCATCGTTCGAGTTGCGTCAGGTGTAACTTTTAGGGAGTTAATTGTTCGACAGTGTGGTGGCGTCACAGAGTCTTATATTGAGTTAATAAAAGATAAGCCTGAATTCAAAAAATCTGGTCTTGATGGCCCTCTTGAAGAGGGTGAGATACCGCTTCCGGCATGCCTGTATTACTTTAAGCCCTTCGATGCGGCGCGGGTTACGGTGCGCACTGGAGACACTGCGTACGGTTTGTACCGAATGAAGACTGGCGGCGGAGGCACTGAATCAGAGTTGGTAGAGTTTTTTGGGGAACCTATTGAAGACCTCAGTAAGTTGAAGCCGGGGAAAGAGCTTCCAATTGCTGCAGTGTCACTACCAGTTTCATTGCCTATACGGCCCGGTAGTGAAGCACTGATTGAGGAGTTTCGCCGAATCGACCCGCAGGGGTTGACGGTTCGTGAAGCTCGCAGTGTTGAAGGGGAAATAGTGATGGGAATGTCAACTGGAGAAATAGCGGCCAGCGATGACTGCGAAACTCCATCTGCACCCATGAATGCCAAAGCCGTCTATGAAGCTTACAGGTTTTCTAAAGAGCTTTCGGAGGACGAAGATATCAATGTCGACGGCGGGCGAGCAAATATTGCAATCGTTGATAATGGTTTCTTCGGTGCTCTTTCTAATACTCCTGCAGATAAGGCTTTCGATGGAAGTCCTTTCCGTAGAAAATATTTCAAGGCTGACTCTGAATATACTTTAGCTCAGGTGATTAGACTCGATAAGGTTCTTCAGCCAATTAATTACAGTTATGGCCTAAAGCCCGATTTAGAAAGTGGGCACGGAACTCATGTTACTGGTATTGTACTCGGTGGGCCAGATCTAGAGCCGTACTTTGATCGGATGCGATCAGAGCCATGGGCGTCTATTGCAATTATAAATATTGGTCTGGGGGCCAGGAGTTTGATTAAGGGCTCTCACGAGCTATTGCTTGCGCAGTTGCGTGATGATAATCGCTATCGGGTGGTAAATCTATCAATTACGCACGATGGATTGCTGGATCGCAATGTGAGAAATAACTACCAAAATCTATTTTCTCTTGCCGAGAACACATTGTTTGTTGTGGCGGCAGGTAATGATGTAGGTAAAGATGTGGTGGACAAGGCGATTATACCTGCGGCGCTGGGTGGGGCAGGTGTTCCAAATGTAATTACCGTTGCGGCTATAGATGGAAAGCATAAACTGACGAAGTTTAGTAACGTCGGTCAAAATGCTGTTGATATGGCGGCTCCCGGTTGTGAAGTTAGATCTTGGATATCTAATTCTAAAGAAATTGTTGCAATGAGTGGGACTTCTCAGGCAACTCCGGCTGTAACGAATGAGGCGGCGTTGCAGTTGTCGCTCGCGATTAATGCAAAGGCGGCTACTCTCAAGAATAGAGCTATATCTAGCGGTGACCTACTGCCTGAGAGTGAAAGGGGGAAGACTGTATATGAAGTATCAGCTAATCCCGTGCGCTCACTATTTTTGTTTAAAGACTATCTGGATGTCCAAGATGGTGATTCCGTTCGATCTCTATTGGGTGAAATAGTTAACATGCCTCCTCTTACCTGTTTGGTTGCTCACGGTAAGGCCAGGAAGAAAGTCGAAGATATGTTTTCTATTAAGCGGGCGGAGGGGAAGAGCTATTTCTTTGGCGGAATGGGGATCGGGAGGATACAACCACCTTGCCTAGTTGTGGATGAAGGGCAGGCGGGAATTTCATTTGTTGCTACACATGAAGTTTTATCTACTG
The DNA here is from genome assembly GCF_008807375.1 of Pseudomonas lalkuanensis. Taxonomy (NCBI): domain Bacteria; kingdom Pseudomonadati; phylum Pseudomonadota; class Gammaproteobacteria; order Pseudomonadales; family Pseudomonadaceae; genus Metapseudomonas; species Metapseudomonas lalkuanensis. Next base: position 3,301,586 of record NZ_CP043311.1, on the reverse strand, counting down.
GGGAGGTGGTAAAAATGGGGACCCCCCTTGAGAAAGTATGGCCGGTTGAAAGGGTGATTAATTTTGTTGCTCGTACACCTATTGATGAGCTTCGATGAATAGCTTGTTTGAGAGGTCGAGTTGAGTTGGATGGAGGTTGGGCAGATTTAGATTTACGCTTCTGTCAAACTATGGCCTCGGTCAGTCTAACTTAAGGGGGTATCTTTAGCTTTCAATTACCTCAGTTATTACCTCAGCGGTGATAACTGAGGTGGTCGCCGTAAAGGCGTTCGGCGCGTGCGGCGCGGAGGAGTTTCAAGAGCATTTCCAGGGCGCCGTCGATGCTGGTGAGGTTGAAGTAGGTTTCCCGCAGCTGTTCCAGCTCTTCCAGCAGGTAACCCATGTGGTTGGGAAAAGCGAACATTGCAAAGGTTAAAGTGGAAATTCCCCATTACCGAGGAAAAATCAATTTTTCCCCTCTTTTCACACATGGCTCTGGCAGGTAATTTTCCGGTTTTGGCGCTCCGGCGGTTTTTCACATCAGACATTGGAAGTTGCGTGACGGTGATCTATGAGCAAGTGGGTACGGTGGGTAGGTTTTGCGTTGATTGCTGTCGGGGGGCTGCTGCTTTCACCCGTTGTGGATTTCATCCCTGTGGATCTGCTCATCTGGGCGGAGAATCTGTTTTCGGCGGAACCCCCGGCCGAGCACGCGTTCTTGCGTGCTGTGCCGAGCCAAGAAATACCAGTCGTTGAGCTCACCCTCATGGGCCTTGGCCTGGCAATCGTCGCAACTACCCTGCGCTTCGGACCGAAGAAGTGAACTCCAGCCGTCCGTGACCTCAACGGTTTCGATCTTCGAAACGGTTGCGGAGCGCGAAATTACCTCTGTGCCGACAACCATGGTGATCATCACCACGGTTGGGGAGGTTCAGCAGTTAAGAGCCCGTGCGAGGGATCAGGCACTGGCTGCAGTTGTGGTGATGTTCACCACAACTGAAGGGATTAGGGATCTCAAGCTCGTTCGAAAACCCAGCATTTGATGCTTTTGCGGGTAAGCCGGCTGTTGACGGTAGCGTGGCGAAGAAAGCGTGGGGAGTCGCTGCTGCGCATGGCGTCAGTCAGGGCCCGGGTGATGTGAAGCGTGCTGCCGTGTTGCTGTAGAGCCGTAGCCAGTTGGGACAGGTTGATAGCAACGAGCTGTGGGTCGCGAGAATGGTTATACGGCACCTGCAACTTGTCGAGCTGTACCAGGGCATCCCAGAGCGTGCTTAGTATGTCCGGTACAGCCGGAGCGGCGCGACCGAGGCTGTCCAGTTCGGGCGTCGGCAGGCCCATGGCGCGGGAGACTTCGTCGAGCTGCTGGTGAATGACTCCGCGCAATGCCTTGTCGCGAGTGCGGTGGAGTTCCTTGGCCAGGGCTAGACGGTGGCGGGAGAGGGCGATGCGCTGGGTGACGGCGGTAGAGCCGGGGCGTTGGGCGATGCCTTGGGTCCAGTACGCCCAGAGTGCGTCGTCGCATTCTTCCTGGTAGCGGATGACCTTGTCGCGCAGCTCGGGCTTCACCTTGTTCGGGCTGATGGAGTAGAGCCAGGCTGGGAGCTTGCGCAAGGGCATGCACGTCATGCTGTGCATCTTGCCATCATCGGCAACTGTTTCGATTTCCGAAACGGTTGAACTGAACCGCTCCATGAGCTTCACGTACTGAGCAGCCCAAACCAGCCCCATGTTGGTGACGATGGGCTTCATCGCCACGAATGGCTCGTTGTCCTGACCGACCAGGACAACAGTGTCTTCATAGAAAGGAACGGGGATCAGCTGTTGTGCGTTGTTCATTGCAGCACTCCTTGCAGAGGATCTATCCCAACCATCACCAAATTGGTGACGGTTGGGCTGTAGTGGTCCAGCCCTAGATAATCCCCTCCATCTCATTCAACGCCCGATACAGCTTCCCGCGTAGCGGCTCCATGAGGCAGTGGAGGTGGTCGCCATAGAGGCGTTCGGCGTGGGCGGCGCGGAGGAGTTGCAGGAGCATTTCCAGGGCGCCGTCGATGCTGGTGAGGTGGAAGTAGGTTTCCCGCAGCTGCTCGAGCTCGTCCAGCAGGTGGCCGAGGTGATTGAGCTTGGTGTCGAAGTTGTTGGCCTTGAGCAGGGCGCTGTCGGCGCCGCGCAGCAGGCTGAAGTGGGCGTGGAGGTCGCGAAGCTGATCGAGGGCGTTCACTGCCATGGTGGAGCTCCTGAGAGAGTTGGGAGTTCCTGCCACCACCTCTGCCAAGAAGTGGCGGGTAGGACCGTGAGGGTTGGCAGACCAGTCTCAGGCTCTGGCGGGGCCGAAGCCCCCCACACACGGCCTACCCATATAACCGGCGTAGCCATGCCGGGGACACAAAAAACGCCCTGTAAGGGCGGTATGTCCGCCTGAGATTAATTGGGCTGCCAAGCCCAGCCTGCTGCTTACGCAGCAATGGCGGCACCGTACGGGCGGGGCGCGAAGGCTAGCAACCTGAGTCGGGCGTTGAAATTTCCGATGAACTCGGCGACGTGTAGGACTTGGCCGTTGGCTGCAGGGCTCAGCCCGCTTTCAGATGCGCGTAGATAGTTTTCAGCAGGGTGGCGTAGGCGTACGCCGTGACGAGCGTGAGGAACGCAACCGCAATGCCCAAACCCGTATCCGTCTGCGTCAGGTAATCGAGGTTCCTGGAAAAGAAACCGTCGGGCCGAGCACTGAACTCCTCCCAGGCAGGACGACTCAACATCATCAGGCTCAACCCATGGAAGACCAGGCAGCCGATGACCAAGCCCATGTAATTCCAGGCCTTACGCTCCAGAAGGTAGTTCTGCCTCATCTGCTCGGCGGGAATCGAAAAGATGAAGTAGACGAACCCACCCCATGACAGGACCAGGGCGCTGGCCAATGTGATGGCCGAACGTACCGGCACCTCGCGCTCCTGCGCAATCCGTACGATCTTCTGCGCCATCCCAGACGAAAACCATGAGACGGCATCCTGGATGGCATTCAACGAAATGCCCGGAAAGTCCACCAGGGAAACGATGGCAACGATGGCCAGCGCTACATAGACGTACTTCTCGCCGAAGCGGGTATCGATCAGTCCCCGCCTCCTGGTTCGAACTTGCATACGGTCTCCTGAAGTCCCTTGCAGTCTTCGCGGATTTCGCCGCACCACCGGGTGGCGCTTTGCAAGCGTAGCTCTTGGGGAATGAACCCACGCGCACCGAAATTGTTTATGCCAAATGCGCCAGCAGCTGATCTCGAATGCGCTGGAGATCTCCCTCACTGAACCCCAACAACTCCCGCTGGCTGTACTGCACCTCGGCTGCCCGCCGGCCGGGGCGGTCGCGCAGGCCGTATTGGTGAATGCGGGCGAGGCGCGCGGTGCGGCCGAGGAAGCCGATGGCGATGCGCTCGGCGGTGCTCTGCAGCTTGAGGTGCCGCGCAGTGCGCAGCTTGGTGAACATCTTGCGGCGGATGCGGCCGGCCTTGCTGCGCAGCTTGCGGGGTTTGCGCGGGGTGTAGGCGCTGCCGTCCGGGTTGCGTTGGCTGGCGATGCGTTGCTGCTGGCTGCGGCGCAGGTCGCGGGCGATGGTCTGGGTGAGGCGCCGGCGCTCGCTGGGGCCGAGTTTGACCAGGAGGGCGCCGGCCCAGTCTTCCAGGGCCTGGAGGTTAGCGGACACGGATAGGCCCCGGGTGCGGTGTTTCCAGGTCTACGCCGGTGGGTGCTGCGCTGGTCCAGGCGGCGAGCAGGGTGGCGCCGTCGTAGAGGGCATAGCGCGCTTCGGGCAGGTGCGGGGTGAGCTGGGGTTCCTCTGGGTGGTCCAGCTCCAGACGGCCATCGGCTTGCTGGTGGACGATGACTCGCTCGGTGAGGGGCAGGGTGATGGAGAGGTCCACCTTGCTGTTGTCGAGGCGATCGGCTTCGAAGGCGATCGCCTCTTTCCCCTTATCGAAGTTGGCCAAGAGCTCCGGCTGGTGGACGCGCAGCCAGGCCAGCAGGGGCACGGCAATGGCGTCGGCGTGGCCGGCGTAGTCGGTGAAGATGAGGTTGAGGCTGTAGCTGTATTCGAAGGAGAAGCCGGCTGCTGCCGTGCTGCGGATCTTGCCGTTGTCGATGAACAGCAGCAGGCGCTCCGGGTTGTGGGTGAGTTCCGGGATGCTGGCCAGCAGGTGCGTGCGCAGGGATTCGGGCTTGTTCATGGCTGTGGCTCCTGCTGGGTGGCGTAGACGGCGTCTACCTGGGCGGCGCATTCGGCCCAGGCGGCCTCGAGGCGGTCCAGGTCGGTGAGCAGGTCGCCGCTACGGGTTGGGGTTGTTGCTGGAAGGGTGCAGGGCAGTACTGCCGGACAGCCACTGATGGTAAGCGGCCGCTCCGGTGAGGGCGGGGCGCTGGCGCAGCCGGTGAGCAGGAGGAGGCAGAGGCTGGTCAGCCCATTGCTGCAGGTCGCGGTTTTCACGTTTTAGGTTCTCGATGGTGCGTTCGCGGTCTGCCAGGCCTTGTTGCAGGCGGGCCTGGAGCTGGCGAAGGTCGGTTTGCGCGCGGCGCTCGCGCTGCAGGTGGCTTTCCAGCGTGGCGATGGTGAGTTGCTGGCGTTCGCCGCGCTGCTCGGCCTGTTGCTGGCCCTGGATGGCCAGACGGGTTTCGCTTTCCGCCCTGGCCAGCCGCTGTTGCTGTGCCCAGGCGAATAGGCCCAGGGCGGCCAGCAGCGCCAGGCCGTAGAGCACCTGGCGCAGGGCACTCACGCGGCAGCCTCGATGGCTGCCTCAGCATGGCGCTGGTAGGCGCGCTCCAGCTTCACGTCGTAGAGGTTCCGCTGGTACGCCGGGCCGTTGTAGAGCTTGGCGAAGGTGGCACAGCGTTTGCCCTGCAGGGCCTTGAGCAGGGCCGGGTCGGTTTCGATGAAGCGGGCGAAGGCGTCGAATTGCTGGTTTTCGCCGGCCTCCATTTCCGCGACGAAGGCCTGGACGCTGGCATAGCCGAGGCGCTGCCAGTGAAAGCCCATGATCTGGAAGGCGCCCCAGCTGGCGGACTCCAGGGCGCAGGTGTCGTCCAGGAGGCGAGCGTGGGCGAGGCGTTGGTGCTCGGCGGTGCCGCCGGCGTAGCCACCCGGGCGCGGGTTGACCAGGTTGGGGTGGAGTGCCGCCAGTTCGTCGGCGTAGGCCTGTAGGGCGGCTGCATCGTCCTCGTTGCTGCGCGGGGTGCAGAGCTGGCGGTACATGATGTGGCGCTCGAAGAGGATGGCGGGCTTGCCGTTGGCGAGGAAGCCCTGGCCGGCGCTTTCCACTTCGTTCACGGCGTAGATGGCGGCCAGCTCCACGTTCAGGCGCTGGGCCACGGCCAGCAGCATGTTGTGGTGGAGCAGGCGGGCGTTGCCGGTGCCGGCGAGGGTGGCCAGCGTCTTGGGGCCGGCGATGCCATCGGCGACCAGGCCGACGCGGCGCTGGTAGGCGCGTACGGCGGCTTCGGTGGCGTCACCGAAGTGACCATCGACATAGAGCTCGGCGCCGGCGCGGTTGAGTTGCTGCTGCAGCTGGCGCACGGCCTGGCCACGGTGGCCATGGCGGATGAGGGTCATTGCGGATCTCCATTCTGGGTGAGGTGGCGCTTGGCGACGGCGCGCACGCCTTCCACGCCGAGCAGGCCGATGACGCCGCCGAAGAAGGGGGCGGCGCTGGCCGGGATGGCGATGAGTTGCAGGCCCGCGCTGGCCGACAGGGTGATGGCGCCGCAGAGCGGTGCTTCCAGGCCAACCTGTCGCCAGCCCCCGCCGCCGTAGAGCACGCGCAGGGCGGCGATGAAGGTGCCCAGGCAGGCGGCGTAGACGGCGGGCCAGTGTTCTTCGAGCCAGGTGGCGAACCAGGCCCACTGTTCGGGTTTGTCGGGCATGGGGGCTCCTGTGTCAGTCCCAGAGCTGCACCGTGCGGCGCTGGGGCTGCGGTGCCTGGGGCGGGAGGTTGAGGGTGGTACCCAGTGGCAGTACGGCGCCCAGTTCGGCGAGACCCGGGTTGGCCTCGAGCACGGCTTCGGTGACGCCGGCGGTGCGGCCGTAGTGGCGCCAACAGATGGCGTCGAGGGTGTCGCCCTGGCGGGCGATGACCTGGTCCATCAGATGAGTTCCACGGTGGTGCGGGGCAGGCCCAGCAGGTCGCGGATGGCCCAGCGCTGGTCGCGGCGCAGTTCGTCGATGCTGGGGGTGAGGGCGTCGGCCTTGGCGTGGCCATCGGCGCTGCTGTCCAGGGCGCGGTAGCGTTCGGTGAGTTCGGCGCCGGCACCGCAGTAGAGGGCGCGGCAGTAGAGGATGACGAGGCGGCTCTGGCCGTCGACCTGGTCGGCGGGGACGCCTTCGAGGGTGGTGCAGCCGAGGGCCTGGTGGCGGGCCTTGAACCGAGTCAGTTCGCGGTTGGTGTCGAGCATGGCATTGAGGGCGGCGGCCTTGAGGCGGGCGTCGGTGATGGAGGCGTCGAGGCGCAGCACGGCGCGCATGTCTTGGCCGTCGATGTCGGGCCACCAGCTGTCATTTTTGAGGGTGAAGCCGGTGGGTGTGCCGCCGGCGATGAATCCGCTCATGGTCGCTCCTTGGATCGGCGGTGGTCGGGGCCGCACGTTGCTCACTTCGCAATCGCAAGCGTGGATTGGCCCCGAGCCGCCGGGGTTGCGGGGGACCGCTCGGTTAGCTGCCGGTGGCAGCGAGTTTCTTCTGCAGGCGTTCGGCCTGCTCCAGGTCTTTTTTGCCGCCGCAGGCGCTGTGCAGCTCGATGGCGCGCTTGAGCAATTCGATGCCCGCTTTCACCTGCCCGGGGCGGCCCGGCTCCTGCTCGGTGAGGCCGGCGAGGGTGGCGCGGCCCATGGCGAGGTGGAGCTTGGCGCGGACTTCGTCGGGCATGTCCTGGTCGACGGTGAGCAGGGCGGTGCGGTGCAGGGTGGCGAGGTCGAAGTACTCGCCGGTTTTCTGCGCCTTGAGGGCGGCTTCGGCGATTTCTTCGGCCACCAGGCAGCCGGTGGTGCGCTGGAAGCGGTCAGGCATCGGCAGGTTGTGTTCGAGCACGTAGGCGGCGATGTCCAGGGCGCCGCGATACTCGCCGGCGTCGATGTGCCAGACCATGAGAGTGGTGAGGACTTCGTCCTGGGCTCCTTTGCCCGCGGCGAGCACGCCCTGGAGGTAGGGGGCGTACTCGGGCAGCAACTGGCGCTTGAGTTCGGCCTTGCCCTGGTTGGACTGGATCTGCCGCAGGCGCAGGCGGTGCTGGGTGAGCTGGGCCAGTTGCAGTTCGTAGGCGTTGGCGCCTTCCATGCTGTCGTCGCGGTCGACCTGGGAGGCGGCGAGGGCGGCGTTGATGCGCTGGTAGTGGCGGCGGGCCGGGCTGCTCATGGTCAGTCCTCGATCAGGATGTTTTCCGCCAGGCTGGCGGCGGCCAGCTCTTCGATCACATAGCTTTCGTTGACCGACTCGTAGTTTTCGATGCGGTCGCGGGCGGCGTGGTCGACGAGGGTGCGGCGGCGGGTTTCCAGCTGCCAGTAGATGGAGAGGTTTTCCAGCGGGGTGATCAGCAGGCCGTTGGCGGGGAAGTAGGGCACGCGCACGGCCGGCAGGTTGCCCAGGCGCTTCTGGCTGGTGACGACGTCGGCGGCGAGCATTTCGCTGGGGGCGTGCTGCTGGTTGATGATGGGGAAGTACTTGTCGGCCAGCAGCTTGCGGCCGCAGATGGCGACGAGGCGGGTGTCTTCCTGGAAGAGGGGATGGATGAATTCTTCCACCATGTCGAAGACCAGGGCGTCGAGGTTCTTGTAGTCGCCGCCACTGCCGACGCGGATCTTGCCGCTGCCTTCCTTGCCTTCTTTCATCACGCGGGCGGCGTTTTCGACGCGCATTTTCTGCAGCCAGCCGATGTTCACGTCCTGCAGGAGCGGGTTCTTGGCCTTGTTGGAGGTGGCGGCGCGGCTGGTGCCGTTCCAGCCGATCATGATCCGCGCCAGGGCCTGGTTGTGGACGATGAGGTTGCGGATGCGGGTCTGGAAGTCCGGGAATTTGGCCCAGGCGTCGAGCTTCTGGTAGCGGATGTGGGTGTCGAAGTTGGTTTGCTCGCAGCGGTAGCGGCGCTGGTCGAGGCCGGTCGGGTCGCTGGTCTGGCGCGCCTGTTTCTCGGTGTCGGTGGTGCTGGCGGTCGGGCTGTCGATGTCCAGGCCGACTTTCTCGCCTTCCTGCTCGCGCACGCCGTAGACGTTGACGCGGGAGAGGAACGAGCTGGATTCCTGGATGCGGGTTTCCAGCTTCTGTTCGACGGTGGGCTCGACGTTGAATTTCTTGCTGACGTCGGGCACGCCGTTGAGCTGGCCCAGCTGCTGGGTGAAGGCGTTGTAGAGGACTCGGGTTTCGTTGCGCATGGGGTTCTCCGGTGCGGGCGGGCTGGTCAGCAGTCGGTGAGGATCTGGCCGTTGTCGCCGGTGGCCGGCGGGCGTTGGGGTTGCTCGGGGTCTTCGCTCTCGCTGAGCTGCTGCTTGAGGGCGGCGAAGTCGGTGCTGAGTTGGGTGAGCTGTTGCTTCAGCGCGGTGACTTCCTGGGCGGTGCTGGCGGCGGCCTGGCTCTGTTCGTCGGCGAAGGTGAGCAGGCCGGTGAGGGCTTCGCCCAGCTCGGCGAACTGGGTGTCGTCCTGGACGTCTTTGGCCTTCTGGCGGCCGAGCAGGCCGTTGACCTTGTCCAGCAGCTCCTTGAAGCGGCTGGGGGCCTCCGTGACTTCCTCGAATTCGAGATCGACTTCGATGGCCTCGGTGAACATGGCGGTGGCCGAGTAGTGACGGTCGCGGAAGGGGCTGGCTTCGGGCTTCTCGGCGCTGAAGGCGAGCACGTCGGTACCGAGGCTGGCCGGGGAGTCGGTGACGGCCATGCCGACCAGGTAGGCCTCGCCTGTGTCGGCGAAGTTCTCGTCCAGCTCGATGGAGGTGTAGATCTTCTGTTTGGCCTTGTTGAGGGCGATGAGGTCGGCGGTGGGTTCGATCTGGGCGAACAGGGCGAGCTTGCGTTCGCCGTTGATGTCGACCTCTTCGGCCTTGACCGCCAGCACGTCGCCGTAGGCACGGAAGGGGGCGTCTGGCAGCAGGCTGCGCAGGTGCTCCAGCCAGATGCGGGCGCCGTAGGTGCTGCGGTTGAAGTTGCGCGCGGCCTGTTCCAGCCAGTTGCGCTTGATGGTGCGTTTGTCGGTGGTGGCGCCTTCTACGGCGACACGGAACCATTTGGAGCGGAATTTTTTCATGGGGGAGTGCCCTCAAGGCCTCGTTGGCGTTGAGGGCATGGTCGGGAGACGGGCTGGGCCGGGCAACGAGCCGGGCTTGTAGGGGGCGTTTCTACAAACCGCGCCACTACAGAGGGTCGCGCGCGTGGCGGCAGCATCGGGGCCATGAATGCTGCCGTTGAAATTCCGCTTCGTGATGATCGCCGCCAGGCCAAGTTCCTGTACTGGATGGGCTGGCGGCTCTGCGAAATCGCCCAGCACCTGGAGCTGAACGAGAAGACGCTGCATGCCTGGAAGACGCGCGACGGCTGGGACCGCGCGGACAATGTCGAGCGAATCGGCGGCGCCCTGGAGGCCCGCCTGGTGCAGCTGATCCTGAAGGACGGCAAGAGCGGCGGCGACTTCAAGGAGATCGATCTGCTGCACCGTCAGCTGGAGCGGCAGGCGCGCATTCAGCGCTACCAGGGCGGCGGTACCGAGACGGAGCTGAACCCGAAGCTGGCGGCGCGGAACGAGGCGCCGAAGCGCAAGCCCAAGCGCAACGACATAGATGAGGAACTGACTGAGAAGCTGGTCGAGGCGTTCCTGGACGGATGCTTCGACTACCAGAAGGACTGGTACCGGGCGGGCAATCAGCGCACCCGCGTGATCCTGAAGAGCCGGCAGATTGGGGCGACCTTCTACTTCGCCCGGGAGGCGCTGATCGATGCGCTGACGACGGGGCGCAACCAGATCTTCCTATCCGCCTCGAAGAACCAGGCGCACATCTTCAAGGGGTACATCCAGGCGTTTGCCCGGGAGGTGATAGGGGTTGAGCTCACGGGTGACCCGATCACGCTGTCCAACGGCGCCGAGTTGCACTTCCTGGGCACCAGTGCGCGCACGGCGCAGGGCTACCACGGCAATTTCTACTTCGACGAGTTCTTCTGGACCTACCAGTTCAAGCAGCTGAACAAGGTCGCCAGTGCCATGGCGATGCAGAAGCAGTACCGCCGGACGTACTTCTCCACGCCCAGCTCGATGGCGCACGAGGCGTATCCCTTCTGGACCGGGGAGCGCTTCAACAAGGGCAAGCCGGCCGCGCAGCGCATCGAACTGGATGTGAGCCACGCCGCGCTGCAGCAGGGGCGACTGTGTGACGACCGCATCTGGCGGCAGATCGTGACCATCCTGGATGCGGAGCAGGGCGGTTGCGACCTGTTCGACATCGAGGAGCTGCGCCTGGAGTACGACGCCGAGGCGTTCCAGAACCTGCTGATGTGCCAGTTCGTCGACGATGGCGCCTCGATCTTCCCGCTGACGATGCTGCAGCCCTGCATGGTGGACAGTTGGGAGCTCTGGGCGGAGGACTACAAGCCGTTCGCCCTGCGGCCGTTCGGCGATCGCCAGGTGTGGGTGGGCTATGACCCGGCCGAGACGGGCGACAGTGCCGGCCTGGTGGTGGTGGCGCCGCCGGCGGTACCGGGCGGCAAGTTCCGCGTGCTGGAGCGGCACCAGTTCCGTGGGATGGACTTCGCCGCCCAGGCCGAGGCGATTCGCAAGGTGACCCAGCGTTACTGGGTGACTTACATCGGCATCGATACGACGGGCCTGGGCTCCGGCGTGGCGCAGCTGGTGCGGCAGTTCTTCCCGAACGTCACCACCTTTAGCTACTCGCCGGAGGTGAAGACGCGCCTGGTGCTGAAGGCCTACGACGTGGTGAAGAGCGGCCGCCTGGAGTTTGACGCCGGCTGGACGGACTTCGCCCAGTCCCTCATGGCCATCCGCAAGACCATCACCGCTGGCGGTCGCCAGTTCACCTACAGCGCCGGCCGCAACGATGCCACCGGCCACGCCGACCTGGCCTGGGCGCTGTTCCATGCGCTGCACAACGAGCCGCTGGAAGGCCAGACCGCCGCCAATACCGGATTCATGGAGATCAACTGATGACCGAAACCACTGCCGTGGCCCCGCGCACGGAGCTGTTCACCTTTGGCGACCCGGTGCCCGTCCTCGATGGCCGCGAGGTCCTGGACTACCTGGAGATCTGGAACAACGGCCGTTGGTATGAGCCGCCGGTATCGCCGGATGCGCTGGCCAAGTCGGTGCGGGCCGGGGTGTTCCTGCAGTCGGGCCTGAACTTCAAGCGCAACATGCTTGCGAAGACCTTCATTCCGCACCGGCTGCTGTCGCGCCAGGCCTTCGAGCAGTTCGCCCTGGACTGGCTGACTTTCGGCAACGCCTACCTGGAGATGCGCCGCAACCGGCTGAAGGGGCCGTTCGGCCTGCAGCCGGTTCTGGCCCGCTACATGCGCCGGGGTGTGGACCTGGACCGCTTCTACATGATCCGTGGCTGGCAGGAAGAGCATGCCTTCGAGAAGGGCAGCATCTGCCACCTGCGCGAGGCGGACATCAACCAGGAGGTGTACGGCCTGCCGGAGTGGTTCGTGGCGCTACAGAGCGCGCTGCTGAACGAGTCCGCCACGTTGTTCCGCCGGCGCTACTACAACAACGGCAGCCACGCTGGCTTCATCCTCTACATGACCGACGCCGCGCAGAATGAGCAGGACATCGCCGACCTGCGCACGGCGCTCAAAAGCGCCAAGGGCCCGGGCAACTTCCGCAACCTGTTCGTCTACTCGCCGAGCGGCAAGAAGGACGGCATCCAGCTTATCCCGGTGAGTGAGGTAGCGGCCAAGGACGAGTTTGGTTCGATCAAGAACATCAGCCGCGACGACATGCTCGCGGCGCTGCGCATTCCGCCCCAGCTGATGGGGATTGTGCCGGTGAATGCGGGTGGGTTCGGCTCGATCAAGGACGCGGCTGAGGTGTGGACGGCGAACGAGCTGGAGCCGGTTCAGGCGCGGCTCCAGCAGGTGAATGAGTGGGTGGGGGAGGAGGTGGTGAGGTTTGGGACTACGCTGGCGTAACCTGATTTGAATTGCTAGCGCTCGTATAACCAGCTCCAGCCAGTAGTTCTTTCATCCTCTCGAGGGAAAGCGTTGTTCCTTCTTCGAATCGTGTGAAGACCGGGGCACTACCTCCTACAACGTCAAACGAATTGAAGCTGTACTCTTTCCCACCGCGTCCAGTTGCTTTGTAGTAGAGGGCCTTTAGATCTTGCGCTGGGACTTCTCGCACCTCGTACGGATTCCCGTTCTCAAGATACTTGTCCACGTCCAAGTGGATAGGCCATGTGCTACCGGTGGGGACTGCGGCGAAATCCAGAATCACATGGAAGCGAATGAAGTCGAGCCTTACTCCGTTGAGTTCGGCTTCGATTATCCGATTCAGTACGTTGTCCCGCCCATCGTCGGTGTTAAACAGGCTTGTGCCCATGCGGTTCGACTGGCCGCTGGCAGTCTGGACAACAACCACGTGCACATTGTGATACGCAGTCGTTGGCTCAAAGTACAGGCCATAAAGTGCTTCGCACGGTTGGCGATCATGGCCGGGGAATACGATCTGTTTCATCAAAAGGGTCTCACCTAACTGGGTCCATTCGAACGGTGATGGGGATGCGCAGGGGTTGTTAGTGCGCACAGGATCATGTTGTCACACTGTCTTGTGATGGCAAAGTGCGATCCCACAAGGGGCCTTTCCATGCGCCTCACCCAAAAAAGCTCAGAGCCAGGCGCGCCGTCGTCCCCCCGCCACGCCTGCGCGCTAGATAGGTCGATTTTTCTGCATTTCTTCGGTGCCCTGGGAAGCGGGCAGGCTGGCTGCTGGTCGCACGCATAAGGCGAGGGTGCGGCCCTGCGGATTTCTGCAGCAGACGGCTCAGTTCGGTGGCCGTACTAAGCCATATAAAAGAGGGAGCGACCCCTTCATTTTCAGGAAGGCCATCGGAAAAAGGTAATTTGGGGAATTTGGTTTTTTCGCAGTGCTGGAGGCCACGTGGCACTAGGTGTTGAGCACTTACCCGGCTGGGTAATTCTCGGTAATTTTTTAGGCGGGGTAGGGTGAGGTTACTGATTTATAAGGATTTTTTATTCGTCGAAAAATACCCGTTCTTCGGTAATCGACTTACCATCCACTTACCCTAAAATTACCTTCAATAAAATCTTATAACTCATTGAATCTATTGGACTAAAGCTGAGATTCAAAAGTCGATTACCAAAATTACCATTTTCCGATGGCCTTCCTGAAAAATCGGAATCAGGTCCTTGGAGCCGATTTTCTCTCTCCTCGTTTCCACGTCTGGGAACACTCTGGGAACAGATTTCCTCATTTTTGATTTGCAGAGGCCCCGGATTACGCGGCCTCCAGAGGAGCAAGGGCTTCGGGCATGAGTTCGAATCTCACCGCCTCCGCCATCTGTATGGCTGAAAGCCCCGGATTCCGGGGCTTTCGCTTTTCTGGGGCATTCCCAGTCCGTTCCCAGGGGCCAACGTTGGTTCCACAACTTTTCGGGCCGTATCCGTAAATCCCCTTCCACCTGTCAGTGACCCCACAAATGCGGTGATTCGCGAGCAGGAATGTCGTTGGCCCTATTCGTCCGGGCGCTAGATCGAGCAATCCGCAGGGTGGATAGAGCGTCAGGGTGGCTGGTACCTGACTCGGGTCGTTGGCGACGCGAGATGGGTAGCGAAGAGCGTGCATCGTGCGGCGATGGCGTAGTGCTTTTCAGCGAAGGATTCAGCGGAAGAATGGGCCAGAAACACAAAGCCCCGTGCGAGCAGGACGGGGCTTTGTGTACTTCGCGTGGGGCTGATCCTTCAGCTGAGATTCACTCTGCGCCCGGGCTCGTGAAAATCTCGTGAAGGCCTTTTGTACAGCTACTTCTTTCACGAACAAGAATGCAGAAGGGGAGTACCTCGCAGAAGATGCCCCCGGTGTGCTTTCAGGCATTCAAATCCGCATCGGCGCGACCACAAGGGGTGGCGCTCAAAAGCTTCAGGTTCTGGTGTTCAGCCGAACGCATTCCCCCATCGCCATTGCCTCGTCTTCATGCTTGCCGCCGACGAAGTCGCCAGTGGCCTTGTCGATGATCCGGTACCAGTAGGCGTCCAGCGCTGTTCCTCCGAGAACTTCCCCATTCCTGATCCCTTTGGAATGTGAGCGTGGGACCTTTTTCACCGAGAAGCGTGCACTCATGGTGGATCTCCTTGTGTAGGTAGAAGTGGAACATTTTTGATAGACGTGCCTGGCCGGTCTCGCAACCTTGAAGACGAAACGGATCGTTTCAGGAGGCCATTACCCGAGGTCGCCCCAGAGATTCCTGGGATGGCGAGCCCCCGGGAATCGACAATCATCCGTTCGTCTATTGGAGGACTCCTTCCCGCTCTCTCGTGCTTCGTTCGGACGCTCCGTTTGGGTTGTTCAGTCTTTGCAGACAGGCGCGTCAATATCGTGACTACTGGCATTTACATTTTGATACATATGCTCTTTAGTCAGGTTATTGACGTTCTGCGGCGCTAAACAAAACGAGCGAATGCTCAAACAGCCCAGTCCTTCACCGGTGAAGGCCTTATCAGAGGCGCCTCAAGGCGCCCGGCCGGTGTCGAGGGTCAGCAACTGGAGAGAGTCATGAAACGCCCTGATTGCGAGCACGCTACAGGTCGGCCTGAGGATTTGGCAGACGGCGAAGGGAGAAGGACATTTCTGAAATTGACAGCAGCGGCGATGGCGGCGCCGTTGCTGATGACGAACACCCGGGCCCGAGCGGAAGTCGCGCCTCCGGTGTTTCCACCCAGCCCGCCGACCGTTCCCTGGGCCCATGAGTTGCCTGCCCAGGTGAATCCTATAACGCCAGTCTCGTCCCTGAGCCCGGTACCTACCGAGGTCGCCAACGTCGCCGGGGGCGAGGCGGGGAGAAATCCCCATCAGCGCTGGGCGCAGTTCGCACCGGGTGCGCTGCTCTACGAGATCAGCGCAACGGAGCGAAATGACTGGGTCTACAGTCCGTCCTATCCAGCCCAGCGGATCTGGGGCTATCAGGCCAACAGCAATCCGGACAAGACCATGCCCAGCGCCACTTTCCATGCGCGCTATGGGCGTCCGATGATCTGCCGCATCCACAACAAGTTGCCGCAGAACCATGTGGGCTTCGGCACGCCGGAAATCTCAACCCATTTGCACAACTTGCATTGCGGGTCGGAGAGCGATGGCTTCCCGGGTGATTACTACAGTCCGAACAAGCATGGGCCGACCCTGTCGGCCAACGGGCGCTTCAAGGATCACCTGTATTCCAACGTCAAGGCCGGGTTCGAGGCGCGGCAGGACCTGGTGGGCGATCCCACCGAGGCACTGGGGACGCTGTTCTATCACGACCACACCCTGGACTTCACGGCACCCAACCTCTACTTGGGGTTGGCGGGCTTCTATTACATATTCGACGAACTGGACTCCGGGAATGAAGCCGACCCCAATCCCAATGCGCTGCGTCTGCCGAGCCATCCGTACGATTACCCGCTGAACTTCAATGACCGGCGCTTCGACGCGAACGGACGGCTGTTCTACGACCAGGTCAACCCGGAAGGAGTCCTGGGCGACAAGGTGGCGGTGAATGGTCGAATCGAGCCGGTTTTGCGAGTGGCGGCTCGAAAGTACCGCTTCCGGTTGCTGAACACCGGGCCGAGCCGTTTCTACAACCTGGCACTGGTCTCGCCGACCAATGTGCTGCAGAGGTTCACGCACATCTCCAATGACGGCAATCTGTTCCCGGCGCCGCTGTTCAATCAGACCAACGTGACCCTCGGCGTCGCCGAGCGTGCGGACATAGTGGTCGACTTCTCGAAGTATGTGATTGGCACCCAGTTGTACCTGGTCAACCGGATGCGCCAGGTGGAGACCCGCCTGCCCAAGGACATCAAGGAACCCGGCGACCGGGTGCTGAAGATCATCGTGGACCGCTATCCGCCGTCCCAGGACCTGAGCCGGGTTCCGGCCACCCTGAGACCTATGCCGGTGATCACGCAGGCGGAAATCAATTCGGCACCCGTGCGGCGCTGGATCTTCGAACGCGACAGGGGCATGTGGGCGATCAATGCCAAGTTCGTCGATGTGAACGTCGCCAGGGCCCAGATTCCCAAGGGCGGTTACGAGATATGGGAGCTTTCGAATGTCAATGATGGCTGGAGTCACCCCATCCATATCCACTTCGAAGAAGGGCGGATCCTGCAGAAGATCGTCAATGGGGTCAGTGTTCCTGTTCCGGCCCATGAGCAAGGGCGCAAGGACGTCTATGTGGTCGCGCCCTTCACTACGTTGCGGGTCTTCCTGCGATTCCGCGACTACAAGGGCAAATACCCCATGCATTGCCACAACCTGATCCACGAGGATCACGCCATGATGCTGCGCTGGGACATCGTCTGAGGCCTGCTGCGGCGCAGCTTCGAGGTGGGAGGAATCGTCATGAACACACGAAGAAACATGCTGGCTGGAATTGGCGGCGCTGCTGCCCTGCTGGCCGGTTGGACGGCAATGCGCGGAGGCGCGGGCCTGGCGCAAGCCACTTCCGCACAGGGAGCCGGCGCCATTCCGTTTCCCAATGTCACGCTCTATACCCACGAGGGACGCAAGGTGAGGTTCTATGACGACCTCATCCACGGCAAGGTCGTGACCTTCAACATGATGTACACCCAGTGCGAGGGCAAATGCCCGACCATGACGGCCAACCTGCGTCAGCTTCAGGGGCTTTTGGGAGACAGGGTGGGGCGGAGCGTTTTCATGCACTCCATCACTCTGCAGCCGTTGCTGGATACGCCGGACGTGCTCAAGGCCTATGTCGAAGAGCATCACATCGGACCGGGCTGGGCATTCCTGACCGGAGCACCGGAAGACATCGACGCCATTCGCTTCAGTCTGGGCTTCTATGACATCGATCCGGAGGTCGATCGCAACCTGGCCAGCCATACCGGCCTCGTGCGCATGGGGAACGACAACTACCAGCGCTGGACCATGGCGCCAGCATTGACCGGCACGCAACATATCCTTGCCACGCTGAATCACGTCGACCGCGAATGGGACGCGGTCTCGTGAAATGAGTGAGGGTGTCCCTGGCTTAACAGGGACACCCTCGCACTCTTTGTCGTCCTTTCTTTATCATCCGCATCTGAAATTTCGGGCAATTCATTGTAATTATTCGTATTCGACTGCCATCGGGTTTCTGATTGGGCCGGTTGGAGGCGCTTTCCGGTTGAGAAATTGGCGCTGCCCGTTTGACGGCCCTGCATCCGGAGCTAGGTCATTCTCCGCTCATTTGCTAATGTGAGCTTCATTTGAACAAGCTTGCTGCCATGGCAGCGCGCGATGCACTGAGAGGTGTCGCTTGATTAGGGTGCTGGTGGTCGATGACCACGATCTGGTGAGAACGGGGATTACCCGCATGCTGGCCGATATCGATGGCCTGCAGGTGGTTGGGCAGGCCGATAGCGGCGAGGAAGCCCTGAAGAAGGCGCGGGAGCTGAAGCCTGATGTGGTCCTGATGGACGTCAAGATGCCCGGCATCGGCGGCCTGGAGGCGACCCGCAAGTTGCTGCGCAGCCACGCCGATATCAAGGTGGTTGCCGTGACCGCCTGCGAAGAGGATCCCTTTCCCACCCGCCTGTTGCAGGCTGGTGCGGCCGGCTATCTGACGAAGGGCGCTGGCCTGGAAGAAATGGTCCAGGCGATTCGCCAGGTCTTCGCCGGCCACCGCTTCATCAGCCCGCAAATTGCCCAGCAACTGGCGCTGAAGTCCTTCCAGCCCCAGGCCAGTGGATCGCCCTTCGATCTGCTGTCGGAGCGTGAGATCCAGATCGCGCTGATGATCGCCAATTGCCAGAAGGTCCAGAGCATTTCCGACAAGCTCTGCCTGTCGCCGAAAACCGTGAACACCTATCGTTACCGCATCTTCGACAAACTCTCCATTTCCAGCGACGTGGAACTGGCGCTCCTGGCTGTTCGACACGGCATGGTAGATGCCGTCAGCTAAGATGTCCGACGCTTTCGATGCGAGTGCTTTCCTTGCCGCCTGCAGCGGTCGTCCGGGGGTTTACCGGATGTTCGATGCGGGCGGCAAGCTGCTTTATGTGGGCAAGGCGAAGAACCTGAAGAAGCGCCTGGCCAGCTATTTCCGCAAGACTGGCCTGGCCCCGAAGACCGCCGCCCTGGTGGGGCGTATCGCCCAGGTCGAAACTACCATCACCGCCAATGAAACCGAGGCGCTACTGCTCGAGCAGACGCTTATCAAGGAGTGGCGGCCGCCTTACAACATCCTGCTGCGCGACGATAAATCCTATCCGTACGTGTATCTCAGTGACGGTGACTATCCGCGGCTGAGCATCCATCGTGGGGCGAAGAAACAGAAGGGGCGTTACTTCGGGCCCTATCCCAGTGCTGGTGCCATTCGCGAAAGCCTCAACCTGCTGCAGAAGGCATTCCTGGTTCGCCAGTGTGAGGACAGCTATTACAAGAACCGCACCCGGCCCTGCCTGCAGTATCAGATCAAGCGTTGCAAGGCGCCTTGCGTAGGCTTGGTGGACCCCGCCGAGTACGCCGAAGACGTGCGTCACTCGGTGATGTTCCTGGAAGGCCGTAGCAATGCGCTGACCCAGGAACTATCCATGGGAATGGAAGAGGCAGCCCAGCGCCTGGACTTCGAACGGGCGGCGGAACTCCGCGACCAGATCGCTATCCTGCGCCGCGTCCAGGACCAGCAGAGCATGGAAGGCGGCACTGGCGACATCGATGTCATCGCGGCCATCGCCACTCCCGGCGGCGCTTGCGTGCACCTCATCAGCGTTCGCGGCGGACGTGTGCTGGGGAGCAAGAATTTCTTCCCGCAGGTGGCCATCGAAGAAGAAGGGGCTGACGTACTGGTGGCGTTCATCGCCCAGTACTACCTGGGTAATCACGAGCGCGATCTGCCCAGCGAGCTGATCGTCAACACGACCCACGAGGATTTCCCGACCCTGATCGCAGCGCTCGCTGAGCTGCGTGGCCGCGAGCCGGACATCAGCTACCGGGTACGTGGTACTCGCGCGCGCTGGCAGCAATTGGCCGTCACCAACGCCGAGCAGGCATTGGCCGCGCGCTTGGCCAACCGACAGCACACGGCAGCACGCTTCGAAGCCCTGGCCGAAGCCCTGGGGCTGGATGAGGCCCCGCAACGCCTGGAGTGCTACGACATCAGCCATTCCAGCGGCGAGGCGACCGTGGCCTCCTGCGTGGTGTTCGGGCCCGAAGGCGCGCTGAAGTCGGACTACCGTCGCTACAACATCGAAGGGGTCACTGCGGGCGACGATTACGCTGCCATGCACCAGGCGCTATCGCGCCGCTTCAGCAAATTGAAGGACGGGGAGGGCAAGTTGCCCGATATCCTCCTGGTGGACGGCGGCAAGGGCCAGCTCGCCATGGCCCAGGAAGTCCTGAAGGAGTTGGCGGTGCCCGAGCTGATCCTGCTCGGTGTGGCCAAGGGCGTCACCCGTAAGCCCGGTTTCGAAACCCTCTACCTGAACGATGCCGCTCACGAATTCACCCTGCCGGCGGACTCCCCGGCGCTGCACCTGATCCAGCAAATCCGGGATGAGGCGCATCGGTTCGCCATTACCGGACACCGTGCCCGACGCGGCAAGGCGCGGCGCACCTCCAGCCTGGAAGATGTCGCCGGGGTAGGGCCCAAGCGCCGCCGGGAGCTGCTCAAGCATTTCGGCGGGTTGCAGGAACTCAATCGCGCGAGTATCGAGGAAATCGCCAAGGCGCCAGGCATCAGCAAAAAGCTTGCTGAGTCGATTTATGCGGCCCTGCACAGCGAGTAGAATGCCGCCTTCCTTCAGAACCAGCCGTAACGATGAATATTCCAAACCTGCTCACCGTTCTGCGCGTACTGCTCATTCCTGTGTTCATCCTGCTGTTCTATCTGCCGTTCTCCTGGAGCTATCTGGCAGCCAGCGCAGTCTTCGCCATTGCCGCCGTCACCGACTGGTTCGACGGCTATCTGGCCCGTCGCTGGCAACAGAGCACGCCTTTCGGCGCCTTCCTCGATCCGGTAGCGGACAAGCTGATGGTGGCGGTGGCGCTGGTACTGCTGGTGGAAGAGCACCACAACCTCTGGCTGACCCTGCCGGCGGCGATCATCATCGGCCGCGAAATCGTGGTGTCGGCTCTGCGCGAGTGGATGGCAGAACTCGGCGCTCGCGCCCATGTGGCCGTGTCAAGCCTGGGTAAATGGAAGACCGCCGCGCAGATGGTGGCGCTGGTCATCCTGCTGGCCAACCCGCCGCTGCTCACCTTCTGGGTCGGCGTTGGCTACTTCCTGCTGATTCTGGCCGCGGCGTTGACGCTCTGGTCGATGCTGCACTACCTGCTGGCTGCTCTGCCGCACCTCAGCACCGACCCGAAGGGAAAATAAAAGTTTTTTTGAATCAAGGGGTTGACGGCGGTTCCTGAATCTATAGAATGGCGCCCGTCAACACGACAAAGCGGGAATAGCTCAGTTGGTAGAGCACGACCTTGCCAAGGTCGGGGTCGCGAGTTCGAGTCTCGTTTCCCGCTCCAGTTTCACGCGATGACGCCGCCGCAAGCGGCGTTATCGTTTAGGCCGGATGGCAGAGTGGTCATGCAGCGGATTGCAAATCCGTGTACGCCGGTTCGATTCCGACTTCGGCCTCCATCTAAAAAGCCCCGTAGATCAAAAATCTACGGGGTTTTTTTCATGCCTTGCGAAAGTCCTTGGTGCGGCTTTCCCGCAGGCGTCACCCCGAAGGTTCGTCAGCATCTGATAGCTCAGGCACAGGCTGCAGGCATTGCTGATCCGGTGGCCATCCTTGATGCAGTCGACGCTCCAGGAAAGAGTTCGGGTCAGTCACCTGCGAAGATGCGTCTGCGTACTCGCTGCTCGCAACCAGGGCTTCGCGGGTGCGCGGATGGCGCATGGGTAAAAAGAAGCCCGCCCCGGATCGCCTGGATCACTGCCCGGTGATCTCCCTATACCGCCTCTGATACTCCTGGTAGCTCAGGTCAGTGTCGCGCTTGAGCTGATCCAATTGCCGCTGTTTCCACTGCTCCCGGGTGACGCCGCCGCCGTCTTCGGTTGCTCCGCCATCACCGCCTGATACCCGGTCGTATTTCGCGCCTTCGCTGGCAGGACCTGGCTGTGGCAAGGCCGCCGCAGTCGTTGCTGGTGGTGTGAAAGTGACGGCAGGCTGTGGTGCGAATTCCTGGGTCGGAGCGACTGTACGGATCTCATCCACCATGTCTTTGGCGATCGCCTGGATCTGCACGTCAGTCTTGGCGGATAAGACATCCTCCCAGACGGGCGACGAGGTATCGTAGGTTCGTTCCCCGTATCGCTTCGCCGTCTGGGCATCCAGGTAGGTCACCTCGGCATCTACCCAGGCATTGTCACGCCAGAAGTCGAAGGCCGGGTGCTTCGCTTCCGTGATATAGCGAAAGTCGTTCACGTCGATCACCACCAGCAGTCCCGGAGCGGTGCCCATTCTGATCTCGCCGGCCTGCTCGGATACGGCGAGGCCGTATGTCGACGCTTCACTCTCAAGCGCAGCGCGCCAGTCCGACTTCAATCGTGCCCACTCGGCGTCGCCCGTGGCCTTGCCGCTGCCCCTGAAGTTGACGACCAGCTGGGACCTGGATTCCGTCGGTATCTGAAGCGGCTCAGAGACCTCTTCCCTGGTCATGTCGGCGGCGCAACCGTAGAGCGCGAGGGAGGTGAGGGCGATCGATATGGCGCGCATCGAAACTCCTTGTTGTGGTTATTCGTGCCGCGGTGATTCTTCCGGAAGCTATCGCGGTTTACGGGGCTGTTTACATGTGAGAAATCCTGTGTGCCTTCCACGTTTGGCGCAAGCGTGGCGCCCAGGATTTGCTTGCAAGTAGGCTGCGCCATTCAGAGATGCTGAGCGAATAGCTGGAAGGAAATGAAGCGACGGTTCCGTTGAAAGGCGCTTGAACGAAAGGTCTCGAGATGCCGTACCGCTGGTTCGAAAGGCCGGTGCCTTGGATGCAGGCCGCCGGTTGAGCCATGGGGCGACCTGTCGTCGATCCACGACATGCAAGCCAGCTGAATTTCGACAGCAAATGTCCGTGAAAAACGATTTTTGGGGTTTTCCTGATTCAATACATTGGCCCCCTGTAGTACTCATCCATGGGAGTGAGTCATTCAGTCGAGCATTTAGGGGGCACTGCATGAAACTCTCGAATTTTCGAATTCAATTGATCTTCCAGGAAGGGGACTTCCTGATTGGGACAGCCCAGGACGCTGATCTGCCGAAGGACGTCCGGCAGGAAGCGGCCTGGTTGGTGAAGCACCATCCTTACTCTCAGAATTTCCACCCGAGCCTGCCTGCGCGCCCTGACAGGGGCGACGAAGAGCCAGAGCGTGGAGACGACCAGTGGCTCGATGCAATGCCGCCTGTGTGGATGATGCTCGGCCGCAAGTGCGAGTAAGCCGCACCGCCTGGCCTGGTCAGGGTAAGCTTCAGAATGCGCGTGAAATGGGCATTTGTGCCAGCTGTGCGGCAATGTTGGCTGAGTCTGATCCTGCCTGTCGGCATGGATACGGAATACTGGTGGCGGTCTGCATCGAGAAAGCACCCATTGGCAGGCGCTGCGTTCGCATGCGCTGCCTGGAGTGCGGAAAAGAGTGGCTGAAAACCGAGCCGATCAAGGGGACCTGGGGCGTGTCATGGGTAGAGGGATAACTTCCACCCATGAGGTGACTGGCAAGTGATGCCGGTCCGAACTGTCACCATTCCACTACAAGTACTTGTCGCAATCTCTACAACAGGTGTCTGCGAACGACGATATTTGGCCTTGTCCGGAATCAGTACCTTGATATGTTGTGAGCCTCATGCACCGGCAGGGGCCGTTCAATCGAGTATCAAGAGGTACTGTATGAATCCCTCCAATGCACGAGCGCAATCGGTCTACCGGGTGTGGGACTTGTTGATGGGACTGGCCAATGACACGAAGATGTCGAGGGATGTCCGGCGAGAAGCGAGTTGGTTGTTACGGAACTATCCTTACGCCCGGGATGCGAACCTCATCCTTCCACTCCCACCGGGCGCGGGAGAACAAGGGGAAGCTACTACGCGACCCGAGCGGTAACTGGCCGTCAGAATCAGCACAGCTCACGACATGGGCCCTGCGTCCTTGAGTCGATGCGAATTCGCATACTCTCGGCACCGCCATGCGACATGGAAGTCTTTCGGGCACTCAAACCCCGCCGTAGCGGGTGCGGGGAAGAGCATCTGGCCCAAGTGAGCAATCGCCCGGCACGTTATTTCAATTTGAACTGGATAACCGTTGCCGTGACGGATCCAGTTCCTGCGACATGACCCCGTTCACTTTGACGAACGATGTGTCATGAATCCCTGGCCTGCCCAAGTGAATTGGCCATGCGCAGCGCGCAAGCCGCGCATCCGTCTTCAGTACCCTGCACAAAGAGTCAGAGCCGGCGGCCCGACAACCATGGATTCCATGGCGACCAGGCAGCCGGGGCCATGCTGCTCAGCGTCCGCCTGCACAGCTGCGCGAGCGTTCGGAGCTTTCCACCAGTACCGCTTCAGCGAGTTGGTTGAGGCGTTGCCACAGGGCTGGGGAAATCTCCGTTCCATTTTCCAGGGCCTGTTGGCGGGCCAGGGTAAAGTCTGCCGGGGTAACGCAGCGTTCCTCCCGGGCAGCCCCGACCTCCAGCTCCGGTTGCGGGTGGGCGACCGTGCCCAGGTCCAGCGTCAACGACTGCCGATTCGCCTGGGGAAGATGATCGGGAAGCCGGTATTCCCGGTAGGTCGGGTAAGCAGCGCCGGCTTCGATGCGAGCAACGTGACGGCGCACCGGGTCATGGCCGTTTTCCCAGCGAGCCTGGGCCCACAGCCCTTGCCGTGCGCAGTCTGCCAGTAGTTTGAGGATGAACTTGCGGTTGTGGCAGTGCTGGATTTCCACGCGGATCGAGCCTTGCTCCAGCGCCTGCACGCAAGCCAGTTCCAGCAGTATCGGCAAGCAGTTCAGGGCGCTGCGGCCATGGCACTCGGCGATCAGGGTGGCCGGTCCTTCAGCGACCAGCTCGTTTGCCTGGCGGTCACGGTCGGCAACCAGGTCCAGAGCACGCTCGAGTTCACCGAGACCGTCTTCGCGGTGCAATTGCAGCCAGCTGACCAGGGCGGCGGCGTCCTCATAGTGTCCCGGTGTGTAGCCCATGCCCTCGAAAACGCGTTTGAGCAGGGCGGTAAGTTCGTTGGCGGAAATCAACATCAAGACTTCTCCTGGGTAGGGGCGAGCGGCAGGAACCAGTCATCGTCGAAGGGATGGCCGATATCCTCCAGCAAGGGGGCGCCCTGGAACATGGTGTTGCGGACCCACAGACGTGAGCGTGGGTCGAACTTGCTCACCCCGAAGAACGACAGCTTGCAGCGCAGCAGGTGCATGGGCAGTACGTCGCGATCCAGCAGATTGGCGCGGATCTCGCCGTAGTGGGTCAACGCCATCCCTTGAATGCGGCGGACAATGCCGCGCTGCTCCGGGTGGCGCAGCAGGAAGCGCGCAACCTTGTGCTGTGGATGCTCTGCCAGATACTCGGTGATCCGCTGGTAGCACTGTTGCACCAGGTAGCCGATGCCAAGGGGCATCTGCTTTTCCCGACCCTCATCGAGGCTGCAATTGCCGAGTCGCGGCTCCTGCTTTTCTTCGGATCGGTACCAGAAGGTTTCCTGGGCTCCGTCTGCGTTGAAGTCGATAGCCAGGGCCCAGTCGTAACTCGTCTCGATCAACGCTTTCAGGCGGATGACGGGCATTTCCGGGTCCAATTCGAGCTGCTCGGGCAGGGCGAGCCGATCTTCGAGCTCGTCCACCAGATCGGGGTGCAGTTCCAGCAGGATGCAGTTGATCAGTTCCTCGCCCTGCAGGCTGGCATGGCGCTGTGCCCATTCCAGAAGAGGCTGCCAGCTTTGCAGCGGATGCCGGTCCAGGTGCTCGTGCAGTGCTTGCAGGTCCGCCAGTACACGTTGGTTGTTACCGGTCTGCCATTCATCTTCGGTGAAGTTTTCCTCGAGATGGCGAATGGCGCGGTCCACCAGCTGCGGCAGGCGTTCCAGCCGTTCGGCCGCCACCGGGGCAGACGCAAGGATGCGCGCCAGGGCCAGTTCACGCATTTCGACCCAGCGGCTGATCAGTTGCGGGTGATTGATCAGGTAAGGGGCCATGCCGAGGCCGGTGGAATTGCCGATGCCGAAGTAGCGCTTGAGTCTCGGTTCCAGCGCCACGGCAGTGGCCGGCGAGCGGCGTCGGGCGATGAACTCGGCTTGCTGCAGGCTGAAATTGCGCAGCATGAAACAGGTGAACATTTCGGCGGCGAAGGGCCGGGCGAAGTCCGGGTGCTTGCGGCTGACCTTCTCCCAGTCGGCCATGCCGAGCTTGCCGCTGCCGTAGACGGCCGTCGTGCGATACAGGTAGCCGACCTTGGCGATCTGGGCGATTTCCGGCTGCCGGCCATGGGCCAGGGCGTCCACCACGCTGTCGAAATTGCGCACGCTGCGGTTGGCCCGCGACAGCACCATCACTTTGGCGTCGAGCCGGCCGGCTTCCTGCAGTGGCACGTTTCGGCGCAGGTAGTCGACATAGGCGTCTTCGACTTCTCCCTCGCACAGTGCCATGGTCAGGTCCCATTCACTGGCGATGACACGGTCGTTGCGTTTCTCCGGCGCCAGGTACTGCGAGAACAGAACAAAGCTGAACAGATCGCTACGGGTGCGAATCCGGTAGATCACGGTGCCATAACCGTCGGCATCCAGATCGAAGCGCTGCGGCTCGATCTGCCACCGCTCGCGCATGATCCGGCGGACCAGGCTGCGCATGAAACTCAGGCGGCTCTGGTGCAGGCTGCCCAGGCGTTCCAGGTCCATGACCAGGCTGGCGGGGCGCATGGATAGGGACGCGGCCTCGGGCAGACCGGATTCCAAGACTGAAGGGGTGCTCATTATCGGGCCCTCAACTGGCGTGCACCGCGTACCCGTTGCCCGGTGGCGACTGGGAGGCGGCTTGTTATTGATCTGCCGCCGATGGTGGGACAGCAGGCTGTCCCGAGCAATTCAGATCGCCCTATCGGTTGATAAGGAAGCCTTATTCAATTTGCCAGGTCGATCAAAAGGGCTATCGCCACTCGTCGGGCTCGAGCTCGTTGTCGCGCAGGATGAATTCGAACAGGGCCTGCGCCGCCACGGGCAGCGAACGGTTGGTCAGGCGGACGATGCCGATGTCGCGGGTCACCAATGGGTCCGCCAGGGGAATGAAGCGCAACTGGCCGGCTTCGGCGGGGAAGGCGAAACGGGGCAGGGTGGTGATGCCCATGCCGGCTTCGATCATCGCCAGCAGTGAAATCATGTTGGAAATGTAGAACTGCGAATCGGCCACCAGCTCCTCGGCGCTGGTACCGGCCAGCAGGCGCGAGGTGCCGTTGGCGATCAGGCGCTCGCCGCGCAATTGCTGCCAGCCGATCTGCGCCTCGGATGCCAGCGGGTGGGCCTGGTGGCAGACCACTCCGATGCTGTCTTCCCAGATGGGAATGAAGCGGATGTCGCTTTCCGGTTCCCAGAGGCTGGAGATACCGAAATCCACCTGCTGGTTCTCCACCATGGTGAGCACCGCTTCGGAGTTGTCATCGAAGAGGCTGACGTGCAGGTCCGTGGCCTCGCCTATGAAGCGCGTGAGGATGTCGGGCAGCAGGCGGCTGGCGATGGAGGGCACCGAGGCGATGCGCAGGTGCCCCGATTTGTACTGGGCGATCAGGCTCATGTCGCGCACCACGCGATC
Organism: Pseudomonas lalkuanensis; assembly: GCF_008807375.1. NCBI lineage: Bacteria > Pseudomonadati > Pseudomonadota > Gammaproteobacteria > Pseudomonadales > Pseudomonadaceae > Metapseudomonas > Metapseudomonas lalkuanensis. The sequence goes on along the minus strand of NZ_CP043311.1, from coordinate 3,274,639 downwards.
ATGGTGATCGATCAACTCCTTGGCATAGGCGAGGAACTGCAAGCCGAAGGGCGTCAGCTCGGGCTTGGTGACGCGCGCGTTGCGCTTCTCGAACAGGGCCTGGCCCAGCTTGCTTTCCAGGTCGCGGATGGACAGCGAAATGGCCGGCTGGGTGCGGTGCGCCCGCTCGGCTGCCGCATGGAAACCCTGAAGCTCCGCAACCCAGACGAAGTGGCGCAACTGGACGATCTTCAGGTCCGGCAGCATGGTAAGTTTTCCTTATCAAGTAATATTCACAACTAATTTTAGTTTATCTGAGGTGGCACCTACCATGCGCTCAAAGCGAGAACGGAGGTGCACATGCCCAGCAAGATTTTCAGCAACTACATCGACGGCGCCTGGGTAGAAGGCGTCTCGAGTATTGCCAACCGAAGCCCCGCGAACGTCGAGGACGTCGTGGGCCACTACACCCAGGCCGACGCCCGACAGGTGGACCAGGCTATCGCCGCCGCCACGGCAGCCCAGGTCATCTGGGCGCGCAGCGGGCTGGAGGAGCGCTACCAGGTGCTCATGGCTATCGGCGACGAACTGATCGCACGCAAGGCCGAACTGGGCGAGCAGCTGTCCCGGGAAGAGGGCAAGACCCTGGCCGAAGGTGTCGGCGAGGTCCATCGCTCCGGTCAGTTCTTCCACTATTACGCCGCTGAGGTTCTGCGGCAGATGGGCGAGACGGCGGACTCGGTGCGCCCCGGCGTGGAAATCGAGGTGCGCCGCGAGCCGGTCGGCGTGGTCGCCATCATCACCCCATGGAACTTCCCGATGGCCACCGCCGCCTGGAAGATCGCTCCCGCGCTGGCATTCGGCAACGCGGTGGTGTTCAAACCGGCCAATGCCGTGCCGGCCAGTGCCTGGGCCCTGACCGAGATCATCGCTCGCCAGGCCCTGCCGGCCGGCACCTTCAACCTGCTGATGGGCAGTGGTGCCGAAGTCGGTGAGCGCCTGATCCATTCCAACGGTATCAATGCCTTGAGCTTCACCGGCTCTGTGGAGACCGGTCGCCGTGTCGCCGCCGCCACCGCCGCCAACTTCGTCCGCTGCCAATTGGAAATGGGCAGCAAGAACGCCCTGGTGGTGCTCGACGACGCCGACCTGCCACTGGCGGTGGAGTGCGCGGTGAGTGGTGCCTTCTTCGGCACCGGTCAGAAGTGCACCGCGTCGTCCCGCCTGATCGTGACCGAGGGCGTGCACGACCGCTTCGTCGAGGCGCTGGTCGAGCGCATGGGGCAGCTCAAGGTAGGGCATCCGCTACGCGAGGGCGTGCAGATCGGTCCGGTGATCGACGAGCGCCAGCTGGCGCAGAACCTCCACTACATCGAGGACGCCAAGGCCGAAGGCGCGCGCCTGGTGTGCGGTGGCGAGCGCATCGATGAGGAGCATGAAGGCTTCTACATGCGCCCGGCGCTCTTCGTCGACACCCGCAACGACATGCGCATCAACCGTGACGAAGTCTTCGGCCCGATTGCCTGCGTCATCAGGGCGCGGGATTACGAGGAGGCGCTGGCCATCCTCAACGACACCCGCTTCGGGCTGACCGCCGGAATCATGACTCAGTCGCTGAAACACGCCAGCGACTTCAAGCGTCGCGCCAACACCGGGTGCGTGATGGTCAACCTGCCCACTGCCGGCACCGACTACCACGTGCCTTTCGGTGGCCGCAAGGATTCCAGTTTCGGCCCCCGCGAACAGGGGCAGTACGCCCGCGATTTCTACACGGTGGTCAAGACCGTCTATGTGCGTCCCTGAGGGAGAGAGCGCCATGCAAGAGCTTCTGATGATCGACGGCCTGCAGTATTCCAACTGGAGCCCCGAGCTGTTCAGGCAGATGCGCGAAGGCGGGCTGAGTGCCGTTCACGCCACCATCGCGTACCACGAAACCGCGCGCGAGACGTTGTCGCGCATCGGTGAGTGGAATCGCCGCTTCGAGGCCTTCCCTGACCTGATTCGCCCCGTGCGGCAGGCTTCGGACATCCGTCTCGCGCAGCAGGAGGGACGCGTCGGGATCTTCTTCGGATTCCAGAACTGTTCGCCCATCGAGGACGACATCGACCTGGTGGAGGTGTTCCGCCAGCTCGGGGTCTTCATCATGCAGCTGACCTACAACAACCAGAGCCTGCTGGCCTCGGGCTGTTATGAGCGCGAGGACAACGGCATCAGCCGCTTCGGTCGCCAGGTGATCGAAGAGATGAACCGCGTCGGCATGCTCATCGACATGTCCCACAGCGCCGAGCGCAGCACCCTGGAGGCCATCGAGCTGTCGAGCCGGCCGGTGATCATCTCCCACGCCAACCCCACCAGTTTCCATGCGGCCAGGCGCAACAAGTCCGACGCGGTACTGCGCGGTATCGCCGAGTCGGGCGGCCTGCTCGGCTTCAGCACCTATCCGTTCCATCTCCGCGGTGGCTCGCAGTGCCAGCTGAGCGAGTTCTGCGACATGGTCGCGCGTACCGCGGACATGATGGGCATCGACCACATCGGCATCGGCACCGACCTCTGCCAGCAGCAGCCTTTGCAGGTGCTGGAGTGGATGCGCAATGGCCGCTGGAGCAAGGCCAAGGACTACGGCGAAGGTTCGGCGGACAACGCCGACTGGCCGGCACCCCTGCACTGGTTTCGTGACAGCCGCGATTTCCCCGTCATCGTCCGTGGTTTGCGCGAACGCGGATTCGCCGAGGACGAGGTGCGCAAGATCATGGGCCTGAACTGGCTCGACCTGCTGGAACGCGGTACCGCACCGCGACAGTGACTCCCCGATTCCACCCCACGTGAGGACATCATGAACAAGAACAAGAAAAGAGCCTCGACCATCTCCTTCGCCGGAGTTGGCCCGCGCCAGACGGTATATCCCCGACAACCCCGGCCTCCAGAGGGCAGGAGCGAAACCTCGCTACAGCGCTGACAGGCGCTTTCGCTCCGTTATCCCAACCCATGGTCTTTTGCCCCGCATTGCGGGGACAGAACAACAACCTGGAGGCATCATGAAAGTGTTCCCGACCCAGACCGTAGGCAGCGCGCCGATGAAGCACCCGGCACTGCAAGGCATCGACTGGCCCTTGTTCATTGTCAGCGGCGGCTTCCTGCTCAGTTTCCTGGTGGCGGCGCTGGTGGACATCGATGCCGTGTCGGCACTGGTCAACACCCTGTTCGCCTGGTCGACGAAGGCCTTCGGGCTCTACTGGCAGTTGCTGATGCTGGCGACCTTCCTCGTCAGCCTCGGTATCTTCTTCAGCAAAAGCGGCCGCGTTCGCCTGGGCGGCGTCGACCGGCAGCCGGAAACCAGTACCTTCAACTGGATCGCCGTGATCATGTGCGCGCTGCTCGCCGGCGGTGGAGCCTTCTGGGCGGCCGCCGAACCCCTGATGCACTTCGCCAGTCCGCCGCCGTTGTTCAGTGGTGTGCAGCCGAACAGCGAGCATGCCGGCCACCTGGCCCTGGCCCAGTCGTTCGTACACTGGGGGTTCCTGGCCTGGGCGGTGCTGGGCAGCCTGTTGGCCATCGTGCTGATGCACCTGCACTACGACAAGGGATTGCCGCTGGCGCCGCGTACCCTGCTTTACCCGCTGCTGGGCGAGCGCGCGCTCAAGGGACCGATCGGCAACCTCGCCGATGCCACGTCGATCATCGCGGTGGTCGCCGGTACCATCGGCCCGATCGGATTCCTCGGGCTGCAGATCAGCAATGCGCTGAACGCCGTCTGGGGCGTGCCGAACGACCTGGCGACCCAATCCATCACCATCATCCTGGTGACGGCCATGTACACCACTTCCTGCCTGGTCGGCCTGAACGGCATCCGCTTCGTCAGCGAGATCAACGTGTGGCTGATGATTGGCCTGGCGGTCTTCATGATCGTGGCCGGACCGACGCTGTTCATCCTCTCGGGCTTCCCGGTGGCGTTCGGCCTGCAACTGGAATACTTCCTGCCGATGACGATGTATCGCGCCGACCCGAAGTGGCTCGACTGGTGGACGGTCTTCTATTGGGGCTGGTTCATCGGTTACGCGCCGATGATGGGCCTGTATGTCGCCAAGATTTCCCGGGGCCGCAGCATCCGCCAGATCATCGGGACCCTGTCGATCATCGCACCGCTGGTGACCATGTTCTGGTTCACCGTGGTCGGCGGCACTGGCATCGGCCTCGAACTGCAGACCCCCGGTATCGTCACCGACCACGGCAGCCAGCCCGAGGCCATGCTGCTGGGTGTCACCCAGAGCCTGCCGCTGGCGGGGCTGGTATCCGCGCTGTTCCTGTTCCTCAGCTTCATCTCGGTGGCCACCAATGGGGATGCCATGGCCTACACCGTCGCCTTGGCAATGTCCGCCAACGATGCACCGAAGAAATGGCTGCGGGCTTTCTGGTGCATTGGCATGGGACTGGCCGCAGTGGTGCTGATCACCATCGGCTCGGGCGGGGTCACGGCGCTGCAATCCTTCATCGTCATCACCGCGGTGCCGGTCTCCCTGCTGATCCTGCCGGCGCTCTGGAACGCACCGCAGATCGCCCGCCAACTGGCGCGTGAGCAGCAGCTCTAGTCCCCTGGGAGGGTGCGCTGTCCGCTTGCCCTCGCTTTTTTCGTCACATCCTGGAGAGTTCAATGAAGCAGGCAGTCAGCACTCGCTTGTACCCGTCCAAGGCCCCGTTGGAGTGGGCGGTGATCGGTAATGGCACCTTGTACACGGCGCAGATACCCATCGATGTCGAGGGGAGGGTGGTGGAAGGGGGGATCGAAGCACAGACGCGGCAGGTCCTGGACAACCTCAAGCGCACCCTGACGTGCGCCGGGCTCGGCCTGGAGGCGGTGACCCAGGTACTGATCTATGTCACCGACCGCAGCTACCTGGCGACGGTGAATGCGGTCTATGCCGAATACTTCGTTGCCCCTTACCCGAACCGCGCTGCCATGGTGGTGGCCGGCCTGGCACGCGAGGAGATGCTCGTGGAACTGGTGGTCTACGCAGCGGCCTGACTCCAGGCCGCGCCTTGCATGCTGTCTGGCGATCCCGGAGAGCATGTGCGGTGCTCCGCACCAACGCGCAAGTCCCGGCTTGCAGCGACTTCACCATGCTTGTCCAGGTGCAGGCGCCCATCCGTCACGAGCGGAGCGGCGCCTGTGCCATTGTTCGACCCTCGATCCAGTCCGATTGGGAGCCTGAGATGGAATGGCTGTTGCGCCCGGAGATCTGGGCGGCGTTCTTCACCCTCACCGCCCTGGAAATCGTCCTGGGCATCGACAACATCATCATGATCGCCATTCTCGTGGGCCGCATGCCGCCGCACATGCAGGCGCGCACCCGCTTCTGCGGCCTGGCCCTGGCGATGGTCACGCGCATCCTGCTGCTGCTCTCCATCACCTGGATCATGCGGCTCACTGCTGACCTGTTCCACCTGGCCGGACAAGGCATCTCCGGGCGAGACCTGATCCTCTTCTTCGGCGGCCTGTTCCTGTTGTGGAAGAGCAGCAGCGAGATGTACCAGAGCCTGGAAGGCGAGGAGGACGGTGACGACGGGGAGGGCGGGCGACGCAAGCCGGGCGGCGGTTTCGTGGTCACCATCGTCCAGATCGCCATCATCGACATCGTGTTCTCGCTGGACTCGGTGATCACCGCCGTCGGCATGGTGTCCGACATCCCGGTGATGGTCGCCGCAATCGTCGCGGCCGTGCTGGTGATGATGCTGGCCGCCGGTACCATCAGCACCTTCATCGACATGCACCCGAGCCTGAAGATGCTGGCGCTGTCCTTCCTGGTGGTGGTGGGCACCGTGCTGATCGCCGAATCCTTCGACGTTCACGTGCCGAAGGGCTACGTCTACTTCGCCATGGCCTTCTCCCTGGCCGTGGAAGCCCTGAACATTCGCGCGCGCGTGGCCCGTGCCTGCCGGAAAGCCGAGCCGGTGAAACTGCATAACCACCCAACGGGGAATTGATTGGGTGAAGGCCGTAGCCGCTCGGAATGGCTTTGGACGCGTTCCGGGCGATTGGCTCATGTGCGGAGGTCGGTGAGCGCAGTGCTCGATTCACGGGGACTGAGTGCATTGATCGCCATGGCTGCAAGGGCCAACAAGGCTCCGACTGCTGCGAGACCGATCCAGCCGGCACGGTGCACGCCGTAGTTTCCCAATGCAGCACCGACCGCCCCGCCCAGGAAGTACGACCCCATGAAAACAGTATTGAGCCGGCTGCGGGCCTCGGGGCGCAGGGTGTAGATGCGTGCCTGGTTGGCAACCAGGCCCGCACGATTGCCGAAGTCGAGCAGCACCATGCCGACGATCAGTAAGCCGAGGCTGTGTCCGCCCACGGCGATGAAAGCGAAGCCCACGGCGAGGGCCATCGCACCGGCCAGGACCAGGGTGCGCGCACCCAGGCGATCGGCCAGCGCGCCGATGTGCGGCGACGCGACGATGCCCAGCAGCGCGACCAGACCGAACATGCCGATCGTGGCGGGACCGAAAGCGTAGGGCGGTTGCGTCAGCAGCGCAGCCAATGTGGCCCATAGCGCGCTGAACGCGGCGAATATCATGAAACCGCTCGCAGCACAGAAGCGCAGCACGCTTTCCTCGCGCACCAGGCTGCCCAGCGAGCGAATCAACCCGGCGTAGCCCACTGGGCTCAGGTTCGTGGCTGCGGGCAGGCTACGGGCAATGATGAACAGCAGCGGCAGATCGATGAGCGATGCCAGTGCGAACACGGCTCGCCAACCCGTGTGCGCGCCGAGGAAGCCGCCGATCGTGCGCGCCAGCAGCAGACCTGCAGAGAGGCCGCTGAGCAGGGTGCCCACGACGCGGCCGCGCGCAGCCGGTGTCGCCAGACCCGCAAGGGCAGGGATGATGATCTGCGCGGTGATCGCCGTCACACCAACCGCGAAGCTGCTGACGCACAGCAACGCGAAGCTCGGTGCCGCCGCGCAGGCGAGCAACGCGACTGCATTCGCAGCGATGGCCAGCAACGCGAGCCTGCGTGGCTGTCGGCAGTCAGCGAGCGGCACGAAGAGCAGAAGGCCGGTCGCATAGCCGAGTTGCGTCAACGTAGCGACCAGCCCGGCCTGCGTCGGTGCCAGGCCGAACGACGCGGCCATCTGCGGCAGTAGTGGCTGGTGGTAGTAGATGGTCGATACGGCCAGTGCGCAGCACACCGCCATCGTGGCGACCAGGCGAGCGGGAATCCCGGCCGGGGCCGCGGATGGAGTGGACATTGCGCGGCCCCCTTCAGTGCTGCTGCAGGGCGAGGAGGAGCCCGCGGGTATCGACGATGCTATGCGCAAAGGTCGGCCCGTTCAGCTCGTGTGCCGCATGCATCATGTCCTTGCTGAAAGCCGCTGTCGCATCGCGTACCAGCGTCACGTGATACCCGAGTTCCATGGCGAAGCGCGCCGTCGATTCGATGCAGGTGTTCGCCAGCAGGCCAACGACGATGACATGGGTGATGCCTTGCTGCTTCAGCTGGAAGTCGAGATCGGTGTTGGCGAAGCCGCTCTGGCCCCAGTGCTCCTGGATGATGATGTCGCCGTCCTGCGGCACGAAGTCGGGATGCCATTCGCCGCCCCACGTGCCCTTGGCGAAGGTATGGCGCTGCTGGACCAGCCGCTGGGTCGGATTTGGGTGATCCCAGTTGTCATAGTCGCCGGGCTGCCAGCGACGGTGCGGTACATAGAACACCTGGATGCCATGGCCGCGTGCGGTTGAGACGACGGTGCGCAGGTTGTCGAGCAGGTGAACGTCTTCCGCAGCGTTTTTCAGCATGGGGAACAGCTTGCCGCCGTCGGACAGGAAATCGTTGTAAGGGTCGACCAGCAGCAGGCCGGTTCGCGCCGGGGGATACACAGGATTGGCCATTTCGATGCTCCAGTTGAAAGGAGGTGCGATTGAACTCGCACCTCGGAATTGGGCGCTTGCCTCGACGGCTCCGTTGCGCGATGTCTCGATCCTCGATATGCCTGATACTAACTATGAAAAACATAGTGTCAATAGACATGAGGGTTTCCGGGTAGTCCAAGGGTTCTTGCAGATCCTGGTCGTGTTACTATGAAAACGATAGTGGCCCGGAGTGAGCACCGTGATGCAAATGCAGGACGAGACGACCGATACGCTGTGCCCGGTGGCACGCTCAGTGGATGTGGTGGGCGACAAGTGGACGATCCTGGTGCTGCGCGAGCTCTACATGGGGGCGACACGCTTCGAGGAAATGCAGATCCAGACCGGGGCTACGCCGCAGATGCTGACGTCGCGCCTGAAAGCGCTGGAAGCCGACGGCATGGTCGAGCGTCGCCCATACAGCGAGAAGCCACTGCGCTACGAATACCATCTGACCAGGAAGGGATGGGACTTCTATCCCGTGATCTATGCGCTGCGCGCCTGGGGCGAAACATGGTGCAAGAACGAGGATGAGGGATTGGCGGTGCATTTTGTGCACCGTGAGTGTGGCCATGACGTCGGTGTGGCCAGCGTCTGCCCGCACTGCGGCGTTCCTGTGGAGCGCAAGGATCTGGAAGCGTCCATAAGCAGTCGCTTCGCAGACGAACGCCTGGCTCGGCGGGAGGCCTTCAAGCGGAAGTAGCCAGTGCTACGGAACACGAGGTGGCTGGAGTTCCTGGCGGCTTGCTTCGGATTCTTCGCTCTGAAAAGCGGGGGCCAGACGGAGAACTCCCTGGCCCCGTGAAACTCAACTTCTCACGAAGGCGAGCAGGTCGGCGTTGATGGTATCGGCGTTGACTGTGGGCATGCCGTGTGAGAACCCCGGGTAGATCTTCAGCGTGCTGTTCTTCAGCAACTGCGCCGATAGCACGCCAGAGTTCTCATAGGGAACGATCTGGTCGTCGTCGCCGTGCATCACCAGCACCGGGATCGTGATGCGCTCAAGGTCTTTGGTGAAGTCGGTCTGGGAGAAGGCCACGATGCCGTCGTAGTGAGCCTTGGCGCTGCCCATCATGCCCTGCCGCCACCAGTTCCGGATGATGCCCTCCGACGGTGTCGCGCCAGGGCGGTTGTAGCCGTAGAAGGGCCCCGCCGGAATGTCGTGATAGAACTGCGCACGGTTGGCCGCAAGCTGGGCTTGCAGACCATCGAAGACATCCTTGGGGAGACCGCCAGGGTTGTTCGCGGTTTTCACCATCAGAGGCGGGACCGCGCTGATGATGACCGCCTTGGGGACAGGGTCTTCAGGATGCCGCGCGATGTAGTGGACGACCTCGCCACCGCCCGTGGAGTGGCCGGCATGGATGGCTCCCTGCACGCCGAGGTGGTTCACAACCGCTGCTACGTCGTCAGCGTAATGATCCATGTCATGGCCATCCCAGACCTGGCTGGATCGTCCATGACCGCGACGATCATGGGCGACTACGCGAAAGCCGTGGGCCAGGAAGAACAGCATTTGCGCATCCCAGTCGTCCGAACTGAGCGGCCAGCCGTGATGGAAATGGATCACCGGAGCGTCGCGCGGCCCCCAGTCCTTGTAAAAGATCTCGACTCCATCTTTCGTTGTGACGTATCCCATGCTTGCTTCTCCTGTGTGATGCCGAGGTCGGAAATTGGCGATGTTTGCACCAATGGCTGCCGCTCATGGCGAGAGTCCCGCAGGTTTCTCAATGGGCGGATGACTGGATACGCGGCCGCAAACGCGCGGTTGGCTTTTCTTGCGAGCACCTGCCGTCAGCGTTGCGTTGTTGGCCGCTTAAGTACTCTAGGATTGAAGTAAGCTTTAAGGTTGATGATTCTTTCGACGTGCTGCTCGCTGGAGGAGATCCGTCACCTGCTGACGGTCGGTCAGAAGGGCTGGCAGCACGGGAAGCTTGAGGTGAAGCTCATTCGTGTCATTCAGGTCAGGCCATGAAGGCCTGACCTGGAAACGGTTACTCGGTGGCCAGGATGGATTTCAGGGGTTCGGGAGCATAGAGCGCGCTTTGGAACTGGGGCACGTACTCGTATTTCACCATTCTCCCCAGCTTCAGGGACTTCATGAACGTAGCAAGACTCCCTTCATTCAGTGTTAGGTTGACCGAGTCTGCACTCGTGCTGGTGGCGTGGCTCAGTTGGCGTGATACCGCGTAGCCGTAGGTCAACGCTCCGTCATGGCCGACATTGGTGAAGCCATTGGTCACCAGTTCGATTTCATCTGAAGTATCACCCAGCTTCCTGCCTTCAAAGACAACGTCAACCTTGCCGGTTTCGTGATCGACAATCTCGAAGATCACGGATGTGTCGTTATCCCGGCGATCGATCCCCGTCAGCCACTTTGGCAGGTTATAGCCGACCACTCCCCGTACCCTTGCTAGCTCGGTATTGACCGGGAGTTTCAGCACGTACCCCCAGAAATCCTTCGACATCGACTGACCAAACAGGGAGATGGGACCCAGGTTCGACGATCCGGGCTCGTTGGTGACGATGGACAGGGCAATTTCGTTATAACTGTCGTTGTCGCAGTACTCATAGGCGTAGGCGGTAAGGGCGACCAGGCCTCTGCCCGGCCAGACCTGGAGCGGCTGCACCTTGTCCAGGACTTCAGCAGGTATCAACGCTCTCAGCCTTTCCAGATCCGCCGTGAAGACGGCGGTAATCCTGTTGTTCTTGTAGTAGAAGTTTGGTGAGTAGGACTCGAATCCGATGTCGACTTTTGTCTTCTTGAGGCCCCTGAACCAACTCAGGTCAACACCAGGAGCTTCCGACTCTATGGCGGAAAGGGGAGGGTTGGAGCGGAAGCGGTCATACAGGCCACCCGCGGCCACGGGAACCTCATGGCCGGCAATATCGATCATCGTAAATCCAGCCTCTTTGATTTCGGCTGGATTCGCTGCCCAGGCGAACACCGAAGCGGTATTCATGAGTATTCCCGCCATCACTGCAATACTGCTGATTTTCATGTGTTGAAGACTCCGCCGTGTTCGTTGTCGTCGATGCAGCGCGCTCGGGAGCAATTCTTTCGGCTGATGGCAAGTCGGTCATCGAAACTGCCCTTTGATGTTTCTCGGCCATCTGCCAATGCATGTCCGCGAGGCTCGCGGACGAAACCCTAACGTTCAAGTTAACTTTAATGTCAAGCATTCGACGACAGCAGGCGACGGCGCGTTGGTCAGCGCATCGCATCGACTGGCGATGCCGCGGCTGAAGGTTGGCTTTTGGCGGGAGAGGGAAGAGATCACGCCATCAAGATGCGTGACGAACCGGAGGGGGAGCCTGCCCGACCCTCGCCCGCCGGGCAGGGTGGACTCAGCTCAACTGGGTCCAGGTGGTATTCAGTTCGCCGTACTGGTCATGGGCACAGACGGACAGGTCGCGGCCGCCGAAGCCCGACTGCTTGTAGCCGCCGAAGGGCGGGGAGATATCACCTTCGGAGAAGCCGTTGATCGACACGGTGCCGGCTCGAATGGCCGAGGCCATGCGGTGGCCGGTGTTGATGCTGTCGGTCCAGAGCGAGGCGGTGAGGCCTTGGCAAGTGTCGTTGGCAATGGCGATGGCTTCTTCTTCGGTGTTGAAGGTGATGACCGCCAGGACCGGGTCGAGTGCCTGGCGAACTTCCACCTGCTGGCGGGCTTAAGCCTGGGGGCGGAGTCGCGGCGGGCTATCGAAGCGGCGGTTGCGGCACTGCCCGGTAGCCCGGACTGTGCGAAGCTGTTGGCGCTGTTGTTCGGCGCAACGGCCATCTGAGGCGGGCTCAGGTCCATCAGGGAAAGGTTTCCCGGGCTGGTGCCCGGGAATCTGGTTAAGGCAGCAGTCCGCAGAAAACCTGTGAGTCGAGAGATGAGAACGTCATTCGAAAGCGTCTTGAAGAGCAAGAACCTGGCACACCTGGACCGGGCCAGCCGCGCCGGGCTGACGGTGCCGGTTCGCCGCGTGTCGTTCATCCTGCGCGAGCACTTTTCGATGATGGCGTTCACCGGCGCGGTGGATGCCCTGGTCACCGCCAACCTGATGAGTTCGACGCCGGTGTTCGAGGTGCAGGTGGTCGGCGGCGAGAACAACCTGGTGCTAAGCGACCTCGGGATCGCGATTGCCACTGATTGCTCCCTGACGGAGCTGGATGAACGGCAGCAGGACATCATCGTCGTGTGCGGCGGCTTCCGTGTTCGCCTCGAAACCGATCCCCTCCTGCGGACCAAGCTGCGTCATGCCGATGCGGCGGGTTCCGTGCTGGGCGGTCTCTGGAACGGCTGTTACTTCCTGGCCGACGCGGGGGTGCTGGACGGCCATGACTGTGCCTTCCACCCCGATGGCCGGGCCATGATGTCGGAGCTCTTCCCCAAGGTGACGGTGACCAGCCATTCCCACGTGCTGGACCGCAAGCGGATCAGCTGTGCCGGTGCCAACAGTTCGCTCGACATGATGCTCGAAGTGGTCAAGCACAGCGCGGGTCAGGAGCTCGTGGATGCGGTCGAGGAGGTCCTGGGCTGCGACAAGATGCGTGAAATCGTCGACGTCTCGGTGGTTTCGATCGACTTCGATCCGACCCTGCCGAGAACCCTCAAGCTTGCATTGGAGCTGATGCACAGCAACATCGAGGACCCCATAGAGATCAACGAGATCGCCCGCTACGCGCGCATCTCCCGCCGGCACCTGGAGCGCCTGTTCCGGCGCCATGTGAAGGCGACGCCTCCGCGCTACTACCTGGAATTGCGGCTCACCCACGCGCGCCAGTTGCTGCAGCACACCAACAAGTCCCTGATCGAGATCGCCGTCGCCAGCGGCTTCGCCACGTTGCCGCACTTCCATCGTTGCTTCCGCGAGAAGTTCGACATTTCCCCGGGGCAGTTCCGCTCACGCACGCACTTCAAGGTCTGAGCCGGCCGGCGCCAGCCAACCCGGCACTGCGCATGATGGCAAGTGGATATCCGTGCGCGGATGATCACTTTTTTGAGGAAACTTGCAGCGATACGCGTGGGTCAACCCTTCGACTTGCTTCGCGCAGTCCGTGATCCGATCACTTCAGCCCCCTGGGCCTGGGTACGGCAAGGGTAGTCATGTACTCCGGCCTTGAATAACAAGACGGAGAATACTCATGGCAGTAATCGACCGTACGTCCGCGGGGAGTGCGCCCAACCGCGGGATAACCAAAGAGGAGCGAAAGGTCATTTTCGCTTCGTCCCTGGGTACCGTTTTCGAGTGGTACGACTTCTACCTCTACGGTTCGCTCGCCGCGATCATCGCCAAGCATTTCTTCGCAGGCGTCAACGAGACCACCTCGTTCATCTTCGCTCTGCTCGCCTTCGCCGCGGGCTTCGCCGTTCGCCCGTTCGGCGCCATCGTGTTCGGCCGGTTGGGCGACATGATCGGGCGCAAGTACACCTTCCTCATCACCATCGTGATCATGGGTATCTCCACCGCCGTGGTGGGCTTCTTGCCCGGCTACGCGACCATCGGCGTCGCGGCGCCGATCATCCTGATCAGCCTGCGCCTGCTGCAAGGCCTGGCGCTGGGGGGCGAGTACGGCGGCGCGGCGACCTACGTGGCCGAGCATGCGCCCCAGGGCAAGCGCGGCTTCTTCACCTCCTGGATCCAGACCACCGCGACCCTCGGCCTGTTCCTCTCGCTGCTGGTGATCCTCACCTGCCGCACCGTCCTCGGCACCGAAGCGTTCGAGGCCTGGGGCTGGCGGATTCCTTTCCTGCTGTCGATCCTGCTGCTGATCATCTCGGTGTACATCCGCCTGCAGCTCAACGAGTCGCCGGTGTTCAGGAAGATGAAGGCCGAAGGCAAGGCCTGCAAGGCGCCGCTGACCGAGTCCTTCGCCCGCTGGGACAACCTCAGGGTGGTGATTCTGTCCCTGCTCGGTGGCACCGCCGGCCAGGCCGTGGTCTGGTACACCGGCCAGTTCTACGCGCTGTTCTTCCTGCTGCAGACGCTGAAGATCGACCCGCAGACGGCAAACCTGCTGATCGCCGGATCACTGCTGCTCGGTACGCCGTTCTTCATCCTCTTCGGCAGCCTCTCCGACAGGATCGGCCGCAAGAAGATCATCATGGCCGGTTGCGTCCTCGCGGCATTGACCTACTTCCCGATCTTCAAGGGCCTGACCGAGTTCGGTAACCCCGACGTATTCGTGGCCCAGGAGTTGAACCCGGTTGTCGTCATCGCTGACCCTGACCAGTGCTCGTTCCAGTTCGACCCGGTGGGCAAGGCCAGATTCACCAGCTCATGCGACCTCGCCAAGAGCCTGCTGGCGAAGAAAGCCATCCCCTACAAGAACGAACGGGCCGAGCCGGGTGCCCTGGCGCAGATTCGGATCGGCGAAAAGCTGATTGCGAGCTTTGACGGCACCGGCATGCCGGCGGCCGAGTTCAAGACGCAGAACGAGGCCTTCACCGCCACCCTCGGCACCGCCCTGAAGGAGGCCGGTTATCCGGAGAAAGCCGATCCGGCCAAGACCAATTACCTGATGGTGTTGCTGCTCCTGACCATCCTGGTGATCTACGTGACCATGGTCTATGGGCCCATTGCGGCCTGGCTGGTGGAGCTTTTCCCGGCGCGCATCCGCTACACCTCGATGTCGTTGCCTTATCACATCGGCAATGGCTGGTTCGGCGGTTTCCTGCCCACGGTGGCGTTCGCCATGGTGGCGGCTACGGGGGATATCTACTACGGGCTGTGGTACCCCATCGTCATCGCCGTGATGACGGCCATTCTTGGCACTTTCCTGCTGCCGGAAACCAAGGATCGGCCAATCCACCAGGCCTAGGGCCAGCTTCCGCCCCCTCCCGCCCGGGAGGGGGCGATCCTCCTGCGTGGTGATAACCGGCCATGGTTCGTCGCCTAAGTGATTGATTCGAAATTTTATTTCGGCTTAAATCAGCGCCCTGCACCAATGCCCCCTCCAGCCCGGATGGCGAAATCGGTATACGCAGAGCACTTAAAATGCTTCGCCCTTTGGGCTTGCGGGTTCGAGTCCCGCTCCGGGCACCATTAAAATCAATCAGTTATTCGTTGTTGTTCGAGTGGATTCGTGGTCTGCCCGGCAGTTCGGTCGCGCGTGGCCCCCGAGCAATCCAGGCGCTGAGTACGTTCGGTTCCAGCCTGATTTCTCGCTGAAAGAAATTGGTCTAAAAACGCGCTGGCTGCGGCAAAGGGCTTTGCTAGCCTGAATATCAGTAGGTGGATACGCAGACTGATGCGCAAGCGGATAGCGAGGAAACGTGGGGCGCGCTCCGAAGGGTACACGGTTAGAAAGATTTCCCCGATGAAATCCAGCCCTTACGCCGTGTGAAGCAGAAGTGGTGACATGCTTCTGTCAGATTCCCGATAAACCTCGTAAGCCGGAAACCAGCACCGGCCACCTACTACGAATTCCAGGCCCGCCACGTGCGGGCCTGTTCGTATCTGGCGATATCTGCGCCGCAACCCTTTCTATATGATCGCCAGACCCACCCGGTCGAGCATTCGGCCGGACCGGCGCAGAACCTTTGTAGCCCGTGGGTTGACTAACGCTGGAGTTGCGATCGGGCCTGATGGCCTGTTCATCGCGTAATTTCGGCTGGTTTCAGGGGAACCTGAATGGATCAGGTGAAAGAGAGGAATCGAATGGAATCGAAAGAGCAGCACCTGGTGCGCTTGCTCAGCCTTACCACCCGCAGCCTCACGCATCTCACGGCGGCCATGAGCGAAATGTCGTTCGAGATGATGCGCAGCGAGGACCCGGCGGTGAAGAGCGCGGGAAGGCGCATGATCGACCACCTGGCCGCCATCGGCGCCGGGCTGGACCAGCACTGGGAGGCACTGGCCGCCTACAGCGACCAGCCCATTCACCATGAGGGCAACGAAGCCCTGGTTGAGCTGGAACTGAACGAGCTCCCGCAGGACCCCTGACCGGACGGTCCTATCGGGCCGTCGCTGTTTCTCCGTACTGTCATGTCGCCGTCACGGCACTGCCACGTGCCTTGGATGGAATCCGCCTATCACTGGCGGAGGGCTATCCATGCGGCTATGCGTGATTGGTGCGGGTTATGTGGGGTTGGTGACGGCAACCTGCTTTGCCGAAATGGGCAACCAGGTGAGCTGCGTGGAGCGTGACCCCTTCCGCCTGGCGCGCCTTTCCCGGGGCCAGGCGCCCATCTACGAACCCGGCCTGGAGCCCATGCTCGAGTCCCATCTCGCCAGCGGCCAGCTGAGTTTCACCGCGAATATGGAAGAGGGCGTGGACCAGGCGGACGTCATCTTCATCGCCGTCGGCACCCCCAGCGGCGAAGACGGCTCGGCCGACCTCTCCCATGTGCTGGGTGTCGCCGACGAGCTGGGCGCCAGCCTCAGGCGCCCTTGCCTGGTGGTAGACAAGTCCACCGTGCCGGTGGGTACAGCGGAGCGCGTCGCCCAACGCATCCATGATGGTCTTGCCGCGCGTGGCCTGGGCTTCAAGGTCCAGGTCGCGAGCAATCCGGAATTCCTCAAGGAAGGTTCGGCCATCGACGATTTCATGCGCCCGGATCGGGTCATCATCGGCTGTGACGACGCCGAAGCCACCGAGCACCTGCGCCGTCTCTATGCGCCATTCCTGCGCAACCACGAGCGGGTGCTGGCCATGAGCGTACGTGCCGCCGAGTTCACCAAGTACGCCTCCAACGCCTTCCTCGCCACCAAGATTTCCTTCATGAACGAGATGGCCGGTATCTGCGCACGCCTGGGCGTGGACATCGAAGACGTGCGTCGTGGCGTCGGCAGCGACAAGCGCATCGGCACCCACTTCATCTATGCCGGCTGCGGCTACGGCGGCTCCTGCTTCCCCAAGGATGTGCGCGCGCTGATACGCGCTGCCGAGCAGGAGGGCATGGAGCCTGGCATCCTGCGCGCCGTGGAGGCCCGCAATGCGTTGCAGAAGACCTTGCTGTTCCAGGCGCTGCGCGATCATTTCAGCGGCTTCCTGAAGGGAAGGGTGGTGGCGCTCTGGGGGCTGGCGTTCAAGCCGGGCACCGACGACCTTCGCGAAGCGCCCAGCCTGGTACTGCTGGACGCCTTGCTGCAGGCCGGCGCGCGCGTCCAGGCCCATGACCCGGTGGCCAATGCGGGGGTGGCTGCACGCTATCCGAAGGCGGTCGAATCCGGCCAATTGCGCCTGGTGGACTCCCCCTACGACGCGGCTGAAGGTGCTGACGCGCTGGTGCTGGTCACCGAATGGAAGCAGTTCCGGCAGCCGAACTTCGAGCGGATTCGTGGTCTTATGCGCATGCCCGTGATCTTTGATGGACGCAACCTCTACGAGCCGGCGCAGCTGGTCGAAGCGGGGTTCCTCTATCGGGGCATAGGACGGCCCGCTAGCGGGCATTGTAAGGCGAGTGCCGCGTGATTAGACTGCGCGGCAATTCGCCATAACACCCACCCCAAAGGATCGAAATGATCAAGAAATGCCTGTTTCCCGCCGCCGGTTACGGTACCCGCTTCCTGCCGGCCACCAAGGCGATGCCCAAGGAAATGCTGCCAGTGGTCAACAAGCCGCTGATCCAGTACGGCGTTGAAGAGGCCCTGGACGCTGGCCTCAGCGAGATCTCCATCGTTACAGGCCGTGGCAAGCGCGCCCTGGAAGACCATTTCGACATCAGCTACGAGCTGGAGCACCAGATCAAGGGCACCGACAAGGAGAAATACCTGGTCGGCATCCGTCGCCTGATCGACGAGTGCAGCTTCTCCTACACCCGTCAGGTGGAAATGAAGGGCCTGGGCCACGCCATCCTCAGCGGTCGCCCGCTGATCGGCGACGAGCCCTTTGCCGTGGTCCTGGCGGACGACCTGTGCCTGAACCTGGAAGGTGACGGCGTGCTGACCCAGATGGTCAAGCTGTACAACCAGTTCCGCTGCTCCATCGTCGCCATTCAGGAAGTACCGCGCGAAGAAACCTCCAAGTACGGCGTGATCGCCGGCGAGATGATCCGCGACGACATCTTCCGCGTGAACAGCATGGTGGAAAAGCCGAAGCCGGAAGACGCCCCGTCCAACCTGGCGATCATCGGTCGTTACATCCTGACTCCGGACATCTTCGACCTGATCGAACAGACCGAGCCGGGCAAAGGCGGCGAAATCCAGATCACCGACGCCCTGATGAAGCAGGCCCAGGACGGCTGCGTGCTGGCCTACAAGTTCAAGGGCAAGCGTTTTGACTGCGGTGGCGCGGAAGGCTACATCGAAGCGACCAACTACTGCTTCGAGAACCTGTACAAGACCGGCAAGGCCTACTGATCGGGCCACGCCAGTGGAAAGGCCGCCTTCGGGCGGCCTTTTTGTCGGCGGCAGAGAAGTCATGTGGAGGCTATGTGGGAGCGAATTCACTCGCGAATGCAGACCGACGGTTGCATCAATCGGGACAGCTCCGCTGTCCTTCGCGAATAAATTCGCTCCTGCAAGGGAATGACACCCCGCGCTACGGGATCGGCATCGCCTCCGACCCCGGCCCCGGCCCCAGCGGCTGGCCATAGCTGAATTCCACATAGTTGCCTGCCGGGTCGCGCAGGCCACAGTAGTAGCCCACGGGATAGGGTTCATCCCGGGGTGGCCAGATCAGGCAACCCACCGCCTCGGCCTGGGCGGCGATGGCGTCGACCCGTTCGCGGCTGTCAACGGCGAAGCCGAAGTGGCTGTAGTCGTCGGCGGCGAGGTGGCGGTCGTGGCCTCCGGGCATGATCACGAAGATGAACTGGTGTTCCTTGCCGGGTTCGGCCATCCACACGATCTTCGAACCCTTGGCGGCACGCTCGTGGATGACGCGCATCCCGCAGAAGTCCGCATAGAAGCGGATGCAGGGCTCGAGCTCCGGTACATGAAGGGCCACATGGGTGAGGGTGGGGCGCATGGGAATCTCCTTCTCGATGCCTCAAGAATAGGCCCGGCAACTGGTCAGAGACAGATCTTCCGGTATGCTGGCGGCTTGATTTCTGGAGACTTGCCATGGCTTACGACTTCGACCTCTTCGTCATAGGTGCCGGTTCCGGCGGTGTGCGTGCGGCGCGCTTTGCGGCCGGCTTCGGAGCCCGCGTGGCCGTCGCCGAGAGCCGCTACCTGGGCGGCACCTGCGTCAACGTCGGCTGCGTGCCGAAGAAGCTGCTGGTCTACGGCGCCCACTTCGCCGAAGACTTCGAGCAGGCCAAGGGATTCGGCTGGAGCCTCGATGAAGCCGGCTTCGACTGGCCCACCCTGATCGCCAACAAGAACCGCGAAATCCACCGCCTCAACGGCATCTACCGCAACCTGCTGGTCAACAGCGGCGTCACCCTGCTGGAAGGCCACGCACGGCTGGTGGACCCGCACACCGTGGAAGTCGCCGGCCAGCGTTGCAGCGCCAGGAACATTCTCATCGCCACGGGCGGCTGGCCGCAGATCCCCGACATTCCCGGGCGCGAGTTCGCCATCAGCTCCAACGAAGCCTTTTTCCTCGAACAATTGCCCAAGCGCGTGCTGGTGGTGGGCGGCGGCTACATCGCCGTCGAATTCGCTTCCATCTTCCACGGCATGGGCGCCCAGACCACGCTGCTCTATCGTCGCGAGCTGTTCCTGCGCGGCTTCGACGACGCCGTGCGCACGCACCTGCGCGACGAGCTGGGCAAGAAGGGTATGAACCTGCAATTCAACGCCGATATCGCCAGCATCGAGAAACAGCCCGACGGCAGCCTGCTGGCCACCTTGCGGGATGGCCGCCACCTGGAAACCGACTGCGTGTTCTACGCCACCGGACGCCGCCCGATGCTCGATGGCCTGGGCCTGGAAACCACCGGCGTCGAGCTGGACGAGCGCGGCTTCATCAAGGTGGACGAGCAGTTCCAGACCACCGAACCGTCCATCCTTGCCCTGGGCGATGTGATCGGCCGCGTGCAGCTCACGCCGGTCGCCCTGGCCGAAGGCATGGCCGTGGCCCGCCGCCTGTTCAAGCCCGAGGAATATCGTCCGGTGGACTATCAGCACATTCCCACCGCCGTGTTCAGCCTGCCCAACATCGGCACGGTTGGCCTGACCGAGCAGCAAGCGCGCGCCAACGGGCATAAGGTGAAGATTTTCGAGAGCCGCTTCCGGCCCATGAAACTGACCCTGACCGAGAACCAGGAGCGCACCCTGATGAAGCTGGTGGTGGACGCCGAAACCGATCGCGTCCTCGGCTGCCACATGGTCGGGCCGGATGCCGGCGAAATCGTCCAGGGGCTGGCCGTCGCGCTCAAGGCCGGTGCTACCAAGCGCATTTTCGACGACACCATCGGCGTGCATCCCACCGCCGCCGAAGAGTTCGTGACCATGCGCACCCCGGTGGGTGCCTGATCTCGAATGGAGAAACTCTTCTACCTCTCGGACTTGTTCGGCGTAGCGGTCTTCGCCATCACGGGGGCCCTGATGGCGGGGCGCAAATCCATGGACCTGTTCGGCGTGCTGGTGATCGCCATCATCACTGCCCTGGGCGGCGGCACGCTGCGTGATGTCATCCTCGGCAACCACCCGGTGAGCTGGATCCGTGACGACACCTACATCCTGGTCGCCTCCCTGGCTGCCGTGGGCACGGTGATCTGGGTTCGCCTGACCCGGCCGATCAACGAAACCGGCCTGCTGCTGGCGGACGCCTTCGGCCTGGCGGTGTTCACCGTCTACGGCACCGAAGTCGCCCTGCAGCACAACCTGCAGCCGGGCACGGCGGTAATCATGGGGGTGATCACTGGCGTGGGGGGTGGCGTATTGCGCGACATCATCTGCAACGAGGTGCCGCTGATCTTCCAGAAGGAGATCTACGCCATCGCCTGCATCGCCGGTTCCCTGGTCTTCCTGGCCTTGCGCGAGGTGGCGCTGCCCGGGTGGCTGGTCACTGCGGCGGCGATGCTGGTGGTGCTGCTGATCCGCCTGGCGGCCATCCACTGGCGGCTCTCGCTGCCGCGCTTCCACCTGCTCGACCGGGACTGAGGCGAACCCCTGGGGCGCGTTTCCTGTGGGGGCGAGTTCATTTGCCAAGGGCAGCGCGGCTTGAGGTGTGGATAGACGAGCCTGCGGTCCGCATGGTGATTGAAATCGCCTCCACAATTGACGTTCAGCACGGATCTTCGCAGGGATCGCTGGCGAAATCCGGCAAACGCGCGACACTGGATGCAGTCGTTCTTCTCACTTCCGGTTGGAGGAAAGCTGCATGTCCAGAATCGCCCTGTTGCTGGCGCTGCTCCTCGGCGCCAGCCTCGTCCAGGCTGAAATCAAGACCAGTGAAATCCCCTACAAGGCCCCGGACGGCACGTCCCTGATCGGTTACTACGCCTACGACGACGCCATCACCGGCAAGCGTCCGGGGGTGATAGTGGTCCACGAGTGGTGGGGCCTCAACGACTACAGCAAGCGCCGCGCCCGCGACCTCGCCGCCCTTGGCTACAGCGCCCTGGCCATCGACATGTACGGCGACGGCAAGAACACCGAGCACCCGGCCGATGCCCAGGCGTTCATGCAGGCGGCTCTGGCCAGTGCGCCGGCGGCCAAGGCCCGCTTCCTCGCCGGCCTCGATCTGCTGAAGGCCCAGCCCCAGACCGATCCCGACAAGCTTGCCGCCATCGGCTACTGCTTTGGCGGCAAGGTGGTGCTCGACATGGCCCGCGAAGGCGTGCCCCTGGCTGCGGTCGTCAGCTTCCACGGCGTGCTGGCCGCTACCTCGGCGGCCAAGCCGGGCGCGGTCAAGGCCAAGGTGCTGGTGGAGCATGGCGAGCAGGACACCCTGGTGCCCATGGCGTCGGTCAACACCTTCAAGGACGAGTTCGACAAGGCCCAGGCGGATTACCGGGTCGTGATCCAGCCCAAGGCCAAGCACAGTTTCAGCAATCCGGACGCCGATCGCCTGAGCCATGCCGGCCACGGCAGCGAGAAGGGGCCGGACCTGGGCTACAGCAAGGTGGCCGATGAAAATTCATGGGCCGACATGCAGGCGCTGTTCAAGGAAGTCTTCGGCCAGTAGGCGCGCTGGCCAGGCTGAATGAAGGCAGACAATCCAGGGGGATCGCTCCATGAGCAAGCTGTTGCAGACCTTTTCACCCATCGATGGCTCTGTCTACGTCGAACGGCCCTGGACCTCGTCAGTGGAGATCGCCGCCGCACTGGAGCGGGCCGAAGCCGCGCGCGGGAAGTGGAAGGGCGTCCCGGTTGCCGAGCGTGTGGCCATCACCCGCCGCGCGATAGCCGCCTTCGCCGCCCGCGAGGCGCAACTGGCGGAAGAGCTCTGCTGGATGATGGGGCGGCCGATCCGCTATGCGCCGGGTGAGATTCGCGGCTTCGTCGAACGCGCCACCTGGATGGCCGACATCGCCGAAGACGCCCTGGCTGATATCCGCCTGCCGGACAAACCTGGCTTCACCCGAATGATCCGCCGCGAACCCCTCGGGCTGGCGCTGGTCATCGCGCCCTGGAACTACCCCTACCTGACTGCCGTGAACGCCGTGGTGCCGGCGCTGCTGGCGGGCAACTGCGTGCTGCTCAAGCATTCCGCCCAGACGCCGCTCTGCGCCGAGCGCATGGTCGAAGCCTTCGCCGAGGCGGGCCTGCCTGCCGGTGTGCTGCAGTACCTGCACCTGACTCACGGCGACACCGAGCAACTGATCCAGGCCGAGCCGGTTCGCCATGTCGCCTTCACCGGCTCGGTGGCGGGCGGCGCCATGGTCGAGCGGGCCGCTGCCGGACGCTTCATCAGCACCGGGCTGGAGCTGGGTGGCAAGGACCCGGCCTACGTGCGGGCCGACGCCAACCTCGCGCACGCTGTGGAGACGGCCATCGACGGTGCGTTCTTCAATTCCGGCCAGTCCTGCTGCGGTATCGAACGCATCTACGTGCATGCCGATCTCTTCGACGACTTCGTCGAGCAAGCGGTGGCGCTGGTGGGCCAGTATCGCCTCGGGCGTTCCGACGATCCGGAAACCACTCTGGGGCCGCTGGTCCGGGCGGAAGCGGCGGAGTTCGTCCGGGCGCAGATCCGCGAAGCCGTGGGGCAGGGCGCCAGGGCCCATCTGGACCCGACCGCTTTCGCGCGGGACGAGCCCGGCAGCGCCTACCTGGCGCCGCAGGTGCTGACCGGTGTCCACCACGGCATGCGGGTGATGAGCGAGGAATCCTTCGGCCCGGTGGTGGGCATCCAGAAGGTGCGCGACGACGAAGAGGCGCTGGCCTTGATGAACGACAGTCCCTACGGATTGACTGCCGCCATCTTCAGCCAGGATGAAGCCGTTGCCCTGGCGCTGGCCGACCGGGTAGAGGCGGGCACAGTGTTCCTCAACCGCTGCGATTACCTGGACCCTGCACTGGCCTGGACCGGCGTCAAGCAATCCGGGCGGGGTTGCACCCTGTCGCGGGTGGGCTACGAGCACCTGACCCGGCCCAAGTCCTTCCACTTCAAGACCAGCCTGTGAGGCGCGCCATGGACCTGAGCCACTTCCGCATGAACTGGAACTACCCGACCTCGGTGCGCGTCGGCGCCGGCCGCATCGCCGATCTGGACGCGGCTTGCCGCGAACTGGGCATGCGCGCACCGCTACTGGTCACCGACCCGGGCCTTGCCGCGATGCCAATGATCGACGCGGCCCTGCGCCAATGCCGCGATTCGGGGCTCAAGGCCGGACTCTTCCATCAGATCAAGGGCAACCCCACCGGGCCGAACGTGATGGATGGCGTGGCGGCCTTCAAGGCCGGCGGGCACGACGGCGTGATCGCCTACGGTGGCGGCTCGGCACTGGACGCCGGCAAGGCCATCGCGCTGATGGTGGGGCAGGACCGTCCGCTGTGGGACTTCGAAGATGTCGGTGACAACGCCTCGCGGGTCAACGTGGCGGGCATGGCGCCGGTAGTCGCCGTTCCCACCACCGCGGGCACCGGTTCCGAAGTGGGGCGCGCGGCGGTCATCACCGACGACCAGGCACACGTCAAACGCATCATCTTCCACGCCCGCATGCTGCCGGCCATCGTCATCCTCGACCCGGAACTCACCGTCGGGCTGCCGCCGAAAATCACCGCCGCGACCGGCATGGATGCCCTGTCCCATAGCCTGGAAGCCTACTGCTCGCCGCTTTACCACCCGATGGCCGAGGGCATCGCCCTGGAGGGCATGCGCCTGGTCAAGGACTACCTGCCACGGGCCACCGCCAAGGGCAGCGACGTGGAAGCCCGGCTGCAGATGCTGGTGGCTTCCAGCATGGGCGCCACCGCATTCCAGCGCGGTCTCGGCGCCATGCATGCCCTGGCCCATCCCCTCGGCGCACTCTATGACGCCCACCACGGCCTGCTGAATGCGGTGCTGATGCCTTACGTGCTGCAGGCCAACCGCGCCCACATCGAAGGCCCCATGGCTCGTCTGGCCCGTTACCTCGGGCTGTCCAAGGCGGGTTTCGCTGGCGTGCTCGACTGGGTGGTGAACCTGCGCAGCGAGCTGGATATTCCCCATAGCCTCGGGGAAATCGGCATCGATGACGCGCGTATCGAACAGGTCGGGCGGATGGCGGAAGTCGATCCCTCGGCGGGCACCAACCCGGTGCCGTACGACGCGCAAACCTACAGCCGCATCTTCGAGAAGGCGCTGCACGGCAGGCTCTGAACTAATCTGAACAATGCAGCGGTGAGGTACACCTGATCCGTACCTGCGCGGCCAAAGGCCCGCTCCGGGGCGGTTTCCCGGCGTTCTTCCCACATCCACGAACCAGGCCCTCGCCGGTGCATGCCGGCACGCTCCGGCGCGGGCGTCAGGTTCAACTTCGATGGGAGAACGGTCATGACCGAGTCATTCAAGGCGGTCGGCGGCTGCCGGTGCGACGACAACCCGGTGCGCTACGAATACAGCGCCCGACCTGCGGAAGTGCATTACTGCCTGTGCACCGATTGCACTGACACCTGCGGCGGCGCCATGGCGATCATCGCGGTAGTGGACCGAAATGCCTTCAAGATCACCGCCAATGCCGGCAAGCTCAAGTGCTTCCATTCCAAGTCCACCTGTCATCGCTATTTCTGCTCGGAATGCGGTTGCCACATGTACCTGCACGTGGACAGCTTCCCGGATTTCGAGCTGGTCCACGTCCCGACCCTGGACCGCGAGTGCGATGCCGGCGGCAAGCCGGATCGCTATGTGTTCGTGCGCTCCAAGCACCCATTGCTGACCCTGCCGGACGATGGCCTGCCACGCCACGAGGGCTGGGCCAACAGCGGTGAGCCGGTGGAATGGCAGGCCGGGTAACCCGCCATCGAGCATCAGCCGGCGTTGCGCAGTACCTCGCGGAACGCCTCGAAGGAGGCGGTTGCGTAGCCTTGGCGCCAGACCAGCAGGGTAGGGACCTGCATCAGCGGCAATTGGCGGAGGCGGGATGGCTCGCGCTGCAATTCCAGTACCGAGCGCGGCAGGATGCCGACACTGGAGCCGGCCGCCACGCAAGCGAGGATGGCGTGGTAGGAGCCCACCTGCTGCACCTTCGGCTGCGGGCGCCCATCGGCGGACAACCAGTTCTCGGCGATCTGCCGGTAGGTGCAGCCCTCGGCGAAGCCTGCCAGGCCGTTGACCCGGACATCGGCAGGGCCGTCCACGGGCGGGTGACCGGCAGGCAGTACCAGCAGCAGCTCCTCCTCGAACACCGGCAGGGCCTCCAGTCCGAGGCTGGCGACTTCCTCTTGCCAGGGCCCCTTGTCCTCCGGCCAAGCCACCAGGGCGCAATCCAGGCGGCGGGCGAGCACGCCTTCCAGCAGCGCCTGGCTGGTGCCGGTGCTCACCTCCAGTTCCACCTCCGGGCACTGGCCGTGAAAGCGCGAGAGCGGGCCGGGCAGGCGACTGGCGGCGGTGCTTTCCATGCTGCCCAGGCGCAGGCGGCCGCCGGGTTGTTGCGGGTGCATGGCCTGGCGCGCTTCGTCCGCCAGGGCCAGCAGTCGCTCGCTGTAGTCGAGGAAGGCCTGGCCGCGATCGGTCAGGGTCATGCGTTTGCCGTCCCGGAGGAAGAGAGGCGTCCCCAACTCGTCCTCGAGCTGGCGGATCCGCGTGGTGACGTTGGACTGCGCCCGCTGCAGGCGCTGGGCCGCACGGGTCACGCTGTGCTCCAGGGCCACGGCGCGGAATATCTCCAGGCTGGATAGATCCATGGCTAATGATCTCAAATAGAGAATGAATGCTTAAAATTATTCTCTATTTGAGATAGATTGGCCAGGATTTCACGTACAACGGAGTTGCTGCGTCATGTCCATCACCCAATTGCTCGGCATCGAACACCCCATCATCCAGGCCCCCATGGTGGGTGTTTCCACCCCGGCCCTCGCGGCTGCCGTGTCCAATGCCGGCGCCCTGGGCTCCATCGGCATCGGTGCCAGCACTCCGGCCCAGGCCCGCGCCATGCTGGCGGAAACCCGAGCCCTGACCAGCCGCCCCTTCAACGTCAACCTGTTCTGCCATCGCCCGGCTTTGGCTGACGCCGAGCGTGAGGCCACCTGGCTGGAACACTTGCGACCGCTGTTCGCCGAGTTCGGTGCCGAGCCGCCGGCCAGCATTCGCGAGATCTACAAGAGCTTCCTGGCCGACCCGGAGATGGTGCAGATGCTGCTTGATGAGCGTCCGGCCGTCGTCAGCTTTCATTTCGGCCTGCCTTCCCGCGACTGGATCGATGCGCTCAAGGCAGCCGGTATCGTCCTGCTGGCCAGCGCCACGAGCCTGGAAGAGGCCCGCCTGGTGGAGGCTGCGGGGGTCGATGCCATCGTGGCCCAGGGCATCGAGGCCGGTGGCCATCGTGGCGTGTTCGAGCCCGAGAAAGGCGACGCTGGCATCGGCACCCTGGCGCTGGTGAGGCTGATCGCCCGCAACTGCCGCCTGCCGGTGATCGCCGCCGGCGGCATCATGGACGGGCAGGGCATCCGTGCCGTACTGGCGCTGGGTGCCCAGGGCGCGCAACTGGGTACCGCTTTCGTGCCGTGCCCAGAATCCGCCGCCAACGCCGCCTATCGCGCGGCCCTGAAAGGCGAGCGTGCCCACCAGACGCGCATCACCGCCGCCATTTCCGGCCGCGCCGCCCGTGGCATGGTCAATCGCCTCTGGACCGATCTCGACACTGCCGATGCCCCGGCCCTGCCGGACTACCCGAATACCTACGATGCCGCCAAGGCCCTGCACGCCGCCGCCAGCGCCAAGGGCTGCAACGACTTCGCCGTGCAATGGGCGGGGCAGGGCGCGCCGCTGGCGCGGGAGATGCCCGCGGCGGAACTGGTGAAGGTGCTGGTTGAGGAGATGCATCTGTAGGAGCTGGCTTGCCAGCGAAAGGCATTGTTTCGCCAGCAAGCTGGCTCCTACGGGAATTCATCGAGCCATGTCGATTTGTCGGGGCACCAATCGACCAGAGGATGATTGGCTATCGTCATTCCACCTGCCAGGAGGTGCACCATGAGCAAGCGGATTCACACCATCGTCCCGTGCCTTTGGTTCGACGATCAGGCGGAGGCTGCCGCCAACTTCTACGTCGGCATCTTCCCCAATTCGAAGATCACGGCCATGAGTCGCTACGGCGAGGCGGGCCGCGACGTCCATGGCCGGCCCCCGGGATCGGTGCTCACCGTGGACTTCGAGCTGGACGGCCAGCGTTTCACCGCGCTCAACGGCGGACCGGTGTTCAAATTCAACGAGGCCTTGTCCTTCCAGATCCACTGTGACGACCAGGAAGAACTGGACTACTACTGGGACCGGCTTTCCGCCGGTGGCGACCCGAATGCCCAGCAGTGCGGCTGGCTCAAGGACCGCTACGGGCTGTCCTGGCAGGTGGTGCCCATCGCCATGCTGGAAATGCTCGAGGACTCGCTGTCGGCGCCGTCCCAGCGTGCCTTCGCGGCGATGATGCAGATGAAGAAGCTGGATATCGCGGCCTTGCAGAAAGCCTTCGACGGCTGAGGCCGATGCGGCCCGGAGCGGATTCGGTAGCAGGATACACATCTGTTCGATAAACGCACGAATAGTCGATTATCGGATTGTCCGGGGTGGGGCCGGGGAGTACTTTTTGCTCACCCGGCGCCCCAATCGCCCTGGATAACAACACGAGATCGACCATGGCTGAAATCATTTCCCTCCGCGAAGCCGTCGAGCGTTTCATCAACGACGGCGACAAAGTAGCCCTCGAGGGCTTCACCCACCTGATTCCTACTGCCGCTTCCCACGAAATCATCCGCCAGGGCAAGAAAGACCTGCACGTGGTACGCATGACGCCCGACCTGGTTTATGACCTGCTGATCGGCGCCGGCTGCACCCGCAAGCTGACCTTCTCCTGGGGTGGCAACCCCGGCGTGGGTTCGCTGCACCGCCTGCGCGACGCCGTGGAGAAGCAGTGGCCGAATGCCCTGGAAATCGACGAGCACAGCCATGCCGACCTGGCCAATTCCTATGTAGCCGGTGCATCCGGCCTGCCGTTCGCCGTGCTGCGCGCCTACGCCGGTTCCGACCTGCCGAAGGTCAACCCGAACATCAAGTTCATCCAGTGCCCGTTCACCGGTGAGCAACTGGCTGCCGTGCCCTCGGTCCGCCCGGACGTCACCGTGATCCACGCGCAGAAGGCCGACCGCAAGGGCAACGTGCTGCTCTGGGGCATCCTCGGCGTGCAGAAGGAAGCGGCCCTGGCAGCCAAGCGCTGCATCGTCACCGTCGAAGAAATCGTCGACGACCTCAACGCACCGATGAACGCCTGCGTCCTGCCCACCTGGGCCCTGACCGCTGTTTGCCACGTCCCCGGTGGCGCCCATCCGTCCTACGCCCATGGCTACTACGAACGCGACAACCGCTTCTACCAGGCCTGGGACCCGATCGCCCGCAACCGCGAAACCTTCACTGCCTGGATCGATGAGTACATCCGCGGCACCAGGGATTTCAGCGAGTTCCAAGCCAAGATTGCGGAGGCCAAGTGATGAGCGCCTATACCACCAATGAAATGATGACCGTGGCGGCTGCCCGCCGCCTGAACAATGGTGCCGTCTGCTTCGTCGGCATCGGCTTGCCGTCCAAGGCCGCCAACCTGGCGCGCCTGACCTCGTCCCCGGACGTGGTGCTGATCTATGAGTCCGGCCCCATCGGTGCCAAGCCGAGCGTGCTGCCGCTGTCCATTGGCGACGGCGAGCTGGCCGAGACTGCGGACACCGTGGTGCCCACCGGCGAAATCTTCCGCTACTGGCTGCAGGGCGGCCGTATCGACGTCGGCTTCCTCGGCGCCGCCCAGGTGGATCGCTTCGGCAACATCAACACCACCGTGATCGGCGACTACAACAGCCCGAAGGTACGTTTGCCTGGTGCAGGCGGTGCCCCGGAGATCGCCGGTTCCGCCAAGGAAGTGCTGATCATCCTCAAGCAGTCCCACCGAACCTTCGTCGACAAGCTGGCCTTCATCACCTCCGTCGGCCACGGCGAAGGCGGCGACCATCGCAAGCAGCTCGGCCTGCCTGGCAAAGGCCCGGTGGCGCTGATCACCGATCTCTGCATCATGGAACCGGAAGCCGGTACCAACGAATTCATCGTGACCTCGCTGCACCCGGGCGTGACCCGCGAGCAGGTGATCGAGAACACCGGCTGGGCCATTCGCTTTGCCGCTGAAGTCGGCGAAACCGCAGCGCCGAACGAAACCGAACTGACCGCGCTGCGTGCCCTCGAGGCCCGCACTGCCGCCGCCCATGGCCAGCAAGGGGGTGAGGAATGAGCCGCGAGGTCTATATCTGCGACGCGATCCGCACGCCCATCGGCCGCTTCGGCGGTTCCCTGGCGCCAGTTCGCGCCGACGACCTGGCCGCCATTCCGATCAAGGCCCTGGTGGAGCGCAATCCCCAGGTCAAATGGGACCTGCTCGATGAAGTGTTCCTCGGCTGCGCCAACCAGGCCGGCGAGGACAACCGCAACGTCGCACGCATGGCGCTGCTCCTGGCCGGCCTGCCGGACAGCATTCCCGGCGTGACCCTGAACCGCCTGTGCGCCTCGGGCATGGACGCGGTGGGCACCGCCTTCCGCGCCATCGCCTCGGGCGAAATGGAAATGGCGATTGCCGGCGGCGTGGAGTCCATGTCCCGGGCGCCCTATGTGATGGGCAAGTCCGACAGCGCTTTCGGCCGTACCCAGAAGATCGAAGACACCACCATCGGCTGGCGCTTCATCAACCCGCTGATGAAGGCACAGTACGGCGTCGATGCCATGCCGCAGACCGCGGACAACGTGGCCGACGACTACAAGGTTTCCCGCGAGGACCAGGACCTGTTCTCCCTGCGCAGCCAGCAACGTGCCGGTCGCGCCCAGGCTGAAGGTTTCTTCGCCGAGGAAATCGTCCCGGTGGTGATCAAGGGCAAGAAGGGTGAGACCGTGGTCGACCAGGACGAGCACCTGCGTCCCGACACCACCCTCGAAGCCCTGGCCAAGCTGAAGCCGGTCAACGAGGAAGGCAAGACCGTTACTGCCGGCAACGCTTCGGGCGTGAACGACGGTGCCGTGGCGCTGATCCTGGCGTCCGCCGAGGCGGTGAAGAAACACGGCCTGACCCCGCGCGCGAAAGTGCTCGGCATGGCCAGCGCCGGCGTTGCCCCGCGCGTGATGGGCATCGGCCCGGTGCCGGCAGTTCGCAAACTGATGGAACGCCTGAACCTCGCCATCGGCGACTTCGACGTGATCGAGCTGAACGAAGCTTTCGCCGCACAGGGCCTGGCCGTGATGCGTGAACTCGGCATCGCCGACGACAGCGACAAGGTCAACCCCAACGGCGGCGCCATCGCCCTTGGGCACCCACTGGGTGCCAGCGGCGCGCGCCTGGTCCAGACCGCGCTGCACCAGCTGGAGAAATCCGGCGGCAAGCTTGGCCTCGCGACCATGTGCGTGGGGGTAGGCCAAGGCCTGGCGCTGGCCATCGAGCGGGTCTGACAGCTCCTGGTGCGCACGGCACACCCTACCGTAGGGGGCGCCGTGCGCACCGGCCATGCCGCGCAAAAGCTGGCTCCATGCGGCCGGCTGCTATAAAACGAAACACCATCCCGAATTCCGGAGCACTGGCTTGAACAGCCCGAGCAACCAACTCTTCGACGCCTATTTCACCCAGCCTGCCATGCGTTCGGTGTTTTCCGACCAGGGCCGGGTGCAGGGCATGCTGGACTTCGAAGCGGCACTGGCCCGCGCCGAAGCGAGCGTGGGTCTGATTCCCGCCGATGCCGTCGCCCCCATCGAGGCAGCCTGCAAGGCCGAACTCTACGACTTTGCCGCCCTGGCCCACGCCATTGCCACGGCCGGCAACTCCGCCATTCCGCTGGTGAAGGCCCTGGGCAAGCGCGTTGCCGCGCAGAGCAGCGAGGCCGAACGCTATGTGCACCTCGGCGCCACCAGCCAGGACGCCATGGACAGCGGCCTGGTGCTGCAGTTGCGTGCCGCCACCGAACTGCTGGAGCAGGACCTGGCCGGCCTGGCCGAAGCCCTGGCGGTCCAGGCTGAGCGCTTTGCCGATACGCCGCTGGCTGGCCGTACCTGGCTGCAGCAGGCCACGCCCGTCACCCTCGGCATGAAGCTGGCCGGCGTGCTGGGTGCCGTGACCCGTCATCGCCAGCGCCTGGCTGAACTCAAGCCGCGGCTGTTCTGCCTGCAGTTCGGCGGGGCGTCCGGCAGCCTCGCCGCCCTGGGCGATCAGGCCTGGCCGGTGGCCGAGGCCCTGGCCCGGGAAATGCACCTCAACTTGCCCGAGCAGCCCTGGCACACCCAGCGTGATCGCCTGGTGGAGTTCGCCAGCCTGCTCGGCCTGATCGCCGGCAGCCTCGGCAAACTGGGGCGTGACCTGAGCCTGCTGATGCAGACCGAAGCGGGCGAAGTCTTCGAACCCTCCGCGCCCGGCAAGGGGGGCTCGTCCACCATGCCGCACAAGCGCAATCCGGTGAGTGCCGCCGTACTGATCGGCGCTGCCACCCGTGCGCCGGGCCTGGTCTCCACCATGTTCGCCGCCATGCCCCAGGAGCACGAACGCAGCCTCGGCCTGTGGCACGCCGAGTGGGAAACCCTGCCGGAGCTTTGCTGCCTGGTTTCCGGTGCCCTGCAGCAGGCACTGCTGGTGGTGCCCGGCCTGGAAGTGGACGCCGCGCGCATGCGCCGCAACCTCGACCTGACCCAGGGCCTGGTGCTGGCCGAGGCGGTGAGCATCGCGCTCGCCCAGCGCATCGGCCGTGACGCCGCCCATCACCTGGTGGAACGGTGCTGCCGCCAGGCGGTGAAGGAAGGCACCCACCTGCACGCCGTACTCGGTGGCAATGCCGAAGTCAGCGCACAACTTTCCGCCGCCGAGCTGGATCGCCTGCTCGATCCGGCCCATTACCTTGGCCAGGCCCGCCGCTGGGTGGACCGGGCCCTTGCCGAACACAAGCTTTTTTCGCGCTAGGAGTTTTCCATGCCTGCCGTACGACTCGCCGATGGCGACCTGAACTACCTTCTCGAAGGCCCGGCCGGTAAGCCGGTACTGGTGCTGTCCAACTCCCTGGGCACCGACCTGCACATGTGGGATGCGCAAATCCCCGCCTTCACCCAGCACTTCCAGGTGCTGCGCTACGACACGCGCGGCCACGGCAAGTCCCTGGTCAGCGAAGGGCCCTACAGCATCGCGCAACTGGGCGCTGACGTGCTGGCCCTGCTGGACGCCCTGGATATCGAGAAGGCGTATTTTTGCGGCCTGTCCATGGGCGGCCTGATCGGCCAGTGGCTGGCGATCAACGCTCCCGCGCGCATCGAGCGCCTGGTGCTGTGCAACACCGCCGCCAAGATCGGCGCCCCGGAGGTCTGGAACCCGCGCATCGACACCGTGCTGTCCGGCGGCGCCCAGGCCATGCGCGACCTGCGCGATGCCTCGATCTCCCGCTGGTTCACCCCGGAGTTCGCCGAGGCTGAGCCGGCCAAGGTCGAGCCCATCGTCGGCATGCTGGCGCAGACCTCGCCCGAGGGGTACGCGGCCAACTGTGCCGCTGTGCGTGACGCCGATTACCGCGAGCAGCTTGGCGGCATCAGCGCCCCGACCCTGATCGTCTGCGGTAGCGGTGACCCGGTGACCACCACCGAGCACGGCCGCTTCATGCAAGAGCGCATCGCCGGTGCCGAGCTGGTGGAGTTCCAGGCCGCGCACCTGTCCAACGTGCAGGCCGGCGATGCCTTCAGCCAGCGCGTTCTGGCGTTCCTGACCGCCTGACAACTGATGTAGGAGCGAGCTCTGCTCGCGAACGCGCTTTTCGCGAGCAGAGCTCGCTCCTACGATCCCGATTCGAGGACGTATCGATGGACGAGAAAGAACGCTACGAGGCCGGCATGAAGGTGCGCCGCGCGGTGCTGGGTGATGCCCATGTGGACCGCAGCCTGCAGAACCTGACGCCATTCAACGAAGAGTTCCAGGAAATGATCACCCGCCACGCCTGGGGTGACATCTGGACCCGCCCGGGACTGCCGCGCCACACCCGCAGCCTGGTCACCATCGCCATGCTCATCGGCATGAACCGCGAGGGCGAACTGAAGCTGCACCTGCGTGCCGCGAAGAACAACGGCGTGACGCGTGACGAGATCAAGGAAGTGATCATGCAGAGCGCGATCTACTGCGGCATCCCCGCGGCCAACGCGACTTTCCACCTGGCCGAAGCCGTGTGGGACGAGCTTGGGGTGGAATCGCTGCAAGGCTGATCCGCCGCAAGACCCGAACGCTGCCCGGACCACGCATCCGGGCGGCGTTTTTTGTTGGGCCATCGATTCCGGACGGGACAATCGTGGCGGTCTTTGTGGGAGCGAATTCATTCGTGAAAGCGGGCTGGGCCCTTGGCAGACCTTCGGTCTGAATCGCGGTTGAAACCGCTCCCACAGGTTAGGTGCTGGACCTTGAATCGGAACAGGCATCCGCCTTGTGGGGGCGAATTCATTCGCCAGGGGCAACGCAGTTGCCCCATTGGGCCGGCCTTCGGCCTGCATTCAGATTGAAACCGCCCCCACATCGTCCGCTATCAGGCATCCCACGCCGGCGCGAAGTCCGGGCTGACCACTCGGCGGTCCTTCGGCAGCGCGGCGATCAGGGCGCGGTCTTCATCATCGAGCTGCACCTTGAGCGCATCCCGGTTGGCTTGCTGATTCGCCCGGCTCGAAGCCTTCGGAATGGCAGCGACACCGTCCTGATCCAACAGCCACTTCAGGGCAACCTGGCTGGGAAGCACGCCGTGTTTCTCGGCAATTTTCCGGATCGCCGCCTGCTCCGCGGCCTGGCCGCGAGCCAGCGGGGTGTAGGCGGTCAGCGCCAGGCCTTTGCTACGGGCGTAATCGAGCAGACCACGCTGATCCAACAGCACGTGGTACTCCACCTGGATCGCCGACAGCGGCGCTTCCAGTTCCTCCGCTACCCGGCGCAGCAGGCCGAGGGGGAAGTTGGCGACACCAATGCAGCGCGCTTTGCCTTCATCGCGCAGGGCCACCAGGGCTTCGATGCTGCGCGGCAGGTCCCAGTCCTTCGTCGGCCAGTGGATCATGAACAGGTCCACCTGCTCGGTACCCAGGGCACGCAGGCTGTCTTCCAGCGACTGGCGCATGGCGGCCGGTTGCAGCTTGTCCCACCAGACCTTGGTGGTCAGGTGAATGGATTCACGGGGCACGTCGCTCTGGCGCAACGCCTCACCCACGGCGGCTTCGTTCTCGTAGGCGGGGGCGGTGTCGATGTGGCGATAACCCAGTTCCAGCGCCTGGCGTACGGCGAGCGTGCATTCCTCGCCCTTCATCGGCCAGGTGCCCAGGCCGAGCTGGGGCATGTCGAGTCCGTGGCGAGAGGTCAGGTTCCGCATGTGCTGCTCCTTATGCATCAAGGGGTGTGCCTGCCGCATGTCGGCCGGCGATGTAGCCGAAGGTCATGGCCGGTCCCAGGTTGATCCCTCCGGACGGGTAATACCCGCCCAGCACGCTGGCCATGTCGGTGCCAGCGGCATAGAGCCCGGGAATCGGCCGGGCGTTCTCGTCCAGCACCCGTGCCTGGCCGTCGGTGCGCAGGCCGGCGAAGGTGCCGAAACAGCCCGGTTGTACTTTCACGGCGTAGAAGGGGGCCTGTTCGATGGGGGCGACGCAGGGATTGGGGCCGTCGTGGAGGGCGTCACCGCTACGTCGGTTGAAGGGGGTGCTGCCCCGGCCGAACGCGGGATCCTGGCCCTGGCGGGCATGGTGGTTGAACTCCGCGACCGTGGTGGTCAGGCCCGCCGGGTCGATGCCGCAGGCCTGCGCCAGTTCGACCAGGGTCCTGCCGCGCTTGAGGTAGCCGTTGCGCAGGTGCGGCCACAGCGGCACGGGTGCTGGGCGGGCGAAGCCCAGGCCATAACGGCGCTGGAAGCGGTGGTCGCAGACCAGCCAGGAACAGCTTTCCTCGCCTTCCGGCACGGCCCGGTTCATCGCGTCGACGTAGTCGTAGTAGCCGCCGGCTTCGTTGACGAAGCGCCGGCCATTCTTCAGGACGCCGATGATGCCGGGCTTGCCGCGATCGATGATATGGGGGAAGTGGCCGAAGGTGCCGTTGCGGTAGGGCACCTTCGAAACCGGTGCCCAGGCCACCGGCGAGCGCAGGTCGTCGGCTACAACGCCGCCGGCGGATTCGCCCAGGCGCAAGCCGTCGCCGGAACAGGAAACTGGGGGCAGGGCGAGGTTGTCGTGGCCGCTGGCATCGTGGGGGAACAGCGCCTTGCGCCGCACCGGATCGTTGGGGAATCCTCCGGCTGCCAGCACCACTGCGCGGGCGTGGATGGCGATCTCCTGGCCATCCCGTTCGACCACGGCGCCACGAACGGCGCCTTCCGCGATGAGCAGCCGGCGCGCCGGTGCCGACTCCAGCAGTTGGACACCCAGGTCATTGGCTGATTTGGCCAGACGTGCCACCAGCGCCACGCCGTTCACCAGGTGCATGGCGCGGCCATGGCGAGCCAGGTGATAGAGGTGGGTGAGGAAGCGCCGGGTCACATAGGCGAACGCCTTCAGCGAGCGGGTCATACCGAGGAAGGCAGCCAGATCGGCGCCGGCCATAATCGGCATGCCCATGAAGGAGGTTTCGCGCATGGTCTTGCGCAGACGCGGCAGCAGTTCGCCTACCTCACGGGCGTCGTAGGGCGCCGCGATCACCTGGTGGCCGCCGGTGGCCGCACCGGGCGTGTCGCCATGCATGTCGGGGATGCCGTTGCCGTCGACGAATTGCAGCGCGGTGTGCTGCTCGAAGAACGCGACCATCTCCGGGCCGGCTTCGAGGAAGGCATCCACCATCTCCGGGCGGAAGTGCTCGCCCAGTTCATTGCGCAGGTAGGTGCGCGGCTGCTCGATGTCCTCAATGATCCCGGCGCGCCGGGCCAGCGGGTTGCGCGGCACCCACATCCAGCCACCGGACCAGGCGGTGGCACCGCCGAACACCGGTTCCTTCTCGACCAGAATCACCTTTTTCCCTTGGTGGGCGGCGGTCACCGCTGCTGCCAGGCCCGCGGCGCCGGAGCCGATGACCAGCAAGTCGCAGTCGAGGTGGTTCGGTGTTGGGTTTTCGGCAGGCATTTCGGGGAATCCTTAAATACTGGAACCATGTTCCGTATTTTATGGGCGCCGTTAGCCGTGACCAAGCCCAGGGGAACGCAAGTGGCCGGTCAGCGAACGGAAATGGGGTATGCCTCGCGAGACATTTTGGCCAGCCATAAAAAAGCCCGCCAGAAGGCGGGCCGAGGTGGTCAAGGCACGCTTACCAAAGGTTCAGAGGATCGACAGCGGATAGCTGATGATCAGACGGTTTTCGTCGAACTCGTTATTGCTGAAGTCGCGGCGGATGCTCGAATTTCGCCACTTCACGCTGAGTGCCTTGAAGGCACCGGACTGGACCACATAGGCCAGTTCGGTTTCGCGGATCCACTCCTTGCCGTCGGTCACGCCGCCCACGTGGGCGTCTTCGCCGCTGATGTAGCGGTTCATCAGGGTCAGGCCGGGAACGCCGAGGGCGGCGAAGTTGTAGTCGTGGCGGACCTGCCAGGACTTCTCCTCGGCGTTGTCGAAGCTGGAGTTGTAGCTGTCGTTGGCCAGGGTGCCGCCGCTGGTGCCGTTGACGCGCATCCAGGCGTCGTCGCCGCTGACTTTCTGCAGGCCGACGTAGAAGGTGTTGCCGCCGTACTTGGCAGACAGCAGCGCGGACCAGGTGCGGTTGTCCAGGTCGCCGGCCAGCGCCGAGCCGTCTTCCTTGCCGGTGAAGTAGCCGAGGTTGGCGCCCAGGGTCCAGTCGCCGACCGGCTGGCTGTGCACCACCTGCAGGTACTGCTGCTGGTAGATGTCTTCCAGCTCGGCGTACCACAGGCCGACCAGGGTGCGCTTCTCATTGAAGGCGTATTCGCCGCCGGCGAAGTTGAAGCGGTCCGAAGTGAAGGCCGCTTTGCCGTTCATGGACATGTCTTCCATGCTTGCGTCGTTACGGGGGCTGTTCTGCCGGAACTGGCCGCCGTAGAGAGTAAGGCCGTCGATTTCCTGGGAGGTCACCTGGCCGCCCTGGAAGGTCTGCGGCAGGGAGCGGCCGTCGTCGGAACGCAGGATCGGCAGCACCGGCATCCATTCGCCCACCTTCAGCTCGGTCTTCGACACGCGCATCTTGCCAGCCACTGCCAGGCGGCCGAAGTCGTCGGCGGGGCGGCCATCGTCATGCACCGGCAGCAACTGGGTGCCCTTGGTGCCCTTGCCGCCGTCGAGCTTGACCGACAGCAGGCCGAGCATGTCGACGCCGAAGCCCACCGGACCTTCGGTGAAGCCCGAGCGGGCATCGAGGATGAAGTTCTGGGTCCATTCCTCGGCCTTGCCCTGCGGGTTGGTCGGGTTCACGAAGTTGCGATTGATGTAGAAGTTGCGCAGGTTCAGCGTGGCGCTGGCGTCTTCGACGAAGCCGTGCTCGTCGGCGGCCTGGGCGGGCAGGGCGGCCAGGGCTACGGCTGCGGAAAGAATGCATGGGACAAAGGTTTGGGCCTGGCGGCGGCTGGCGTTCATGCTCGTTCTTGCCTCTTGGATTGTTGTTTTCGGGTGCGCAAAAGCCCCTTCGCGACGGTTGCGCGAATGCACGACGGGGTTGGATCTAGGGGAGCGTCAGCGGACTTTGCGACGCCCGATCAGGCCTGCGAGACCGCGTTGCAGGCGGTCCCCCAGGCGCTCGCCGCTGGCCAGCTGGACCAGGGCAACAGAGGCGAACGGCGATGCGCAATCGAAGAGTGGCCCGGGCATGGGCGGCAAGGCATTGGAGGTGCGGGGCTGGAACATCGTTTCGACCTTTCTTGTATTTGTGTCGGTAAAAGGCGAGGGGGCGCTGGGATCGCAGGCTGGTTGCGGCAACGCCTCGCGCCTGGAACCGATAGTGAAATCCGCAGGACCCGCGTTCAATCCGCTGGAAGCGCTTTTGTTCGGTTATCGAACCAAAACTAACTATTCCGTACATTTGTCATGTCGATCTGTATGAATGCGCTGCCGCAGTTCCAGGTTTCATAGGATGGGTGTTGTCTTCTAGAATCGGCGCACACTCAGGAGGACCTATCCCCCATGGCCGGTAGCCAGATCGAACGCGCCTTCAACCTGCTCGAACGCCTCACCACTGACCCGCGCGGCCTGCCCATGCAGACCCTGGCCGATGAGCTGAACATTCCCAAGAGCGCTACCCACCGCATGCTGGCCGAGCTGATCCGCCTGGGCTACGTGCGCCAGAACCAGGAAAACAGCCGCTACCAGTTGTCCACGCGGCTGGTGGCCATCGCGTTCCGCTACCTGGCCAGCAGCGGCGCCGACATCGTCCAGCCGATTCTCGATCGCCTGGCCGGGGAGACTGGCGAGCTGGTGCGCCTGGGGGTGATCGAAGGGGATCGCCTGACCTGGATCGTCAAATCCCAGGGCGCGCGCTCCGGCCTGCGCTACGACCCTGATATGGGGCGCGATGCACCGCTGTTCTATACCGCCTCCGGCCATGCCTGGCTGGCCAGCCTGAGCGACGCTGAGGCGCTGAGTCTGGTAGAGCGCCAGGGGGTGGGCGACCCGGCCAACTTCGGGCCCAATGCGCCACGCTCCAACATCGAACTGCTGGAGCGCCTCCGTCTGGCCCGCGCCCACGGTTACGCCTGGGTGGTGGAAAGCTCGTCGGTGGGCATGTCGGCCCTGGCTGCAGTGGTGCGCGATCCGCGTAGCGACAAGGCCATTGGTGTACTCAGCGTCGCCGGCCCGACGGCACGCCTGCCGGTGGAGCGCATGCATGAAGTGGCGCCGCTCCTGCTGGAAACAGTGGCGGAACTGTCGGCGGCCAGCCAGGCGTCAGAATTCTTCGTCTGATCAGAGGCGAGGGCCTCCAGGTTTTTCTCTGCGCGCGACCTGCCTTGTGGATGCGAATTCATACGCGATTGGCGGCATAGCCGCTACCTGACGCCCCACGGGACAGGCCTGCTTCGCAATTGAAATCGCGCCCGCAGATTCCCGCTCCTTCACCACTGCATCGCGAATCCCGCGTTCGTCGAGTCGATCGAATTTTCTTCTTGAGATTATTTGGAACTGTGTTCTAAATATTGCAAATCCAATTGTGGAACTGGATTCCGAGAAGATCATGACTGAACGCGTTTTCTCCCTCGCCGCACTTACTGTCCTCGAACTTTCGCCGCCGGAAATGGTGGAAGTGGCTGCGAGCACCGGCTACAGCCACGTCGGGCTGCGCCTGGTGCCAGCCACGCCCGAGGAGCATCACTTTCCGCTGGTGGCCGATGCCGGGCTGCGTCGGCAGACCCTCGAACGCCTGCGCGATACCGGCGTCAAGGTGCTGGACATCGAAATCCTGCGGCTGAAGGCGGAAACCCGTGTGGCTGACTTCGAGCCTGTACTCGCTGCCGGTGCCGAGTTCGGTGCCACTGAAGTGCTGGTGGCTGGCAACGACGCCGACGAGGCGCGTCTGACCGATAACTTCGCGGCCTTCTGCGACCTGGCTGCGAAATTCGGCATCCATTCGAGCCTGGAATTCATGCCGTGGACCGACGCCCGCAATCTCACCCAGGCGGTGCGCATCGTGGAGAACGCCGGGCGGAAGAATGGCGGCGTGCTGGTGGATGCCTTCCACTTCAACCGTTCGCTGTCGTGCCTGGACGACCTGGCGCGGGTCGCGCCGGCCCGCCTTCGTTACGCCCAGCTTTGCGACGTGGCCGGGCCGCGTCCGGACGACATGGAGGAAATCCTGCGCCAGGCTCGCAATGAGCGGCGCTTCCCTGGCGATGGCGACAGTGACCTCGTCGGCCTGCTGCGTACGCTGCCGGCGAACATTCCCCTGAGCCTGGAAATCCCCACGCGCCAGCTGATGGAGCAGGGCGTCAGTGCCCGGACGCGCGCGCAGTTGGCCATGGACAAGACGCAGGCATTGCTCCAGCGCCTCTGAGACTTCACCCTTCGCGCGGCCGGCTGGGCCGCGTTCTTCATTCGAGTACCCCATGAGTGCCAGTACCCCGCAGTCCGGTACCAACCATCCGCTGCGGGGCATCCTGCTGGTACTGTTGGCCACCTTCCTCTTCGCCGGGCACGACGCCCTGTCCAAGTTCCTCGGCGGCCTTTATCCGGTGGTGATGGTGGTGTGGGCGCGCTACTTGGTGCACACGCTACTGATGGCCGGGATCTTCCTGCCCCATGCGGGTCTGCGCGTGTTGCGCACCCGGCGCCCGTTGCTCCAGGTGCTGCGGGCCTTGAGCCTGCTCAGCACCAGCCTGCTGTTCACCGCCGGCCTGCAATACATTCCCCTGGCGGAGGCCACCGCGGTCAACTTCCTCGCTCCGGTCCTGGTGACGGCGCTTTCGGTGCCGCTACTCAAGGAAAGGGTCACCAGGGGGCAATGGGCAGCGGTGGTGATGGGGTTCGTCGGCGTACTGGTGGTCGTGCATCCCGGCGGCGACCTGTTCACTCCGGCAATCCTGTTTCCCTTCGGTTCGGCCCTGGGTTTCTGCTTCTACCAGCTGCTCACGCGCAAGGTTGCGGCCCATGACAGCCCCACCACCAGCAACTTCTTCGCCGGCCTGTGCAACACCCTGGCGATGAGCGCCCTGGTGCCGTTCTTCTGGCAGGTGCCGAACCTGGGCCACGGCTTGCTGATGCTGGCCCTGGGCGGCGCCGGGATGACCGCCCACCTGCTGCTGACCCAGGCTTTCCGTCTTGCCGCGCCGGCCCTGCTGGCGCCATTCGGTTACTGCCAGATCGTGTTCGCCGGCCTGCTGGGTTTCCTGATCTTTTCCCACGCGCCGGATGCCACCAGCCTGGCCGGCATCGCCATCATCTGCCTGAGCGGCCTTGGTGCGGCCTGGATGCAGCGGGGGAGGTGAGGGCTGCGTGCCATTTGTGGGCGCGGCTGCATCCGCGAAGGCAATTCGCGAATGAATTCGCTCCGACAGGGCAGGGCTGCGTCCTGCCTGGCGATTGAAATCGCCCCCACAGGACTGCGCCGGAGGTGGACCGAGAGTCACCCCTCGCCCTC
The DNA here is from genome assembly GCF_008807375.1 of Pseudomonas lalkuanensis. Taxonomy (NCBI): domain Bacteria; kingdom Pseudomonadati; phylum Pseudomonadota; class Gammaproteobacteria; order Pseudomonadales; family Pseudomonadaceae; genus Metapseudomonas; species Metapseudomonas lalkuanensis. The sequence continues at coordinate 3,233,237 of NZ_CP043311.1, read as the reverse complement.
TGGGGCGAAGAGGCACCCTTTCGGAAGCACCGCTTACGGTGCCGATGAGCGACTGAGCGCAACGCGGTCAGGCTGGGGTGCCGGGCGGGGGCCGGGGGCGAGGGCAGTTGTCGGCTGGCACGGTGCTCAGCCGTTTCGCGAATACATTCGCTCCCACGGGTCGATCAGGCCGAGGCTCACCAGCGCGCGACGGGCAATGCTGGGACGAACGAACGCCATCGCCATCCTCATGAACGCTCGGCGCCAGGGCGACAGAAAGAGAAAAGGCCCCGCATGGGGCCTTTTCTTTGGGGCAGGGCTCGCGCGATCAGTGGCTGACGGCGCGCATGCTGTTTTCGCGGCTGGACTCGTACTGGGTCTTGTCCATTGGCTTGGCGTTCGGGTTGCCGAGGTCTTCCATGGCCAGGCGGTGGGTTTCCGGAGCCAGGTAGGCGGCCAGGGCGCACACGCAGGTGATGAGGAAGGCCAGGCTGCCGATCACCACCGGGATATTGTCCGAGCCGGGCGGGGCGACGGCGGCGAACAGTGCCGGCAGCATGGCGGTCAGCATGGTGCCGATGTTCTGCGCAATGGCCATGGCCGAGACGCGGTAGCGAGTCTGGAACAGCTCCGGGTAGAAGCTCGGGAACACCGCGTTGTAGCCCTGGTAGACCATGCCCCACATCAGGATGGAGGTGCAGAAGGCCAGTGACACGTTCTGGATACTGATGGCGTACAGGTAGACGAAGGCCAGGAGGCCCGAGCCCAGGCAACCGGCGATCATGGTCGGGCGACGGCCGATCTTGTCGGAGAGGTTGCCGACGAAGGGGATGACCAGCACGGCGACGATGTTGCCCACCACCGGAATCCACAGGTAGACGCTCTTGTCGAAGCCGATGCCGTAGGCCGGCTGCACGGCGTAGGCGGCACCGAAGATGGTGGCCACCACCGGGATCACGTTCATCAGGGCCATGAACATCACCAGTACCATGCACTTCCAGCTGTTGCGGAAGGCTTCGGTTACCGGCGACTTGGCGACTTTCTGCTGGTTCTCTTCATTGACGAAGGCCGGAGTCTCATGCACCTCGCGACGAATGATGAAGCCGGCCACCAGAACGAAGGCGCTCAGCAGGAACGGAATCCGCCAGCCCCACTCGTTGAAGGCTTCGCTCGGCATGAAGTAAGCCAGCGGCAGGAACACGGCAGCCGCCATCACCTGACCGGCCTGTACGCCCTGCAGGGTGAAGCTGGCGTAGTAGCCACGCCGCCCGAATGGCGCATGTTCGAGGATCATCGAGCTGGCGCCGGAAATCTCGCCGGCCACGGCGAAGCCCTGTACCAGGCGCAGCAGCACCAGCAACACCGGAGCGAGCATGCCGATGTCGTGGTAGGTCGGCAGCAGGCCGACGGCCATGGTGGAGAGGCCCATCAGGAACATGCACAGCAGCAGCACGTTCTTGCGGCCGCGGGTGTCGCCCCAATGGCCCAGCACGAAGGCGCCTACCGGGCGGGCCAGGTAGCCGACGCCGTAGGTCGCCAGCGAGGCGATGATGGCCATCTTCGGATCGGTGTTGGGGAAAAATATCTGCGGGAAGATCAGGGCTGCCGCCTGGGCATAGATGAAGAAGTCGTAGTACTCCAGGGCGGAGCCTATCCACCCGCTGGCAGTTGCTTTCTTGGCTTGGGAGCTGGAGGTGGTAGCCATCGTTGTCTCCGTTGTTTTTGTTAGGTAGCCGGACTCACGTTCCATAGGCATGGGGCCTTGCTGGAACCTGTGCACGCTGGCGCGGCGCTGCTCGTGGGGAGCTGGCCGGTTATCGCCGTCCGAGTTGTGTCAGGGAGTCAGTTCAGAGTGGCGACTATTGGGTCGCACTCGATCTGGAGGCCGTGGCATGCCGGCTGGAGGAGGGGGCTTCGATCAGGTAGCTGGTGATGTGCATGAGCTGTTACCCGTTTCTTGAAATTGTTATGTCGTGACACTTGGTTGCCATCGCAGGGCCTGCCGGGTGACTGGGCTGGGCAGTGATGCCACCCGGTGGGTTGCCTGCAACATGGGGTTCATGTTGCGCAGTGATCGAAAAAGCGTCAATTCGATAACCGGCCTTCTGTGCGCTGATCGAACACAAAACTAACTGGTTCGTACATATTGAATTGATGGGCTGACTTTACGCGCGAATAATCGATCCAGCTACGAAAACAAGGGTTTTTGCGTTTCCTTGTAAGGGCGAATTCATTCGCCCCTACAGCTAACTGCCGCGCCCACCCACCAGGAGCTGAAGCATGCAGCGTTCCATTGCCACCGTCTCCCTGAGCGGTACCCTGCCGGAAAAGCTCGAGGCCATCGCCGCCGCCGGTTTCGACGGCGTCGAAATCTTCGAGAACGACCTCCTTTACTACGCCGGCAGCCCCCGTGAAATCCGCCAGATGTGCGCGGACCTCGGCATCGCCATCACCCTGTTCCAGCCGTTCCGTGACTTCGAAGGCTGCCGCCGCGACCGCCTGCAGAAGAACCTCGACCGCGCCGAACGCAAGTTCGACCTGATGCAGGAACTGGGTACCGACCTGGTGCTGGTGTGCAGCAACGTCCAGCCGGACTCCCTGCCCGATGAGGAAATCCTCGTCGACGACCTGCGCCTGCTGGCCGAACGCGCCGGCGCGCGGAGCCTGCGCATCGGCTACGAGGCCCTGGCCTGGGGTCGCCATGTGAACAGTTGGCAACAGGTCTGGAACCTGGTTCGCCAGGCCGACCACCCGGCCCTGGGCGTATTGCTGGACAGCTTCCACACGCTGTCGATCAAGGGCGACCCGAGCGGTATCGCCGAGATTCCCGGCGACAAGATCTTCTTCGTGCAGATGGCCGATGCCCCCGTGCTGGCCATGGACGTGCTGGAGTGGAGCCGGCATTTCCGCTGCTTCCCCGGCCAGGGTGAGTTCGACTTGGCGGGCTTCCTCGCGCCCATCATCCGCAGCGGCTACACCGGGCCGCTGTCCCTGGAAATCTTCAACGACGGCTTCCGCGCCGCGCCGCCGCGAGCCAACGCCGCAGATGGCCTGCGGTCCCTGCTCTACCTCGAAGAGAAGACCCGCAAGCTGCTGGAAAAGGACGCCACTCCCCCAGCCAACCGGGAAATCCTCTTCGCACCGCCGCCGGCCAGCCGCTATGACGGCGTGGAATTCCTCGAATTCGCCGTGGACGAGAACCAGGGCGCCAAGCTGGCCGGCTGGCTGGAGCGCCTGGGCTTCGCCCGCGCTGGCAGGCACCGCTCCAAGGACGTGAGCCTGCTGCGTCAGGGCGATATCAATATCGTGCTGAACGCCGAGCCCTATTCGTTCGCCCATGGCTACTTCGAGGCCCATGGCCCGTCGCTGTGCGCCACCGCGTTGCGGGTGAAGGACAGTGCCAGCGCCCTGGAACGTGCGCGGGAATTCAAGGGTCAGCCCTATCGCGGCCTGGTCGGCCCGAACGAACGCGAGATTCCCGCCGTGCGGGCGCCGGACGGCAGCCTCATCTATCTGGTTGAGCAGGCCCAGGCCGGGCAGACCATCTATGACAGCGACTTCGTCCTCGATGCGGGCGCCGAGCAGACCGGCCAGCTCGATCGAATCGACCACATGGCCCTGGCGCTGCCGGCCGATGGCCTGGACAGCTGGGTGCTGTTCTACAAGAGCGTGCTGGATTTCGAGGCCGACGACGAAGTGGTGCTGCCGGACCCCTACGGCCTGGTAAAGAGCCGCGCCATCCGCAGCCGCTGCAGCAGCATCCGCCTGCCGCTGAACATCTCGGAGAACCGCAATACGGCCATCTCCCACGCGCTGTCCAGCTACCGCGGCTCGGGCGCCCACCACATCGCCTTTTCCTGCGAGGACATCTTCGCCGAGGTGAGCCGCGCCAAGGACGCCGGCGTGCCGCTGCTGGATATCCCGCTGAACTACTACGACGACCTGGCTGCGCGCTTCGATTTCGACGACGAGTTCCTCAGCGAGCTGGCGTACTACAACGTGCTCTACGACCGCGATGCCCAGGGCGGCGAGCTGTTCCACGTCTATACCGAGCCCTTCGAAGGGCGCTTCTTCTTCGAGATCCTCCAGCGCAAGAACGGCTACGCTGGCTACGGCGCGGCCAACGTCGCGGTGCGCCTGGCGGCCATGGCCAAGGCACGCAGTGGCGCCCTGGCCAAGGCCAAGCTGTAGACCGCGTGGAAGCCTGGCGCCGAGTCCGCGCCAGGCTTCCTTACGGCCGCTGGCCAGCCCATAATCGATCCAGTTTCCGCTGGCCGTGAGCCCAAGATGACAATAACTGCCGAAGTCCAAGACCTGCCCGCAGAGGCCCCTCGCAAAGGGCGCAAGAACAACCCGGAAAAAACCCGTGAGAACATCCTCCAGGCGGCCATCACCGAATTCGTCCAGCAGGGGCTTTCCGGCGCCCGCGTGGACGCCATTGCCGAGCGCATGCACACCTCCAAGCGGATGATCTACTACTACTTCGGCAGCAAGGAGCAGCTCTACGTCGAAGTGCTGGAAAAGCTCTACGGCGATATCCGCAGGACCGAAGGCAAGCTCCACCTGGCCGAACTGGAGCCCCGTGAAGCGATCCGCCGCCTGGTGGAATTCACCTTCGACCACCACGACCGCAACGTGGATTTCGTGCGCATCGTCAGCATCGAGAACATCCACCACGGCGAGTACGTGAAGCAGTCCAAGGCCATTCGCTCCATGAGCACCACCATCCTCGATGCGCTTGGCGATATCCTCCGTCGCGGTGAAGTCGAGGGTCTGTTCCGTCCGGGCCTGAACGCACTCGACCTGCACCTGCTGATCAGCTCCTTCTGTTTCTACCGCGTCTCCAACCGCAACACCTTCGGCGAGATCTTCCAGATCGATCTGGTGGACGAGCAGGTCAAGGCGCGGCACAAGGAGATGATCTGCGAGTCTGTCCTTCGCTTCCTGCAGGCGTGATCGCCCGACGGGCCAGTTCCAGCCCGGCGAGGTAGCCGAAGGTCATGCCCGGCCCCAGGGTGATTCCGCCGCTGGGGTAGCGCCCGCCCATCACGCTCGCCATATCGTTGCCCACCACATAGAGGCCGGGAATGACTTCGCCCCGGTCATCCAGCGCCCGTGCAGATGCATCGGTGCGCAGTCCGGCGAAGGTGCCGAGGCTGCCGGGCACCAGTTTCACTGCGTAGAAAGGTCCTTTGGCCAATGCGCCCAACGAGGGGGTCGGTCCGTGCAGGGGTTCGCCCTGCGCCTGGTTGTAGGCCGAGGCGCCGCGCTGGAAATCCGGGTCTGTCCCGCGTTCGGCGTGGGCGTTGAACGCCGCCACCGTCGCTTGCAGGCCTTCCCCGTCGATTCCGCAAAGACGGGCCAGTTCCGTGAGACTGGCGGCTTTCTTGAGGTAGCCATTGCGTACGTATCGGCCTGTCTGAAAGGGGAAAGGGCGCGCCCAGCCGATGCCGTAGCGGCGTTGTGCACGGTGGTCGCAGAGCAGCCAGGCGACGGGTTCTTCACCGGCCGGGGTGGCGCGGAACAAGGCATTCATGAAGTCGTGGTAGGAGTCGGCTTCGTTGGTGAAGCGCCGGCCGTTGCGTGTCACGGCAATGAACCCCGGTTTGGCTCGCTCCATCAGGTGAGGGAAGCCGCTGAAGCGGCCATCGCCTCGGGGCACGCGTGACACCGGTGCCCAGGCCGCCGGACTCGACAAGTCTTCCACGGCCTTCGCCCCCACGGCCTCGCCCAATCGCAGGCCGTCGCCGGTATTGGTGTCCGGTGCGGCAGAGAGGTGCTCGTGGCCGAACAGCCTGGCAATGCGCGGGCGGTCATGGGGGAAACCACCGCACGCCAGCACTACGCCTTGGCGCGCGAGCACCTTGAGGCAGCTGCCATCCTGCATCAGCTCTGCACCTGCTATGCGTTGGCCATCCTGCAGAAGGCGTGTGGCGGCTGCCCCGGTTTCCAGGCTCACACCGAGGTCGATGGCGCTGCGCAACAGCCGCGCCACCAGGGCATTGCCGTTGAGCAGGTGCAGGCCACGGCCATGCAGCAGGCGATCACGCCAATGCCGCAACAGACGTCCCGCGACATAGAGGGCTGAGCGCGGCGAGTGGCTGGCATTGAGGAAGTGCGTAAGGTCGGCGCCTGCGGCGATGCCCATGCCGCCCAGGCTGATCAGGTCCAGCGGTGGACGCAGGGCGTGGAGCCAGGGGCCGAGTTGTCGACCGTCGTAGGGCAGGGCGCAGAGGGAGCGGCCTCCGTGTATGGCGCCGGGAGATTCGTGCATGTCCGGCATGCGGCTTCCGGATTGGAACTGCACCTGGGTGTGGCGCTGGAAGAAGTCGACCATCTCCGGTCCGTGATGGAGAAAGGCCCGTTGGCGCTCATCCAGCGCATCGACGTCCAGTTCGGCGCGGAGGTAAGTCTCGACGGCCTGCTCGCTGTCCTCGATGCCTTCCGCGCGGGCCAGCGGGTTGCGCGGAATCCATAGCCAGCCTCCGGACCAGGCGCTGGTGCCGCCTAGCTGGTCGGTCTTTTCCGCCACCAGCACGTCAAGACCCTGATGGGCGGCAGTGACCGCCGCCGCCAGGCCCGAGGCGCCGGAACCGATCACCAGCACATCGCAGCGGCGTTCGTTCGCCGTGTTCATTGCAGGGGGGAGAAGCCGGTGGGGCGCATCAGGCGCGACTCCAGATGCACCACGGCATCCAGCTCCTTGTTGAGGCGGCCGAACTCGGCCCATCGCGGGTCGGCAGCCATCTTCGTGCGGCGTGCGATGCGGTCGTCGAGGCTCTCGTAGGCCCAGATGTGCACCACCTGGTTGGCCCCGCCGAATTCGGTGGTGAAGAAGCCCACCAGCTTGCCGAGGTGCTCAGTCTGCAGTTCCAGGCAATGGCTGCGGTAGAGGGCCAGCCAGTCGGCCATTTTGGTGGGCTTGAGGGTGTAGGTGCGCAGTTCGTAATACATGGCGGTTGCCTCAGACGTTGGATTGCAGGTGTTCGGCGGCATGGCTGGCGGCGAGGTAGCCGAAGGTCAGGCCCGGGCCCAGGGTGATGCCGGGGCCGGGATAGGTGCCGTCCATGATCGAGTTCATGTCGTTGCCGGCGGCGTACAGGCCGGCAACCGGCTTGCCCTGATGGTCGAGCACGCGGGCCGTGGCGTCGGTGACCAGGCCGCGAGCCGAGCCCAGGTCCCCGGTGTGTACACGCACGGCGTACCAGGGGGCGCGGGTCAGCGGCGCCAGGCAGGGATTGGGCTTGTGGTGCGGGTCGCCCAGGGACTGGTTGTAGGTGGTGGCGCCCTTGCCGAACTGGCCATCCGCGCCGGCGCGGGCGTCCTCGTTGTAGCGCTCCAGCGTTGCCGCAAGGCCCTGCGGATCGACGCCAATGGCGCGGGCCAGCCCTTCTGCCGTGTCGGCGCGGAACAGGTAGCCGGCTTTTATCAGGGCGCTGTTGTCCACCGGGCTCGGCCGCGCCAGGCCCATGCCGTAGCGGCCCATGGCCTCGGCGTCACAGATCAGCCAGCAGGTGGCGATGCCTTCCCGGTGCATGGCCTGGACGAAGCTGTGGTAGGAGTCGGCTTCGTTGGTGAAGCGCCGCCCAGCGCTGTTCACCGCAATGATTCCCGGCTTGGCGCGGTCGGTGACCAGGTGGGGGAAGTGCTCCATTTCTCCGTTCGGCCGGCGCAATTTCGATACCGGGGCCCAGAAGAAGTTGGCCGCCATGCCTGCTCCGGTTGCAGCGTTCACGTCGGCGCCCAGGCGCAGGGCGGCGCCGTCGTTGCCGGCGGGGGCCATGGTCAGGTGTTCGCTGCCGGTATCCGGACGAAAGCGGGCGGCCAGTTCACCGGCAGAGAAGCCGCCCATGGCGCAGACCACCCCGCCGCGGGCGCGGACGACAACGTGCCGGCCATCCTTCTCTACGCGCACACCGACGACCCGCCCACCCTCGACCAGCAGCGATTCGGCGGCGCTCCGCAACCAGAGGTGCACGCCTTTTTCGAAGGCCGTGGTAGCCAGCCGCGCGATCATCGCGTTGCCCACGGTCAGGCGGGTGCCGCGCTCATGGCTGAGGCGGTCCCGGCCGTAGCGGGCCATCAGTTTCAGACAATGCCAGAGGGAGCGGGGAGAGCGGCGGAAACTGAGGAAGTGCTGGATATCGACGCGGTTCACCATCATGCCGCCGAACAGCAGCATGCCCTCCGGCGGGCGGCGCAGGTCCTTGAAGCGCCGGCCCAGGCGGCGGCCGTCGAACTCCAGCATTTCCAGGGCGCGGCCGCGGTCGGTGGCGCCGTCTTCCAGCGGGTAGTAGTCCGGCGAGAAGGGGCGCAGGGCGTAGGCCAGCTCGGTGTGTCGTTCGAGAAAGCGCAACGCCTCGCGACCCTTGCTGATGAAGGCGTCCACCAGTTCGGGCCGGTAGCCGGGGCCGATGATCTTCTTCAGGTAGGTGCGGATCGCTTCCGGGCTGTCCTGGATGCCGGCGGCCCTTGCCTGGTCGCTATCGAAGATCCACACGGCGCCGCCCGAGATGGCCGAGGTGCCGCCGAACTGCGGCGCTTTCTCCACCATCAGGACGCTGAGACCCTTGCAGGCGGCGGTGGTGGCGGCGGCAAAGGCGGCGGCGCCGCTGCCAAGCACCACCAGGTCCCAGGTGCCCGCGAGATTCTCGGGGGCCTGTGTCTGCACGACAGAGTTCATGGCTGGCTCCTCAGGCGTCCTGCGGCATCACGCCCATATGGGCGCCAAGGTTGCCCATCTGCGCGCGGGCCATTTCCGGACCGGTCTGGATGCGGCAGCCCAGGCTTCGGGCGAGTTCCAGAAAGGGCGTCACCACCGGGCTGGTCACCACGTCGGCCACCAGGGCGGTGGGAGAAAGGGTTTCCAGGAGCACGCCGGGTAGCGGCATTTCACCGGTTCCGCCCATGCCCACCGGCGTGGCGTTCGCCACCAGGTCGAAGTCCCCCAGGCTTTCGTACTGGTTGCCGATCTGGACCTGGGGGAATGCCCGGCTCAAGCTTTCGGCCAGGGCTTGGGCGCGGGGCTGGTCGAGGTCGGCGATCACCAACTGGCGCACGCCGCCTTCGCACAGCGAGTAGGCGATGGCCGCACCGACGCCGCCGGAACCCACCACCAGCGCGCGGCATCCTTCCGGGTGGAAGCCGTGGGCGCGGGCGGCCTTGAGGAAGCCCTCGCCATCGACGTTGTCACCCAGCAGGCGGCCGTTGGCCTCGCGGCGGATGACGTTCACCGAACCCAGGGCGGCTGCGCGGGGGCTGAGCTGGTCGAGCTGGCCAGCCAGGACCTGCTTGTAGGGGACGGTGACGACACAGCCACGCAGGTTTTTCCAGCCACGCAGGGCCTGGATGAAGGTGGCGAGGTCCTGCTCTGCCATGTCCACTGCGATCATCGCCCGGTCCTGGCCGTTCTCGGCGAACCAGGCGTTGAAGTTTTCCGGCGATTTCACCTGGGCGATGGGGCTGCCGATGATGGCCACCAGTTCGGTCGAACCATGGATCATGCTGATCTCCTGGGCTTGTTGTTGTGGCGGCAGTATTGCCAGCGCCCAGGTACTGGCCAATGAAACTGAAGGGTGTTTTGGTTGTTTATCGCAATGGCACTGCGATAATCGCACTATTAGCGGGAATCATCTTTGTAGGGGGCGCTGCACGTACTGCATCTTCTGCGCTGGCTTCCGGTGCACCTGCGCCAAGGCCAATCAACCGGACGGGGAGCGGGAATGAAGAAACCGGTAATCCACCAGCGGGACCTGATCGCCGGGCTGCAGAAGGGCCTGGCGCTGATGCAGCTGTTCAGCATCGATAACCCGCGTCTCAGCGTGCCGGAAGCGGCGGCCATGTCGGGACTGACCGCCAGCGCCGCGCGGCGTTTCCTGCTGACCCTGGTGTATGAAGGCTTTGCCGAAACCGATGGCCGCCAGTACTGGCTGACTGCCAAGGCCCTGCGCATCGGCCAGGCCTATGTCGACTCGGCGCAGTTGCCGCGCATGTTGCGACCCATTGTCGAGCAGGTGGCGCGAACCACCCAGGAGCACGTCTCGGTGGGACTGCGCGACGGCGACGACATCGTGCATGTCGTGCGCAGCCGCTACAGCCATATCGCCTCGCTCTCCATTCGACCCGGCTCGCGGATGCCGATGTACTGCACGGCCAGCGGACGCATCTGGCTGGCGTCGTTTACCGAAGAGGAATTGGAGGCGTACTTCGCGCGGGTCGCGTTGCGTCAGCTGACGCCGTTCACGCGCACCGGAACCGACGAATTGAAGGCAGAACTGCAGAAGGTCGCCGCCCAGGGCTTCGCCGTGGTGGACCAGGAGTACGAGGCGGGAATGTGCGTGCTCGGCGTGCCGCTGACCAATCGCAAGGGCGAACTGAAGGCCAGCCTGACCATCACCACCCACGCTTCACGCATGAGCGGCGACGAGATGCGCCAGCGCTACCTGACGCCCCTCTACGAGGCGCAGGCGCTATTGAAACCGGTGCTGGATTGATGGGTCGAGGGCATTGTGGGAGCGAATTCATTCGCGAATGAATTCGCTCCCACAGGGCGCGCACTCGTAGGGTGCGCCGTGCGCACCAATTACACCGCGCGGGAAAATCTGTGCACGCAGCGCACCCTGCGCAGGAGGTCGATGCTTCAGCCGTTCATGCTGGCGAAGTGCGCCATCATCCGCCCGGCATCGGCGCTGCGGCCGCTGATCAGCTCGAACGCCTTCACCGCCTGGAACACCGCCATGGTGCCGCCATCCAGGGTGCGGCAACCGATGGCGCGGGCATTGCGCAGCAGTTCGGTTTCCAGCGGGAAGTAGATGATCTCCGCCACCCACAGTTCAGGGCGCAGCAGCTCCGCCGGCACCGGTGTGCCCGGCAGCTTGGCCATGCCGATGGGCGTGGTGTTGACCAGGCCATCGGCCTCGGCCATGACGTTGGGCAGGTCCGTACCCAGGGCGGCACGACCGGCGCCGAAGTGCGCATTGAGGCTATCCACCAGTGCCTGGCCTCGGGCGGCGTCCACTTCGAACAGGGTCAGCCGTTCGACGCCCTCGGCGAGCAGAGCATGAGCCACGGCGGAACCCGCGCCACCGGCGCCCATCTGCACAACCTGGCGGCGCTGTACGTCAGGCAGGCCACGGCGGAAACCTTCGCCGAAGCCCAGGCAATCGGTGTTGTGTCCGACCCGCTTGCCGTCCTTCAGCACCACGGTGTTCACCGCGCCGATAGCGGTAGCCTCGGGAGAGAGTTCATCCAGCAGGGGAATGATCGCCTGCTTGCAGGGGAAGGTGATGTTCAGCCCGGTGTAGCCCATGCGCTGGGCGGCGCTGAGCAGGTCGGGGAGGGCGCTGCTGTCCAGTTTCAGTTGATCGAGGTCGATCAGGCGATAAAGGTAACGGATGCCCTGGGCATCACCTTCATGCTCGTGCATGGCCGGGGTGCGGGACGCCTGGATACCTGCGCCGATCAGGCCGGCGAGAACGGATTGATTGTGCTGGGACATGGTGCTCAACCCTTGGCGAACAGTTGGCCGAAGTGCTGCAACGCCAGGCTGTAGCCCTGGCTGCCGAGGCCGCAGATCACGCCGACGGCGATAGCGGAAACGAAGGAGTGGTGACGGAACTCCTCGCGCTTGTGCACGTTGGAGAGGTGGACCTCGATCACCGGCAACTCGCTGGCTACCAGGGCGTCGCGCAGGGCGACGGAGGTGTGGGTCCAGGCGGCCGGGTTGATGACGATGCCGGCGCAGCGACCGCGCGCCTGGTGGATCCAGTCGATCAGTTCGCCTTCGTGGTTGGTCTGGCGGAAGTCCACCTCGAAACCCAGTTCGGCGGCGGTGCGGCTGCACTGGGCGGCGATGTCGGCGAGGGTTTCATGGCCGTAGGTGGCGGGTTCACGGGTGCCGAGCATATTGAGGTTCGGACCGTTGAGAACCAGGACGGTGCGGGTCATTACAGCGCTATCTCCATTGTTGTTCTGGCTCCGTCCGGATTGCCGGAGCGGGATGTCAATGAAAATGTACTAACCGGTTAATTACGTCAATTTGCCGCTCAGAGTTTTGTGCGGTAATCGGACGGGTAAAGCACGAATGGCTGTGCCCTGACGGTGGCAACCGACAGGGGAAATCCGGCTACCATGGCGCACCCGGTCCGAAAGGGCCGGTCCTGATGATCACCCGCAAGGAGCACAAGGCCGTGTTCGAGTCCTACCTGACGAAATGGAACCTGCAACCCGACGGCGAGCCCATCCGCACGCCCGGCAGCGATCTGCTGCCGGTACGGTTAGACGGCTTGCCGGCGATGCTGAAGGTCGCACGGGACAGCGAGGAAAAGGGCGGCGCACGGGTGATGCGCTGGTGGGACGGAGAGGGCGCCGCGCGAGTGTATCGGCATGAGGGCGATGCCTTGCTGATGGAGCGTGCCACGGGGCCCGGCTCGCTGATGCGGATGGCGCTGGACGGGCGCGACGATGAGGCCAGCTGCATTGCCTGCGCCACCATCGCCCGGCTGCATGCGCCCAGGCCGACCCCGGCGCCAGAGCTGGCTACCCTGGAAGAGTGGTTCCGCTCGCTGTGGCCGGCCGCGAGGCAACGGGCAGGTTTGTTCGCCGAGGCCGCCGGCATTGCCCGCGAACTGCTCGGATCACAACGCGAAGTGGTGGTGCTGCATGGCGACATCCATCACGAGAACGTGCTCGACTTCGGCGAGCGCGGCTGGCTGGCCATCGACCCCAAACGAGTCATTGGCGATCGCGGATACGACTACGCGAACATGATCTGCAACCCGGAACTCCCAACCGTGACCCGCCCCGAGCGCTTCGCCCGCCAGGTGGCGGTGATCGCCGAAGCCTCCGGCTTGGGGCGGGAGCGGCTGCTGCGCTGGGTGCTGGCCTACGCCGGGCTCTCCGCCGCCTGGTTTCTGGAGGATGGGGATGCCACATCCGCTGAGTCGGACATGACAGTGGCCCGGCTCGCAGTGCAGGCGCTTGGTAGCTGAAACGATATTCGCGAATGCATTCGCTCACACAGGAAGCACTTCCTCACAAGAAGCACATGACCCTGTAGGGGCGATTTCAATCGCGAAGGGATGCGCCGCATCCCCGACACCGGTCAGCGAATGAATTCGCCCCCACAGGAGCCGGTACGACCTTCTCCTCAGCGACGGGTAATCACCACTTCCAGGTACTCGCTGGGCACGATGAGCGACTCGGGCCCGGTGCGGTTGTAACGTTCCAGCAGCTCGGTCAGGTCCCGTTCGAGGGTGTTGGCGGCATCAGCGGGGAGGGCTGCGAAGGCCTTGTGCACCGGACCGTACCAAGTGCGGAACACCTCGATGAAGTGCGCTGGCGACTGGTAGCGGAAGTTGAACAGGCGCCGCGCCACGGAAATCTCGCGGGCGCTGTCGTCGAACAGTTCGCGCAGGTGACTCTCCACGCCCCAGAGAGAGGGAGGCTGCACGCCGGGTGGCGGGGGCAGGTGGCGGCCGAGGGTCTTGAACACCTGGCCGATGAACCCGTCCGGCGTCCAGTTGGCCAGGCCGATGCGCCCACCGGGACGGCAGACCCTGGCCAGCTCGGAGGCCGCCTTCGCCTGGTCAGGGGTGAACATCACCCCGAAGGTGGACAGCACGACGTCGTAGCTGGCGTCAGGGAAGGGCAGGTTCTCGGCATCGGCCGCCTGGAAGGTCACCTCCAGCCGCTCGGCGCGGGCGCGTTCCCGGCCACGTTCCAGCAGGGCCTCCACATAGTCGGTCGAGGTTACCCGCCCGCCCCGGCGCGCAGCGGCCAGGGTGGCATTGCCGTTGCCGGCCGCGACATCCAGCACGGTTTCGCCGTGGCGCAGGTCGCAGGCTTCGGCGAGCAGTTCGCCGACCAGTTGCAGGGTGGTGCCGATGACGGCGTAGTCGCCGCTGGCCCAGGAGGCCATCTGCTTGCTTTTCAGTGCGTTCAGATCAATAGCGGAAGTCATTTCGGGGCTCATTCGGCGGTGGTCGGGTCGATGATCGAGCTGATGCGGGAGATGCGGTTGACCGGGAAACCGCCCTGCTGGGCGTGCTCCCTGACCAGCTCCTCGCTGGCGGCGATGTATACGCAGTACAGCTTGTCGTCGGTGACGTAGCTCTGTATCCACTGCACCTCTGGTCCGAGCTCTCTGAGCACCCGGCAGGACTTCTGTGAAATGGCCTTGAGGTCTCGATCCGTGAGTTTTCCAGCTTCCGGTATCTCTCTTTCGATGAGGAACTTGGGCATGGTGACCTCGTTTTCTTGGCGTTCTGGGCATTGCGGACACGCCGTTGCTCGATTGGGCAGAAGCAGCGTGCAGGGGAACTATCCGCCGGTTCCGGCATGCCGTCCTGCCCGAGCGTCGGCAAGGGTTGTCCGATCGTCCGCGCACCACCATTTATCCGACGATCCGCTGCGAAGCGCATACGCCGCCCAGAATTTCAGGAATGCGCCGGAGGTGAGGGCTGATGGACGCTTTGTCGGAAACCTTGCGTGTCGTCCGCCTTGTCGGCGCGATCTTCATCAACGCACGCTTCAGCGCACCTTGGTGCTACCAGTCGCCCCGCGCCGATTCGGTCGCGCCCCTGCTGGAGCCGGGCGCCGAGCGCGTGGTGATCTTCCACCTGATCACCGACGGTGAGTGCTTCGTCGAAATCGGCCAGGAGAAGCCCGTGCGTCTCTCGGCCGGTGATGTGGTGCTGTTTCCCCAGGGCGACGCCCACCGCATGACTTCGCAGCCCGGCTTGCCGCCGGCCAAGGGGGGCAGACTGGACGAGGTGCTGGCGCGCCGTCCCCGGCAACTGGCCTATGGCGGTGGCGGGGCGATCACGCGCCTGGTCTGTGGCTACCTGGCCTGCGATGCGCGCTTGGCCGACATACTCCTGGCCGGGTTGCCCCCACTGGTGCGGGTCAATGTGCGCGGTTCCAGCGCCGGTCCCTGGCTGGAAGCTTCCGTGCGCTATGCCCTCACGGAAGCCAAGTCACCGCGACCGGGTGGCGAAGGTGTGCTGGCCAAGTTGGCGGAAGTGCTCTTCATCGAAGTGCTGCGCCTGTACATGAACGAGCAGGCCGAAGGGCGCACCGGTTGGCTGGCGGGGCTGGGGGACCGGATCGTCGGCTCGGCGCTGACGGCCCTGCACAAGTGTCCGGCACAGGCCTGGACCCTGGAAGAGCTGGCGCGCACCGCCGGCACATCGCGCTCTGTGCTTGCCGAACGCTTCCAGCTTCTGGTGGGCAGCTCACCCATGCAGTACCTCACCCAATGGCGCATGCTCCTTGCCGCCAACCTGCTCAGTCGGAGCAACGCACCGTTGGCGCGTATTGCCGAGGACGTCGGCTACCAGACCGACACGGCCTTCAGTCGGGCCTTTCGCCGCGAGTTCGGCGCGCCGCCGGCGGCCTGGCGGCGCAATCAGCTGCGACGCCAGCCGGCGGGCCAGTTCAGTCCATGACCGCGTGGGTGTCTGGCGCTCCGGACGATTTCGGCGGCTTGCGCAACAGCAGCAACAGGGGCAGCGAAGCGAGGGTGACGAACATCATCAGGCGAAAGTCCTGGAGGTACGCCAGGATCGACGCCTGGCGCGTCACGTCCAGGTTCAGCGCCACCAGCCCGGCGGGACTGGAAAGGTCGATGGCGCCGCTTTCGGTCGCCTGGGTCAGCGCCTGGTTGAAGGGCGTCATGAAGTCGCTGAAGGCGGCGTGGTTGATCTGCGTGCGCTGGGCCAGGTAGCTGATCACCAGGGAGATGCCGATGCCGCTGCCGACGTTGCGCATCAGGCTGAACAGCGCGGTGCCTTCATTGCGGTAGCGCGGCGCGAGGGTGGAGAAGGTCAGGGTCGACAGCGGCACGAAGATCAGCCCGAGGCCCAGGCCCTGTACGACGCCGCTGCGGACAATGGCGAAGCTGCTGACTTCATGGGTGAAAAGGGTCATCTCCCACATCGACAGGGCGGTGAGCAGCAACCCCAGGCCGATCATCCAGCGCGGGTCGACACGGGCGATCAGGCGGCCCACCAGCAGCATCGCCACCAGGGTGCCCACGCCGCGCGGGGCCATCAGGTAACCCACATCGAGCACCGGATAGCCCATCAGGTTCTGCATGAAGGGCGGCAGCAGCGTCATGCTGGCGAAGAGCACGATGCCCACCATGAAGATGAACAGCAGGCCGATGCTGAGGTTGCGGTCCCGGAACATGGCCGGGTCGATGAAGGGCGCGCGATGGGTCAGCACATGGACGATGAAGAGGTACAGGCCGAGGCCGGCGAGCAGTGCTTCGACGACGATTTCCGGGCTGTGGAACCAGTCCTGGGATTCGCCCCGGTCCAGCATCAGTTGCAGTGCGCCGATTGCCAGGGCGAGCAGGGAGAAGCCGAGCAGGTCGAAGCGGCGCTGCCGTTCGATCGGGGTTTCCTTGAGGAAGGCGGTCAGGCCGAACCAGGCCAGCACGCCGAACGGCAGGTTGATGTAGAACACCCAGCGCCAGTCGTAGTACTCGGTGAGCCAGCCGCCGAGGCTTGGGCCGAGGATGGGGCCGACCATTACGCCGACGCCCCAGATGGCCATGGCCGAGCCGTGCTGCTCGTTGGGGTAGGTGTCCAGCAGCACCGCCTGGGACAGGGGAACGAGGCTGGCGCCGAACACGCCCTGGAGCAGGCGGAACAGGACGATCTGCTCCAGGCTCTGGGCCGCGCCGCAGAGCATGGAGGCAATGGTGAAACCGACGATGGACCAGATGAACAGCCGCTTGCGGCCAAAGCGCGCGGCAATGAAGCCGGTCAGCGGCATGCAGATCGCCGCCGCGACGATGTAGGAGGTCAGCACCCAGCTGATCTGGTCCTGGGTGGTGCCCATGCTGCCCTGCATGTGCGGCAAGGCGACGTTGGCGATGGTGGTGTCCAGCGCCTGCATGATGGTTGCCAGCATCACCGAGAGAGTGACCAGCCAGCGATGGTTGCCGACGCTCCGGGCGGCGTTCGTGTTCATGGCGGTCAGGGCAACAGGCTGGCAAGGCTGCGGCGGTGGCCGGTATCAATTTCCACGACCGCGCTGAGACCAGCGCGCAGCGGCGGCAGCTTGGCGTCGGGTTGCAGGTGAATGCGTACCGGTACCCGCTGCGCCACTTTCACCCAGTTGCCGGTGGCGTTCTGCGCCGGCAGCACCGAGAACTCGGAGCCGGTTGCCGGGCTCAGGCTGTCCACTTCGCCGTGCCAGAGGTTGTCCGGGTAGATGTCGAAGCGCACGTCCACCGCCTGGCCGGGCCGTACGTAGGTCAGGTCCTTCTCGGGGAAGTTGGCTTCCACCCAGAGGTTGTCGTCCACCACCAGGGTCATCGCGGTATTGCCGGCGCTGATGTACTGGCCGGGCTGCGGCACCTTGCTGATGCTACCCGGCAGCGACGCACGCACTTCGGAGCGCTGCAGGTCGAGCCGCGCCTGCTCCAGTTCGGCCTGGGCGCCGAGGTAGCTGGGATGGCGCTCGATGGGTAGCTCGGGGCTGCCGCCGAGGTTCTCGGCGATGCGCTTGAGGTCGTGCTCGCGGGCGTCGATCTCCTGCGCGGCGACCTGGGTCGCCTGACGGGATTCGTCGAGCCGGGCGGGGGAGAGGTAACCCTTCTGCGCGAGGTTGGCCTGGCGTTGCAGATCCCTCTCGGCGAAAGCATGACGGGTGCGGGCCAGGGCCAGTTCGGAGGATTTCTCCTGGTAGTTGGCCTTCAGCGCGGCGAGATCGGTGCGCACCTGGGCGAGGCGCGCCTCGGCCCGGTCGACGGCGATGCGGAAGCTGGCCGGATCGATGCGAAACAGCACCTGCCCGGCATCGACGCGGTCGTTCTCCCGCACCTGCACTTCGGTGATGGTGCCGGACACGTCGGCGCTGATCGGTACTTTGTCGGCCTTGGCGTAGGCGTTGTCGGTTTCGACAAAGCGGCCGCCGTGGAGGTAGGCGAGCAGGCCCAGCACTGCTGCCAGCAGCGGCACGCCCCCCATCAGCAACAGACGCTTGAGGCGGGAGCTGGGGGCGGATTCCATTGCCTGTTCCGGATCTATGACCGTTTGGGTGTTCATGGCGCGGTTCCCGGGGAATTCAGCGTGAGGAAAGGTTCGCGCGCATCTTGCGCAAGGCGTTGGTCAGGGCGGCTTCCTCTTCCTCGCTGATGCCCTGCAGGGCTTCGGCGAGCATGGCGGCTCCGGCGGCGCGGATGTCCGCCAGGGCCTGGTCGGCCTGTGCACGCAGATGGAGGCGGTAGGCGCGGCGGTCGTCAGGGTCCGGCCGACGTTCCACCAGTCCGGCTTGTTCCAGCTGGTCCAGCAGGCGGGCGAGGGTAATGGGCTTGACCTCCAGCTGGTCGGCCAGGTCCACCTGACGGCAACCTTCATGGCGTGCCACATGGGCCAGCGCGCGAGCCTGGCTGAGGGTCAGGCTGCTGCCGGTGATCTGCCGCTCGAACGCGCGTCGCATCAGGCGGGAGGCGTCAGCGAGGAGGAAGCCGAGGCTCTCTTCAAGAATGGCCATGGTTTGGTGCCCATATAGTAAGCGTTGCTTACTATATGGGCGTGACTGATCGGTCGTCAAAGGCTGGACGAGCGGCTGAGAGCGGCCCGTGGCAGCGAACTCCTTCGCGAAGGGCAGCGTTGCAGGGCGAACCTTCGGTCCGCATGGCGATTGAAATGGCCCACACAGAGATGGAGCTCGTCTCATGCTTGAAGCAGTGCGCGAGCTCTCGCTTTTCCTGTGGGGGCGAATTCATTCGCGAAGGGCAGCGCAGCTGTCCCAACAGGCTACTGGCGCTCAGCCGTGCCGAGCCCGGCTGGCCTGAACCACGCGGTGGGCTGGAACCCGCAGCTGCGCCAGCAGGTACTCGGCGAACTCCGGAGAGAAAGGCTGCAAGGCGATGGCGCGTTCCATGCACCCCAGCCAGGCGCCGCTGAGGGCTTCGCCGATGGGCCACTGGGCGTGGAAGGAGGGAATGGCAATGGAGCCGTATTTCTCGCTGAACAGCTTCGGTCCGCCCAGCCAGCCGCTGAGGAAACAGGCCAGCTTGTCGCGGGACTGTTCCAGGCTTTCCGGGTGCAGGCGGCGCAGGTCGGCGGCTTCGGGCAGTTCGTCCATCAGCCGGTAGAAGTCGTCCACCAGCCGACGCAGTCCGTCGATGCCGCCGGCGGCCTGGTAGGAAGCGTCGCCGGTACCGAATGGGGGGCTCATGGGCGGGCTCTTGCGGGAATCGGGGCCGGCATCATATCTGCCTGGCCACGGGCTGTCCGGCCGGTTGGTCGTGCCGTTCCTCGAGAAACTCGGTGGGCCCGGAGCCATCGGCGTTGAGCTGGAAGATGCGCGACGGCCGCCCTTCGGAATCGAAGAACACCTGGCCGAGGCCGGCGGAGTTCCACAGGCGTTCACCGGCCTTGCTGTGTTCCGGTGTGCGCGGCACGACCTTCATCGGGCGGCGCTTGGTGAACCAGTTCAGCGGGGATCTCGGCGAGTAGAGCCAGCGGTTCAGGCGATCGAACACATCCAGCAGACGCCGGGGGAACTCGTTCTTGATGCCGCTGCTGGTGATCTGCCAGATCTTCGGCCCTTGCTGGCGGTGGCGGATCAGCACCTCGTAGACGAAGGAGTAGTGCACGTCGCCGGAGAGGATCACGTAGGAGCCCGGCGTGCGTGAGTGGCGGAATATGTTGAGGATCACCTGGGCCGCACCACGGTGGGCCATCCAGTTTTCCGCATCCACCAGCAGCGGATGGCCGAAGGCGCTGAACACCCGTTGCACGGTTTCGATCAGCTTCACCCCGAACACCGGCGCCGGGGAAACGACGATGGCCGAGGGATGGTCCAGCAGCTCCTGCTGCAACTCGCTCAGCGCCTCCCAGTCCAGCAGGCCGGAGGGGCGCTTGGGGTCGATCTCGCTGCGCCAGCGGCGGGTACGGGTGTCCAGCACCAGCAGTGCCGGGGTGGTGGGCAGCACGTATTGCCAGCGATTGAAGGCGAACAGGCGGTCGATCAATCGGTCCAGGGCAGGGCTGTCGAGGTAATTGTCGCCGGCTGCACTGGCGGCCAGCGCCTCGGCCTGCGCCAATACTTCGCCGAAGGCATCGGGGTCGTTGCCCCAACCCTGGCAGAGCATGTAGGCCAGCAGGGCGTTGCCGATGATGCGCTTGGAGAATGGATGGCCGTAAGCAGTCAGCTCCCACTGGGCGGAGAGGTTCCAGTCGTCGGTGATGTCATGGTCATCGAAGATCATCAGCGTCGGCAGGTGAGCGAATACCCGCGCCGCACCCGGCAGTCCCTCGCGGAAACCCAGCAGGCGCGCCTCTTCCAGGCGGTAGCGTTCGGACTCCTTCGGCGCCAGTGCCGGCATCTGCGGCGCCACCAGCGTCCAGGGCACCGGCGACCAGACCAGCAGGTACATGGCCATGACCTCGGCCAGGGTCACCAGGTGGTTCTCCGCATTGCTGCTGGTGAAGATGGGCTTTCGCGCACCGCCGAAGAAGCGCTCGCGCAGGGTTTCATTGCTTTCCAGCGCAGGAAGCAGCTCGGCCCGGTGGTAGTAGCCGGCCGGATGCGCGTACAGCCCGGCGCTGTCGCCCACCACGGCGCCTTCCAGGCGCTCGTCGAACAGGCCGAGCCGGTCGATCAGTTGGTGGATGGCCCGCAGCATGGGGCCGGCCACGTCATCGGCGTAGACCTGGTCGCCGCTCAGCATCAGTAGCGCCGGGCGCTCTTCCGGTGCGGGGTTGGCGGCCAGCAGACGGTCGGCGCAGAGCAGGCCGTCGTTGGCCGGGAAGTGCGGCTTGCGGCAGGAACCGTGGAGCATCTGGTCGATGCGCGAGCGCAGGACGAAGCTGGGGCAGGTAGCCTGGGCGTGGATCAGGTGCGGTGCCCACTGGCCGATGCCTTCGCCGTCGATCAGCAGGTCGTAGTCGATCTGCTGATCAAGGGGGAGGGAGGTTTTCAGGCGCAGGTCGATCAGGTGCAGGAAGGCATGGCGGCCAAAGGGGATTACCCGGCAGCTGTCCTTCCCCAGGGAATACTCGACGCCGCCATCGGGCGACAGCCGCAGCACCGGCGAGAGCCTGCGCGAACCCACCAGCCAGAACACCAGACGGCGGGATTCGATACGGCGCAGCATGGGGCCGGCGAGAACGGCGGGAAGGATTTCCTGGGAAGCGGCAACGGACATCGGGACAACGGGCCTGTGCGAATGAGCGCAACAGGATAACGCGCACGCCGTGCCGGGCTCAGCAATGGCTTGAAAAAAACTCAGCCGAGTAGTGCGTTTAAATCGATTGGCAGACTGCGCCGGGGGCTTCTAGCATCCATTGTCTGACCCCGCGCTGGCGCCTTGGAGCCGCCAGCCGCCCAGCCCTGATGGAACGGCCTGCCCACGGAGGCAACCATGCTTCAGGTTCTGCTCGATGGCCCCATCCCATTTTCGCCAGGCACACCGGGCGAAGCCCATTCAGGATCGCCCTGATCCATTTCTTCTGCTGCCTTCGATTCCGGGGCCGCCGTATCGCCCTGGCCATCCGTGAAGCGCCCGCGCTGGCGGGCACTTGCCTTGATGAAACCGTCCGGGAGGCGATATGGCTCTCACCCTGAAGATCAACGGCGCCGAGCACAGCGTCGATGTGGACCCCGACACGCCGCTGCTCTGGGTATTGCGCGACGTGCTGGGGATGACCGGTACCAAGTTCGGTTGCGGCATGGCCCTATGCGGCGCCTGCACCGTGCACATGAATGGCGCCGCCGTGCGCTCCTGCGTCATGCCGGTGAGCAGCATGGTCGGTGCGGAAATCACCACTATCGAAGGCATCGGCGATACCGATGTCGGCAAGCGCGTGCAAGAGGCCTGGCTGGCCAAGGAAGTAGTGCAGTGCGGCTACTGCCAGTCGGGTCAGATCATGTCGGCCAGCGCGCTGCTGGCCAGCAACGGCAACCCCAGCGATGCGGAAATAGACGGCGCGATGTCCGGCAATATCTGCCGTTGCGGCACCTACCTGCGCATCCGTGAAGCCATCAAGGTGGCGGCCCGGGCGCAGCCAGCCAAGGCGGAGGGCGCAGCATGAACGACATGACGTCCTTTGCCGGCCCCGGTTTCAGTCGCCGGGGCTTTCTCAAGGCGGGTGCCGCCGTGGGCGGTGGCCTGCTGATCAGCTTCGCGCTGCCGGGCGTGATGGACGATACCCAGGCCGCCGAGGGCGATTTCAGCCCCAACGCCTATATCCGTATCGACCGCAGCGGCAAGGTTTTCCTGATCATCCAGCCGGTGGAAATGGGCCAGGCCACCTACACCTCCATGCCGGCGCTGATCGCCGAGGAGCTGGAGGTGTCCCTCGACCAGGTGGTGATCGAACACGCTCCGGCTGACGACAAGCGCTATGCC
Source organism: Pseudomonas lalkuanensis (assembly GCF_008807375.1). Classification (NCBI taxonomy): domain Bacteria; kingdom Pseudomonadati; phylum Pseudomonadota; class Gammaproteobacteria; order Pseudomonadales; family Pseudomonadaceae; genus Metapseudomonas; species Metapseudomonas lalkuanensis. Next base: position 3,210,886 of record NZ_CP043311.1, on the reverse strand, counting down.
AATCCCATGCTGGGCTTCCAGGTCACCGGCGGCTCGACTTCCGTGCCCGCCAACTGGAAACCCCTGCGCCAGGCCGGCGCCGCCGCGCGCACCCTGCTGGTGACGGCGGCGGCGCAGCAATGGTCGGTGCCGGTGGAAAGCTGCAAGGCCGAGAACGGCGCCGTGCTGCACCCGGAAAGCGGCCGCAAGCTCGGTTACGGTGAATTGGTGGACGCCGCCGCCAAGCTGCCGGCTCCGGGCGAGGTGGAGCTGAAGGACCCGTCCCGGTTCAAGCTGATAGGCACCCCGGCCAAACGCACCGACGGCCCCGACAAGGTGCGGGGCAAGGCCATGTTTGGCATCGATGCCCGCCCTGAGGGCGTGAAGGTCGCCGCGATTACCATCTGCCCGGTCATCGGCGGCACCCTGGCCGAGGTGGACGACGCACCGGCCTTGGCGGTCAAGGGCGTGCACAAGGTGGTGCGCACCAAGGATGCGGTGGCTGTGGTCGCAGACCATATGGGAGCCGCACGCAAGGGCCTGGCGGCGCTTTCGATCAAGTGGAACGAGGGTGAAAACGCCAAGGTGTCCAGCGGCGACATGCTGAAGAACATCAAGGAGGCGTCGAAGGGCGAGGGCGTGCAGGCCCGCGCCGAGGGCGATGCGCAGGGTGCCATGGCCAAGGCGGCGAAGAAGGTGGAGGTGACCTATCAGGTGCCGTTCCTGGCCCACGCCTGCATGGAACCGGTCAACTGCACCGCCCATGTACGCAAGGACGGCTGCGACCTCTGGCTTGGCATCCAGGTACCGGCGCGGGCCAAAACGCTGGCGGCGCAGCTCACCGGCCTGCCCGAAGACAAGGTGGTGGTGCACAACCAGTTGCTCGGCGGCGGTTTCGGCCGGCGGCTGGAAACGGACTTCGTCGGCCATGCGGTGGAAGTCGCCAAGCAGGTGGATTACCCAGTGAAGGTGATCTACTCCCGCGAGGAGGACACCCGCCACAGCACGCTGCGGCCCTTCCACTACAACCACCTTTCCGCTGGCCTGGATGAACAGGGGCGGCCCATCGCCTGGACCCATAAGGTCACCGGCGGTTCCATCATCGCGCGCTGGGCGCCGGACCGCTTCATGAACGGGATCGACGGTGACGCCGTGCGCGACGCTTGCGGCCCCTACGCCTTTCCCAACCTCGCGGTGCATTACGTGCGCCACGAACCGCCCAAGGGCATTACCCCGGCGTTCTGGCGCGGGGTTGGCCATACGCAGAACGCCTTCATGGTGGAAGGTTTCATGGACGAGCTGGCGGCCATGAACAAGGTCGATCCCTTCACCTACCGCGCGCCGCTGCTGGAGAAACACCCCCGCGCGCTGAAGGTGCTGGAGATGCTGAAAGAGAAGTCCAACTGGGACTCGCCGCTACCGGCGGGACAGGGGCGAGGCCTGGCGCTGACCTATTGCTTCGGCACCTACGCGGCGCAAGTGGCGGAAGTCAGCGTGGATGCCAGTGGTGCGGTGAAGGTGCACAAGGTCACCTGTGTGGTGGATTGCGGCATTCCCATCAATCCGGACTCGGTTGTGGCGCAGATGCAGGGCGGCACGATCTTCGGCCTGACAGCGACGCTGTTCGGCAATATCACCTTCAAGGACGGCCGGGTCGAACAGGCCAACTTCGACAGCTACCGACTGCTGCGCCTGAACGAGGTCCCGCCCATCGAGACCCACATCATCAACAGCGGCGAATCCCCCGGTGGCCTGGGCGAAGTGTCCACCGTGGTGATCGCCCCCGCGGTGGTCAACGCCATCTTCGCCGCCACCGGCAAGCGCCTGCGCAGCCTGCCGGTCGACCCGACCCAGCTCAAACAAGCCTGACGAGCCCTTCATCAGCCCCTTTCCCTACGTGGAAGGGGGCTGCTTGTGCATTCACGAAGCACCCTTGCCGCGGCTGGTGCGTGCCCTCTCGGCCGGGCGCAGTACGGCCTACGCTTTCGAAAAACTCAACCATAGGCGGTCTTTATATCGTTTGTCGGGCCCAGGCCCGGTGTCGACCATAGCCCCTGTCCAGGGCCGTTTTGCGCGGCTTACAACAACAGGAGGTCGACATGAACCCACTGCCATCCCTCTGGGGCTCCGATAGCCCCTGGCGCCTGCTTGGCTCCCGCCATATCGCCAGCGGCGAACTGGTGTTCCCACCGCTGTCCAGCCATTCGCCGCTGGCCGCCCAGTACCGGACCGAGCCGCTGGCTGCCGAGGGCAGCCTGTACAGCTTCACCATCATCCATCCGAGCCCGAAGAGCGGCCTGGTTCCGTTCGCCCTTGGCTACCTGGACCTGGAAGGCCCGGTGCGCCTGTTCGGCCGCATCAGCGGCAGCGAGCGCCCGGTGATCGGCGGCGCCTACCGCGTCCTGCCCGACGAAACCTATGGCTATGTGTTCGAATCCGTGGAGGCCAGCCAATGAGCCGGATGCATGTAATGGGCGGCGCCATGACCCGCTTCGGCCGGCACCAGGGTGTAATGGCGCCGGAACTGGCCCAGCAGGCGATCCTCGAGGCTGTGGCTGACTCGGGCCTCCCGTTGAAGGACATCCAGGCGATCTACTGCGCCAACGTGCTCGGCGGCATGATTCTCGGTCAGGTGATCCTGCGTGATCTCGGGCTCGCCGGCATCCCCGTCTACAACGTCGAGAACGCTTGCGCCAGCGGTGCCACCGCCGTGCATCTGGCGCGCCACGCGCTGCTGGCCGGGCAGTACGAGCGGGTGCTGGTGTTCGGCATCGAGCAGCTGACGCAGCTGGGTGGCGGCACCATTCCGATGCAGCGCAATGACGAGAAGACCGACCTCTTCGCCAAGGCCGGCATGGTACTGCCGGCGGTCTACGCCATGCGTGCCACCCGCTTCATCCACGAGCGCGGCGCCAGCCCGGCGGACCTCGCCCGCGTGGCGGTGAAGAACCGCCATCACGGTTCCCTCAACGAATACGCCCAGCAGCGCAGCGAGGTGACCCTGGAAGAGGTGCTGGGCTCGCGGATGATCGCCGACCCGCTGACCCTGCTGCAGTGCTGTCCGTCCCAGGTGGATGGTGCCGCCGCCCTGGTGCTGGGCAACAAGCCTGGCCCCCATGCGCGGGATGTGCGCGTGCTCGGTTCGATTGTCGTGTCCGGCCTGCGCGAAGGCGCCCGCGACGACATCCTCGACGCGGAGATCACCGCACGTGCCGCGCGCCTGGCCTATGAGCAGGCCGGCGTCGACCCGCGTGATGTGGGCGTGGTGGAGCTGCACGACGCCTTCACCATCGCCGAACTCCTCTACTACGAAGCACTCGGTCTCGCGCCCCATGGTGAAGCGCTGGCGCTGCTGCATTCCGGCGCCACGGCGCTGGGCGGGCGGGTGCCGGTGAATCCCAGCGGCGGCCTGCTTGCCAAGGGGCACCCGCTGGGCGCCACGGGCGTTGCGCAGATGGTCGAGCTGATGTGGCAACTGCAGGGCCGCGCCAACGGACGCCAGGCCGACAACCCGCGCATCGGCGTCGCCCAGTGCACCGGCGGCGGCATCGCCGGTGTCGACCACGCCGCGTCTTCCGTTCACGTACTGGGGGTGTGAGATGAGCAAGCAACGCTTCCAACAGGGCCAGGTGGCCGCCGTGACCGGCGCCGCACGTGGCATCGGCCTCGGCATCGCCAGCCGCCTGGCGCGCGAAGGCGTGACCGTCTTCCTGCTCGACCGCGATGCCCCCGTCCTGCTCGATACCGTCAAGCTGCTGCAGGCGGAGGGCCTCGACGTCCACGGTATCGCCCTGGACCTGACCCAGGCCGCCGACGTCGAGCGTGCCTTCGGCCAGATCCGCGAGATGTCCGGGCGCCTGGATTTCCTAGTGAACAACGCCGGGGTGGTACGCGACAAGCGCTTCCTGAAGATGACCGAGGAGGACTGGGACCTGGTGCTGGATACCAACCTGCGGGCGCAGTTCCTCTGCTGTCGGGCGGCCCTGCCGCTGATGCTGGAGGCCGGCTTCGGGCGTATCGTCAACCTGTCGTCCCGCGCCTGGCTGGGCGGCTTCGGCCAGGCCAACTATTCCGCCGCCAAGGGCGGGGTGGTGAGCCTCACCCGCAGCCTGGCCATCGAGTTCGCCGCCAAGGGCATCACGGTCAACACCATCGCCCCCGGCATCGTCGACACGCCGCTGTTCCAGGCTTTCGACCCGGAGGTGCAGGCGCGGCTGAAGGACACCGTGCCGGTCAAGCGCATCGGCACGCCGGACGATATCGCCAACGCGGTGGAATTCTTCCTCGACCCGGCCAGCGCCTACGTCACCGGCCAGACCCTCTATGTCTGCGGCGGGCGCAGCCTGTCGTCGGCCAGTGTCTGAGGAGGCCGCCATGTCCGTGCACCTTGAAATCCACGGCGCCGTGGCGCTGATCAGCCTCGACCGCCCGGATGCCCTCAACGCCCTCGATATCGAGTCCCTGCGCACCCTGCGCGGGCACCTGGCGGAAGTACGTGACCGCCGCGAGGTCCGTGTGGCGGTGCTCACCGGTTGCGGTGAGCGGGCCTTCTGTGTCGGGGCCGACCTGAAGAGCACGCGGGCGTCCGGTGCGTCCTATGCCGAGGCGCTGTTCCTCGACAAGGAGCCGGCCGCCGATGCCGGCCTCTACATCCGCCTGATGGACCTGGCCGACCTCGACCTGCGCAAGCCGCTGATCGCCGCCATCAACGGGCACTGCCTCGGCGGCGGCCTGGAGCTGGCATTGCAGTGCGACCTGCGCATCGCCTCTGGCAATGCCAGCTTCGGCCTGCCGGAAGCGGTGGTCGGGTCGATTCCCGCGGTGTCCGGGCTGCATCGCCTGCTCAAGGCCGTGCCGCCCGCCCATGCCATGCAGATGGCGCTCACCGGCCAGCGGATCGACGCCAGCCGGGCGCTGGGCATCGGACTGGTGTCGGAGGTGCTGGACAGCCGCGAGGTGCTGCTGGACCGCGCGCTGGAGCTCGCCGGGCGCATTGCCGAGGCCGCGCCGCTGGCGATCCAGGCGCTGCAATCCCTGGCCCGGCAGACCGCGCACCTCTCAGATGCCGACGCGCAGCGCCTGGCCGAGTTGTATTGGGGCGTACTGCGGGATACCGAGGACCGCCTGGAAGGTCGCGCGGCTTTCGCCGAGAAGCGGCCGCCGAACTACAAGGGCCGCTGAGCGCCGGGGAGATTCGTCATGCAACTGAGTAATCCGTTCCTGCAGAGCCTTGGTGTCGAGCTGGTCCACTGGGTCAGTGGCGAGGCCGAATTCCGCATGCCCATCGAGGCGCGCCATCTCAACCGCCAGGGCATGCTCCACGGCGGGCTGGTCGCCACGCTGCTGGATGCCGCCTGCGGCTACGCAGGACTGCATGCGGCGGAAGGCGAGGCCGAGGTACACGGCGTGACTGTGATGCTGAACGTCGCCTACCTGCAGGCGGTCCGCTCCGGGACCGTGCTCGCCAGGGGCCGAGTCAGCCGCAATGGCCGCAGCCTGTACTTCGCCGAGGCTTCCCTGTTGGCTGAGGATGGCCGGTTGCTGGCGACGGCCCAGGGCACCTTCAGGCAGGGAGGCGGCCGCCATGTTGCGTAATGCCTTGCAGGGCCTGACGGTGCTGGATTTCACCCAGATCGCCGCCGGCCCCACCTGCACCATGCTCCTGGCCGACATGGGCGCGCGGGTGATCAAGATCGAGCCGCCGGAAGGCGACCTAGGCCGCACCCTGGGGCCGGCCTGGGTGGGTGAGTCCAGCGCGCTCTATCACGGTTTCAACCGTGGCAAGCAGGGCCTCTGCCTGGACCTGAAGAACCCTGCAGGGCTGGCCGTGGCCAAACGCCTGGTGGAGTCGGCGGACGTACTGATCGAAAGCATGCGTCCCGGCGTGATGGCCCGCCTCGGGCTGGGCTACGAAGCGCTGTCGGAAAGCCACCCGGCGCTGATCTACTGCTCCATTTCCGCCTATGGCCAGCAAGGACCCTATGCGGATCGGGCCGGGGTGGACGGCATTCTCCAGGCGGATTCCGGGCTGATGAGCCTGATCGGCATCCCCGGTGCGCCGCCCTGCAAGGTGCAGGCGCCAGTGGTGGACGTGGTGACCGGCTACATGGCCTGCATGGCGATCCTCGCCAAGCTGCAGGCCCGGCATCGGGACGGGCAGGGCGGCCACCTGGACGTGAGCCTGATGAATTCCGCCCTGGCCTTGCAGCAGTCATCCATCAGCAGCTACCTGCGGGAGGGCGAGCTGCCGACACCCATCGGCAGTGCCGCGCCTTACTCGGCGCCCAACGAGGCCTTCCAGGCCGAGGATGGCTGGATCATGGTGGCGGCCTACAACGGCAACCGCTGGGAGCGCCTGTGCACGGTGCTCGGTCATCCGGAGTGGGCGGGCGATCCGCGCTTCGTCAGTTCGGCCCAACGCGTGGTGCACCGGGCCGAGATGCAGGACGCGCTCAATACCGTGTTCCGCACCCGTAATACCGCCCACTGGCTGGAGAAGCTGCGCGCGGCCGACATCCTCTGCGCCAGGGTGGCCGACTACAGCGACCTGCTGAACCACCCACAAATTGCGGAGAACGGCATGCTTGCCAGCATCGCCCATCCGCGCCACGGCATGCTGCGGGTTCCCGGTTTTCCGGTGAACAGTGCCGAGGCAGGCAAGCAGCCCTACAAGCCGGCGCCGGACAAGGGCGAGCATTCCCGCGAACTGCTGGCGGAGATGGGCTTCAGCGAGCTTGAAGTGGCGCAGATGCTGGAGAGCGGGGCGGTGATCTGAATTCGGCGCTTTTGTGGGAGCGAATTCATTCGCGAAGCATTAGGTCGCCCGATCCCCACGTACGCACGGCCGTGCTTCTGCAGGGGCGAATGAATTCGCCCCTGCAGTGCAGGAAATGCCCTGAGCCGTTCTCATACCACGTGCCGCGTCTGGCGGGCCTGCTCCAGCAGCCATTGGCGGAAGGTGGCCATGTCTTCGCTTTCCGGACGGTGCCTGGGGGTGAGCAGGTAGTAGGTGTAGGCACCCATGTCCACGGTCTGGGGGAAAGGTCGCACCAGGGTGCCTTCGCGCAATTCCTTCTCCACCAGGAACAACTGGGCAATGGCGATGCCCTGGCCACCGGCGGCGGCCGCGTAGGCCATGGACGAGCTCTGGTAGGTCATGCCGGCGCGGGCATCCACCGCGCTGCCCACGCCCGCCGCCTGCAGCCAGTGCCCCCAGTCATCCGGTCGCGCAATGGAGTGCAGCATGGTGTATTCGGCAATGTCCGCGGGCTCGTGGAGGCCGGGACCGAGGTCAAGCAGGGCAGGGCTGCACACCGGGGCCAGCACGTTGTCGCTGAGCACGTAGCAATTGCAGTTGGGCCAGTCGCCGCTTCCCAGGCGAATGGCCGCATCCAGGTCGTCCTTGTGAAAGTCCACCGGGTCGAGGGAGGCGGTGAGCAGCACCTCGATCTTGGGGTTTTCCTGGTGGAAGCTGGCCAACCGTGGGATCAGCCACTGCATGGCGAAGGTCGTGTAGGCGCGTACCTTGATCTGCCGCCGCTTGGCCGGGCGCTTGAGCTTGCGCGTGGCGCTGCGCAGTTCCTCGATTATCCGAGCCACCGCCTTGAAGTACTGCTCGCCGGCCGGGGTGAGGGTGATCTGCCGGTGCCCGCGAAGGAACAGCGGCTGTTCCATGTAGTCCTCCAGCGCACGGATCTGCCGGGAGACGGCACCGGGAGTGACGTTCAGTTCATCGGCGGCAAGGGTGATGCTGAGGTGCCGGGCGACGGACTCGAAGGCCCGTACGGCATTGAGCGGCGGCAGTCTGTCCATCTGCGGATCTTCTTCTTGGGTGCAGGAAAGGCGCGGAATCTTACTCTAGTTCTGATTGAGTAAATCTCAAGCGAAGGCCGTTATTTTCTCGTTTGTCGCGGGCTCTGGCGGCTTTCTAGCATCGGCCCCCGGACCTGTCACAACAACAAGAGAGAGCCGCTCCATGACCTTACCGAAACGGGCCGATGCGTTCGGACCCCACGCCTTCGTCGCGTTCTGCGGACTGGCCGCCAGCGCCACCGTCCATGCCGATTTCATCAAGGATTCCAGGGCCAGCCTGGAACTGCGCAATTTCTACTTCAACCGCGATTTCCGCCAGGCCGGTGCCGCGCAGAACAAGGCCGAGGAGTGGGCCCAGGGCTTTCTGCTGCGCTACGAGTCGGGCTTTACCGCAGGGCCGGTCGGCGTCGGTGTGGACGCGCTTGGCTTGCTCGGCGCCAAGCTCGATTCCAGCCCGGACCGCACCGGCACCGGCCTGTTGCAGGCGGACCGGGAAAAGCCCAATCGGGCCCGGGACGAGTACAGCGAACTGGGGCTGACCGCCAAGCTGCGGGCGTCCGGCAGCCTGCTGAAAATCGGCACCCTGCAGCCCAAGCTGCCCATCGCGCTGTCCAATGACAGCCGCCTGCTGCCACAGACCTTTCGCGGTGCCTGGCTCAGCAGCGGAGAAGTCCGCGACCTGACCCTGGACCTGGGGCGCATCGACCGGGTGAACCTGCGTAATTCTTCGGATAACGAGGAGATGCAGGTGTTCAACGGCGGGGCGCGGAATATCGTCCTTGGCCGCAGCAGGTCCAGCGACGCCCTGGACTTCGCCGGCGCCACCTACAAGTGGACGCCGGCGTTGACCAGCGCCTACCACTACGGCGCCCTGGACGGCATCTACCGCCAGCACTACTTCACTCTCGGCCACCTTCTGGACCTGGGCGACGCCGGCTCCATCAAGTCCGACCTGCGCTGGGCGCGCAGCGACAACGCTGGCGGCAGCAATGTCGACAACCGTGCCCTGGGCGTCATGTCCACCTACAAACTGGGGCCGCACGCCCTCGGCCTGGGCTACCAGCGCATGTCCGGAGACACCGGCTTCGCCTACGTCAACGGGGCTGATGGCTACCTGGTGAACCTGGTGCAGGTGAATGACTTCGGCAACGAGGACGAGCGCTCCTGGCAGGCGCGCTACGACTTCGATTTCGCCGCGCTGGGCATCCCCGGCCTGACCTTCATGACCCGCTACCTGTCGGGCAACGGCGTGGATGTGAACGGACGGTTGGACGAGGGCAAGGAGTGGGAGCGCGATACCGATATCGCCTATGTGGTGCAGGACGGACCGCTGAAGAACCTCGGCCTCAAGTGGCGCAACGCGACCGTGCGCAGCAACTTCGGGCCGGATATCGATGAGAACCGGCTGATCGTCACCTACACGTTGCCGCTCTGGTGATCTGAGGTCGATGCAGGGTGGAAGTCGCTTCTCACTTCCACCATTCGCAGTTGAGCTGGCCACCGCTGATGGACGAGAAGAGCTTCGTCCACCTTGCGTAAAACATGGAAGCAAGCTGGCGTAAAAGCGCAGGAAACACGCGGTGCAACCATTCTGCAAAAGCATCGACAAACAAGACCCCGCACGAGGCGGGGTCTTGTTTGGGAGCGGGCTTCAAAGCCGGATGATCACCGACTTCAACTGGGTGTAGTGGGAGAGGGCGTCGATACCCTGCTCGCGTCCATAGCCGCTCTGCTTGAAGCCGCCGCACGGTGTCTGGACGAATCCGCCGCTGTACTCGTTGACCACGATGCGCCCCGCGTCCAGGCCGGCGGCCATGCGGTGCACGCGTCCGATGTCGCGGCTCCAGATACCGGCTCCGAGACCGAACTCGCTGTCGTTGGCGATGCACAAGGCATCGGCTTCGTCCTTGAAAGGGATGACGCAGACGATGGGGCCGAAGATTTCTTCCTTGGCCAGGGTCATGTCGTTGTTCACGCCGGTGTAGACGGTCGGTTCGATGTACCAGCCGTTGTCGAGGTGCTCACCGCTGGCCACCTTGCCGCCGATGGCGGGCTTCAGGCCTTCGCGCTCGGCGATCTGGAAGTAGCTCTGGATCTTCTCGAACTGCGCCCGGGTGGTGATGGGGCCGGAGGTGGCGTCGAAATCCGGGCCTACGCGGAGGGCCGCGACCTGGGCCAGCAGCTTCTCGACGAAGCGGTCGTGGATGTTCTCCTGCACCAGCAGACGGGTGCCGGCGCAGCACCACTGGCCGCTATTCCAGGTGAAGGCGGTGGTGGCGCCCCTGGCGGCGGCGTCGAGATCGGCGTCGTCGAAGACGATGTTGGCCGACTTGCCGCCCAGTTCCAGGGTCAATGGCAGGATGCGTTCGGCGGCGATGCGGCCGAGTTCCTGGCCGGCGGTAATGCCGCCCGTGAAGGAGATCTTGCGCATCAGCGGGTGCCGCGCCATTACCGGGCCGATGACGCTGCCCTTGCCGACGATCACATTGAATACGCCGGCAGGCAGGCCGGCTTCTTCCACGGCGATGCGGGCCAGTTCCACCAGCGAGGCGGAGGTGTGTTCGGAGGGCTTGGCGACCAGGGTGTTGCCGGTGGCCAGGGCCGGCGCGATGGCACGGGCGGCCTGATGCAGCGGGGCGTTCCAGGGCAGGATGGCGCCGATCACGCCGAAGGGATCGCGGCGGGTGTAGACGTGGTAGTTGGGGCCCTGGTTGATCACTTCGCCGTCCATGACGTTGACCAGGCCGGCGTAGAACTCGAAGTACTGGGCGGTGAGGTCCATCAGGGTGGCCATCTCGCGGCCGGGCTTGCCGGTTTCGGCGCTTTCCAGCCGGCCCAGGCGGTCTTCGCTGTGGCGCACGATGCGCGCCAGCTCCAGCAGGATTCGGCCGCGTTCGGATGGCCGCATGTCGCGCCAGGCGGGCAGCGCGTCCTGGGCGGACTGGATCGCCAGGTCCACCTGCTCGGGGCTGCTGTTGGCGACTTCGCCCAGCTTCTGGCCGGTGCGCGGATCGAGCTTGTCGACGTAGCGGCCTTCGGCCGGTGCCAGGAAGCGGCCACCGACGTAGCTCTCAACTTTCAGGAACATGCTTGGAGTCTCCTCAGTTCATGGCCCGGGTCATGTGTGGGGGCGATTCTTGTTCGTCGACCCGGACATGGGGGCAGGTTCGGCGTTCGGCTCGCCACCTTCAAAGGAATTTTCGGCTTCCGCCGCTTGAGAAAAACTCAACCATCAGGGTGCCCGGATCACGCACCACCCTGAGGCCCTGGCTTGAGTTCAGCTCAAGCGAACAGGGCGGAAATCTCGCTTCACCGCAGCCCTCGTGGCGCTGCATCTTGCTCGCCAACCAGAAGAGAACGCCCTCGGGCGATCAACAACAAGAAGTGTGCTCACGGGAGCGACGCAATGAACAACGACAATAGTGCGATTGGCGGTCTCATGCCTGAAACCAGCCCGGCCGACCTGGGCCGCAGCCTCACCCGGACCGAGAAGAAGGCCATAGTCGCCGCCACCCTAGGCACCATAGTCGAGTACACGGACTGGGTGATCTACGCGACCTTCTCCTCCATTCTCGCCAAACAGTTCTTCCCGGCCGGCAACAGCCTCACCGCGCTGCTCTCGGTGCTGGCCGTTTTCGCGGTGGGCTTCCTGATGCGCCCCATCGGCGGTGCGGTACTCGGCGTGTTCGCCGACCGCTACGGCCGCAAGAAGGGCCTGGCCCTTTCGATCCTGCTGATGTCGCTGGCCTCGCTGGTGATCGGCATCTGCCCCAACTACGAAAGCATCGGCATCGCCGCGCCGATCATCCTGGTTCTCGCGCGCCTGACCCAGGGCTTCTCCGCCGGGGGTGAGTTCGGTTCCGCCTCGGCCTTCCTGATCGAATCGGCGCCGTCCAATCGTCGAGCCTTCGCCGGCTCCTGGCAGTGGTTCGCGATCAACGCCGGGACCCTGGTGTCCTTCCTGCTGGGCTTCGTGCTGGCGTCTGTCGGCAGCGATACCGCGCTGGAAGACTGGGGCTGGCGCGTGGCGTTCATCATTGCTGCGGCGATGGGTGTGCTGACGCTGTGGATTCGTCTGTCGGTGAAGGAGACCGACGTGTTCAAGTCGCGCGTGGCGAAGAAGGCCGTCGAGAAGCGCCCGATCCGTGACATCTTCACCACCCACCGCAAGGACGTGCTGCGGGTGATTGGCGTCGCCATGGCCGGCAACCTGCTGAACTACGTGTGGATGGTGAGCTACCCCTCCCAGGTCCACCTGGTCACCGGCATGCCCATTCGCGAGACGTTGCTGGCCGGCGCCATCGCCGTGGGCGTGTCCCTGCTTCTGATGCCGCTGGTGGGCATGCTGGCCGACCGCATTGGCCGTCGCCCGGTGCTGATCGCCTTCGCAGCCGCTTCGATCCTCTGGGCCTGGCCAAGTTTCGGCCTGCTTTACCAGGGCATCAGCCTCGGTGAGGTGGTGCTGCTGCAGACCATTTCCATGGTGATCCTCACCGGCTTCGGCGCCGCGTCGGCGGTCACCATGGCCGAGCAGTTTCCGGCGGAGGTCCGCGTCACCGGCATCGCCTTGCCCTACGCGTTGTCGGTCACCCTGTTCGGCGGCACCTCGCCCTACATCATGACGGCGGTATCGGGCGCCGGCTACGGCCACCTGTTCTGGCTCTACGTGGCGGCGGTGTGCATGGTCAGCCTGGTGGTGTACATCCGCATGCCGGAGATGAAGGGCCAGCCGCTGCGTTGACGACAACGGCCGGGGCCCCGGTGCGCGCGGCGCACCCTGACCGGTCGCGTAGGGTGGACCACGCTTCACCGGTCCACCACCGGTAGTCGGGGTGAGATTCGAATGGTGGAAACAAGACGCGATTTTCCCCCTACGGGCTGGCATGTACGACGCACCCTTCGCGAAGGCGCACCGCCCTTGGCGGTCATTGCTCCTGCCGGGCGGCGCGGGCGAAGTCGATGAAGGCCTTGAGCACCGCTGGCACCTGTCGGCGGCTGGGGTAGTAGAGGTGCAGGCCGGGGTAGTAGGGGCACCAGTCGCCGAGCACCTGCACCAAGCGGCCTTCGGCAATGTGTTCGGCGACCATCTCCTCGAACACGTAGGCCAGCCCCACGCCCTGCAATGCCGGTCCCACCATCAGGCCCACGTCCCCCAGGGTCAGCGGGCCGCCCACTTCTATCTCCAGTTGCATGCCACCACGCTCGAATTCCCAGCGGTAGAAGTTGCCGCTGGGGAAACGGTGGCGGATGCAGGGCAGGCCGTGCAGGTCCTCGGGCTTCTGTGGAACCGGATGGCGTTCGAAGAAGCCTGGCGCCGCTACCACCACCGAACGCAGGTAGGGGCCGATGGGCAGGGACACCATGTCGGCCTCCAGCCGTTCGCCGAAGCGCACGCCGGCGTCGTAGCCGGACGACACCACGTCCACCAGGGCGTCGTCGGCGGAGATTTCCAGGGTCACATCCGGATAGGCCTCGAGGAAGCGGCTGGCCAGCGGCAGCAGCACCAGTTGCGCGGCGGCGCGGCCGGCATTGATGCGCAGGGTACCGGACGGCGTATCGCGGAACTGGTTGAGGTCTTCCAGGGCGTCGTCGATGTCGCGGAACGCCGGCTTGATCCGGGAGTAGAGGCGCTCGCCGGCTTCGGTGAGGGCCACACTGCGGGTGGTGCGGTTGAACAGACGCACGCCCAGGCGCTCCTCCAGGGCGCGCAGGGCATGGCTCAGGGCAGACGGGGAAAGCCCGAGTTCGACAGCCGCGCGGCTGAAACTGAGGTGGGCGGCGATGCTGAGGAAGACGTTCAGGTCGGCGGCGGATACGGGCTTCATTGCTGAATCCTGTTCGAGGATTCAGGCGATTCTAGTGACGGCTGCACAGGAGTAAAGGTATTGCCGGCGGTCATCGCGTGCCAGCGCGCGGCTTTACGTCGGCTGGGCATCGTCTAGAGTGGGTAGCCATTCCCACAGGCAAGGAGGCCATCATGCCCAGTCTTCCGATGTACTTCCCCTCTGCGTTTTCTCTGTCCCAGGCCCTGCAATGCGCCGGTCTGGTGGAGGCGGCCTACGACCAGTACGAGCAATGGCTGCAACAGGACAAACCGCGCAAGCCTTCGGACTTCAACTGGCAGGCGCCAAGCATGAGCGGGTGGAGTTTCTCCGCGCCGGTCTGGAGCATTCTCAGCGAGCTGAAATACATCAACGAGTCCGAGCCTTTCGGCTTTGCCGCCATGGACCCGACCGGCGCGGTGTACCTGGTATTCCGTGGCACCGAATCGGCACAGGACTGGGTGGACGACCTGGACGCCAAGCAATCGGCCTACCCCTGGCAGTCGGGGGTAGGCCAGGTGCACGCAGGCTTCCTCAAGCTCTATACGTCCCTGCGCGATCAGGCCTTGCAGGCCGTTGACGGCCTTCAGCCCGGCGGTAATCTCTGGGTCTGCGGCCACAGCCTGGGCAGCGCGCTGTCCAGCCTGGCAGTGCTCGACCTGCACACCCAGTGGCCGGACCAGCCGCTGCAGCATTACAACTTCGCCAGTCCCCGAGTGGTCGACCCCAGTTTTGCCGCTTACTACAACGGCCTGAGCATACCCACCTACCGGGTAGTCAACGACAGTGACCTGGTGCCCGAAGTCCCGCCGGGCGTGACCGACTCCTGGGTCTACCAGCACCTGGGACTGGCCGTGACCTTCACGGCCAGCTACTCCAGCTTTGCAGGCGACCACAGCATGGCGGACTGTTACCTGTATGCGATCAACAATCCCAATGCACCCATGAACGGGTGAGGGGCGGCTACAGCGATTTCGCCGCCTCATCGATCAACTCGAATATCGCCCTGGGCCGCGATGCCAGCGAGGCGTGGCTGGCATCCAGGGTGATGGTTTCACGTGCCTGGATGCGCTCGGCCATCCAGGCCTGGGTAGCCGGCGGGATCATGTGATCGCCCGATGACACCTGATACCAACTGGGTTTGCCGCGTCAGGCCGGCGCTCCGGCCTTGTCTTCGAAGCAGCGCGCGGCGATGGGTTTCTGGGTGACCGCCATGATCTGGGCGTCGCGCTCGCGCAGGTCCGCGCAGAAGTTGGCGTGGCAGCTGTCGCCCGCCAGCCGGAGGAAACCTTCCGCGTCAGGGCGGATGCCGCCAGCGCCTTGCGGCGGTTCGGCGCGGGCGAAGATGCCGCCCAGGCTGTCGCCTTCATCCGGCGCGAAGGCGGCCACGAATACCAGACCGACCACATTGGCCGCGTGTCCGGCTCCCGAGATCACCGCGCCGCCATGGGAATGGCCCACCAGCACTGTCGGCCCGCCAAGGGATTCGGCCAGCTTGCGGGTGCGCGCCACTTCGTCGGCCGGTGAGGTGAGCGGGTTCTGCACCGCGCGGACCGGGTACCCAGCGTCGAGCAGCAGGGGAATCAGGTAGCGCCAGTGCGAGGCATCGCCCCAGGCACCGTGTACCAGCAGGATATTGGGTTTGGCAGGCATGACAGGTGTCCTCGAAAAATGGGTTGGGCAATCGCCAAGTCTGGTCGGATGGGGAACCGCTGCCGGCTCGCTGGCGACCAGCCCTCGGTGACCTTGTTCTGATCCGTATTTCGTACCGGGTTCTGCTGCTGTTTTCGCCCGTGACCTGCTTCTAGAGTCGAGATTCCGCCGCCTTCGGGATGGAGTCCCATGTACAGCACTCTCGCCACGCCCTTCGACCCCCACGTGTTTCAGTCCCGCATCTACGCCGGGGAGATCCTGCGCTTCGAACGCTCGCCGGACATGGCAGCGCTGGTGGCTTTCAGCCGGGAGCTGCTGGAGGCTCGGCTGCAGCCGTTCCATCCGGAGGAGATTCATCTGCATTTGTCTCACGCCGAGCAGGTGCGTTGCTTCGAACGGTGCCAGCGGGAGTTCGCGACGTCGCCCGAGGTGCGGCGGCTGTGGTGTGAATTGCTGGCAAGCATGGGCTTCTACCCGGAGCGATTGGCCTGCGACCGCTTGCATCTGCGCTTCCAGCCCCACCAGGAACCCGGTCAGCCGACGTCCCGAGCGCGGACCACCGCCACCATCGCCTTCCACCGGGACACCTGGGCTTCCAATCTCTACAGCCAGACCAACTGGTGGGCGCCCATCTACCCGATCACGGAGGAGCGCACCTTCGCGATCTATCCCGGCCTGTGGCGAAGGCCGCTGCCGAACACCAGCGCGGGCTTCGACATGCAGGCGATCCTGCAGCGCTCCCATCGCGACGGGCGCAACTCGGTGGATGCAGACGAAGCCATCCCCCATCTGCTGGCTGAACCGGAGGAGCAGGGTGTGCCGGTACTGATCGAGCCCGGCGAGCTGATCGCGTTCTCCGGTGCCCACGCTCACGCAGGGGTGGGCAACAGCAGCGGACTCACGCGGATTTCCTTCGAGACCCGGACCTTGCTGATCCAGGACCTGAAAGACGGACGCGGGGCGCCCAACGTGGATGGGCACGCACCCTGGATGACGCCCGGACTGTTTCGCCGCCTGAGCGACGGCAAGCGCCTGGATGAGTTGCTGGGGTGCTGGTTCATCGAGCCCTACGTGGCGCCCTGAACGGCATCAGGTCAGGACATGGTCCACTGGTTCGAGCGGCGGAGGCAGGTCACGCTGGCCGAGCGCATCGAGGATTTCCCGCTCCAGGGTGCGCACCATCGAGTCGGTGGCCAGGTCGTTCTCATCACGCCCGAACGGGTCTTCGAGCTGGTCGCCGATGGCGTCCAGGCCGAAGAAGGTATAGGCGACGATGATGGTGATGATCGGCGTCAGCCAGCCCAGGGCGCCGGCCATGGCAAAGGGCAGCAGCAGGCAGAAGATGTAGCTGGTGCGGTGCAGCAGCAATGTGTAGGGGAAGGGCAGCGGTGTGTTCTTGATCCGCTCGCAGGTGGCCTGGGCGCAGCTGAGGCCGGACAGGCGCGATTCGAGCAGGGTGTAGCGCCACTCGTTGATCTGTCCCTGGCTGGCCAGCCGGGCGCATTGGCCACCGATCCGCCGCAGCAGGCCGTCACTGGTATTGATTCCATGGGTATCGGGCGCGCCGCTCAGCCACGGGCGCGCTGCTGCCAGTTCATCCTCGCCGCGCAGCCGGGCATTGAGCGCATGGGCGAATCCGCACAGTTCGCGCAGCAGGGCTTCGCGCGTGGGCGCATCGTCGATGGCCACGCTCTGGCGGATGAAGGATCGGACTTCAATGATGATCTGGCCCCAGGCCTTGCGACCTTCCCACCAACGGTCGTAGCACGCGTTGTTGCGAAAGCTCAGGAAGATCGACAACGCCAGCCCGAGCAGGGTGAAGGGCATGGCGTTGATCCGAGTGAACCAGTCAGGATGCAGGCGCTCGACGACCACGATAAGGCAGGCGAGCAGGGTGATCAGCAGGGTGCGCAGGGCAATGTGCCGCGCGATGGAGCCCTTCAGTGCGGTCAGGATAATCAGCAGGTTGGGTTTTGGACGGACGATCATCGGATGCGGGTGCCAGGCGGTTCGTGGTGCGAAAGCTAAGTCCGCTCCATGCGTTACGTCCAATCGCTTTTGATGACCGCTTCATTGGTGGTGTCTATCGAGCGCCCTGGAAAGCCAAGTCTCCATAGCGGTGGGCATAGACAGGATCAATGAAGGAGCGCGACACCCTAGGGTGCCACGCAAGGGGATAAAGACCGGACATTCCTGTCCGGCCCCTGGTCACAGACCCAGTTCGGACAGGCCCGGGTGATCATCCGGGCGGCGGCCCAGGGGCCAATGGAACTTGCGCTCGGATTCCTTGATGGGCATGTCGTTGATGCAGGCGAAGCGGTGGGCCATCAGGCCGTTTTCGTCGAACTCCCAGTTCTCGTTGCCGTAGGAACGGAACCAGTTGCCCGAGTCGTCTTTCCACTCGTAGGCATAGCGCACGGCGATGCGGTTGTCGGTGAAGGCCCAGAGCTCCTTGATCAGGCGGTACTCAAGCTCTTTCGCCCATTTGCGGGTGAGAAAAGCCTTGGCTTCTTCGCGGCTGTTGGCGAACTCGGCGCGGTTACGCCACTTGGTGTCCAGGGTATAGGCCAGGGACACTCTTTCGGGATCACGGCTGTTCCAGCCATCTTCGGCCAGGCGGATCTTCTGGATGGCACTTTCACGGGTGAAAGGGGGAAGCGGCGGACGAACTTCAGCGTTAGAGGACATGGATAGTCTCCAATACAGATAGAGGTTCAAAGTTTGAAGTTGCCCGCTCGATTACTTTCTTACTTCACCAGGAGAGTGCGCATCACTTCCTTCGCACTATCCGCGGAATTGAAATCACCGAGAACATGGGCAACGGTAATGGCTCCGTCGATCAGGACCAGTAACTGCCTGGCCAGGGCATCCGGATCAGCGGCGCCATATTGCTGGCAAATCTCCTTTACGAATTCGAGCAACTTCTCTTTGTGCTCTTTGGCAACCAGGCGCACGGGGTCCTGCGGATCACCCGTTTCACCTGCGGTATTGATGAAGGCGCAGCCCCTGAAGCCGCTCGACTCGAACCAGCCCTTGAGCACGCTGAAAATCTCCAGCAGTCGCGCCTCGGGAGTTTCGGCCCTTTCGACTTCTGTCCTGAACCAGTCCATCCAGCGCTCATCGCGCCTTTTCAATACCTCTGCTACCAGTTCGTCCTTGGTTCCGAAGTACTTATAGATACTCTTTCTCGAAACACCGGAAGTCTTCACCAGGAGATCCATGCCGGTGGCGTGGATACCATTCCTGTAGATCAGGTCCTCGGTGGTTTCGAGTAGTTTTTCTCTGACTTCGGAAGTTGATTTGCTGTCCATGCGAGTGATGGTAGAACGATCGTTCTCCACGGGCAAGTCCCTTTTCTGAAAAAGTTATGAACGGTCTTTTGATAGATGAAGGAAATGAGCTTATTGCGTTCATCTATGAGCGCCGGAGTGTAACCCGGCGCTCGGCTGGAGATAGACCCGGAGGAGCAGGCAGGTCGACGCCAGCGACTATACTTGCCACCAACTTTGCCATTTGGGGGACAGGCACCGAACTTCCGGCACGGCCGGAGGCCGGAACGTGAAGCACATGCACTGCCGATGACCGTCGCACGCAGCACCCGCGCACGAGCATCCGGAACGAGGCGACGGGAACATGGCGATTGCAATCATCTTGGGTCTCATCGTTGTCGTTTCCATCCTCTTCCACCTCCTGGCGCCCTGGCACCTGACGCCCGCCGCGTCCAACTGGGGCTCCATCGACACCACGCTGTTCATCACCCTGGTCATTTGCGGCGTGTTCTTCATTGCCATCGTCGGCTTCATGGTGGTGGCGATCATCCGCTTCCGTCACCGTGAAGGCCGGCGCGCCCGCTACGAGCCGGAGAGCCGCAAGCTGGAATTGTGGCTGATCGTCGCCACCTCGATCGGCATCATCGGCATGCTGGCGCCGGGGCTGGTGGTGTACAGCGATTTCGTCCAGGTTCCGAAGGATGCCTACCCTCTGGAAGTGGTCGCCCAGCAATGGCAGTGGGCCTTCCGCTTTCCCGGCCAGGACGGCCAGCTTGGCCGTGCCGACGTGAAGTGGGTCGACGCGGGCAACCCCCTTGGGCTCGACCCTGGCGATCCGCTCGGACAGGACGATGTACTGATCCGCAGCAATGAGGTGCGCCTGCCCCTGGACCGCCCGGTGAAGGTGCTGCTGCGCTCGAAGGACGTGCTGCACAATTTCTACATCCCGCAGATACGCGGAAAGATGGACATGGTCCCCGGCATGGTCTCGCACTTCTGGTTCACCCCGACGGTGGCCGGCCAGTACGAGATCCTCTGCGCCGAGTTCTGCGGGGTCGGGCACTTCAACATGCGCGGGATGATGCGGGTCGAGCCGGTGCAGGCCTTCGACCAGTGGCTGGCCGCGCAGCCCACCTTCGCCCAGACCCTGGCCAGCGCCGGCAAGTCGGACCAGGGCGGCCTGGCCGAGAAGGGCCGGCAATTGGCGGAAACCCACGGCTGTCGTGCCTGTCACAGCCAGGATGGGAGCGAGAGTCTCGGGCCGGGCTGGCAAGACCTCTACGGCCGCGAGGAAAAGATGGCGGACGGCAGCAGCGTGAAGGTGGATGAGGCCTACCTGAGGGAGTCCATCCTCGATCCCAGGGCCAAGCTGGTGCAGGGCTTTCCGCCGGTGATGGTGCCCTATACTTTCACCCAGGATGAACTGGCCGCCCTGGTCGCCTTCATCCAGTCGCTGAGCGCTGCCGGGCAGTCTGCGCAGGGCGCTTCCGGGGCGGGGGGCGACGCCGTGGGGCAGGGCCAGCGACTTGCCCAGTCCCTCGGTTGCCTGGCCTGCCACAGCCTCGACGGCAGCAAGGGCGTGGGCCCCAGCTGGCAAGGCCTGTATGGACACCGCGTGACCCTGGCCGATGGCAGCCAGGTCGAGGCGGACGACGCCTACCTCGAGGAGTCCGTACGGGCTCCCGCCGCCAAGCTCGTCCAGGGGTTCGCGCCGGTGATGCCGGCCTTCACCCCCAGCGACCAGGAACTGGCCGCACTGATCGCCTTCATCAAGTCCAGGGCGAATCCCGACGCCACGAACCAGGAACAGGCGCCGTAAACCCAGAGGGACTCCGACCTTACGGAGGTAGTCCGATGGCCCATGTCGAGCACGCTGAAGCTGATGTACTGCACGAGCCGAAGAGCTTCCTGACCCGCTACATCTGGAGCCAGGACCACAAGGTCATCGCCATCCAGTATTCGCTGACCGCGATCTTCGTCGGCCTGATCGCCCTGGTGCTGTCCGGCCTGATGCGCATGCAGATCGGCTTCCCCGGCAGCCTGGAGTTCATGGACCCCAGCACCTACTACCAGGCTATGACCATGCACGGGATGATCATGGTGATCTACCTGCTCACGGCGCTCTTCCTGGGTGGGTTCGGCAATTACCTGATCCCGCTGATGGTAGGTGCGCGGGACATGGTCTTCCCCTACGTCAACATGCTCAGCTACTGGTTCTACCTGGTCTCGGTGCTGATCCTGCTGGCCAGCTTCTTCGTGCCGGGCGGGCCCACCGGAGCGGGCTGGACCCTCTATCCACCCCAGGCCATCACCCAGGGCACGCCGGGTACCGAGTGGGGCATCGTGCTGATGCTGGTGTCCCTGGCGGTGTTCATCGTCGCCGCCACCATGGGCGGCCTGAACTACGTGACCACGGTTCTGCAGGCGCGCACCCACGGCATGACGCTGTTCCGCATGCCGCTTTCGGTGTGGGGCATCTTCATGGCGACCATCCTCGCGCTGCTGGCCTTCCCGGCCTTGTTCGTCAGCGCGGTGATGATGCTCTTCGACCGCCTGCTGGGTACCAGCTTCTTCATGCCGGCGCTGATCTCCATGGGGCAGCCGCTGGACCACCAGGGCGGCAGCCCGATCCTGTTCCAGCACCTCTTCTGGTTCTTCGGCCATCCGGAGGTGTACATCGTCGCCTTGCCGGCCTTCGGCCTGGTATCGGACCTGATCAGCACCCACGCCCGCAAGAACATCTTCGGCTACCGCATGATGGTCTGGGCGATCATCGCCATCGGCGTGCTCAGCTTCGTGGTCTGGGCGCACCACATGTACGTCAGCGGCATGAACCCGTACTTCGGCTTCTTCTTCGCCATCACCACCCTGGTGATCGCCGTGCCCACGGCCCTCAAGGTCTACAACTGGACCCTGACCCTCTGGCATGGCGACATCCACCTGACGGTGCCGATGCTCTTCGCCCTGGCCTTCATCGTCACCTTCCTGGTGGGCGGCCTGACCGGGCTGTTCCTCGGTAACGTGATCGTCGACATCCCACTCTCGGACACCTACTTCGTGGTGGCGCACTTCCACATGGTGATGGGGGTGGCGCCGATCCTTGTGGTGTTCGGCTCCATCTACCACTGGTACCCGAAGATCACCGGGCGGATGCTCGACGACCGGATCGGCAAGCTGCACTTCTGGATCACTTTCCTCGGCACCTACGCCATCTATTTCCCCATGCACTACCTGGGCTTCCTCGGCATGCCGCGGCGTTACTACGCCTACCCGGACTACCAGTTCATCCCGCAATCGGCCCAGGACCTGAACGCCTTCATCACGGTGGCGGCGCTGATCGTCGGTGCGGCGCAGTTGCTGTTCCTCTTCAACCTGGCCTGGAGCCTGTTCAAGGGGCGCCCGTCCGGAGGCAACCCGTGGAAGGCCACCAGCCTCGAATGGCAGACCCCGGACACGCCGCCGGTGCACGGCAACTGGGGAGAGAAACTGCCGGTGGTGCACCGCTGGGCCTATGACTACAGCGTGCCTGGCGTGGAGCAGGACTTCGTGCCGCAGACGGTGTCGGAAGAGGAACTGCAGCGCCTGCGCGAAGCCAATGGCAACGCGACGACTGCGGAGAAACGGCCATGAACACGCCACTCTGGAAGCATGCCAACGGCGACGGGACGGGTGGCTGGAGTCCGGGCGAGGCCCAGCAGCCGGAAGCGCCGATCCAGGATCGGGACCGCACCGCCAGGATCGGCCTGGGCGTTTTCCTTGGTGTGGTGACGTCGTTGTTCCTGTTGTTCCTGTTGGCCTTCATCGCCCGTTCCCAGGTGTCGGACTGGCGCCCGCTGACCGATCCGCTGGCACCCCTGGCCCATCCCTGGATGCTCTGGGTGAATACCGCATTGCTGGGCGTCGGCAGCGCCTGCCTGCAATGGGCAAAGGTGTCCATGGACCGCGAGCGTGCGGGCGATGCCACACTGGCGTTCCTGCTTGGCGGGGTGTTCGCTGTGGCCTTCCTCGGTGGCCAGCTCTGGGTCTGGCAAGAGTTCGCGGCCTGGGGGTTCAAGGTGTCGGGCAACCCCGCCAACAGCTTCTTCTTCCTGCTCACCGGCCTGCATGGCCTGCACCTGGCTGGCGGCCTGGTGGCCTGGGCGATGGTGGCGCGGCGCATGCTGCGCTTTGGGCCGGGTGAACGGTTGCGGACCGGCATGGCGCTTTGTGCCTTCTACTGGCACTACCTGCTGGGGCTGTGGCTGGTGCTCTTCGCGGTGCTCACCAGCACGCCGGAAACCTACCAGGCCATCGCGGCCTTCTGCGGGCTGAGGTGATGCCATGGCCATCACGACACGGGAGCCCCAGGTGGCAAATACATCACCCAATCCATCGCCCTGGCGTGCCATAGCGCAGGACTGGTCCTCGGATCGCGACGCCTTCAAGCAGGTGCCCTGGGGCAAGGCGATGATGTGGATCTTCCTGCTCAGCGACACCTTCATCTTCTCCTGCTTCCTCACCGGCTACATGTCGGTGCGCATCAGCACCACGGCAACCTGGCCCAATCCCAGCGAGGTCTTCGCGCTGACCATCGGTGGCGCGAGTATCCCGCTGATCCTCATCGCCATCATGACCTTCGTGCTCATCAGCAGCAGCGGCACCATGGCCATGGCGGTGAACTTCGCCTATCGCCGCGACCGCGTACGTTGCGCGGCGCTGATGCTGACCACCGCGGCCTTCGGCGCCACCTTCGTCGGCATGCAGGCCTTCGAGTGGAGCAAACTGATCGCCGAAGGCGTGCGGCCCTGGGGCAACCCCCTGGGGGCGGCGCAGTTCGGTGCCTGTTTCTTCATGATCACCGGCTTCCACGGGCTTCACGTGTCGGTGGGGGTGATCTATCTCAGCATCGTGGCGTTCAAGGTGCTGCGGGGGGACTACGAGAAGCGCGGGAACTACCAGATCGTCGAGATCACTGGGCTCTACTGGCACTTCGTGGACCTGGTCTGGGTATTCATCTTCGCGTTCTTCTACCTGTGGTAGAGCAGGGGAGAGATGAGATGGCGCACGCGGAAGGTCAGCAACACCCGATCAGCCTGTACCTCAAGATATGGGGGCTGCTGTTCGTCCTCAGCACCCTGTCGTACCTGGTGGATTACTTCCATTTCACCGGGTACTTCCGCTGGTCGATGATCGTCATCCTGATGCTGCTGAAGGCGGGGCTGATCGTCTCGATCTTCATGCACATGGCCTGGGAGCGCCTGGCACTGGTCTACGCCATTCTGGTACCGCCCTTGTGTCTGCTGGTGCTGGTGGGGCTGATGGTCGCCGAGGCGGACTATGTGTTCATCAGCCGGGGAATGTTCCTGGGGCAGTAGGGCGTCGATCCATCGTGGGAGCGTATCCATCCGAGCCTGGGAAACCACGCCCGGCCAGCAGGATGAGGCTGATCCGGTAGGGTGCGCCGGGATCATCCCTCTCCCTTGTGGGAGAGGGATGGGGAGGGGGTTAGATGGTGCGTTTGAACTGATGCCAGCGATGCAGCCAGGCGACTATCCAGTGCGGTGAGGCCGAGCCCGTGCCGGCCAGCTGCAGTTGCGGGTGGTGGGTGATGACGCGGTCGAGAATGGATTCCTGATCCGGCTCCACATCGACGAAGAAGATGTGTTCACCTTCCTTCATCCTTTCCTTCAGGTTGCGGAAGTGGGCATTGGGCACCTGGATGCCGAAGAACCCGCCTTCCCAGATGCAGAAGCCCAGTACGACGATGGCCAGGAACACGAACGGCACCCAGCCTGCCGGTGTCTCGGTCCAGCCCGCCAGCCAGGCTCCGAGGAGGACCAAGGCGGCCAGCGGCACGCCGATCACCGCGCCGATCTCACCGGAGTGGACGACGTCCTGCTTCATGAAGGAATTCACATCGTGGAGATGGTGCTGTTCCACATCGGCATCCTTGTCGCTCAGCACGTGGATCTGCTCGGTATTGATGCCGTTGGCCTCGAGTTCGGATTCGAGGGTTTCCAGGTCATCGAGGTTGTTGCTGATGTAGTAATGCCGATTCATGACACACCTCCGGATTCTTGTTCGAAGTGGTATGCGGTCTCCTGCAACAGCTGGGTTTATGCCTGCTGGTTATGTTCGAACCATGAGTGAAAATTCATGGTTCTTTCACTGGGAAATTATAGCATCTGAAACTTTTGCGAACGCCTGAAGCCCTTGCAGTGCAAGGCTTTGGGCGTTCACTGACGCATTCTCCCAACGGGCTTTGTCTAAACTGCTGATTGAACATCTGGTGCGGCAACGCCCCATGTCAGGAGGTTGTCTGATGAATACCTTGACCATTAAAAGCTGGTGCAAACCCCAGGGTGCGGAAAAGTCCATTCCGATGGGGGAGCTGCACTTCCACGTCAACGACGCCGACCACCTGCGGCTCGAAGAGGCGGAAGAGAGACTGCAAAAGACCCATGAGCCGGACATGATGTTCGACGCCGACATGGAACACATGGAACTGGTCACGCCCTCCGAGTGCGGCACGCTCTCGGACCTGCAGTTCCGCGTCTACCTCAGCAAGGGTGACGAGCGCGGCCACTTCCACCTGGTGGGGCATCGGGAAAGCGACGGCAGCCTGGTGTACACCAACGCAGTGATGATCGATCAACTGGGCTAGGCAGGATCGGACTTTCTGCAGGGATGGAAAAGCGGCGGAGATGAAGCAGCTTCATCTCCGCCGTGTCGTTTCAGCGGGCCAGCAGCGCTGTCAGTTCGCCCTGGCGTTCCAGCGCCGCCAGATCGTCGAAGCCGCCAACATGGCGATCGCCGATAAAGATCTGCGGCACCGTGCGGCGCCCGGTCCTACCCATCATCTCCAGCAGCAGGTGAGGGTTGGACTCGATATCGATCTCGGTGGCGGCAACACCCTTGCGGGCCAGCAGGGCCTTGGCATTCCGGCAGTAGGGGCAGTGGCTGGTGGTGTACATCGTGACCGGGTTCATGGTCGTTCTCCTGCGTGGGTGGCTTCAGTCAGCCAGCGGAGGGAAGTCCACCTCGGTGGAGGCGACGTTGTTGAGGTAGTTGGTCAGGGTCATCACTGCGACCTGGGCGATGATCTCCACGATCTTCGCGTCATCCAGGCCAGCCACGCGGGCCGCCGCCAGCTGGTCGTCGGTCACCCGGCCTCGGCTTTCGGTGACCTGGCGGGCGAACACCGCCACGGCATTGAGTTCACCGTCACGCGCTGCACGGATTTGCCCCGCATCCAGCCCAGCCTTGCCGGCAAACTGCGCATGAGCGGCCAGGCAGTAGTCGCAGCCATTGGCCTGGGAGGTCGCCAGGGCGACGGTCTCCTTCTCGGCCGCACTCAGGGCGCTTCTCGCCATGGCCTGGGACAGCGCCATGTAGCCGTTCAACGCGGCGGGGGAGTGGGCCAGGGTCTTGAACAGGTTGGGGACGAAGCCGAGGGCCTTCTGCACCGACTCCAGGGTCGGGCGGGTACTGGCGGGCGCTTGATCCAGAGGCAGGGCGGTGATGCGGGTCATGGCGATTCTCCATCAGGTGGCGAGTGGGTCTGTCGTTGAAGCCTGGAGTGGATGCTACGGAAATGGACTGGCGCTTTGGATTCAAATAGTCCAGGTTATGCAACAGATCGTCTAAATGTGAGGGACCGTCCATGGACCGACTGTCAGCACTGCTGGGGTACTTCAGCCTGCATGCCTCGACTTTCCAGAGCGGCAGGTTCTGCGGCGTCGCCTCGTATGGGGCAGACGAACCCCGTGGCTATGTGCATCTGCTGCGCTCCGGGCGCGCGACGCTGGATTCGGAAGAGGGCGGCAGCATCGCCATCGAAGTGCCGAGCCTGGTGCTGATCGGCAGGCCCTACGCCCACCGACTGACTGCCAGCGAGGCCGACCGCGCCGATCTGGTGTGCGCGACCCTGGATTTCGACGGGGGCATCGACAACCCGCTGGCGCGGGCACTGCCGGCGCACATGCTGTTGCCCCTCGGCGCCGTGCCCAGCGTGGGCGGTATCGTCGATTGGCTGTTCAATGAAGCGTTTGGCGACGACTGTGGCAAGGAAGCCATCCTCAACCGGCTGTTCGAGCTGATGGTCATCCAGTTGTTGCGGCACCTGATGGATACCGATGGCATTTCCGGCGGCATGCTGGCGGGGCTGGCGAACCCGCGCCTGGCGCGGGCGATCACCCGGATGCACGACAGCCCGGCCAAGCCCTGGTCGGTGGCCGAGCTGGCCGAAGCGGCGAACATGTCCCGCGCCAGCTTCGCCGCGCAGTTCCGCGAGGTGGTGGGCATCACCCCGGCGGACTACCTGGTGAGCTGGCGCGTGAGCCTGGCGCAGAAGCGGCTGCGCGAAGGGCGCCCCATCGCCCTGATCGCCGACGAGGTGGGCTACGAAAGCCCTTCGGCCCTGGCGCGGGCCTTCCGCCGCAAGGTGGGCGCGAGCCCCCGGGAATGGCTGCAGCAGGGCGGCTGAGCCGGGCCGGACCTGGCTCGCTTTCCTGAACCTGGTCGCTGTTCAGAAGGCCGGCGTTCTGATAACAATTCTTCCGTTATCAGTCGGTTACCGAAGCTCTGCATGGATCAGATACTTTCCTTCCTCTCCGAGACCGTTCCCAAGGCCCAGACCGTGGAGCAGCTCACGCGGCCGCTGCTGACCCTGCTTGGCAAGGTGACGGGGATGGAGTCGACCTACCTGACCACCATCGACACTGAGCAAGGCGTACAGCGCGTCGAGTTCGCGCGCAACGTCGGTGCGATGGAGATCCCCGAGGGGCTGGTGGTGCCCTGGGCCGATACGCTGTGCAAGCGGGCCCTGGACGAAAACCGCCTGTACTCCGATGACGTCGCCGAATGCTGGGGCGACTCCGATGCCGCCAGGGCGCTCGGCATCAAGACCTACGTGAGCGCCCCGATCAAAGCCCACGATGGCCGCGTGCTGGGCACGGTCTGTGCCGCAAGCTCCGCCCAGGTCGCCCGCTCTCCGGAGGTCGAGCCGATCATGCGGCTGCTTTCCGGACTGGTGGGCTATCTGCTCGAGCGGGAGATGCTGGTGGATCGCTTGCAGGAAGCGAATGCGGAGCTGGCGAAGCTGGCCCTGACCGACTCTCTCACCGGGCTGTCCAACCGGCGTGCCATCCTGAGCGAGCTTTCGCGCCTGCTCGCCTTGGCCGGGCGCGAGCAGAAGTACGTCCTGGTCGGCGTGGTCGACCTGGATGGCTTCAAGCTCATCAACGACACATACGGCCACCAGGCTGGCGACGGGTTCCTGAAGGGCGTTTCCGCGCAGCTGAAGGACAGTCTGCGTACCAGCGACGTGCTCGGTCGTTCCGGCGGGGACGAGTTCATCGTGGTCGCGTTAGGCTCGGCCACCGGGAAGCAGGACCCTTCGGCCGACATGTGCAAGGCCGTCGAGCTGTTGCAGGCACGGCTGACGAAGGCCACGGAAGGGCAGTACGACCTGGGTGAGAGAAGCGGGACCATCCACTACCGTGGCGCCAGTGTCGGCGTGGTGGCGGTGCTGCCGGGAACCGTGGACGCGGAAGAGGCCATCAGGCTGGCGGACCACGAGATGTACAAGGTGAAGTCGCAGCGCAAGGTCGCCGACCCGCTGTCTCGCTGAGCCGGGTGCACCGGGCCCTCTGGAGTCTTCCGGCGGGCCTTCCTTGTAAGCTCGTGTATCGCCCGCGTGCCCGGACATGCGGGCTTGCAAAATCCACGGATTCCGACACAACGCCGGCAGATACCGTGGATAGGGTGAAGCCTCCATCACTGCTCTAACGAGAGGCCCCGTCCATGTTGCATTCAGCTTTCATCACCACCGCCGCGGCCCTGCTTGCATTCGCGGGTCTCGCTCAGGCCGGGGAATCCCTGCCGCAATCCGAGGTCGGCAAGGCGAGCTGGCAGAACGGAATACACCGTACCGACCTGGTCCGCCACGACCTGGAGGTGCCCGGCTATGAAACCATCCAGGCTCGCGTGGATATCGATCCGGGCGTGGCGTCTCCAAGGCACTCCCATCCGGGCGCGGAAGTCGCTCATGTGCTATCCGGCACCTTCGAATACCAGCTGGAAGGCCGTGCGCCGATCGTGCTCAAGGCGGGCGATTCCCTGTTCATCCCCGCAGGCACGCCCCACGTGGCGAAGAACATTGGCAGCACCACCGCCTCCGAGCTGGCGACCTACACGGTGAACAAGAGCAAGCCGCTGCTGAAGCTGGAGGAGTGACCGGTCAGGCAATGACCGCCTTTCCTGTGGGGCCGGGGGCAACGCAGTTGCCCTCAGGCTTCCGGGGCAGCCTTTGGGTCTGCCCGGCGATTGCAGGCCCCGCCAGAAAGCGGAGGACCGAGGCTCTGCATTTCCTGTAGGGGCGGATTCATTCGCCAAGGGCAACGCAGTTGCTCCAGGCGCTCAAGGCGTCCAGTCCACCCCATGCTCTTCCAGATAGGCATCCACCGCCGCCCCGACCGTTGGCTGGAATATCTCGTCGCCAGCACCGATACGGGCAAGCACCTCCAGGTACCGGAGCTTGTCCTTCACCGGGTCTTTCATTTCGGCGAAGCGCAATTCCACGCCCGCGTTGCGCAGGCTCTGCTCCAGCTCCACGAGCATGTCCGCCGACGTCACGTCCACGCTGGTGACCGGCTCCGCCGCGATCACGATGCGGCGTACCTCGCCCGGTGCCTGGGCCACGGCGCCCAGTACGCGGTTCTGGAACAGCTCGGCGTTGGCGAAGAACAGCGGCGCATCCCAGCGGAACAACACCAGGCCGGGAACCACGCGGGCGTGCGGATAGCGGCTGATGTCGTGGTAGCCGCGAATGCCGTCGACTCGACCCAGAATCGCGTAGTGGGGACGCCAGCCATCCCAGAGGAACTCGATCACCGCCACGACCACGGCCAGGCCGATCCCCGGGACGGCACCCAGCACCGCCACGCCGACGAAGCAGGTCATCGACAGCCAGAACTCCCATTGCTGGATGCGGTAGATGCGCTTGAGGTCCTTGAACTCGAACAGGCCGATGGCCGCGGCGATCACCACAGCGGCCAGGGCGCTGTTGGGCAGTTGCTGGAGCAGGTCGGGGGCGAGTAGCAGCAACAGGGAAGCGCACAGCGCGCCGAACACGCCGGTGAGCTGGGTTTTCGAGCCGGCCGCTTCTGCCACCGGCGTGCGCGACGCACTGCTGCTGATGGGAAAACCCTGGAAGAGCCCGGTGGCCAGGTTGGCGGCGCCCAGGCCAACCATTTCCTGGTTCGGGTCAACGGCTGTGCGGGTTTTCGCGGCGTAGGTGCGGGACAGCACACTGGTGTCGGCGAAGGAAACCAGCGCCACCGCGACGCCGCCAACGAGCACGGTGACCAGGTCGCTCGGATGCAGCCAGGGCACAGCGAACCCCGGCAGCCCCTGCGGCATCGCCCCAAGCACCTTCACCCCGTGGATGGCGGAGAGGTCCAGGCCGCCCACCACCAGGGTCGCGCCGATTACCGCAATGAGAATGCCCGGTACCCGCTCGTAGCGTTTCAGCAGCAGGATCACCACCAGCGTGCCGGCGCCCACGGCGAAGGACGTCCAGTTGGCCTGGTTCGCGAGCAACGCCTGGCCCAGTTCCCAGATATTGCGAAGCGGTCCGGAACTGTCGACGGAAATGCCGAACAGCTTGGGCGTCTGGCTGATCAGGACGGTGAAGGCGATGCCGTTCATGTAGCCATAGCGGATCGGCTTGGACAGCAGCTCGGTGATGAAGCCCAGACGCAACAAACCGGCGGCGATGCACACCAGCCCGGAAACCAGGGCCATGGCACTGGCCAGGGCGATGGCGCGCATCGGGTCGCCTCCCGATAGCTGCATCACCACGGCGAGGATGATGGCAGCCAGCGACGAATCCGGGCCGAGCACGAGGATGCGGCTGGGGCCGAAGAGGGCGTAGGCCAGCAACGGCACGATGGTGGCGTACAGGCCATAGATGCCCGGCACACCCGAAGCCTCGGCGTAGGCAATGCCCACCGGCACCAGCATCGTGGTGAGCACGAGGCCCGCAACCAGGTCCCTGGGCAGCCAGGCTGGCTGGTACTCCCGCAACATCTTCAGTCCGGGCAGCCAGCGCCGCCAGCCCGATTGCAGGGGCGTGGCGAGGGCGGCTAGCGGAGGAACTTCGGACTGGGTGTCTTTCATCGATGCTCCAGGAGAGCGGGCAGGGCACGAATGGGTGCAGTAGGGCTGGCGCAAGAATGAGGATAGTCAGCGGGTCGGGGCATGCTCCATGTCAATCCGGATGCACGGCGCGGTAGCGATCGGCGCCCCGGCCATCGGCTGGATGGTCCACTCCGATTCACACATCCTTGACGATGCCAGGAGCAGAGTGGGGCCTTTCCTGTTGAAGGAGTCGTTCATGGGCCGCGACAAAGTACGTCTGCTCGCACTGCTCGCGGGTTTGATGATGATCCCCACCGCGTTCTCCGCCACCCAGAGTCCGACCAAGGTGTTCGGATGGGTGGAAGAGGGCTGGCTGCTCCCCGAAAAAGTGTCGGTGAAGATCAAGTTGGACACCGGCGCGCTGACGTCCTCCATGGACGCGAAGGACCTGGAGCGCTTCGAGAAGGACGGCAAGAAATGGGTGCGCTTCAACGTCGAAGTGAAGGACGGAGAAACCGGAGAAGTGGTGACTATTCCGTTCGAGCGCCCAGTGGAACGGAACGTCAAGGTCAGGGGCGCGGGTGGCGCCGATCACCGTCCGGTGGTGAAACTGCAGATGTGCATCGGCGATAGCGTCTACAACGAAGAATTCTCCCTGAGGAACCGCGGCAAGATGCTCTACCCGGTGCTGATCGGCCGCCGTACCCTGGAGCACCTGGGCGCTGTGGACGTATCCCGTACCTTCACCACCGAGCCCAGATGCGCCGGTAGCGAGTGACCTGCAGGCTGCACGCGCTCCCCACAACAATCGATTCATTTGAGCTTGGGAAACCACGTCCTGGGGGCGTGGTCATGGGGCATCGGCTCTGCCCGTGACGATTCGAATGCTCAGGCTGGCAGGAAGAGGCCGATCGGGTAGGGTACGCCGTTCGCACCCGCGGTTTGGCCAGGTGCCGAAGCGGGTCCTGTAGTCGGCGCGCACAGTGCACCCTAGGGTCCAGACCGTGCTGAAGAGGTCGGCGTTGGGCACGATAGTGGATTCGCCCCCTTCCAGAGGGCTATCGCAAGTCCACGTTCTACGAGCGTGGATATTTACTCAACGCGCCGTGCATGAGGGGAAAATCTCGCCAAACGGGGCGCGCATGTGCGAGTGCGGCGAGAACGCTCGATGCTCGCGGGCGTTACAATGGCGCCTGCGCCGATCCCCCGGATTGGGCACGCCCGGAGCCAGCTTCAAATGTTCACCCTCGTAACCCTGGACACATCGCCGCCCGAATCTCTGAATAGTCAGGTTCTACAGATGGTGGTGGACTACTTCCGTGACATCAGCCCGGTGCCGTTGCCCCCTGGCAATCCGCTCTACCAGTTGTATCAGTACGTGATCGGCTACGAGGTACACCTGTATCTGCAGGCCATGAACAGCGCTCTGGACAGCAGCGCCAGGCTGATCCTGGCCCTGGATGATGAAGATCCCTCCCAGGTGCTGGGTTTTGCCCTGTACCTGCCGAGCCCGGATGATGCCGGGGCCTGCACGCTGACCTATATGGCCGTCAAGGCCAGCCACCGCCGGCGCGGTATTGCCCGGGCCATGTTGCAGCAGATGGTCAAGCATCGGCCCCATGCCGAACTGGCCTGCGTGGCGAGCAAGGTGCCGACCTTCGAGTCAATGGGGTTTCAGGTACTGGCAGCGCAGGGGCCGCACGTGCTGCTGAACACCCGCGATCAGCGCTCGGACGGCATGGTGGCGGTGCAGGACCTGGCGCCGATATTCCAATCCAAGGAAGTGCGGCAGATCCACGCTTACCTGGTGCAGCAGCACGGCAAGAAGGCCATGAGCGAGGCTGAGAGCAAACGCGACCGCCTGCTCGATCAGATGGCCTATCAGGCTCAGGCATTGCTGAAAGAGCGTTTCCCTACGATTCACTGACGACCAAGGGGAAAGTTCCATTAGTCCTGCTCCAAACGTCCGCCATCAGCCATGTGCGGCCGTTCGATTTATTCAAGTTCGCTCCGATCTCAACCGTCATCAAAGCAAATCCAACTTGCTCCATACAGCGCTCGAAGGCTGGGCAAACGGACTGGGGTCTCTACAGGGCAATCTGGCTCGAATAGCGGGCAGAAGAAGAATTGCTTCTTCGGGCACATGGAAGGCTGGTATTAAGTGTCCTTTGCTCCGCCGATTGGTCAAGAAGGATTTGCATGACCTCGTCCAACGTTGAAAGGCAATCCCGGATCCGCACCGGTTCCAGTATCTGGTTTACCCGTAAGACACTGGTGAGAATGGCTTCCCTGCTTGTCCTGGCGTTCGTTCTGATGGCGACATTCCTCATCAGAATTTCATTCAGCCAGAATGAGCAGGCACTGGCGCAAAGCAGGTTCTTTGCCGAAAAGGCGGTGAAAGCCAGGCAGGAGAACCTCCTGAGGTCTATCGGCGACTATGCATTCTGGGGCGACGCGTACCAGAACCTTCACGCGCGGGTCGACATCGGGTGGGCCTACACTCGGCGCAATCTCGGCCCTTCCTTGTTCGAGGATTTCGGCTACGAAGGCGTCTTCGTAATTGCCCCCGACAACCGGACGGTTTACGCCGTAATCGACGGGCAACTGGAGTCGACCTCTGCCCGGAGTTGGCTTCAAGGGGACGTCTCGGCCTTGGTCGAGCGTGCCCGGTTGCTGGCTGTCGAGCCGTCTCCGGCCATGGACACCTTTCAGGTATCCGGCCAGCCAGTCCTGGTCGTGGCCGCGGCATTCACCCAAGGGGGGGATCCGACGGTCCCTGCGGTTCCTGGCCCTCCTTCAGTCCTGCTCTTCGCCGATAGGCTCACGCCCGAGAAGCTGGACGCGCTCGGCAAAGATTACGCACTGCCCCAGCTTCGCAGCCCCCGGGACGCCCAGGATGCCGAGGAACAGCCGCGCCTGATGCTCACCTCCAGGCAGGAGACGCCGGTACTCTTGCGCTGGACCCCGCTGAGGCCTGGTGATGCGTTGCTCATGGTTCTACTGCCGCTATTGGGTGTCGCGGGCCTTATCGTGACCGGGCTGGGCTGGCTGGTAACACGTCAGGGCCTGACCTCGGCGCGGCGGCTGGATGAAAGCTATTCCAGATTGCAAGCCAGCGAGGCACGGTTTCAGGATATCGCGGAGGCGACCTCCGACTGGCTGTGGGAAACCGATATTGAGCTGCGTCTCACGTTCCTCTCCAGCCGCTTTGAGGCAGTTACCGGGCACAACCCTGACACCTGGATCGGACGTCCCCTTTCCAGACTGCTCCAGGCGGATACGGAGTTACACGCCGACTGGTTCGCCCGTCCAACGGAAGTCTCGACACCGAACGCCCCTTTGCAATGCCGGTACCTGTCCGCCAAGGGGAAATACTGTCTGTGCAACGTCATGGTGCGAGTGATTACGGGGCCGTCCGGCACGACCGGATATCGAGGAACCGCCTGCGACACCACTGCGCTCACGGAGAGCCAACTGCGGGTCCAGCATCTTCAGCACTTCGACGAACTCACCAGCCTGCCTAATCGCAGTCACCTGTTCGAGGTGTTGGAGCAGCGCCTGGGCTCGCCGCGACCAGAGAGAGAATTGCTGGTCTTGATCACGATCAATCTTGCGCGCTTCAAGCAACTCAACGATCACCTTGGGCGCACAGGTGGAGACCAGATACTGGTCCAGTTTGCCCAGCGACTGGAGGAGTTCTTCTCTGCGGAGGTCCAGATATTTCGCTATACCAGCGATGAGTTCGTCGTCCTGCTCGATACGGGCTACTCCAGCCGTGCGCAGGTCAACGAACTGTGCAAGCAGCTCGTGAGATACGTCGAGCGCCCGCTCTTGATCGCCAATGAAGAGTTCAGGCTCGGCATCCAGATCGGAATCGCAGTAGCACCAGAGGATGCCGTGACCGCACGTGAACTCCTGCGCTGTAGTGAGATTGCGCTTCATCAGGCGCGCAATCTGGAGCTCGGCAATTGGTGCTTCTTCAGCCGCGAACTGGAACTTCGAATGGTTTCCGAACGGCAGATGGAGTTGGAGTTGCGCCACGCCATTGCCAACGATGAACTGCGCTTGTATTTCCAACCCCGTCATCGTGCTCGTGACTTGGAACTTGGCGGGATGGAGGCCCTGGTGCGCTGGCAGCATCCGCGGCTAGGGCTCATCGGCCCCGGCGATTTCATTCAACTGGCGGAACGGAGCGGCCAGATTGTGGCGCTGGGCACCTGGGTGTTGGAAGAAGCCTGCTCGCAAGCCAGGCACTTCGGTGCCCCTCTCTTCGTTTCGGTCAACCTTTCAGCCGAACAGTTCCGCCGGCCCGGACTCGTGGCACAGGTGCGGTCTGTTCTGGAGGAAGCTGGCCTGCCAGCTGGCCGTCTGGAACTCGAGATCACCGAAAGCATGATGCTGGATGATGCCCAAGGAGCGCTTGAGACCCTGAAGGGACTGAGTGAGCTTGGGGTTCGCTTATCCATGGATGACTTTGGAACGGGATACTCGTCCCTCAGTTATCTTGGCAGATACCCATTCAACACCCTGAAGATAGATCGCAGTTTTGTTGCTCAACTGAAAGAGGGCAGTAACCTCGCCGTCGTCCGCGCGATCATCCAACTCGGTCACGCACTGTCGATGACAGTCACCGCAGAGGGTGTGGAAACTGCGGAACAACTTGAATTGCTGCGCAGCTTGGGATGCGACGAACTCCAGGGTTTCTATCTGGGGCATCCACGACCCATTGAGAATCTTCATGAACTCGGCCTGCGGGCTTCGAAGTAGTTATCGGAAGCGGTCTGAAGGCGCTGAGCCTGATAAAGCCAATCGCTTCGGAACTAGGGCTAACCTCAGCAAGCGGTGGCTAATGGACGAGAACTTTCTTTCATGAAGGGCAGTTGTCGGCCAGAAGCGGACGATGGGGTTCGCTACGCAGTCGACCGAATTTTTGCGATGTCTTTGCTGGGAGCTGCACCAAACATCCGACTGTATTCTCGGCTGAACTGCGAAAGACTCTCGTAACCCACCCTGAAGCCCGCCGTGGAGACATCCAATCCCTCTGAAATCATCAAACGGCGCGCTTCCTGTAATCGCAGTTGTTTTTGGTACTGCAGGGGACTCATGGCGGTAACGGATTTGAAGCGATGATGAAGGGTTGAGGTGCTCAAATTCACGTAGCTGGCGAGCTCTTTGATGTGCAGAGGCTTTGCGTAGTGTCGGTTGAGCCATTCAATCGCCCTGGTAACCCGGTGGGTCTGACTGTCCGCGATCACAATCTCATGCAGCCGCTGGCCCTGTTGGCCTTTGAGCAGGCGATAGAAAATTTCCCGAAGTGCCAGAGGGGCTAATGCGGGGATATCTGATGGCGTATCGAGAAGTCGGACCAGACGCAGCATGGCGTCCAGCAGCGATGTGTCGATCTTGTCGAGGTACAGCCCCCGGTTTGCCCCGTGGCCTGGAACGCCAATAGGGCTGCTATCCGCAATAAGCTGCGCGATCTCGGCAGGGTCGATGTCCAGTCGTATACACAGATACGGATGTTCTGAAGATGCCTCAATGACTTGGCCTGCCAGCGGCAAAGTGACCGATACAACGAGGTAATTCAGCGGATCGTAGACATAGCTTTCGTTCCACAGCCTTACCTCCTTGCGGCCTTGGGCGATGATGCATAAACCTGGTTTGTGGACCGTGTGGATCGTATCGGTTGGAGCATCACTGCGGATGAAGTGAAGCGGAGGGATAGCCGTCTGGTACACGCCGTACTCGGGAGCGAAGCGCTGTATGGTTTTGGCCAGCTCTGCTCTGTGTCGGGCAATTTCCACGTCCAGGTCGTTCACCTTCATCACTCCGTCAATCTGCTGCGCCAAAGGATATTGCGATTGCTTGGCGCTTGGTAGACGTACCTCTGGGTATCCATGCGCGAGGACATCCATTAGCGCCGGACCCGTGCCGGCAGATGTCCGCCTTGTTCCACTTGGGCATGGCTTTCAGTCAGCAAAAAGTCGGCTGGAAGCGGCACTAGCGGCGTTCCCGGCCCCCACAGCATTGTGCAAAACCTTCGTAGTAATCGATTAACGACACCTCGGCATGACTTCTTAATCTCACTCCAAGACCTGCTGGGCAGCAGGAACCTCTGAAGCGAAAACAGGAGTCATGAAGATGAACAATATCGAACAGAAAGTCGTCGTCATTACCGGTGCCAGCAGCGGCATTGGCGAGGCAACCGCCCGCCTTCTCGCCAGCAAAGGCGCTCGGGTTGTATTGGGGGCTCGCCGTACCGATCGCCTCGAGGCCTTGGCAGACGAAATTCGTGCCGCTGGCGGTATCGCCGATGTGCTGCCACTGGATGTAACCAGCCTGGATGACATGCAATCGTTCATCGACTTTGCCGTGGAGCTTCACGGCCGCGTGGACGTACTGGTCAATAACGCCGGGGTCATGCCGCTGTCCAAGTTGGAGGCCCTGAAGGTCAACGAATGGAACCAGATGATCGATGTGAACATTCGCGGAGTGCTGCACGGCATTGCAGCGACCCTGCCCCTTATGCAGCAACAACGATCGGGGCAGATCATCAACATCGCATCGATCGGCGCCTATGCCGTAAGCCCTACCGCTGCCGTGTATTGCGCGACTAAATATGCTGTGCGCGCCATATCCGAAGGGCTTCGTCAGGAAGTAGGTGGCGACATTCGCGTCACAGTCATCGCTCCCGGTGTCACCGAGTCCGAGTTGGCTGACAGCATTTCCGATGAAGGTGGGCGCGCGGAAATGCAAGAGTTCCGCAAGATCGCCATTCCCGCCGTAGCCATTGCTCGCGCCATCGCCTACGCCGTCGAGCAGCCTGCTGATGTGGACGTCAGCGAATTGATCGTCCGTCCCACCGCGAGCCCTTTCTGATCGTCATTTCCAGCCGAGGAGGAGAAAGTCATGGCACAGCCATCCGGAGACCAGAACAAGTACGTTGGCATGTGGGTGACCGCCGACGGTCGTATTCGCCATGAATTGTTGCCTGGCGGACGTTATGACGAGGCCCGTGGGTCGCAGAAAAGTGCCTACCAAGGACGTTACTGGCTTGAAGGCGACCATATCGAGTACGTCGACGATACAGGCTTCACTGCAGACGGCGAGTTCCGAAACAACGTGCTGTATCACGCCGGGATGGTCCTCTATCCAGAGCGTTGAAACCAAGGCCGGAATGAATGCATTCCGGCTTTTTTTTCAGGTGATGTTTCCAATATCTGATCGCCCGCCTCAGTGCGGGCGTCGACGTTTAATCCACTTCGGCTCGCAAGGTCTGAGAGTGAAGTGAGGTTTCATGACGCTGCAGTTGCAACCATTGGCCGATGGCCTGACCCATCAGGAGAGAGGTGGATGAGCGTGAACCTGACCGAGCGGACTTCTGCCGAGGGTTTGGAGGCGTACATTCGCGGCAGGCGTCTGGCTGCCTCGGACAGCCTGGCAGCACGCGATGTATTGGTTCAGATATTCAATCGTGAACGTGACCAGGACAGCTTTATCGTGCCGGCCGTGGCCGAACCGCTACTGGTGTGGATCATCTCCGGAACCGCTGCCGTGGAGGAGCGAATTCCTGGCGGCGAGTGGGAAACCAGCCATGTGGCCAAGGGGGACTTTTTCTTGACGTCCTCCGCAGAGCCCTACGAAATGCGCTGGAAAGTTTCCGGCGCAGATGCATTCGAAGTGATGCACATCTATCTCGGCATCCCGCTGCTTGAAAAAGCCGTCCGGGAAGTGCTCGGGGGATCCGGCGCCGTCCGTCTGCGTGAGGTATCGGGTGGTCGTGACGAAATCCTATCACTGCTGCTGGAGCAGGTCCGCGCGGAGCTGACCAGTCGGAATGCGGTCAGCGCACTGTTTCTCCAGGGGCTGGCCCAATGTATGGCTGTCCACCTTGCCCGCGAGTATCTGGACAGCTCGGCGGACGATATCGCACACCGTAATGCATTGCCCGCCTTCAAGTTGCGGCGAGTCTTGTCGACCATGGAAGCCAATCTGGCTTCCCCGTTCAGTCTTGGGACGCTGGCTGAAGAGGCCGGCATGAGCGAATACCATTTCAGTCGACTATTCAAGAAAGCTACCGGGTATTCACCTTCCCGATTCTTTATCCGAATGCGAATGGCCAGAGCCCGGCAGCTCCTCCTGGAAACGGATCACAGCATCATCGACATTGGTCTGGAGGTCGGCTATAGCAGCCCGAGTCATTTTTCTCAGATTTTCAAACGAGAAGTTGGCGTCAAGCCCAGCCACTACCGGAAGTGAGGATTTCGGAGCGGGGATTCAAAGGTTCTGTGCCCGAAACTTTTCGTGGAAATCCAGAGTATCTCCCGCGACCATAAACTGCCCCCTGCCTCGGTAGTGCAGTGTCTTTGGGTTCTTCACCGATAGCGCAACGTGGGCTTTCACGACTTCCCATACGAACAGGCCGTACTCGCCGATCAAGTTTGCGTCAAACAACTGGCATTCGAAATTGGCGTAGCACTCTTTGATCAGCGGCGCCTTTACCCGGTCCGCCCGGGCCGCGGTCAGAGCAAATGCGGAGAATTTGTCGACGGCTGCGCCTGTGCTGTTCCCCACCGCGACGACCTGATCAGCCAGCTCGACGGTGGGCACATTAATGACGCACTGCTGACTGTTTCGGATCAGCTCGTAACTGTGGTTTCCCGTCCAGATGTAGCACCCGAACAGAGCGGGAGAAAACTGCATCATCATGTGCCAGCCCATGGTCATGATATTGGTTTCATCTTTCCAGGCTGAGGTGACCAGTACGATAGGGCCAGTCTCCAGGTGCTGGCGTACATCGATCAGTGGAAAGTCAGACTTTCGAAGTGCGGTCATGGCGCCTCCTTTGGATATTCGACTGGAGAGGAACGCTGGGTGCAGGGCAACCCTGCACCCAGCGAATTGAGGCGAAGCATCAGCCCACCGGGATGCTCATGCCGCCGTCTGCCATGACCACCGAGCCGACGATGAAGCTGGCCCGCTCGGAGGCCAGGAAGGAAACGATCTCTGCGATCTCTTCGGGCGCAGCGGCCCGGCCAATAGGCGCTGATTTGCCGTGCTCTTCCAGAAAACCGCGACCGTCCTCCATGAAGTGGTTCAGCAGATTGGTCACCACATCGCCCACGCCGATAGCATTTACGCGGATGCCATGTTCGATCGCTTCCAGCGCCTGGGTGCGCGTCAGCTGGGCCAGGGCGCCTTTGGACGCGGTATAGGCCGCGATGCCGGGGAAGGCGAAGTACGAGGCATAGGAGGCGATGTTCACGATCGCACCAGATTTGTTTTTCATCATTTCCTTCATCGCTTCACGGGAGTGAAGGAAGGCACCGGTGACGTTGGTTTCCATTTGCCAGGTCCAGTCTTCGCGAGTCATCTCGACGACCGGTTTGTAGAGAATGCGGCCGGCGTTATTGACCAGAACGTCCAGCTTGCCGAACTTCTCGACGGCCAGGGCAACCGCTTTTTCAGCGGAGCCGTCTACGGTGATATCCGCTACAAAGGGAACAATGCCTGGGCGCTCAAGGGCAATGACGGACGGATCAATGTCCTCTGCGATAACTTTCGCACCGCGGGAATGTAGGAGCTCGGTAATGGCTTTACCGATACCGCTGGCTGCGCCGGTAACCAGAATTACTTTGCCTGCCACTTCGTTGGGGTTTGGGGTGAAGTCAGTCATGTCATGTCTCCAAGTAGTCATTGGGTCGTCGTTTTCGACGGTTCAAATTTCCCTCTTCTCGACATGCATCTCTTTGGCAGGGTTGCTCAGCCTATCGGGGTTTTGCTCCTTTCTTTGATGCGCAGTTTTTGTTGGATGGATGACAAAATCTGGCGGTTACTCGCGGAGCGAGTGGCTTTGAGCAGCAATTTCTGCGCTGTCGCCCCAGCTCAGAAATGAGAAGCCCCGGTAGTCATTTCGAACGTCCGCTGCTGGCCGATAGCCGCCCGTTAATAGAGTCAGCTATCGACCAGAAGCTGATGTTCGAAGTCACTTAAAACACAGCGCTATGGAGGGAACCGCAGGGGCTCTCCTGGACGGGTACGTGACCAGCGAGACGCCGAGGTCGCCATGGAACAGATCGCCCAGCCATTGCAGGTAGCGATTGATGGAGGTTCCCGAGATGCGGTTGGTCACGTACCAGTTCAGGCGACAGTCGACGCATGCTGCACCATGTCAACGTCTCGTCTTGCGTTCGAGCAATCGCACACCCAGGGAGAGCGGGTAGCAGAGCACGAAGTACATCGCCCCCACGAGGACGTAGATTTCCAGTGGCATGAAGTAAACCGAACTCAGGTCCTGAGCCCGGAGCATCAGGTCTGGCGCGGCAATCAGCGAAGCCACCGAGGTGTCCTTGAGTAGCGAGATCGCCACGTTGCCAATAGGCGCCAACACGATGCGAATCGCCTGCGGCAACACCACCCAGCGCAGGATCTTCATGCGGGTCATGCCGATGGCCTTTGCCGCCTCCACTTGCCCCTTGGGCACGGCCTGCAGGCCCGCTCGATAGATCTCCGAGAGGTAGGCCGCGGCATTCAGGCCCAGGCCGATCATGGCTGCCTGGAACGAGCTGAAGTGAATGCCCACTTCGGTCAGGGTGAAGTAGACGATGAACAGCTGCACCAGGGCAGGGGTGCCACGGAAGACTTCGATGTAGATCAGCGCGGCGCGGCGCAACACGGCGCTGCCCGAGAGCCGTGCCAGTGCCACCAGCAGACCGACCAGCAGGCCGATCACCAGCGCACCGAACGCCAGCTGCAACGTGGCCCAGGCCGCCACCAGCAGTTCCGCCTGTGCCGCGCTCCAGAGTTCTGCGTAGC
The DNA here is from genome assembly GCF_008807375.1 of Pseudomonas lalkuanensis. Lineage (NCBI taxonomy): Bacteria > Pseudomonadati > Pseudomonadota > Gammaproteobacteria > Pseudomonadales > Pseudomonadaceae > Metapseudomonas > Metapseudomonas lalkuanensis. Next base: position 3,169,416 of record NZ_CP043311.1, on the reverse strand, counting down.
CCATGTCAGCTCTCCTTGGCGATGCTGAGGTGCCGTTCGGTGCGAGCCGCCCAGTGGGAGAGCGCCAGGCTCAGCACCAGATAGATGATGGCCAGCAGGAAGTAGATGGTGTTGGTCTGGTAGGTCTCGCTGACCAGCATCCGCGCCTTGAAGGTGAGTTCCGGTACGGCCGCCGCCGAGGCCAGCGACGTGTCCTTGAGCAGGCCGATGGCGAAGTTGGCCATCCCCGGAATCGCCACCTTGAACGCCTGGGGCAGCACGATGTTGCGCAGCGCCATACGGCGCGTCATGCCGATGGAGAATGCGGCTTCACTCTGGCCACGGTCGATGGTGAGAATGCTGGAGCGAAACACCTCCGAGAGGATCGCCGCACCGTTCAGGCCGAAGCCGATGATTGCGGCACCGATGGCGGGCAGCGTTATGCCGATGTAGGTCAGGCCAAAGTAGAGGATGAACAGCTGCGTCAGGATGGGGATGTTGCGGAATACCTCCAGGTACAGGCTGGCAATCAGGCCGAGGGCGGGGTTGCGGGACAGTCGCATCAGGGCCAGGCAGAAACCGAGGACGGCGGCGACCACGAATGCGGCCCCCGTCAGACCTATGGTCGTCAGGGCGCCGATGCCAAGTACCTCGAGGAAGTAGGGCAACAGTTCGAGCGTTCTTTCGAGTCCACTGACTTCCAGCATCGATCAGTGCTCCTTCACGGCGCAGATGAACGCGCGGGTCCGTTCGACCTGGCTGTCGCGGAATATCTGTTGGGGTGGGCCCTGTTCGACGATGTTGCCATCAGCCATGAAGATCACCTGGTCGGAGACGCTTTCGGCGAAGCGCATTTCGTGGGTCACGATGATCATGGTCATGCCTTCTTCGGCGAGCTTGCGCATGACCGCGAGGACTTCACCCACCAGCTCCGGATCGAGTGCCGAGGTGGCTTCGTCGAAGAGCATCAGCTTGGGCCGCATCGCCAGCGCGCGGGCGATGGCGATGCGTTGCTGCTGCCCGCCGGAGAGCTGGTCCGGGTAGGCGTCCCGTTTGGCCAACATGCCCACCTTCTTCAGCAGGTCTTCGGCCTGTTCGATGGCCTCGGCGCGGTCCCGTTGCTGGACCTTGAGCGGCCCCAGGATGATGTTTTCCAGCACGCTGAGGTGGGGGAACAGGTTGAAGCGCTGGAACACCATGCCGATTTCGGCGCGCATCCGTGCCAGGTCCTTGTCGCCCATGGGCACCTTGCGGGTGCCCACCTGGCGCTGGCCGATCAGTTCATTGTCGATGTAGATGCTGCCCCGGGTTGGCTCCTCCAGGTAGTTGATGCAGCGGAGCAGGGTGGTCTTGCCGGACCCGCTGGGCCCGATAAGGGAGATTTTCTGGCCCTGTTGCACATTGAGGTCGATGCCTTTGAGGACGTCCAGGTGGCCATAGGACTTGTGCAGCCCTTCGATTCGTACCAGCGGAGTGGATTCAGCCATGAGCATTTCCCGTGGTTGAAGTGACGAGTGCGGTCAGCAGCCAGATCTCAAGAGAAGGCCTGGCTGAAATCACGCATGGGGTGCTCGAAGGGCCCGATCAGGTTGCCTTTCTCGTCCCGGTCCACGCCGATGCGCTGGTCCTTGGGCAGGGGCACGAGGTAATCGGGGTTCTTGATGCCGTACTTGGCGAGGACCGGGCGGATCTGGTCGGTGCTCTTCAACCAGCGCAGCCCCTGGTTCACGGCATCGAACAGCTCCTGGTTCTGCGGATGGATGCCCCAGATCGCCTCGAACTTGGCGGTCAGGCTGGGGAACTTCTCGTCGAACTGGATCGGTACCTGCTTCAGCTTGAGGCTGGGGTCCTGGAGGATCATGTAGTCGATTGTCGGCGCATCCAGGACGGCGAAGTCCAGGCGCCCGGCGCGTACGTCGCGCAGGCAGGCGTCGGTGCTGTCGTAGAGCTTCACCTCCTTAACGCCTTCGACCCGTTTCATGTCCGGGATGATGAAGTAGCCGGTGTTGCTGCCCAGGGTCCGGCCCTTCAGGTCTGCGATGGTGAGGCTGTCCTTGAACGGCTCGTCCTCGCGCATGATCACGTAGGCGCCGGTGTAGAACACGGCATCTGTCAGCAGCAGGATTTTCGAGCGCATGGGATTCCACGCGAAGTTGCCACCGAACCAGTCGGCACGCCCGGACCGGACGGCTTCGATCACGGCGGGGAAGCCCATGGTCAGGACGTCGAGCTTGAGTTCGAGGCGATCGGCGATGAGTTTCAGGAGTTCGAGGTCGGTGCCGATCGGCTGCCCGTCGCGCACTGCGCCAAGGGGCATGTCACCCAGGCAGGCTGCCGTCAGGTAGCCGGGGCGAATGGTCTTGATCGGCTTGTCGGCCGCCTGGATGGCGGGAAGACGTCCCATGGCGCTGCCGAGCAGTACAGCCATCGAGCCGTAACCCGTGGCCTTGAGCAGGTTGCGCCGCGAAATACCCCGTGCGTCGAATTTGAAGTCGGACATAGATCACCTGTGTGCGAATGGTTGTGGAGACTGATACAGCCGTACAACACGAGGCCATCCCTGGCCCAACCTTCCCGGGGCGTCAGGACCGTGGGGTCATGCCAGCCAGGTTGGCGTTGGCACGGGCGAGAGGCTTGTCGCCCTCCGCGCGCCGACGTTTGAGCAACAGATAGCAGCCAGACACCACGGCAAGACTCACCAGGCTGGCCAGGAATTGCGTGCGCAGGGATTCCTGGAAGGCCATGGCGGCAAGGACACCGGCAATCACCGCAACCACAGCATAGGAAAGCCAGGGGAACAGCCACATGCGGAGGGTCAGCCGCGCTGGTTCCGTGGCTTCGATGCGGCGGCGCACGCGGATTTGCGCCAGGGCGACCGCCAGGTACACGAAGAGCATCACGGCGCCGGATGCGTTCACCAGGAAGAGGAACACGCCCTGGGGCGAAATGATCGCTGCCATGATGGCGATGTAGCCGATCACGCTGCTCAGCAACACGGCCGCTCGCGGCACTTTGCGCCCGGTCAGGGTGGACAGCCCGGCCGGTGCGTCACCGCGTTGGCTGAGGCCGAAGAGAATCCGTGAAGACACGTAGAGTCCGGAGTTCAGTGCCGAGAGCACGGCCACCAGGACCACGGCTTCCATGATCATCGACGCGCCGGGGATGCGCATGACGTCCAGTGCCGCCACGAACGGCGAGTGCCCGGCCACGATCTGACCCCAGGGCACCACGCAGACGATCAGGAAGATCGAGCCGACGTAGAAGGTGATCACGCGAAAGATTACCGAGCGGGTCATGTTCGCGACGTTCTTCGAGGGATCGTCCGACTCGGCTGCAGCAATGGTGGCGATCTCGGCACCGCCTACGGCGAAGATCACTGTCGGCACGCCTGCCAGGATCGCGCTCACGCCGAAGGGCATGAAACCGCGATCGTTCACCAGATTGCCGAGCAGCGCACTGGTGCTGGGGGCAAAACCGAAGAGGTAGGCTCCCGCCACACCGATGAAGACGATGATCGCGAAGACCTTCAGCGACGCGAACCAGTATTCGAACTCACCATAGGACTTCACGGACAGACAGTTGATGGCGGTCATGATCGCCAGCAGGGCCAGGCCTATCGTCCACGCCGGCAGCGGAATCCACTGCTCGAGGATGTTGGCACCGACCACGGCCTCCACCGCGACGACAATCACCCAGAAGTACCAGTACAACCATCCGCTGGTGAATCCGACCCAGTTGCCCAGGCCGATGCGGGCGTATTCGGTGAAGGAGCCGACGCCGGGCAGCGCCACTGCCATTTCGCCGAGCATGCGCATCACCAGCATCACGACGATGCCAGCGGCGAGATAACTGAGGAATGCCGCCGGACCAATGGCCTGAATGGTGGCGCTGCTGCCGACGAAGAGTCCTGCACCAATGATCCCGCCAAGGGAAATCATCGTGATGTGACGTTGGCGCAGAGCGCCGCTGAGGCGTTGCTCACCAGCCTTGCCAGGAGATTGTCGGGTGTCGTTCATTGGATGGCCTCCGCCATGACATTCAAAGTGGAAAGGCAGGATGAAGCCGAGTTGGAAATAACGCGGGGGACGCTGCACACCGGGTATCCTGTGGCGCCTTTCAAGGCGCTGGGGCTGCGGTGCGACGGGTTTGCCAGGGGCGTGCCCGGATTGCTGGGTACGAGAGTCATGTGCGTGTCCGTTGAGGCTGAAGCTATTTTTATTGTGATGCATGACAAGCATTACAACTCCACACTAACCACCACATTTTAGCTTGTCAATCGCCTCTGTATCGGATAAAAAGCAATACAAGTTTGCTATTTGTCTCGCCTGTGGCATGACAACCAAGGGAGCACCATGAGTCAATTCGAACAACTGCTGGGCGAGCTGAAGGCCAATGCGGGATTGCACCGGGACTCGGCGGAAACCCTTTACGCCCAACTGGCAGACGCGCTGTCTGAAGCGATTCGCAGCGGCAAGCTCAAGCCGGGCGACCGACTGCCACCGCACCGTGAGTTCGCCAGCGCGCTGGAGCTCAACATCACGACCATTACCAAGGCGATGGCTGTGCTGCAGCAGAAAGGCTTGGTGGAAAGCCGGCCGGGGCGGGGGACGCAAGTCGCCCAGCCGCGGCACCCGGCGGCGCAGTTCCAGTCGGCACCCAGCAATGACCCAGGAACGGTCGACCTGAGTGTCAACCGTCCCGCCACCGATGGCTTCAACCGGGTGCTCGCGCAATTGCTGCCGCGTTTATCCAGCGATTCGCGCTTCGTCGACATGAAGGACTACCACCCTTCTGAAGGCCCGCTCTGGGCGCGGGAAGCCGCGGCGCAATGGCTGCGCCACACCGGGGTGCAGGCCGAAGCACGCCAGGTACTGATCGTCGAAGGGGCGCAGCACGGCATTGCCAGCACGTTGCGAAGCCTGACCAGCAGCGGCGACGTCATCCTGGCCGACAGCGTCACCTACCAGGGCATCAATGCGCTCTGCCGATCCCTGGGGCTGATCCTGGTCGGGGTCGACTCCGATGCGCGGGGTATGTGTCCGGATGCGTTGCGCGAAGCTTGTACCGAACATCAGCCGCGACTGCTGTTCCTGGTGCCGTCGATTCACAACCCGACCGCCATCACCCTGGACACCGAGCGCCGCGAGGAACTGGCAGCGGTGATCCGCGAGACCAACCTGCTGGTCATCGAGGATGACGTCTACCGGCCCTTGCTGGACCAGTCGCCGCCGCCCATTGCTTCAATGCTGCCGGAACGGACCATCTACGTGTCCGCCCTGTCCAAATGCATTGCGCCGGGGTTGCGCATGGGCTTCGTCGTGGCGCCGCTAGCGTTGGTGCAGGACATCGCCGCCATGCAGCGCATTGATTGCTGGAGCACGTCACCCTTCACCGCGCTGATCGCCACTCGCCTGATCGAAGACGGTCACGCCGAGCAATTGGTCGCCGAACAGCGCGAAGAGCTGCGCAGCCGCCAAGCGTTGCTGGCCGCCCACCTGGAAGGTCTGGAGTTCCAGCACAGCGCCACCGGCACCCATGCCTGGCTGATTCTTCCGGAGCCCTGGACCGGGTCGCGCTTCGCCCGTCTTTGCCAGGACCGCGGCGTGGTCCTGCTCGCAGGCGGCGCGTTCACCCTTCGCCCTGAACTTTCCCCGCAGGCGGTGCGCATCAATATCTCGGCTGCGCTGTCGCGGGAGCAACTGGTCAAGGCCCTCAAGGAAATCAGCCAACTGGCGCGCCAGGGGCACCTCTACATGCACAACCGGATCTGAGGACATGACACAACCGATTCATTGTGAAGTTGCAGTTATCGGCGCGGGCGTCGTCGGCGTGGCCACCGCGCTGTGGTTGCGCCGCCAGGGCTACCAGGTGCTGCTGCTCGAGCGTGAGGGCGTGGCATCGGGGGCTTCCTACGGTAATGCCGGTACCCTGGCGCCTTACGGCGTGATGCCGATCGCCCAGCCTTCATTGCTGAAGGCCATCCCGTCGCTGTTGTTTTCGCCGGGTTCTCCCTTTGTCATCAACTGGAAGCGGCTGCCCCGGTTGATGCCCTGGCTGTTGCGATTTCTCAATGAATGCCGTGTTTCGCGCTGCGAGTCCAACACTCAGGCGCTGGCCTGGATTCTCCAGCGAACCTATAGCGGATATGCGCCGCTGCTGGAGGACAGTCCCCAAGCGAACCAGCACCTGCGTCACAACGGTTGCCTCTACCTCTATGGCTCCGAGGCAAGCTTCGCCGGCGCCCAAGCGGCTATCGAGCTGCGGCGCTCCCTGGGTATCGCCCAGCAAGAGCTGAGTGCCGCCGAGGTGGACCAACTGGAGCCGAACCTCGCCGGCAGGGCAGTGGCTGGTCTCCTGTTCCCCGACTCATCGCACATGGATGACCCGCGAGCCTTCATCGAAGCATTGGCGGCGCCCCTGGTCGCCGAGGGTGCGTTGCAGGCGGCGACCGTCATTGATATCCAGCGCCAGGCAGCCGGGCTTTACCTGACCTGTGCCGAAGGCGCGACCTATCGCGCTGACCGTGTCGTGGTCTGTGGCGGTGCCTGGTCCGCCGCGCTGGCGCAACAGGTCGGCGACCGCATCCCGCTGGATACGGAACGGGGCTACCACATCGAGTTCGACCTGCCGGAAGCCTTGCTCGATCGTCCGTGCTGCCCGGTGGAAAGCGCTTTCTACATGACGCCTATGGCGGGTCGCCTGCGTGTAGCGGGTACGGTGGAGCTGGGTTCGATCAAGGACCCGGCCAATCCCGCACGCTTCGACTATTTGGAACGCCATGCACGTCGCGTCCTGGGGCTGACGGCGCCGGTTGCGCGCAGATGGTTGGGCTTTCGGCCGTCCCTTCCGGATTCGTTGCCCGTCATCGGCCCTTCGCCCAACGAACCTCGGCTGATCTACGCCTTCGGCCATCAGCACCTTGGCCTCACGCTGGCTGGGGCAACCGGCCAATTGGTGGCGGAGTGTGTCGCAGGCAATGCCCCGCGCTGGCTTGACAGTTTTTCAGTGCAACGCTTTTGAACCGCACCCCACGGGAGAACCGCTATGGAAAGAATCGAGCGCGCACGCACCAGCGCACGCATGAGCCAGATCGTCACTCACGGCAACACCGTGTACCTGGCCGGGCAGGTCGGCGAGCCGCACCACGACATCACTGAGCAGACCCGCGACGCCTTGGCGCAGATCGATATGTTGCTCGAGGAAGCCGGCTCATCGCGCGAAAAACTGCTTCAAGTGACGATCTGGCTTGCCAACATGAGCGACTTCGCGGCGATGAATGAGGTCTGGGATGCCTGGGTGCCAACAGGCCACGCTCCTGCTCGGGCATGCGGCGAGGCCAAGCTGGCCGATCCGGCCTTGCTTGTTGAAGTGATCGCCTGCGCATCGCGTTGACGACCATTGCGCTTTGGCCGGACGGAGTCATGGGTGCCTGTTGTTTTCGATGGACGAGCGGCAGGTAGCCAAGTCCTCGCCAGTGGGCGTTGAACGGCGCACGTGGGTCACGATTCCAACTCCGCAGCGAGGTAAAGCTGACGCCGCAACCATAGGTGGCCCGCATCCTTATGAGTGCGCGGATGCCAAACCAGCGCGAGGCGGAGCGTCGAGAGTTCCAGGGGAGGCCTGAAGAGATCCAGGCTATCCCCGAACTGCCTGAGGAAACGTGCTGGAAGCGTGCACAAGGCATCGGTGGCGGCGAGGACAAGGGGTGCGAGGAGGTAACTCTGAATCGAAGCCGAGACTCTGCGAGAACGGCCGAGCCTGAGGAGCGAATCGTCCACCACACCAGCGAAGCGTCCCCCCTGGGACGACACGATCAGATGTTCGAGTGCGCAGAAACTGTCGAGATCGAGGGGGCCTGAGCCACGTGGGTGTCCCTTGCGTTGCGCAGTCAGGAAACCATCTTCCCAGAGCGGGCGTTGCATGATGTCCCCGGGCAGGTTATCCGGAACAGTGACCAGCAGATCGATCTGTCCTTTCTCGAGCTGCTCGAATACATCTCCTGGCGGGTGAATGCAGGCCAGCCTGGCATGCGGCGCTTCGCTTGCGAGGCGTGCGCAGAGCCCGGGAGCCAGGACCGCTGCCGGTGTGTCGAACCAGGCAACGACAAAGGTGCGAGTAGTGGTGGCGGGGTCGAAGTGTTCAGGCTGGCTGGCCAACCGCTTGAGCCCTTCCAGAACCTGCAGCAACTCCTGTTCCAGAGCTTCTGCTCGCGGTGTGGGGACCACGCCTCGGCCATTCGCTGCCGGAACGAACAGCGGATCGCCCAGAATAGTGCGCAGACGTCCCAGGCGCCCCGACAAGGCGGGTTGGCTGATACCGAGCCGGGCCGCAGCCCGCGTGACGTTGCGCTCCTCGAGCAGAGCCTTGAGCGCCAGTAACAGCGCTCCGTCGATATCCGTGTAGTTCATCGCCCACTCCCTAACGCGGCCTTTGCGTAGCGGGCATGAGAGCAGAGCCGAACCTGCGTTGCCTAGTCTCTCGATGGCTGCAAAGTGGCGGGGGACATGACAACCAGACCACTCGCATCAGTCACGATTGCGATACTCGGCCGGCACCCACTCGTACTTGCCTGCATGTTCCCGAATGTGGCCGATACCAGGAAACGGAAGGTGGGCAACCGCCGACAAGCGTTTCTCGCGCGCGGCCGCCTCGAACTGCTGCAGGCGTTGCGCGCGCGCCGCGTCCTGGTTGACGTCGAAGGTAATGGTCACATCAGGCTGGGGAAACTGAATGATGCCTACATGCATGATGTCGCCCCAGAAATCGATGCTTTCGCCCTCACTTTCCACCCGGTAGAAACTATGACCGGGGGTATGGCCCGGGGTGGGGATAGCGGTAATGCCCGGGAGAATTTCCGATCTGCTGGAGAACGTCTTGAGCTTGCCGGCACGCTTGTATGGCCCAACGGTGTCCAGCGCTTCTTGCAGATGCCGCGGCTCCAGCCCCTTGGCCAGATTGGCGCGGTCGAGAAAATAGTCGACATCGGCCTGACCAACGTGGACCGTCGCATTGGGGAACATCATCCGGCCAGCGCGCGCCAGTCCGCCGGAGTGATCGGTGTGGATGTGGGTGAGCAGAATGTCGCTGACCTGTTCCGGCTGGTAACCGGCGGCTACCAGGGCCCTGGGCAGCTTGCCGGCAACGGAGCCGAACAACTCGCCGGCGCCCGTGTCGACAAGCACGAGCTGTGAGCCGGTATCGACAACATAGGCATTTATCGAGGTTTCCAGCGGGTTGCGCGCGAACCCGTCACGCAGTAGCGAATCGATCTGCTTTGGACTGATACCTTTGAGCAGAGGATGCAGATCCAGCGGCAGCGTACCGTCGCTCAGTGCCGTGACGTGCACTTTGCCAACGCTGAATCGGTAGACGCCCGCGAGCATCGGTTGACGGGTGGCGGAGGCCTCGGTGGTCGACGCCGATGGTGCTACCGCTGCTGTGGACAGGGATGGATGGAATGCACCGATGGAAAGGGTGGCGGTCAGTGCAGCCACCAGATGTAGTCGCGCGTTGCCGTACATGATCAAGCACCTGTGGAATGCAACTGTCGGGGATGGTGGTTTGCAAAATAGGTTAGCCACATAGGCTGGAGAAGCCTGACCACGCTTATACGTGCCATTGCCACGGCAAATGGCTTCTTGACCAAGGTTCGGAAGCAAGCCCCGGTTATCAGAGGAGGGGACAGATTCCCTACTCCAGACAGTCATGTCTGACTGCTTCCTGCCTGCCAGCACCGGCCGCTTCAGGGCGGACGCAGCCGGTCGCCCCATGACTGCAATCGGTCAGAATCTGCCGGTCAGCTATGCGTCATGGACGCCAATCTGTCTCGGCGTCTCCAACGCGCGCTGCCGTTACCGGCAGCGCGCGGCGTGCAATGGTCGGCCAGTTGCACTGCCGACCGATCGAAGCCTCAGGTGTGCTGCGTGAAGCCGACCTGACCCGGCTTGCGGTTCGGCGCGAAGCCGTTCCTGGCCAGGGTCTCGTCGGCGTCCTGGTAGAAGGTCCCGATCTTGTAGATCTTGCGGGCTTCCTCGCCGTTGGCCACTTCACGGCCGAATTCGCGGGAGATGCGCACCAGTTGCTCGATCTGCTCGACGGTCGTCATCTTGGCGGTCTGGCGCTGGTTCCAGATGTTGTCTTCGATGCCGCAGCGCACGTGGAGGCCGAGAGCGATGGCCATCATGTTCAGCGGCAGCACATTGCGCATGCTGGTCTCCAGCGTCAGCACCGAACCATCCGGGCAGGCGCGCACGAAGTTGGCCATGTCGTACGGATTCGGCGAGTCGAAGCCACCGCCAATCGCTACCCAGGTAAGGATCAGCGGCACGTTGCACACGCCACGGCGCATCATGCGCTCGACGGTGTTGAGTTGGGTGATGTTGGCCAACTGGAAGTGCGTCTGGATGCCATTGGCCGAAAGGCGGCGAATGTGCTCCTCGACCCAGGCCGGACCGGCCGGGATGGTCATTTCCTGGTAGGCCTTGAGCATCAGCGGGTCTTCCAGCGAGGTGCCGCGAATGTCGGCGGCGGTCATCTGCTCGCAGACGTTCATCTGGTTGGTGTTGATGGCGATGGTCACCTGGTCCGGGGTAGGGGTCAGCTCGGCCAGCATGTGGCGGGTGTCGTCGGACAGCCACTTGGCCGCCTCGCCTTCGCTCTCGGGAGCGAAGGAAATCGAGCCGCCGACCTGCAGTATCATCCCCGGGCAGGCTTCGCGGATACCCGCCAGCAATTCGTTGAACTTGGACAGGCGCTTGGAGCCCTTGCCATCTTCCTCACGCACGTGGACGTGCAGCACGGTGGCGCCGGCGTTGTAGCAGTCCACGGCTTTCTGGATCTGTGCGTCCATGCTGACCGGGATGTCTTCCGGAAAGTCGGCCGGCAGCCACTCCGGGCCATAAGGGGCAGCAGTGATGACCAGCTTTTCCATGTTTTCGACAAACAGGGAACCATCGATGAAGTTCATGACTTACTCCTGGGATCGGTGATCGGGTGGTTGTTGTGCGGTTCGATGATCAGAAGGTCTTGTCGCCGATGATCCCGGCGCGCTCCATCTTGCGGACGCAGGGCGGGTAATCCATCACGGCGTAGTGCTGGGTGGAGCGGTTGTCCCAGATGGCCACGCTGTTCTTCTTCCAGCGCCAGCGCACCTGGTACTCGGGGATGTAGGCCTGGCTGACCAGATAGCGCAGCAGGTCGCTGCCGCCCATGCTGTAGTCCTGGCCGTAGCGCACGCGCTCGGGGGTATGGAAGTTGGTGAAGTGGGTGGCGAAGGCATTGACGAAGAGAATCTTCTCGCCGGTTTCCGGGTGGGTGCGCACCACCGGATGCTCGGCGTCCGGGTACATGGCCTTGAGCGCCAGGCGCTTCTCGACGGGCATGGCCGCACCGAAGCTCGCCTCGATGCTGTGGCGGGCGCGCAGGCCCTCGATGCGCGCTTTCACATCTTCCGGCAGCTTCTCGTAGGCCAGGGCCATGTTCGCCCACATGGTGTCGCCGCCCACCGGCGGGCACTCCACGCAGCGCAGCACGCAACCCATGGGCGGGGCGTCGCGCCAGGTGGCGTCGGTGTGCCAGGCGTTCTCGTAGCGGTCGTTGGGCTGGTCAGGGTCCTTGTAGATGCGCACCAGGCCCGGATGCTCCGGGTCGCTGCCGGCCACCGGATGGTCTTCCAGCTCGCCGAAGCGACGGGCGAAGGCCACGTGCTCGGCACGGCTGATGTCCTGATCACGCAGGAACAGCACCTTGTGCTTGAGCAGCAGCGCCTTGATCTCGGCGAACAGGCCGTCGTCGTACGCCGCATCCGCGAGGTTCACGCCGATAATCTCGGCCCCGATACTGCAAGTCAGTTGTTCTACGCGCATGTTGTTGTTCTCCTCTGGCGAAGTTTTTCGGCCGGGCAAGATGCTGGGGAGCGGGGCCCTCAGCTCAGGCCGCGAGGAGGAATCTAGGGATGGAGAGGGGGCAGGCGACCATTCATTTGGTGACAGGCTTTTCGCAGTTCATGTCAGGACCCCGCCCGCCCATGCAGGATCTTGTGTGCCATTGATCTGGGTCAGTTTTTGCGGGGGCAGCACCCTCGGTCACGAAGCCTACCTGGTGGGTGGGACCGCCAATGGCGAAGTCAACATCGGCGACCGTCGCATCACTGGCCTCTCGGCCGGTGCGGACGACACCGACGCGGTCAACGTCGCCCTGCTCAACGAGACCAACGCCAAGGTCACCCGCCACGAGGCGGAGGAGCATCCATTCGGCACGTTGAAGGCCTGCATGGCCGCCACCCATTTCCTCACCAGGATGCTCGACCGGGTGAGCACGGAAATGAGCCTGCATGTGCTCGCCTGCAACTTCAAACGGGTACCGGACCTGCTGGGCAGTAATGCCCCGATGGCGGGGATGAAAGCCTGATTGGTGAGTCAGGCGCGTGTACACCCGCTCGAAGGGCAGGAAATCGACTCTCCATTTGATTCCCACCACCGGCGATGTGAAGTGGGAGCCGCTCGAGGTGGACGATGAGTCATTTAGTGAATGATTGTGATTAGCGTATGAGATAAAATCGCACAGCTATTGCTAAATTCACTTCCGGACCATGAAGTTGATGCGCCGCACGCTTATTTCTCTCTGTGTACTAAATGCCGTAACTCCAGCCGCCCTGGCAGCCCAAGTGAACCTTGAGTCCACCCAGACCCTTGAATTGGATGCCGTGAATATTGATGCGGACAGCGCAGACAGTGCTGTCGGGCCAGTCAAGGGCTATCGAGCCATTCGATCAGCTAGTGCTACGCGCACCGATACGTCGCTTCACGAAACCCCACAATCTGTCACAGTCGTGACGCGTGACGTAATCGAGGACAGCGGCGCAACGCGGCTTCAAGATGCATTGGATTACGCTGGAGGCGTCGGGCGTGCCAATAACTTCGGCGGCCAGGGACTCACGACATTTGCGGTCCGTGGCTTCACCACTGGCGAGTTCTATCGCAATGGTTTCCCCATCAACCGTGGTTATCCAAACGCTCCCGACGCCAACACTATTGAACGCTTGGAGGTGCTGCGTGGCCCGGCGTCCACCCTCTACGGTCGTGGAGATCCCGGCGGCACTTTCAACGTCGTCAGCAAGCAACCACAAGCCGAAAGCAAGGTGACCATCGGCGCTCAGGTCGATGATCAGGGCATGCACCGCAGCACGCTGGATAGCACTGGTGCGCTCGATGAGCAGGGGCGGTTGACGTACAGGCTCAATCTCCTGGGGGAGGGTGGCGAAAGCTTTCGCGATGATGTGGAGACGGAGCGCTATGACGTAGCGCCGGTCTTAAGCTGGCAGGCCACTGACTTCACCCGATTCGTTCTCGAAGCGGACTTCATGCGGAACGATCATCCGCTCGATCGGGGGTTGACTCGTTTTCCCAACCAGATGGGGAATGCCTCGCGGGACACCTACATCTGGGAGAAGGGCAGCGACAACACGCTGCACAACGACAACGATATGGTTCAGTTGCGCTTCGACCATGCATTGAACGAGAACTGGACGTTGGCGGGCGGCGTGCAGGATCTGAATGGGATGCTGGAGGGCAACGCAGTGGAGGCGAACGGCCTGCAGAACGACGGTCGGACCTTGGGGCGAAACTTCAATTACCGCAAGCTCGACTGGAACGACCGTGATTACCAGTTGAATCTGACTGGCAATTTCGATGCGCTGGGGGTTTCCCACACCTTGCTGACTGGTATCGAGCATGAGGACTACCACTACAAGTCCATCATTCATCGTTCCAGTGGTGCTCTGAGCGCGTATCCCATCGATATCCTTAATCCTGTCCTTGGTCAGCCGCGCCCGGTTCTTACCCGTATCACCACGAATGACAAAGAGAACCTCACGACCTGGGCCGCTTTCGTCCAAGACCAGGTCGCCCTTACCGAGCGATTGAAGATTCTGGCGGGTGTACGCTTCGAGCGCTTCGAGCAGGATTACCACAACCTCCTGCCAGGCAGTCGCAGCTGGAGTGCGTCTGACAATGCAACGACTCCACGACTGGGTCTCATCTACGACCTGACTGACAGCGTTGCCGTGTATGCCAATGCCTCGAAGTCGTTCAAGCCCAATAACGGGGCAAGCCGCCAAGGTGATGGCTTTGATCCGGAAGAGGGCAAAGCGTACGAAGTGGGGGTGAAGTGGGAAACTCTCGACCAGCAGCTCAGCGTCGATGCGGCCGTCTATCACATCCTCAAACAGCATGTTCTGACCGTCGACCCTGTGGACCCAACCTTCAGCACTGCCGCTGGTGAGGTGCGGAGTCGCGGTTTCGATCTGAACATTGCGGGCAACATTACCCCCGAATGGCGCGTGACCGGTGGCTATGCGTTCGTTGATGCCGAAGTGCGCAAGGACAACACGCTCAAGGCAGGTACCCGCCTCGCGAATATTCCACGCAATAGCTTCAGCCTGCTGAATGTTCATGAGTTCCAAGCTGGTCCGGCGAAAGGCCTGGGACTAGGAATGGGTGTGAGGTACGTGGACGACCGCGCCGGCCAAACATCCGCGACAGCCTACGAAATGCAGGCCTATTCGGTGGTTGACCTTTTGAGCTTTTACCAACTCACCGATCAGGTACGCATCAATCTCGATTTGAAGAACCTCTTCAATGAGGAGTATGAAGAGGGCGCCTTCAACTTTTACGCATATCCTGGCGCGCCCCGCACATTACAAGCGGGAATCGCGTACACCTTCTGATTGTGGAACGGTGCCTGGATGCACCACAGGCCATGGGTACCCTTGGAGGCGTACGGTGACTTCCGCGCACGCGCGTTTCGCGATCGAGTCAATGGTTGATCTCAGCGTCCGTGGAGGGGCCGGCGTACGGCACTACCGATGGTTCCGATAGCGTTCAGTCAAGGATTGCACGAGGGTGACGTAGGATTGCGTCTCGGCGTAGGGGGGCACCCCCTTGTACCGGACCACGGACGCTTCGCCGGCGTTGTAACCTGCCAACGCCAGCACCTGGTTGCCGTTGAAGCGCTTGAGCAGCCAGGCAAGGTAGCGTACGCCGCCACGAATGTTCTGACGGGCGTCGAACGGATCGTTCACGGCGAAGCGCTCGGCGGTGGCGGGCATCAACTGCATCAACCCCTGGGCGCCGGCTACGGAAATGACGTGGGGGCGAAACGCCGATTCGGCATGTATGACGGCGCGGACCAGCGCCCTGTCGACCCCGTACTGACCCGAAGCGGCTTCGATCTCTCGCCGATAGGAACGGGTGTTCAGGCGCAGCGAGGCCACCTTGAAATCCTTCGGCGCCCTGCACAGGTAGCAGCCCTTGATGTAATCGAGCTCAAGGACCGTGACCCGCGCGGAGATCCCGACGGGGCGCCGGCTCACGTACTTACGAACACCCTTGTGGACGAAGGTGTACACCCGAATCCGCACCTCGCCTGGGTTGTCGCCCCGCACGTGCCTGGGCTGGGCCTTTGCCCGGGTGTCGACAGCGGCGCCCGCCTGGCCATCCAGGTCAGTGCAGCGGGCGCTGGCGATGGCTTGACGGTTGTAGCTGATGGTTCCGTCCCTGGCTTGGCACTTGAACGTGGCGCTGGCGCACAGTGGAGTGACCAGCAAGGCCAGTTCGATGCAGCCAAGAAGGCTCTTGCGAGCCCGTTGCCATGCTCTGGAACTCATCACATCGCTCCGCGCCGCAGACGCCGATCGGATCTGGAGGCGCCTTTGGCGGCGACCCACCGTTTGCTCTGGTAGTTATACCCCTTGTCTTCGGCCTTGGAGCCTGCCATGACGTACGGGCTGTCGGCGCTCCTGCGTAGCAAGGGCGGATCGCTCGGACGACGCGTCGTGCCGCCTTGCCAGGGTCGAAGGCAAAGGTCTGGAGCACGAAAAATCTGCCACCTGGGCCGACGAACCTGGCCAAGACTGAATACAATTCGTGCCCGAATACCCCAGGCCATGAACATGGCTGCATCGAACAAGGAACTCGCCTCCATGGCCTCCTCTGATAAACAGCAAAAACGCGCCCAGCGGGCCAGAACCAAGGCCAAGCAGAACCGTTCGGGCAAGGCCAAGGCCAAGGTCATCCATCCGCTGCTGGCCAATCCACTGGTCAACGAGCCATTCGATGATGTCGCCATCGACCTGAGCACCTTCGACTTCAAAGACATCGAAGAGAACGGCTTCGATCCGGCGGACTTCGAGGACCTGTTCCAGGCGATGAAAGTCGCCGAAGGCATCAGCCTGCTGGCGATGTGCCTGGTGTTCCTGCAGTACCCGGTGTTGGAACTGGTGGTCGCCGAAGAAGAGGAAGACTCGGTCGTCGACTTCATGATGGGCCTGCTGATCGTCTATCGCGGAATCTTCCACGATGAAGACGAAGACGCGGCAGTCCGTTGGGTCGGCGGTGATGCTTTCCAGGCCGCCTACAACGAAGCGTCGATGATCCTGCAGAAGAAGTACGCTCGCGGCGCCTCAAGCGCCCGAGCCTAGTCGCGCGGCGAGCGGCTATTGGTGGCAAGCCGATTCGGCCGACCATAGTTGTTGCGCTGGGTCTGCCCTATGGCTGCCCTTGGCCGATTGCTGCCCTTCATGACCGGCAGCAATCGGCTAAAAGCAGACATTCAACGACAGACCAGAAGTCCTGCTTGCCGAAGCGCCCTTCGGCTTTTTGATTTGCATATGCCAGTCTGGAGACAGGCCGTAAATGGCTTATGCAAAGTGCGGAAGTAACGGCAAAGACCGTGGCGTGCCTGATCAATTCCCGATGAATGATCACCAAATTTCTTGAAAGGCAGGACGTGCCGGATCATTGGTCTTCCAAGGTGCAGCTATTCTTTTTCCATGGAGCTTCGCTAGCAGGGAGAGCTAGAGCCGTGACTATCCGGATCGCGTCGTTCGATCTTCAAAACGGCTTCACCCGCCCATTCGCAATGATGGATGGAGCTGAAGGCCAGCGCGCGCTGGACGATCATGACTTGGCCAACGCGATTGCCGCCAAGCGGGTCTACAGCGGGAGCGACAAGCGAACACTGTTGGACCTTTACCGCCCATCCCCCTTCTCCGCCCTCGATCCCTCCGCGAATGCACTGGTGTTCCTGAATAGGGTTCGTGGTGATTTGCTCCCACGAGCCCATGGCACGGTTTCGGTGACCGCGAATGGGCGAAGCGGATTTCGGCTTACTGGGCCGGTACACCATCGTCGCATCCGCTCGCACGCCGATGACAAGCATGACCGCTCGTGCATGGCTGAGCCTGAATTCCACTTCCGAACGTCCGACAGGTCCCTTTGATAGTCCCGCTCGTAGGCACGCCTGTGTACAGGCACTGCCGTCGAATGTGGGAAGTTACGGCCATAGCGCTCAAGTCGCTGAGTGGGGGCAATGGAAGGCCGCAACGACGCACCACGTGCATGCCGTCCAAATGCACGGTTCCGCGCCACCTGGCGCATCCTCCGGTCGCCATGAGGGTCCGTGGCGGCTTTTGCTGTCCTCACTTTGCGAAGGAGAACTATCGTGAATACCGTACTGCAAGCCGCACTTCCCGAATCGAAGAAGATTCCGCTCTTACCCATAGCCACGCCGCTGACCGAATGGCAAGACGTCAGCATCAGCGAGTTGGTACCGTGCGCGCCGTCCGATAGCACACTACCTATGGGTCAGTACGCAGTCTCCACCGTTATGAATTGGGCGATCCAACAAGGCTTTTACGGCGCGATTCCGACATGGGAGATCGGCAATGGCACCTGGGGTGTCATTTGCTTCCGCCCACATCCAGAGCTGCAAGTGGTGAAGATCCCGGTCACCGACCTGGGCGGATACGATCCTACCAGTCCTCAAAGCTGCGGACAGGCGGTCATGCGCTGGGCGCAACTCGAGGAAAACGGTTCGAATCAGCTCGCCATCCCGACGTACTTGAATGACGACGACGAGTTTTTCAGTGCCCTCGTGTTCACCCCAAACTATCCGACGCTGACGTTCTACGACGCGCCGAATACCCAGCTGTACTTCTCGCTTCAGCAGCCGGCCAAACTCATCAATCTGCAGGACCCGACCGTCTGGGCCAATGCGGCGATGCGCGTGGCCAATAACCTCGGCTTTGCGGCCGGCTGGCCCACTTGGGAATGCACGACTCACCGGGGCTTGATCGGCATCCCGGCCTACGACCTCGGGCCGATGCCCGACGCATGCCCTGCCAACGTGGCCACCGTGGTCGAGGTGCTGCATAAGACTTCTCAGGCGCTGCAGAATTTCGAAAACGTGTCCTCTTCGCTGACGTCCGGGGTTTTCATCGATTTTACCGCCGCACCGATCGCCGACCCGACCATGCAGATTCTCTCCGACTGCCTGTTTGGCGCCGTGCAGGCCTGCCTCAACGCCATTCCTGGGGTGGGCGGAACCTTGGCGGCGCTTGTCTCCTCGGGAGTACAGATTGCCATCGACGCGACCAACAGCAGCGGCGGTACGTTCTCCCTCGAGCAGTACCAGAAAATGCTGGTTGCCGCGTCCAACGCCACGATCGATTACGTCGCCGATTTGCACGACTCGCTGCAGAATGCCACCGGCGACGATCTGCAGAAGCTGTGGCAATCGCCCTACAAGGACCCGCTCTCGGGGCGCAGCATCGCGCTCGGGTCACTGGCCTGTACTCCGCCGGATATCGTCAATGGTGACCTCTTCTGGGCGAAAATGTCGCAGCATATGGAAGCGAGCTATCGGGAGAATCTGCAGATCCGGATAACCGCGCAACTGTACGGAATCCAGTCGCGCACCTATCACAACCGGGCGCCGGGCAAGCAATGGTGGGACGGCACGATCGCGTCGGTGACCGCCCCGGGCGGCGATTGCTCGCAGTACATTGCCAGCAGCGATAGCGATCTGTCGGTCTGGTTCAGCGGTGCGCTGCAAGTGGGTGACTATGTCGAACTCGACGAATGGTGGATGCAGGCTCTCCCGGGCAACCCCTATTACCCGCCGACCACCTTGGTGTACAACCTGTTCTCTAACGACGGCTTTGGCGTGACGACCAACTGGGCCGGGCCATTCACGAAGGAACAGTTCTATACCCAGTTCTTCGTGCAACAGAACCAAGTGGGTCTAGACGGCACCTATAATCAGGTCTGGATGTACGACCAGCCGAACGCGATCGTCGAAGCCAGGTTGAGTGAAAACCTGGTCGCGGGTTCTACGGACAACTACGGCAACCTGAGCCTTAATTCGTCCGACCCCCTGGTAATCCTCGCGAACTCTGAGTGTGAGTTCTCGCAACCGGTCATCACCAACTACTTGGCTCCACTGACCTCGTGATTGGCGCCGCCTTGTATCGATGAAGTAGAAGGTGCGCGATCGCGATATCCACTGAATGAAGGCGTCCGCGAGACTGCCCCTGGCCGGGGCGGACTCGCGGTGCTGGTCGCGGACCTGGAAGAACCATGCTGCCGTCGACTATGTGCCAAAGGACGTGAGCCACGACGATGGCTTGTCGTGCGCCAGGTGTCTTCCGTTGCGCGTGGAAGTCCATAGCGCGCAGAGGCGGATGCAGCAGCTTGCGAATGGCTGCAAAACTCCGGGAGGCAATCACAGGAATTCCCGGGAGCCAAGGCCGAAGAATTCGGGGCCGGAGGGCCGTGCAGTCAGGGGATGTAGCCGATAGGCCCCGTTGTATTGGGCATTCTCGACCATCTCAGTGCTGCTTGGAGATGTAGCAATCGAGACTGCGACGGTCGTCGGGTGCTTTCATGCCAGCGAAGGGCATGCAGTTACCGCCGACAAACGCTTGAGGTTTCGTAATGAAGGTTTCGAAAGGCTCGGCATCCCAGGTAATGCCCTTGTTCTTCATTGCGCTCGAAAAATTGAAGCCCGTCGTTGATCCGGCCCTGTGTCCGAACAAGCCATGAAGGTTTGCTTGGCCAGATACCCCCCGACGCCAACCCGCACCATTAGCGATAAACCGTCACCCTTCACCTGCAAATCATATGCAGGCCGGTACCCACGCATGACCCGGCGCACTCAGGCGTTGAAGCGCGCGACCAGTGCATGCAGGGAGTGCGCGGTGGTTGCCAGCTCGCTGCCCAACTGGGAGGAGCGCGAGGTGATGGCGGCATTGTGTTCGGCAGCCTCGGAGATGGTGCCGATCTGCCGCGAGATATCTTCGGCCACCCGGCTTTGTTCCCCGGCAGCGCTGGCCATCTGTTCGGCCATCCGGTGGATGCGCTCGACCGCTACGGTGATGCCGCCGAGGGCGGCTTCAGTCTCGACCACCCGATCCACCCCACTGCGCGCCTCGCTGCTGCCTTGCTGAGCGATGGTCACGGCCTGACCGGCCACGCCCTGCAAGTTGGCAATAATGCGCTGGATGGCCTCGGTGGACTCCTGGGTCTTGGACGCCAGGGCACGTACTTCATCGGCGACCACGGCGAAGCCACGGCCCTGTTCGCCGGCGCGTGCGGCTTCGATGGCGGCATTCAAGGCCAGCAGGTTGGTCTGTTCGGCGATGGCGCGAATCATGTCCGCCGCCTGCTGGATCGACTCGGCTTCAGTGGCCAGCCCTGTGACAGACGTGCTGATCTGGTCCACGGTTCGTGCCAACTTCTCCACTACCAGGCGGCTCTGTTGCGCCTGCCGGGAACCCTCCAGCGAAAGTTGGCTGACCTGCCGGGCTTCCTGGGCGGTCTGCTGTACGTGGCTGGATACCTGGGTAATCGACGTCGCCATCTCGTGCATGGCGGTGGCCGCCATTTCCGCCTCGACCTGTTGCGCTTGCAGGGCCTGCTCGGCTTGTTGCACCAACTGGCCATTCTGCGAGGCCTGACTGGCGGTCAGGTCGGCGAAATCGCCAAGACGACAAAGCGCGGTACGAATGCGCGCCCCCTCGCTGATCAGCGCCAACTGCAGGCTGGCCACCGCCCCGGTGTCGTCGGTATAGGTGCGCGCCACCAGTTCACTGGCGAATGCCTTGGGCGCTGCCTGCGCCACACGGGACAGGGCTCGCTTCACAAAACCCAGGGTGGCCAGGGTTTGCCCGAAGGTGAGCAACAGCACGCTGGCGATGCCGAACCCCGCATGCCCCTCGGCGTACAAGGTCACGCCCAGCAGCGCCCCGAGCAGTGGCAGCAGCAGGAAGCGCGCGGCTACGCCCAGCTTTTCTCCCATGGAGTTTGCCGCCCGGCCACTATTGAGTCGTGCATAGAGGCGCTCGGCGCGACTCACCTGCCTGGCATCAGCATGGGTCCTCACCGACTCGTAGCCCACCACATGCCCCGCCTCGAGTATCGGTGTGATATAGGCGTTGACCCAGTAGAAATCGCCATTGCTGCAGCGGTTCTTGACGATGCCCATCCAGCTCTTGCCAGCCTTGAGGTAGTCCCACATGTGCTCGAACACCTGCGCCGGCATGTCCGGGTGGCGCACCAGGTTATGCGGGCTGCCGAGCAGTTGCTCGCGGCTGAAGCCGCTGACGGCGACAAACTCGTCATTGCAGTAGGTGATGATTCCGTTGCAATCGGTGACCGAGGTCAGATGCTGGTGGGCCGGGATGTTGCGCTCCCGTTGGGTGGTCGGCATGTTCTTGCGCATCTGTATTCCTGCTGATAGCAACGCTGCGGATGGGGGCCAGGGAGTCCCGGCCCGGACGGGTCAAGGGAAACCGGAGTGCTGGGTCACGTTGACGCGTGACGCAGCCCCGGCCCGGTGCTCAAGATCCTAGGAATGATGGTTGGTCCCGACTTCGCTTTGGCTGTCAGGCACTTTTCATTTCGCGACAGACGCCCAAGGGGCCGATTGCTCAGAGACGGGTTTCAGGTACAGGGGGGGGCAGCCGCATCAGCGGCTGCAAGACGAGGGGGACGCGATACCCCATTCAGGGGGAGGGTGTCGGCACCGCAACCGCGAGTTCGTCCAGATCGATGGAGGCGCGATTGAGATAGAACTCGGGACCACCGCTGCCCGCGCTACCGCTGCTCGCCACCTGCTGCAGTTGCGGACGTACGAACAGGTAGCTGGCCCTGGCCTTCGACAACACCTCGGCATGCTCGACATGGCGCGCCATCAGCGCCTCGAAACGCTGCTCGATCGTCAGGTCGAGCTCTTTTGCCTGAGCGGGCGTCAGCGTCAGGCCGCCTTTCTGCGGCAGCGGGTAGAGGCGAACCTGATAATCCAGCAACAGCGTGGCAAGGGCCTGGCTTTGTGCCCACAGGTCGGCGGCGGCCGGATTGGGCCCTGCACTGGCATACGCGGTGGAGGCTGCCCGCCGCAACTGTCGCTGATGGCCGAGCAGTTGCTGGATCAGCTCCGGGTAACGCTCGCGTTTGGCCCGGGGCAGTCGATCGAGGGTGTCGAAAACTTCCTTCATGGCACGCAGCGGCTGCACCAACGGCTCGGGCTGCCCCAACTGCACCATGTAGGTTTCCATCATATTGAGGTGCTCGTAGGTGGCGTTCAAACCTCGTGGGTCGGGTGTGCGTTCGGCCGGATTGAAATAGACCATCGCACTGGCGCACATCAATTGGCTGCGACTGATGATTTCACTCAACTGCCCGGCGCTTCGTCCATCCCCCCAGGTCAGCGGGCAAATCAGGCACAACAGGAACAGCAGCGACCTCTTTCGCATATTCCACATCCTCAATTCTTGTTGTTATGTCGGGTTACAGCGCAAAGCCAGGCCGCCCATCCGGAAGGCTCCACAAGCGTCCAGGCCCTGGCGCAATGGGTTTCATCATGGCTCGCCAAGCCTGTCACGGCAGGGCATCAAGACTCCTGGCCGGCGAATGGTAGTCGGGAGCAAAAAGGCGGACATCCTCCAAAAGGAGGACGGAACCACCAGGGCGGCAGCTGTCGCGGGCAGCCATGGCTGCCGGAGCGGGTCTGCCGCAGGCCACTCGGAAATCGGGAAAGGAATCCAACTTCAGGTAGTACCCTCGGGCTCAAGATTCTCCTTGGCGCATTCGCATCAGGAGATGCGGCCATGAAAAAACTGCATGTCGCAGTGATCCCGGCGCTAACGGCGCTCGGCGCCTGTTTCGGCAACCCCGTAACCTATCGCGACGAGCCACTGGTGGCGAAAGCCCGAACGGGCATGAGCAGGCAGCAGGGGGACCGTTCTTCATGGACCCCGCAAGTGAACGAAGCCTTGAATCAGCTCTGTGGGTCCATCGGGAACGCGGGTAGTCGCTCTGATCAGGATGACCTTGCTGATCGCGCCGCTCATTGAAGCTACATTTCTGCATCAATGGCCCGGCTACCACCTGATGCTCTAGTCTGGCCCCGGGCGGTTCTTCAGGACGCATTGGTGAAAAGGAATTGAGGGAGCCATGACTGACCGCGAGCAACTCCATCGAGATGGCTACGTGCTGCTTCGTCGTGCAATTCCGGCAGAGTGGCTGGATGAGCTTCGCGCCGTGTTCGATGCGGGGGTGAAACCATCGAGCCAATGGCCAGTGCCGCGTGGCATGGACTGGCGCCATTCGCTGCTGGACTGCGACTCGAAGGTCCAGGCTGTGTGTCGTCTGCCTCAGGTGCTGGCAGTGGTCGGTGAGTTGATCGGCGAGCGGTTCTTCCTCTCGCAGGTGGAGGGTCGCGAGCCTCTGGCAGATGGTGGTCATCAGCGGCTGCACCGCGACTTGTCGGCGCAGCGGCCAGGCGACATGGTGAACGCCCTGGCTTATTTCGACGATTACGGCCCTGGGAACGGAGCGACACGCATCGTCCCTGGCAGCCATCGTCCCGAGCAGGGAGCGCCGCCATTCGACTTCAATGACGAGTCCCGTTCCGTTCAGCTATCCGGCTCCGCTGGTGACATCCTGGTGTTCGATGTCGATCTGGTGCACGCGGGCAGTCGGAACCCGACCGGCGCACGACGTCGTTCCATCCTGATCAGCTATTTCTCCGAGCCTCTATACGCTTCTCACCTGGAAACAGTGAGCCTCCGGGGTGTTCGGATGGACACGACCGATCGGTTCGATCCCTCGGATTTCGCCTACGGCGGCGGGCTCATCATCCGCTAGCGGGGCAGCCATGGGCGGCGCCGTCGGTTCCGACCGGACGGGGTCGACCCAAGGCTGCCAGATCGGCCAGCGGTGGCCATTCCGATCCTCGTTGGCGCCTCAGTTCTTCTCTGGCATTGCGGACGAGTGATGGCTGGTAATCAGCCACTGCTGCCCGTCCCATTTGTAGGTGTATGTATAGCGAGCTTTCACCTGGGGGCCGGAAGCGCCGAACGTGAAGGTATAGAGACCGGCATCAACTGCCGAATTGCAGTCGATCTCGATCATTCTCCAGTCGATCTTTCCAACCGGCTTGTTTTCCAGGAAGTGCTGGAAGTAATCCTCCTTTTCGGAGGGGGTCGTTCGCGGCTTGTTCGATAAGGTCGGAAGGAGGACGGAACGCTCGGCATAGTTGGCGACTACCTTGCGTGGATCGCCGGTTTGCAGAGAGCGATTCCATCGATCAAACAACGCCGAGATCTCTTGCTCACTGGTTGCCTTGCATTGTTCCGTGCTTCCGGTGCCGGAAGTCGATGAGTAGGAGGTACAGCCTGCAAGAACGAGGGCCAGCGCTGCTGGCGCAATGATTGAGTTTTTCATTGTTGGGCTTCTGAGGGACAAAAAGTGGGGAGTAACTGCTGGTTTGACATCAGGGTTCGACGAGGGGACGACACGGATGGCAAACCCGGGTGGTCAGAGCCGTACAGGTCGCCAATCCAATCAGTCGGTCGGGTTGTCGGCAGTGTCCATAACGGTTCGCTATTGACGGTGTAATCAATTGATTGAATCCACGGCCATTAGTTTCTGCGCAAAGAAGTTTTTTACTGCTGCCTGGCTCCAACCACCCCGGCACCAGACGCAGTCTTTCAGTACGGGGCAGGGGACCGGCCAATCGAAGCCCTTATCGCTGGGACACTGGAATCCTTGAAGGGCCCGTAGGCTGGCCACCCTCCGCAGGGCAGGCTTGCAACGGCAAACGCGACCTCCAGGCAGAATCGTCACCGCATCGACTTGAAGGCTGCACGTACTTCGGCGCTGAACAGCTCGGGCTCTTCCCAGGCTGCGAAGTGCCCACCCTTGTCCACGCGGTTGAAGTACACGAGGTTCGTGTACAGGCGGGCGGCCCAATGCCTGGGCGGCTTGTAGACCTCGCCGGGAAATATCGTCACGGCTACCGGTATCGAGATAGGGCCTGGCTTTGCGCTACTGCTACTGTTTTCCCAGTAGATCCGTGCGCTGGATGTACCTGTGTTGGTCAGCCAATAGAGCGAGATGTTGTCCAGCATCTCGTCGCGCGTGAAGGCGCGCTCCGGTTCGCCGCGGGTGAATACCCACTCGCCATACTTGTCGTAGAACCAGGCGGCCAGACCGGACGGCGAGTCCGCCAGGCTGTAGCCGAGGGTTTGCGGACGCGTCGACATGATCGCCGCGAAGCCGAAACCCTTGCCGAGGAAGGCACGCGCCTCGTCGAACACCTCGCGTTCTTCCGCACCAAGCCCCTCCGGAGGGGGATCGCCGCTCATCAGTGCCTTCGCGACTTCGGGGGGAATGGTCGTTGAGCGTTCGATCCGGTTGACATGGATGCCCAGCAACCCGTCAGGTGCCTGGCGTCCCATGGCATCACAGATGATCGCGCCCCAATCGCCCCCTTGTGACACGTAGCGCGTGTAGCCGAGGCGCTTCATCAGCGAATCCCAGGCGCGGGCAACGCGGTCCGGATTCCAGCCGGTGCTTGTGGGCTTGGCCGAAAAGCCGAACCCGGGAATGGAGGGCAACACCAGGTGGAACGCGTCGTCAGGGCTCCCGCCGTGCGCCGTGGGATCGGTCAATGGGCCGATGGTCTTGAGCAATTCGAAGACCGACCCCGGCCAGCCGTGGGTCATGATCAGCGGCATGGCGTTCGGATTGCGGGAGCGGACGTGGATGAAGTGAATGTCCAGCCCGTCGATGTGGGTCAGGAACTGCGGGAAGGCATTGAGTTTTGCCTCCGCCTTGCGCCAGTCGTAGCCAGTCTCCCAGTGGCGCACCAGCGCTTGAAGCTTGTCGAGCTGCACGCCCTGGGAACGATCAGGGACGGTTTCCCGTTCCGGCCAGCGTGTAGCGGCCAGGCGGCGGCGAAGATCGTCGAGCGCAGATTGCGGTACATCGGCGCGGAAGGGGCGAACCGCATCAGCAGCGGAAGAGGGTGCGGCATCGGTCTGGATCGCCGCCATTGCCGGACTGATCATCGCGAAGGCTGAGACGGCTGCCCCTTTCAAGAGCAATGACCGGCGGGACAGGACGGTGAGTGTGGTCGGGGGCTGGGTGACCATGATCGCGCTTCCTTCCCCTGGGCGGGGAGTGGCTCTGGCCTGATTTAGCGGAGTTGATTTTAGTGCGCCGTACGGGAATCGCTTTGCTGCCTTGCCCACAGCTGACCCAGGCAGGCGGACGCTTTCCTGCCTTGTCCCCAGGGCAACAGTTGAAGCCGTCCTCTCTGCCTGGCTGAGGAGAGCAAGACACGGTGCGGGCGATTTTCTAGCAGCTGCTACGCTTGCAAGGGACAAATTCGAGAGGCCTGTCGTGATGGACGATAAAGGCAGATCCAGCCTGGACAAGCGGCACGAGACCCGCCTGTTCCTCTTTCTGATTTTCCTGCTGTTTCCCCTGTTGTCGATCGCCATAGTGGGCGGCTATGGCTTCGTCGTGTGGATGCTGCAGCTGATCATGGGACCGCCCGGTCCGCCGGCCTGAAGGGAGTCGATGCCTCTATGCCCGGCATCCTGCACATCGCCAGCCTGCTGATTCACTGCCGCCCCGAGCTGATGCCCGCGCTGCTGCCCAATCTCGCGCGGTTGCCGGGTGTGGAAATTCACCGGCACTCCCCTGAGGGAAAACTGGTGGTGGTGCTCGAGGTCGAGCATGAACGGCAGATCCTGGATTGCATCGATCAGATCCAGCAATTGCCTGGCGTGCTCAGCGCCGCACTGGTCTATCACGAACTCCTCAGCGCAGAAGGAGACACCCCATGAGCATGACTCGCCGTGAATTCGCCAAGGTGCAGGCCGCGGCCATTGCCGTCGCTGCCGCCGGCCTGCCGATTGCCACCACCGCCAGCAACCTGATCACCGACGCCGAGAATACGAAGCTGGATTGGAACAAGGCGCCGTGCCGGTTCTGCGGCACCGGTTGCAGCGTCATGGTGGCGACCCGGGATGGCCGGGTGGTGGCTACCCACGGCGACGTCAAGGCCGAAGTCAATCGGGGCCTAAACTGCGTGAAGGGCTATTTCCTGTCGAAGGTGATGTATGGCATCGACCGCCTGACCCAGCCGCTCCTGCGCATGAAGGATGGTGCCTACCACAAGCAAGGCGAGTTCCAGCCGGTGTCCTGGGACCAGGCCTTCGACATCATGGCCGAGAAGTACAAGGCGGCGATCCGGGAGCATGGCCCGGAGTCGGTCGGCATGTTCGGTTCCGGGCAATGGACGATCTGGGAAGGCTACGCCGCCAACAAGCTGATGAAGGCCGGACTGCGCTCCAACAACATCGACCCCAACGCCCGCCACTGCATGGCCTCGGCGGTCATGGGCTTCATGCGCACTTTCGGCATGGATGAGCCCATGGGCTGCTATGACGACATCGAGGCCACCGACGCTTTCGTGCTGTGGGGGGCGAACATGGCCGAGATGCACCCGATCCTCTGGACCCGGGTCACCGACCGCCGCTTGAGCTATCCCCATGTCAAGGTCGTGGTGTTGTCGACCTTCGAGCACCGCAGTTTCGAGCTGGCCGATATTCCCATGGTGTTCAGCCCGCAGACCGACCTGATCATCCTCAACTACATCGCCAACCACATCATCCAGAGCGGCGCGGTCAATCAGGAGTTCGTGAGCAAGCACACCCGCTTCGCCAAGGGGGCCGACGACATCGGTTACGGCCTGCGCGCTACCGACCCGCTGGAGCAGAAGGCGCAGAACGCGGCCAAGGCCAACAGCTGGAACGACATTTCCTTCGAGCAGTTTGCCGAGTTCGTCAAACCCTACACCCTGGAACGTGCCGCCAAGGAGTCGGGGGTGCCGGCCGAACACCTGAAGGCGTTGGCCGAGTTGTATGCCGATCCCAAGCGCAAGGTGGTGTCGTTCTGGACCATGGGCTTCAACCAGCACACCCGTGGGGTCTGGGCCAACAACCTGATCTACAACATCCACCTGCTCACCGGAAAGATCAGCGAACCCGGCAATAGTCCGTTCTCGCTTACCGGCCAGCCCTCGGCCTGTGGAACCGCACGGGAAGTGGGAACCTTCTCCCACCGCCTGCCGGCGGACATGCTGGTGGCCAATCCCAAGCACCGCGCTGCTGCCGAGAACATCTGGAAGTTGCCGGAAGGCACCATCCAGGAGAAGCCCGGCTTTCACGCCGTGGAGCAGAGTCGCAAGCTCAAGGACGGCGTGCTCAAGGTGTACTGGACGCAGGTCAGCAACAACATGCAGGCCGGGCCCAACGTGATGCAGGAGATTCTTCCCGGCTGGCGCAATCCGGAAGCCTTCGTGGTCGTTTCCGATGTCTACCCCACCGTTTCGGCGCAGGCCGCCGACCTGATCCTGCCCAGTGCCATGTGGGTGGAGAAGGAGGGGGCTTACGGCAACGCCGAGCGGCGTACGCAGTTCTGGCACCAACTGGTCAAGGCGCCGGGGGATGCCAGGTCCGACCTGTGGCAACTGATGGAGTTTTCCAAACGGCTCAACACCGACGAGGTGTGGCCTGCCGAATTGCTGGCCAAGGCGCCGGAGCTGAAGGGCAAGAGCCTGTTCGAGGTGCTGTTCAGGAATGGCCAGGTCGACCGCTTCCCCCTCAGTGACATGGCCGAGGGCTACGCCAACGATGAGGCCAAGGCTTTCGGTTTCTACGTGCAGAAAGGGTTGTTCGAAGAGTACGCCGCATTCGGCCGCGGGCATGGCCACGATCTGGCGCCGTTCGATGCCTATCACGCGGAGCGTGGCCTGCGCTGGCCGGTGGTCGAGGGGCGGGAAACGCGCTGGCGCTACCGCGAGGGGCACGACCCTTACGTGGAGAAGGGGAGTGGCGTTCAGTTCTACGGCTACCCCGACAAGAAGGCGATCATCTTCGCGTTGCCCTATGAGCCGCCGGCCGAAGTGCCCGACAAGGATTATCCGTTCTGGCTGAGCACTGGCCGCGTTCTCGAACACTGGCACACCGGGAGCATGACCCAGCGTGTCGACGAGCTGTACCGGGCCGTGCCGGACGCCCTGGTGTACATGCACCCGGACGATGCCCGCGACCTGAAGGCGCGCCGGGGCAGCGAGATCAGGCTGGTCAGCCGACGCGGTGAAATCCGCGCCCGGGTGGAGACCCGTGGGCGCAACAAGCCGCCACGGGGCATGGTGTTCGTGCCGTTCTTCGACGCCAACAAATTGATCAACAAGGTCACCCTGGATGCGACCGACCCGATCTCCAAGCAGACCGATTTCAAGAAGTGCGCCGTGCGCATCGAACTGGTCAGCCTGGCGTAAGGAGTACGACCATGAAGACCCTGACTCTGCTGCTTGCCTTGTTGGTTGCCGGCGTACAGGCCGCCGACTATCCGCTGGATGCCCCCGCCCCGGACGGTCGTCGTCCCGGCGGCACCCTGACCGAGACGCAATCGGCGCCGCCCCTGGCGACTGAAGAGAACAAGGACATCAAGCGCGAACGCATTTACCCGGATCAGCCGCCAACCATTCCCCATTCCATCAGCAGCTACCAGGTGGACAAGAACAGCAACAAGTGCCTGTCCTGCCACAGCCGCGCTAACGCCCCGCGCACCCAGGCACCCATGATCAGCATCACCCACTACATGGACCGTGACGGCCAGGCACTGGCTGCGGTTTCCCCGCGCCGCTACTTTTGCAACCAGTGCCACGTGTCCCAGACGGATGTGAAACCGCTGGTGGAAAACCGGTTCCGCACCATCGACCAAGTGCTGCAGGACGAAGTGCAGCGCGCCGGGCAAACGCCGTGAGGTGTGCATGAAAGCCTTGTTGAATCTGCTTCGCCAATACTGGGCCGTCCTGCGCCGGCCGAGCGTGCATTACAGCCTGGGTTTTCTGACCCTGGGTGGTTTCCTGGCGGGTATCGTCTTCTGGGGTGGCTTCAACACCGCCCTGGAGGCGACCAACACCGAAGCCTTCTGCATCTCGTGCCATGAAATGCGGGATAACGTCTTCGTCGAACTGAAGGACACCATCCACTACAGTAATCGCTCGGGTGTACGCGCCACCTGCCCGGATTGCCATGTGCCGCATCAGTGGACCGACAAGATCGCCCGCAAGATGCAGGCGTCCAAGGAGGTCTGGGGAAAGATCTTCGGCACCATCAACAGTCGTGACAGATTCCTCGAAAAGCGGCGCGAACTGGCGGAGCACGAATGGGCACGGCTGAAGGCCAACGACTCGCTGGAGTGCCGCAACTGCCACAACTTCGAGTTCATGGACTTCACCCGGCAGAGCGTCAGGGCGCGGCAGATGCACTCGACGGCATTGGCCGGCGGCAAGGCCACGTGCATCGACTGCCACAAGGGGATCGCCCATCGACTGCCGGACATGAGCGGGGTCAAGGGCTGGTAGGAATCTACCCCCGGCCTGATCTTTCCAGCGCGCCGCAACTCCCTCCCAGGGCCTCGGTCAACCAGTCGCAGAAGCTGCGGGTGAGCGGGTCGCCCTCGTTCTCGCGGCGTACCAGCCAGCTCCAGTTCGGGCCGCGCACTGTCTGTTCCGACATGGGCACGAGCAGGCCCTGGTCCCGCGCACGCCCGGCGAGGAGGTGGCTGACCAGGGCGATGCCGAGCCCCTGGCTGGCGGCATCCAGCAGCAGGCCGGGATCGGAGAAGTTCAGTCCCTGGCTTTGCTGACCGACATTGGCGCCGCCCTGTACCTGCCAGTGACTCCAGTCCATTTCACGCTCGCCGTGCAACGTGGTGCGGGCGTCTGCCGCCAGCTCCAGCACGCTGGGGTGGCAGGCCGGGTACAGACGGTCCTCCAGCAGCACGCGAAAACTGCATTCGGCCTGCGCGCTGAGATCGTCGCGCACGGCGATGTTGATGGTCTGGGTGGCCATGTCCGGGGTCTCGTCGGTGGTCAGCAACCAGAGGTCGACCTGCGGGTGGCGCTGGTGGAAGTCCGCCAGGCGCGGCACCAGCCAGTGATGGGCGAAGGCGGGCGTGGTGTTGACCACCAACTGGTTGGGTTTGCGGTACTGGTCCAGGCGACGGATGCCCACGGCCAGGTGCTGCAGCAGCGACTGGGTGGTGCTGAGCAGGTCGAAGCCGGCATCGGTCAGCGCCACGCTGCGCCCGTTGCGGAAAAACAGCGGCTGTTCGAGGAAGCTTTCCAGGCTGCGGATCTGCTGGCTGATGGCCGATTGGGTGAGGTGCAGTTCTTCGGCGGCCTTGTGGAAGCTGCCGAGGCGGGCGGCGGCTTCGAAGCCGCGCAGGGCATTCAGCGGTGGCCAGTGTTTCAGCATGATCGATAAGGCCTACTAATCAGTAATCCGCAAAATCTATCGTTTGTTGCGACACTTTTAAAGGCCTAGCATGCAAGCCATTACCACGGCCGTGGTTTATTCGTGATAACAAAAACTTAATCAAGGCATTTGTATGCAAATCAACGATTCTCAGAACGGCTGGGTAATGCCCGCTGAATGGGTTCCGCACGCTGCCACCTGGATGGCCTTCCCCCACAACCAGGCGCTCTGGGAAAACGGGTGGGGCGTGACCCTGGCCGACGTGCAGGTCGATTTCGCCCGCGTGGCCAACGCCATCGCCCGCTTCGAGCCGGTGAAGATGGTGGTCGACCCCTCCGCCGCGGACCGTGCTCGCGAGCTCTGCGGCGCGAACATCGAACTGGTGGAACTGGCGATCAACGACAGCTGGTGCCGAGACTCCGGTCCGAGCTTCGTCTGCCATCCGCGCCTGGGCACTGCCGGCGTCAACTGGCGCTTCAACGCCTGGGGTAGCAAATCGTCCTTCGACCTGGATGAAAGCCTGGCCCAGCGCATCCTCGGCCACCTGGGCCTGGAGTGTCTCGATACCTTCCTGGTCAACGAAGGCGGTGCCATCCATGTGGACGGGCAGGGCACGCTGATCACCACCGAATCCGTGCTGCTCAACCCCAACCGCAACCCGGGCATGAGCAAGGTGGAAATGGAAGAGATTTTTGCTCGCCTGCTGGGGGTGAAGAAGACCATCTGGCTGCCGGGCGATCCCGATTACGTCACCGGTGACATGACCGACGGCCACGTCGATGGCGTATGCGCCTTCGCCCGTCCGGGTGCGCTGCTGATCGATGCGACCCGCGACCAGTCTTCGACCTACGCCCAGGTGGCGCGCGAGAACCGTCGCGCCCTGGAGCTTTCCACCGACGCCCAGGGGCGCCGTTTCGAGATGCTCGAACTCTACGAAGCCAGCGAAGCGGTGGATCAGGACGCCGAAGTATTCTGCGCCTCCTACACCAATTTCTACATCGCCAACGGCGCGGTCATCATGCCGGCCTACGGCATCGCCGCCGACGAAGAAGCCGCGGCAACCCTGCGCATGGCGTTCCCGGGCCGCGAAGTGGTGCCGGTACAGATCAATACCCTGGCCCATGGCGGCGGCGGTGTGCACTGCATCACCCAGCAGCAGCCGGCCTGGCCGCTGAAGGGGTGACGTATGAGCATGCTGACCGTCGCCACCACCCAGTTCGCGTGTAGCTGGGACCTTGAAAGCAACCTCGACCAGGCCGAGCGCCTGGTCCGGGAGGCCGCCGCCAAGGGTGCGCAACTGATCCTCCTGCAGGAGCTGTTCGCTACCCCGTACTTCTGCATCGAGCAGGACCACAAGCACCTCGCCCTGGCCCAGGAATATGGCAGCAGCTCCATACTCAAGCGCTTTGCCGACCTTGCCCGGGAATTGGGCGTGGTACTGCCGCTGAGCTGGTTCGAGCGCGCCGGAAACGCCTTCTTCAACTCCCTGGCAGTGGCCGATGCTGATGGCCGCCTGCTTGGTGTGTATCGCAAGACGCACATCCCCAACGCCGTCGGCTACCAGGAGAAGGAGTACTTCAGCCCCGGCGATACCGGTTTCCGCGTCTGGGATAGCGCCTACGGGCGGATCGGTGTCGGCATCTGCTGGGATCAGTGGTTCCCCGAAACGGCCCGCTGCCTGGCGCTGATGGGCGCCGAAGTGCTGCTCTATCCGACCGCCATCGGCTCCGAGCCGGGCGCGGCGGCGCTGGATTCCCGCGATCACTGGCGACTGGCCCAGCGCGGCCATGCCGCCGCCAACATCCTTCCGGTGATCGCGGCCAATCGCGTGGGCGAAGAGGTGGCGACGACTGACCCGCAGCTGCGGATGCGCTTCTACGGCTCGTCCTTCATCACCGACCACAAGGGCAAGCTGCTGGCCGAAGCCGACCGCGACGGCACCGGCGTGCTGGTCCAGCGGCTCGACCTTACGGCCATGCGCGAGGAGCGCCTGAACTGGGGCGTCTACCGTGACCGTCGCCCGGAAATGTACGGCCCGCTGCTGGGGCTGGATGGACGTCAAACCCATGAACGCTGGCAGCGCCGGGGAGCCTGAAGATGGAAGCCATCAAGAAGCTGTTGATCGTCTCGCTGAGCCTTGGCCTGGTCTGCGCGCAGTTCGCGGCCCAGGCCGAGGAGAAGATCCTGCGCCTGTACAACTGGGCGGATTACTTCGCTCCGGACACCTTGAGCGCCTTCACCAAGGAAACCGGTATCCAGGTCATCTATGACGTGATGGACAGCAGCGAGACCCTGGAAGCGAAGATGATGTCCGGCCACAGCGGCTATGACCTGATCTTCCCCGGCGACACCGTGGCCGAGCGCCTGATGCGCGCCGGCGCCCTGCAGAAGCTGGACCCGGGCAGGCTCGAGCACCTGGATGACATCGAGCCCGGCCTGCGCACACTGCAAACCCGCTACCCGTACTCGCGCCATGCCACGGCGCCCTATACCTGGGGCACCATCGGTCTGACCTACAACCAGCAGATGATCGACGAGCGCCTGGCCGGCGCGCCGGTGAACAGCCTGGACCTGATCTTCAAGCCTGAGCTGGCGGCGAAGTTCGCCGACTGCGGAATCTCGATGATCGACTCGCCCGACGAGGTGCTGGCCGTGGTGCTGAATTACTCGGCCACAACCCGCGCAGCAGCAAGCCGGCCGATCTGGCCGAGGCGGTCGCACTGCTGGGTTCCATCAAGCCGTATATCCGCAAGTTCCAGTCACAGCCGGTGACCCAGCTGGTCAATGGCGATATCTGCCTGTCCCTCGGTTACAGCGGCGACATGACCCAGGCCCAGCGCGCCGCAGACGAGGCTGGCAAGGCGACGAACTTCCAGTACCGCATACCGGTCGAAGGCACCACGGTCTGGATGGACACCATGGCCATTCCCGCCGACGCCAGACACCCCGAGTACGCTTACGCCTTGATCAACTTCATCATGCGCCCCGAAAACATGGCGGCGATCAGCAATGCCACCGGCTATCCCACCTCCAGCGCCAAGGCACGACCGATGGTGGCCGCCGACATGCGCAACAACCCGGATATCTACGTGGACGAAGCCACCTACGAGCGGCTGATACCCGGCAAGGACATCCCGCAGCGAGACATGCGTGCGCGAATGCGCGCCTGGACCACCTTCAAGACCTCCATCCACCACTGAAACCGCGTACTGCCAAGAGCACGGGGCGCGACCCGGGCAGGGTGATGCTGCGCCCCGAAATCCCAATCAACAGAGGACTTTGCATGTCTACTCGCCGTGACTTCATCAAGCAGATGATGGCCGCCAGCGGAATTGGCGCCGTCGCTTCCCTGGGCCTTGGCCTGGATGCGTCGCGCATTTCCGCGGCCCTGGCCAGCAGCTGGTACATGCCCGACGAGCAGGCCACGCAGGAGCGGGTGATCCTGGCCTTCGCGGCCTCTTCCCGCGTCTGGCAGGGCTGGGAGACGGCGGTGAACAACACCATCGCCCAACTGGCCAAGACCATCGCCAAGTACCAGCCGGTCACCGTGCTCTGCCGTGCCAGCCAGCTGGCCCAGGCCAAGAACAAATGCGGCACCACCAACATCGAATTCATCACCATGGCGCTGGATGACGTCTGGGTCCGGGACTACGGCGGTTGCTTCGTGGTGGACGGGGCGGGTGGCCTGGGTCTGGTGGACTTCAACTTCAACGGCTGGGGCAGCAAGCAGACGGCGGCCAACGACACCCGCGTGGCCGGCACCCTCAGCTACGAAATGGAGGCCAACTACATTCGCAGTGCGCTGGTGGGCGAGGGCGGTGGCATCGAGGTGGACGGCCACGGCACCGCGATCATGACCGAGAGCTGCTGGGTGAACAGCAACCGCAATCCGGGCATGAGCAAGGCGCAGATCGAGGCCGAACTGAAGGCCAACCTCGGCCTGCGCAAGATCATCTGGCTGCCTGGCATCAAGGACAAGGACATTACCGATGCCCACGTCGACTTCTACGCGCGCTTCGTCAAGCCGGGCGTGGTGATCGCCAACCTGGACAACGACCCCAAGTCCTACGACTACGCGGTTACCCGCAAGCACCTGGAAATCCTCAATGCCGCCACCGATGCCGATGGCGGCAAACTGGTGGTGCACACCCTGCCGCCGCCCCTGAAGGTGCGCAGCAACCAGTACACCAGCAACAACCCGGATTTCGCGCCGGGCTACATCAACTACCTGCCGATCAATGGCGCCGTCATCGCCCCGCAGTTCGGCGACGCGGCAGCGGACAAGTACTGCAAGGACCTGCTGACGACGCTCTATCCTGGGCGAGTGGTGGAGCAGCTCAACATCGACCCGATCGCCGCCGGCGGTGGTGGGATCCACTGCGTGACCAAGAACCTGCCGCTGGTTTGATGTGGCTGCGGGGCAGGGGGCTGATGGGCCTCCTGCCGCCGGGCATGGTGATCACCGGCATCCTTCCGGTCCGTTAGAATGACCGCCCCGCCCAGATGCCTGTTCAACGAGATGCCCATGCCTTCGATCCGCGACTCCGTTTCCCGTCACCCCATCGTCGAGGCCCTGCCATGAGTGGCGCCACGGTGGAGCTGGTGGAAACCGGCTCGGAGCACGCCGAGCTGATCCGCAACCTGTACCAGTTCTATGCCTACGAGTCTTCGGACTGGGAGCAGGAAGACGTGGAGGTGGACGGTCGTTTCTACATCCACGACGAGCATCTGGAGCGTTACTGGCAGGAGCCGCAGTGGAGCGCCAACCTGATCCTGGTGGACGGCTTCATTGCCGGCTTCCTGCTGATCGAACGCAGCGAGTTGCCGGGGATCGATGCCCTGGAACTGGCCGACCTGTTCGTCCTGAAGAAGTACCGCCGGTTGGGTATCGGCCGCGCCCTGGCCACCCAGGTGCTGACGAGCGGGGAGGGCAATTGGCTGGTTCGTTTCTATCGCCAGGATCAGGCGGCGACCGCCTTCTGGCGCACTGTGCTGGACCAGCTGCCGCGTCCGGTGCATGCCATCGAAGTGGCTGATGACCCGCAACTTTCGAACTTCCTGGTGACCCGCGCGCACCACTGAACGGGCGGCAAAAGTTGTACGGCAGGATCAGTCGACTGTCATTTTCGATCATTGAGCCGGGGTAACCCGGCTCGTATCGTCCTCCGTCACCAGGCTCTCCGCCGCGCTGGCGCGTGGCGGGTGTGCTGCCACAAGAAGAACGATTGGGAGGAATACAGCATGTCCGAACTGAACCTGCATCCCCTGGCCGCCGTTTCGCTGGCGCGCTGGCACGAAATGGTCGCGCGGCAAGACCTCAGCGAACTGCCCGAACTGTTGGCGGCGGACGTGGTGTTCCGCTCGCCCATGGCCCACACGCCCTATCCGGGGGTGAAGGTGGTCTCCACCATCCTCAACACCGTGCTCAAGGTCTTCGTCGACTTCACCTATCACCGCCAGTTGGCCACCTCCGATGGCAGCAGCGTGGTGCTGGAGTTCAGCGCCAGCGTCAATGGACGCGAACTGAAGGGCATCGACATGATCCGCTTCGACGAGCAGGGCAAGATCGTCGACTTCGAGGTGATGGTCCGTCCCATGAGTGGCCTGCAGGCCCTGGGCGAGGAAATGGGCCGGCGCGTGGGCGCCTTCCTGGCGACCGCCAAGGCCTGAGCCGGCACAGCTGCGGGAGCGACGCTGATCGCTATGTCAGCATCAAGTGTCGCAAGTAGCTGCATTGCCGGTAGGAGCTGGCTTGCCAGCGAATGGTCCCGTTTCGCTGGCAAGCCAGCTCCTACAAGGCTTCTGGACCGACGGTTGAACTCTGGCAACAGCTAACGCAGACAGAGCCAAGCGGATCGCTCTCGTCTCTGCACGACACCGGATGGTGGACCCGCAGCAATGACGGGTTTGCACACCGTCAGTAGGTGTAGACGAAGTCCCGTACGCCCCGGCCATCGAACTCGACCGCCAGCCATTCCCTCAGCAGGATGGTGGTGAGTTCGGGCTCTTCCAGCGGCGGCAGGTGGCCGCAATGTTCGAGAATCTCCAGTCGCGAGCCGGTGATGCGTTCATGCATCAGCCAGGCTTCGGATACCGGTGTGAGCTGGTCGTCGGCACCGACCACGATCAGGGTGGGCACCTGGATGTCGCCCAGCATGGGCAGGGAATCGGCACGCTTGATGATCGCCTGCTGCTGGCGCACGAAACCGTCCTTGCCCACGGCCGAGGCCATCTGCTGCACAGTGGCGGATACCTGGGAGTCCAGCCAGCGGGGGTGGATCAGGCGCGGCATCAGCTGTGGGCTGACACCGATGAAGCGACCGCGTTCGGCAAGCTCCAGCAACCCCTGGCGGGTTGCGGCGCGCTCGGGTGAGTCGAGGCTGGCCATGGTGTCGAACAGCGCAAGGCGCAGGACCCTTTCCGGGGCCTGGCGCATGATTTCGAAGGCGACGTAACCCCCCATGGAAAGTGCCGCCAGGGCGAACTGCTCAGGGGCTTCGTCCAGCACGCGCCGGGCCATGGCGGCGATGCTGTCATCACGGGTGAGGTCGGGGATATGGATGTCTACCTCGTCGGCGAGGGCGGCGGCCTGGTGCGCCCAGAGGCGCTCGTCGTTCAGCAGGCCCGGCAACAGGACCAGGGTCGTTGGGGTTTCTTCCATAAGGCAAGGCACTCTTACAAATAGCGAGTCGCAGCTCGGAGCGGCGCGGAGGCCGTTCGATCTGGCGACAGGGATCAGGGGCTACGCGGATGGAATCCATCAGGGAACCCTAGATGCGAAGCGTTTCACATAAATGAACGGCGAAGTTTAGCCGCATTCCACCGCCGGGTTGGCACAAAGGATTCCTCGGAGGCTTTAATCCGGCATCGTGCAAGGGCTCGGGCGGCCCTGTATCCCTTTGTATCCGGCCCCTCTCCCCGTTGACTCGCTTACAAATGCTTCCGGCTGCGGATACGCCCCGGATACATGGCTGAGGCGAAATGGCCAAACCCGAACGAGGCCCCCCAAACCGCCTCGCTCCAGGGTTACCAAGCCTGCTACCCATACCCGGAGAAGACCCATGTCCCGTACCCAGATTCCGAACAAAACCCGCATTGGCCTGATCGCTGTCGCCCTGGCTGGCGGCCTGAACCTTGCCACTTCCACAGCCTTCGCCGTCGAGGCGCTGCCCCAGGGCTACCAGCTGGCCGCCGCCGACAAGGCTGCCGAAGGCAAGTGCGGTGAAGGTAAATGTGGCGCCGCCGAAGCCAGCGACAAGGCCGCCAGCGCCGAAGGCAAGTGTGGCGAGGGCAAATGCGGTGCGGCCGAAGCCGGCAACACCAATGCCAAGGCCGCAGAAGGCAAATGTGGTGAAGGCAAGTGCGGCGACGCCTCCTTCGCCCGCACCGACACCGACGACGACGGCCTGGTTTCCCGCAAGGAACTGCTGACCGTAGCGCCCGATGGCGAAGCGGAATTCATCGCCATGGACACCAACAAGGACGGCTTCCTGTCCGAAGGCGAGGTCTACAAGTTCCGCACCAACCAGTACATCTCCAACGGCAAGAAAGTCCCCACCGAGCTGTTCGTGAACATGAGCAAGGCCAAGAGCTGATCCGTCTGGTCCCACCCTCCCTGAGCCGCTGGCCGGGGAGGGATTCCACAGCCTGGAGAATGACCCATGAGCACTGCCTCCTTCCCCTCTGGCGCCGGTCTCGGCCTGCGTCGCGCGCTGTTGCCCGAACTGTTGGCGGCGGATGCCGGCGCCGTGGATTTCCTGGAGTGCACGCCGGACAACTGGATCAATGTCGGCGGTCGCCAGGGTGACGGCCTGGCCCGTCTCGCCGAGCGCTTCCCGCTGGCCTGCCACGGCCTGTCGCTGTCCCTGGGCGGACCGTTCCCCCTGGATCGCGAGCTGCTGCGGCGCATCCGCGGGTTCCTCGACAACCACGATGTGGCCTTCTTCAGTGAGCACCTGAGCTACTGCTCGGACGACGGCCAGCTCTACGACCTGTTGCCATTGCCCTTCACCGACGAGTCGGTGCGCCACGTCGCCTCGCGCATCCGCCAGGCCCAGGACGCCCTGGGGCGGCGCATCGCCGTGGAGAACATTTCCTACTACGCCGCGCCCTATCAGGCGCTGCAGGAAATCGACTTCCTCCGCGCGGTAC
Organism: Pseudomonas lalkuanensis; assembly: GCF_008807375.1. NCBI lineage: Bacteria > Pseudomonadati > Pseudomonadota > Gammaproteobacteria > Pseudomonadales > Pseudomonadaceae > Metapseudomonas > Metapseudomonas lalkuanensis. The sequence goes on along the minus strand of NZ_CP043311.1, from coordinate 3,129,824 downwards.
TGGAGGAGGCCGACTGCGACCTGCTGCTGGATGTCAACAATCTCTACGTCAACTCGATCAACCACGGTTACGACGCCGCCGCCTACCTGGCCGCGCTGCCGGTGGAGCGAGTGGTGTACATGCATGTGGCCGGCCACTACGACGAAGCGCCGGACCTGAAGATCGATACCCACGGCGCCACCGTGAAAGGCGATGTCTGGACCCTTCTGGAACAGGCCTACCAACGCTTCGGCGCGCTGCCGACCCTGCTGGAGCGCGACTTCAATTTCCCGCCCCTGGCCGAGCTACTGGGCGAGGTGGAACAGATCCGCGCGCGCCAGCAGGCCGCCCTCGCCTGGCCGGAGGTGCGCCATGCATGAGGTCCTGCATGACCAGTTGATGAGTCTGGCCCGCTACGTGCGCGACCCGCAGAACAATGCGCCGCCGCCTGGCATGGAGGCGCGCCGCCTGGCGGTTTACCGGCAGTTGTTCTTCGGTAATGTGGAGTCGCTGCTGTCGGGCGGCTTCCCGGTGCTTCGCGCCGGTCTCGGCCCTGAGAAGTGGCGGGCTCTGATCGACACCTTCTATGCGCAGTACCGTTGCCAGACACCTCTGTTCACCGAAATTTCCGGAGAGTTCGTCGATTTTCTGGCTGAGGGAGGAGGGGATGCCCTCGATCTGCCGCCCTGGGTGGTGGAACTGGCCCACTACGAGTGGGTGGAAGCTGCACTGTTGCTGAGCGACAGGCGCGAGCCAGCGCATGATCCCAAGGGCGATCTGCTCAAAGGGGAGCCTCTGCTCTCGAACCTGGCCTGGCCCCTGGCTTACCAGTGGCCGGTGACCGAGATAGGTTCCGATTACCTGCCGCAGCAAGCGCCCGAGCAGCCGACCCTGGTACTGGCACGCCGTGGCGCCGACCAGAAGGTGCATTTCTCTCGCCTGGCACCCCTGGCCCATGCGCTGCTGGCGTCGCTGCAGGAGCGGAGCGGCACGGGCCGGGATCATCTGGAAGCCCTGGCCGAAGCCATTGGTGCGGAGCCTGAAACCATCCTGCCGCAGGGCCTGGCCCTGCTGGAAAACCTGCGTGCCCAAGGCGTGGTGCTTGGCACCCGCGCCTGAGGCGCAAGCTGTTGCCGGTATTTGCCGGAGTATCTACCGAGTGGAGTTGAATGATGACCGCGATTCTTGAAAAGACCCTCTATACCGGCCAGACCCGGACCACCGGCGGCCGTGACGGCCAGGGTAAGTCCTCCGACGGCGAACTCGCCGTGCGCCTGAGCCCACCCGGTTCTGGCCGGCCCGGCACCAACCCGGAGCAGTTGCTGGGCGTGGGCTGGTCCGCCTGTTTCATCGGTGCCCTGCGCCGCGCCGGCCAGGCCCAATCGATCCGCCTGCCGGATGACGTGGCGGTAGCCGCCGACATCGCACTGGGTAACACCGCTGACGGCGGCTTCGCCCTGGCGGCGAAGCTGACCGTCGAACTGCCTGGCCTGGCCACCGACGACAAGGCACGCCTGGTGGAAGCAGCCCACCAGCTCTGCCCGTATTCCAAGGCCACACGCGGCAATATCGAAGTGACCTTCGAAATTCCCTGAGTCGCTTCTGCTGAAAAGAAGCCCGCGCACCTTTCGAGGTGCGCGGTTTTTTTTGTGGGCGGGCCGCCAGACCTGTAGCTAGACTTCGGCCAATTCGGTAATGCGCGACTGCAAGACAGGCATCGAGTTCAACTGGAACAAGAGGAGATTCTGTCGTGGAAGGACCGACGGCAAGCGAGCCCATCAAGAGCTATCAATTCTGTTCGGTGCAATTGAATGTCTTTTCGCTAATGCTCGTGACGGCCCTCAGCGCCTTTTGCGGTGGCATCGGCTGGGCGTTGATCCTCTTCATCGCCAATTGGCTGGGGATGGTCACCCTGCAACGATTCGACAACGTCCTGGCGAATTTCATCATGTTTCCGCTGTTCGGTGCATTCTTCGCTGCGCTGTTTTCGCTCCTGGGCTACCCGGTCTACAAATGGGTCTGCAAGAACCTCCGTGGGCAGCGCCTGACAGGCATTTTTCACAATCCTCACAACTGATTGGCAGCGTTCATCCGTGCAAGGGCGGGTATAGCCCCGCTCGCGTTCACCCTACGCATTGGTAGGGGGCGCTGCGCGCACCGATTGTGGGGCGACACCGCGTCGCGCTCGTATGCCGGCCAAAGCGAATGAATTCGCCCCTACAGGACTGTGCTGGAGGTGGGCTGGGAGTCACCCCTCGCCCTCTGGGAGAGGGGCCGGGGGAGAGGGTGGTCACCCGTTGGCACGGTGCCTTGTCATTCTCGCGAATGAATTCGCTCCCACAGGGCAGGATTGTGCTGAAGGTGAGCCGGGAGTCACCCCTCTCCACTTCAGGGAGAGGGGGAGAGGGTTGTCACCAGCTGGCACGGTGACCTGCCATACCCACGAAAAGCCCGCGCACCTCTTCAGATGCGCGGGCTTTCTCTTTGCCGAACCGGTCAGGCTTTCCGGCGGAACAGCAAATGATCGAGGCTGAAACGTCCGGCACCGCTGAGCAGCAGGGGCATGGCGGCAATCAGGTAGATCAGCGGCAGCTTGTAGTTGCCGTAGCCCTTGTTGGTGATGGCATAGCCCTGGGCGAGCTCCGTGAGGGACGACCAGTGTTCCGGCCAGTGCACGGCAGCGATGGCGACCACGGTCAGCACCATCAGCACGAAGGTGGCGAAACGGGTGCCCAGGCCCAGCAGCAGGAGCAGGGGAGCGATCAGTTCGGCCCACATCGACATCTGCCAGCTGAGGTCAGCCGGAATCACATTGAAGGGGAAGGGAAAGGCGGACTGGATGTCGACGAACCAGTTCTGGCCGTTCCACTTCTCCAGGCCGGATTCGAAGAATTCCCAGGCGAGGAACAGGCGCAGCGGCAGGTCGGCGCTCCAGGCGCCGATGCGGTCGAGCTGGTTGAAGGCGAACTTGAACGGAGAGAGGGCAAGGCTGGACATGGGCAGGCTCCTTTGGTCGGGATGCAGCGGCGGGATGCCGCTGCTGCTCTTGCCTCCATGTTGGCGAAGGGGCTTGTCCCGGATGTGTCCTGCCGTATCCCGTTGTGTATCGCTGTGTAGGTCGATCAGGCATTGGCGCCCAGTTCCAGCTGGGCGCAGAGGCCTCCGCCGTCCCGGTTGGCAAGGGTCAGGCGGCCGCCCAGGGCCTGGCTCAGTTGCTGGGCGATGGCCAGCCCGAGGCCGGTGCCGCCGGTGCTGCGATTACGTGAGCTCTCGACCCTGTAGAAGGGCTTGAACACCTCCTGCAGTTCCTCCTCGGCGATGCCCGGCCCCTCATCCAGCACCTGCACCAGGACCTTGCCCTGTACATCCCGTTGAACTTCCAGCCGGGCGCTGCCGCCGAACTTCAGGGCGTTGTCGATCAGGTTGCTGAGTACCCGGCGCAATGCATGGGGGCGGGTTTCCAGCAGCAGGCCGCTGGAGCCGGTGAGGCTCACTGCCTGGCCACTGTCCTGGTAGTCGCAGACCAGGCTGTCGAGGAAGGCATCGAGGTCGACCCGGCACAGGGCTTCGCTGGTGCCGTCCATGCTGCGGGCGTAGGCGACGCCTTCGCGGACCAGGTGCTGCATCTCGTTCAGGTCGCTCCACAGGCGCTCGCGTTCGACCGAGGCATCCATCTGCTCCACACGCAGTTTCATGCGGGTGATGGGGGTTTGCAGGTCGTGGGAGATCGCCGCCAGCAGTTGCATGCGCTCCTTCAGGTAGGCGCCGATGCGCCCTTGCAATGAGTTGAAGGCGCGGGCGGCGTAGGCGACTTCCTGTGGGCCGCGCTCATCCAGCACCGGGCCGGAGGCATCCGGATCGAGATGGTCGACGGCCTGGGCCAGGCGGGTCAGTGGGCTGATCGCCATGCGTACTGCCAGCCAGGTGCAGCCCAGCAGCACCGCCAGTTGCAGGAGCAGCACCACCGGCAGCCACTGCGCCACGGGAATCGGGCCGGGGGTGACGTCGATGGTCAGCGGCTGGCCGTCGCTCAGCGTCAGGTGACCCTGGAAATGTGGCGTCGGGCCGGGAATGTTCTCGAAACGCACCGGAAAGCGGTCGCCAATGGCCCGTTCTATGGAGACAGCGGCCATATGGGGATTGGCCATGTCCATGGGGACACCCGGCAGGCCTTCATCGAGCCGGTAGCGGTAGTTGCGGCGGTCCAGCAGCGACAGCCAGGTAGCGCGTTCATCCGCGGGGAGGCGGTCGATCAGCGCCACGGCGGTGCTGACGTCGCTCTCCAGGTTACCGAGCATCACGTCGCGCCCGGTCTGGTAGCGCTCGTAGAACTGCGAGGCGAAGGACAGTCCGTAGGCCAGTACCAGCCCGGTCAGGAAGATCAGCGCCAGGCGTGCGGCCAGGGTGCTCGGCCAGCGGGGCAGGGGCATCACGTCGAAGGCTCGATCAGTTGCACGGGCAGCGAGAAGACATAACCCTCGCTGCGCACTGTCTTGATATAGGCCGACTCGCGAGGGTCGTCCTGCAGGCGTTGGCGCAGACGGCTGACCAGCAGGTCGATGGAGCGGTCGAACACGTCCGCCTCGCGGCCCTGGGTGAGGTTGAGCAGCTGGTCGCGGCTGAGCACCCGCTGCGGATGGTCGAGGAACACCCGCAGCAGGCGGTACTCGGCACCGCTCAGGGCCACCAGGGTGCCTTCGGCGTCCAGCAGGTGGCGCGCGGTGGTGTCCAGGCGCCATTTGCCGAAGCCGATCAGCCGGCTGCTTTCGCTGATCTGCAGGTTTGGCGGAAGCATCCGCGTGCGCCGCAGCACCGCATTGATGCGCGCCAGCAGTTCGCGGGCGGAGAAGGGTTTGGTGAGGTAGTCATCGGCGCCCATTTCCAGGCCGATGATGCGATCGGTCTCGTCATTGCGCGCGGTGAGCATCAGCACCGGTGTCGCCTTGTGCTTGCCCACGCGCAGTTCCCGGCAAAGGCGCAGGCCATCGTCGCCGGGCATCATGATGTCGAGGACGATCAGGTCGACCACGTTGCCTTCGAGGAACGTGCGCATCTGCCGGCCGTCCGCCGCCAGGCTCACGCGCAGGCCGTTCTTCTTCAGGTAGTTGCCGACGAGTTCGCGGATTTCCCGGTCGTCGTCGACGATCAGGATGTGATCGACATGGTCCATGGACAAACCTCGTTCTGCTCGATTCGTGACCTAGTGTATCGGGGCGCGCGGCACTTGCCCGCAGCCCTTTGTATTGCAGTGTATCCAGCGCCCGGCTGATACCTGCGATTGCACTTTGGCCGAACGTATCTCTCTGTATCCGGAGCGCGTGCAGATACCAGACCGGGCAATCGCAGCCGACCGCGGACACATCGGCGATACCTCCTGCCGCTGGAATTGGACCCAACGGATGCAGTGGTGCATTCGCCCCATTTCCCATTGGTGAGGAGACCCTCATGAAAATCCTGTCCTTGAGTGCCTGCCTGCTGGCAGCCACCTTCAGCTTCGCGAGCCTGGCGGCCCAGGCCGCGGAAAACGTCACGCCCGAGCCCTACCGCTACGGCATGCATCTGGATATCAGCAAAGTCGTGTCCGTTCACGAAGACCCGTCCGCCGTGTGCCAGGTGGTGAATGCGCGCATGGACTACCTGGACTCCAGCGGACAGCCGCACAGCCTGGCGTACCGCAAGCTGGCCGACGTGTGCGGCAACGAAAACTGAACCACGACCGCCTTTCCAGCGCCACTGGTGGCGCGGATCGCCAGCCCGGGGCCCGCCGGGCCCAATTTTCATAGAGGTGTCCATGTATCTTGTCGCCTTTCTCGGCGGGGTGCTGACCCTGTTCAGTCCCTGCGTTCTTCCTGTCCTGCCTCTGCTGTTCTCCCGCTCTGGCGGCCCGGCCTGGTCACCCTTGCTGACCCTGGCCGGCCTCGCCTCGGGCTTTGCCGTACTGGCGAGCCTGGCGGTGGTTTCCAGCGAGTGGGTGATCCATGCCAGCCAGTGGGGCCGCTACCTGGCCCTGGTGCTGCTGGCCGCTTCCGCGCTGGCCTTGTTGTCCAGCCGCTTCGGCACTTTTGTGTCGCGCCCCTGGCTGTGGCTGGGTGACCGCCTGCACGGCGACGCCCGGCGCCTGCCGCCGACGCTTTCGGCCTGGCTGATGGGGTTTGCCGCCGGCCTGCTGTGGGCGCCCTGTGCCGGTCCCATCCTGGGCCTGATCCTGTCCGGCGCCATGCTCAACGGCCCCAGTGCTTCCACCAGCCTGCTGCTGCTCAGCTATGGCCTCGGCAGCGCCGTGGCGATGGGCGCGCTGGTCTTCCTTGGTCGGAGCGCCTTCCAACGCGCGAAACTGTCGCTGGGAACCGTGGAGTGGCTGCGTCGCGGCGCCGGCGCCCTGGCCCTGCTCGCGGTTGTCGGCATCGCCAGCGGCACCACGGACCGGCTGGCCAGCGTGGGTGACTCGCGCCTGGTTTCCGCCCTGGAACGCAAGGTGATCGACAGTGTTCCGGCGCTGCTGGAGAAACTGGTGAGCAGTGCCCGCGCCGAGGATGTCGGGCAACTGCCGGACCTGGGCGCGATGCCGTCGCTGGCGGGGGCCACCCAGTGGCTCAATGGCCCGCCGCTCAGCAACGAACAATTGCTCGGCAAGGTGGTGCTGGTGGACTTCTGGACCTTCGACTGCATCAACTGCCGGAACAGCCTTCCGTACGTGAATCAGTGGGCGGAGCGTTACGCCGACAAGGGCCTGGTAGTGATCGGCGTACACACGCCCGAGTACCCCTTCGAGCGGATCATCGACAGCGTGCGCGAGGCGACTGTCCGCCTGGGCGTGAAGCACCCGGTGGCCATCGACAACCAGTACCGCATCTGGAATGCCTTCACCAATCAGTACTGGCCGGCGCACTACTTCATCGATGCCAATGGTCGTGTGCGATACCTGCACGTCGGAGAGGGCGAGTATGAAGCGCAGGAAGCGATCATCCAGAAGCTCCTGCAGGAGCGGGACGCGGCGGCAAAGGGCACCAGCGCGAGCTGATGGCGCAATATCCGGTCATGAACGGGTTTTGGAAGCACCTGCCCGAGGTGGTAGGTTCTCCCACCCAATCATGACCGACGGACCCTCCCGATGCGCCCGACAGGAACGTACTGCGCACCTTCACTCCTGCTTGCGCTGGCAGTCAGCCTCGCAAGCCAGGCCATGGCCAGCGACCTGCCGACGGACCTCGATGCCAGCGTCCAGCAGGCTGCTCGCCAGGTCATGCAGCAATACGGCATTCCCGGCCTGGCCATTGCGGTCACTGCCCAGGGCGAGCAGCGTTTCTACAACTACGGCGTAGCGTCCAGGGCGACGCAGCAGGCCGTCACCAGCGAGACGCTTTTCGAAGTCGGATCGGTCAGCAAGACCCTGACCGTCGCGCTGGCCACCTACGCCGAAACCCGTGGCAAGCTCCAGCTCACCGCGAGCCCGAGCCGCTACCTGCCGGAACTCAAGGGCAGCAAGCTCGACCAGGTGACGCTGATCAACCTGGCCACCCACACCGCCGGCGGCTTTCCCCTGCAATTGCCGGATACCGTCCGCAACCGGCAGCAGCTGACGGACTACTACCGCACCTGGCAACCGCAATACGCCCCGGGCACCTACCGCACTTACGCCAACCCCAGCATCGGCCTGCTGGGTGTGGTCGCGGCAAGCAGCCTGGAAAAGCCCTATGCCAGTGCCATGGAAAGCGAACTGCTGCCCAAGCTCGGCATGGGCAATACCTTCATCGAGGTTCCGCCCGGCGCGATGCCGCGCTACGCCCAGGGCTACAACAAGGAAGATGTTCCGGTACGGGTGAACCCCGCGATGCTGGCCAATGAGGCCTACGGGGTGAAGACCAGCAGCAAGGACCTGCTGCATTTCGTCGAGGCCCATCTCGGCCAGGTTCCACTGGAGGCAGGACTGCAACGTGGCATCGACGCCACCCGGACGGGCTACTACAAGGTTGGCGCCATGACCCAGGACCTGATCTGGGAGCAGTACAGCTACCCGGTGGCGCTGGAGACGCTGGTGAAAGGCAATGGCAGCCAGATGGCGCTGGAGAGCCACGCGGTCACCGCCATCGAACCGCCCCTGCCGCCGCAGAAGTCGGTCTGGGTCAACAAGACGGGGGCCACCGATGGCTTCGGCGCCTACGTGGCCTTCGTGCCGGAGAAACAACTCGGCATCGTGCTGCTGGCCAACAAGAATTACCCGAATGAGGAGCGGGTGAAGCTGGCCTATCGGATTCTTGGCGAATTGGAGGCGGGGCAAGCTACCCGCTAGGCGAGGGGGGATTGCTCCCGCAGGAAAGCCAATCGTGACCCTACGAACCTGCAACGATTCCGCTTGGCCTCCTGAAGGGGCAGTGGCGCTGCCCCACCCAATCTGCCCAGTTTCAAGTCTGTGTGAGCGTCAGGATGAATTGTGCCTAGCCGGCGCGAGTCACCCCTCTCCTCTTCAGGGAGAGGGGCCGGGGGTGAGGGATCGCGTCAGTGGCACGATGCGAAAAGCGGACTCATACAGCCTTGCCAATCCAGTGCGAGTCCATTCCCCGAATCGTCGCCTTGAGCAATGAGCAAGGGAGGCCAAAGCCTCCCTCTTTTCATGCCTTTAAGGCGTTCACCACTTGCCGGTGCTCATACCGCCGTCCACGGCCAGGACGACGCCGGTGGTGAAGCTGGCGCCGGCCAGGTACAGGACGGCTTCGGCGATCTCTTCAACGGTACCTACGCGGCCGGACGGCGCCAGGTTGTTGAGAAACTCGCGGGCGGCCGGGTCGTGCATCGGAGTGTCGATGATGCCGGGGGCGACCGCATTCACCTGGATGTTGTGCGGCGACAGTTCCAGCGCCAGGGCGCGGGTCATCTGGTTGACGCCGCCCTTGATCAGCACCGGCAGGGCGGCCGGAACGCTGATGTTGGGTTGCAGGGCCACCGAAGCGGAGATGTTGACGATGTGACCACCGCCTTGCCGCTGCATGTGCGCGGCCGCCACCTGGGAGGTGTAGACCACGCCCTTGAGGTTGGTGTCGAGCAGGGCTTCCAGGTCTTCCGGGGTGTACTCGATGAAGGGCTTGGGCAGGAAGAAACCGGCGTTGTTGACCAGCACTTCGACGCTGCCGAAGGCTTCAATCGCTACGGCGAAAGCCTTACGGGCGGAGGCCGGATCGGCCACGTCGCCGGCGACGCCGACGAAGCTGGCCGGGTTACCCAGGCTGGCGGCGGCTTCTTGCAGGCGTTCGGCGGAGCGGGCGGTGCCGACGACGTTGTAGCCGGCGTCGAGGAAGGCCTTGGCCAGGCCCAGGCCGATACCGCTGGAAGCGCCGGTGATGACAACAGTTTTCTTGCTCATGGTGGTTTCCTCACAAATAGACTCGGGGGACTTGCCGTAGCAGCTGATCGAGGGGATTCGCTGCTGGTGAGGCGGACTATATTTGTGAGTTATGTGCTGATAAATCGGGTTTCCCTTACTTCAGTTGATACCTTGTGTAATCAATCCGCCTCGCCCGGCAACAGGCCCTCAGCCCATGAGCACGCGGACTGCGGGGCACCACAGGAGTGGCCCCCGCATTGTTCTGCAGCTTCGCCAGGAGAGCGGATGGCTCAGCGGCTGTAGCGTGCGGCAGGGGCGCTCAACGACAGGTTCGGCATCAGCTTCTGCCGTGCGGCTTCATAGGCGTCCAGGTCGGCGATGTCAGGAAGAGCGGGAATGGTGACGAATTCGCCCTGGTCGAAACCGGCAAGCGCCGCGTCCACCATGTCTTCGGCCTTCATGACGATGGCACTGGGAAGGTATTGCACCGGCGTTCCGGCTATCTCCCAGAAATCGGTTGCGGTTGCGCCGGGGAGCACGACCTGCACCCGGACGTTCTTCTCCTGCAGTTCCTTGTGCAGGGACTGGCTGAACGCAAGCACGAAGGCCTTGGAGCCCCCGTACACACCGTTGAGGATCTCAGGCGCGATGGCGACGATCGAGGCGATGTTGATGATGGTGCCACCGCCACGGGCGACGAAACCGGGGGCGGCCGCATAGGTCAGGCGCGTCAGCACATTCACGTTGAGGGTGAGCAGGTCGTCCAGCTTGTCGACGTTCGACTCGAGAAGAGGGCGGGTCGCGCCGATGCCGGCGTTGTTCACCAGCGTCGTGATGCTGGCATCGGTGCGAAGGATGTTCTCGACCCGTGCGAGGTCCTCCTTGTCGGCAAGGTCGGCGACCACGACTTCCACGCTTCGTCCGGTTTCATCGCTCAAGCGCCGGGCCAGTGCATTCAGGCGTTCGCGGTTGCGAGCCACGAGGATCAGGTCATGGCCGCGGCGGGCCAGGCGGTCGGCGTAGATCGCACCGATACCGGACGAAGCGCCGGTAATGAGGGCGGCGCCGGGATGTGAGTGAGTCATGCTGTTTCTCCAGGGTGGGTGGGACTGGAGAACAGAATGCTGCGGATTTACCATGTCTCAAATGACATTTATAGTCATATTTCAGGACATGGCGGGAGATACACATGCACCGAATCGGCTATCTGCTGACGGATGGTTTCCAAGTGCTTTCACTGGCTACCCAGACCGTATTCGAATTCGCCAACCTTGTAGCCCGGGCACCCTTCTACAGCATCCAGAATTACTCGCCGGACGGCGGGCTGGTGCGCTCTTCGCTGGGGCTTGCGGTGGAAACGCGTGCACTCGATGCACCTCGCCTGGCGGATACCTGGATGGTCGTCGGGGTCAATGATCCGCTGGCGGAGCCACCTCCCAAGGCTGTCCTCGACTTCGTGCGCCTGGCTGGTAGCCAGGCGCGACGTACGGCCGGTGTCTGCACCGGCGGCTTCGTGCTGGCCGAAGCGGGCTTGCTGGCCGGGCGCCGCGCGACGACGCACTGGGCATTCGCCCTCGAAATGCGCAAGCGCTTTCCGGACATCGATGTCGAGGATGACCGCATCTACATCGTCGACGAGCCGATCTGGACCTCGGCCGGCATGACCGCGGGGCTCGACCTCGCCCTCGGCATGGTGGAGAAGGACCTGGGTGCCGAGGCGGCGCGCTCGGTGGCGCACAAGCTGGTGATGCACCAGCGCCGCTCCGGTGGGCAGTCCCAGCATTCGGAGATGCTCGACCTGGCGCCCAAGTCGGACCGCATCCAGAACGCGCTGAACTATGCACGCAGCCACCTGAATCGTCCGCTCGGTGTGGAGGAACTGGCAGAAGTCGTGCATCTGAGCCCGCGTCAGTTCACCCGGGTATTCACCGCCGAAACCGGGCAGTCGCCAGCGAAGGCTATCGAGGGGCTGCGGCTGGAGGCAGCACGGCTGATGATCGAACAGAGCCGCCATTCCCTGGATGTGGTCGCCAGGGAAACCGGGTTCCGCGACCGCCGCCACATGCGCGAGGCTTTCATACGGGGGTTCGGTGTGCCTCCCCAGGCCGTGCGACGGGATGCGCGCGGTGTGACGGCTTGAGGGCGGGGCGCCGCGCCCTGGTCCACGCTCGGGTTGTATCCCTCTGTATCCAGGCGCCGCCCTATACACGAGCACGCAAAACGACCGCCAGGCGACACACGCAGGGCACCTGGCCCTTCGAAACTGAGCCTGAGCGCCAGCGGCAGCCTCGAGGGGCTGGAGCTGGCTGGACCCGATGCCTATGACCTGAGCGGAATCCACTTCGATGAGAACCCTGAAGAGCCTGCTGACCTCCATCGCCTTTTCCCTGGCCGGAGTTGCCGTGCACAGCAACGCCGCTACCGAGAATCACCGCAACTCCAGTGGCGTCTGCTTCCAGACGACTCCGCTGGGCAGCAAGAAGGTATCACCGCAGTCGGCCGAGGCCGGTGCCAGCGGCGATCCGCTCGATCGCTGACGACGATTTTCCGTGCCGGTCGTCCACGGCTCCGCTGGCGGTGGGCTCGGGCTATAACTGACCAACACAACCTGCCGCCGAGGACTGCCGCCATGAGTGATGGGAACTGCGAATTGCTCGTTCAGGTACTGCACGCCCACGGCGGACTGGATCGCTGGCACCGCTTCAATACGGTGCGTGCCAGCATCGTAACCGGAGGCTCCCTGTGGGGCCTGAAGGGCCTGACCCAGGACAGCGACCCACGGGAAATGACCGTCTGGCTGCATGAGCAGCGGGCGTCGGTCATGCCCTTCGGCGCGCCCGACAAGCGCACCGCCTATACGCCTGACCGCATCGCCATCGAGACCACCAGCGGGCAGGTGGTGGCCGAGCGCGCGAGCCCCAGGGCCTCATTCAATGGCCACGGGGAAACGACCCCCTGGGACTCGCTGCAGCGCGCCTATTTCAACGGCTACGCGCTCTGGTCCTACCTGACCATGCCATTCCTGTTCACCTGGCCAGGTGTCAGGGTCCAAGAGTTGGCACCGTGGGAGGAGGGAGCGGAAACCTGGCGCCGGCTGCGGGTGCATTTTCCGGAAAGCGTGGCGACCCACAGCGTGGTACAGGACTTCTACTTCGCTGAGGATTTCCTTCTGCGTCGGCACGACTATGAACTCGACGTCAGCGCAGGCTTGCCGGCCGCCCAGTACGTTTCCGACTACATCGAAGCAGAGGGCTTGCGCATGCCCGGCAAGCGGCGGGCCTATCGGCGTGACGAGCAAGGCCGGGCCATCGAGGCGCAACTGCTGGTGTCCATCGACATCAGCCAACTCCGCTATGCATGACCTGCCGGGATGGCTGCCGATTGGCCGTTGAGAGCAGGAAAAGGGGAGGCGTTGCCTCCCTTTTCCATTCAGGCCATTACCACTTGCCAGTGCTTTGGCCTCCGTCCACTGCCAGGATGCAGGGCCGACCGATCAGCTGTAGGCGCTGCGGTAGGCGAAGACTCCCGGCAATCCACCCGTCATCACGAACAGCAGGTTGCTGCCGGGCGGGAACCCACCATCGCGGGCGGCGGCCAGCATTCCCGCGAATGCCTTGCCTCCGTAGACGGGGTCCACCAGCAGCCCCTCGTGGGAGGCGAGCAGGCGCGTTGCTTCCAGCATCGCCTGGGTGGGGGCGCCATAGGCTTCGCCGCGCTGTGTGCCATCCACCTTGACCGCGCTTTCGTCCAGGGCCTCGGATGGAGCGAGTAGTTGCAGTGTCTGTCGGGTCTTTTCCCGGGTCGTTGCGAGGGTCTGCTCGGCGGTTCCCAGTACGGAGTAGCCGGTGATTCCAGTTGAGGAACCGGACAGGGCAACCCCGGCCAGCAGGCCAGCCTGGGTCCCGCTGCTGCCGTTGGGCACGATGATTTCCTGGAACGGCACGCCGAGTGCGTCCGCCTGTTGCAGGATCTCGGCCGTACAGGCGGCGTAGCCCAGCGCCCCGGTCGGGCTGGAGCCGCCGAGGGGCATGACGAAGGGCTTCCTGCCCCGGCGCGTGAGTTGGTCGACCCTTTCGGCGGCATAGGCGTCCGGGGCTGCTCCAAGGGGCAGGCGATGGACGGTGGCACCGAACAGGGTGTCCAGCAGGACATTGCCGTTGAGTTGATAGTCATCGTCCGTGCGCACGCCGGACTGGGTGAGGATCAACTCGCAGGCCAGGCCATGGCGCGCGGCCACCGCAGCGGTCAGGCGGGCGTGATTGGACTGCAGGCCGCCCCAGGTCACCAGGGTATCGGCGCCGGCCGCGAGTGCTTCGCCGAGCAGGAATTCCAGCTTTCGCAGCTTGTTCCCGCCGCCACCCAGGCTCGTGAGGTCGTCGCGCTTTACGTAGAAGTTGCAGCCGTTGAATTCGGCCAACTGGCCCAGGCGGGACAGCTTCTGGATCGGCGTGGGCGTTTCCACCAGCTCCACCCGGGGATGGTTGGCGAGGGCCGCCTCGAGACGGCTCAGGTCATGTGACATGGAGGTTCCCTTCGGGAATGGGAAAGGTCGTGATGGTATTTTTCAGCGCCCCGCAACGACCTGCCGAAGCGCCTTTTCGCAGTAGTCCGCCGCGTGTGCACCGCCGGCACTCCTGCTTCCGGATCGAGGACAGGGGATTCCCGCCCGGCCGGGCGCCGGGCGGGAGGCACTGGAATGGGGGTCATCCAGGCTGGTTCTTACGGTATTCCGTGGTTGTCATGCCGGCATAGCCCCAGTTATCGGTGTCCACCTCTTCGATGACGATGTGGGTGAGATCCGGGCGTTTGCCCAGCACGCGCTGCAGGGTTTCGGTGATTTCGGCGATGACCTGGGCCTTTTGCTCCCGGGTAACCCCGTCACGGGTGATACGAACGCTTACGAACGGCATCTTGAACCTCCTCGGAGGGTTGGTCAGTGACTCCAGGGCAGCAGCACGACGCCGCCCTTGGTCCGGTTTTCCGCCATCAGCGCATGGGCCTGGGCGGCTTCACTGAGAGGGAGCACGGTATCCACCACGGGTTTTATGCGGCCCGAGCGGACGCGCGGCATCCAGGCTTTCAGATCCTCGATATCAGCCATCAGGGTGCCCCTGATCTGCTTCTGTTCATTGATGATTCGCTTCAGGTCGAGCGTAACCGTGGCACCGGCCATGAGGCCGTCGAGGACGACGATTCCCAGTGGCCGGACCGCCTCGACCATGCGGGCGAAGTCCGGCCCGCCGAGGCAATCGATCGCCACGTCTACGCCGCGTCCGCGGGTCCATCGGCGAATGGCGTCGATCACGTCTTCGTCGCTGGTGTCGATTACCCGGTCCGCACCGACTTGCGCCGCGACTCTGGCTGCGGCGGCGCAGCGAACCGTGGCGGCGACGCGCGCACCGAGCACCTTGGCGACCTGGATGGCCATGCAGCCGGTGCCGGAGGCGCCCGCATGGACCAGCACACGGTCGCCGGCCTTCACTTCGCCCACTGTCTCCACGGCGCGGATTGCCGTCAGCAGCGGGGTCGGCAGTGCTACCGCCTGTTCCGGCGGCAGACCCGAGGTATCGGCGATCACCCATTTCTCGGGGGCCACCATGTACTGGGCGTAGGTGCCGGGGCGGTGCAGGCCGAGCAGGGTGTAGCTGGATGCGCGGGTGACGGGGCGCACATCCTGCTCGTCAGGGCTGCTGGGGTATCCGGGCATGGCGATCACGCGGTCGCCAAGCGCAAGACGGGGCACGCCGGCGCCGAGTTCGGCAATTTCTCCGACGGCATCCATTCCGAGGATGTGCGGAAGCGGGATGCCGGAAGCGACGTCACCCTGGCGGATGTGGTGGTCAAGGCGGTTCACCCGCGCGGCCAGGACCTTGATCAGCACCTGTCCGGGCCCCGGCTGGGGAGTGGGCAGCTCCACGAGCTCGATCACCTCGGGGCCGCCAAAGCGGGTGACGACTGCAGCTTTCATGATCGCGGCTCCAGGGGATGCGCTGCTCAGGCCATTGCCACGGCGTCATGGCCGGCGCGTTCGAGCACGATGCGAAGGTTCCTTTCCAGCTCCCGCGCACTCAGGTAGCCGGGCGAGACGGAGTGCAGGCGACCATTCACCTCCAGCAGCAGGGCCGGGAAGCTGGTGATGCCCCAGCGCCGGGCCGTCGTGAAATCCTCGCGGGTTTCGGCGATGGTCGAATCGTGGTTCCAGGTTGCCAGGAAGGATTCGGCGCGGGTCGGATAACCCAGGTCGGTCATGGCTCGGGCGGCGATTTCCGCGAGGACTTCGCCGCGGGTGGTGTCCTGGCCGTGGACGTAGAAGGCTTCCTGCAGGCGGCGGAAAACCGGCAGGAGGTCCATCCCCGGCGCAATCTTGCGCGCGGTCACCACGGCTCGACAGATCGGTTCGGTGTCGTAGACGAAATTTTCGAGGGCGATGAATGCCTGGCGATTGAACGGCAGACCGCTGAGTGCTTCCACGCGGGCCCAGTGACCGAGGCGGAACTGCTTCATTTCCTCGGTCATGATGGAAGTGTCCCCGGCACGCACGCCGCCCACCACTATCTGTACGGGCAGCTCGGGAAACGAATTGGTGGCCGTTGTCAGTTCCTTGGCGAAGCCGTAGCACCAGGAGCACATGGGGTCAGCGACGAAGATCAGGTTCATGGGGCGATTCCTGTTCGAGGGTCAGGCGGATCAACGCAGCTTTGCCGAGTGCCGGTAGCGGCCGGGAAGCGGCGGATTTGCCTGCGTGGGATGCACTATATTTGTGTCCTGGGAGCCGATAAATGTAGGCTCGGATACTTCAGTTGATACCTGGTGTAAAGAATCGTGAAGCGCCACTTTGATGACATCCAGTTGGGCAGCATCGAGCTTTTCTGTCTTGCCGCGGAGGAGGGGAGCTTCACTGCGGCGGCGCTGTCGGCGGGGGTCACGCCGGCGGCGGTGAGCCGCTCGATTTCGCGGCTGGAAGAACGTCTCGGTACCCGATTGTTCGTAAGGACGACCCGCAGCATCCGCCTCACGGAAAGCGGTCGCTCCTACTTCGAACAATGCCGGCAGGCGCTGACGCAACTGGTCGAGGCCGAGCGCGAAGTGATGGGCAAACAGCTGGAACCCAGCGGCGAGTTGCGTATCAGCATTCCCACCACCTACGGCCACTACCGCATCCTCCCGCTGCTGTCGCGTTTTCGCGAACGCCACCCCGGCGTGAAGATCGACATCCACCTGAGCAACCGCAACATCGACTTCGTGGGGGAGGGCTACGACCTGGCGATCCGCGTGCGCGCCCAGCCCGATTCCACGCTTATTGCCCGGCATCTCGAAGACGCACCGCTGGTGGTGATCGCCACGCCGCAATACCTGGCCAGGGTGGGCACGCCCACATCCCTGGAGGACCTCGAGCGGCACGACTGCATCCAGTTCGAACTCCCCAGCAGCGGGCGCCGCATTTCCTGGCTATTCACCGAGAACGGCAAGGAACGGGAGATCTTCGCCAGCGGCAACTACTGCTGCTCGGATGACGTTCTCGGTGGGGTGACCCTGGCCAAGTACGGCGCCGGGCTGTTCCAGACTTATCGCTTCATCGTCGAGCGGGAGCTGGAAGAGGGCTCGCTGGTGGAAGTACTTGGGGAGTTCGGCGGCCGCTCCCGCCCTTACACGCTGCTGTATCCGCACGGTCGCCACGTCCCGCTGCGCCTGCGTGCCTTCGTCGACTTCCTGATGGAGTGCAAACGGGAGTGGAACGTCTAAGGGTGTGCCCATGATGGGACACGCGATACCTCCCTCCTGAGGCTTTCGGCCCGGCGTTCACTGTTGGCGGCTGGTTTCTGTATCGGCCTGTGTCCGCGGCCTGCCTCGTTACATGTGCTTGTGAATCCACCCCCCGCGCAATACATCCCGGATACAAGACCGGGTTGAACTGTTTCCGCCGACCGGGGCCGCCAGCAGGGCACCGGACCACGGTTCTTGCCAATCATTGCCCGGGAGTGGCTCCGTTTCGCTCACCGGGCTTTTTTCCGCAGGCAATGCGGGCCCAGGGGGACAACATGTCGAAAAACCTGCCTGATACGAATTACGCCGTGGACCAGCTCCGGGTCCAGACCTACACCAACGGCATCATCGGTCCCAGCCTGCCCATGCTGGGCCCACTGGCCAATGGCGGCACCCTGATCACGGGCACGCCGCCGGGGTGCTGGGGGCCGATGATCACGCCGTCTTTCCAGGGCGGCCACGAGGTGACGCAGCCGGTGGCGATCCAAGGCGCTGAAGTGGGTGACGCCGTGGCGCTGAAGATCCAGCGAATGCGCGTCACCTCCCTGGCGACTTCCTCCGGGGTGATGAAGTTCGTCGAGGGTCGTTACAACGGTGATCCTTTCGTTGCCAAATTCTGCTCGTCCTGCGGCACCGAACACCCGGCCAGCCATGTCGAAGGCATTGGTGAAGAGGCCATCCGCTGCGACCACTGCGGCGCTGAAGTCAGCGCCTTCCGCTTCAGTCATGGTTACGTGATCGTGTTCGACCAGGAAAACCAGGTCAGCCTGACGGTGAACCAGGATGTGGCCAACGGCCTGGCCGGCGACGCCCCGGAAATGTCCGCCTTGCCGGAGCTGGCCGCGCAGCATTCGATCCTTTCCCTTGCGCGCGCCGACATGCCCGGCGTGGCGGCCCACATGCGGCCGTTCCTCGGTAACATCGGCACGACGCCCGCCATCGACATGCCCGACTCGCACAACTGCGCCGATTTCGGACAGCACCTGATCGGCGCGCCCCATCGCTACGGCCTGACCCGCGAAGCGCTGCATGCGGCCAAGACCGATGGCCACATGGACACCAACTCGGTGCGTGAGGGTTGCATCCTGATCTGCCCGGTCAAGGTGCCGGGCGCTGGCGTGTACATGGGCGACATGCACGCCCAGCAGGGCAATGGCGAGATCGCCGGCCACGCGACGGATGTGTCAGGGGAAACGGAGCTGACGGTGGAGGTGATCAAGCACCTGACGCTGGACGGCCCGATCCTGTTGCAGAACCTCGATGACCTGCCGCCCATGGCACGCCCGATGAGCGCCGAACAACGCCGCAAGGTCGGCGAGCTGGGTGCGCGCTGGGGCCAGCACGAAGTCGAGCGCAATGGCCCAATCACGTTCATCGGCAGTGGCGAGGACCTAAACGCCGCCACCAGGAATGGCCTGCAGCGCGCTGCCGACGTCACCGGGCTGCCCTACGATGAGGTGCTGAACCGCGCCACCATCGCCGGTTCCATCGAAATCAGCCGTCTGCCGGGAACCGTTCGCGTTACCTTGCTGTGCCCGATGGACATTCTCGACCGCTTGGGGATCGGGCATCTGGTGCGGGAGAAATATCAGCTCGATTGACCGGCAGGGAAAAGCAATTGCCAGCCTGCGAAGGGTGGAGATCGTCCGGCGGTCTCCACCCTTCGCGCAGGCCTGACGATTAAGTTCGTCTATGGACAAAACTGCGCTTCATCATCCCGCTGAATCTCCTCAGCACTTGGCGCGATAAGCCTCAGAAGCCATTGATCTACCGCGAGATCTCGACGCGAGAGCTGCGTAGATCAAGGCTTGCAGGCTGTCGCTGCCAACGTGGGATTCACAATCCTTGTCTACTATCAATGCCATTTCCAAAACCTATTGGCTGGGACGCTACCTCGATTCCAAGCTGAATAGACTGGTTGGCTGAAGACAAAAAGAGGAGATAAGCATGTCAAGCGAAGCAAAATGCCCTTTCTCAGGGAAGAATGTGATCGCCGGTGTAGTGCCATCGAATGCGGAGTGGTGGCCCAACCAACTTAACCTCAAGATCCTTCATCAGCACTCGGCCGAATCCAACCCGCTGGGTGGGGAATTCAATTACGCCGAAGCCTTCAAGACCCTCGACCTCAATGCGGTGATCAAGGACCTCACTGCCCTGATGACCGACTCCCAGGACTGGTGGCCGGCGGACTATGGCCATTACGGGCCGCTGTTCATCCGCATGGCCTGGCACGCCGCGGGTACCTACCGCGTCGCTGACGGGCGTGGCGGTGCCGGTACCGGCAACCAGCGCTTCGCACCGCTCAACAGCTGGCCGGACAACGGCAACCTCGACAAGGCGCGTCGCCTGCTGTGGCCGATCAAGCAGAAGTACGGCAACAAGCTGTCCTGGGGCGACTTGCTGATCCTCGCCGGTAACGTCGCACTGGAGTCCATGGGCTTCAAGACATTTGGCTTCGGTGGCGGCCGCGTGGACATCTACGAACCGGAAGACGACGTCTACTGGGGCTCCGAGCATGAGTGGCTGGCCACCAGCGACAAGCCCAATAGCCGCTACTCCGGTGACCGCCAGTTGGAAAATCCGCTGGCCGCGGTGCAGATGGGCCTGATCTACGTGAACCCCCAGGGGCCGGACGGCAACCCCGACCCTGTGGCGTCTGGCCGCGATGTGCGTGAAACCTTCGCTCGCATGGCGATGAACGATGAAGAAACCGTGGCCCTCACCGTGGGCGGCCACACCTTCGGCAAATGCCATGGTGCAGGCGATGCGGCCAACGTCGGGCCGGAACCCGAGGCGGCCGATATCACTGAAATGGGCCTGGGCTGGAAGAACGCCTTCGGCAGCGGCAAGGCCGGCGACGCCATTACCAGTGGCCTGGAAGGTGCCTGGACGCCAACTCCCACCAAATGGGACAACAGCTACCTGGAAACCCTGTACGGCTATGAGTGGGAACTGACCAAGAGCCCGGCAGGCGCCCATCAGTGGAAGCCCAAGGGGACGACGGGTGACGGCGTGGTGCCGGACGCCCATGACCCGAGCAAGCGCCACGCGCCAATGATGACCACCGCCGACATGGCGATGCGCATGGACCCGGCCTACGAGAAGATCTCCCGGCGCTTCAAGGACAATCCGAAGGAACTGGAAGACGCCTTCGCCCGCGCCTGGTTCAAGCTGACCCACCGCGATATGGGCCCGCGCAGCCGCTACCTCGGCCCGCTGGTGCCGAAAGAAGAGCTGATCTGGCAGGACCCGGTCCCGGCTGTCGACCATCCGCTGGTGAACGACCAGGACGTGGCTGCCCTGAAGACCAGGATCGCCGCGACCGGCCTGTCCGTTTCGCAGCTGGTGAGCACCGCCTGGGCTGCCGCCGCTTCCTTCCGTGGCAGCGACAAGCGCGGTGGTGCCAATGGTGCCCGTCTGCGTCTCGCCCCGCAGAAGGACTGGGAGGTCAACCAGCCGGCCGAAGTGGCCAAGGTCATCGCGGCACTGGAAAGTGTGCAGAAGGACTTCAATGCCTCGGGCAAGAAAGTCTCTCTCGCCGACCTGATCGTGCTGGCTGGTGGCGTCGGTATCGAAACCGCTGCGAAGAACGCTGGCGTCAACGTGACCGTTCCCTTCGCTCCGGGCCGTACCGATGCTTCGCAGGCTCAGACCGACGTGGAGTCCTTCGCGGTGCTGGAACCGCTCGCCGACGGCTTCCGCAACTTCGCGAAGAAGGGTTACGAGGGCTCGACCGCGGAAATGCTCGTGGACAAGGCACAACTGCTCAAGCTGAGCGCCCCCGAGATGACTGTCCTGGTGGGGGGGCTGCGTGTCCTGGGCGCCAACTTCGGCAAGTCGCAGCATGGCGTCTTTACCAAGCGTCCGGAAACGCTGACCAACGACTTCTTCGTGAACCTGCTGGACATGAGCACGAAGTGGCAGCGCTCCGCGTCCAACGAGCACGTGCTGGAAGGCCGTGACCGCGCCAGCGGCGACCTCAAGTGGACCGCCACCGTGGTCGACCTGGTCTTCGGTTCCAACTCCCAGCTCCGGGCAATAGCGGAGATTTACGCCAGCAGCGACTCGCCGCAGGCCTTCGTACGCGACTTCGTCGCTGCCTGGACCAAGGTGATGAACCTGGACCGCTACGACCTCAAGTGACCGCACCCGGCAGGCCCTGACGGGCCTGCCATTCCCAGCCTCAACCCAACGCCGCCGGCAGGAGTTTCCTGTTGGCGGCGTTGCCTTGTGGACGTGCTTCAACCGGATAGCCGGTCGTTGACACCCATTCCCTTGGGTCTAACCTGAGGATGTGGGAAATTTTCCCACAACAAGATCCGACTTGGCTTACACGGACCGCCTGATGTTGACGGTTGATCCCATTGCCGTCGGCAAATGGCAAGCCGGTTGTCCGACCGCTTCAACCGGGCGGTCACGAAATTTCAAACCCGTGCGTTCGATAGGGAGATGACTACGCATCACCGTGTGGAGGTTCATCATGCTACTCAAGAAGTGCTTGCTGGCTCTGGCCATTGGTGGCGTTCTTTCGGCGTCGACAGCCCTTTTACCCGACTCCATCGGCGGCTTCTCCCACGTATACGCCAAGGATGGTGGCAGCGGCGGCGGAGGAGGTGGTAGCGGTGGTGGTGGCGGCGGCCATGGCGGTGGCGGCAGTGGCAGTGGGGGCGGCGGTGGCCACGGTGGCGGCAGCGGCGGCGGAAGTGGTGGTGGCGGCAGTGGTAGCGGCGGTGGTGGCGGCGGTCACGGAGGTGGCGGCAGCGGTGGTGGCCACGGTGGCGATGGCGGCGGTCATTCTGGTGATGGCGGCGGCCATGGTGGATCGGGCCACGGCGGTGATGGCGCCGATAACGGCGGCAACAGTGGGCCGGGCAGCGCCAACAGCGGTCGCAACGGCGCGGACGACGGCGCCGACCATGACGTTGGTGAAGCCCATGGCGTCGGCCACGGCGCGGACGACGGCGCCGACCATGACGTTGGTGAAGCCCATGGCGTCGGCCACGGCGCGGACGACGGCGCTGACCATGACGTCGGTGAAGCCCATGGCGTCGGCCACGGCGCGGACGACGGCGCCGACCATGACCTCGGTGAAGCCCATGGCCTAGGCCATGGTGCGGACGATGGTCCTGACCACGACGTCGGCGATGATCGCGGCGGAGCCTGATCGGTCCTTCCGCTTGTCCACAAGACCCGGCGTAGCCCCGGGTTTTGTGGCATCTGTGATGACGGTGCTGGTGGTCGCCCCGGGGATCCGAAGCGGGATCAGCGGTCGACCGACACCGTCCAAGAGAGTAGGGGGGCGCTATGGACAGCTTGCCCGGCGGCGTCCTCCCCACTTGGCTTTTGTATTCATTTCAACAGGAGTGCCGTGAATGCAGATACCCACTTTCCCACCCTCGCTATTGCCGGCGCTGCAGCACGTCATGCGCCCGATTGTGAGGTTGATGCTGCGGAAAGGGGTGACCTACAACTGCTTTGCCGACCTGCTCAAACAGATCTTCGTCGACGTTGCCGAGAGTGAATTCCGCCTCGACGACAAGAGCCCCACCGACAGCAGGATCAGCCTGCTCACCGGCGTCCATCGCAAGGATGTCAGACGGCTCCGTTCCAGGGCCGGCGGCGAGGCGAACGAGCTGCCGGAAAACGTGTCCTTCGGCGCCCACCTGGTCAGTGTCTGGATGAACAACGCACCGTTCTGCGCCAAGCCTGGGAAGCCACTGCCGCTGGCGCGCCTGGCAAGCGCCGGCGGGGAAGGATCGTTCGACGGGCTGGTGGCGAAAGTCAGCAAGGACATCCGCGCCCGCGTGGTGCTGGATGAATGGCTGCGCCTCGGCATCGTGCGGATAGATGACCAGGATCGTGTGCACCTGGAAACCATGGCCTTCATCCCGCAGCGCGGATTCGACGAGATGGCGGCCTACTTTCGCCACAACCTTCATGACCATGCCTGCGCCGCCGTGCACAACCTCACCGAAACGGCCGAGCCGTTCTTCGAGCGGAGCGTTCACTACGACAGCCTCTCCACCGCGAGCGTCGAGCAGCTTCGCGAAGCGGTCAGGGCCGAAGGCATGCAGGTGCTGATCGCCTTCAACCAACTGGCCGCCGATCTGGAAAACAAGGACATTCCTCCTCCCGAGGCTCGCCAGCGCATCACCATCGGCCTGTATTTCTACACTGAACCCAATCCTCCGGCGGTTTCCAAGCCGAAGACACCTGGATCGTCATGAACATCGCCACGCGCGTTCTGTGCACCTTGGCCGTGGTTTGTGGGCCATTGCTTGTCGCCATCCCCCCCGTGAGCGCAGCACCCGCCTGCCTCGAACCAGGCGGCATGGGCGGCACGGGGGCCGTGGCGACCGGCGGGATAGGGGGCACTGGTGCGCCAATGGAGAACGGCGGCATCGGCGGTACCGGTTCTCCGGCCGAGCATGGCGGCATCGGTGGCACCGGAGCGCCTGCGGGCGACGGCGGCATCGGTGGCACGGGTATCGTCGGCACCATCACAGGTTTCGGCTCCATTTGCGTCAACGGCGTTGAAGTGCACTTCGACAACGAGGTCGCGCTCAGCGAGAACGGCGTGCCCGCCAGTGCCAATCGCCTGGCCATCGGGCAGGTGGTTGCGGTAGAAGCCGGCACTTCGGCACGGGGCCTGGAAGCACGGCGCATCGCGATTCTCCATGCCTATGAAGGCCCGGTGACCGAGGCCGCGAAGGGAACTGCCGCCCTGCGGGTGATGGGCCAACCGGTTCGTCTCGCTTCAGGGGCACGGGTGGCCGAAGGCCTGCGTATCGGCGAACCGGTACGGGTGAGCGGCCTGCGCAATGCCCTGGGCGAAGTGATAGCCAGCCGCATCGACCGGGCGCCGAAGCTGACCCAGGTCAGCGCCGTCGGCGCCATCCAACGACCCGGTGTGTTGCAAGGGCTGGCGTTGAGCAGGCCGCTGCCGCGCAGCGCCGAGGTGCTGGTCCGCGGTACCTGGGACGGCAAGGAACTGAAAGTGGCCGAGACCCGTGTCGATCCGGGCTTGCCATTTGGCGGACGTTCCGGCAAGGCACTGATTGAAGGCCTGGTGTACTCGCAACAAGGCAACCGCATCGAATTCGGCGGATTCACGGCCTATGTGGGCGACGACAGGGCCTTCGCCGGTGGCAAGCACGCCGAGCTCGCGGTGGGTCAGCGCATTCGCGTGCGGGGAGTGTTCGAGAAGGGACGCACCATCCGCGCCGACCACATCGAGGTGCTCCGCGAACATCAGGATGGCGGGTCCCATCAGGGCTCGGGCCACCCCGACGAGGAGTCGGACGATTCAGGCAAATCGGGCGATTCGGGCGGTTCGGATGACTCGCGTGACTCAGGCGATCACGGCAGTGACAACTCCGGGCGAGGCAGCGGCAATGAGACCCGTGTGCGTGTCGAGAACGGCGAGACTCGGCAACGGGTCGAGCGGGAGGTGGTATCGCCCACCGGCGACCTGCAGCGCCGGGAGCGTATAGAGACCCGCCAGTCCGGAGATCGCGTGGAAACCCGCGAACGGATCGAGATCTTCCAGGACGGCGTTCGCGTGGAGCGCATCGAGCGGATCGAGCGGATCGACCGTCCCGACAAGGCCGACAAACCGGAACGGGTCGAAAAGGTCGAGCGGGTGGAACGGGTCGAAAGGCCTGAAACCGTGGAACGGCCCGAATCGGTGGAGCGGGCCGAGCGGGTGGATCATTCCGGTCCTCATTGAGCGCGGATTCCGCGAGGCCAGCTAAGCTGGGGAAAGCATCTCGCCCGGCCGCCTGGTGGCAGGGCAGGGTGCAGGTAGCTGCCGCGCCCCGAGCGGCCCTGTCTGGCTCGGGCAATGTGCCGGCGTGAAGGTCGAAGTCCGCTCCGCAACGAGGTAGACATGAGCCCCACCCGCGCGCTTGTCCCCGGTCTGTTGCTGTTCCTGGCGCTGCCAGCCCAATCGGATGTCTTCACCCTGTCCACCGGGCTCGACTACTCGCAGGGGTCCTACGGAACGCCGGCGACCAGCGAGACCTGGTACGTCCCGGTGATCGCCAAGTACGAAACCGGGCCGATGATCTACAAACTGACCGTTCCCTACCTGCGCATCACCAACCCGGCGGTAGGGCCGGACGGCGTGCCGGTGTCCGGTGATTGCGGCAGCGTGGAGGAGGGCATGGGCGACACCGTGGCCAGCGCCGACTACGCGCTGCTGGATGGCAGCGACGGTGGAAGCCTGCTGGTGGACCTGATTGGCAAGGTGAAGGTACCGACGGCCGATGAGGACAAATGCCTGGGAACCGGCAAGACCGACTTTTCCGCGCAGGTCGATCTCACCAGGGGCTTCGGCTCGTTCAGCGGCTTCGCCACCCTCGGCTGGCGCAAGTTCGGCGACCCTTCGGGTAGCGACTTCCGTGATCCGATCTACACCTCGATCGGCCTTGTCACACGGCTTGCGCCGAACACCTCCGTGGGGGCGGCCTACGACTGGCGGCAGAAGGTGACTTCCGACGGTGACGAGATCCAGGAATTCAGCCTGTTCCTGACGCAAAGGCTCGGGCCGGAGTGGAAGGTCCAGTTGTACGCGCTGGCGGGTTTCTCCGATGCCAGCCCGGAATCCGGCGGCGGCGTGCTGCTCAGCCATTCCTTCTGATGCAGGCTCATCGCTGATGCGAAAATAGCCAGATCACCCTGCGTATTTTCGTTTTTCCTTTGAAAGTCCTTCTTCGCCTTGCTGCTGTTTGCTGCGGCCAATCCTCGTCAGACTCCCCACCCATACGCCGGCTGGGCGAGTGCGCCCGGCTGGCCATCTCGGACAATGGAGCCCAGCCATGAACCTCGCTTCCCTCGCCAGCCAGCGCTACACCACCAAGGCCTACGATCCAGCCCGTCGCATCCCCCAGGCGACCATCGACGAACTGCTGGCGATGCTTCACCAGGCCCCGTCTTCGGTGAATTCCCAGCCCTGGCACTTTGTGGTCGCCAACACCGAGGAAGGCAAGGCCCGCCTGGCCAAGGGCACCCACGGCAACTACGCGTACAACCAGCCCAAGGTGCTGGACGCCTCTCATGTCATCCTCATTTGCGCCCGCACCGATCTGACCGAGGCGCACCTGGCGCAGGTGCTCCAGCAGGAGCAGGACGACGGGCGCTTCCGTGACGCCGAAGCCCGTGCCGCGCAGTTCCGTACCCGCCAGGGCTACGTGGACCTGCACCGCTTCGAGCGCAAGGACCTGCAGCACTGGATGGAGAAGCAGGCTTACCTGGCACTGGGCACCCTGTTGCTCGGCGCCGCCGCGCTGGGGGTGGATGCCACGCCCATGGAAGGTTTCGACGCCCTGGCCCTGGACGCCGAACTGGGGCTGCGCGAGCGCGGCTTCACCAGCGTGGTCATGGTTTCCCTCGGCCACCGCAGCGAGAAGGACTTCAACGCCGCACTGCCCAAGTCGCGCCTGCCGGCGGAGCAGGTCATCACCGCGCTCTGATGCCACTGGAACGACAACGCCCCGCCTTTGCGGGGCGTTTTTCGTCGTGCGCCGCCCATCCTGTCCCGTCGGGTGTGAATGAACTCATTCCGCAAACGCGCTGTCTGTCCGCTGTCGGCCCCACGGGAAATCGGCATGGCCAATCGCTAGCGGGCGACTGCACCATGCCGGGTTTCACCCCGTGGTTTTCCTCTCGAGAACTATTTGCCCGGCCGGCTTTCACGCCCGTACTTCGGGTTTCATTCCATCGCCATGTGAAGATTGCCCATGTCCCGACACTGTTCTTTCCCTGCCCGTGTTTCCTCGTCCCCACGCCGCGTGCTCGGCGCCTTCCTGCTGGGTGGCCTGGCGATAGCCGGAGCATCGGCGCAGGCCGAGGAACCTGCGAGCAACACGCGCTGGGTAAGCGACAGCCTGACGACCTACGTACGCAGTGGCCCAACCGACGGATACCGCATCGTTGGCACCCTGACGTCGGGACAGAAGGTCGAGCTGCTGAGCACCCAGGGTGATTACAGCCAGGTGCGCAGCGAGAGCGGCAGCAGCGTGTGGATCCCCAGCCGCGACCTGCAGACGGTGCCCGGCCAGACCGAGCGCCTGCCGCAACTGGAGCAGAAGGTGGCCGAACTGACCGCGCAGCTCGACGGTATCGACGACACCTGGAAGAACCGCGTGCAAGGCATGCAGGAGACCCTGGACGCACGCAAGAAACTGATCGATGAACTCCAGGCGGCGCGTTCGGCGCTGGATTCCGAACTGACCCAGGTACGCTCGGAACTGCGGGATGCCCAGGCGCAGCTGGGCGATGAGAACAAGCAGGTGCTGATGCGCTACATGGTCTACGGCGGCAGCATTGCCGGCGCCGGGCTGCTGGCCGGCCTGATCCTGCCGACCCTGCTGCGGGTCAAGCGCAAGCGCAACGACCAGTGGGTCTGATGTGCGGGCCTGACTGCTCCGAGCCTTGCTGGCGAACAGACCGGGTTGCGAGTGGATGCCGGGCTTCGTTGATCATGAGATACCTGCCGCGGACTCCCTCCTCACGAAGCGCCCGTCGGTCGAGAGGAAGTGCTCACATCTGTGGCGGCCAGTTGTGGGTTTCCGCCTGGCAGTGCCTGCACCAGGCATAGAGCGCGTCGTAGATGACCAGGCCGTGGGCCAGCATCTTGTGGTCGTCGGCAAAGTTGTGCGACAGCCCCAGTGAGATGGCGTAGAGGCCCGCCGATTGGGGCGTGAGTTCGAGCCGCGAGGTGTCGGCCCCGCGCACGATGCTCGCCAACTGCCGCAGCGCCGGATCGTCCAGGTGGTACTTCTTCAGGAAGGCATCGAAGCTGCACAGTTCGCCCTCGTGGCTGAGCTCTACGCCGGGAATGTCATAGGGCACGGCGCCCTGTTCGGCGGCGACGTCCAACACCTCGGAGGCCGGTACATAGAGAAACTCCGGCTGTGGATCGATGAAACGCTCGATCAGCCAGGGGCAGGCGATTCGGTCGATCTTCGGGCGTTCACGGGTAACCCATTTCATGAAACACCTCCTGCCTGGTTCTACAGGCTCTGGGTGGGTTGTCCGGCTTCACGCCAGCCGGTGAAGCCGTCGATCAGGTAGCGCGCATCCAAGCCCATGGCAGCCAGCGTGGCGGCGATGCCCTGGCTGATTTCGTGGCCGTGGGCGCAGCAGAGCACCACCGGCCTGTCGCGAGGTACCGAGTCCTTCCAGGTGAACACTGCTTCCGGGTCGAACCAGCGCGCGCCGGGAATTCCGGCCGCATCCGCGCGGCGGACGCTGGCGCGGCGCACATCCAGCAGGGTGAAGCTGCGCGCCGCGGCCTGCCATTCCGCGAGTTCGCAAATGCTGATGCGGTCCATGGACACCTCCCGGCCCGGTCGGGCCTTGGTCAGATTCGCAGCAGGTGCACCGCCAGGCCGGTCACGGCGCAGGCCAGCAGCACCTGGATGACGCCGCGCTTGAAGCGGAACAGCGCCACGGCGGCGGCCAGGGCGATGATTGCCGAGGGCCAGTCGAAGCGGCCTTCGAACCCTTCCGGCCAGAGCACGTGGTAGCCGAAGAACAGCGCCAGGTTGAGGATCACGCCGACCACGGCGGCGGTGACGGCGGTGAGTGGCGCGGTGAACTTCAGCTCGTTGTGGGTGGACTCCACCAGCGGCCCGCCAGCCAGGATGAACAGGAAGGAGGGCAGGAAGGTGAACCAGGTGACCAGACTGGCGGCGACGGCGCCGGCGAGGAATGCCTGGTCAGCCCCGAACATAGGGTGCACGTAGCCGCCCACGAAACCGACGAAGGCGACCACCATGATCAGCGGCCCCGGCGTGGTTTCGCCCAGGGCAAGGCCGTCGATCATCTGGCTCGGGCTCAGCCAGCCGTAGTGCCCCACCGCGCCCTGGTAGACATAGGGCAGCACGGCGTAGGCGCCGCCGAAGGTGAGCAGCGCCGCCTTGGTGAAGAACCAGCCCATCTGGGTGAGGGTGCCTTGCCAGCCGAAGACGGCGGTGAGCAGGCCCATGGGCACCACCCAGAGCAGGGCGCCGGCGCCCACCAGCAGCAAAAGGCGGGACCAGCGGAAACGCGCATGATCGGGCGTTGGCGTGTGATCATCGATCAGCGCGGGACCATAGCTGGCCTTGGCCGCGCTGTGTCCACCGCCGAGGGCGAACTTGTCCGGCGCCACGCGGCCACCGGCATAGCCGATCAGGGCCGCGCCCAGCACGATCAGCGGGAAGGGCAGGTCGAGGGCGAAGATGGCCACGAAGGCGGCTGCGGCAATCCCCCACAGCCAGCCGTTCTTGAGCGCCCGTGAGCCGATGCGATGGGCCGCGTGGACCACGATGGCGGTCACCGCCGGCTTGATGCCATAGAAGACGCCGGCCACCACCGGCACTTCGCCAAAGGCGATGTAGACCCAGGACAGCAGGATCAGGATGAACAGCGACGGCAGCACGAAAAGCGCCCCGGCGATGAGGCCGCCCCAGGTCCGGTGCATCAGCCAGCCGATATAGGTCGCCAGTTGCTGGGCCTCCGGGCCGGGCAGCAACATGCAGTAGTTCAGGGCATGGAGAAAGCGCCGCTCGCTGATCCAGCGACGCCGCTCCACCAGTTCCTGGTGCATGATCGCGATCTGCCCGGCCGGACCGCCGAAGCTGATGAAGCCCAGCTTGAGCCAGAACAGGAACGCCTCGAACAGGCCCACGGGAGCGGCAAGGGGGTGCGACTCCCCGGATGGGCGCAGGGTGGTTTCATTCATCGTTTTTCTCTTCGCTCGCGAAGGCCGTCAGCAGGCCATCGAAGATGGCTCCCGCTGCGACCAGGAGTTGATCGTCATCGGCAATGCTCTCGCGCAGGCCGGCCAGGACCCGCTCGATGCCCGCCGCTTCCGCCGGCTGGACACCGCCAACGTCAAGGTAATGCACCAGGGCTGCAACCCGATGAAGGGCGGGCGCGTTTAGTTGGAAACTGTCTTTCAGGGTCTCGAAGGTGACGCGATTGCCCACATGGCTGAAGGCCGCGCCGTCGAAATCGAAGCCCAGTGCGTCGGCCGGACAATCGCCTGGCGACTCCAGCCAGAGGAAGCGGGCATCCGCGTCGATGAAGCGACGGATCAGCCAGGCGCTGGCCAGGCGATCGACCCAGGGCCGCTTGCGGGTGGCCCAGAGACGGCCCTGATAATCGCGCCGCCCGAGCGCCCTGATTGGTTGCTCATGGCTGCTCGGTTCATCCGCCGACAGGGCGCGGCTGACGGCCGTTTCAAGCTCCTGCAAGGCGGTATCCAGCTGTTGGCGGCGCCTTCCGGGGAAGAAGTCGATACCCGCCAGTTGCGCGAATGCCTTGCGCAGCTTGCGAATCTGCCGGGTGCTGGCCAGGGCGTTCCCTGCATTCAGCTGGCTGCGGCAGGCTTCGACTTCGTCCCGCAGGGCCTGGTAGTCCTCGCTGCGGTCGAACAAGGGGATGAAGCGTTCGCCTTGCGGGTCCTGGACGGGGAGCAGGTAGGCGGTGCCGTTGATGGCGAGGATGTCCCGTTCGACCTCGGAGAGAGCGTCGCGGCATTCCGGCCTATCCGGCAGCAGGTATACGCCGTCACGCAGCACTGCCGCACCGCTGGCTTTCAATGCGCGCCAGGCCCGCATGCGCGCAGTGGCGTTGGCGGTGGGGAGGCCGATGACCAGGGAAAGCCAGCCATCCATGTAACGTCTCCAACAAAGTATGTATCAAGCTCTACATTACGCTTCGTTTCACGCACGGAAAAGTACCGTTCGCCTGAGCAACGCGCACGCTTTGTGCGGGTCGAATATCGGGAGTGCTGCGTCGTTTGCCGGAGGATTCGCCATGCCGGTACTTCATTCGTGGACAAGCATCGCTGCAGTTGGACTCAAGACCCTTGGGCTGCTGTTCGGGCTCCTCGCTGGCAGCGCCCTGGCGGCGAGCGCGGACGCGCCACTGGTCAAGGCGATCAACAGCTACCGTACCCACCCGCAGACCTGCGCCGGGCAGCAGGCCGAAGTCCTGACGCCACTGGTGGCGGAACCACGCCTGGCGCTTCCAGTGGAAGACAGTGGTTACTGGCAGGACCATCTGGTGCGTTCCGGTTATCAGGCCGCCAGCGCGAAAACCATCCGCCTGACCGGCCCAGTCGATGCCCAGGCCGCCTTCGCGATGCTGCAGGCGCGGCATTGCCGTTCGCTGCTGGATCCGCAGTTCGTCGACATCGGCGTCAGCCAGGCCGGCAGCAGCTGGCGCATCGTGCTGGCGCGGCCGTTGCTGGATGGCGATCTCGGTGAGTGGCAGGAGGAAGGACAGGTGCTACTGGTGTTGGTCAACGCGCTGCGCACCCGTTCGCGCAACTGTGGTGACGCTGCCTTTGCCCCGGCGCCTCCGGTGACCTGGAACGCCGCCCTGGGCACAGCCGCCGAGCGTTACAGCCGGGCCATGGCGAACGGCAACTTCTTCGGCCGCAAAACTGGCGCCGGCCTGCAACCGGCCGATCTGGCCCGGGCCGCAGGCTATCGCGGCCAGCAGCTCGACGAGAACATCGCTGCCGGCTTCGGCAGGTCGGTGAGCGTGGTCGAAGGCTGGCTGGCCACCCCGGAACATTGCGCCAGGATGATGGACCCGCGCTTCAACGAATTGGGCGCGGGCTACGCGGTGGACCCGCAGAGCGATGCCGGGATCTACTGGACCCTGTTGCTGGGAACGCATTGACGGCTGGCCCCTTACGCCGCACGACGCGGCGTAAGGGGCTATGTGCTCAGTGCGGTGCGCGGTGGCGGATGGTTTTCAGGAGGTCATCCGGGGTGATGTGCCCGACCACATTGCTCGCATCGCTGCCCGGTTGCGGCAGGTCGAGGATATGGCCCTTGATCTTGCCGATCACGTGCATCTCGCAGGGCTTGCAGTCGAACTTCAGGGTCAGCACTTCGTCGCCGTGTACCAACTGCATCGGCGCGACCTTGGTGCGCACGCCGGTCACGCCCTTCGCCTGTTTGGGGCAGAGGTTGAAGGAGAAACGCAGGCAGTGCTTGGTGACCATCACCGGCACTTCGCCCGTTTCCTCGTGGGCTTCGAAGGCGGCGTCGATGAGCTGCACGCCGTGGCGCTGATAGAAGTCACGGGCCTTCTGGTTGTACACGTTGAACAGGAAGGACAGATGCGCATCCGGGTACACGGGCGGCGGGTTGGTCTCCGCCTTGCGGCTACCGCGCGGATGCGCCTTCACGCGGGCTTCGGTCAGGGCCTCGATGGCTTCGCGGCGCAGGGCCTTGAGTTGCGAGTTCGGAATGAAGAAAGCCTGTGGTGCGTCCAGTTCGATCTTCTCGGCGTGGTACTGGGTGGTACCCAGCTGGCCGAGCAGGTCGTGCAGTTGTTCCAGGGCCTGCAGAGGCTTGTTGGCGGCGCCGAAGGGGCCGTCCAGCCTGACGCTGGCGCTCACGCCTTCCTCGCTGGTGGCGGTCAGCTCCAGGGCTTCCTCGCGCAGGCTGGCTTTCCAGCCGAGGCCAATCCGGCGCTCGGCGGACGTCTTCAGCAGGGCCTGTTGCCAGTTGTGGTCCAGGTTGCGCGACAGCGGATGGTTCGGGCGCAGGCGGGAGAGGGCGGCCGGCATCTCGTTGGGCTCGACGCGGTAGCGCCAGCGCTTCTCGCCGTCTTCCTCGAACTCGCCCTTCAGCTCGGCGATGTTGGCGCGGAAGCCCACCACCTCGCGCTTGACCAGCACGTTGAGGCCGTCGCCGTTGGACAGCGGGTCATGGGTCACGACCAGCAGGTCGCGCTTGCCGACTTTCTCCACCTGACCCACCGGCAGACCGGTGAAGGTCGGCGTGTCGAAGGCACCGATGTCGATCTTGCGTTCGGTAACGAAGTAATCGGTGCTGCCGCGGTGGAAGGTCTTGTCCGGGTCCGGCACGAAGAAGTGGTCAGTGCGGCCGCTGGAGGCGCGGGCCAGGTCCGGGCGGCCTTCGAGGATGCCGTCCAGGCGCTGACGGTAGTAGGCGGTGATGTTCTTGACGTAGCTCGCATCCTTGTAGCGCCCTTCGATCTTGAAGGAGCGCACGCCGGCATCCACCAGGGCACTGAGGTTGGCGCTCTGGTTGTTGTCCTTCATCGACAGCAAGTGCTTTTCGAACGCCACGACGCGGCCCTGGTCGTCCTTCAGGGTGTAGGGCAGGCGGCAGGCCTGGGAGCAGTCGCCACGGTTGGCGCTGCGGCCGGTCTGTGCGTGGGAGATGTTGCACTGGCCGGAGAAGGCCACGCACAGGGCGCCGTGGATGAAGAACTCGATGGCCGCGTCGGTTTCGTCGGCGATGGCGCGGATCTGCTTGAGGTTCAGCTCGCGGGCCAGCACCAGCTGGGAGAAGCCGGCCTGGTCGAGGAACCTGGCGCGTTCCAGGGTGCGGATGTCTGTCTGGGTGCTGGCGTGCAGCTCGATGGGCGGGATGTCCAGATCCAGCACGCCCATGTCCTGCACGATAAGCGCGTCGACGCCGGCGTCGTAGAGCTCGTGGATCAGCTTGCGCGCCGGCTCCAGCTCGTCGTCGTGGAGGATGGTGTTGATGGTGACGAACACCCGCACGTGGAAGCGGTGGGCGAACTCCACCAGCTTGGCGATTTCCGCCACCTCGTTGCAGGCGTTATGACGGGCACCGAAACTCGGGCCGCCGATATACACGGCGTCGGCGCCATGCAGGATGGCCTCGCGGGCGATGTTGACGTCGCGGGCGGGGCTGAGCAGTTCTAGTTGGTTCTTGGGCAAAGACATGGCAATCACGGTCCGGCACGTATGCAGGGGGCGCATTGTACCGGGCCTGCGGCGCCCGGGCATCCATGGGGTGCCGGATGGTGGCGCGAAGCGTGGACTTTTCCCGCTAGCGCAGGTGCGCCGGCGGAATCGAATAGGTGCCCACCACGTGGGCCACCGGGTCATCCATTCCCTCCGAATAGAGCGAAACCTCACCCACCGCGAGGGTCTTGCCGACTTTCATCAGCTGGCATTCGCCGATGACGCGCTTGCTGGCCTCGGGTTTGCGCAGGAAGTTGATGGTCAGGCTGGTGGTCACCGCCAGCGGCACTATGCCGATTTCCCCGAGCAGCGCGACGTACAGCGCCACGTCCGCGAGGGCCATCAGTGTGGGGCCGGAAACCGTGCCACCGGGCCGCAGGTCGGATTCGTCCACTGCCTGGGACACCCGGGCGCTGCGTTCGCCCACGGCGTCCACCTCGACGCGGGTCTGGGGAAATTCCTGCTTGATGAATCGCGCGATCGCTTCTGTCTTGTCAGCCACACCGGACTCCCTGGTTCGCCAATTTCGACCGGACGCTGACACAAGCGTCCGCCCCTGTCCACGCTGGCCGTAGTACTCGCTCGTGACGAAATTGACCTGATGCAACATCACGCTCACTTTCCTTGGCTAATCTCCTCGCACACTGTTTCGAAGGGTAGCCAGGATGTCATTCGTCGATTCGCTCATCGCTCAGGTCCTGGAACTGGAAGTCAAGCTTCACCACGCCTATGCGCGGCTCGCTTGCCGCACGGATGTCGAGGCCCTGCACGATCTGCGAATCGGCTTGCGCAAGTTGCGCAGCCTGTTGCGCCCGATGCGCCGGCTGGAGCCCGCCAGGGAGCTCGATGCGGCAGCGGCTGACGTCGGCAGGTTGACCACGCCGGTGCGAGACCTCGAGGTACTGATCGTCGAACTGGAGCGCCAGGGTTTCCACGACCAGGCGGAACGCCGCAAGCACTTGCTGGAGTCCCGCTACGCCATCATCGAAACCAGCGCCACGGTGCAGCGCTTCATGAAGGTGCTGGACGGCTGGCCCGCGCGGATGCGTGCAGCCGAACGCGATGGCGACCTGGAAAGGCTTGGCGAGCGCGTGGAGATTCGCCTGCGGCGCCAGTTGCAGCGCTTGCGCGAAGCGCTGGCCGATCCGGAGTACGACCGTCACGCGCTGCGCCTGCTGGTCAAGCGCATGCGCTACGTCCACGAGGCGTACCCGAAGCTTTCACCCATTTCCCGGGACGCCTTCCACGCACTCAAGGCCGTGCAGTCCGCGCTGGGCGACTGGCACGACCATTTCCAGTGGTGCCTGAAGGCCGATCAGGAAACCGACCTGCTGGTGCTCAAGGATCGCTGGGAGATTGCCGGGGCCGCAGAACTGAAGGCAGCCGAAGTCGAGCTGTCGATCCTCGCCGAGCACCTCCTGGATACGGCGCCCATGCAAGCGCCGGGCGCCTGAGCACTCAGACGACTTCCGTCGATTTGTGTGCCGATGCCTTCGCGAACATGGCTTGGCCAATGGAGCGCGCGTCATCCAGGCGAGGTGCGGGATCGCGGGATTCCGATTCGAACATCAGGTGCGAGCCCTGCACGCTGGCGCCGCAGTAGTCGAAAATCCCGTGATCGATCTGGGTCTTCATGGCCAGGTCATAGCCGTGCCGCTGGAACAGGCCGGCGTCCCCGGCGGCCACGCCTATCAGGTGCACCTGGAGATGGCGCAG
The DNA here is from genome assembly GCF_008807375.1 of Pseudomonas lalkuanensis. Taxonomy (NCBI): domain Bacteria; kingdom Pseudomonadati; phylum Pseudomonadota; class Gammaproteobacteria; order Pseudomonadales; family Pseudomonadaceae; genus Metapseudomonas; species Metapseudomonas lalkuanensis. The sequence goes on along the minus strand of NZ_CP043311.1, from coordinate 3,094,293 downwards.
CTTCTTCTGCAATCCGCCTTCCAGGCTGTAGCCGAATGCCCAGCCATTGGAGAAGACCCGCTCGACCCAGCTCTTGAGCAGTCCGGGCAGCGACCACCAATAGACCGGGAACACCAGCACCAGGCTGTCGGCGCGCTCGATGCGTGCCTGCTCGGCGAGCACATCGGCGGGCGGTGTCGCCATGTGGCGGTGCACGTTGAGATCCGCGAGGCTGTAGCGCTGATCGAAACCTTCAGCGTGTAGATCGGCCAGTTCCGAACTGTGGCCGGCAGACTTCAGGCCTTCGGCGACCTGCTTGGCCAGGTTGTGGGTGAGTGAGTTGGAATCAGGATGGGCAACAACGATCAGGGCGTGCATGGCTGAACTCCGGTGCGGATTGCGAGTAGGGACCTGGCCCTATAAGCTGGGCTCAAGTTACTTTCAGTAAGTTACGATTAGTAAGTTACCTTTGGTAGGTTTTGCATGTCAACAGAGGAAGAACCGGCACGTCCGCGCCGCCGCCTATCCCGCGAAGAACGGCTGCGGCAACTGCTGGATGTGGCCTGTCAACTGATTCGCGAAGAAGGCACCGATGCCCTGACCCTGGGCCGCCTGGCCGAGCAGGCAGGGGTAACCAAGCCTGTGGTCTACGACCACTTCGGCACCCGCGCGGGACTGCTTTCGGCCCTCTACGTGGAATTCGATACGCGCCAGACGGCGCTGATGGTCGCTGCGTTGCAGGCCAGCGAAGCGACCCTGGAGAGCCGGGCGGAGGTGATAGCCGCGGCTTACGTGGAATGTGTGCTGCAGCAGGGGCGGGAGATTCCCGGCGTGAACGCCGCACTTACGGGATCGCCTGAGCTGGAGTCGCTCAAGTGCGAGCATGAATCGGCATTCCTCGACAAATGCCGCGAGGCCCTTGAACCATTCGCCGACGAACGCGGCATCACCCCTGCGGGACTGCGCGCCATGCTGGGGGCGGCGGATGGGCTCTCCCATGCCGCCGCCACCGGAGAGATCACGCCGGAGGAAGCGCGGGACGAGCTGCGTGCCACCATAGTCGCCATGGTCGAGCGCAGCGCCCGGCGAGCCTGAGCGTTCCCCTCAGCGCGCCCCCAGCCAGGCGCGCTGACGCTCCTGCACCGCGCTGGCCGCCTCGCCCACCAGCTCGGCATACAGCGACGGTGCGGTGGCGCCCTCGGTGCTTATCAGCAGCACGCGGGATCGTCCATCGAAGCCCAGTTCGGCAGCCTTGCCGGGGGATTCCAGCAGTCGCAATAGACCCGCCAGTCCCGCCACGGCGGACTCGCCGGCCACCAACGGCAGGTCGTTTGCACTGCCTCTGGCCAGCCGGCGCATGGCGTCGACGGCCTCCTGGTCCTCGATGGTCATGAAGGCATCGATGCCGCCTTCGAGGAACTTCCACGCGAGCGGCGAGGCTTGTCCGCAGGCCAGCCCGGCCATCACCGAATCCACCGGGCCACTGGCCTTCGTCGCGTGTCCCACCAGGGCGCTCTGGTAGAGGCAGTCGGCCTGGCGAGGCTCGACCACGATCATGGTCGGCCGGGCTGCGCCGTAGCGCTCCCACAGATAGCTGGCAATCCCGGCAGCCAGTCCACCGACGCCGCCCTGAAGGAAAACGTGGCTGAAGGGGCAGTCGCCATCGCTCGCATCCAGTGCTTCGAGCGTCTCGGCGGCGATGATCCCGTAGCCCTGCATCACATCGCGGGGGATCGCTTCGTAGCCCTCATAGGACGTGTCCGAAACCACCGTCCAGCCATTTTCCTGCGCCAGACTGGCGGCCTCGTGGACCGAGTCGTCGTAGTTGCCGCGGATGCGGACGATTCGTGCGCCATAGGCGGCAATCGCCTGCTCGCGTTCTTCACTGACGTGGGCATGGAGGACGATCACGCAGCGGCAGCCGACGCTCTGCGCCGCAGCCGCCAGGGCCCGGCCATGGTTGCCGTCGGTGGCGCTGATCACGGTGAAGCCGGCCAGATCCCGGGCATGCTTGCCAGCGAGCAGGGCACCGGGCTCGAAACCTCGATCCGGGAAGCGCGCGAGGATCAGACGCAGCAGTGCAACGGGGGCGCCCAGCACCTTGAAGCTGGCAAGCGGCGAACGCACGGATTCGTCCTTGATCAGCACCTTGCCCAGACCCAGTTCGGCAGCCAGGTCGGGCATCCCCAACAACGGCGTGACCGGTCGCTCGAAACGGTTCCAGGTGGACAGCCAGGCCCGGCTTTCGGCGGCTTGCTGCATGTTCATGACAGTGCGCAGGGCTTCGGGATAGGGGCGGCGCGCGGCCTTGGGATTGACGATCAGCATCTGGGGCTCCGAAGGATTGCAGGCGGGCAGGGTGGTCAGGACCGGGCGAGGCGCTGGCAAACGACGTCGAGAAGCACCTCGGCGCCGGTCAACAGGAGTTCGTCGCTGGTGTGCTCGCGCGGGTTGTGGCTGACGCCGCCCTGGCTGGGCACGAAGATCATGGCGGCCGGCGCGATGCGCGCGATCATCTGGGCATCGTGGCCGGCGCCCGAAGTCATGCGTCGGTGGCTGAACCCGAGACGGTTGGCCGAGGCCGCGATTGCGCTGGCCAGGTCGCTATCGAAGATCACCGGCTCGAAGCGCACCAGTCGTTCGCTGTGGATCTCGACGCCTTCGGTTTCGGCCAGGTGCGCAAGGGCGTCGGCGAGGCGTTTCTCGGCGGCCTGCAGGCGGGCTTCGTCGGGATCGCGCAGGTCGACGGTGAAGACTGCCTTGCGCGGAATCACGTTGATCAGGTTTGGCTCAAGGCGAAGGCACCCGACGGTGGCCAGGGTGCCGTCGACTGCGATCTCGCGCAGGTGGGTAATCGCAGCGGCGGCGACTGAACCCGCGTCGTGGCGCAAGTGCATCGGCGTAGTGCCGGCATGGTTTGCGCTGCCCTTGACCGTCACCTGTTGCCAGGAGATGCCCTGGAGATTCTCCACCACGCCGATCTGCACGCCTTCGACTTCGAGCACCGGCCCCTGTTCGATATGCAGCTCCAGGTACTCGTGGGGAACCAGTGCGCCGGGCTCCAGGTCGCCGGCGTAACCGATGCGGACCAGCTCATCGCCCAGGCGGGTGCCGTCGGTGCCCAGGGTCTCCAGCGCCGCGTCGACGTTCAGGCCGCCGGCATGCACCAGCGAACCCATCATGTCCGGCTGGTAGCGCACGCCTTCTTCATTGGTGAACGCTGCCACCGTGATCGGGCGGGTTGGACGGACGCCCGCCTCGCGAAACGCCCGCACCACGGCAAGCCCGGCCAGCACGCCGTAGCAGCCGTCCAGCGCACCGGCGTTGGCCACGCTGTCGATGTGCGAGCCGATCATCAAGGGCGCCTGCTGGTCGCCGTCGGCGCGCAAGGTGCCGAAGATGTTGCCGATCCGGTCGATTCGTATTTCCAGGTCCAGCGCCTCCATCCAACGAAGCAGCTGGTCGCGGCCCGCCTTGTCGGCATCGGTCAGCGCGATGCGGGTGCGGCCGTCCTGTTCCGGCTCCGCGCCTATTTCGCCCAGCAGTCGGATCTGCAGCAGCAGGGCCTGGCCATCGAGAGGCAGGGCGGTGGAAGGGGAGAGCTGACTCATCAGGAGGACTCCAGCGGGGCAGAATGATCGACTGCGTAATAATATTTCCCGGATGCTGTAAGAAGTTCTCTCCATCGTGGGAAATTGCGTGCTTTTGTTCCGCAATCACCCCCTCACGAACAATTTCTTTGCGAGCCACCGCCCATGAGCCTGGATGCCTTCGACCTCAAGCTGATCCACTACGTCCAACAGGACGCCAGCCTGTCCCAGGCGGAGTTGGGTAACCGGGTGAATCTGTCCTCGGCTGCGGTCAATCGTCGGCTGAAGCGGCTGGGTGACGAGGGGGTCATTCGCAAGACGGTGGCGCTGGTCGATCCGCAGCAACTGGGCCATGCGCTGACCATCATCACCGAGGTGGAAGTGGAGAGCGAACGGCTCGACCTGCTGGACGCGATGAAACGCAGTTTCCTCGCCTGTCCGCAGGTGCAGCAGTGTTACTACGTCGCGGGCGAGTTCGATTTCGTGCTGGTCCTGGCCTGCAGGAGCATGGAGCAGTACACCGAACTGACCCGGCAGCTGTTCTTCGAGAGCAACAACGTCAAGCGCTTCCGCACCCTGGTGTCGATGAGCAACGTGAAAGTGGGGCTGGAGGTGCCGGTCGAACTCGCCACCGACGCCTGACACCCCACGGCGGAATCGATCAGCCGGCCACGAAGGCCGCGATGTGCCGGGCGCTGGCCTGTGGGTACTGCATGTGCGGCCCGTGGCCCGTACTCGGCAGGGTCACCAGGTGCAGAGTGGGCAGGGCGCGGTTGAGCGCATACCAGTTCTCCACCGGGAAGACGATGTCGTGGTCCCCTCCGAGGTGCAGGACCGGCGTGCGGGTGGTGCGCAAGGCATCCAGCGCCGGTTGCAGGGGGAACATCGGGTTGCGCGGACCCTCTCCCAGCTGTTGGCCGGCCCATTCATGGGGCACCTCCGGACAGCGGCCTTCCTGGCGCGTGGCAATGCGCTCGGCACAGAGGGCGGCGGCTTCGCGGCTGGCGGTCGACGACGGCTCGAAGAAGAGTTTCACGAAGTCCTCGAAGTCGTTCTCCCGGCCGGCCAGCTCATAGAACAGCGGCTCGCCGGTCTGCACCAGCTGGCCGGGCGGGGTGGTGCCGATCAGCACCAGGTGGCTGACCAGTTGCGGCGCCTGCAACATGGCCACCTGAGCGGCGATGCCACCCAGGGACCAGCCACCCAGCACGACTTTGCTGAGCCCAAGCGCGGCGATCAGTTCGAGCGTGTCGCGGGCCAGCGAAGCGGGGTCGTAGGTGCGCGTCCCGCCGGAGAGGCCCAGCCCGCTGTAGTCGAACACGTGCACCTTGAACCCGAGCTCGGCGAGCTCGTCGAGAAAGGCCGGGTCCCATGAATCCATCACGCCGCGAAAGCGCAGGCACAGGACCATCGGCGTCCCATCCCCGATCACGCGGTAGGCCAGGCGGCGGCCATTGCATTCGACGAACTGGTTGGGGACCTGGCTGGCGGACAGGGCGCTCGGCATGGGGATGCTCCTTCCTGGCATTGGGGGCGCGGGAACAAGGTTCGCGGTAATGCCGTCATCGCGGTCCGCGACCGCAACACAGGAGGGCAAAGGGCACCTGCCCCCAGTGCACGCATGCAATGCCGGCAACCATGCAGGGTAGTCCAGGCACCCGGACAAGGCCGGAGAGAACGCAGCCGCCAATCGGGTTGGCGGCCTGTTCAGCGCATGGAGGGACTTAGCGGTGTTTAGTTCGGGCGACCAGCACGCGGCCGTAGAGCAGCCCGATCACGCCAGCCACTACCGAAGCCACCAGCACGCCCAGCTTGGCGGCGCTCAGCAGGTCCTGCTGGCTGAAGGCGAGGTTGGCGATGAAGATCGACATGGTGAACCCGATGCCCGCCAGGCAGCCGATCAGTCCCATCCAGGCCCAGGTCATGCCCGGCGGCAGGCTGCACCAGCCCATGCGCACCATCAGCCAGCTGCTGGAGAGAACGCCCAGCGGCTTGCCCAGCACCAGGGCCAGGGCGGCGCCGGAGAACACCATCATGGATGCGCCGTCACCGAGGTTGACGCCATCGAGGCTCACACCGGCGTTGGCCAGGGCGAACAGCGGCATCACCAGGTAGGCGACCCAGGGGTGCAGCGCCATCTGCACGCGCATCACCGGGGGCAGCAGTTCGCGCTGGGCGTGACGAAGCTGCTTGATGGGCTCCATGAGCTCACTGGCGCCGCTGTCGGCAGCCTGCTTGCGCTCGGCAAATTCACTGATGGCCTGCGAGGCGGTCTGCAAGGGAGGCGTCATCACCTTGACCGCGCGGACGGGCGTCATCAGACCCAGTACCACGCCCGCCAGGGTCGGGTGGGCGCCGGTCTTCAGCAGGCCGAGCCAGAGCAACGCACCGGGCAGCACGTAGGCATAGGCGGAACCGATGCCGATGTGCTGCAGGCCAAGCACCAGCAGGACGCCGGCGCCGGCGATGGCAAAACCCAGCGGGTCGAGGCCGCCGGAATAGAACAGTGCAATGATCAGCACCGCGACAATGTCGTCGATGATGGCCAGGGCCAGCAGGAAGACGCGCACCGACGCGGGCACGGAGCGGCCCAGCAAGGCCAGAACGCCAACGGCGAAGGCGATATCCGTGGCGGTCGGTACCGCCCAGCCCTGGCGCAATCCTTCGGCGTTGTTGAGGGTGAGATAGAGCAGCGCCGGTACCAGCACGCCGCCGAATGCGGCGACCATCGGCAGGGCGGCAAGCTTGAGATTGGCCAGCGCGCCTTCGTGTATCTCCCGGCGGATTTCCATGCCGACCACCAGGAAAAACACCGTCATCAGGGCGTCGTTGATCCAGAAATGCAGGGAGTTCGAGACGACGAAATCACCGATGCCGAACGAAAGCGGCATGTGCCAGAGGTGCTCGTAGCTGCTGGCGTAGGGCGAGTTGGCCCAGATCAGCGCAGCGGCAGCCGCGATCAGCAGGACGATGCCGCTGACGGCTTCGATGTGGAGGAATTTCTCGAACGCGGAGAATGCCTTGTCGGCAATACGCTGCGCAGCCGGCAGCGCCTTTGGGGAAGGGGCTTGGTTCATGGTCGCTAATACTCAGCAGCTTGTGCGGCGGCCCGACCAACACATGAAACCTGTCGGGCCGCATGAGCAACCCGACACCCGGCGCGTAAAGTACAGCGCCTTTTCCGATTTGACCAGCCGCTTTTTCCCTGCCGCTGAACCTCGGGCGTTCCAGAAACGTGGTGGCGTCCTGGTTCAAATCTCCAGGCCGTGGATCAGCTGCGCGGCTTCCCGCGGGTCTCACCGGCCGCTGAATCTCAGCTCTCGGGCCTGGCGCTGCATCCGCAGGTTCGCCACTGCATCGATGGAGCACATGCGCTTGCAACCGTTGTCGTGTGCCGAGTCGATGAGGTGGCGCAGCAGGACCTCGCCCAAGCCCGGTTCATCCCAACCGTCGGCAAGGGTCACCGCAAATTCGCACACGCCCGCATCTTCCGCAGCGGCGTAGCGGCTGATGCCGATCTCGACCAACTCGCCGTCCCGATATACCAGGGCGACATAAGCCATCTTGGTCTTGTAATCGACCTTCATCCGGTGGTCGAGCAAGGTCGGACTGACTTCCTTGATCGTGCAGAAGAAGTGACGGGTTTCGGGGGAGAGACTGCGGATGAATTCCACCTCGCGTTCCCGGTCTTCCGGACGCAGGGGGCGGACCAGGACATGGCTGCCGTCCTTCAGGGATTCGACCCAATGCTCACAGGCGAGTGCATCATGAGACAGTGGGAGCCGACGAAATGAAGGTTTCTCAGCGCTGGCACGTCGCTGCGATTGCGGCAGATCAACGCGAGGATGCTGGATCGCGCGCAGGTTGATGGTATCAGCGTGAAGTCTGAAGAGGGCACAGCCATGGCCAGGATCACTCCCATTCGCCCCGATTCGGCGGTGCCGCCGAAACCCACCGGCCTGCGAGGCTGGATTGCACGATTGCGCAACTGGCTCGATCGGTTGGTCTACCAGCTGATCCGGGTGCCGTCGCGGCGAGCGCGTGGCCCCGTGGAAGGGAAGGCTGGCAAGGCGAGCGGCAGGCGCTAGGCGAGCCCGCCCGGCGAATGAGAGATCGCACCGGCGAGCCGGCGCGACCTTGCGCATCAGAGGATGCTGAGGGGGTACTCGATGAAGGCGCGCACTTCGTTGAGGTCCGGCCCCACCTGGTTGTCGGCGCGGTAGATGGAGTTGCGCAGCTTGAAGGACAGGTCCTTGGCCGCGCCGTCCTGCACCACGTACTTGAACTGGTTGAACAGCTCCCGCTCGGTGCCATCGTTCTCGCCGCCGGCGACGATGTCCGTGCCGCGCACGTAGGCGACCTTGTAGGTCAGGCCCGGTACGCCGTAGGCGCCGAAGTCCAGCTCGTAACTGGCCTGCCAGGACTGCTCGTCTTCCAGGTTGAAGTCGGAGTAGTAGGAGTTGGCCACGTAGATGGTGCTGCCGCCGTCGCCGAAGTCGTAGGCGTAGCCGGCGTCGCCGGTGTTGCGCTGGTGGGCGACGATGAAGGCGTGGGCGCCGATGCTGTACTTGGCCGCCAGGCTCCACAGGGTGTTCCGGTCGTCCTGGCCATCGCCACCGAAGGCCAGGGCGGCCACGGAGCCGTCGTCGTATCTGGTGCGGTAGATGTTGAAGTCGAAGTTCAGCGCCTGCAGTTCATTGAACGGGATGTTGTAGTTCAGGTTGGCGTAGTACTTCCGGAACATGTCTTCCACGTCGGAGTGGTACAGCGTCACGCTGAAATCGTCGGTGACGGCGTAGCTGCCGCCGACCACGTCGATGCTCTTCAGGTGGTTGGGGTCGCGCGCCGGGTCGCCCATGGGGCTGTCGCCGGTGAAGCGGCCGACGTTAAGTTCCAGCCCCTCGATTTCCTTGCTGGTGAGCAGGGTGCCGGTGAAGGCCTGGGGCAGCAGGCGGCTGTCGTCATGGGCCAGCACGGGCAGGCTGGGGAACTGGTTGCCGTATTTCAGTACGGTGTTGGAGACGCGCAGTTTCACCGCCGCACCGGCTTCGGAGAGGTCATCCACCGGGTGGCCGTTGCTGTCGGTGTCGAAGAAGGCGCTGTAGTTGCGGCCGCGACCGCTGTCCAGTTTCACGCTGAGCAAACCGTAGGCGTCGACGCCGAACCCAATGGTGCCCTGGGTGAAGCCGGACTCGAAGGTGCCGATGAAGCCCTGGCCCCAGGTCTTGGCGTCGGCGGCGCCGTCCTTGAAATCACGGTTGAAGTAGGCGTTGCGCAGCAGCAGGGTAGCGCTGGCATCTTCGACGAAACCCTTGGATTCGGACTGCTCGCTGGCGAGGGCGGGCAGGCTGATGGCGGCGCAAACCGCCAGCGCCAGGGCGCTCAGGGGATTGAGTTGCATCACGGGTGCTCCTGATGGTCGTTTTGTTGGTATTGGGAAGGCAGGAAGGAGGGAACTATCGATGGCCGCGAGCCTTGATGCTCAACGGTGCGATAGACAAATCCATTCATATCATTAGTTGTTGTGGATGCCGGCTGTACCGGCGCGATGCGCGCAAACAGTTACCACGACGAATTCAAACTAGAAAACTGTAAGTGTCAATTTCAAATATCAATGAGATCAATATTCAAGAAATCTGCCTGTCGTTACTCTGTGCTGGATGAGGCATGAAATCGCCAACCAACTCCGCCGGATGGCAGATGTTTCATCGAGTTACTCTCTGACTTGGGCCACCTCTTGGGAGGTGGCCTTTTTTTGTTTCCTGAAGTTGCATGGCAGTAATAATTGCGGAATATTCTGGCGGCCATGAATAGCCTTTAAGTCATTGTGAAGTGAGTTGGCATGGCGGGCTGATCGGCGTACTAGAGGGGTTTCTTTGTTTTGCCAAGGGGTTTCTTCAGGAATTGTCAAGAGTTCTTTTGGTCGATCTTTCGGGCGGGCTAGCAGTTCAAGGAAAAGAAACACATGTATTGATGTTGATAGTCGCTATCGAGGCGTTTGATTTTGGTAGTGGGGTGAAATGGGTAAACTTGCTCCCGATGAAGATTTTTGCTGAGTGCACTTCCTCGCCTCCCCCAGGAATTGCATTCGGCGCCTCCGCTTCATCAATCCTTTGGTTTTTATTCATGGCCGCCTTGCCCCAAGGCGGCCATTTTTTTATTCGGCGTCTGAATCAAGGGTTGGAGCTTCTGCCGCACCTGGGGCACGGGTGTCCCATCGGCCAATGCGTCTTGTGCCCGGCACAGTAGAATTCGCGGCAGCCCTGATCACCGGTCCAGGACGGACCGGTTCACGGGAAGGGGGATGTAGATCCGTCGCGCCTTCAACGCGGCGGGACCTGCAGTCCGGAAACTGGACTTTCCGCGTGGTGCCTGGATGAAGCGTGATATCCGCCTGGCCGTACTCTTGCTGTCCGTTGTTTGCCTGTCGCTGTCACTGGCCACCGCCTGGCAGGTCTGGTCGGCACGTGAGCGCACGCTGGCCGAAATCGACACCAACAACCTCAACCTGGCGCAAACGCTGGATACCTACGCTGATGGCATCATCACCCAGAGTGCAATGCTGCTCCTCGGCGTGATCGAACGCCTGGAGGCCGAAGGCAGCGGCCCGGCCCATCTGCAACGCCTGCAGCATTTGACCGAACGCCAGGAAAGCTGGCTGGACCAGCTCAACGGCCTGGTCATCTACGACGCGCATGGCAATTGGCTGATGTCTTCCTCCGGCCACATACCGGAAGGGGCCAACAGCGCCGACCGCGCCTTCTTCATCCATCACCGGGATGATCCTTCCCCGGACATCTTCATCGGTCCGCCAATCAAGAGCCGCTCCACCGGGGACTGGGTGCTCACCGTGAGCCGGCGCTTTGACGATCACGAGGGCCGCTTCGCCGGAGTCGTCGCCGTGGCCCTGGGCATCGAGAGTTTCCTGCGCCTGTTCGGAAAGATCGATGTCGGCGAGCAGGGCACCATCAGCCTGAGCACCACCGGCGGACAATTGCTGGTCCGTTATCCCTACCGCGAGGAGGACGTTGGCCACGATTTCTCCCGCTCGCCGAATTTCCGTCGTTATTTCTCCGGCGTTGCGTCGGGCACCGCCTCCTTCAGGTCGGGACTCGACGGCACGGAGCGAATCTATGCCTTCCGCAAGAGCGATCGCTATCCGCTGGTGACCACCGTGGCGCTGGGCAAGGACGAAGCACTGCGGACCTGGAAGAACCAGGCCTGGCTGACCATAGGCGTGGTCCTGGCCCTGCTGGCGATCATCGTCACCATCGGCCGTTTGCTGATCCTCGACATCAAGCGCCGCATCGACGCGGAAGCCTCGCTGGTGTCCACCCGCGAGGATCTGCTGGTGGCCAACCACCAACTGGAAATACTGGCCGCCCAGGACCAGCTCACCGGTTTGGCCAACCGGCGCTGTTTCGACGAGAGACTCGCGGCCGAATCCAGGCGCGCCGGGCGCGATGGCATGCCGCTGTCGCTGCTGCTCATCGATATCGACCATTTCAAGGGGTACAACGATACCTACGGCCATATCGCCGGCGATGAATGCCTTCGCGCCTTTGGCGAGCAGTTGCAGCAGTGCGTGAAGCGTTCCGGGAATCTGGTGGCGCGCTACGGGGGCGAGGAACTGGCCGTGATTCTGCCAAACACCGACGCATCGGGCGCCCTGAGCGTCGCCGAGCATATGCTCGAACGCATCAATGCGCTGGGCATCGGGCACAGCACCAGCCCTTTTGGCCGCGTCACCGCCAGCATCGGCACCGCCACCGTGCACGGCGCCCAGGCAGCGGGACGGGAACTGGAACTGATCGAAAGCGCCGACCGGGCCCTCTATCGGGCCAAGGCGGCAGGACGCAATCGCGTGGAGACCTGAGCATGTCCGTAGCTGAACTTCTGAAGAAACGTATCTCCGTCCGCGCGTTCAGCGACGCGCCCGTCACCGCGCAACAGGTCAGGGATCTGTTGGAAACCGCGCGCTGGTCACCCTCGGGAGGCAACCTGCAGCCGTGGAAGGTGATTGCAGTGAGCGGTGCGGAGAAGCTCGCCGTGGAACGGCTGGCGGTGGAAGCCCTGCTGAAGAATCCCGAGGGCGAAGCGGGGGAGCACCTGATCTACCCGCAAGCGCTGGCCGAGCCCTATCGCTCCCGACGTTACAAGATCGGCGAAGAGCTGTACGGGTTGATGGGCATTCCCCGTGAAGACAAGGCCGCGCGGATGCGCGCACTGGCGCGCAACTACCAGTTCTTCGGTGCGCCGGTGGGTCTGTTCTTCGTCATCGACCGTGCCATGGGCCACGGCCAGTGGGCCCACATGGGGATGTTCATGCAGTCGCTGGCACTGGCCGCGGAAGAGCAGGGGCTGTCGACCTGCATGCAGGAAGCCTGGGCGATGGTCCGGGAAAGCCTGCACCGGCATTTCGAACTGCCGGAGCACGAGCTGCTCTACTGCGGCATGGCCCTGGGATACGCAGACCGCTCGGCGGCGGTGAACAGCCTGCGCTCCGAACGCGCTCCGGTGGAGGAGTTCGCCGTGCTCAGGGGGTTCGAGTAGGTAGTTGCTTCCTGGCTGACGATCACTTCTGCCAAATAAGGATGACGCCATATCCGGCACTCTCCTTGGGGTTCGAGCCCGATTATGATGCTGCCGACAACCGACACTTCGGGGAGGGCCGAATCATGGATGCAGATACCGCCGACAACCATCTCGCCGCTCTGGCCGGCGCCATCGCTGACCCCGCGCGCTCACGGATGCTCTGCAGCCTCCTCGACGGTCACGCGCGTACTGCCACGGAACTCGCCGCCGTTGCCGACATCGGCGCCTCCACCGCCAGCGGCCATTTCACCCGCCTGCTGGAACAGGGGCTGGTGGAACTCCACGTGCAGGGCCGCCACCGTTACTACCGCCTGGCCAACCCGCAAGTGGCCCAGGCTCTGGAAAGCCTGCTGCAACTGGCCGGAGTGCCCGCAGCGGCGTTCCAGCCTTCGACGCCTTCGGTGCTGCGCCTTGCGCGCACCTGCTACGACCATTGCGCCGGCGAAGTCGCCGTGCAGGTGCACGACGCCTTGCTGCACGCCAACTGGATCGAAGCCGAAGGCCGCGACTACCGCGTCACCGAAACCGGCAGCGATGCCCTGGAACGCCTGGGCATCGACATCGACGCGGTGAACCGCCAGCGCCGCCGCCTGGCCTATCCCTGCATGGACTGGAGCGAGCGCAGGCCCCATATCGGCGGCGCACTGGGTGCCGCCTTGCTGGAGCTGATGCTCAAACGCGGCTGGGTGACTCGCCACCTGGATTCTAGAGCCTTGAGCGTGACGGACAAGGGCTTGTCGAGCCTGTCGAAAAGCTTCGGGTTGGCCGGTAAGTCCGGGGCCTAAGGGCGGGAAAGGGGAAAGGCATGGCTTCTGATACTTCGGCCCCGGTGTTCATCGGCTGGGATGTCGGCGGATGGAACTGCGACAAGAACCCGAGCAGCCGCGATGCCCTGGTTGCGCTCGATAGCCAGCGGAATCTCCTGGGTCGCCCATGGCGAGGCAATCTGCGTCGTCCCATCAACCAGTCTGCCGATACAGGTGGCTTCATTTCCCGGCTGCTGGGCCTTTGCGGGCTGGACGCCAATCGCTTCGAATCGGCACCCGTAGTGCTGGCCATCGACACGCCGCTGGGCTTTTCTCAGGGTTTCATCGACCTGGTGGTGAATGCTCAGGCGGCTGACACGATCGAGGGATCATCGGAAAACCCGTACCTGTTCCGCCGCACCGAGCGTTTCCTTTTCGAGCGTGGGCTAAGCCCGTTATCTGCACTGAAAGACATGATCGGCAGCCAGGCCACCAAGGGGATGCATGTGCTGGCGCGTTTCGCACCACAGATCGAAACCTGCGGGGTCTGGACGGATCAAAACCGCCTGCGCGCCATCGAGGCCTATCCCAGCGCCTGCAAGCGCTCTGGCACGATGGCGGATTTGCATGTGCGATACGGCATGGGGAAATCATCTGACGCGGAACGGCCAGAAGGCTTCCACCACGCAGATGAGTTCGATGCACTGACCTGCGCGTTGATTGCATGGCTCTTTCACTTTCAACCCGAGAAGCTCGTCCAGCCCACCCCGGAAACTCCCACGAGGGAAGGCTGGATCTTTGTTCCGGCAGATGGCTGAAGATTCGCCGTCGGCCATCAGCACGCCCTCACAAACGACCATTCAGCGAAAGGCAGCGCGGACTTCGTTCACCGTCTGCTGCGGGGTCTGCAGGTGCGGGTAGTGCCCTGTGCCGGGAAGCAGTTGGAGCGGGGCGTTGATCTTTTGAGCCAACTCGATGCCCATCTCCTTCTTGATGTAGAAGTCCCACTCTCCCCAGATCACCTTGACCGGCGTCTTCAGCTTGCGCAGATCGGCCTCGAATGCGTTCTGATCGCGAGTGAAGTGAGAGTAATAGTGGTAGAACGCATCGGCTGACGTCAGGGTCCCGTTTTGCCAGCCGCGGGCCATGTCTGCCTGGAACTCGGGAGACAGGGTGTAGCTGGATGACGGCGGCAAGCCTCGCGTGAAGGCGTTTGCGAGGATTTCATCCCGCGACTTGTTGAACGCCTCCCGAACCTTTTGCGCTGACTTCGGATCTTTCAGGCCTTGCAGGCGTTCCTGCATGTACTGCGGGCGATTGAAGGGAGCGAAATCCCCAACGATGATCGATTTCGCGATAGCGGGATCATCGATGGCCGCGAGCAACGCGGGCAAGGCCCCGATATCGGTGGCGTAGATCACCAGGTTTCGCTTGTCGATGCCGGCGCGTTCGATATAACCCTTCAGCACCTTTGCGTAATCGGCAGGCGCGTAGGCGAACTTGTCAGGGGAAGGGCGTGTCGATTCCCCGTATCCCGGCCAGTCGAACGCGTGGACTTCATAATCGGCCGCAAGCGTCAGGGCGATACTGTTCCAGGCGTACAGCGTCTCGGGAAAACCATGCAGGAGCAGTACCGTGCCCGTGGGATGGTCGCTGCGCACAACCATCCTCCTGAGCTGTATGTCGGGATTGAGGTTCACATGGCTGATTTCGGGGACGGGTTTCGTCTCCGCTGCGGCGCAAACGCCTCCTGCAACGAGTGCCATGCCCAGGGCGGCAACAACACTGACGGCGCGAACGAAGGAACGTGAATGGTGAGCGTTATGTTGCCTGGTCATGTCTTTCACCTCTGAGGCACCTGGCAGGTGCACCGTGCTGGGGCGTGCCGGTCACCCCGGGCCCATGCAGGATTGAAAGAAAGAGATGTATCTCCCATATGGCAACGGACGGCGGGAAATGTATCAGCCTGTACCGATCCGACCCGGATGGCCGATAGAACGCGGAGCCAGGGTCCAATCCGCTTCAAACCAGATCGTCCTGGACGAATACACCTGTCAGACGCCTGACCCAGGGCGTGGCCAGAAGGACGATGGGTAGCATGGTGAGCCAGGACAGCAGCCAACTGTTCATCCAGTAAGACAGCAGCGCGGCGAAGGGCAGGTTCATAGGACTGGCGATGGCTGCGGCTACGGCGCAGGTGATCGCTGATTGGATGACGCCCGCGGCGTGTTGGCGATAGCGGTAGGAAATCTTGCGCATCTGAACAGGCTCTCGATGAAGGACCGCGCCACAGACGGCGCGGCCCTGCTGCATTGGCATTCAATGGCCTTTCAGGTGTTCCAGGGTTTCCGCCGTGGTCCACAGCGCATTGGCGATGTAGCGGTAGTTGATCAGCGCGGCGAGGTAACCGTCGCCTTCCGGCGTCGTGGGGCCGGCAGTCGCGTCGCGCACCACGGCCACTTCGAAACCCTGCTCCAGCAGCTCTCGCAGATGCGATTCCACGCACAGGTTCGCCGCCATCCCGGCCAGGATGATCTGGGATACGCCGTGCTTGCGCAGTTGCAGCGCCAGATCGTTGGTCTCCGGTCCATACACCTTGTGCGGGGAGGCGATGATGGTCTTGCCGTCGAGGATGTACGGCTTGTACTCGGGCATGAAATCGGCACCGGAGTTCTCGAAGCCTTCGAGGGTCAGCGGTCCCTTGCGGTCGAACATGCAGATGCTGTGCATGACCTTCTCCAGCGGACCGCCAAACTGCCACTCGTGGTCGCACGGATAGTAGTAATGCGGGGAAACGGCGACGGTGATACCGGCTTCCTTCGCGGCAGCGAAGAGTTGGCCGATGTGCTTGACGGTATCGTGCTCGGTGATGCTCTTGCCGAACACACTCCAGCTCACGCCCTCGGGGCTGAGGAAGTCGATCTGCGGGTCGATGACCACCAGTGCAGCCTTGGCAAGGTCGAGCTGCATGCCCGGATCGGGCAAGGCAGGCTCAGTGGGGTCGGTGTAGAGGGAATTGGTCTCAGGGCTCATGACGGGACTCCGGTCGGCGGTAGGGCACTTCGTTTTCGCCGTGGCGGGCTGGGGGGCTCGTGGTTACCATCGGCGACGGTTGAATCCTAATTCCGCGTCGAAACGGGCTTTTGCCAGGACGTACCAAATCTTTTGCGGGTTGTCCCTTTATGGATGTTCTCTCCGAATTCTTCGAACGCACCAAGCTTCAGGGCCGGCTGTTCTTCGCAGGACCAGTGGAAGGGACGCTGGTGCTGGACAAGCCGGAAGACATGGCGTTCATCCATGTCATCCAGCGCGGTCGCATCGATATGGTCCAGCCCGGGGTGCCGAAGATCTCGATCAGCGAGCCCGCGGTGCTGTTCTGTCCAAGCAGTTGCCGTTACCAGTTGCGTTCCAGCTCCGAGCAACCTGCGGAGCTGATTTGCGCCTCCTTCCTGTTCGGCCGGAACTCCCCTGGGCCGCTGCACCTCGGGCTACAGGAAACCCTGGTGTTTGCGCTCGACACGCTGGAGCCGCTGGCTCCGGTGATGGGCTCGCTGGTAACCGAATTCCAGGGACGGGCCCCGGGCCGCTCGAAGGCCTTGAACCTGTTGTTCGAGTACCTGTTCGTGCTGCTGGTCAGGCGTGCGGTGGAAGAGGGGCGAATTTCCAGCGGCTTGCTGTTCGCCCTGCAGGACGGACGCTTGGCAGCCGTGCTCAGCCGAATCCACGACGAGCCTGAGGCGCCCTGGTGCGTCGAGGAACTGGCGCGCCTGGCGAATATGTCCAGGTCCAGGTTTTCGGCCCACTTCACCGGGATCATGGGCACTTCCCCAATGGGCTACGTCACCCAGTGGCGCATGAAGGTCGCCCAGGACCTGCTGCGTGAGGGCGTGCCGATCAAGGTGATCGCTTCTGCGGTCGGTTACAGCTCCCAGGCGTCGTTCTCCCGGGTCTTCACCAGTGTGGTGGGGTGTCCGCCTGCGGAGTGGGTCAAGCGTGCGTCCAGCAGCGAGCCGGCCCTTATCACGGCGAGGGTGCGCGGCTAAGGGCGTGCGGTGCGATTCAATGCATCGCCCAAGAGATGCTGACTCACGCGCGTCCTCGCGCAGCCCGGCGTTTCGCGTGTTTCGAGAGCCCTATCTTGATGCCGACCAGCACGGGTGCGGCGAAAACGAATAGCAGGGCGACTGCGTTGAATGCAGTGTCGAAGGCAATCACGGTGGACTGGCCTGTCACCAACTGGCCCAGGAGGCTCGTCGCTGCGCGGCCGGCGGCCACGGCATCCATCCCTTTCGCCGCGAGCATGGCTGTGGTGGTCGTGAGCCGTTCGATGACGGGCGTCCCCCCGACGGTGACGTTGGCGCCGAGGACCACGCCATTGGCGGCGACGTGATGCTCGATCAATGTCTGGAGTGCCGCGACGCCCATCAGACCGCCCAGCTGGCGGCCCGTATTGAACAAGCCGATACCGGCGGCAAGGTTTCGGCTGTTGAGCTTGCTGAATGCGATCAGCGTGATCGACAGGAACAGGAAGCCAAGGCCCATGCCGCGCAACAGGATGGCCGACATCATTTCGGCCGTATCGCTTTCGTCGGTGGAGCCGGACAGCATCCACATCGCCGTCATGATCATCAGGATGCCAAAGGGCACGGTGGCCACCGGGGGCACGCGGCGGGCCTGCATGAGAAAGGCGGCGAACAGGAGCGCGCCGATGAAAAGCGCGCCGCTGGGCAACAGCAACAGGCCGGCATCGGTAGGGGTGAATGCGAGAACGGACAGGGCGAACGCGGGAATCAGGAACGCGCTGCCGAACAATGCGCCACCCGCCACGAAACTGACGACGAAGGCGAAGGTGAAGTCTTCCGATTCGAACAGGGTGAAGTCGAGCAGGCCTCGGCCCTTGGCGAGCACTTGTTGGCCGAGGAAGGCCAGCAGGGCGACCAGGCCGGACAAGGTCAGCCAGAGAATGTGGGGCTCTTCGTACCAGTCCCAGCGGCTGCCCTGGCTGAGGACGTAGGTGAAACAGAGAATCACGGTGGCGAGCAGCGCTGATCCGAGCCAATCAAAGGGCCTCCGCCGCGCCTTGGCGGGCTCCGGGCTGTCTGCAATGAGCAAAAGGCCGACGGATGCCAGGGCAAGCGGAACGGTGCTGAGGAAGATCCAGGTCCAGGACTGGCTGTCGATCAACCACCCCTGCAGGGCCGGAGCGAAGGTGGCGGACGCAACGACGGCGCCCATGGCGAACAAGGCCTGCAGGAGTGGCTGCTGATGCCGGGGATAGGCGAAGAAGATGAGCGTCTGCCCTGCGACCAGCAGGGTGCCGCCGGCGAAGCCCTGAATGATGCGAAGCCCGATCAGCAGGTCCAACCGGGTGGTGATGGCGGCCAATGCGCATGCCAGCCCCATGACCAGGGTTGCGCCGATGACCGCATTGCGCGGCGAAAAACGACTCAGCAGCCAGGGGGCGGTCATGAACCCCATGAGCTTCAGCCCGGTGTATCCGATATCCAGCCAGGCGAACTCATCCGGCGTTGCGTAGGTGTCGCCGATGATGTCGCTTCGTCCCAGGGCGAGCACGGTGCTGGCCAGGGCCTCCGTCAAGGTGGCAAGCACTACGCCTGCAAGCACGAGGATGCTGGTCCGGGCTTCTACGCGGCACGAAAGGGGGGCGACCATGGTCATGAGCCTGTCCCCCCTTCGATATGGACCCGTGCGGACAGGCCCGGCACGATACGGCCCGGCAGCGGATTGTGGACGAAGCGGATCTTCACCGGAACCCGCTGCACGACGCGGACGAAGTTGCCGGTGGCGTTGTCGGTGGGGAGCAGGGTGAATGCCGAGCCGCTGCCGGGCGCGAAGCTGTCGACTACCCCTTCGAGCGCCCCGTCCGGGTACCCGTCGATGCTGATGCGCACGCTCTGGCCGGGCTGAATGTGTTCGAGTTGGGTTTCCTTGAAGTTCGCGACCACCCACAGGTCGTCAACCGGGACGATATCGAGCAGGGAAACGCCGGGCGTGACGAAGCGGCCAACGCGGACCTGGCGGTTGCCGACGACGCCATCGACAGGTGCGCGAACAACGGTGCTGTCGAGGTCGATCCGGGCGATTTCGAGGGCTGCCTCGGCCTGCGCCACAGCAGCAACGGCGGCTTCCCGCTGCGCCACGAGGACGGCGATGCGTTGATGCTGGGCTTCTAGCGTCGCGGAAGCGGCCGATACCGCCGCCTCGGACCTGAAGCGTGCCGAATCGCTTTCATCGACCAGCGCCTGGCTGACCGCGTTGCTGCGGATGAGCTTGTGGTTGCGGTCGTGGGTCTTGATCGCCAGGTTCATCTCGGCCACGGCCGAGCGTTTCTGGGCTTCGGCTTGCCGAATCAGGGCCCGCTGAAGCTGCGTCTCCGCCTCGACATTGGTCAGGCGCGCCTCGGCCGCCTTGACGTTGGCCACGGCTTGCGCGAGCCGCGCCCGGTAGTCCCGATCGTCGATGCGGAAGAGGACATCACCTGCCTTGACGGCCTGGTTGTCCTGGATTTCGACCCGGGTGACATAGCCACTGACCTTGGCGGCGAGGGAGGTGACGTCGCCACGGACGTAGGCGTTGTCGGTTGAACTCGCGCCACTGGAAAACGCCGTGATCGATCCGGCGGCCACGACCAGGATGGCGCTTGCAAGCAGCAGCAAGCCGACCACCTTTTTCCTGTTTGGCCGCGCCGCTGCGACACCGGTCCTGGAGCTTTCGCCGGTTGTGCTGGCGACCTTGCCCTCGAGCGCTTTCATTTTCTCGTTACCTGTTGAATGCCGACGCTCCCAGCAGCCCCGGGAGCAAACACCCCCGGGCTGCCGAGAATCGATCTGCGCGTTGATCGGTTATTTCCTGGCCGGTGTGACGAGCTCCTTCTCGTTGCTGTCGAGGACGAACACGGCCAGCAGGCGTGCCGGTTCCGTGTCACTGGCGTTCGCACTTACGCCGTGAAAGGAGCCGGGTTCTTCGACGAAGTTTTCTCCGGCCTTGTAGACCTTTTCCGGGGAGCCGTTGACGCTGCTGCGAATGGCGCCCTCAAGGACCGTTGCATAGATGAAGGCCGACTTCGGATGGGTGTGGGCCGGTGACCCCGCGCCGGGCCCGTACTCCACGAGTACGCCGCGCATGCTCTTGCCGGGAACGTTCGGGATGGGGCGATCGAATACCACTGTCACCTTGCCCGGAGGCCGGTCACCGGCAGACGCTGAGGTGATCGAGAGCGCTGCAAAGGCAGCGGCCAGAAAAGCTTTTGCGAACATGACAATTCTCCTGCGCGTGCATGTGTCGTGAAGGCGCGACCTGCACGGGTCTACGCCTTCCTGATTTGTTTCCGGGTGCGACTTGTCCTTGCGAGCTTCAGGCCACTGACTTGGCGAGCCAGTCCTCGAAATGGATCGCGCCGAGGCGCGGGTTCCTGCCAGGGGTCAGCGATTGATCGTCGAGCAGAGCGCCGAAATAGCGGGCATGCACGTCCGGCACGACCCTGCGCGTGTCTTGGGTTCCGCGCAGGAAACGCCGGATAAGTTCGTCAGTGGGCATGGCCTCGGGGCCGGCGACTTCGAGCGTGCCATTGACCGGCGCTTCGAGGGTGACCTCGGTGAGGGCCGCCGCTACGTCATCGGACGCTATCGGCTGGATCAGTGCCGGCGACACATGCAGCTCGGAGCCGACGACGAAGGACTGGGCAATACCGCTGACGAATTCGAAGAATTGAGTGGCGCGCAGGATGGTGTAAGGGATGCTGGACGCCTTGATGAGATTTTCCTGGGCAACCTTGGCCCGGAAGTAGCCGCTTTCGGGAAGCCGTTCGCTGCCGACGATAGACAGTGCGACGTGATGGCGGACGCCGGCGGCGGCTTCGGCTGCCAGCAGGTTGCGGGTGGAGGTTTCAAAGAAGTCGAGAACTGCCTGGTCTTCCCATACCGGGGCATTGGCCACGTCGACGACGATCTCTGCGCCATCCATCGCCTGGGCCAGGCCCTCGCGGGTGATGCTGTTCACGCCCGTGTTGGGGGAGGCCGCGAGCACGTCATGGCCGCGCTCGCGGAGGTTCTTCACAAGTTTCGAGCCGATGAGGCCGGTGCCTCCGATGACGACGATCTTCATGGTTTCTCTCCGCTTCTACCGACGGCAACCGTTGCCGTCTGTGTAGAGGGAGAGTGCGCGCGTGCTTCAGGGAAGTCCTTGTGCAGGCCTTGAGTTGTCCTTCTGGGAAGCTTGGTTTTTCGTCCAGGGACGTCCTTGTCGTGGACGGTACAGCCAGTTACTCGCTGCCGTGTTATCTATATCAGCTTCCAATCGCCAGCCGCCTCGGACACGGAACCGAAGGCACTCATCCAGGGGAACCTGATTTTGCAATTCTTATTTGGAGACTACGTTCTCGATCAGGGGCGCCGGGAGTTGACCTTGCGCGGGCAAGTCGTGGCCGTCGGGCCACAGGTCTTCGATCTGTTATTGCATCTGGTCAGGAATCGCGATCGCGTCGTCAGCAAGGACGACCTGCTCCAGGCGGTGTGGAGCGGCCGGATCGTCTCGGAGTCGACGATCACCAGCCACATCAATGCGGTTCGCAAGGCTATCGGCGATACCGGTGAGGAGCAGCGCCTTGTTCGGACGGTTGCCCGCAAGGGTTACCGCTTCGTCGGCGAGATCAAGGCTGGTGATTCGGGGCAAGCTCGACAGCCCGAAGGGCCAGGCATCGACGGTCCCGTACCCGCCGAACCGAAGGAAACGCCACCGTCCGTGCTCGTCCTGCCGGACAAGCCATCCATTACCGTCCTGCCGTTCCAGAACCTGGCCGGGGACTCGGAGCAGGACTATTTCGCCGACGGCGTGGTGGAGGACATCATCGCCGCTCTGTCGCGCATCCGCTGGCTGTTCGTCATCGCGCGCAATTCGAGCTTCACCTACAAGGGGAGGGCGGTTGAGATCAAGGATGTCGGCCAGGAGCTCGGTGTGCGCTATGTGCTGGAAGGCAGCGTGCGCAAGTCCGGGAACAAGGTGCGCATCACCGGGCAACTCATCGACGCGACGATCGGGATGCATATCTGGGCGGAGCGATTCGAAGGAACGCTCGACAACCTCTTCGACCTGCAGGATCAGATCGCCGAAAGCGTCGTCGGTGCTATCGCGCCGCAGCTCGAGCGGGCGGAAATCGAGCGCGCCAAGCGCAAACCCACGGAAAGCCTGGACGCCTACGACTACTACCTGCGCGGAATGGCGAAACTGCACAACGGCACCCGGGAAGCCATCGAGGAAGCGCTACCGTTGTTCTACAAGGCTATCGAGCTCGATCCGGAGTTTGCCTCGGCCTACGGCATGGCCGCCTGGTGCCACTTCTGGCGCAAATTGAATGGCTGGATGAGCGACCGAACGCGAGAAATTGCCGAAGGTGCCCGGCTTGCGCGATTGGCGGTCGAGCTGGGCCGTGACGATGCGGTGGCGCTGACCCGTGGCGGGCACGCGCTGGCCCATCTCACCGGCGATCTCGATGGCGGTATCGCACTGATCGACAGGGCACGCCTGCTCAATCCCAACCTCGCTCCCGCCTGGTACCTGGGCGGTATCCTGCGGGCGCTTCGCGGAGAAACTGACGCCGCGATCGATAACCTGACCCATGCCACGCGCTTGAGTCCGCTGGATCCGGAGATGTTCAGGATGCAGGTGGGGATGGCCCTCGCGCACTTCTTCGCCGGGCGCTTCGATACCGCTACGGACTGGGCGGAGAGGGCGCTGGGAAACCTGCCCAGCTTGCTGGCTGCGGCCGCGCTGGTGGCCGCCAGTCATGCGCACAGTGGGCGAATGGACAAGGCGAAGCTGGCGATGCAGCGGTTGCAGGCGCTGGATCCGTCTTTGCGTATTTCGAAGCTGAGGGACTGGTTGCCGATTCAACGGGCAGAGGATCTTGCGCTGCTCGCCGATGGATTGCGCCTGGCCGGGTTACCCGAGTGACCGCGGCCGGCGATCAACCCAGGTGCCTGGTCGGGCTTCCGTTACGCGGTGGTGGAAGCCATTCAACTTGATTATCAATACGCTGGAAGGCATGGGCGGCGCTAGCAGCGGCCAGCGGCAGCTCCCCGTGAGGAAGCCTCGCCTGACATGCGAGGAAGGCTGGAGGCCCAGACTCCGCGAGACCATATTCATCCCGACTCGATCCGTGCACCGGCCGTGGCCAGACGCGTGATCGGTTTGAGCCAACCATGAGGTCCATCCCATGACCAAGACACCTTATGTCCCTCCCAGGGTGTGGCAGCACCTTGCCCCGTCCGGCGGCGAGTTCGCCAGCATCAACCGTCCCGTGGCCGGTCCAACCCATGAGAGGGAACTGCCGGTGGGCAAGCATCCATTGCAGCTCTATTCACTGGCTACGCCCAACGGGGTGAAGGTCACCATCCTGCTGGAAGAGTTGCTGGCACTGGGGCACGACGGCGCGGAATACGACGCGTGGCTGATCCGCATCACTGAAGGCGAACAGTTTTCCAGCGGCTTCGTCGAGATCAATCCCAATTCGAAGATTCCCGCGCTGGTGGACCACAGTTCGGGTTCGCCCATCCGTGTTTTCGAGTCAGGATCTATCCTGCTCTACCTGGCGGAAAAGTTTGGCCGGTTCCTGCCCACCGACCCGGCAGGTCGTACGGAAACCTTGAATTGGCTGTTCTGGCAAATGGGGGCGGCACCCTACCTGGGAGGGGGCTTTGGGCACTTCTACGCCTACGCCCCCGAGAAACTCGAGTATCCGATCAATCGCTTTGCCATGGAGGTGAAGCGGCAGCTGGATGTCCTGGACCGCCGGCTAGGCGGCCAGCGATACCTGGCAGGCGACACCTACACCATCGCCGATATGGCCGTGTGGCCCTGGTACGGTCAGCTGGTGCGGGGACACCTGTACTCGGCCGCCGAATTCCTCTCCGCTCATGAATACACGCACGTGGTTCGCTGGGCCGAGGAGATAGCCGAAAGGCCAGCGGTAATACGTGGCAGGCGCGTCAATCGCACCTGGGGGGACGAGACGGATCAGGTTCCCGAGCGTCATCGGTCCTCTGATCTGGATCCGGCCCGCGCGCCTGTTCCGGACTCGTCGAGCACGCGATCGTGACGTGACCCTGGCAACGTCATCGGTCATTTCCCCCAGGCAGAAGGAGAACGGAAGTCTCAATCCAGTCCAGGGAGGGGTAACGTCTTCGCTACAGCCCGCCCTTGAGCGGATATTCAAGGATCAGGTAGAGGCGGTCGATGTCATCGCCTGCCTGAGCCGAGTTACCCCGGTGGCTGACATGGGAGAGGTTGATCGAGAGATCCTTGGCGGCACCTGACATCACTCGATAGCGCAGGTCGATGTCCCGCTCCCAATGCTTGCCGTCTCGGCCCTGCAGCGGTACGAAACTGCCGGTGGCCGGATCGAAGGGGTTGTATGCCCCGCCGGGCGGGGCCTTGGTGCCGTCGATGTCGCGACCGCGGACGTAGCGAGCCATGAAGGTCAGGCCAGGAATCCCCAGCAGGGCCAGGTCGAGATCGTAGCGGGCCTGCCAGGAGCGCTCCTCGGGGCCGTTGAAGTCGGCGTACTTGATGGAGTTGGCCAGGTAGATGGAGTCGCCGCCAACGAAATCGAAGGGCGTGTCCCCCACGATGCGTTGATAGGCGAGGGTGAAGGCCTGTGCGCCGGCCAGGTACTTGGCCGACAAGCTGTAGGCCTGGGTGTCGATGGCGCCGGCGTTCGCGGCACCCTGGTCGAGGGTCCGGTAGAGGTTGGCGTCGAGCAGCACGGGATCCTGCTGCAGGCGCAGGTTGAGGTAACCCTGGCGCCAGGTGTCGTCCAGTTGCGCCCCATAGAGGGCGCCGCTGAAAGGGCCCGGCGGTGTGTAGTCCACGCCCGCCAGGCCAATGGCACGGCCTCTTGTGGTCGCGCCATAGCCGCTGAAGTCGTCATGGCCCGAACTGGAGTCCTGGTTCTTGAAGGCGGTGAAGCGGCCGGCCTGGATGCGCAGGTCCTCCACTTCGAGGCTGTCGAGCAGGAAACCTGTGGCGTACTCAGGCTGCAGGCGCTTGTCTCCGGTATCGAATACCGGCGTTTCGACGGTCATTTCGCCGTACTTCAACTGGCTTCGCCCCACCCGCAGCTTCAGGCTGGCACCAGCGCTCGAGTAATCATCGGCGCTGCGACCGTCGTCGTCGCGGGGCAACAGTCCGGTGCCTGCATGACCGCGACCGCCGTCGAGCTTCACCCCGAGAAACCCGTGGCCATCGACACCCAACCCGACGGCGCCCGGCGTGAAGCCGGAGCGTACTTCGCCAATCAAGCCCTGTGCCCATTCCTGGCGGTAGTTTTGGCCGCTGGGCGAATCGCTGCGGAAGTTGTTATGCAGGAAGTAATTGCGGGTGAGCAGCGACCAGCCTGGCGTTTCCAGCGCATCGGGTACTGGTTCCGCGTGGGCATCGAGTATCCCGATCAGGGGGGCAAACAAGACAAGGCATTTCCGCGGCGTGGGCATGAAGCGGCTCCAGAACAGGCTGGGCAGTCAGGATATCCACGCAGCCGATGGCCTGCGCTCCAACAACCTGCCGCAGACGGACAAGCGGCCCGGTCCGGCGATGAGCACGGTGACGAAGATGATCAGCAGCAACCAGGCGAACTGTCCTTCGGCCAGGCTCCATTCCGGATGCACGATGAACAACGAAACCAGCAGCACTGCCAGGATCGGGAGGCAAGCCAGCCGCGTCAGCAGACCGAGGATGATCAATAGCGGGCACCATACTTCCGCAAGGATCGCCAGGCTCAGCGTGGGCCAGGCACCGAGGTGGAGCGGGTCCTCGATGACGGTCAGCTCGTGGCTGAAATTCAGCAACTTGGGCAAGCCATGGACGCCGAGCAGGAGCAGGCAGCCGGATACACGCAGGAACAGCAGGGCCCAGTCGATTGAAGAGCGATGCATGGCGTCATCTTCCAGGATGGATTGAAACCCTGACGATGAGCGAAGCACCCCTTCGCGTCTTGTATCGATGTGCTGGATTGGAATCGCCGTTCGAGCGATGGCCCCGTCAGTCCGGATTGCCCGGCCGATGAAAACGTCGCCATCTGGACGGGGAGGTGCCTGTGAGCCTGAGGAAGATCCTGGAGAAGTGGGACTGGTCCGCAAAACCGCAGTCCAGGCCGATCTGTGACAGGTTGAGCCGGGAGTGCAGCATCAGTTGCTTGGCTTTATCCACGCGCATCTTCAGCAACCATTCATGGGGAGCCATGCCGGTGCTTCGCTTGAAAGCGCGCGTGAAATAGCTACGGGAGAGCGAGCACTCCTGTGCCAGTTCAGTCACTGAAATGCCGTCTGCCAGGTGATGGGCAATCAGCTCCTCGGCTCGTCTCATCTGCCACGCCGACAGCCCCTTCACCGGTTCCTGCCAGTGGGTGACGTTCCCGTAATGCGAGCTGATGTGGGTGCACAGCGCGAGCATCACCTGGTCGACGTACAGCTGGTTCACTTTGCTGGGCATCTTCAGGGCGGGCAGCAATGACTGGGTAAGGTGATAGATGACCGGATCAAGGGTCCCGGGCGGGCAATTCAAGGCAATGCGTCTGCTGACACCTTCCTCGTACAGCATGTCTTCGAGCGGCGTGCGCGGAAGGTTGATGCGCAGGTTGTCATAGGCGGCCAAGTGCTGACATCTCACCTCGTCCCCAAGGTAGGCGATGGAGGTGCTCTCCCTGACATGGCCGCCCTTGTAGGCCAGTTGCCCGCCACGCCACAAACGGTGGGAGGCGAAATCTTCGAGCTGGACGATGACCGAGAAGCTATCGCTGCAGGGGATGTCCAGGACTTTGTTCGGGTCCGGGTTGCTGTCGCGGTTACGCAGGATCGAGTACTGACCGGCGACGAGTGGGGAGCTGGCCGGGCCAACTCCTTTGGCGTGGGCCGGTGGGACGTCGCTGGACTTGTGCATCGATGCGATTTCTTCAAGCACTTTTGCACCTCTGGGGCAGGTATTTCGCTGGGGTCGGCTGGTTTGCCGAGGGCACTCCAGCGACCGGTCTGACGGGTGTTTCAGGGGGAAGAGTGGTCCCAGTAAGGAGGATCGCCGAAGCGCTCCACAAAGAAGTCGATGAACGCGCGGACCTTCTTCGAGTTGCGCCGATTCGGCAGATACAGGGCGTGCACGCCGCCGTCCTCGTTGTCGAGCCCGGCCTTCCATTGCGGAAGAACCACCTGCAGCCTGCCGGCCTCGATGTCCTCTCCCAGGAGCCAACTGGCCATCAGGATCAGGCCCATGCCGTTGAGTGCAGCTTCGCGCAGTACCTGCGAATTATTGGCGCGTATGGGGCCGCTCACGTGCACGCATTCTTCGCTGGGCCCGCTGAAGTGCCACAGCCGGCTGCCACGCGCGTAGGCGAAGGTCAGGCAGGCATGGTGCGCGAGGTCGGCGGGGGAGCCGGGGACGCCGTGGCGGCGCAGGTAGTCCGGGCTGGCGCAGAGCAAGCGTCGATGTGGCGCCATGCGCCGGGCCACGACATGGGGTGAATCCACGCCACCCAGGCGAATGGCGAGATCGAGCCGCTGTTCCACCAGGTCAGCTACATCGTCCGACAGCACCAGATCCAGGGTGATGCCGGGGTAGCGCTCATGGAAAGCCTGCAGGCCAGGGGCGATGTGCAACTGCCCGAAGGCAACCGGCAGGCTGACGCGGAGCTGCCCGCGAGGCGGTCCTTCCGCTTCGCTGACTTCCAGGTTGGCGCTTTCCAGGTCGGCCAGCAGGCGCACTGCGTGCTCGTAGTAGCTTTCCCCTGCGCCTGTAAGCGTTACCCGCCGGGTCGAGCGATTGAGCAGCCGCGTGCCCAGATGGTGTTCCAGGGCATCCACCTGCCGGGTGACCGAGGAGGTCGCCACTCCCATCTGCCGACCGGCCGACGCGAAGCCACCGGCCTCTACGGTAGCGACGAACGCCTTGAGTGCAGCAAAACTGTCCATGTATCCACCTTTGCGTCATCCGCAACGAAGTTGCCCGATTCTGCTGGATTATCAAACAACGGAGTCAAGCATAAATTGCCTCCCCACTGGAGGACGAAACCATGCCGGACCTGAACATCCCACTGCAATCCGCGCGTCGCGCGCTGATCATAGGCGGTTCCCTGGGCGGCCTGTTCGCCGGCAACCTGCTGCGCCGCATCGGTTGGAACGTCGGCATCTTCGAACGTTCGGTCCACGACCTGGACCGCCGGGGTGGTGGCATCGTGCTGCAACCTGAAGTGGTTACCGTGATCCGCCGCCATTCCGTGCGGTGGTGCAGGTCACGCGGGCGCCTTTCGTCCAGGCCATTCGCGATCTCGCCATGGCGCGGATGGTGGATCGACGCGTTCTTCTACCCGGCGATGCCGCCGCCATTCCCCGTCCACACACGGCCGCCAGCACATCAAAGGCGGCGAGCAACGCGCTGACGCTGGTGAGGGCGCTCGGGCGATTTCCGAACGCCCCGGACAAGTCCCTGGTGCGCCGGGAGCTGCCACAGGTCGCGCTCGCCCGAAGCCTCTACGACCACGGCCGCGAGATTGGCGACCACCTCCTGTTCCACCGCCTGCCAGCTCAATTTGCGAGCTGATTTCCTACCTGAAGCCGAGCATCCCAAATGACCCAGAAGCTATTCCAGCCGACGCCAGTGGCCGGGCAGACCTGATCGCCTTCGGGCGGCCCTTCATCTCCAACCCGGATCTGCCGCGTCTCCTGCGCGAAGGCCTGCCACTCAACGCGCCCGATCCGGCGAGTTTCTTCGGTGGCGACCATCGTGGTTACACTGATTACCCGCTGCACGGCTGAGCCAACGTCAAATCCATCTCACTGCAGGTGGTCGTTGTTGCCTTGTGCTGCGGCCGAGCACACCGGTACTGGAAATGCGCCCGCATGTGTGTTCGATTGACGCGTCAGTCTTGGGAACGATGGACCATGAACCGAAACGACCTGCGCCGCCTGGACATGAATCTGCTGGTGATCTTCGAGTCTCTGATGATCGAACGGAACCTGACCCGCGTCGGCGAAAAACTCTTCATAACCCAGTCCACCGTCAGCGCCGCCCTGGGCCGCCTGCGCGACCTGTTCGACGACCCGCTGCTGGTGCGCAGTGGCCGTGGCATGGAGCCCACATCACGGGCGCTGCACATATTCGAAGAGCTATGCCCGGCGATGGATGTGATTTCCGCCGCAGTGAGCCGGGCCAGAACCTTCGACCCGGCCAACAGCAGCAACACCTTTCGCCTTGGCCTGTCCGACGACGCCGAGTTCGGTCTGTTTCCGGCGCTGCTCGCCAGGTTGCAGGAAGAGGCGCCGAACATCGTCGTCGTGGTGCGCCGCGCCAACTACCTGCTGATGCCGTCCCTGCTGTCCTCGGGTGAAATCACGGTCGGCGTGAGTTACACCACCGACCTGCCGGCCAACGCCAAGCGCCGCAAACTGCGCGATATCGGTGTAAAGGTATTGCGCGCCGACAGCCGTCCCGGTCCGCTCACACTGGAGGAGTACTGCGCGCGGCCCCATGTGATGGTGTCGTTCTCCGGGGACCTGAACGGGGCAATAGACCTTGACCTGGAGCGCATCGGCCGCAGTCGCCGCGTGGTGCTCGCGGTGCCCCAGTTCGGCAGCCTGCGCGCATTGCTGCGCAATACCGAGATGATCGCCACCGTGCCTGATTACGCTGCCTGCACCTTGGTGGAAGACAGCTGCCTGCGTGCCGAGGATGCCCCGCTGGAAATCAGGCCGGCGGAGCTGTCGATGGCCTGGAGTTCAGCCCATGACAACGACCCGGCCGAGCGCTGGTTGCGCGAGCGCATGATCCAGTTCATGCAGGTGCCGGCATAGCACGGGCGTCCAAGTCTCAGGCGCCGGGCTGTTTCCGCCTGGGCAAGGGCGTCGGTCACCGCCCGCACCCGGGCTGGGTGGCGCGCATCCTCATGGGGTACCAGCCGGATGTCGTAGGGCAGGGGAGCGCGCTGGGGCCAGAGGCGCGCTAGCCCGTCGCGCCGGCTCATTCGCGGTCGCTGGCGCTGCCATCGGGTTGGCCCTGCTGACGAATCTGGCGCTGTTGTGGAAGGCCTCGTCGGAACGGGGGGGATGAAGAGAAAGCGCGGGCGTGCAGGAAAGCATTCTGATGAAGGGAGCGGCAGAGCCGCTCCCCGCTCGGGCTCAGTGGCCTTCGCTGGCATTGAACATCGTCTTGGCGTAGATCAGGCCCAGGCCGTAGGCGCCGCCATGCTCAATGGAGGTCTTCACGGTCTGGTCGTAGGTCTCGCCACGGGCCCAGTCGCGTTGCAGTTCAAGCAGGTATTGCAGCGAGGTCATGGGGCGCGCGCCAAGCTGGATCATGCGCTGCAGCGCCATCTCGTGGGCTTCGGTGGAAACGTCGCCACAAGCGTCGGCGATCACGTAGACCTCGAAGCCCTGGTCCAGCGCGGACAGCGCCGGGCCGACGATGCACACCGAGGTCCACAGGCCGGCCAGGACAATCTTCTGCTTGCCGAACCTGTTCACTTCAACGGCGATGCGCGGGTCTTCCCAGGTATTCATGCTGGTACGGTCGATGACTTTGTGATCCGGGAATACCGACTTGATTTCATCGAAGATCGGGCCCGAAAAACTCTTCTCGGCTACCGTCGTGAGGATGGTGGAAACACCGAATTCCTTGGCCGACTTGGAAACCAGCGCGGCGTTGTTGCGCAGGGTCACCGCGTCGATCGACTTGGTAGCGAATGACATCTGCGACTGGTGGTCGATCATGATCAGGGTGTGGTCGGTGGGAGTCAGCAGGGTCTTGCCGGGAACGGCGGAAGCGGTGGCCATGGGCGTATCTCCTTGGGTGGTGTGCGCAGTTCCAGAGCGAGGAATCGCCGGCCTGGGGCCGACGGGACGCTGAAACTATGGATTCCGGCGGCAAGGCATTTCTTGGACCGATGTGCTCGGCACGCTGTGCAGACAAGGGTGCAAACGTTCTATTCGCTGTCGGATGGGTTAGGTAGATTGGCTTCCCAAGACGCGGGCGGCGCAATTCTGCCAAAGGCCCGGAGTGTGTGACTGCAGGAAAGGTGGTTCGATGAAGACGGTGGTAATGGTGCTCTATGGCGATGTACTGGCGCTTGATGTTTCGGGGCCGTTGGAGGTGTTCTCAATGGCCAACCGCTTTTTGCCGCCAGAGTGCCATTACCGGCTGCTGACCGCCGCGGTGGATGGCGGCAGCGTGCGGGCCTCCAGCGGGCTGAATCTCCTGGCGGATCTGCGCCTGGAAGAACTTCCGGCCAGCGTCGATCTGCTGTTGGTGCCGGGCGGGCCGGGTGCGTACAACGCCCCATGCGCGGTGCTCACCGCCTGGTTGCCCGACGCAGCGCGCAGTGCACGGCGTTACGGAGGGATTTGCACGGGTACCTTCCTGCTCGGTGAGGCGGGGCTGCTCGACGGGCATCGCTGCACTACCCACTGGAATTATCTGGCGCGGTTGGCTGCGCGATTTCCGGACACTCGGGTCGAGGCTGAGCAGATCTATGTCGTCGACCGCAACCTGATCACTTCGGGTGGCGTCACGGCCGGCATCGACATGGCACTGGCCGTGGTGGCCGAGGACCACGGCAAGGAGGTGGCACTGGAAGTGGCCAAGGTGCTGCTGGTCGTGATGAAGCGCCAGGGTGGCCAGAACCCCTATGGACCGCTGTTGGCGGCTGTTGTGCGTGACGGCTCGGCTATCGCCCAGGCCCAGGCCTACGTGGTGGACCATATCGACGAGCCGCTGTCGGTCAATCGGCTGGCCGAACTGGTGGCGATGAGTCCGCGCAACTTCGCACGGGCGTTCCAGCGCGAAGTGAAGCTCACACCCATGCAGTACGTTCAGAACGCGCGCATCGACCATGCCCGCAAGTTGCTTGAGAGTAGTGATTTGCCTCTGAAGGTGGTGGCCTTTCGCAGCGGCTTCGGCAGTGCCCGGCAAATGCGCACGGTATTCGGCGAGCGTATCGGCATGACCCCGAGCCAGTACCGCCAGCACTTCAATTGAGCTTGACCGTTTCGCGCATCCAGATTGGCCGAATCCTTCCCCCTGGCTGAATTGCGCTGTCATCCGGGGGGCGCCAATATCTCTTCAACTTCGATGAAAAGCATCCGCCCGTAGGTTGCGGCGTCGCCTGAAGGCCACGGTTTAGAGCGATCCGCCGACAAGAGAGACGCATGGCAGATGAGTGTAAACATAGACTTCGGCACTGAGACCATCCTGCAGTTCGGGAGCTTCCGCTTCTACCCGTACAAGCGCCGGTTGTTGCAGGGCGACCGGCCTGTGCGCGTCGGAAGCCGCGCCCTGGACATCCTCCAGGTGTTGATCACGCGGCCCGGCGAGATCATCAGTAAAGACACCATCATCGCGCAGGTCTGGGGAGCAACCGTGGTTGAGGAGATCAATCTGCGGGTGCACATTGCTGCCTTGCGCCGGGCGCTGGGCGAGGGACGAACCGGCGAACGCTACATCACCAATGTGCCCTTGCGTGGATACGGATTCATCGGTGTGGTGGAGACCCTGGCAGCGTCGCCGGCGACGCAGCTGCGAGAGTCGCAGCTGAGCAATCTCCCAGTGTCGTTGATGGGGTTGGTTGGGCGCGACGACTTCATCCGGCACCTGATTGCGGAGCTGCCTCGCACCCGCCTGCTGACGCTGGTAGGGCCGGGCGGCATGGGCAAGACTTCACTGGCGATCCACGTCGCCGACAAGGTTCGGGCGCATTTCACCCTGACCTGTTTTCTCGACCTGTCGAAGGACCCTGACGGAGTGTCGCTGCACCATACCCTCGCGCGCATGCTCGGTGAGCCGACGGGGCAACCTGCGTTGCTGCTGCTCGACAATTGCGAACACCTGGCGAGAGTCTGCGCAGAAGCGGTGGAGCATCTGCTACGTCTGCATCCGGCACTGCACGTGCTGGCCACCAGCCGCGAACCGCTGCGCGCCGAAGGCGAGCACGTTCTGCGCCTGCCACCTCTGGACGTTCCAAAGACCACTGAGCTGTCGCTGGAACAGGCCATGGCTTGTTCAGCGGTGCAGTTGTTCATGCAGCGTGCCCGCGAAGTTTCGCAGCGCCTTCAACTGCGCCGAGCTCAAGTCCGGGCCATCATCGAAATCTGTCGGCGGCTGGACGGGATTCCACTGGCCATCGAGATAGCCGCCCGGCAGGTGGGCGTTCTCGGGCTCGTCGAACTGGCGGCGCTGCTCGACACCCAGTACCACCTGCAGATGCCGGGACGGCGTACCGCCCCGGCACGTCAGCAAAGCTTGCGTGCCACCTACGACTGGAGCTTTTGCCAATTGAGCACTAGCGAGCAGCTGTGCCTGCGCCTGCTGGCCCGTATGAGAGGCGCGTTCACGCTGGACGCAGCGGTGGACCTGCTGGATGACGCCCGTCTATGCCCCGAATGCATATTCGCCGCGGTGCACCAACTGGCGGACAAATCGCTCCTGATGGTGGAGCAGGGCGAGCGCGGTTTAGCTTACCGGGTACCCAACATCGCTCGCGCTTACATTCTCAGCCCGCCAGGCGCCGCCAGCCCAGCGGTGTGATGCCTTCCAGGCGGGTGAAGATCCGGCAGAAGTGAGCCTGGTCGCAGAACCCGCATTCCAGTCCGATTTCTGCCAGTGAAAGCCGCGCGTCGGTAAGCAGGTGCTTGGCCTTTTCGATTCGCTGCAGGCGCAGCCAGGCCTGCGGCGAATATCCGGTGCTGACCTTGAACTTGCGACTGAAGTCGCTGCGCGACAGGCCGCACCGGGCGGCCACGGTGGTCACATCGATACCGATATCCAGGTGCTCCATCAATAGTGTCTGGGCATGTTCACGTTGCCAGGATGCAAGGCTGCGCTGGACTGGCGTGGCAGTCGCTCTTGCGGTTGCGATAGTGGTCTGCAGCATTCTCGTCCTCTCCCTGCTCCGAATACCTGGAACCGATCTTTGGGGGAGGCGATGCGGACCGCCAGTTAATGGAGGTTAAACCTGGTTAACGCGAGTTCGCGAAGGCGGAGCCGTTGCAGCACATGCGTCCAATCCCGGAGCTACAGGGGAAGCCATAGTGGGCGACATCGACGGACGAACCTACGGGACGCATATGGGCACCGATGCCATTGACCTGAACAGCGTGGTGACTCTGGTTATCCAGCACAAGGTGCGCAGCGGCACGCTGGGACAATACGAAGGGTGGCTACGTAGGGCCGTCAAGGCAGCCCGGCACCAGCCGGGCCACCTCGGCGTGAACGTCATTCGTCCTGACGGCGGGGGAGATACCTTTACTACCGTGGTGCGTTTTGCCCAGGCCTCCCAGTTGCAAGCGTGGATCGACTCAGCCGAACGTGCGGCGCTGATCGCGGAAGTGCAGCCATTACTGGAGGAGGGTGACCACCCACTGGTCTACAACGACGCAGAGTTCTGGTTCACTCCGTTCAACAGTTACCAGCCACCACGCTGGAAACAGGCCTGCGTCACGTTCCTGGTCATCCTGCCGTTGGCGCTGCTGGTGCCGCTGCTCTGGCAGCCACTGTTCAAGCTGCAGCCCTGGCTCGGGGGTTATGTGGCGAGCAACGTGGTGATCACCGCCAGCATCGTGCTGCTGGTCGTCTATCTGTTCATGCCAGCGGCAACGCGCTTGTTCTCCGGCTGGCTGCGCGCTGGAGGAACACAATGAACGAAGACCCAACCAGCAACGGCCGCCGCCAGTTCCTCGCCGCCAGCACCGTGCTGGGCGCCGCTGGCGCACTCTGGTCCGCACTGCCTTTCGCCGGCGCCGCCGGCTCCGCCCATGCCACCTCAGGGGGTTCCATGTCCGCTGACCTGATCCTGTTCAACGGCCGCTTCCACACGGTCGACCGCGAGAAACCCACCGCCAGCGCCGTGGCCATCAAGGACGGCCGCTTCCTCGCCGTCGGCACCGACGCCGAAGCGATGGCCCTGCGCGGCGACGCCACCCAGGTCATCGACCTCAAGCAGCGCACCGTCATTCCCGGCCTCAACGACTCGCACCTGCACCTGATCCGCGGCGGCCTCAACTACAACCTCGAACTGCGCTGGGAAGGCGTGCCCTCCCTGGCCGACGCCCTGCGCATGCTCAAGGACCAGGCCGAGCGCACCCCCAGCCCGCAGTGGGTGCGGGTGGTCGGTGGCTGGAACGAATTCCAGTTCGCCGAGAAGCGCATGCCGACCCTGGAAGAGATCAACCGCGCGGCGCCGGATACGCCGGTGTTCATCCTCCACCTGTACGACCGCGCGCTGCTCAACCGTGCCGCGCTGAAGGCGGTGGGCTACACCAGGGACACCCCCAACCCGCCCGGCGGCGAAATCCAGCGCGACGGCAACGGCAACCCCACCGGCATGCTCATCGCCCGGCCCAACGCCACCATCCTCTACGCCACCCTGGCCAAGGGGCCGAAGCTGCCGCTGGAGTACCAGGTCAACTCCACCCGCCAGTTCATGCGCGAACTCAACCGCCTGGGCCTGACCAGCGCGATCGATGCCGGCGGCGGCTACCAGAACTACCCGGACGACTACCAGGTGATCCAGGAACTGGCCAACCAGGGTCAGCTGAGCGTGCGCATCGCCTACAACCTGTTCACCCAGAAGCCCAAGGCAGAACTCACCGAC
This sequence comes from Pseudomonas lalkuanensis, assembly GCF_008807375.1. Classification (NCBI taxonomy): domain Bacteria; kingdom Pseudomonadati; phylum Pseudomonadota; class Gammaproteobacteria; order Pseudomonadales; family Pseudomonadaceae; genus Metapseudomonas; species Metapseudomonas lalkuanensis. The sequence continues at coordinate 3,058,744 of NZ_CP043311.1, read as the reverse complement.
TTCAAGAACTGGAGCAAGGTGGTGAAACCGGGCGACGGCAGCGACTTCTTCCGCCACAACGGCGCCGGCGAGATGCTGGTGTTCTCCGCCGCCGACTTCGAGGACTTCCTCGAACCGCGTCCGGATCTCGCGCCGAGCATGGAGCAGGAGCTGGAACCGGTGGTCCGCCACCTGGTGGAACAGCGCTGGCCGTTCCGCCTGCACGCCACCTACGACGAATCCATCTCGCGCATGCTCGACGTGTTCGAGAAGGTCAACCGCGACATCCCGTTCAACGGCCTGCCCTGGTTCTTCGACCACGCCGAAACCATCTCGCCGAAGAACATCGAGCGGGTCCGCGCCCTCGGCGGCGGCATCGCCATCCAGGACCGCATGGCTTTCCAGGGCGAGTACTTCGTCGACCGCTACGGCGCCAAGGCCGCCGAGCAGACCCCGCCGATCCAGCGCATGCTCGCCGAAGGCGTGCCGGTGGGCGCCGGCACCGACGCTACCCGGGTGTCCAGCTACAACCCCTGGACCTCGCTCTACTGGCTGGTCAGCGGCAAGACCGTGGGCGGCCTGGAGCTGTATCCCCAGGGCCTGTCCCGCGCCACCGCCCTGGAGTTGTTCACCCATGGCAGCGCCTGGTTCTCCAGCGAGCAGGGCAAGAAGGGGCAGATCAAGGTGGGCCAACTGGCCGATGTGGCGGCCCTGTCGGCGGATTTCTTCAGCGTCGAGGAAGAAGCCATCAAGTGGATCGAGTCGGTGCTGACCATAGTCGACGGCAAGGTGGTCCATGCCGCCGCCGAGTTCGACAAGCTCGGCCCGCCGCAGGTGCCGGTGCTGCCCGAATGGTCGCCGGTGGCCAAGGTGCCCGGCCACTGGAAGCCCGCCGCGCCACTCGCCGCCCAGGTGCACCAGTGCGTCGGTGCCTGCGCCGTGCATGCCCACAGCCACGAGCGGGCGCGCCAGTCGAGTGTGCCGGTGAGTGATTACCAGGGCTTCTGGGGCGCGCTGGGCTGTTCCTGCTTCGCTTTCTGATGGGAACCATGCGTGGGGGCGAATTCATTCGCCAAGGGCAACACCGTTGCACCCTGCAGCCTCGAAGGGCAGCCCTTCGGCCTGCTCAGCGAATGAATTCGCTCCCACGGGAAAAGCGAACCGTGCCCGGCACATACCCCACAGCGTGCAGTCATTCCTTGCGGGTGCGATAGGGAATCGCAGCGTTGCGGACGGGGCGGCGTTGCGCAAATCGCATAGGTGTGTTGTGCCGTGGCCGGATTCTCCCCGGCCGGGGCAGGCCCTAGTCTGGCGCCAACTCTCAACCCACCCGACGAGGTACCGCCATGACCGTTGCCAACTCCGCAACTGCCGACACCGGAACGGCGTCAGCCGTCGCACCGTCCGCGTTGTCCAACTCCCTGGTGCTATTTCTGGCGTTCTGCTGCGGCGCAGTAGTCGCCAATCTCTATTACGCGCAGCCGATCGTGGAGCTGATTGCTCCTTCGATTGGCCTTTCTAAGGCTCACGCCAGCTTGATCGTCTCCCTGACCCAGTTCGGCTACGCCCTGGGGTTACTGTTCCTGGTACCCCTGGCAGACCTGTTGGAGAACCGGCGGCTGCTGGTGGGCTTTACCCTTGCCGCCGCCCTGTGTCTGGCTGCCGCTGGGCTTAGCCATACCCCTTCACTGTTCCTCATCTGCTCGCTGCTGATCGGCCTGACGTCGGTCGCGGTGCAAATACTCGTGCCACTGGCCGCGCACATGGCCCCGGAAGAGTCTCGCGGCCGCGTGGTGGGAAACATCATGAGCGGTCTGCTGCTCGGTATCCTGCTATCGCGTCCGCTGGCCAGCACACTGACCGAGGCCTTCGGGTGGCGTGGCGTGTTCTTCAGCGCGGCGGCCTTGATGGCGCTGATGGCGCTGGTGATGGGGCTGTTGCTGCCACACCGGCACCCCGCACATCGGGCTGGTTACGTGTCGCTGATCGCCTCGGTATTCGCCTTGGCCCGGCGCTACGCTGTGTTGCGCGAACGCGCACTCTACCAAGGCTTGCTGTTCGCCAGTTTCAGCAGCTTCTGGACCATCGCTCCCATCGAACTCGTGCGCCAGTTCGGCTTCAACCAGACCGAGGTTGCGATTTTCGCTCTGGTCGGTGCGGTTGGCGCCATCGCCGCGCCCATCGCTGGACGCCTGGCCGATGCTGGGCACGGCACCCGCAGCACGGCTGTCGCCTTGCTACTGGCACCACTGGCGTTACTGGCCGGCTCGCTGCCGGGTGCCGGCTGGCTCTGGATGATTGTCAGCGCCGTGTTGCTGGACTTCGCAGTGCAATTGAATATGGTGCTTGGCCAACGTGAGGTATACGCCCTCGACCCGCAAAGCCGGGCACGTCTGAACGCGGTCTACATGACCAGCATCTTCGTGGGCGGTGCGCTGGGCTCGCTGATTGCCAGCCCGATCTACGAGCACGTTGGCTGGGCTTCTTTCGCTTGCCTATCGGCATTGCCCCCGGTATTGGCCATGTTGCTGTTCGTCTTTCGATCCAGGTCTTCCACGGAGGGCTGAGGGCCGCTCAGCCAGCGGCACCGATGTGCAGGTTGGACTCGGTGCCTTGCCCCAGGCTCCTCGGCCTGGTGGCGATTCGTAAGCCTGTTCCTCGCAATGGACGAACTGCCAGCTGCGCCAGAACAACCAGGCCCGCAGCCAGTAGGGACCGCCCGAGAGCGGGATAGCCGCCGGGAAGTTCAGTACCCGGATCCTCAACAGATTGCGCACGGTTTCCAATGCAGGCCTGAGCCATTGGCCGCCATGGTGCCGGCCAGCGCAGCGCGATCCGGGGTGCCATCAGGCCAGACCTGACAGGGGCGGGCGGCGGCGGGTACAATCCGCGCCTTACTCCCTCCCCCTGTTGCTTCCTTTGCCGGATTCACCGGCCAGGATTACCGCCATGATTCGCATCACCGAACTGTCTCTGCCCCTCGATCATTCCGCAGATGAACTGCGCGGGGCCATCGTCAAACGCCTGAACATCAGCGACGCCGACCTGCTGAACTTCACCGTGTTCAAGCGCAGCTACGATGCCCGCAAGAAAAGCAGCGTCATCCTGTTCATCTACATCATCGATCTGGAGGTCCGCGACGAGGCGGCGGTTCTGGCGCGCTTTGCCGATGACCACAATATCCGTCCAGCCCCGGATACCCACTACTATCCGGTAGGCCAGGCACCGGCCAACCTGAGCGAGCGGCCTCTGGTGGTCGGTTTTGGTCCCTGCGGGTTGTTTGCGGCACTGCTGCTTGCGCAGATGGGGTTCAAACCCATCGTGCTGGAGCGCGGCAAGGATGTACGCCGCCGCACCAAGGACACCTGGGCGCTGTGGCGCAAGAAGGTCCTGACTCCGGAATCCAACGTGCAATTCGGCGAGGGCGGTGCCGGCCTGTTCTCGGACGGCAAGCTCTACAGCCAGATCAAGGACCCGAAGTTCTACGCCCGCAAGGTCATGCACGAGTTCGTCCGGGCTGGCGCGCCGGAAGAGATCATGTACGTGAGCAAGCCGCACATCGGCACATTCCGTCTCACCGGCGTGGTATCCGCCATGCGCGAGGAGATCATCGCCCTCGGCGGCGAAGTGCGATTTGAAACCAAGGTCACCGATCTGGTGATCAACGCTGGCCAGCTCGAGGGTGTGGTGCTGGCCAGCGGCGAAACGATCCGCAGTCGCCACGTTGTCCTGGCGCTGGGCCACAGTTCCCGCGACACCTTCCGCATGCTGCATCGCCAGGGCGTGTTCATCGAGGCCAAGCCCTTTGCCGTGGGTTTCCGCATCGAACACCCGCAAGGCATGATCGACCAGGCCCGCCTGGGCAAATACGCGGGCCATCCGGAGCTCGGCGCCGCCGACTACAAACTGGTGCACCACGCCAAGAATGGCCGCGCCGTCTACAGCTTCTGCATGTGCCCCGGCGGCACCGTGGTGGCGGCCACCTCCGAGCCGGAGCGCGTCGTTACCAACGGCATGAGCCAGTATTCGCGCAACGAACGCAATGCGAACGCCGGCATTGTCGTGGGTATCAGCCCGGAGCAGGATTTCCCAGGCGGCCCGCTGGCCGGTGTAGAGCTCCAGGAGCGTCTGGAATCCCGCGCCTATGAACTGGGCGGCAGCGACTACTGTGCGCCCGCGCAGTTGGTGGGTGACTTCATTCGTGGAGTGCCGTCGAGCGAATTTGGCGAGGTGGAACCCTCATACAAACCCGGCGTGCGCCTGGGTGATCTGGCGCCCTCGCTGCCGGAGTATGCGATCGAGGCCATCCGCGAGGCGCTGCCGGCATTCGGCAAGCAGATCCGCGGTTTTGATCGCGATGATGCGGTGCTCACCGGCATCGAAACCCGAACGTCCTCACCGGTCCGCATTACCCGCGACCACGAGACCTTGCAAAGTCTCAACCTGCGGGGCCTGTATCCGGCCGGTGAAGGCGCCGGTTATGCGGGCGGCATCCTGTCGGCGGGCGTGGACGGCATCAAGGTCGCTGAAGCGGTGGTCAAATCGATACTCTCCGAGCAGAGCCACTGAGCGACGCATCGATGAAATTCGACGACATCAAGAAGCTCCACCAGAAGAAATACCGGGCCGAGCTCGGTTATTTCCTGGTGGAAGGCGAACATCTGCTGCTGGAGTTACAGAAAGCGGCCTTGCAGAATCCGCTGCTGCAACGCAGCCAGCTGTATGTAAGCGGCGCCTACGAGCAGTGGCAAAGCCCGTTTGAAACCCATGTGATCAGCGACCGCCAGATGGCGCATATCGCTGATACCAAGACACCGCAGGGAATCATCGCCCTGGTGCCCATGTCGGCTATGGCCGCGCCGGTTTCTGCACCCACCGGGAACGAGCGCGCCATTTACCTGCATGAAATTCAGGACCCGGGCAATCTCGGCACCATCCTGCGTACCTTGGCGTGGTTCGGTAATTTTCGCTGCCTGCTCAGTCCCGGCAGCGTCGATCCGTACAACCCCAAAGTCGTGCGGTCCAGCATGGGTGCAATTTTTCATGCGCCCATGGAACTGGATGTGGAACTGGATTCCTTGCGCACGCGTTTCGAACGCATCGCCTGCCTGGATATGAATGGCGACCGCCTGCAATCCGCCAGCTTCAAGACGTTCGATTGTTACCTGTTCGGCAATGAAGCACGTGGCGTACCCCGCGAGCAGCTGGTCGCACTCAACGCCCAGCCGTTCACGATTCCCGGTTGTGGCGCCATCGAATCGCTGAACCTGGCCTCGACGGTCAACATGTGCGCGTACGAACTGAACAGGTAGTAGCGCTTCGACGGGACCATCGTTAAACGCGCTTTCCACCTGAGGTCGATGTCCACGCGCCAATCACCACGACTGGCGAGCTTGCTCACACGGGCCCGGCCTCTCCCTCACAGGAGAGGCCGGGCCCGTTCTCAGTGCGAGGTTTTCACCGTGTACCACGGCTGCCGCATGCGCAGTGCCATCCGGTCGATCTGTGGCACCAGCAGGTTGGCGGCCAGCACGGCGAAGCAGCGACCATCGGCATAAAGCCCGAAGTCGCGAATCAGCTCAGTCAGCGCGCCAATGGCCACGCCGAAGAGGATGCGACCGGCGCGCGTATCGGGACTGGTGACCGGATCGGTGGCGATGAAAAAACAGTGAAGAGCTAGCCGTCGAGACCGAAGCTGTACGGGCTTTCCAGCGGGGTATGGCTGGCCGCCATGCACAGCAATACCGTGCGGGCGAGCATTGCCAGCGGAATCTCGATGCGGAAACCCACGGCATAGGGCCTGGCCTCGATGAGCACGCGCTGGCGGTAGTCACGGTGGCCGATCCTTCGGTGCTGCGTGCCGATGCCTTGTCTGCCGTGTCGATGGTGCTCGGCCCAGATGAGGGCTATGCCTTCGCCGAGCGGCATGACGTCGCTGCCTGTTTCATCATGCGCCAGGGGACGGATTTCGTTGCCCGGGCGACGCCGCGATTCAAGTCGTTGTTTCCCGGGCAGGACAAGAGAAGCAGTAAGCGCGTCAGCGTCAAGAGGCGGTGGGGCAGGGTGGCAGGGTCCCGATAGCGGCTATGCACCCGGACATCGGCTTCTGTTGGTCAAGCGACATGCGTAAGGGATGCGGACCGCAGCAGATCCATCAGGGCCAGGACGACCAGGGTGGCGACGACAAACCTGGAAATGGCGATGAAGGTGGCTGGCAGCAGGGGCAAGTCGAGGAACCGTCGCAACAGGGCGATCTGCGAGAACAAGTACCAGATGCAGGCGAGGGCGGTGAGAAACATCGCCAGGGCTACCTGGATGTCCGCCAGCAGGCTGGCCGCGATCAGCAGGATGGAAAGCGGGGAGGCCAGGTAGCACTGGATGTAGAACGGCTCGCGCAGGGTGGTGCGGCTCACGCGGACGCGTCGCACCCGCAGCATGGCCATGGCCGGTATCAGCGCGTACAAGCCGTAGCTGAAGCTGCGTACCAGCAGCGTCAGCAGCTCGCCGGGGACCCATGGAGAAGGTCGATCCGGTATGGCGAAGCCGAGGAGATGGGCAAGGACGATGGAAAGGATCAGCATCAGCGGTGGGCTGAGCATGCCGCTGAAGCGCCGGTCAGGCTGTTGCAGGAGCTGTCGTCGGGTATAGAGCGAAACGGCGATGGGGTTGCGTAGCACTCGCCAGAGCGTTCGCGGAAAGTGAATGGGCCAGGTCACGACCTTCCAGAGAAATGCTTCGAGCGATTGCAGGCTGCGCAAGGCGACCACCATCCGACAGGCATCTGGAATGGCTGGGAGGTTGCCACGCGGCCCGTTCCAGGGACATCACGGGCAGCCCACGACTGATCTGCGCGATGCGAGCGAAGCAGATTCAGTTCTCCTGAGCATAGCCGAGCCGCCTCTGGTCTTTGTCTTACCTGCCGCCAGGTGGCTACATCAGATTTGCCAGCGTGCGCCGTTTCGCTGAGTGTTGCGCCCTTTGGGCGCCTCCGCGCGGCGTCGCTACTGGTCCGGCCTCCTGGCGGCTTAGCTGCCTCCAGTCCTTCGCAGGGCAGGGATGTCATGGACGACAGCGATGGACCAGAATCTTCTGGCGTGTACTTGCCTTTTTCAGCTCGAGCGCGTGTTCGGCGACGCTCCGCTGCGCTTAAGGTCGAATGCCAGGACGTATCGGCAAACTTCCGCGGATGCGGTCGTGTAGTGCACCGACCACCCCAAATGGTCAGCCACGCGCTTGACGATTGACAAGCTCAAGCCGGTGGCGTCGTGGTCACGGGCAAGTCCATCGGCCGGATGTATCTCGACGGCATCAGCGGCCACAATTGCGCGCCCCTCAATTACGATGCCGCTGGAGTTCAGCCGGACCGTTATTGCGCCTTTTTCAGCATGCACGCCGGCATCGTGTAAGAGGTGGCTTACCGCGATAGCAACCAGCTCCGGAATGGCGGGAACCATCACGTCTTCAGTCGAGATGAACTCGATTGCCAAGGGCTTTTCCTGCAGCAGTTGGTAGCGTTGCAGTTCCTGCTCAATCAGCGGGCGCAAGGCTACACGGAACGGGTGAGCACTCTCGGGCACCCGCGCCAGCTCCAACAAGGCGCTCATTTGTTGCGCGATGTCCGCAGCGTTATGCCGAATACGCTCGGTTATCGTCAGCAATTTGGGATAATCCTTCAAACACCGCCCCAGAACTTCCGCGGCGCCGAGCAGGATCGTCAGCGGATTACGCAATTCATGACTGACGTCAGCGGTGAACCAACGCTCGCGCTGGAGGGCCCGGCTAAGTTGGTTGGTGCGATCCTCGATTGCTCGGGCCAGTACGCCGATCTCGTCGGCTGCATCGAGCCCGGGAAGCTTTTCCTCTCGCTGCTCATCCTGAACTGCAGAGGCGAGTTCAGTCAGGGGTAGGATTACCTTGCTTGCGCTGGCCCGCCCAATTAGTAACGCTAATGCGAGGCCGCCCAGAAATGCCAGGCTCAAGGCAACATAGGTACGGTCTTCGATCGCTTCGAAGTCGCTTTGGTCATCCACTACGGCATAGCGCTGGCCGTCCGCCTCGCTGATCAACACGTGCAATGTCCGACCATTCAGACGTAACTCATGCGTCCCAGGGCCCAAGTCCTGCAATGTCTGAGGTATCTGCTGGCCGACGAAGAAACTCAGGTCGCTCGCTTGCAGCTGCGTTGTGCTGTTTAAACCTGAAGTCCAGAGTTCGGATACACGAACCAGACGCTTATCGATCAGTTGCTTCTCGATCTCCTCGATCACGAAGAAGGCTGAGCCAGCGAATACGCCACCGATGATCGCTGCCAGCAGCACAAAGGCTGCGACCATTCGGACGCGTATCGAATTATGGTTCTTCATCGGCAGTCACCCAATAACGACCTGTTCTGCGTGTGTTGAACATCCGTTCGCTCAAACAGGCGGAATCCGTGCAATTGCGCGAGCTGTAGCCGGCGGACTGTAGCGGGCAGGAGGATCGGCCCCGGTGTTCCTGGTCGGCTCGTCCCGAATGCGACCGCTTGCTCCAATTCTTCCGGGAACCCCGCGTCTGAAGGTCCATCGACAGGCGCAGGGACCGCTGGGGTCTGCGGCATCGTCCGGATACCGCCCCGTTCAAACCACCTGGAATATCCGCATCATCTCGTGGTCCTCATGCGAGAGGATGTGGCAGTGCCATACATATTGCCCCGACTTGTTGAAATGGGCTTTTATCCGAACCATCTGACCTGTGGGATTGCCGGACTCGGGCTCGGGGTTGCCCGGCAATGCCATGACCATGTCCCTGGGGGCCGCCTCGAAGTACTCGGGTCCGACAGGAGCGGGAGAGAACTTCTTGACAAAGGATATCTCCGGTGCCTCGCCGGTCATGCCGTCATGCTGATGGGTCATCTGCGAGCCGGTAACCTGGTACTCGAACACTTGCCGGTCGAGGATCTCGAAATTGACCAGATGCAAGTGGATCGGGTGTGCGTCAGCGGTGAAATTGTAGATCTCCCATATCTCCGTGCTGTCTGCTGCGGGCGTCTCAGTCGTCGATTGGAACCACGCGTATGCGGTGGCAACGTTCGTGGTGTTGAGGTTGCCATCCTTGACGGTGCCCAGCAGCGGCTGGAGCCGCCCGAATTGATCCATACCTTCGAAAAGCGCGACCCTGCGGGTCGAGGCACCGCCGGACACGCCCGCATAGCTGGGGAGGCTTCCGGGATTGAAGTTGTCCGGCACGCCCGATTTCGGCTTGACCACATCGAAGGCCATGACCCGGTCGGTTTGGCGATCGTCGAAGAGGTCTTCCGGGGCAAGGTCATCACCGAAGGTACCGCCAAACGGTGTATCTCCCCCAAGGTTCTTCATGATGACGCGGCTACCGGCGGGGACCTGCGAAAAGTCGATGACGACGTCGTAGCGTCCGCCCGGTTCGAACACAAGGGTGTCGGTCTGGCGCGGAGTGCCAAGTCCCTGGTCGCTACCAATGACCCAGAAGGGCAGCGGTGCGCCGGCGCTGGAGTGCTTGGGATCCGTGACTTGCGGAGCGACTGCCACGAACTGGAGCACCATGAACCGCGAGTCGCAGCCATTCACCAGGCGCATGCGATAGTGACGCGGCTCGACATTGGCCTTGGGCCAGATCTTGCCGTTGACGACGATGTGATCGCCGAAGAACTCGGCGAGCGCGGTCGGGCCACCATTGGGGAAGAGTTCAGGAGGCAGGATCGCGCCTTCGCCGGTGATGAAGTCGGCGTAGGCGGGATCACCGGGAAAGGCCGGATAGAACAACGCGCCCGTCTCGGTGAACATCCGGTCCTGGATGAGATAAGCCAGTTCGTAAGGATAGGCGGGTAAGTTCAGCGGGTTGTTCGCCTGCCCGGTATCGAACTCGTCGCGGACGAAGTACTGGCCTGCGAGGCCGGCATAGACGTTGAGCCGGGTAATGCCCAGGGCGTGGTCGTGATACCAGAGGTGGTTGGCTGGCACGTCATTGTTGTAGCGGAAGCGGTCGGTGAAACCGCCGTCAACGAAGTCCCACTGAGGCCCCGTGACCTTGGCATAGGGGCTGTAGAAGAACTCGGGATTTCCGTCGAACTGAAAATCGCTGTTCCCGCCATGGAGGTGAGTGCTGATCGGTACGCCATTCTCCTTGATGCTGAAATTCCGGTAGTCCACGCCGTTGGCCGAGTGCTCACCGTGCAGCGAATAGCACCAGTGCAAGTTGGTGTCGAGGGGAAGGAGGTGCTGCCTGCTCAGCAGTTCGTTCCTCCAGCGCACGATGGTTTCGTCGGCGCCGCCGGCTGAGCTGCTGACAACCTGGATGGTCTGGCCCGGCCAGCTCACGGTCTTGTTGCCGTAGCCCCAGACTCGCGTCCACAGCTTCTTTCGGTTCTTCAGGTTGATAAGCCCTGTCTGCTGCTCGGTTTCACTCAGGCGAATGTTGAAATTCGGCAGTTTGCTAGGACGGCCGTCACTGTTGAGGTCCTTGAACAGGAAAGTCGGATCCAGTGCGTTGGGTGCAAGCTCGACGAACTTCGGTTGCAGTGCCGGATCACTCAATAAACCGACATTGGAAAGGAGCGCGACCGCCTGGGCCTGACGTAGAAAGAGGTGGCTGGGAAGCAGATAGGCGCCTGCAGCGAACGCGCTGTACTGCAGAAGTTGACGTCTCGTGAACATGTCGAATTCCCCCATGCAAGGGACGAGAGACTGGTAGGGCCCTTATCCGCAATCAGCTGGAGGAAGGGTTGATCTCTTGTGCGCTGTGCGCGGATGGTTCGAATTGATCTAAATCAATCGTTGAAGTTGCAGGATGCAGTTGCGCGCATGAACGGTGCGGCCAGGGGAACAACCGGTATCCAGAGACGAATATGTGCAGCGGCAGGGGCCGCGAAACCGAGTCTGTGCTCGGCTCAACGTGGTCGCTCGCGATGAAACCGTTGGACACCCGGCACTTATCCAACTCTTGCAGCGACCGCAGTCGGGATCGCAATAGACGTCGATGGTGTTGGCGGTCCGGGCGATGGATGCCGTCAACAGGCCTGCAAGGCCACTCAAATGAAATGCGCGCTCCCCCTCAGTGGCAGCAGCAGGAGCCACCACCGCAGCCACGCGCCTTGCTGGCCTCCGGGGCCGAGGCCTCGCGCCTGGCCGGATAGCCGGCGTCCTGCAGGGCGGCCACCAGCGCCTGGGCATCAGCGTCTCCACTGACGCGCACCCGGCCCGTTGCCAGGTCGATCGACACCTCGTCTACCCCGGCGACCGACGCCAAAGCGCTATTCACGTGGCGAACGCAGGACGCGCAGGTCATGCCCTCAACTCGCAGATCAATGCTTTTCATCGTGGTGACTCCTCAACCAGAAAACTTTCTGCCCGGGACAGGAGTTGAGCCTGCCCAGTACCTGGAACCATCTTCGACCTTGCCCTGGTGGCAAGGTCAAGTGTGTCGAACCTGACCATCGAGCGAAGCCTTGCGCAGGCGCAAGGCGTTGAAGACGACGGATGCCGAACTCACGCTCATGGCCAGCGCCGCCACCATCGGCGACAGCAGGTGCCCGGTCAGCGGGTAGAACAGCCCGGCTGCCAGCGGAATGCCCATAGCGTTGTAGACGAAGGCGAAGGTGAGGTTCTGGTGCATGTTGCGCACGGTCGCCATAGACAGGCTACGGGCGCGGAGAATGCCGAGCAGGTCGCCCTTGACCAAGGTGACCTGCGCGCTGTTCATCGCGACATCGGTGCCGGTGCCCATGGCAATGCCGACATCGGCTCGCGCCAGCGCGGGTGCGTCGTTGATGCCGTCGCCGGCCATTGCCACACGACGCCCCGCTTGCTGCAGGCTTGCTACCAGGCGCTCCTTGTCTTGTGGCCTGACCTCGCCATGCACTTCATCGATGCCTAGCTGACGGCCCACCGCACGCGCCGTCGTCGGCCCGTCGCCGGTGGCCATGATGACCCGCACGCCGACAGCCTGCAGGCGCTGCACGGCTTGCCGGGACGTTGGCTTGATCGGATCGGCCACGGCCAGCAGGCCGGCCGCAGTGTCATCCACTGCCAGGTACATGATGCTCGCCCCTTCGCTTCGCAGCTGTTCAGCCCGCATCCGCAGGGCTTCAGAGGACACGCCAGCCTCATCCAGCAGCGCGGTGTTGCCCAGCAGCAGGCGCCGTCCTTCGACACGGCCGCGCACGCCGATCCCCGAGGCACTCTCGAACTCCTCCGTTTCGCTCAACGCCAGGCCCCGGGATCGGGCCTGTTCAACGATGGCATGCGCCAGCGGATGCTCGCTGCCCTGGTCCAGGCTGGCGGCCAGCCTCAGCACTTCGTCGGCACTGAAGCCGGGCGCCGCTTCGATGCCCTGAAAGGCCGGACGGCCCACGGTGAGGGTACCGGTCTTGTCGACGATCAGGGTGTCGATCCGGCGCAAGTTCTCGATCGCCGCAGCATCGCGGAACAGCACCCCGCTGCCGGCTGCCTTGCCACTGGCCACCATCACCGACATGGGCGTCGCCAGGCCAAGTGCGCACGGGCAGGCGATGATAAGCACCGCCACCGCGTTGATCAGGCCGAATACCCACCCCGGCGACGGCCCCCAGAAGCCCCAGCCGAACAGGGTCAGGAGCGCGATGGCGATGACCACCAGCACGAAGTAGCCGGCGATCACATCGGCCAGGCGCTGCATCGGTGCCTTCGAGCGCTGCGCCTGCACGACCATCTGTACGATCTGCGCCAGTACGGTTGCGGAACCGACCTTCTGTGCCTGCATTACCAGGCTCCCGTGGGTGTTCAGGGTGGCGCCGATCAGGGGTTCCCCGGCCCGTTTCAGCACCGGGATGGGCTCGCCGGTCAGCATCGATTCGTCGACGGCGCTTTCACCCTGCAGTACCAGTCCATCGACCGGAACCTTCTCGCCGGGACGGACACGGAGCCGGTCTCCCGGATGCACATGGCTCAACGGGATGTCCTCCTCACTGTCGTCGGTGTTGATCCGGCGCGCTGTCCTCGGTGCCAGGCCGAGCAGGGACTTGATGGCGGCGGATGTCTGCGATCGCGCCTTGAGTTCGAGCATCTGGCCAAGGAGGGTGAGAGAAATGATCACCGCCGCAGCCTCGAAGTAGACGCCGATTCGGCCTTCCATCATGAAGTTCGCCGGGAAGGCCGCGGGCACAAGGGTGGCCATGACGCTGTAGAGATAGGCAGCGGAAGTGCCGAGCCCGATCAACGTCCACATATTGGGGCTGCGCAGGATCACCGAGCGCACCCCGCGTACGTAGAACGGCCATCCTGCCCAAAGCACGACCGGGCTGGCGATCACCAGCTCGACCCAGTTCTGCGTAGCGCCGTGGAACAGGTTCAAGGCATGTCCGCCCATGGCCAGCAGCGTGACGATGACGGTGAGCGGAAGGGTCCACCAGAAGCGCCGGGAAAAGTCCCTGAGCTCGGGGTTCTCCGCCTGTTCCAACTCCGGCAGCACGGGCTCCAGGGTCATGCCGCACTTCGGACAGTTCCCAGGCCCGGGTTGCCGCACTTCCGGGTGCATCGGGCAGGTGTACCAGGTGTCGCTCACAACCAGCGTTGGGCTGGCAGGGGTCGTTCGCGCGGATTCAACATAGCGTTCCGGTGCCGTCTTGAACTTCGACTGGCACTTTTCGCTGCAGAACCGGTAGGTCTTCCCGGCGTAGTGCAGTTGGTGGGGGCTATCGGCCTTGACCGTCATCCCGCATATCGGATCCTGCGCGTCGATGGCCGAGGTTTCATTTCCAGGTACGGGGTGGGCATGTTCGTGACCGTGCATGATTCAACCTCTTTTACCTTCCTTGGGAGTGTCGCCTGTTTCACCGTGATGGCTGTGGCCACCGTGGTGATGGCCAAACAGGTGCAGCAGGGGGCACAGCAACAGGATTGCGTAGGGCAACAGCTGCGAGATATGGCCGTAGTGCTCGCGAGCCAGATAGAACAGGGCAATGACCAGCAACATGCCCAGGGCGATACCGGGTTTGCTACGCCAGAAGGACGGTGGCGATTGATTGGGCGGAAACGAAGCGTTCATGACCGTTCTCCGGGGACGACGCGGTGTCGGCCAAGGGGCTCTCTTCCGCCCACCAGGCCGCCACGGCATCGCGCCACTCGATTATTGGGCAGGCTTCTGGGCCGGCTGCTCCATGGGCTTCTGCATGGGCATGCCCCCAATGCCCGGCTGTGGGCCCATCATGCCGGACTGCTGGTCCATCATCTGCATCATCATTTCCATCATCTTCGGGTCCATCATCTTCATGTGCTGGCCCGTATCCTTGCCGGTGCAGCCGTTCTGCATCATGGCGAGACCTTCTTTCATCGCTTGCATGCCTTCCCGCATGGCTGCCTGGCGCTCCTCCGGGGTCTTGGCGGCTGCGATCCGGTCGTGAACGGACTGCATCTTCTTCATCTGCTCGGCCATGGCCTTTTCCTGGTCCTGGGCGGCTGCCGACGGGGTCTCGGCTTTCGCCGGGGCCTGGTCGGGGTGATGTTCCTCGACGGCCTCGACGAGTAGCGGACTGCTGACCAGCAGTGCGGCGACGAGCGATCTGATTGTCATGTGCATGTTTTTCTCCTGCTGTTTCAATGGGTGAGGGGCAACGCGCCACGCCTGCTCGTGCAGGCGCGGCAAAACGGTGCGTCCGGAGGTCCGGGCGCACGAAAGGAGGGTCAATCGTTGAAGCGGACGAAGCGCAGGCGTGCCGGTGGCCGTGGTGGCGCAGGCAGGTGGAAGGTCAGTGCGGCGAATCGCGGAGATAGGACGGCAGGCAGGAGAGCTGCCGGAAGTATCAGCAGCAGGGACCAGAGGACCTGGTCGAGGAGGACAGGGCCAAGCTTCAGCTTCAGCGCTGTCGCGCCGTTCTCGCAGAACTGCAGGCACCCGCTGGCATGCAGTTGGTGAGATCGTTCATGCAGCCTGGACGATACTTCGTCGTGCCCACTCGCCGGATCGTGAGGTAGGTAGGACAGACAGCCCTGGCTCGTCGCGACCCCGAACGCCAGCACCCACAGCACCAGGGCCATGCGTAGCATCGAGCATTGATGAAATCGGAACCAGGACATCTGATCAGTCCGCCGGAATATCAGATTCGACGCTAGCGCCTTCGGCAATGCGGCACTTGACGCACATCAAGTCTCGGGAGACTAGCTGCCACTTTGAAGTGGCTGAAATGGTGCGATCTTGTTGAAAAGTTCCTCGACGATTTCTGTCTGCGATAGAAAACGCAAGGCATCAGCGATGCTGGAATCGGTTCTGCGGTTCAAGCAATCAGATCTCTATCGTGCGCTGAGCAAGGAAGTGCCCGATGAGGTGGTGCTGATGCCGCGGAGTGCACTGGAGCAGATACGAGCCTAAGGCTATGTGGACGGATCATCGCGTGTGGTTACTTGGGCGGACGATATTGGCCATGGCGGATGATCTCGACGCGGAAGTCTGGTTCATAAGGAGGAACATGGCATTCGACGATGTCGTCTGGCGCAGTTTGCAGTCGGATTCCCACGATATCCGCATGAATCGGCTGGGTGTTGACGCAGCGGTCAACCAGAACTGCCGTGTGTATCCTCTGTGCGCCAAGCCTCGCGAGGTAGGCACAGGTACGTAGGAGCGAGTGCCCCTCGTAAAGCACATCGTCAACGACAAGCAGCGGTGTTTCGGCAAGATTCAGTGCCGCAAGTTCGGGGTTTTCATTGAGTAGTGTCTCGGGATGCACCAGACTCAGATCGTCAGAGTAGCGTTTGACTTTCAGTGTATGGAGCGAAGGAGCCGGCGCTCCAATATGGTGGCAGTATCGCCACAAGGCGGCCGCCAACGGCGCACCGCGGCGCAGGATGCCAATGATCACCAAGGGTTGCTCATATGACAACGAAGCCAATTTCTGCGCCATGGACCCCATGACTATTTCCAGTTCCCGCGAGTCATATAGGCAGAAGCGAGCAATTGCGGGTGGAGTGGTCATATCGCAGCGTCACGTTGACCGCCGAGGCCGTACTGGGTGGCGAGGGCCAAGGCGATACTCTCAGATATATCCAGTACCTCGAAATGACCTGTTTTCAAGCTGGACTCCAGCGTGGGTGGGGGGACGCTGTCGCTGATCACGACCTTCTTCAATAGCGGGCTTTCCAGCAGGATGTTACTGGCTGTGAATAGCCCATGGGTCGCCATTGCATAGATCTCGCGGGCCCCTCCTGCATGGCAGGCTTCCGCCGCCCGAAGCAGTGTGGTCCCCGTACTGATGAGGTCATCGAACAGAATTACCGTGCACCCTTCGACCTTCCCGATCAACATGCCGCCGCTCAAAGCTTCGTCGCGGCGGTACTTTTCCACGCACGCATGACCTATCCAATGCCCAATGCGACCTTCCAGGATCTGTCGGAAACGTTCGGCTCGCTTGATTCCACCTAAATCCGGCGAAGTGACCACGATA
This sequence comes from Pseudomonas lalkuanensis, assembly GCF_008807375.1. Classification (NCBI taxonomy): domain Bacteria; kingdom Pseudomonadati; phylum Pseudomonadota; class Gammaproteobacteria; order Pseudomonadales; family Pseudomonadaceae; genus Metapseudomonas; species Metapseudomonas lalkuanensis. The sequence continues at coordinate 3,042,342 of NZ_CP043311.1, read as the reverse complement.
GACTCACCCTGGCGCCAGCGGATGACTTGCTCTGCAAAGATCGGTGCGCTTTCCAGGTGCTGGGTTGGAATGCGAAATGCGTTATCGAAGGCCGCCTGGTCGTGTACATCCATGGTCATCAGACTATCGATGCGACTCGCTTCCATCATGGTCGCGATGTAACGGGTGATGACCGGATCCTGTGCCTGAGTGCGCCGCTCCTTGCGCGTATAACAAAGATAAGGGCAAACAACTTGAAGATGGCGGGCGCCAGCGTCCTTGATTGCAGCGCAGAGAAACAGCATGCGGCACAGTTTGTCGTGCACGCTCAGGCCAGGCTCTGGATAAAGTCCCGAGAATACGACGACATTCCTGCCTGAAACTGGATCCAAGGGCCGGCACTTGTATTCGCCATCCTCATACCGGTGCTCCGCAAGGGCACCAAGAGGCAGAGCGAGGTGTCGTGCGACGCGGGTGGCGAAGGCGTGGCTTTCATGGAGAGCCAGGAGCAAAGGAGCTTCGTCGGCCATACTTCACCTTCTTGTGACAGAACAAGAAAATGCGGGCCCCGTGTGGGGCCCGCTCGGCACAAGTCAGCTCACCGATTTGACCGGAATGAGTTTCTCGGGCTTTACCGCTTCAGGATGCTTGGGCAAGGAGATCACCAGAACCCCCTTGCGGAAGTTCGCCTCGATCCCGTCCGGATCGACATTCTCCGGCAGACTGAAGATGCGTTGGAACGCGCCGTAGTGGCGTTCCGAAAGGTAGTAGTCCTTGCGAGACTCTTCCTTCTCTTCCTTTTTCTCGCCACTGATGATCAGGTTGCCGTTAGCCAGCCTGATCTGGACGTCCTTTTCCTCCATGCCCGGAAGCTCCACTGTGACCTCGAACGACTTGTCCTTCTCTGCGATGTCCACCGCCGGCACGCTGTGCCCGGGCATGCTGCGCTTCCAGAATGGTTCGATGTCGAACGTACTGCGGCCGAACGGGAAATGCAGCGGGGGCCGCCCGAAGTCCTCGAATAGCCGGTCCACTTGCCGGCGCAGGGTGTCCAGCGGTCGCCAAGGGTCACCCAGCACAGGAATCTTGCTGGTCTGGGGTTTGGTTTCCTCAGGCAGTTTTTTTGCGGGTTCGGCCATTTTTCAATCCCTCCTTGCGGGATGCTGGGAGTTTGTCGCCACGGCTTGCCGGCCGGGCGGCGCCTAGAGCTGCAGGCTGTGGACCAGCTGTGTGGCGTCCTGCGGGTCACGGCTGCTGTAGAAGCCCAGGTCATGCGCCAAAGCCTGGACGTGGACGTTGGCTGCGGCATCTATTGAATACATGTGCTTGAAACCGTTCTGCCGCGCGGCTTCGATGAGATGGCGCATCAGCGCGGTACCCAGGCCGCGATGCTGCCAGGCATCGGCCACGGTCACGGCACATTCGCACTGACCGCTCTCTTTCGTGGCTGCGTAGCGACTTACACCGACCTCGATCAGCTTGCCGTCCTGATGGGCAAGCGCGACGAATGCCATCTTCTCGTGGAAGTCGACCTCCATAAGCTGGTTGAGGAGCGCAGGGCCGATTTCCTTGATCGCACCAAGAAAGCGGAAGTGCCGACTCTCGGGGGACAGGTTGCGAATGAACTCGACTTCGCGATCACGATCCTCCTGGCGAAGCGGCCGTATGAGCACATGGCTGCCATCGTTCAAGGGTTCAATCCAGTGCGCCTCGGCATCTGTGCCGGATCCGGGGACCGTCAGTCGTGGATTACGGGGCAAGGCCATGGTGATAACTCCATGGAGGAAGAAGTGATTTCAGGTTTACGCCCATGGCCCGGGGGAGGTTTGACGAGGATCAATTTTGATGTGGACTGCGCCCACCTCCCAAGGTCAGCCTCGAATGTCCTTTGTTGATCCCCATCAATCCCATCGCGAAAAGTGGTGCTTAGGTTGAGAGGTCACTCGCTAACGGCCGCATGAGGACCCGACCATGGGATGTCTCAGCTTTCAGCGTCATCCTTGCAAGAAAGGCCGCCGTTTGTTCGAGGCTCTTGTCGATGGGCGCGGCGCGCTGCACTGGCAACGAGTCGATGCCTGCCAAGGCAGCCGCCTCTGCCTATGGAAGCGTTCAAGTGGGCTGCTCAAGCAGTTCTTCTTCGCCGAACGCGAGTTGTTGTTCCGGTTCGAGGGAGGGACCTTCTACTCGGCCGAGCCTGAGAGGCTGGCCCAGGCGGTGTTGGATGTACGTTGCTCAAACCGAGTGGCGATCGCCTGCCAGGGCCTATCAGGTAACGGGGATCGTCGGGTCGCCATCTGGTCCAATGTTCCATGGTCCCATAGCGAACAGGGTGGCGTGGCCGAAGGAATATCCCGCTTCGGTGCGAGCGTGTCATGCCAGGACAACTGGGAGGTCATGGCGCTGGACTTTCTCGGCTGCGAGCGCGACGTGGGCCCGGGATTCCTCCAGGGTCTTAAGCTGGTTCGGTCTGCTATCACGGGTTGGCCAAGCGAACGGGGAGGTGGCCCATGAGTTGTGCGTCCCCACGGAATCTTTGGCTGGACGGATTTCGGCCAGACGACAACGACTCCCGCGTGTTCGAGTTCAGCATCGAAAATCCGCTGAAATGGGATCTTGAAGTCATTCCCGGGCAGTACTTCATGCTCGGTGTTCCCGGAATAGGCGAGGCGCCCTTCACCTACTTGGAACCGCCGGATAGCCTGGGCGGCTTCCGCGCGTTGATACGCCGCCGGGGACTGCTGACCTCGACGCTGTTCGCCCAGTCGCCCGGGACGCTGCTGGCATACCGAGGGCCTTGCGGCGGCGGCTGGCCCCTGCTGTTTGGCCAGCACAGAGTTCTGTTGATCGCAGCAGACCATGGCCTGATACCCCTGGCTCCTTTCATGGACGAAGCTCAGCACTACCGCCTGCCTCGAAGCCTCAGCTTGCTGCATTTCACCGACGCCCCGCGATCCCGAGCCCTGGAAGCAGCCAAGCACCGCTGGCGGGCCTTCAGCGAAGTCTTCGAGGTGCCTGGCGGAAAGCGCGGTGACGGAGATTCACTGCTGCTATTGGATCGGATACTGGAACGAGCGCGGCCGCAAGCGGTGCTCTGCTGCGCGTCCGAGGTGTTTACGCGAAGGATTGCCGAGTCGTGCCTGGCCAAGGGAGTGAGGCCGGAGATGATCTGGCTGCATGTCGAGCGGGCGATACCATCACCGGTTCATTCAGATGAAATCCCCTATCCCGGGGCCGACTGCTCATGCCGGAACGGACCGGTGCATCGTTACGACCGTTATCGGTTGTATACGCAGGCAGAAGCGCAGCTAACTCTGGTGCGCCCCGGTTGGCGCGAGGAAACCTGAATCGTCGTCTTGACGCACATCAAACCGCCATGGGTGGCGCGCGCGCAGTCTGGTTTGAAACGGGGTGGGAACAGTCCGGGGCTTCAACCTGCTGGAGGTCATCATGAGTGCTCTTGAACGGTTGTTAGTGATCAGCGAACCGGACCAGCTCAGGTCTCCGGCCATCGAGAGGGCGGCGGCGCTCGCAAAGGCTACCGGCGCCTCGTTGGATATTGTGGTCTGCGGAGGGCCGTCGGGCTCGCTCTGGATCCTGGATGAAGTCATCCTGGAACAGGTCAGAGCGGGGTTCCTCGAGCGCCAGCGTGCCTACTTGGCGAAGCTCGGAGATGAGTTGTGTGCCAGGGGCATTCAGATCACCACGGAGGTCTTCTGGGCGGACAAGCCGGAACTGGAAGTGCTGCTGTACCTGGAGTCAAGGCCGGCGGACCTCGTCATCAAACCTGCTCGGCACGAACTAGCCCTGAAACGCATGTTCATCACACCGCTGGACTGGCAGCTTCTGCGCAACAGTCCTCTGCCATTGCACCTGGTCAGCAGCGCGGAGCATGCGCTACCCCGCAAGGTGGCCGCCGCCGTGGACCTGTCCCGCAGCGACGCGGAAGGTATGGCCCTGAACGAGGAAATTCTCTCCGTGTCGAAGGATTTCGCACAGCAATGCGGGGCTGAGCTTCATGTGGTGATGGCCTATGAGCAGTCACGCTCCTTCTTCGCCTATGCGGCGGGTCCCGTAGGGTGGACCGAACAGCTTCAGGAACAACTTACTGGGAACCTTCACGGCGCCTTCACTCAGTTCGCTCAGGATCACGGCGTGCCCAGACAACACAGGCACTTCTTGCAGGGACCTCCGGCGAAGACGATCTCTGGATGCGTCCTGGAGCAACAATTGGATGTGGTCGTCATGGGGACCCTGACGCACAAAGGGCTGGACAAGGTCCTTGGCAGTACCGCGGAACAGGTTCTGTACAAGGTGCCATCCATCATCGCGGTACGCCCGCCTGAGACATGAGCATTCTGCCCTCTGCGCAGCGGCGGTCTGTTTCAGGCTGATGACGCTATTCACACAGCGCCTTCATATCCGCAATGTCCGGCTTGCGCATGGTCGCGGTCTCGAAGGGGAGGGGAGAAAGGCGGCTGGACGTTTCCATCGTGCTCCGGGAGAGGGAGGCCCGTCCGTCGTTGGCCATTCGATGACGTGCCGGGAAATGTGGACGCCCAGGAAAAGTGATGTACATCAATTCCGTGGCCCGCATTTCGCCGCAGCCTGTGATTTATTCCGGCCTTGCTAGGCGATGCACAGGGGCCGGGTTTCACAAACTTTCCTATGCCCGAGGGCGGGAGGTGGTCAATGAGCCAAAGCCAGAGGATCCTGTTGATCGGTCATGTGGAACAGCACCATTCAGCGGCACTGCAGAGAGCTGCGGCCTTGGCAATGGCCAGTGGCTCGCCACTCCATATTGCGGTACTCGTTGAGCCCTTCGTGACCTATGGGCTTCTATCCGCCGAGCTGCGGGAGCAGATACGCACCAGCATGCTCAACGAGCAACAGCGAGGCTGGTCGCGGGAAGCAGATCGGTTGAAGGAGAAAGGGATCACGGTGACCTTTTCCGTCGTCTGGACCGACGACATTCGTGAGGAGATCCACCGCCACGTCGAGGAAATGCGCCCAAGCATGCTGGTGAAGGATATTCAGCCGGAACCGCTGCTCCGGCGCGCCTTCGTCACCCCGCTGGACTGGTACCTGCTGCGTGAATGCCCCGTGCCACTCCATCTGGTGAGCGATGCCCGTCACCCGAAGCCACAGATGATAGTGGCGGCGGTCGACCCGACTGACCCCGAGGCACAAATCAAGGGGCTGAACGATCAGATCATCATTGCCGCCACGGGCCTGGCTACCCAGTGTGGCGCCGAATTCGCGCTCCTGTTCGTCTACAACAATATGCCGGCATACATGGTCTCCGGCGAAGCTCTGGCGGCCTGGGCGGACATAGCTGAGGAGCTGCGCAGTGCCCAGCACCAGACCTTCGTGGACTTGGCCGAGCGCCATAGGATTCCGCAGGAAAGGCGCCACTTCGTAGTGGGCAATCCAGTCACGGGCATCATCGGATTCGCCGAAGAGCGACAGGCCGATGTAGTGGTCATGGGGCGCGTCCATCGGCGGGGCCTGGGCAAGTTGATCGGCAGCACCACCGAGTCGGTGCTCTACCGGCTGCCCGGCAGCATGCTGGCCATTCATCCCCATCAGAGCGGCGCGGAAACCTGACTCGCCGTCCGTCCGCGCATCGCCACCTGTCTCGAAAGGTGGCGCGGACGCCTTCGAAAACAGGGTTCCCTGCGTCCGGACATCGGACGCAGAGGGCCAGCCTCTGAACCCGCTAAACCTCTTCAAATGCTGCCGCGGTGGCCACAGGCGATCATGCCGGATTGGGCGTGAATGCTGACTCTCGTAGGCAACATGGTGCGTCCTGAACGAAAGCCGTTGATCTTCGACCCTTGCAGTGCTTTTGAGAAGACCGTCGCCACCTTCCCCGTAGTCGCCGGACGGCAGTCGGGGCTCAGGATCCTCAAGAAAACTTGATCGGCATCAAGGAGACCTGAATGAGCAGGTCGATGATGAAAATGGACTTTCGTAAGGAGTTGGCACTGTGCGTGAACCAGGCAACGACATATCCGCCAGGGTCGAAAGCTGCCCAGTCAAGCATGGACCCAGTGGTCGCTGCTCCAGGTTACTGGTCGAACGTCGTAATCGCTTTCTGTTCCAGGTCATACGCATCTCCAACCGACAGTTCGGGGACGCGCCGTGCCGGAGATCTGGCCGGGAGGCGGGAACGACCGCGCGGGAGCGGACGAAGGACAGTTAGTGCGACATCAACGCCAGGGCAGCGTCAACCATCATTACCATCGATGTGGTCTTGAGTGCCCGGCGATCCATCAGTCATGGTAGGAGGCGTTATGAAGAAAATTGCACTGACAGCGGTCACGCTTCTGCTCACCAGCATGTCCCTGGCAACGGTTACAGGTGCTGAGGTCGCTAGCGACAGCCAGAAGCCGGCCGATCAAACCGAAAAGCTGGCTCCTGCGGATGCCGCTTTCGACAAGCAGTTGGAGAAGGTTCGGCAGCAGTTGGACACGATGCAGAAGCAGATGCAGAAGATCCAGCAAACCCAGGATCCCAAGGAAAGGCAGAAGCTGCTGAGCGAGCATTGGAACAGCATGCAGGGCACCATGGCCGACATGAGGAATTTGTGGGGCTGTGGCATGGGACCCAATGGAATGGGCATGGCGGGAAACCACATGGGCATGATGGGGGCTGGAGACGGCAGATGTAAGAACACGCGCGGCCACTACTCGAGCTTGACGGCGGAGCAGATGCGCCATCACCAGTACATGATGGACCAGTACCTGGGGATGCAACAGATGATGATGGACCAGATGATGTGGCAGCAGCACTACCACAATGGCGCGCCGGCCCGGAAACGTTAGTGGATCAGTGCTTCAGGCGACAGGGCTTTCGGCCAGATGCCGCCCAGGACGCAGGTCGAGGCTGATCAGGGCCAACCCGAGGGCAGAGAAATGGCACATACCAATCTGCTGTTTGGCAGCAAGGCGCGGGAGAAGGTCTTGCAGGGGGCGACGCAACTGGCCGATGCGGTACGGGTCACGCTGGGGCCCAAGTCGAAGTCAGTCCTGATGCAACGAAGTTGGGGGGCGCCGATCGTATGCAATGACGGTGTGACCATTGCCAAGCAGATCGATCTTGCGGACCCGGAAGAGAACCTTGGCGCCCAGATGCTCCGTCAGGCGGCCGAACGCACTGGCGAGGCGGTGGGTGATGGCACCAGCACAGCGACGGTACTCGCTCATGCGATCCTCGCCGATGGCATCCGTAATGTGGTAGCCGGAGCCAGCGCCGTTGACATCAAGCGTGGCCTGGATAGAGGTCTCCAGTTGGCTGTTGACTCTCTGAAGCAGCAATCCAGGCTCGTGCACAGCCACAAGGAAAAGGTCCAGGTCGCCAGTATTTCCGCTCACAACGACAGTGCCATAGGCGAACTGGTTGCCGATGCCATGGAAAAGGTCGGCGATGAGGGCGTGATCACAGTGGAGGAGTCCAAGACTACCCAGACGGTGGTTGAAGTCGTCGAGGGCATGCGCTTCGACCATGGGTACCTTTCCCCATATTTCGTTACTGACACGGACAAGATGCAGGCTGTCCTCGAGGATGCCTATCTATTGCTGAGCGACCAGAAGATCAGCGTACTCAAGGATCTGCTCCCTCTGCTGGAGAGCGTTGCCAAGAGCGTTAGGCCACTGGTCTTCATCGCCGAGGATGTGGACGGCGAGGCGCTGGCAACCCTGATCCTCAACCAGATTCACGGCATCCTGCACGCGGTCGCGGTGAAGGCCCCCGGTTTCGGAGAAAGGCGCAAGGAGCTACTCCAGGACGTTGCCGCGCTGACCGGCGGCCAGGTGATCTCCAGCGATCTCGGCCTGCGCCTGGCGCAGGTCGAGTTGAGTCAGTTGGGACGTGCCCAGCGTGTGGTCGTGGACCGCGAAAGCACCACGCTGATCGGAGGGGCCGGCCAACCCCAGGCTATCGAGTCGCGCATCCAGCAGATTCGCGCTCAGATCGAACGGACCACCAGTACCTACGACCTGGAAAAACTGCAGGAACGCCTCGCCAAACTCTCCGGAGGCGTCGCGGTAATTCGCGTCGGAGCGCCCACCGAGGCGGAGATGAAGACCCGCAAGGATGCCCTGGACGATGCTATCTCCGCGACCAAGGCGGCAATCGCCGAAGGCATTGTTCCCGGTGGCGGGCTGGCACTGCTTCGAGCGGTCAAAGCCATCGCAGCGGAGGAAGAGGTCCGATTCGGCGATGAGCGAACCGGCTTGCAGGTTCTGCGCCGGGCTCTGGAGGCACCGGCACGGGCCATCGCTGAAAACTCCGCCGTCGACGCGGGCGTTGTGGTCGCTCGGTTGCTGGCCGAGGAGGGAGATCGGGGATTCGATGCATCCAATAGCCAGTACCTGGATATGTTCGAGGCCGGCATCATCGATCCCACCAAGGTAGTGCGCATTGCGCTGGAAAATGCCGTCTCCGTGGCCAGTGTGCTGCTGTTGACCGAGGCTACGCTGACGGAAATACCGGAAAGGGAAACCCACGAAACGACACCGCCCCTGCCGGTCTGAGCGGCCATAAGAGTCTCGTGCGGGCCTCCGCCGACGAACGGTGGGTCGGACGAGCCTTTCCTGGCCTCGATCATGTCGAGTGGGGTGGATGCGATGAATCAGGAAACGCCAGTCCCCTGGACGCGCTGGTCAGATCCGGCACTGCTCTTGCTGACTGCCCTGGGGCTGCTGCTTGGCGGCGTAAGTCTCGGGTTGGGCTGGGAGCGATTGGCGGCAGCCGGCTGGGTGGCGGGCAGTCTGGTAATGGCGTTGGTTCTGTGCGTCGAGATCGCGCGACGCCTGTTGCGTGGCGAGACGGGCGTAGATCTTGTTGCTCTGCTCGCCATAGTCGCCGCGCTGAGCTTGGGGGAGTGGCTGGTCGCCGCAGTGGTAGCACTGATGCTGGCGAGTGGGCGCACCCTGGAGTTCTACACTTCGCGGCGCGCCGAGCGGGAACTGCGCGCTCTGGTAGACCGCGCGCCGCGCACCGCCTGGCTGGAGGACGGCGAGGATTTGCACCAGGTACCTGTCGATCAGGTGCGCATCGGGCAGGTAATACTGGTGCGCCTGGGGGAGGTGGTTCCGGTTGACGGTCGACTCCTGAGCCACAGCGCGAGTCTCGACGAGTCGGCGCTGAGCGGTGAACCTCTGCCAGTCACGCATACACAGGGCAATACCCTGCGGAGCGGGGTGGTCAATCTTGGTGAGCCCATACGGATTGAGGCCAGCCAGACCGCCGCGCAAAGCACCTATGCCGGCGTCGTGCGGCTGGCCGAGGCGGCGCGCCGCTCGCGGGCGCCTTTCATGCGGCTGGCCGATCGTTACGCGCTGCTGTTCGTACCAGCGACCCTGCTGGTGGCCGGTTTGGCCTGGCAACTGAGCGGCGATTCGATGCGGGCCCTGGCGGTACTGGTGGTAGCCACTCCTTGTCCGCTGATCCTCGCCGTACCAATCGCCATTGTCAGTGGAATTTCGCGGGCGGCCCGGCGAGGCATCCTGATCAAGGACGGTGCGACTCTGGAGGCGCTGGCCGATGTTCGTCAGCTGTTTCTCGATAAAACCGGCACACTCACCAGTGGGCAGGTGCGCCTGCAATCGGTGGAAGTCACCGGCGGCCACGAGACCGGCCAGTTGCTGGCGTGGGCTGCTTCGTTGGCTCAGGCCTCAGTGCACCCGATTTCGCAGGCCATCGTGCGGGCGGCGCGGCAGCAGCGACTTGCACTGCAGGCTCCACAGGCGGTGGAAGAAGATCCGGGTGCCGGCCTCGCGGGACGGGTGGGTGCCCACTTCGTGCGCCTGGGCACGCTTTCCTTTGCCCTGGCGGGAGAGGGTGTTGGACGCTGGGCGGCGAGCGTTCTGCGCAAGATGGACTACGCGGCTTGTGGTGGCAGCTTCGTGGAGGTGGACGGCGCACCGGCCGGGGCGCTGCTGTTCACTGACCAGGTGCGCCGTGAAACGCCCCGCGTGGTTCGCCGCCTGCGGGCCCTGGGAATTGAGCGAGTCGTGATGTTGACCGGCGATCGTCTGGAAACCGCCGAGATGATCGCACTGGCAGCCGGTATCGATGAGCTGCGTGCCGGGTTGTCTCCCTCCGACAAGGTGTACGCGGTACAGGAAGGAAGAGGCAGCGGCCCCACGCTGATGGTTGGCGACGGCATCAATGATGCCCCGGCCCTGGCAGCAGCCGACGTTGGTGTCGCCATGGGAGCGGCGGGTGCGAGTGCCTCATCCGAAGCGGCCGGGGTAGTGCTGTTGATCGACCGGCTGGACCGCCTCGTAGAGGCCCTGGAAATCGCTCGACACACTCGTACCATTGCCCGCCAGGGTGTCATGGCGGGTATGGGCCTCTCTCTGCTGGCCATGCTCGTGGCGGCATTCGGCTTTCTTCCGGCACTGGCCGGGGCCGTGTTGCAGGAGCTGATCGATGTCGTGGTGATTCTGTACGCCTTGCGAGCCTTGGGTCCCATGCACGGCCCCACAGGGCCGCTTAGCGGTGATGATCTGGATCGATTGCAGGATGAACACGAGCAACTGGGGCAGCTGCTGGGGCGCTTGCAGCACTGGGCAGGGACTTTCGCACGGCTCCCGCCGCAGGAGGCGAGCGAGACCTTGAGCGAGTTGGTGGATGACCTGCAGCGGCTGCTGGCCGAACACGAACGTGACGATGAGCACAAGCTGTATCCGATGTTGGCTTCCCGACTGCAGGGCGAAGAGCCGCTATTGCCCCTCAGCTACGGCCATCGCGAGATATTCCGGCTGCTGCTGCTGTTGGCGCGCATGCGTGACGATCTCCACCGCGATTCGTCCGCCATTCCGCTGGAAGAGGTGCAGAGCCTGTTGATTCGTCTGGATACCTTGGTGAGGTTGCATTTCGACCAGGAAGAGGAACTTTACCGATGCCTGGATCGGCGCTGAGGCAGCTTCAATGGCATGGGCCCAACCTGGCCATCGCCTGGTGCGGATGCCGGGGAGCGGCGTGCCGCGCCGCAACCGCAAATACCCGGAACCAACTGCCAGCGCCCAGCCCAGTGGCTATTCTCGAAGATGGACTCTCGTGGAGCACACTCACGAGAGCCGATACCCGCTAAACCGGAGCGTTACGGAGCTCAGGTTCCATGGACAAAGAACCCTATTGAGGCGATGCGTATCCGCCGCAGGAGATTGCACGGAGGGTTGAGCGGCTCGGCGTTGCGAAGGCGCATGCCGACACTCTCACTTTGTTCGTCCTGGCAGTCCTCGCCGGGGCTTTCATTTCGCTTGGCGCACTGTCCTTCACCGTGGTGATTACCGAATCCAGCCTCGGATTCGGACCCACACGCTTACTGGGCGGCTTGAGTTTCTGTCTAGGGCTGATTCTTGTGGTGGTGGCCGGTGCCGAGTTGTTCACCGGGAACAATCTCATCGCGATGGCCTGGGCCAGCCGCCTGATCGGTCTGCGCGAAGTCGCTCGGAGCTGGCTTCTCACCTACGTCGGGAATGTAGTCGGCTGCCTCGGAACCGTGTTGCTCGTCGTGTGGGCCGATATTGCCAGCCTGGGCAATGGTGCGGTGGGTGAGACGGTGGTGAGCATTGCGCGTGGGAAAGCGGATCTTCTCTGGGGGGAGGCCTTCATGCGCGGCATTCTGTGTAACGCACTCGTTTGCCTGGCAGTGTGGCTGGCCACCGGCGCTCGTAGTGTGACTGACAAGATCCTGGCAATCCTTTTCCCCATTACAGCCTTCGTGGTCCTCGGCTTCGAACACTCGATCGCTAACTGGTTCCTCCTGCCGCTGGGGCTCGCCGTCGATACGCATGGCGTGATATCGCTCAGCGGGGCTGCCAAGAACATTCTGGTGGTGACCGCAGGCAATTTGCTTGGTGGCACCCTGTTAGTGGCCGGTGTCTACTGGATCGCCTATTTGCGAGGTGAGCGCATGCACAAGGACCGTTCGTCATAAGTCAGACTATGATCTCGCGATGTGTTTTCCGACTGTGCCTGGGGCTCTTATGGCTTTCCTGCGCCACCGGCCAATTCATTTATTGCAATAAAGTTTTATATTGCTCGGAGCATGTTTTGTGATTCTTGCCCTCCGTTTAATTTCACCATGGTGAGGGGCGATATTGCTCGGCAGGAATATGGAAGAATAAAAGATCACCAAGCCAGTGAGGGGGTTAGAGAAAACGGAGTGCTTCATCGAGCGCAGGCTTTATATCCCTCTGATGAGGTTCCTGTGTTTACGTTTTAGCGCGTGCCTCAATGTTTTTATCGGTTATCGGAAGGGATTTTATAGTTGGTTCATAGCGGGACTTCCCTGTTGAAGCGTATTTTCGCCACTCATTTCAGTAGAGGGCTATCGATCAGCTCAGAAACCCGGCCATAGACCGGGTTTCTGGATGAAGTGATTAGTCCTGATCAAACTTAATCACGTTGAAGGTATCTCGAATCCGGCGTCCCACATGTCGTGGGTATACGCGGCGAGATATTAACCGCGACCGCCGTAGCCGCCATGACCACCGCCATGTCCGCCATGACCGCCGCCATGGCCGCCATGGCCACCGTGACCACCGTGACCGCCATGCCCGCCGTGACCGCCGTGGTCACCCCGGCCTCCGTGATCACCCTTGCCTCCGTGATCACCCTTGCCTCCGTGATCACCCTTGCCTCCGTGGTCACCCCGGCCACCGTGATCGCCTTTTCCGCCTTGCTCGCCCGCAACCGCACTTGAGGAGCTGGAAATGTAGTCAGGGATCAGGACAGTGGATGCGGAAAGAATTCCACCAATAGCCACGGCCAACAGGTATTTATTAATGGACATGATAACCTCCGACTTGCATTTGGTTGGTTGTCTCTCCCCATACGTGCCGCAAGTTGAAGCGCGGTGCAGCTTCGGATTGCTGCACCTGTTTGCAAGTCCAGGCAAGGCGACATCAGAAACAAAAGCCGTATTAGGCTATCTCGACCATGCATCTCGCTTGCTCGCATACATGCCTCTGATCAGGATTCTTTGTCCTGAGAGATTCCATGGGAACGATCGGGTTGGGATTCGTAAAACCCAATCACGCCATATAAATGCGCAAAAGTAGATACCTAAAACCCACGAACGGGTCGACGATTGATGCAGATGCCTTAAAGCAGTGAATTGAATTTCCGAGGCACGTAAAGATGGAACCACAAGCATGAGAGGGAGGTTTGATGCAGATCAAATTTCTTCCAAGCCTTTGCCCAAGGAAAATCTTATGGTGATCTGGCCGGCCTGGCAGGTGCTAACAATAATTAACTCATCAGGTAAACCCAAGCGCTTGCTTCATCAAAGAAGATCGCGCTTGAACACGCTCAAGTGAACCACCATGGAAGCATCGTGCCTTGGCGCACCTTTGCCTGACATGTGCATCTGGAGACTGAAACGCGTGGTTCTTCGCGCTGATTGACCGCGGTCAATTCCCCCTCTGCACCGCGGCGTAGGAATAAAGCGACGACTAACCATTTAGCGCCTTCACACACACATGGGATTAGAACGAGGGCGTCAATTTGAACAGACGCCGAGGATCCACGATGGTGGATGGCCTTCAACCCTGCCGAAGCTAGAGCCTAGAGGGGAGGACGATTGCCATGAACATTCAATTGCTTCGATATGCCGATGGCCGCAGCTACGTTCAGCTGGACGATATTCAGGTGCCTTTCCGTAGCGAACGTCAGGCCCTCGACTATCTGGAGCGATTGCGGCTGCGCCTGGCCGCGCCTCATGCACTGGCCGAAGCACAAAGCCGAGATACCGAGACACACCAGGATATCGGAAATCGGCGCGAGGCCGGCTGAGTGCCTGGCTGGGCTGATTCATGGCCAGTGGAACAGGGGGAATAGCCCAGGAGCGGTCACACGTGCGCTGCTCGCTCCATCTCTTTCAGCCCCAACACGAGGCGCTGAACAAGCGCTGCGGCAAGGCATCGCGCAAGCGGCGCCGTCGGCACGATGACAGAGGTGCGGGGCGTCAGAGCGGACCTTCTTCGCAGGGATGGCATTGCCGGTGCAACGCCTTCAGATCCGGAATGTGCAATTCGCGGCCAGAGCTGTCTACAAGATGAGTGTCGCGAAAGTGGGTGAACAGCCGGCTTACCGTTTCCATTGACAGGCCCAGGTAGTTGCCAATGTCCCTGCGATTCATCGGCAGGATGAAGTTGGAGGCCGAGAGCCCACGCTTGCTATAGCGCGCCGAGAGGTTGAGCAGGAAGGCCGCCAGCCGCTGCTCCGCGCTATCCCGCACGTGGCTGAGGCGTTCATGATCGGCCTGGATTTCCTTGCTCAAAGTGTGGAGAAGTTGCTTGCGCAGCCCTGCAATAAGGCCGGCCAGCTCTTCGAGCCGGTTCAAGGGGATGGCGCAGACCTGGGAGGTTTCCAGGGCGACGGTATAGGTCGGATAAAGGGATTCGCCGATGGCGTCCAGCCCAATCAGCTCGCCGGGGAGGTGGAAGCTGGTGATCTGTTCCACGCCTTCCTGGGCGAGCATGTAGGTCTTCATCGCGCCGGAACGCAGGGCGTAAATGTTCTCCACCACCGTGCCCGCACGAATCAGGTAATCCTGTCGGTGCAATGGGCGATTGCGCTTGATGATCCCCTCGAGACGCCGAATTTCTTCTTCGTCGAGAGTGAGGGGCAGACACAGCCGACTGAGAGAACAGTCATGGCAGGTGACGTGTGTTGGGCGAGAGGACATCAATGGCTCGCAGGAGAGGTCGTGTGCCATTGGAGATTTCTTTTCGGAACATTCTTAAAAATTCTAATCCTGTCCACCCAGGTTGCGCTGCATTTCGTCGGGTAACTGACGGTAGATCATGGTCGAGTTTTTGTTTTTATAAGGTGTTGTTATTTTTAAGTTTATTTATTTTCCCTCTTGTTGGACGCCCTCAGGCTCCATTGCCAATCAGTTTTCCACCGCAAAAGCCACGTTTTCCAGGTGTTTCCAGTCGCTCGCTGCGCGCTCCGGGCACGTTTCTTTCCGGACCGCGGGAACACGTTCGCGACCGACCAGCAAACTTCGAGCAATCTTGATCGGCATCAATAAGGCCGCCCAGCGCCGACTGATGATTCAAAAGAGGTCGGTGCGAATTCAAAAGGAAGGATGATTCAGAAAATGGACCTGGTTCAGGGAATTGGGCAACTGCTCACGAACCATCGGCCGATGTTGCAGGCTACCGACCGCGAACCTGGGATCCGAGCCGTTCCAGAGGGTTGGTACACCCGTTTGCAAGAAGCAGGAAAACATCGCAGCAATGGAGCGCTCCATGCGGGGAATTGGCCAGGATTCCGTTATCCATTGTGAATTGCGAGGTAACGGGATGCAGCAGCACGATACGATCCAGATTCCCATTCCCGACCGCCAGGCAGCGGGCCGGGCGCTGGTGCCTTTGCTGGCGGCCTACCGTGGACGCCCGGATGCCATCGTGCTCGCATTGCCCAGGGGCGGCGTCCCGGTCGCCTATGAAATAGCCACCGCCCTGGATTTGCGCCTGGACCTTATGCCGGTGCGCAAGCTGGGTGTGCCTTTCCACGAAGAACTGGCCATGGGGGCGATTGCCAGTGGCGGTGTCTGGTACCTCAACACCGACGTGGTGAATCTCCATGGCATAGATGGACCTACCCTGGACGCCGCCGCAGAGCGGGAGCTGAAAGAGTTGCGTCGACGGGAACAGGTTTACCGCGGTGATCGTCCGTTGCCCGACCTGCATGGCCAGCAAGTGATCTTGGTGGACGACGGCCTGGCGACCGGGGCCAGCATGCAGGCCGCCGTGAAAGCGGTACGCGACCGAGGGGCGACGCGGGTGATAGTCGCAGTACCAGTGGCACCGGACGACACCTTGGCCGAATTGCGTGAGCAGGTGGACGAAGTCGTTTGCCCATTCGTCCCCCAATGGTTCACGGCGATCGGCTGCTGGTACGTGGACTTTTTCCAAGTCACAGATCAGGCAGTGATCGAACTGTTGCAGCGGGCCTGGCAGCGCGAACAGGGGAGGCGGGTCGAGGCCGGGGAGATGATCGATGCGTCAACGTCGACAAAACATTGATCTGGCGGATGCGCACCTGATTGGCGACCTGCTGGTCCCGGAGGGAGCCAGGGGGCTGGTGGTGTTCGTCCATGGTAGTGGTAGCAGCCGTTGGAGTCCCCGCAACCAGCATGTAGCAGGCTATCTGGGGGAGCTGGGTCTGGCGACGCTGCTTTTCGATCTGTTGACCGAATCCGAGGAGCGCATCGATCGGATCACCTGTGAAATTCGATTCGACATACCGCGGTTGACCCATCGCCTCGTCGGGGTGCTCGACTGGTTGGCCGCCAGCCCGGACCTCGATCGTTTTCCACTGGGATTGTTCGGTGCCAGCACGGGCGCAGCCGCGGCCATACTGGCCGCCATCCAACGACCGGAGCAGGTGAAGGCGATCGTCAGTCGCGGCGGACGAACCGATTTGGCCGGCAACGAACTGTCCCGGTTGCGCATTCCGATTCTGCAGATAGTCGGTGGCCGTGACCTGGTGACGCTGGGCCTCAACCGCAAGGTCAGTCAGGCGCTGACGTGCCGGCAGGGGCTTGAGGTCATTCCTCGTGCGACCCACCTGTTCGAGGAACCGGGCACTCTGGATGAAGTCGCGCTGTTGGCCGGTGCGTGGTTCCTGGAACACCTGGGCGAACCGGTCCGGCAGCAGGGCGCCGGACTTTGAACGAGTACGCCGCTCGAGCTTGTGCCGCGTGGCGAGGCGCTGCGAATGAAAATTCAAACCCTGAGGCCGGAGGACGCGCTGACCAGCCTGCAGAGCGGCCCGGATGGTCTGACGGCGACGGAAGCTGCACGACGGCTCGAGGCGTTCCAGGCCAATAGCATTCTGCATATGCGGACTGTGCCCTGGTGGCGTCGCCTGGCCGCCGGTTTGACCCATTTCCTGGCAATTGTCCTATGGCTGGCAGCACTCCTGGCCTTCATTGCCGAATGGAGCGATCCGGGTAAAGGCATGGCGACCCTGGGCGTGGCCATTCTCTGTGTCATCTTGGTCAATGCGCTGTTTTCCTACTGGCAGGAGTACCGGGCGGAACGTTCGATTCTCGCTCTAGAAGGGCTCATGCCAGATAGCGTGAGGGTGATGCGCGAGGCGCGCCTGCGTAAGCTCAATCGCTCGCTGCTGGTGCCCGGCGACGTATTGCTTCTGTCAGCTGGCGACAATGTGCCGGCCGATTGCCGGATCCTGGAAGCTTTCGATGTGCGCATCAATGCGGCCACGCTGACAGGCGAATCCTATCCAGTGGCGCGGGATGCCCAGCCAACCGATGCGCCTGACCTGCTGCACTGCCGCAATATCCTGCTGGCCGGCACTGTCCTGGTCAGTGGAGAGGCCCGAGCGCTGGTCTACGCGACAGGGATGCGCACCGAGTTCGGCCGTATTGCCCAACTGGTGCAGACGGGTGGCGATATAGAGAGTCCGCTGCAACGCCAGATCAACCGCCTGAGCCGACTTATCGCCCTGTTGGCAATGTTGCTTGGCGGGGTGTTCTTCGTGCTAGGACAATGGATCGGGCTGGGTTTCTGGAACAGCTTACTGTTTGGAATCGGGATCATTGTGGCGAACGTGCCTGAGGGCCTTTTGCCGACCGTGACGTTGTCCCTGGCCATGGGCGCTCAGCGCATGGCCGCCAGGCAGGCATTGATCCGCAACCTCCCAAGTGTGGAAACGCTGGGTTCGGCCACCGTCATCTGCACGGACAAGACCGGCACGCTGACACTTAACCGGATGCAAGCACGGGTGGTCGTCTGGGCGGGCCGGGAAACCGCGTTGGACTCGGCGCCGGTGATCTTGCCCCAGGCGCTGCGAGCTGTTGCCTCGCTGTGCCAGACACTGCAACTGGGGGAGGTCGATGGCCGGCAGGCCCTGGTGGGTGATCCCTTGGAAGAGGCGTTGTTGCGAATGGCCCAGCACTCGGGTGGCGCGGTGGACTTTCCGCTCGTCGATGAGTTGCCGTTCAGTGCCGAGCGCCGCATGTTGTCGACCCTGCATCGGTCCACCGAGGGATTGGTCCTCTACAGCAAGGGCGCGCTGGAGGCGTTGCTGCCCATCGCATCTCGTTTCCTGCAAGAGGATGGTGAGCAGCCTCTGGACGAGCACGAGCAGGAGCATTGGCGCGAGGCCGAGCACCGCCTGGCCGATCGGGGCTTGCGAGTGCTGGCTTTTGCCTACCGGGCGGTGGAGGAGGGCTACAAGCGCGAAGATCTGGAACAGGATCTGGTACTGATTGGCCTGGTCGGACTCGAGGATCCGCCCAGGCCCGAGGTTCCGGCTGCCGTCAGACGCTGCCAGCAAGCGGGTATCCGCGTCCTGATGGTGACGGGGGACCATCCTCGGACGGCGGAAGCCGTGGCGCGGGAAATTGGCCTGGCAACGGGGCGGCCCACGGTGATCACCGGAACAACCCTGGCGAGTCTGTCCCACAGCCAGCTCAGCCTGGCACTGGAAGCCCGGGAACTGATCTTCGCTCGTGTCAATCCCGAGCAGAAGCTGCAAATTGTCAAGGAGCTCCAGGCCAAGGGGGAGACAGTCGCGGTCACGGGTGACGGCGTAAACGACGCACCGGCCTTGCGCCAGGGAGACATCGGCATCGCGATGGGTCTTTCCGGCAGCGATGCGGCGCGAGAGGCCGCCGACATGGTACTGCTCGATGACAACTTCGCCAGCATCGTTGCGGCGGTCGAGGAAGGGCGGGCGGTTTTCCAAAATATCCGTCGGTTCATGAGCTACATCCTCACGTCGAATATCCCGGAGGTCGTGCCCTATCTGGCGTTTGTACTGTTCCGCATCCCGCTGCCGCTAACGGTGGTACAGATACTGGCCGTTGACCTGGGTACCGATATGCTGCCGGCGCTGGGGCTGGGTGCCGAGCGCCCGGATCGGGAGGTCATGCAACGTCCACCTCCATCGCGCAACGATCGCCTGCTTGACCGCCGACTGCTGGCTCGTGCCTACCTTTTCCTCGGTCCGATGGAGGCCGCAGCTGCGCTCGCTGCCTTCTTCTTCGTGCTCCGGAACGGCGGTTGGCAGTACGGTGAGACCTTGGCGCCTGACGAGCCGCTATACCAGGTCGCTACCACGGCCTGCCTGGCCGCCATCGTGGTGATGCAGATGATGAATGTCTTCCTTTGCCGAAGCGAGCGCGGACGGCCGTTCGGATTCGGCAGCCCCAACCCGTTGATCTGGGCGGGCCTGGTATGCGAAGTCGCACTGATCCTGTTCATCGTCTACGCCCCCTTGGGCAATTGGCTATTCGGTACCGCGCCGTTGCCGGTCTCCGCATGGCTGTTCATGATCCCTTTCGTCTTGGCAATGGCGCTGCTGGAGGGAATCCGCAAGGCACGTGCGACTCTGGACAGATAACGCCGCCCGTTCCGGGTGGATTCGTACTCTGTCCTCCCTTTGCCGTCAGCGGGTGCTACGGAGCAGCGCTCGCAGCTGCACCAGATTGCGGGTGTTGAGCACATCCCCCCGTTCGAGCCAGCCACGCCGAGCCTGCCCGATGCCATAGTCAAGCAGGGCGAAATCCATTGCCCGATGCGCATCCGAGGCGATGCTGACAAGCACCCCCTCGTCCTTGGCCAGCCGGCAATGCTCCTCATCCAGGTCCAGGCGCTGGGGTTGTGCGTTGAGTTCCAGAAAACAGCCGCGCTGGCGTGCCTGGCGGATCACTGCGCGCATGTCCAGGGCGCAGGCTTCTCGCTCCAGCAGCAGGCGGCCGCTAGGGTGCGCGAGGATCGTAAAGTAAGGCGAGTCCATGGCCCGGAGAATACGCCGGGTCTGCTGCGCGGAGGACAGACGGAAGTGGCTATGCACCGCTCCCACTACCAGGTCCAGTCGCGCCAGCAGGGAGTCGGGAAGGTCGAGCCTGCCGTCGGCGAGTATGTCCACTTCGCAGCCCTTGAGCAGTGTCAGCGAATCCAGTTCTTCGTTCACTCGGTCGATGTCGTCGAGCTGTCGAGCCAACCGCCCGGGGTCCAGTCCGTGGGCAATACCCAGATGTTGCGAATGGTCGGTGATTGCCAGGTATTCCCAACCCAGGTGCTGTGCTGCCAGAGCCATTGCCCACAGGCTATCGTTGCCGTCGCTGGCGCGGGTATGGCAATGCAGGTCGCCACGCAGGTCGCCTGGCTCGACCAGGACCGGCAACCCCTGACGTTCCGCTGCGACGATCTCACCGCGGTCTTCACGCAGTTCGGGGGCAATCCAAGGCAGTCCCAGTGCGTTGTAGAGACCTTGCTCGGTGTCCCCGGCGAGCCGCTCCGTGCCGCGGAACAGGCCGTACTCATTGAGTTTGCAGCCAAGCCTGCGCGCGCGGCGGCGTAGCGCTATGCCATGGGCTTTGCTGCCCGTGAAGTACTGCAGGGTCGAGCCAAAACTCATCCTGCCAACGATTCGCACATCAACCTGCATGCCGCTTTTGAGTCGCAGGGTGCTGCGGGTAGGGCCGGATGCAATCACCTCGGCCACCTGCGGGTAGGCCAGCAATGCGGCGATGATCGGCATGGCATCGCCGGCGGCGCAGACCACGATATCCAGGTCGCCGACGGTCTCCCGCCGGCGCCGCAGGCTGCCCGCGACCTCGGCTGCCACCACACCCTCCAGGCCGAGAAGGAAATCCAACAGTGGGGTTGCCTGCGCCCGGGCCTCCGTTTGCAAGTAGCGACGTTCACCTGGGGTTCGGGCCTGCAATGCCGCCTTCAATTGTGCGAGCAGGCGTGGTCCGAAGCCGTGAATCTGTGCCAGGCGACCAGCAGCGAGGGCATCGCGCAACGTCTCCATGGAGTCGATGCCCAGTTCCTGTTGCAGCAGTCGAAGTCGCTTCGGTCCGATAAAGGGCAATTGCAGCAACTCGACCTGGCGCGCGGGCACCTCGCCGTGCAGTCGCTCGAGTAACGGGCAACTGCCGGTATGGCTGATGGTTCGGATCTTTTCTGCCAGGTCTTCGCCGACGCCCTGTAGCTTTGGTATCGGCTTGCCGGCCAGTACCAGGGCGGAGAGCTGGGATTCCGTTGCGCGCACACTGCGTGCAGCTTTGCGATAGGCGCGAATGCGGAACGGATTTGCGGCTTCTACTTCAAGCAGATCGGCAATCTCCTCGAAAATGCGCGCGATACGATCATTGCCGGGCAGCCCGTCGGCAAGAGGAGCGAAATTGGCGCAGTGGTTGTCGGGCATGTCAGCCAGCCTAGATCTCGTTCTCGCGCAGGCTCTGGAAGCCCACCAACTGCGATAGATCACGCAGATTTTCAGCGAGTACGCGGAGCAAGTCGTCAACGGAGATGATGCCCACCAACAGCCCCTGGTCATCGACAATCGGCATGCGCCGTATGCTGAAGTGGCGCATTCTGCCAATCACGTCGAACACGTCTTCTTTCTCGCCCGCGGTGACGAGATCCTGCACCTTCATGGCCCCCACAGAAGTACGCTCAAGTGCAGTTTCATTGTTGGTCACAATTTCCAGAACGATGTCTCGGTCTGTCACGATGCCGAGCGGCCGATACCGGTTTTCGCCGACCTGTTCGGCGAGCACCAGGTCGCCAACGTGGTGCTGACTCATCAGTCGAGCGGCGGCCAGGATGGATTCGGTGGGCGCCACTACGACGACGTTGCGCTTGCAGTATTTGCCGATGCTCATGATTCGTCTCCTCCAGGGGAAAACAAAGCTCGCATGTCTCCCACGATGTGAGCGAAAACAGGAGCTGGATTTGATCTTCATCAGCCCCGACCGATATTCGCAGGCCACGGCCGGGAAAAGTGGACAAGCGGGTGGAATCGTCCACGGCGCCATGCCGTCACCTCGGGCCTCGCTGCTGCAGGCTTCTTCGAAATTTCTTGATGAAGATCAAACCGGGAGTGTTTGTGGCTACCTAGCCTGAAACCACCGGCCAGCCGAAAGAGATGCAAGGGGAGAACAGGTCCATGCGCCCCGTCATCATCGAGAAAACAGCCAGTGACCTGCCCGTTAGTCCCAACTGGACGGACACTCCTGATGCGCGGGCCGCGTTTTCTTGGGGGGCGGAGGCCCGGGCGTTGGCCGGGCTGCCGGGCGACGGCTTGAACCTGGCCTTCGAAGCGGTCGATAGGCATGCCCAGGGGCCGGCCCGACAACGAGCGGCGCTGCGGCTGCTGGACCGTGATGGCAGCAGCCACGACATCAGCTTCCATGAACTGAGCAACCGGACAAATCGATTCGCCCATGTGTTGCAACGTCTCGGCGTGGCTCCGGGGGCGCGCCTGTTCGTCCTATGCGAGCGAGGCCTGGAGCTTTACCTGGGCCTGCTGGGTGGCTTGAAGCATGGCTGCGTGGTCTGCCCGCTGTTCTCAGCTTTCGGGCCCGAACCGATCGCGACGCGCATGGCTCTGGGGGAGGGGAGCGTTCTCGTCACCAGTGCGGCGCTGTATCAGCGCAAGGTGGAGAGTATTCGTGCCAGGTTGCCGCTGCTCCAGCATGTGTTACTCCATGGACTCCGGCAGGGAGAGACGCTTCCGCCCGATACGCTCGACCTGCATGCGCTACTGGCGGAGGCGGAGGACAGTTTCACCATCGCCCCGACCACGGCCGATACCCCTTCATTACTGCATTTCACCAGTGGTACCACCGGAACCCCAAAAGGTGCGCTACATGTCCATGGCGCCGCCGTGACGCACTACGTTACCGGCAAGTACGCCCTCGACTTGCACCCGGACGATATCTATTGGTGCACCGCCGACCCGGGCTGGGTTACCGGCACGTCCTACGGCATCCTCGCTCCGCTGATGCTGGGTGTGACCAGCGTCGTCGATAGCGCAGAGTTCGATGCCGAGCGCTGGTACGGCATCCTCGAGCACCAGCATGTCAGCGTCTGGTACACCGCGCCCACTGCCATCCGCCTGTTGATGAAGGCCGGCGCAGCGCTGGCTGCGGCGCATTCCTTTCCGGCCCTGCGTTTTGTCGCCAGCGTCGGAGAACCGTTGAATGCCGAGGCCGTATGGTGGGGCAAGGAAGTGCTCGGCCACCCCATCCATGACAACTGGTGGCAGACAGAGACTGGCGGAATCATGATCGCCAACACCGCAGTGATGACCATCAAACCTGGATCCATGGGTAAACCGTTGCCGGGCGTTGATGCAGCGATTGTCGGTCGCAACGCCACAGGCCAGCTGGTGCCCCTTGGCAATGAGCAGGTGGGCGAACTGGCACTGAAAAAACCGTGGCCCGCGTTGTTCAGGGCCTACCTCGGGCAGGAGGAGCGCTATCGTCGCTGCTTCTCCGGCGATTGGTACCTCAGCGGCGACCTGGCCCGTCGCGATGCCGATGGTTACTACTGGTTCGTCGGGCGCAGCGATGACGTAATCAAGTCTGCGGGCCACTTGATCGGTCCCTTCGAAGTGGAAAGCGTGTTGATGGAGTTGCCGGAGGTTGCGGAAGCCGCGGTGATCGGCATGCCGGATCCGCTTCTGGGGGAGACGGTGAAGGCCTTCGTGACCCTCAAGGCCGGCCAGGTCGCTACGACAGCCCTGCACGACGAGTTGCTTGGCCATGCGCGAAAGCGTCTGGGTGCGGCGGTGGCGCCCAAGGAACTGGCGTTCGTCACCGACCTGCCGCATACCCGGAGCGGCAAGCTCATGCGGCGTCTGCTCAAGGCCCGGGAACTGGGGCTGCCGGAAGGCGATCTGTCGACCCTGGAGAATCCCGTATGAACTCATCCGATGTGCCGTACACGGCCGGATATGCCCTGGAGCTGCTTCGCGACATGCTGCGCATCCGGCGACTGGAAGAGCGCGCCGCCGAACTGTACGGCGAGGGCAGGATCCGGGGGTTCCTGCACCTCTACATCGGCGAAGAGGCGGTAGCGGTTGGTGCGCTGCATGCGCTGGCCCCCGGAGACAGTGTCGTGGCGACGTACCGCGAACACGGCCATGCGTTGCTTAAAGGCGTGCCGATGACGGCGATAATGGCCGAGATGTACGGCAAGCAGGAGGGTTGTTCACGAGGTCGCGGGGGGTCAATGCACCTGTTCGATTCCCACAGGCGCTTCTACGGAGGCAACGCGATCGTTGCCGGCGGTCTGCCTCTGGCTGCCGGCCTGGCGTTGGCGGAAAAGCTGCGGGGCGGCGATAGCCTCTGCGCATGCTTTTTCGGTGAAGGCGCGATGGCGGAGGGGGCCTTCGCCGAGACGCTGAATCTGGCTTCGTTGTGGGAACTACCGGTACTTTTCTGCTGTGAGAACAACCTCTATGCCATGGGCACTGCGCTGGCCCGTTCGCAGTCCCAGCAGGACCTTTGCGCGAAGGCATCGGCCTTCAACGTGCGCGCCCGAGGCGTCGACGGCATGGATGTGGTCGCTGTGCTCGACGCGACGCAAGAAGCGGTCGCGGCGATAAGGAGCCGGTCCGGACCTTATTTCCTGGAGTTCCAGACCTATCGGTTCCGTGCCCATTCGATGTTCGACCCGGAGCTGTATCGCGACAAGGCCGAGGTGGAAAAGTGGAAGGAGCGGGGGCCCATCCATACCTTCAGTGCACGGCTGAAAGCCCAGGGCCTGCTCGATGAGAACGGCTTCCTGGAGATCGCCGAGCAGGTCAACCAGGAAGTGCAGGCTGCCGTGGCTTTCGCAGAAGCCGGTAGCCTGGAGCCCGTGCCGGAGCTCGAACGCGATGTCTATAGTCCGGAGCCTGCATCATGAGCCAGGTAACGACCTATCGGGCGGCGATACGCGAGTCACTGCGTGAAGCTCTACAGCGTGATTCCCGCGTTTTCCTGATGGGTGAAGATGTGGGGCGCTATGGCGGTACTTATGCGGTATCCCGCGGATTGCTGGATGAGTTCGGTCCGGAGCGCGTTCGTGATACACCGCTGTCGGAACTGACATTCGTTGGCGCAGGCATTGGCGCCGCACTGGGCGGCATGCGCCCGATCGTTGAAGTGATGACCGTTAACTTCAGCCTGCTGGCCCTGGATCCTCTGATGAACACGGCCGCGACCTTGCGGCATATGTCCGGTGGGCAGTTCTCGGTGCCATTAGTGGTACGGATGGCCACCGGCGCCGGTCGCCAGCTGGCGGCCCAGCATTCCCACAGCCTGGAAGGCTGGTACGCGCATATTCCGGGGTTGAAGATCCTCGCGCCTGCGACCCTCGAGGACGCTCGCGGCATGCTCTGGCCGGCACTGCAGGACCCGGACCCGGTCCTTATCTTCGAGCATGCCCAGCTCTATAACCTGGAAGGCGAACTGACTCCCGATGAGCCAGTGGACATCCGAACGGCGCGGGTGCGCCGGGTCGGCCGCGACCTGACGCTGATCGCATACGGCGGCACCCTGGGCAAGACACTGACCGCCGCCGCACAGCTCGCGGAGGAGGGCATCGACGCCGAGGTTATCGACCTGCGTGTCCTGCGTCCGCTGGACGACGCAACTCTGCTCGCCTCGGTGCGCAAAACCCGACGTGCGCTGGTCGTCGATGAAGGCTGGCGTAGCGGAAGCCTGTCGGCGGAAATCATCACCCGGATTATCGAGCAGGGATTCTTCGAACTGGATGCTCCGCCAGTCCGGGTCTGCAGTGCGGAAGTGCCTATTCCTTACGCCCGGCATCTGGAAGATGCCGCTTTACCACAAGTGGGGGACATAGTCGCGGCCGCTCGCGGCCTCTGTGGTCACTGACGAGCGGGTCCATACGGGCCGATGAGGTAGTCATGATCGAGTTCAAGTTGCCGTCCCTGGGGGCGGATATGGACTATGGAACGCTTCTGGAATGGCGGATCAAACCGGGCGACCGGGTTCGGCGAGGCCAGGTAGTCGCTGTAGTTGATACCGCCAAGGCCGCGGTCGATGTGGAGGCCTGGCAGGATGGTGAGGTGTTTCAGCTGCTCCTGGAGCCGGGCGGCAAGGTGCCGGTTGGCACAGTGATCGCGCTCCTGCTCGAGGAGGGCGAGTCCGCGCAGAACGCCATCCGCAGACCCATGGCTACTGCCACGGCGACCAGCGATGTCGAAGAGCGGCCAAAGGTTTCCCCTGCAGCCAGACGGCGAGCGATGGAGCTGGGAATAGACCCGGAGGCCGTTCGGGGCAGCGGGCCCCATGGCGTGGTGACTCTGGAGGATGTGGAACGCGCATCGGTATCCGGGGCGACGACGGACAGGGCTGACGCGATGCGCCAGGCCATCGCCCTGTCGATGACCCGCTCCAAGCGGGAGATTCCCCATTACTACCTCTCAGAGACCATCCCGCTGGCCGGCGCCTTGAGCTGGTTGCAGGCGCTCAACGCCGGGCTGCCACCGGAGCAACGCCTGTTGCCGGCGGCGTTGTTGCTCAAGGCGGTCGCCCTGGCACTGCGCGAGTATCCGGAGTTCAATGGTTGCTGGAAGAATGGGCGGTTCGAACCCGTGTCTGGCATTCACTTGGGCGTAGCCATCTCCCTGCGACAGGGTGGCCTTGTCGCCCCCATTCTGCGGGATGTTGCGGACAAACCCCTCGCGGGGGTGATGGCTGATCTCACAGATCTAGTGATGCGTGCGCGCAGTGGCTCGCTGCGCAGCTCCGAGCTGGGGGAGGCGGGACTT
Organism: Pseudomonas lalkuanensis; assembly: GCF_008807375.1. Classification (NCBI taxonomy): domain Bacteria; kingdom Pseudomonadati; phylum Pseudomonadota; class Gammaproteobacteria; order Pseudomonadales; family Pseudomonadaceae; genus Metapseudomonas; species Metapseudomonas lalkuanensis. The sequence goes on along the minus strand of NZ_CP043311.1, from coordinate 3,015,786 downwards.
ACCGTAACCTCGCTGGGAGACCAGAGTGCCGATGCCGTGTTCGGCGTGATCTACCCGCCACAGGTGGCACTGGTCGGCTTCGGTCGAATCGCCGAACGCCCCTGGGTTGAGAATGGCAATCTCTGTGTCAGGCCCACCGTCACTGCCTGCCTAGCCGCCGACCATCGGGCGAATGATGGCCACAGTGGCGCGCGCTTGCTGGGGGAAGTCGACAGGCTGTTACAGGATCCCGAACGTCTATGAGGTAACTGCCGTGGACGAAGAAAGTATCCGCCGACAGGTGCTGGCTGCCTTGGCAAGTGTCGCGCCCGAGATCGAGCCTCAACGTTTGCGGAGCGATCGGCCCTTGCGCGAGGAGGTGGACCTGGATTCCATGGACTGGCTGCGATTTCTCGGCAACCTCCACCAGGCCACAGGCGTCAGCATTCCGGAAGCGGACTACCGGCACCTGGATAGTGTGGATGCCGTGGTGGCCTATCTGCGCCAACGGATGCAATCCACCAGCCCGGGCTCCGTCTCCTGAGGTCTTCGGGCGGAGGGGCAGGGGAGCGAAAGCGGGCAATCTGGACGCATGGGCAAGGAGTTCGCAGTCAAGTCTGAACAGAGGTGGGTCATGAGCCAATATTCTCGTCTGTACCTGATCGCCGATCCGTCGCTGCAGAGCGCCGCCGCGCTACAACGCGCCAGTGCCCTGGCCCAAGCCAGCGGCGCCTCGCTGCATATCGTGACGATTTTCGAACTGACCACATCCATGCGCCGCCTGGACCCGACGGACCAGGTGCAACTGCGTGAGCACGCATTGACGCAGTATCGCAACTGGCTGGAGGAACAAGCCGGAGTCCTTCGCACCAAGGGCATCCAGGTATCCACTGACCTGATCTGCTCGAATGATCCACTGGAAGAAATCCTGACCCAGGTAGCGGAGCTGCAAGCGGACATGGTGATCAAGGGGGCGCAGCTGGATTCGGAGCTTCTGCGTACCTTCGTCACGCCATTGGATTGGTACCTGCTCAAGGAGTGCCCTGTGCCTGTGCACCTGGTTGGCGCGATCATCCATCCTCTGCCGCGCACGGTCGTCGCTGCCGTTGACATGGCGGCCACCGAGGAGCGAGCACCTGGTCTCAACGAGCGAATCATCCACACGGCCCAAGGGCTTGCGTTGCAATGCAACGCTGAACTCCACCTGCTTCATGTCTGTGATCTCGGCCTGGCTCATTTTGCGGATGTGCTGTCCCTGGCCTGGGCAACGGATTACGCAGAGGATCTGCGTGCGGCCATGTGGAGTGCCTTTTCTGCCATGGCTGATCGATTCAGCGTTCCGCCGGAACACCGACACTTTCTGGTGGGGCGCCGAGTTCACATGGTCGCTGAATTCATCGAGCTCAAACGCGCCGATGTGCTAGTCATGGGGCGTGCGCAAAGGCATGGTCTGGACAAAGTCATCGGCAGTACTGCGGAGCATGTGCTCCACCAGATTCCCACCAGCGTTCTGGTGGTGGGGACGGCTTGACTGGCTGCGTGCGGGTCAGAGTTGCGCTATCACGAGGTCGGGATCAATGTTGGCCACGCGGCACGATTCCCAGCACCGGTGGCGAAAGCAGCGGGGCATCCGGACCGCGCGCCAGGGGCGGGAAGTCCGCGGGGGTCAGGGTTTCCCTTTCCTGTAGCAGGCGCGCGCCTTGTTCCAGCACGTCACGGTGCTCAGTCAGCAGCACAGTGGCGCGAGCGTAGGCTTCCTCGATGATATTGCGTACACATAAGTCCACTTCGCGGGCGGTCTCTTCCGAGTAGTCCTTGTCGCGTGCTGTTGGCAGGTGCTCAGAGAGATAGGCGGAAGTCGGCTTCTCCAGCACAACCTGGCCAAGTTCCTTACTCATTCCGAAGCGCGTGACCAGTTGGCGAGCAATATCGGTTGCCTTGGCCAGGTCGTCGGCAGCGCCCGTGGACATCTGTCCGAACACCAGCGATTCGGCAGCGCGACCGGCAAGGAGGACCACAAGCCGGTCCTTCAACTCTTGCTGACTGACCAGGAAGCGGTCCTCGGCAGGCCGTTGCAGGGTATAACCCAGCGAGCCGAAGGCTCGGGGGATGATGGACACCTTGTGCACCGGATCCATCCTCGGCAGGCAGACGGCGGCCAGTGCATGACCCATCTCATGGTAGGCCACTACCCGGCGCTCCTCGGGTAGCAGCAAACGGCTCTTGCGCTCAATGCCGGCAATGATGCGTTCGACAGCGGCGGTGAAGTCTTCCATTCGTACTGCGTCGTCGCCGCGACGGGTAGCGAATAATGCCGCTTCATTGACGAGGTTGGCCAGATCCGCGCCGGTGAAACCGGTCGTGATAGCTGCGACCTGATCGCAGTCGACCTCACTGCCGACTCGAATATGCTTGAGATGTACCTGAAGGATCGCGGCGCGCCCACAGCGGTCGGGGCGGTCGATCAGGATCTGCCGATCAAAGCGGCCTGCGCGCAGCAACGCTGGGTCGAGAACTTCGGGGCGATTGGTCGCTGCCAGCAGCACTACGCCTTCACGAGGGTCGAAGCCGTCCAGTTCCGCGAGCAGTTGGTTGAGGGTCTGTTCCTTTTCGTCGTTGCCACCGAGCGACCCCAGGCCACGCATCTTGCCCAGGGCATCCAGTTCGTCGATGAAGATGATGCAGGGCGCGGCCTTGCGCGCCTGTTCGAACAAGTCGCGGACACGCGCAGCGCCTACGCCCACGAAGAGCTCGACGAACTCCGAACCCGAAATCGAGAAGAAGGGGACCCCGGCTTCGCCCGCCACGGCCTTGGCGATCAGAGTCTTTCCAGTACCGGGTGGGCCGACCAGCAGTATGCCCTTGGGGATGCGCGCCCCGAGCCGGCTGTAGCGTGGCTGGTCTTTGAGAAAGGACACGACTTCCTCCAGCTCCGCCCGGGCTTCGTCAATGCCGGCCACGTCCTTGAACGTGACGCCCGTGTCTCGCTGCACCAGGGCCTTGGCGCGGGATCGGCCGATGGCGGCCAGTCCGCCTAGACCCTGCTTTTCGGCCAGGCCACGAAAGAAGAAGCTCCAGAGGGCAAAGATCATGACGAGGGGTAGTATCCACCCGAGCGCACTGGCCAGTGGACTCCGTGCGACCCCGGTGAAATTGACCCCGGCGCCGCCGAGCTCCTGGGCCAGCGCCGGTTCAACCCGGTTGGTGGTGAAGTGGGTGCGACCATGGATCGGCTCCTTCAAGGTGCCGCTGATGCGTTGATCGTCGATCCTCAGATCAGTGAGTTTGTCTTGTTGCAGCAGGTTCAGGAACTCACTGTAGGAAATGGACTCGACTTCGCGTTGTTCCGCCCACCAGCTCTGCAGCAGCATCAAGGTGCTGAAAGTGATGATGAAGTACCAGATGTTCCACTGATGCTGCTTTTCCATGACGCCCGCCCCTGAAGTCGAGAACGCACATGGCCCAAGTCTGGGCCCGCTTTCGACATCAAGTTTGATTCACATCAAACCGTCGGGATTCGCCGGGAGCAATGTAAAAAAAAGTGAAGTACCCGCAGTAGCCTGTGTTGCCACAACATGTGGAGGTGCTTTATGAGCCCGATGCAAAGACTGTTGCTGATTGCCCATCCCGACCAGTGCCATTCCCCGGCCCTACAGCGTGCGGCCGCGCTGGCCCTTGCTGGCGACTCGGCACTCCATGTCGCGGCATTCATGGAGCCCTTCTCGAACTTCGACTTGCTGGACCACAAGACCCAGGAGCTCACCCGCGAAGGCCTGCTGCTCGAGCAGCGCCGCCGCTGGGAGGACGAAGCCAATGCGCTTCGCGCGCGGGGCGTGAAAATTACCACCTCGGTCGAATGGACGACTGATCGCCAGGGAGAAATGATTCGGTACATTCTTGAGATGCAACCTGACTTGGTCGTCAAGGACATCCAGCGCGAGCCGGCGCTCAAGCGTGCCTTTGTGACGCCGTTTGATTGGTACCTGCTGCGAGAGTGTCCGGCGCCATTGCATCTGGTGGGGGAAGCGCGGCATCCGTTGCCACACAAGATCGTTGCGGCAGTCGATCCAATGGATGTGGATGCCCAAAACAGTGGCGTGAACGAGAAGCTGATCTCGACAGCCACCGGCCTGGCGCTGCAGTGCAATGCGGAGCTGCATTTGTTGTACATCTATGACTGCCTGCCCGCGTACCAGAGCTACAAATGCGAGGTCAATAAGTCTTGGCCGGATCTGGTTGAAGAATTGCGCAATGCCCTGCACCAGTCATTTGTGAGCCTGGCCGACCGCTTTGGTGTACCCGAGGAACGTCGTCACTTCCTGATGGGGTCACCACTTCGTGGTATTGCTGACTTTGCGCGCGACGAGGTGATCGATGTCGTCGTGATGGGGCGAGTGCACCGCAGGGTTGTAGACAGGCTGATCGGCAGCACGACCGAACACACGCTATATCAGGTTCCCAGCAGTATCCTGGCGGTTCGAGCTGACGAATGACTTCGGCATGTGCCTTCAGGGGAAAAGGCCCTCACCACGCTACCGCTGCCTTCGCTCTCTACATGGTGGCGTCCGCTCTGTCGACAAGTGCTTCCACAGTCAGCCCATTGCGGGGAAAGAGGCTGATACCGGTGCTGATGATATTTGCGCTTCGGCCGGTGATCACTATGGCTTTCGCTGCTGCTTCCAATGCACTCACCAACAGTTGTTGGTCCAGCTCATTCATTGGAGCCTCCGCCTTCGATCGGGAATTCTCATTCGTGTGGACGCAGTAATCCGGTGTTCAGCTATACCACCTGATCAGGACCAGTCCGCTTCTGCGTCCGGGATCGACAGGAGAACACAATGCGACTGACTTTCCTTGGTGCAGCCGGCACAGTCACTGGCAGCAAGTATTTGGTCGAACACGGGGACAGACGCGTACTGATCGACTGCGGACTATTCCAGGGCTACAAGCAATTGCGATTGCGCAATTGGGAGCACTTTCCGCTACCGGTCGAAAACCTGGATGCCATCGTCTTGACCCATGCCCACCTCGACCACAGTGGATACCTGCCGGTACTGGTGCGGGATGGTTATCGGGGGCCGGTCTATGCAACGCCGGCGACCTGCGAGCTGGCACGGATTCTCTTGCTGGACAGTGGTCGGCTCCAGGAGGAAGAGGCCGAGTATGCCAACCGGCATGCCTATTCCAAGCACCATCCGGCCAAACCGCTATACACCGAAGCGGACGCGGAGCGTGCCCTGAAACTGTTCCATCCGATCGACTTGCACAATCCGCAAGATATCCTGCCCGGGATCCGTCTTAACCTGCGCACGGCCGGACACATCCTTGGTGCGGCGACGGTGGAGCTGGACGTGGCGGGAGTCAAATTGGTTTGTTCCGGGGATTTGGGACGGATGCACGACCCGGTGATGCAGGCGCCTGAAACCATTGAGAGGGCTGACTACCTACTGGTGGAGTCAACCTATGGAGATCGCCGGCATGCCCCTGAGTCAGTGGAAACGCAGTTGGCAGAAGTGATCAACCGGACGGCGATGCGTCAGGGCATCACGCTGGTACCGTCCTTTGCCGTGGGGCGTGCACAGTTATTGATGTACCACCTCTATCGCCTCAAAGAGCAGAAGCTCATTCCCGACTTGCCAATCTTCCTCAACAGTCCCATGGCAACCGATGCCACAGTCCTGTACCACCGGTTTCGCCAGGAGCACCGGTTGACGGAAGCCGAGTGCGAGGGGACCTGCAAGGTGGCCCACATTGTCCGATCGGTCGAGGAATCGAAGCAGTTGGATGAGTTCCGCAAGCCCGCGGTCATCATTGCTGCAAGCGGGATGGCGACAGGTGGGCGCGTGCTGTACCACCTCAAGTCCCTGGCGCCGAATCCGCGCAATACCCTGTTGTTCTCGGGCTTCCAGGCTGGTGGCACGCGCGGGTCGTTGATAGTCAATGGCGCCGAAACCGTGCGTATGCATGGCCAGGAAGTGCCGATCCGGGCCGAAGTCGTGCAAGTCGAAAATCTTTCCGCTCACGCTGATGCGGACGAGATCCTGCAATGGCTACGAGGTTTCAAGGTTCCCCCCAAACACACCTATGTGGTGCACGGCGAACCTATGGCGGCGGATGTGCTGCGCAGGCGAATCAGCGTGGAGCTGGGATGGTCGGTTTCGGTGCCAGAGCACCGCGACCGAGTAGAGTTGAACTAGCGCAGAAGCGGCGAAAGACATAATGACGACTTTCAAGGCAGCATCTGTTGCTGCGCAATAGGAGAAGCTACCGGCAAGTCCTGCATACGACTAGGTCGGTTCCGTGGGGGAGGGATTGCCGGTCAGCCAGCTGTAAAGTCGCTCCGTATCCTCACGCCGGGACAGCCTGCTGCCTTCTGCCATGATTGCTGCGGTGCCAGCCGCCACGCCGTAGCGCGCCGCCTCCTGCCAGCATGCTCCTGACGCACGTTTGAGTACCATCCCCGCGAGCAGGCTATCCCCGGCGCCGACCGTGCTGCGACGTGGTACGGTCGGCGCCGGAATGCGTTCGCAGACTTCGGCGGTCACCAGCAACGCACCCTGCGCGCCAAGCGATACCAGCACCGCTTCCGTGCGTTTCGCTGCCACCAGGTCCCAGGCTACCTGGGTCAGATGTTCAGGTCCTGCGATGGGCTCCCCTGCCATGGCAGCGAGTTCATCCAGGTTGGGCTTGATCAGCAGCAGGCCGCCGCAATCCAGCATCTGGCGTAGCGCATTGCCCGTGCTGTCCACCACACAGCGGCTACCGCGCTGCTGTGCACTTTTCAGCAGGCGCGGCAGGAAATCCGTCGCCAATTCCTCGGGCAGGCTGCCGCTAATGACCAGGAATTCCGCTGGGGGCAGCGTTTCCAGGGTCGACAGTAGTGCTGCCTGCTCTTGGGAAGAGAGCGGGTTGCCGGGAAGGACGAATCGGTATTGCTGGTCGTCGGCCTGGTTGGTGAGGTTGATGCATTCACGGGTCCAGCCAGCCACCGGCACCGCCTGGCAAGGAATACCCTCGGCTTCCAGTAGTTCGAGAAGGTGTGCGCCAGTGGTACCCCCGACCGGAAACAGCGCTAGCGCCTCACCGCCGAGCCGCCGAATCGTCCGCGCCACATTGATCCCGCCACCCCCTGGCGTGTAAACCGGTGGAGCGCACCGTAGCTTTTCATGGGGGTACAGGTGCGGTACAGAGGTGCTCACGTCCAGCGCGGGATTCAGAGTGAGGGTGAGGATGCGGTGGGCGGCCACAGTGGAAACCTCGTGCTGCGAGACTCGATCGCCTGATTTGAGCGTAGGTGATTCCCGGACACCGAAAATCGAACAATGCCGGCCCATACTTGAACAAAGAAAACGGGTACCGGTGTTGGAACTTGCGACCGCTGCTATTGACCGAAAGGTTCAAACAGAAGGGGAAAGATTCACCCGAGCGCAGCAACTTGATATTCAGGCGGCAGGTATCAAGCTGCAATAAGCACGACACTCTCCTTTGGCACGGAGGCGCATTCAAACTCCTGCAACTACCCCCGGTATTTCCGGGCACAGGCCAGATAGAAGCCCACTCGCTTCCTGGCATCAGTATCGTTCAATCCCAAGCGATGGTAGATGATCGCTTCATGTCCGGAAATCCGGGCGAGCTGAATGTAGACTGCCACCAGGCTTTTCATGATCTCGGTCCCTCCAGTGTTTGCTGGAAACCCGGCATCAGGTTCCGTACAAAAATACTTGCATCGTCGATGCTGTTTCAGTGGCGCTCGACTTTTGGTTCGCCGGCTTTTCGTACAACCCTTAGCGACTAAGTTATCTTCTCGCCTCCCAAGATTTTTGCGCTTGATCAAGTTTTGCCCGAGTCGTGCACGGAGCCCTGGATGGTGTTAGCGCGCAAGTGTGGTATTCGCATCTTGGCCGACGTCTGTCCGAGTAATAGGGTCGGTAGTGAAGGGTGGATCTTGTTGCAACGGCTGCCGGCAAACGTGTCGAAGCAGCGAGTGGTACGACCAAACTCCTTCACCGCGTCAGAACGCGTCAATGCCGCCGCACTGGCGGAGCAGTTGGCCAAACTCGTAAGCCCCAAACGCCGCGGCACTTCCGACCGTGAAATGGGTGCGCGCTTTTTTGGCCTCAGGCTGATCATCTGGGCGAGGAGGGCGTCTATCGCACCCAACGTGAAGCGAGCCAGCAAACAGCCACTTTGCTGCGCAGTGCTTCAAGCGTCAGGGGCGGGTTAAGGGCCACATTCGCCTGGCACGTTGGCTGCCTCAATGCGCAGTAACCCACAACAGTGGTAATTGAATCTCCGGCTTGGGACCGGGAACTCAGCCACAGTGAAGGCAAAGCAAGGGGAGGGGGGCAACCTTAGTAGGCGGCACGTCTGGAAGATGCTGCATCCTGCACAAGCAGTGGCATTCGATTGCCTGCAGACAGGCGGCACTGAATCAGCTTCATCGCCAAGGGCCTCCATGAACAAATGAGCATAGCCCGTTTGCAAACGTGGAAGCCGGATAGGGGGTTGGCGAATCAGGGGCTCAGGATACTCATGAGCATCGATGGCATAACATCTGGTTCAACAGTGCGGGTCGTTTCGCTAAGTGTTGCGCCCTTTGGACGCCTTCGCGCAGCGTCGCTACAGCACCTCCCGCTGTTTCTCGATTGACGAGGCCGTTGCACCCCAAATGGCCTGCGCTGTTGCAGATGTTTTGTAACAGATTCAGGGCGCCGTTACCCTCTGTCTCCAGGGGGGGTAGGGCGCTCGTCTCCCAAATAGGCTCCTTGTCATTCGCGCTGCGCCAGCTGTGGCTTTCTTGCCCATGCTTTGGCGGGACATGGGCTGCTAACTTCAGCTGTATCGATACCGTGGAGCGGATCGCCGGCACCTTCGGCGGGATCAACCTGGAAGACATCAAGGCACCCGAATGCTTCGAGATCGAGCAGGTGCTGATCGAGCAATACGACATCCCGGTGTTCCATGACGACAGCATGGCACTGCAATCGTGACCGCCGCGGGAATGCTGAATGCCTTGGAGATCCAGGGCAAATGGACGCCATGCAGGACGCCGATGTGTTCGTCGGGCTGTCCGGGGCCAACCTACTGACGTCGGAGGCGCTGCAGGCCATGGCACCCAAGCCGATCGTGTTCGTCTGCTCGAACCCCGATCCGGAGATCAAGCCTGAACTGGAAAAGGCGACTCGCGACGATCTGATCCTGGCGACCGGCCGTTCATCTTCCGCGGCGCCTTGGATATTCGCGCTTCGCAGTTCAACGAGGCGGTGAAAGTCGCCGCCGTGGAAGCTCTGCGTCAGTTGGCCAAGGAACCGATGTCGGGGGACGTGTTGCGCGCGTTCAACATCGATCGCTTGGCGTTCGGGTCGGACTACATCCTGCCGAAGCCGCTGGACGCTCGACTGCTTGGCGCGGTGGCTGGGGTGGTTGCCCAGGCGGCAGTGGCCTCCGGAGTCGCGCGGCGGCCTTACCCTGCCCATTACCCACTGTGACCGACCAGGGATCGGGTTCCAGGACAGGGCCCGATCCGCCTTGCCCCCCCAATGGCGCCTGCGGTGACAGTCCCGGACCCGTTAATTATAATTTGATTAACATCTGACGCCTGGAATGAGCCGATACTCTATGGAAAGCAAGACCGCCCGCCTCACTGTTCTCATCGATCCGCACAAGAAGAAAGCGTTCGAAGAACTGTGCGCCGCGCAAGACCTGACGCCGTCGCAGGTGGTGCGACAACTGATCCGGGATTACCTGGACCAGCATGGCGTCACCTATGCGACCAAGAGCACGTTGGCGGCCAACGCCAAATCTTGACGCCCGGTGAGCCTTGACCGTCAGCGGGCCACGGGCCCGCTCTAGGGCGGGGGAGGTGCTTCTGGCACCTCATCCGTCGCCAGCGCGGCGGCGAATTCGGCGTGGTAATGCGCCGGTCCCAGGGTCTGCAGGATCCCCGCTTTGTCGAGCTTGCTGAGCACCTTGCGGTTCGCTTCGCAGAGCTTCACTACGATCTGCCGCTTGTGCAGCTGCTGAATGACTTCCTCCAGCGTCTGCAGGCCGGTGATGTCCATGAACGGCACCCGCTTCAGGCGAATCACCAATAGGCTCGGATCGGTGTGAGTCTGCGCCAGGACCTGTTCGAAGGTTTCCGCCGCACCAAAGAACAGCGGCCCTTCGATCGTATACACCAGCACCCCCGGTGGTAGCCGGAGCTGGCCATTGGCGCGCAGTTCACTGGCCAACTCCTCCTCGACGACCTGTTGCACTTCGACCGACGAGGCCATGCGGCGCATGAACTGCAGCATGGCCAGAATGACGCCGATGTTCACCGCGATCACCAGATCGCTGAACACGGTCAGGCCGAAGGTAATCAGCAGGATGGCCACGTCGGCCCGCGGCGCGCGCTGCACCATGCGCTGGAAGTGTTTCAGCTCACTCATGTTGTAGGCGACGACGAACAGGATCGCGGCCAGGGCGCAGAGCGGAATGTTCGAGGCCAGCGGCGCCAGGAACAGAAGGATCAGCACCAGGGTCAGGGCATGGGTCACGCCGGCCAGCGGCCCGGTGGCGCCGTTGCGGATATTGGTGGCAGTACGGGCGATGGCGCCGGTGGCGGCGAACCCACCGAACAGTGGGACGGCCAGATTGGCGATGCCCTGGCCGATCAGTTCCTGATTGGAGTCGTGCTTGGTGCCGGCCATGCCATCGGCGACTACGGCGGACAGCAACGACTCGATGGCGCCTAGCATGGCGATGGCGAAAGCCGGACCGATCAGCTCGATCATCCGCGACAGGGTGATCTCCGGCCAATCCAGGTCGGGCAGCCCCTGGGGAATGCCGCCGAAGGCACTGCCGATGGTGGCGACCCCCTCGAAGTGGAACAGCGACTGGACTGCCGTGGCGAACACCATCGCCGCCAGCGGCCCGGGTACGCGCGTCAGACCGGGAAGCCTGGGTGCCGCGATGACCAGGGCGAGACTGGCCGCCGCGAGCAGGGTGGTGGCGACATGCAGGCCCGGCAGCGCCTGCAGCAGGTGCCAGAGCTTCTCGTGGAAGTGTCCACCACCGACCTTGGGCAGGCCGAAAAAGTCCTGCCACTGCCCGACCCAGATGATTACCCCGATCCCGGCGGTGAAGCCGACGATCACCGGATCGGGGATGAATTTGATGATTGCGCCGAGACGGGTGACGCCGAGGAGCAGCAGGATGGCGCCAGCCATCAAGGTGGCGAGCTGCAGGCCATCCACGCCGTATTGGGCGGTGACACCCGCGAGTATCACGATGAAGGCACCGGTCGGTCCGGCAATCTGCAGACGGCTGCCGCCCAGCAGGGAAACCAGCAATCCGCCAATGATCGCGGTGTAAATGCCCTGCTCGGGCTTGACTCCGGAGGCGATGGCGAACGCCATGGCCAGGGGTAGCGCCACGACGCCGACGACCACGCCGGACACCAAGTTGCGCACCCAGTGTTCCCGCCCGAACAACCCGGCCTTCCACGCTTCGCGTAAGGCAATCATGACTGGACCCTTAATCGGACTATGTGCATAGCATTATCATGCAGTGATAATATTAAATGCCCAGACGCCGTGGAACCAGCGGGAAGACCAGCCTAGGGCGATTCAGTGCAGCCAGCCGGGTCGTTGAGTAGAAATGTGCGAGCGCGAACGTAGCGTGGTGACTTGAATGAAGCGAACTGATGTGAAGGCCCGGCACGCCGAAGGCGTATTCTTTGACACCCATGTGATCGTGAACCCGACCAACACCAAAGAGTGGATCGTGTTCTTCAAGAAGAACGCCGGTCGAAGTTTTTTTCTGGTCGATGACAACGAGGAGGTCGAGTCGTTTGCACATCTGGACGACTTGATTCACGAACTTCGCGACCTAGGGATCAAGAGCGCAGAGATCCATTTTTAAACCGCAGGCAGATACAGAGGCACCGTCATGTCAGTGAAAGTCGAGCATCTGACCAGTCAGAGTGAAGAGTTATGGACGGTCCGCTTTGGTGTCCGCCGGGTGCAGTTTCGCAATGAGCGTTGCGCCAAGGATTTTGCAACCAAGCTCAAGGAGCGGATCGAGGCGCCTCATAGCTATCCGCGGAGGGCGAGCACTGGCACAGGTTGGCCAATCACGTGAGCTGTACGACCAGTCGAAAGATCGACCAGTTGCGTCGGCAGATTCCGGCGTTCTCCTGCGTGCCCGGGTGCCACGATTGCTGCGGGCCGGTGACCGCGTCGTCCGAGGAAATGTCACGACTCCCCGTAAAAAGCAACGCCGAGCATGACGCAGCTCTGGCGCAATGGAACTGCGTGCATCTCGGTACGCAAGGCTGCGAAGCCTATGAGCAGCGCCCATTAATCTGCCGCCTATTCGGGACCACCCCGAGCTTGCCATGCCCGCGCGGTCGTGGACCGGAAACGCCGACGGAGGCGCATGTTGAACGCCAGGTGCATGAGCTGATTGCGAGCACCCGCCAAGTGTTGGTTTAGTCGGCCTGCGCGAGGAGCATTGTGCGGTAGTAGCCACGGCACGATGCCCGCAGCGGGCGACATCGCGGTGCCATGGGATAGTGCCCGGCTATGTCTCTTGACGAGAAAGCCTATATCGCTAGATATGAAAAGATAGCGAGCGCCCTCCGAAGAGAAGCCCAATCCTGAGTCGAAGTGGGGTTTTCTGCCCGACCAGCTTCCCTTGCTCCAAGGTTGATGGCTGTACGTGGCATTGGTGTTCATGGCTGGTCCTTCGCGTTTAGGGGAGGACAAGGGTGGATCAGCCAAAGTCCACGACCAGTAACCGACCCGAAGCTGCCGGTGGGAACCGGCAGAAATCGGCCAAAAGCAGCCTAAATGAGGCTGTCCCCTTATCTCTCTGGCAGTAGGCGATGGTTCAACCGCAGTGCCGAGCGGCTCCATGCTCTGCTCGCGTCTTGCGCTCAGCAGCAGGGTGCCACTCGGGCACCCTGCCAAGGGCTTCGCGCTAGTATGTGCGCGCCTGGCAGCTCAGATCGCCTGGCCGCCGGAGACCTCGATACGCTGGGCATTAATCCAACGATTCTGCTCGCCGAGCAGGCTGGCGATCATCGGGCCGATATCGTCTGGCACGCCAACGCGGCCGAGCGCCGTCATGTCCGCGAACACCTTGTTCAGATCCGGCATATCGCGCACTGCACCGCCCAGAAAATCAGTCTCGATTGCTCCCGGTGCCACAGTGTTGACCGCAATACCCCGGCTGCCCAGTTCCTTGGCCATGTACAGGCTTAGTACCTCCACCGCGCCCTTGACCGCCGAGTAGGCGGAGAAGCCGGGATAGGAGACGCGCGTCAGCCCCGAAGAGATGTTGACGATACGACCTCCATCGGCCAACAACGGCAGCAATGCCTGGGTGAGGAAGAACACCCCTTTGAAATGCACGTTCACCAAAGCATCGAATTGCGCTTCGGAGGTTTCGGCAATCGAGGCCATGTCCCCGTGGCCGGCGTTGTTGACCAGATGATCGAAGTTTTCACGCTGCCAGGTCTCGCGCAACGCCTGGTGCAGGCGCTGCATGAAGGCAGGGAAGGTGGTGACGTTGCCGGCGTCCAATTGCAGCGCGACAGCCTTACGCCCCAGCGCTTCGACTTCGGCTACCACGGCCAGTGCGGCGTCGGCCTGACGGTGATAGGTGACAACCACATCGCTACCCTGACGCGCGATACTCAGGGCGGTGTTACGGCCGAGGCCACGGCTGGAACCGGTTACGATAGCGATCTTGGTCATGGTAAAAATCCTCTGCTTCGTGAAGGGGATTTCATTCTGTGATCTACGCGGTAATCCCGTCCTTACCGGAACCTCGAAGCTTTTTGCCTATTTCTCCAATGGTGAGCTACGTGCCCAAGTTCAGCCTGAGGAAGCACCGATGAGCGCAGCCCTGCTGAAGGTCGTTCGCGAGTATCTGGATAGACATGTCGGCCCCAATGGCCTTGCCCAAACCCCAATTTCCGGCTTGACCATCATCCGTACGCATGAACCCAGTGGGCTGGATTACGCCATTACCCGGCCTCTCGCCTGTCTCGTCCTGCAAGGCCGCAAGCAGGTGATGATGGGAACTCAGACCTTTACCTTCAGCGCGGGCGATTCCCTGCTGATCACCGCCGATGTACCGACGGTCAGTCAGATTGTTCAGGCGAGTCCCGAGGTTCCGTACATCTCGCTGGTGATCGATCTGAATCCCGCCTTGCTCACCGAGTTAATGGAGGAAATGAAGTCCGCTCCGAGCCCTGAGGCGGCACCGATAAAGATCGAACCGACGGACACTGAGGTCGTTGAAGCGGCGCTGCGGCTGATGCGCTTGCTGGATCGCCCGGCTTCAGCGACGGTGCTGCATGCCTCGTTGATGCGCGAGCTGCACTACTGGTTGCTTGCTGGGCGGCATGGTTCGGCAATCAGTCGTCTGGGCTGGCCGGACGGCCATGCGCAGCGTATCGCGCGGGCAGTGACGGTGCTGCGTAGCGAGTTCAATCGCCCCTTGCCGGTGGAACATCTGGCCTCCGTAGCCGGCATGAGCACATCCTCATTCCATCATCATTTCCGCAAGCACACGTCGCTTACGCCGCTGCAGTTTCAGAAGCAGCTACGGTTGATCGAGGCGCGTCGCCTGATGATCGGGGAGGGGGCCTCGTCCAGTACCGCGGCATTCACCGTAGGCTATGAAAGCGTGTCGCAGTTCAATCGCGAATACCGCCGCCTATTCGGCATGCCACCGGGCCGGCATACGGCTGGCGCTTGCTGACCACGGCAGCCCCCGCTCCCTTTGCTGCCTCTTTTCGCGATGGAGCCAGAGGCGCCGAAATTCGACCATCTGCGGCCATCGCTATTGAGTGGTTGTCCAACGGCCGCAGGATGCTGTTCTGCATCTTCAGCCCAGTAGTGCACTCAGCGCCGCTTTTCCGGCATCTGGTATCAAGTGCCACATTCCGGAGGCCAATATCGGTTGCCGAGCTAATCGCCTCGGGGGAAAAGAGGATAGGATTATTTAGAGGTCAGACTGACCGCTCCTGGCCGTTAGTGGACTTCGCTCAATGTCTGTTACCGCCACCATGTTGGGGTGTTGATTACTTGTTTCCTTCCACAGCGGACGCCTGCTCAGGCTGGCCCAATTGCAGATAGTCGATGTGCGGCGCTTGGCAGCACCGCGGTGCTTAAAACAAAAGCGGCAATTTGCATCAAGGTAGCTAGCGATGCGAGAGCAGACACGCGAGGATCCCAGGCAAATATTCTAGTCTTACGGCCAGGGATATGTCGGAGGGAAGCCGATGAGCACGGTCATGATCGTAGACGAGCATCCGATTGCCAGGCATGCATTACGGCTGCTACTCGAATCGGAAGGACACATTATCGTCGCTGAAGCGAGCAACGGTACTGAGACATTGGAAATCGCACGACGGCTTCGGCCGAATCTGCTCCTGCTAGAGCTCTCGATTCCCGGACTGGGAGGTCTAGAAGTCATTCAGCGTTTGACAAGGCAAGCCCCTGAAGTGCGAGTCTTGGTAGTTACCGAGCAAAGTACCGAGTATTTTGCCGCCCGCAGTCACGAAGCCGGAGCTTTCGGCTTTATCAGCAAGCAGACTGACTTGCAACAGGTTGGCATGGCGGTAAAGGCTCTGCTGAACGGGCACACCTATTTTCCGCGCGATACCGTCCTCGCGGTGTCTCATGTACAGGCCACTAAAATTGAGGACAACCCGTTGAAGGCGTTGTCGGCACGCGAGTTGACGGTATTGCAGATGCTCGCCAAGGGGATGACTAACAACGTCATCGGGGAGCGCCTGCTGCTGAGTGAGAAGACCATCAGCACCTACAAGACACGGGTCATGCACAAGCTGCGGGCGGGTTCGATGCTGGAGCTGTTCGATATCGCGAGGCGCTATGGGTTGGTGGAAACAACCGCATTCAGCGACGAAGCCCCGAGGTCGCCATTGCTGGACGAAGCGCGCCAGCGGGAGCTTGATCTGATGCATGAAATGATCGATGCGCTTCCGCACGCACTGTGCGTGCGTGATGTCGAGGGGCGCCTGATCACCTGCAACAACCGCTATCTGGAGCAGCATGGGCTCAAGCTCGAAGATGTCGTCGGCCGGCGGATGTATGAAACTCAGGAGTGGCCGGAGGAGCATGCCCGTTTTATCCATGAACGACTGGTGGCCGAGACGCTAAAGGGGCAGCCTTACTCCGCGGACGTCGTGCTGAAAATCCAGGGTAAAAATCGGGTGCTTCGGCACTGGGGTAAGCCATACAGGGATAGTGCAGGCAATCTGCTTGGTCTGATTTGCGGCAACGTGGACATTACTGACCGGGACGATGTGCTGCTCGACCTGAGGGATAGCAGCGCAAGACTAGAGGCGATAATGCAAGCCAAGGAGCGTTTCATGGAATGGGTGACCGATGAAATGGCTGCTCCGCTCAACAATATTGCCGCCATGCTCGATCTTGCCAGCGGGGCGTTGGAGCCGGCGAAGCAAGCCGAGGCAATTGCCATCGCGCATTCCGCGACGCAGGTAATGCAGGAGCTGCTCGGAGACTTCCGGAGTTATCTGCGCCTGGAGGCGGGCAAGCACGTCCTGAGGCCAGAGCCACTGGACATCACGGAGTTAACCCGAAAGATCGTTGATGAATTCCAGGCATCTGCTCAGGCGCGAGGGCTCAGTCTGCAGCTCGACATGGCCGGCAGCCTGCAGACAAGTGTCTGGCTTGACCCCCATGCGTTTACCCGTATAACCCAGGCTCTGCTCAGCAATGCATTGAGGTTCACGGACCGGGGTGGAGTTTCGGTGGAGCTCCGCTGTATCGGACTTGGCCAGGGCCTTATCAAGGTTGCGCTGATGGTGCGTGATACCGGGATTGGCGTTCCGGAAGAGGACCAGGGGCGCATGTTCGAAGCATTCAGTCAGCGGCTGGACGACCTGGGTATTCGTCGTGGTGGCAGTGGCATTGGTTTGGCCATCTGCAAGCGTCTGGTGGAACGAATGAACGGCAATATTGAGTTGATCAGTAGTCCCGGGGAAGGAACGTGTGTCTCTACGAACCTGATGTTGCCGGCAGTGAAGTAGCCTGGAACCTGCGCGCATTGGATTGGTTGAAGCCGTCAGCAGTTTCCAATTATTGAATAAGACCATTCCGCTACGGCTTGAGCGATAATTTTCTTATATTGAGAAGCCTATTTCGCTCTCATGTGACAGTAGTATTCGGTGTTTCTTTCAAGGATCTGGTGCTGTGCGCATATCTAGGTCCTTTAGTCTCGCACGTCCAAACAGATACGCCTCGCTTCCAGGCTTCCTACTCTCCAGTGACCGCCATGCTCGGTGTTTCAACCAGGGTTCTGGTGTTGTGTTCCTATCCAGGCCGTTTGCTCATCCATGGTGGATACCCAGTGGATTTCTCTGCCTGGGCTCATTTGTGCCTGCTCAATGGATCACTCGCTGCCTAGTTCGAGAAGGGGCGTGCGCGCCGTGAAACCGAGCAGGTAATGGGGCGGATTCACCCGGTACGAGGAATAAATCGAAATAAGAATTCGCCAGGCACGTTCATAGCGAATAAGCGCAAGACAATTCCTACATCTCGCGACTCTGATTCCGATACAGACTAGGACGGCTCGTACATACGCTACACACATGTTCAACACATTGGTGTTTGCGGTCATGAAAGTCGTCCAGTCTACTGAGTCTCTGTCTGTTGTCCCTCAGCTGCGCAAGGCCACTTTTGTGTTGCTGATGGCTTGCCTGCCGGTGTGTGGCGTTGCTTACGCAGCAACGTCCGCTGCCAGTCTGTCGCAACAGGCTCACCAACTGCTCATCGAGAACAAGGGTAACGAGGCACGGGCGATGCTGCGGCAGGCGGCCGATGTCAATCCCGAGGACCCCTCGGTCGTCTTCGAGCGGGCGATGCTGGACGATGCGTTCGGCGAGCATGGCAAGGCTCGCGCTGGCTATGACCAGGTGCAAATGGGGCCTCTGGCCACGGCGGCTGCAGTGCCCTCGGCAGTGAATCTCGTCTCCCTTGGCCGATTCACGCAGGCCCGAAAGGCCTTCGCGCAACTTGCTACCAGCCAGGACGCATACACCGCCGGTTATTCCCAGCTCTGGCAACTGTGGCTGACTGCGCGGACCCAAAAGGGTCAGGCCGCGGCACTGGGCGCGAAGCTCGCCAAGGCCGCAGTCCAGGTCAAAGCTGCCACCCCCCAACAGCGTGCCCTCGCAGAACTCTATGCCGGCAAGGGCAGTGTGGAGGCGGTGTTCTCCGCCATCGACAGCATGGGCCTTGTCGACCCTCTTCAACGGCGTGATGCGTATGCCGAGGCTGCGTTCTTCGCGGGCGGTTATCAGCAATACGTTCGCCGGGACTATCCCGCCGCGATACGCCTCTACCAGCAGGAACTGTCGCATCCGGGCGCTTCGATCGAGAGGCCGCTCCTGAAGCAGGCACTCGCCAGGCTGCCCGCCGCATCTCGCTGAATTTCTTCATCCCTTTTCCCTACTGAAATCCGACTCTCTCGGGTCGGGAAGGAGTTATATCGCCATGAATAAGGTATATCGACTGGTCTGGAACACCACTCTCAATGCCTGGGTGGTAGCAAGCGAAATTGCCAAGTCCTTCCGCAAGGGTGCCAGCCGTGCAGCCCGTGTGGCAGGTGTCGCCACGGCTGTACTGCTGGCGGTGATAGGCGGGGAGGCGGAAGCCTATATGGTTGATCCTGATTCCTTGCAAAATGGCGGTACTGCCGCGAGTGATGGTGCGAGCGCTTCAAACACTGCAATTGGATCGGGTGCGGCGGCCACAGGCACGAGGAGTGTGGCGGTCGGTGAGAATGCGATAGCAAGCGCATACGGCGCGACGGCGGTTGGGGCCGATGCCTCTGCTACCGGACAGAACGCCGTGGCTGTGGGAGTGGATGCCCGCGCAACCTGGATGGACGCCACCGCCGTCGGCACCCGTTCGGAGGCCTCTGCAGAAAAAAGCACGGCAATAGGGGTTGATGCCAAGGCCAGCGGACAGTTCTCCGTGGCCATCGGCAGTAATGCCCAGGCGAGCGCAATTCATTCCTTGGCCCTGGGCAGCGACAGTCTTGCTGCAGGAACGTCGAGTAGCGCCTTCGGCCAGAACGCACAAGCCTTCGCTGACTTCTCCGCCGCTTTCGGCTCGGGCAGCCGCGCCGCCGGCTCCTCCACCGCTACTGGTCAGGACGCCCAGGCCCTCGGTGGCTTCTCCGCCGCTTTCGGCTCGGGCAGCCGTGCTGATGGTTTCTCCACCGCTGCTGGCCAGGACGCCCAAGCCCTCGGTGGCTTCTCCGCCGCTTTCGGCTCGGGTAGCCGCGCCGACGGTTACTCCACCGCTACTGGCCAGAATGCCGTGGCCTTGACGGTGGATGGCCAGGGCTGGGCCACTGCCGTGGGCAACAGCTCCCTGGCCAACAAGGTGGGAGCGACGGCAGTAGGTGCTGGAGCGCAGGCTACTGGTGACAGGTCGCTGGCGCTGGGCGCCGATACCTTGGCCAGAAACGACAATAGCGTTGCTCTCGGCGCCGGCTCAGTGACCGATGCTGCCGTGGGCACCAGCGGTGCGGTGATCGGCGGTGTGGGCTACTACACCTTCGCCGGCGCCAACCCGACCGGCACCGTCAGCGTGGGTAGCGTGGGTAACGAGCGGACCATTACCAACGTGGCGGCCGGCCGCATCGACCCTGATAGCACCGACGCCATCAACGGCTCGCAGCTGTTCGGCACGAATGTGGCGATCGAAAACCTGAGCAACCAGGTCTGGAAAATCGATCAGTTCGGCACCAGGTACTTCCACGCCAACTCCTGGGGCCAAGATTCCATGGCCTTGGGCTGGGACTCGGTGGCAATCGGCATGGGCGCGATGGCCTACCACGATCGCAGCGTCGCCCTGGGCTCCGAGTCCATCGCGGACGGCAGCACCCTGGGCAACCAGGCTTATCTGGTGGGCGGTACCGCTACAGCCGAAGTGAACATCGGCGACCGCCGCATCACAGGCCTGTCGGCCGGCGCGGAGGATTCCGATGCGGTCAACGTCGCACAACTCAAGGCTGCGGCTTCCGCTTCGGTCGCCGATGCGGTGATGTACGACAACAGCACCCATAACAGCATCACCCTGGGTGGCGCCACCTACGACAACAGCACCCACACTGGCGGCACTACCATCACCAACGTGGCCAATGGCGTGGCTGACAGCGACGCAGTGAACATGTCTCAGCTCAACGAGACCAACACCAGCGTCACCAACCTCACCACCAACATCAATAACCTCACTACCAATATCGACAATGGCACCATCGGTCCGGTACAGCGCACGGGTACGGATCAGCTGTCGCTGATCGCTTCCGGCGGCGATGCCAGCAACCCGGGCAGCGCGCAGGTGCTGACCAACGTGGCAGCCGGTGCGGTCAACGCGACCTCCGTCGATGCGGTCAACGGCTCGCAGCTGTATGCGACCAACCAGCAAGTGGACGCCAATACCACCAACATCACCAACCTCGATGGCCGTGTGACCAACGTCGAAGGCGACGTCACCACCCTGCAGGGTGATGTGACCAATCTCGACGGCCGCGTGACCAACGTCTACGAGACCGGTACCAAATACTTCCACGCCAACTCCACCGGCACTGACTCGGTCGCTTTGGGCGTGGACTCGGTGGCCATCGGCATGGGCGCGGTATCCAGCCATGACGGCAGCGTCGCCCTGGGCGCTGGTTCCGTCGCGGATGGCAGCACCCTGGGCAACCAGGCCTACCTGGTGGGCGGCACCGCCACTGGCGAGGTAAACATTGGCGACCGCCGTATCACCGGCCTGTCGGCCGGTGCGGACGATACCGATGCGGTCAACGTCGCACAGCTCAAGGCTGTTACTTCTGCCTCGGTGGCTGACGCGGTGATGTACGACAACAGCACCCACAACAGCATCACCCTGGGTGGCGCCACCTACGACAACAGCACCCACACTGGCGGCACTACCATCACCAACGTGGCCAATGGCGTGGCTGACAGCGACGCAGTGAACATGTCTCAGCTCAACGAGACCAACACCAGCGTCACCAACCTCACCACCAACATCAATAACCTCACTACCAATATCGACAATGGCACCATCGGTCCGGTACAGCGCACGGGTACGGATCAGCTGTCGCTGATCGCTTCCGGCGGCGATGCCAGCAACCCGGGCAGCGCGCAGGTGCTGACCAACGTGGCAGCCGGTGCGGTCAACGCGACCTCCGTCGATGCGGTCAACGGCTCGCAGCTGTATGCGACCAACCAGCAAGTGGACGCCAATACCACCAACATCACCAACCTCGATGGCCGTGTGACCAACGTCGAAGGCGACGTCACCACCCTGCAGGGTGATGTGACCAATCTCGACGGCCGCGTGACCAACGTCTACGAGACCGGTACCAAATACTTCCACGCCAACTCCACCGGCACTGACTCGGTCGCTTTGGGCGTGGACTCGGTGGCCATCGGCATGGGCGCGGTATCCAGCCATGACGGCAGCGTCGCCCTGGGCGCTGGTTCCGTCGCGGATGGCAGCACCCTGGGCAACCAGGCCTACCTGGTGGGCGGCACCGCCACCGGCGAGGTGAACATTGGCAATCGCCGCATCACCGGCCTGTCGGCGGGAGCGGACGATACCGATGCGGTCAACGTCGCACAGCTGAAAGCCATTACCAGTGGCTCCGTCGCAGACGCAGTGATGTATGACAACAGCACCCACAACCGCATCACCCTGGGAGGTCCTACCTATAACAGCGTGACCACGACGGGCGGCACCAAGATCACCAACGTCGCTCGCGGCGAGGCCGACAGCGACGCGGTGAACATGTCGCAGCTCAACGAGACCAACGAGCGTGTCACCAACATCGACGGTCGCGTGACCAACATCGAAGGCAGCATCACCAACATCAATAATGGCGGCGGCATCAAGTACTTCCACGCCAACTCCACCAAGGCCGACTCGGTAGCCAGCGGTCTGGACTCGGTGGCGATTGGCCCGAACGCTCAGGCCAGCGGTAAAGGCTCCATGGCCATGGGGGACGGTGCCAAAGCTTTGGCCGATGGCAGCATGGCCCTGGGGCAGGGTGCCAGCGACAACGGGCGTGGTGCCGAGACCTACACCGGCAAGTACTCCAACGCGGCAAATGCCAGCGTCGGCACTGTGTCGGTAGGCAACGCGGCAACTGGCGAGACCCGCACCATCAGTAATGTGGCTGACGGCAAGGAAGCCACCGACGCCGTGAACCTGCGTCAGCTCGACGGCGCCGTCGCGGAGTCGAAGGCCTACACCGACAACTCGGTGAAGGCCATCAACAACACCGTGGTCAACGTCGATAACCGCGTGAGCAAGGTCGAGGGCGATGTCACCAACATCCAGAACGGCACGGATGGCATGTTCCAGGTGAACAACACCAGCCGTCTGCCTAAGCCCAAGGTCACCGGCGCACACTCCACCGCTGGCGGCGCCGGTGCCGAAGCGGTCGCTGACAACAGCACCGCCATTGGCTCCAATGCCAAGGCCAGAAGCCGCAACTCGGTGGCCATTGGCGCCAACTCGGTGGCTGATCGTGAAAACAGCGTCTCGGTGGGCAGTGCAGGTGCTGAGCGGCAGATCACCAACGTCGCGGCCGGTACTGTCGAAACCGATGCGGTGAACCTCGGCCAACTGAACAAGAGCGTGGCGGACATCACCAACAGTGCCAACGCCTACACCGATGCCCAGGTCAATGGCCTGCGCCATGACCTCAACGAGTTGGATGATCAGCTCAGTGCGGGCATCGCCGGCGCCATGGCCATGGCCAGCCTGCCGCAACCCTACAGTCCTGGTGCCAGCATGGCAGCGGTGGGGTTCGGCAATTACCGCGGTCAATCGTCGCTGGCGGTGGGCGTATCGCGGATCTCCGACAACGGCAAGTGGGTAACCAAGCTGCAGGGCAGCGCGGATTCCCAGGGCGAGGTCGGTGTCTCCGTCGGCGTCGGTTATCAATGGTAATCCCATTCGGGCCCGGTGCGAGCCGGGCCCCTTCCGAGCGATTCGAATTCGAGGTAAGCATCATGTCCACTTCCTTCCACCGCGTCGTCGCCAGCCTTGTCATGCTGATGGCTGCCGGCCTCAGCGCCTGCGGCACCCGCATGCTCAGCGATGTCGATGCCCAAGGCTCCACCGACAAGCCGGTTTTCCCGGCCGTCCAAGACGCCAACCGCCCCGAAGGCACCTACGTCAACCTGGAAAACCTGTCGAAGGTGGTGCCGGGCATGACCAAGGCCCAGGTACTAGAGCTCATCGGCCCTCCCCATTTTGCCGAGGGCATGTTCGATGTCCGTGAATGGGACTACGTGCTCCGGCTCCGTCCCACCGCCAACGCGGCGCAACGTACCTGCCAGTACAAGGTGCTGTTCGATGACCACCTGGTGGCGCGTTCCTTCTTTGCTCTCCCGCAGGGTTGCCTGGATGGCCTGACGCACATCACGCCAGCCGCCGAACGGCACCAGGCAATCGCTCACTGAATCTTCAAACCTATCTGTTTCGTTTATCGAGGTCTCTCTCCATGAACATCAAACTTCTCCTTGGTGCTTTACTTCTGGGCCCCCTTGTCATTTCCGCCGGCTGCAAGCCGGGCTCTGACGAGCAGGTCGTGCAGCGTAACTGGGTCAGCGTACCGGCGCTTCCGATCATCCAGGACGCGGTCAGCTCCCTGGAACCGACCTTCAGTGGCAAGCGCGATGCCAGCCTGATGTCTCAGGTCTGCGGTCTGGCCCGCGGCGAGCTGACCCAGAAGCAGGTCGATGACAACCTGAGGAAGGCTGGAATCAAGCTCGACGAAAAGGCTAAGGATGCTACCGTTCTCTTGTACAACGGCGACAAGGCGGGCCAGGCGACGGCTTGTGCCGCCTACCTGGCGACGAATGTGCTGCAGCCAGTGGACGCCAGAGAGTTCATGAGGAGCGTGGCGAAGCCGAAAGAGGAGGGCAAGCCGGCCCAGCCGACACTGCAATTGGATCGTGCCCGCCTGCGCCAAATGCTGCCCATTAAGGTGGCCGAAGCTAAGGCCAATGGGGACGTATTCGCGCTGATAGCTACGGAGTTGCAACGGCGGCCGGGTCTGACAGTAGCTGAGTATCGCAAGCAAGCTGTTGAACTCTTCGCTCGCCTGGCCCCGCAGTATCTGCAGCGGATCAAGGATCAGTTGCCGCCGCATGGAGCGATTTACCGGCTGAAACGCCTGGATGCGGAGCGCTTCGCCTTCGGCAGTTCGCTGGGCGCATACTTCGAGTACGGCATCGACAGCGGCCTGGTATTCAAGCAGAACGGCCTGACTTGGTATGGCGACGGTAAGCTGCTGGGGCAGGAGTATCCGTTGCAGGTGGATTACTTCCCCGAGGCGGTGATCCCAGGCAACCAGAGAGGGAATGGCGTGCTTTAGCTCAAGCGTTGAAGTGGCTATGCTCCTGCCCGAGTCATTGCCGCGCAACTTCACAACCTCGCCGTAGCCGCAGAAGCGCTGTACTTGACACTTCGTGTTGACTGATGAACTGGAATGGCAAGTCTACTTCGCGTGGTCTATTTCGGATCTAGGATTCATGCTAGCCAAGGCCGCGTAGAAGCATCTAATAACCGACAGACCGGGACCGATCAACTATATCCACCCGGATGGTGCAAAAAAGCTCATCGAATTTGAGGGGGTTTGCTTGGCGATCGAGTGCCATGCGAAGTACTGGTGAATGTCTCGTTCCAGATTGTTTCCTGACGACAGGTGGGCTTGTTAGCTGAAGAACGGCGCCGAGCCATTGAATGGCTATTCATACCCACAGGTGTCATCGCACAATGGGGTCATGCCGAGATAAGGGGAAAATTCATTCATTTGGTTTGTAAGTAGTTGTTATTTATGAGTTTATTTTTATGATCAGCTCTTGATCTAAAATCATCCGCCGCCGAAATTTTTCGCCGCTCAACCTGGCTTTCAATACGTTGAGCAAGCCCAAGCACCTCATCAGCGACAACGGCAAAACCTCGGCCGCTTTCACCTGCTGGTTGCACTCCCTGTTTGGTACTGCGCATCGGCAGACTGAGCATCCCTAGTTTGATCAAGATGACTTTCAGGCTTCCACGGTTCTTGCCTGGTGCTTCGTTAACAGCAGGTTCCGGTGACGATGGCGGTGTAGGGAGCGGAGGAGGCGATAGCGGCCTAGAAGAGCACGTCGACCAAATAGTCAAAAAAAACTAGGGGATTCCCAGGTGCTACGCCTCGATGCTTTTTCTCGTAAACCCCAGACACCATGGTCCCCACGGGGAGGTCGGCCGCGCGCGGCGATCGGCCAATAGTGATCTGAGGGGAGTGATTACTGAACTGAGGCTAATCCAAGACCCTCAGCTGCGAGCTTGTGGCCATGGCCAGCTATCTGGTCAAATTCTTCCAGGGTTAACCGTCGGAGGGTTGTCGGAAAGTTAGCCGCATAGTCCGCCGCAGCCGAGGCTGGACCGCGGACGACCGGCGCATTGATGCCCCGAGCGCAGGTGCGCGCTGGACATAGTTCATGAACGACCGCACCCTCAATGATCTGGACTGCTCTGACATTATGTCGGCGACACCTGAGCGAGCAGGGGCTGCATCCACACAGCGTGATTCCGCTGCTGCGGACAGTGTTGCAAGGCGCCGGGTTGGCGGCCGAGCTGTACAGCAGCCACTCCCTACGTCGCGGCTTCGCCACCTGGGCGACGCGCAGTGGCTGGGACCAGAAGGCGCTGATGGGCTATGTGGGGTGGCGTGATGCGAAATCGGCGCTGCGCTACGTGGACAGCACCGGGGTCTTTCCCGGACAGCTGCGGTCGCTCTCGCCGAGTCTGGCGGCTGAAGCGCCGCCGGGCCTGACTAGTCCAGGTGCTCTACCAGGTAGTTGACCAGTCGGAGCGGCTCGCTGCTGTCGACAATGGCAAACATCAGGTCGCGCTTGCTGCGCGGCAGCAGTTTGGCGCAGCGCTTGGTCGTGGCCTTTATGGCTGAGTCGCGGCCGTGGAGGCGGGCGGCGAAGGTGGCGTCCTGAATGTCCCAACTGTTGCGCCTTGTGGTCGACTGTCGACGCGACTCCTTGCGGGTTGCAGTTACTCGGTTGGGATAGTTCGGCCGGGGCCTCTCCGTGAGAGGCCCCGGCGTGGGGGAGTCAGGTCTTACCCTGATGCTTTGTAAGTGCCTCGACGATGTTCGACGGAGCTTCGGCGTATTTGGAGAACTCCATGGAGTAGCTCGCGCGACCCTGGGACATGGAACGCACGTCGGTCGCGTAACCGAACATCTCGCCCAGCGGAACCTCGGCACGGATAACCTTACCGGAAACCGAGTCCTCCATCCCCTGAATCAAACCACGACGACGGTTCAGGTCACCCATCACGTCACCCATGTAGTCCTCGGGGGTCACCACCTCTACCTTCATGATCGGCTCAAGCACTTTACCGCCGCCCTTCTGGGCCAGCTGCTTGGTCGCCATGGAGGCAGCGATCTTGAACGCCATCTCGTTGGAGTCGACGTCGTGGTAGGAACCATCGAACACGGTAGCCTTCAGGCCGATGAGCGGATAACCGGCAACAACGCCGTTCTTCATCTGCTCTTCGATGCCCTTCTGGATTGCAGGGATGTATTCCTTCGGAACCACACCACCCACGACTTCGTTGGTGAATACCAGGCCTTCGGCGATGTTGCCCTTTTCGTCCACGTCAGCAGACGAGAAGCGGATCCAGCAATGACCGAACTGACCACGACCACCGGACTGGCGAACGAACTTGCCTTCGATCTCGACATTGTCCTTGGAGATGGTTTCGCGATAGGAAACCTGCGGCTTGCCGATGTTGGCCTCAACGCCGAACTCGCGCTTCATGCGGTCGACAATGATGTCCAGGTGCAACTCACCCATGCCGGAGATGATGGTCTGACCGGTTTCTTCGTCGGTCTTGACGCGGAACGACGGGTCTTCCTGGGCCAGCTTGCCGAGGGCGATACCCATCTTTTCCTGGTCGGCCTTGGTCTTCGGCTCGACAGCAACCGAGATCACCGGCTCCGGGAAGTCCATACGCTCAAGGACGATCGGCTTCTCGATGTCGCACAGGGTGTCACCGGTGGTGACGTCCTTCATGCCGATCAAGGCTGCGATGTCGCCAGCGCGGCATTCCTTGATCTCTTCACGCTGGTTGGCGTGCATCTGCACCATCCGACCTACGCGCTCCTTCTTGCTCTTTACTGAGTTCAGCACGGAGTCGCCGGAAGCCAGGACACCGGAGTAAACACGAGCAAAGGTCAGGGTGCCGACGAAGGGGTCGGTCGCAATCTTGAACGCCAGAGCCGAGAAGGGCTCAGCATCATCAGCACGACGCTCATCGTGGATCTCGTTGTCGTCAGTGCTATCCGGATGGACGCCCTGAATCGGCGGGATCTCGGTGGGAGCCGGCAGGAAGTCGATCACGGCGTCCAGAACCAGAGGCACACCCTTGTTCTTGAAGGAGGAACCGCAGACGGCCGGAACGATTTCGCTGGCCAGGGTACGCGCACGCAGACCAGCCTTGATTTCCTCGGCGGTCAGCTCACCCTCTTCCAGGTACTTGTTCATCAGCTCTTCGCTGGCTTCGGCGGCAGCTTCAACCATGTTGTTGCGCCACTCTTCGGCCAGAGCCTGGAGCTCAGCAGGGATTTCCTCCTCGCGGTAGGTAGTGCCCTTGTCGTCTTCGTTCCAGTAGATCGCCTTCATCTTGATCAGATCGATCTGACCTTCGAAGTCGTCCTCAGCGCCGATTGGCAGCTGAACCGGAACCGGAGTGTGACCCAGACGCTGCTTGATCTGACCGATCACGCGCAGGAAGTTGGCACCGGCACGGTCCATCTTGTTCACGTAAACGACGCGCGGAACACCGTACTTGTTGGCCTGACGCCATACGGTCTCGGACTGAGGCTCAACGCCGGAAGTACCGCAGAACACCACGACAGCGCCGTCGAGCACGCGCAGCGAGCGCTCCACTTCGATGGTGAAGTCCACGTGGCCGGGGGTGTCGATCACGTTGACGCGGTAGTTGTCGTACTGGCCACGGGAACCTTTCCAGAAAGTGGTCACGGCAGCGGAGGTAATGGTGATACCACGCTCCTGCTCCTGCACCATCCAGTCGGTAGTGGCGGCGCCGTCGTGCACCTCACCCATCTTGTGGCTGAGACCTGTGTAGAACAGGATCCGCTCCGTAGTAGTGGTCTTACCGGCGTCTACGTGGGCGACGATACCGAGGTTGCGATAACGGTTGATGGGGGTTGAACGAGCCATGATGCTCTCCTTGAAACAGGATAAAACAATTATTCACGAGTACAGCCCAACGTGAGTCGGTTTCCAGGCTTTGCTGAAGCCGTTTGGCAACTTCGAAAGACAGCTACCAATTGGGTGATATAAGCTTAATGGGTGTATGGGTAATTAGATAAGTAGGCACTAATTGGTTATCTAGATACCACTTAGTTACATAGAAACTATTTGGTAACCAATATGAGAAACGCAGGAGAACTCGACGGTTCGAGTTTTGTACTTCGGGAAGACTGTCCGCAGCGGCGCATCCACTACATCCTGAACGGAAAATGGACGTCGATGGTGCTCTTCGCGCTCAGCCTCGGCTCAATGCGCACGGGCCAGATTGAACGCGCGCTTCCTAGCATTTCCAAGAAGATGCTCACCCAGACTATCAGGGATGTGGAAAACAGTGGCCTCGTCGAACGCCAGGTCTTCAATGTGGTACCTCCTAGAGTGGAGTACTCGCTGACTAGGCTGGGATCAACCTTTGTTGAACCCCTTCGAGGCCTCTATGACTGGGCGGCCAGAACCCCCGCAGCGATGGATGAACTTGATCGCAACCTCAGGGCGGCCGGTTAGCGGTCATTGCGGGGGAGATGTATGCCCCTGCCGATGCTACGCACTATGCTGACGGGAGCGTTCGGACCGCCCGAAATCGACGCCTGGTGAATACCAGAGGCAGACCATGAAGAATGAGTTGGCAGAACAGGACACCCATTTCCAGCACGTATTTCGCGATGGGCAATTGACGATCGGCCTTGCGCTGCCGATGCTCGAGCCAGGGCAAACCGTGCCTGACCTCGACGTCCAGCTTGAGCTGGCGAGAGCTGCGGACGAATTGGGCTTTCGCGCGCTGTGGATTCGTGACGTCCCGCTCAACAGCGCCGACTACCCCGACCCGGTCGGGCACCTGGACCCCTGGGTCCTGCTGGGAGCGCTGGCAGCGCAGACCCGGCGCATCGCGCTCGTCAGCGGAGCTATTGTGCTGACCTTGCGGCATCCGCTGCACATTGCGAAAGCGGCCATTTCCACCAGCGCCTTGTCCCATGACCGTTTCATCCTCGGCCTGGGGTCCGGCGACCGCCCGCCGGAATATGCAGCGTTGGGCAAGAACACGGACGACCGGCGCACGCTGTTCCGGCATAACTGGGAAGTCGTTGCCGCAGCCATTCGTGCGCCATCCCGTGTCATACCGGACCTAGCGACGCCGGATGCGCCTGAGTTCTGCCTACTTCCAGCGTTGTCCGATGCGGTGCCCATGCTGGCAGTAGGCTCAGGCGGTCAAAGCCTCGACTGGATCGCCCGTAACGCGTGCGGCTGGATCACTTACCACCGGGAGCCGGAGCAGCAGCGAGATCGCTACCAACTATGGCGTGATGCTGTAGGGCGATCAGCTCCAAGCGCGTTCCGTGCTTTCGGAGTCGCCTTGAAAGTGGACCTCAGCGCCGACTCGGATGAGCCTGCAGCAGCCATTCCGCTTGGATATCGTACGGGCCGCAAGGCCCTGGTGGCCTTGCTTGAAGACATGCGGGCCAGTGGCACACACCATGTCTCACTCAACCTGTCGGCCACCGGGCGCGAGCTTCGAGATGTGCTGGAGGAATTGGCTGCTGAGGTGCTTCCGGCTTTCCATGGTGGTGAGAGCTAGCAGGTCGCTAGCCGTAGCTTTGTCCGTTCCAGAAACTGAGCCAGTGCATTCTTGCCGGGTAGAAAAAAGGCAGGCCTAGGCCTGCCAAAAACCAAAGGTCAATCGGTCAGTGGGCGATGCACACCGATTTCAGCTCGGTGTAGCTCTCGATTACTGCCCGACCGAATTCACGGCCCATGCCGGACTGCTTGACGCCGCCGAAGGGCATGCTCGGATCCAACAGCACGTGGGCGTTGACCCAGACGGTGCCCGCCTCGATGCGTGGCACCAGGTTCATCGCCTTGGACAGGTCGTTGGTCCACAGGCTCGCCGCCAGGCCGTAGGGGCTGTCGTTGACCAGTTCGATCATGGCGTCCTCGTCGGTGAAGGGGATCACCGACAGCACCGGGCCGAACACCTCCTCGCGGGCCACGGTCATGTCGTGGTTCACGTCAGCCAGCACGGTGGGCTGGACGTAGAAGCCTTCTACATCCAGCTCCTCTCCGCCCGTTACCACGCGGGCGCCTTCCCGGCGAGCCAACTCGATGTGCCTCTGCACGCTTTGCTGCTGCTTGCGCGATACCAGCGGGTTGATCGCCGCGGTCTGGTCGATGCCTGGCCCAATGGACAGGCCCTTCACGGCGGCGGCCAGGCCCTGGACGAACTCTTCGTAGCGCGACTGGTGCACGTAGAAGCGCGAGGCCGCGGCGCACACCTGGCCGCTGTTCAGCAAGCCGCCCAGCAGCGCGCCCTGGATGGCCTTCTCCACGTTGGCATCGTCCAGCAGGATCATCGGGTTCTTGCCGCCCAGCTCCAGGGCGAAGCGGGTCATGTTCGCCATGCAGGCCACGCCGACGCTCTTGCCCACGGCGGTGGAACCGGTGAAGGACACCTTGCTGATCAGCGGGTGTGAAGCCAGCGTATTGCCCACGGTGCTGCCGCCACCGGTGATGACGTTGAACACGCCGGCCGGGATGCCCGCCTCGATGGCCAACTCGGCCAGGCGCAGGGCGGTCAGCGGGGTTTCGCTGGCCGGCTTGATGACCACGGTACAACCGCAGGCCAGGGCCGGCATCAGCTTCCAGGCGGTAATCATCAACGGAAAGTTCCACGGCACGATGCCGGCCACCACGCCCACCGGCTCACGGCGGGTGAAGGCGGTGAAGCGCGAGCCCGGCGGAATCGGGATCGACACGTCCAAGGTCTGGCCTTCGATCTTGGTCGCCCAGCCGGCCATGTAGCGCATGAACTCGACGGTGGCGCCCACATCCAGCATGCGCGAGATGTTGATCGACTTGCCCTGGTTCAGGGTTTCCAACTGAGCCAACTCTTCGGCGTGCTCCTCCACCAGGGCGGTGAAGCGCAACAGGATGCGCTCGCGGTCGGCCGGACGCAGGCCGGACCACACGCGGGACTCGAATGCCTGGAACGCCGACTGCACCGCTTGTTCCAGATAGTCCAGCGGCACGTCCGGCACGCAAGCGATGGTTTCGCCGGTGGCGGGGTTCAACACCGGCGTGGTCGGACCTTCCGGCAGTACCCAGCGGCCGTCGATGAAGCAGCCGTGGCGGCGCCCCAGGAATGCCGCAACCTGCGGCAGGATTTCAATCTTGCTCATATCGGACCTCATGTTGATTAAGCCGGAGCCGCCTCGTTTCGCAGCGAAACAGCGCCAGCGGCAGTAATGGCGGGTGATCTGGAAAGCGGGGAGTCAGAAAATCTTGACCAGGCGCAAGCTGACGCGGAAGTCTTCCTTCGGGCCGTTGCGCACCTCCAGGTCCTGGCCCACTTGGCCCATCAGCTGCACGGTCGGGGCGACCATGCGGGCAACCGACAGCAGGTAGCGCTTCGTATTGAGCGAATCATCAAGGTCGACTCCATTCAGGCGATTCTCGCCGCCTGTCGTGTGGTAGTAGCTCGCACCGACGAAGTTGCCTGGCGAGAAGTCGTAGCGAAGGTGGGTTTGCAGCTCGAAGATGTGGGACTGCTTGCGGGTCATCCCGGCGAAGTCGTCGTTCTCGCCGAAGAAATCCCACTCTGCGGTGACTTCGCCCGAGAGGTTCCCGAACAGCGACTGCGTGTAAGACGTGTGGAGAACACCTTTCCATCGGTTCTCACCGATGTTGACTGGACCATCGTCAGCGTCGTAGTTGCCGAGGGGAGGGGCGACCCAGGTGCCGAACGACAGGTAGCGATTGTGTGTAGGATCGTTGATGAGCCAGAACGCGCTGCCGATGAGGGGATCGCCCACACCGCTGGCGCTTGTGTCGGAAGCTCCTTTCATTCTCAGGCTGCCGAACGGGACTATGACCTGAGGAGCAGCCAACAACGGTCCGAGCTGCATGTAATGCACGGCACGATATGCCGCTATGTCGTTGTCCAGCCCAAAGCCAGGCACGTCTTGCTTGTGGCCGTTCAAGTAAACGTCATTACGCTCGGCGTGGTTGTAGTACAGCACGGCCAGGTTAGTGCCGGCGGGAAAGGCGACGTAATCGCCGGGATCGGTGGCGATGACACCTGCATTGGCAGCCGTGCCTCGCAAGACGCAGAGTAGCAGGAGCATGCGTATCAGGAGTTTCACCTGGTTTGAAGTCTGGAACGACGGTGGAGCTTGAACGGGGGCGTTCTTGTCTTTCATTGTTGCGACTCACTTTCTTGGATTTATTTGTGTGGCAACGTCAGTGGCTTCAGGTGGGGGTTACGGATGGAAGATCGTGGCCGTCGAATCGTAGCCGTCCTGCCGCATGAGCTCGTGGAGCTGGCGGCGCCGCACACCCATGTTTCCGCCATCGAACAGGGGAAAGGCGAGGGCGTCCTGCAGCAGGCCGGCAAGCGGGGAACTCAGGTGGTCATAACTTTCGATGCCGACCACGCGCATCAGCTCGGTAATGACCCGTACGGCGGTTTCTGAGCCGAATACTTTCGCGTGGAGGGCCAGTTCGAAGGCTTCGGGATCCTGCTGGTCCAGCGCGAAACAGGCCCGGTAGCTGAGGCTCCTGACAGCTTCGATGGCGGCCTTGGCATCGACCAGGGCATAACCCACAGCCTGGTGATTGATGATCGTGGCCTCGCCACCGCGTCGTTCGGTCTTCGCGAAGTCCAGGGCGAAGTCGAACGCGGCGCGCATGACCCCCAGGGACATGACACCCACCAGTGCAGCAGTGGGTGAAAAGCTGGCGTCAACCAGATCCAGTCCCCGTCCGACTTCGCCGATGACGTTTTCTTGCGGGACTCGCGTTTCGAGGAGGCTGAAGTTGCAGGTCATATGGCCGCGATGCCCGGCAGATTCATGGGCGCGGTTTGCCGTAAAACCTTGCGCCGGTCCGGGAACCAGGATTACGGAAACGCCATGCTCCGGTGCGGCAAGCGGATCGGTCCGGCACACGACACTAAGTAGGTCGGCGCCTTTCCCATCCCAGCCCGAAGCGCTGGACACCCATTGCTTGGTGCCGTTTATCACCCACTCCTGGCCCTCCAGCACGGCTTGCGTCCGGACTCCACCACCCGTGGCGGCAGAGCGGTAATTGGCGCTGCCGCCGGGTTCGGTCGATGCGAGCGCGGCGAGGGGGGCGCCGGAGCGTTCGAGGAATGGACCAATGAAGTGTCGCTGCTGCTCAGGTGTGCCAGCCAGGAACAAGGGCATCAGGCCAAGCAGGTTGGCGAACATGGTCAGGGGAACACTGACGTCTTGCGTGTAGAACTCTTCGGCGACTATGGCCATGTCGACCATGCCGGTGCCGCCGCCACCAAATGGCTGGGGGATCAACCGTTGCATGAAGCCTTCGCGAACCAGTTCCTCGTAGAAGGGGCGGGTCGCCCGAAAGCGATCCTCCGGAGTTGGCAGGTGGCGGATGACTTCGGTGACCTGGCTGAGGGTGCGCTTGGCGAACTGGCGGGCGCGTTGCTGAAGCTCGACCTGAGACGACGTCAGGGTGAAATCGATGGGCATTGTGGTAGCTCTCCAATAGATGCTGGATGACAGCTGCCCCGCGACAGGCAATCACGGTGCTGCTGTCGACCCTGATGCTACGGAAGGCTGAAAGAACCCTCTTTGCTGTAGATGCAGTGCTTTATTGACCCGCAGTGCGCTCACCGCATGCAACGTTCTGTGGTGTGCCGGGCGCCACTGAGAACCTCCGTGACGTTCGTGTTGAAAGCGCTTGCAACCATTGACTGGTGACAACTCGCCTTCGCTCGTGCTGCTAATGGCTTTGCGAACAAGAAAGCCCGGCAATGCGCCGGGCTCAATCTTGAGTGTTTAGCGGGAGATGCGCGTTCTGATTCAGAACGGATAGTGTCGAGGTGTGCGC
Source organism: Pseudomonas lalkuanensis (assembly GCF_008807375.1). Classification (NCBI taxonomy): domain Bacteria; kingdom Pseudomonadati; phylum Pseudomonadota; class Gammaproteobacteria; order Pseudomonadales; family Pseudomonadaceae; genus Metapseudomonas; species Metapseudomonas lalkuanensis. The sequence goes on along the minus strand of NZ_CP043311.1, from coordinate 2,981,537 downwards.
TGTACGGTGATCCAGTGAACCGTCGTGAATTCGTCGATGGCCCAATCGCCATTGAAACGACCGATGCCGGAGTTCTTCTCACCACCGAAGGGTGCGTTCGGCGCATCGCTGACCGGAATATCGTTGATATGGGTCATGCCGGCGCGGATGCGGCGAGCGAACTGCACGCCGCGCTCCAGGCTCGCCGTGAAAACGGCACTGGAGAGGCCGTATTCGGTGTCGTTGGCGAGTTCCAGGGCGTGTTCAGCGTCCCTGGCACGAAGTATCCCGACCAGGGGGCCAAAGATCTCTTCGCGCACGATGTCCATTTCGGGGGTTACCTCCCCGAACACATGGGGGGGAAGAACGTTGCCCTCGGCCAGTCCTTCTACCAATGTGACAGCGCCTTCGGCCTTGGCTTTGCTGACCTTGGCTTGCAACGTCTCCAGTTGCCGGGAGTTGATGACGGGGCCGACAACCGTGTCGGGTCTGCTCGGATCACCATATGGCAGCGACTTCACGCGCTCGACGAAACGCCTAGTGAACGCCTCGTAAAGCGGCTCTTCAACGATGATCCGGTTGATGGCCATGCAGATTTGCCCCTGGTGAAGGAACTTGCCAACCACCGCGGCGCGCACGGCTTGTTCAAGATCCGCATCGGCCAGTACCACGAACGGCGCGTTGCCCCCGAGTTCCAGTGCAACCTGCTTCAGGTGCTGGCCTCCGCTGGCGATCCGTCCGATATTCCGACCCACCTCGGTGGAACCCGTGAAGGAAATGAGAGCCGGAACCGGATGCGCGACGAAGGCGTCACCAATTTCAGCGCCGGAACCTACCACGATACTCAGCACGCCAGCCGGAAGCCCCGCTTCTTCGAAGATCCTCGCCAGCAGCAGGCCGCCCGTCACAGGTGTATCGCTTGCCGGTTTGACTACCACTGCATTGCCAAGGGCGAGGGCGGGTGCAATGGATCGCTGGGTCAGATGGAGGGGAAAGTTCCAGGGGCTGATCACACCAACTACACCCAGAGGCGCGCGATAGACGCGGCTCTCTTTGCCTGGGACATCGGACTCGACGATACGCCCATGGACGCGATTCGGCAGGCTGGCTGACTCCAGGGTAATCGCCCGAGCCGCGCCCCATTCGAATTCGGCCTTGATCCGCGTGCTGCCTGACTCCCGGATGATCCAGTCGATGATTTCGTCGCGGCGCTCATCGAAGATCCTGACGACGTTGAGCAATACTTCGGCCCGCTCTGCGGGGCCCTTTGCCGACCAGGAAGCCTGGGCTTCACGAGCCTTCAGAAACGCATGCTCCAGGTCGTCCTTGTTTGCCAAGGTCAGCCTGGCCAGCAGTTCTTGGTCGAAGGGGTTGATGACGTCCAACTGGCGGCTACTACTGCCGGCACGCCATTGGCCGGCGATCATCTGGAGTTCGAGGTTCTGATAGGTGGGACGAGAAGTGCTCATGGAGTTCCTCCCTCAGTGGTCGGATGAGTGAATACCAAGAGGTTCAAGGTGGTGGTGGCCGGGGGCTGAAAAATGACGCCCGGCCGGAACACCGTCCGGCCGGGCGCCTGTCGTTCCCACTGACGGTTACAGCTTCGGTTGTGGGTGCGGCGGGGACATGTCAAAGGAGGAGTGCGCACCGCCAAGCGCGCGGGACTCCGGCAGCCACGAGGAGATGATTAGGCTGGTGCGGTCCAGGAGCTTGGCCAGTCCGAGCTCCGCCGGCAAGTGACGACCGAATGGCTGGGCATTCTCCAGCCGTGCGAGTCCGCGGGAGGCCGCCACGGCCGGGTCGGCATCGCTGGTCTTCTCACCTACGGTGATGATGCCGATTTCCTTCTCTTCCGGCTGGAACATCAGCCAGACGCTGGAGAGGCCCTGCTTTTCAGCGTCGTCACGGATTGTTGGCCACACCTGCTTGAGCAGTTCCTCGACCTTGCTGCTGGTGAAGGAGTAGCGCTCGAAGCGGTTGATGTGGTGCGAGGTGGCCATGGGCTTGAAGTCATGCGCCCCGGTCACCTTCCAGTAGTGCTTGTTGACGTCGATGAAGCGTTCCCAGAACTTCACGCCAGGCGCCGGGAACAGCTCCTCGTTGGTGAAGTGGTTGTAGTCGAGCACGTTCTCCCAGGTGTCGAACAGGTAACGCCCGCCGATGTACTTGGTCCCCGTGGCGGAATCGAAGCGCAGCGGCGTGTATTTGTGCCGCATGCCGGGGCGGATGTCCATGTTGGGGCGTTCACGCTCCAGCATGTTGACGATGTCCTGCGTGGAAATGCTGTCGTCCAGGGCAAAGTCGGAGGTGAAGGCTGCCTCTGCCTGGATAGGACCGGTCTTGTAGCCAAGAACTTTCATGACGTATTCCCTCTTGCTTGCACTAGGTAGAAACCCTCCCCGGATCGGAAGCTTTCGATGCGGACCAGGCCGGAGGCCAGGCTTGGCGAGGAGGTCTGGCTGAGCGCGCCCCGATTTCTTTGGGGCGGCGCCATGTCCGGCGGTACTCGTCCGCGCGGGATTTAATGACTCACCGAATGCCTTGAGGCTGCGACCCGGGGCGACGTGCGTAGATACCGACGCAGAATCGACGACCATGAGGCAGCATTCTGGCGAGACTTGACACAGGGTTGCGCTCTTGATGGCCAGTGACGCCGCAGCTCTTGACTCAGATGCTAACGAAGGCCGTACGCGTCTTCTTCGCTGGGAGTGCAGTGCTTTCTTGACCGTCAGCGCACTCCGAGCACGACTTCAACGGAGCAACGAATGCTGTGCTCGGTACTCGCGTGCGCTGAGCTGGAAGCGGTTGCGAAACACGCGGCTGAAATGGGCGGAATTCTCGAACCCCCAGGAATAGGCCAGGTCGCTGATGGAGTGGGCGCGGGCGGGCAGGGTGATCAGCTCGCGGGCGCAGCCATCCAGGCGCATATCCTGGATATACCGGCCCACCGTCGTGCCCGTGCCATGGAACAACTGGTGCAGATAGCGCAGCGAAATGCCCAGGCTTTTGGCGATGGCTTCGGGAGCCAGGCCGGGCTGGCGGATGCGTTCGGCGATGCAGGCATAGGCTCGATTGAGGTGGTAGGTCTGGAGATTGCTGGCAGGGCCAGGCACCTGGAGGCTCAGCTCGCTGAGCACTCCCGCCAGCAGGTCCACTGTGCTTCCGGCCGCGTAGCGTCGGGTTCCAGGCTGGATGGCGTTGCGCTCATCCAACAGGGATTGCAGCTGTGCCGCCAGCAGACGGCCAATGCCTTGGCCACCGGCGATTCGCAGAGCCGTGCATTTGTCCGGGTCGTTTATCCGACCGCGAAACAGGTCGCGCGGCAAGCGGACAACCAGTTGCTGCAAATCGCCGGCGAATGTCCACTGGAAGGGCCGACTGCAGTCATAGAGCACGCCATCGCCGGGCCGAATCGCCACGCTGCGCTCGCCCTGTACCAGTTGGCCTTCGCCCTGCAATTGCAGGCTGTAGAGGAAGGCATCGTCGGGACTTTGTGAAATGTGCTGGCGGTCATGCTCGCAGCGGCACTCGACCGAAGTCACCCGGCTGAGTTGCAATGCCTCGAAGCGTTGCTCAATCAGCCTTGCCCTGAGCGGACAACTGGCGTCCAGGCTGATCCGCAGCGGGGCGCAGCTGTGTTCGACAGCGGCTTCCCATGCCTCAATCTCATCAAAAAAGGCCTCCGTCGAAGCGCCAATGGATTCGCCGGTGATGCTGGTATCGGTCTTAGACAACTGAGTCGAGTTCATTTGCACGCCTCTCACCAAATGCAGTGAACACCTTCTCCGCCGGAGAGCCTGTGCACGGATTCTGCCGGTGGAGGGCGGACGCCATCCCAGACTTCTATTCTTTCCTTAAGTGCTCAAGGTTCCGCTTTACTCTGCGTGCCTCAAGCTTTTGCCTCTCTGCCAAACTTTCTTTCGCCGATATTCTCCCGTCTCACCTCTCGGCAAGCGACCACCCCCTGTTGCAGGGGGCAGCCTTGAAACGCTTCCCTCTAGAACTCAGGCGGGCTGCAGCTCCAGAACCAGGGCCAGGGCGACTGGGAGGTTGCCCGGTAGGTTGCGAACTCCACAGACCGTGCGCACGTGACCTGCGCGTTCTTCGAAGACCTGAGCCAGAAGCTCCGAGGCGCTGTCGATTACCTGCGGGTGGCTGATGAACGACTCTTCGCACGCCACATAGGCATCCAGACGCACCACCTGCCCGATGCGGTCGAGGTTGCCCAGGTGGCCGAGGGCCTGTGCCAGCGAGTTGAGCACGCTGAGGCTCGCGGCCTGGCGGCCTTCCTCAATGGAAACCTCCCTACCGAGCAACCCGGTCACGGTGGGTTTACCGCCGACAACCGGACCTTGCATGGAGATATGCAGCATGGACCCAGACTCCACCACCGCCCGGTAAGCCCCGAGGGGCTTGGGCGGTGCAGGGAGCTGCCAGCCGAGGTGGTGCAGGCGTTCCAGCGTTAGATCGCGCATGACTGCCTCCTTAATATCGGCCGTTCTCACTCCGCCCATGGCAGCAGGACGATGCTCCCGCGAGCTTGGTTGCCGGCAATCCTTTCGTGTGCCTGGGCCGCGTCGGAAAGCGGCAGCACGCTGTCGATGACCGGCTTGATCTTGCCCGCCCGGATGGGTTCCAGCCAGGCGGCGAAGTCCTCGATATCACCGACCAGGGTCCCACGCAGCTGCTTCTGAGTGAAGAAGAAGTTGCGGATATCGAAGGTCACTTCGGGGCCAGCCATGAAACCCATGGTGACAATGATGCCTTGCGGCTTAACGGCCTCTATGGTGCGCGCCAGGACGTCGCCGCCCAGGTTGTCGATCGCCACATCCACGCCACGGCCATCCGTCCATGCGGCCAGTGCCTGGACGAAATCCTCCTTGCCCGAATCGATCACCAGTTCGGCGCCCAGCATTCTGGCCAGCTTGGCAGAGGCCTCGTTCTGTACCGTCACTGCAACGCGAGCGCCTAGCGCACGGGCCACCTGGATACTCATGATGCCAGTGCTCGACGCTCCGGCATGGATCAGCACCCGGTCGCCCGCCTTGACCTCGCCAACGATCTGCACCGAGCGGATCGCGATGAGCAGGGCCACCGGCATGGCGGCGATCTGCTCCACCGGCAGGCCAGTCGTGTCGCGCAGCAGCCAAACCTCGGGGACGACCGCGTACTGGGCATAGGTGCCCTGGATATGGGTGCCGGGAATCGCGTAGCTCGCTGCCGCCGTGACCGGGCGGATATGCGCCTCGGCGGGGTTGGTCGGGTAGCCCGGCATGGCGATCACTCGGTCGCCAATCGCGAAGCGGCTGACGCCGGCGCCCAGCTCGGCAACTTCACCCACTGCGTCCGAACCCAGGATATGGGGGAAGGGCAGGTGGGGGTTGATCTGTCCCAGGCGGACATAGTGGTCGAGGCGGTTGATGCCGGCGGCGAGTACCTTGACCAGCACCTGTCCGGGGCCGGGAGTCGGAGTGGGGATGTCTTCGATGCGGATTTGCTCGGGTCCGCCAAAGGCACGAATGACAGCTGCTTTCATGTTGAACTCTCCAATCGATGCATGCGTGGCAGAAATGCTCTGCACTCCACGGACCCCTGAAATTGTGGCGATCCGAATGGTGTTATCATCGTATTGGCTGTAGATACTTTTTGGAAAGTAGGCACTTTTTTGTTCCGTAGGAACCTTTTGGTTACCAATATGACGAATTCATCTTCGGAAAACTTCGTGCTGCGAGAAAACTGCCCGCAGCGACGTATTCATTACGTGTTAAATGGCAAATGGACATCGATGGTGCTCTATGCCCTGAGCCATAGCGCCATGCGCACAGGCCAACTGGAGCGGACACTACCGGGCATCTCCAAGAAAATGCTGACCCAGACCCTAAGGGAGGTGGAAAGCGCCGGCCTGGTTAAGCGTGAGGTGTTTAATGTGGTGCCACCGAAGGTGGAGTATTCGCTAACGCCGCTGGGTGAGACCTTTGTTGAACCACTTCAGGCCCTGTATGACTGGGCGGCGAGGAACTCAGAAGCCTTGGATCAACTGGAGCGGAACATCCAAGCCGGCGAAGTCTGATCGCGGGGCCGAACAGTTGAGTGTCGCCACGCAGATTTGGATGAGCAACCTGTTGGAAATCGCAGGGATAGCCACGTCGTTTCTACGGGGGAGCATTACTAAGCATGTCAGCTGCTTTCCGTGTGGCTTCGGAGGTGCGACTCGCCAGTTTTCGCACCTCATCGGCGACTACCGCAAATCCCCGTCCAGCATCCCCCGCTCTAGCCGCCTCAATCGCTGCGTTAAGTGCAAGCAAATTGGTTTGGGAGGCGATGCCCTGGATGGAGTCCACAATGTTGGTGAGTTTGCTTAAGTTATCTTTCACTTGCTCATGATGAACCTCCTGAGCCTTCAGCAACTCGGCCTGCTCGCGGCTAGCCTGGATGTCGGTCAACGCGCCCACCACACGCAAAGCCTTGCCTTCTGGATCTCGACGCGTTTGGCCACGTGCCCGGAACCATTTGTATTCGCCGCTTTTGCACTTAATTCTGAACGTTTCGTCGAAGGGCGTTCTACCGGTGGAGTCCTTGAGGTGGGACTCGAAAGCGCCCATGCAGGCGAGGTCGTCAGGGTGAATGCGTGAGCTCACGCTTTCGAAGACATCGGGAAACTCGTCGACTGTTTCGAACCCAAGGAGCCGCCGATACTGAGGTGACCACCAGAAAGGATTCTGGGGATTGAGCGGGTCGCCAGCAATCACCTCCATGTCCCACAGGCCGTCATTGAGCATTTCGCGAGCGAGCTCAAATCGTGTCAGCATCTTGTCCATCTCGCGATCCTTAAGAACTTGATCGTGGATGTCACGCAATGATCCAGCCATCCGTAAAGGAGTACCGCGCTCATCGCGGAGCACGGCCCCTCTGGTTCGATACCAGCGATATTCCCCACTTTTGGTCGCTAGGCGGTATTCGAGGTCGAAGGGGCGCCGTGCGGTGTGATCATTCAGATGGCGGCTCAGAACGTTAAGTACCCTCTGGCTGTCTTCCAGGTGTAACCGATTGGTCCAACTGCCGAGCTGATTGGGAAACTCTTGCTCGTCACGATACCCGAGCAGTTTGCGGAATTGGTTTGAAAACCAACCCGTATTGCTGGAATTGAACGGACCGCTACCGGCCACCTCCATGTCCCATAGGCCTTCGCTGATTGCCTGTTCAATCAGGACAAAGCGCGAATCACCTTGGATGATCTCCGCATGCTCTCGCAGCGAATCCGTCAATCTCTCGACCTTCTGTTGAAGCTGAGCGATCTCTATCTGCTGCTCCCGTCGCTGCGCCTGGCTCGATTGCACCTTGTCATAAAATTTCTTCAATGGCTTGGGCACGGCTTGATTCAAATCACCCAGATCGCAAGTCGGTCGATCCAGGGCATCGGTCAAGAAAGTTAGAAACTTCATTATCGAAAAGTGCTGGAAGATGGACATGGCTTCGCTTGAATGCAGGTAAACGAAACATCGGGACGTGCCGACGAACCTCAAGTACACAGGGAATGGCACTTCAGCATGAGCGGGCCTAAGCGAGGCATTGACCTCATCTATTGCGGTTGTCGTAGACGTGGCAGGCCTTGCCCTCGGAGCGCTTTAGCGAGTAGCTGGGGCGCAGGACGATGCGCGAGCTGATGCCGATGTAGGTCTTGATGTACTTGCCCAGCTCGTTGCACAGGGCCTGCTGCTGGCTTTCACCCAGGTTGTCGTGCTCGTGCTTGAGTTCGACATGGACTTCGATGCTGTCCAGGTTGCCATTGCGGAACAGGTGGATCTCGTAGTTCTCGGAGAGCTGCTTGACCTTCAGCACCTGCTCCTCGATCTGGGTCGGGAACACGTTGACGCCACGGATGATCAGCATGTCGTCGCTGCGGCCGGTGATCTTGTCCATGCGTCGCATGGGGCGGGCGGTGCCCGGCAGCAGGCGGGTCAGGTCGCGGGTGCGATAGCGGATCATCGGCAGCGCTTCCTTGGACAGCGAGGTGAATACCAGCTCGCCCATCTGACCATCCGGCAGCACTTCGCCGGTCACCGGGTCGATGATCTCGGGGTAGAAGTGGTCTTCCCAGATGGTCGGGCCATCCTTGGTCTCGGCGCATTCCATGGCGACGCCCGGCCCCATGATTTCCGACAGGCCATAAATATCCAGGGCGGTGATGCCCATGCGCTCCTCGATGGCGCGGCGCAGTTCGGCGGTCCAGGGCTCGGCGCCGAAGATGCCGAGGCGCAGGGCCAGCTTGTGCGGGTCGATGCCCTGGCGCTCGATCTCGTCCGCCAGGTTCAGCATGTAGGACGGTGTGACCATGATGATGTCCGGCTGGAAGTCGCGGATCAGCTGGACCTGCTTCTCGGTCTGGCCGCCGGACATCGGGATCACGGTGCAGCCCAGGCGCTCGGCGCCGTAGTGGGCGCCCAGGCCGCCGGTGAACAGGCCGTAGCCGTAGGAGATGTGCACCTTGTCACCCTTGCGGCCGCCAGCGGCGCGGATCGAGCGTGCGACCACGTTGGCCCAGGTGTCGATGTCGTTCTGGGTGTAGCCGACCACGGTGGGCTTGCCGGTGGTGCCGCTGGAGGCGTGGATGCGCACGATCTCGCTCTGCGGCACGGCGAACATGCCGTAGGGGTAGTTGTCGCGCAGGTCCGACTTGCCGGTGAAGGGGAATTTCGCCAGGTCTTCCAGGGATTTCAGATCATCCGGGTGCACGCCTTTTTCATCAAAGCGCTGGCGGTACAGCGGGACGTTCTCGTAGGCGTGCCTGAGGCTCCAGCGCAGGCGCTCCAGTTGGTGCTGGCGCAGCTCGTCGACGCTGGCAGTCTCCATCGGGTCAAGCAAGGCGGTATTGGCAATCATATTCATGGTTTCACTCAAATTGTTTTTGTCATCAACAGCCAGCGTCAGAGGCTGTAAGCACTGAGGAAAAGAATGCCCTTCCCGACTTATGGCCATATCGACCACGTTGCTTCCATCTCCACCAATAGGTTGCGATTCAGCCGGTGCTGGATGCCCTTTCTCGCCAATTCCTACGACAGATCATGCATGGCTTCCTTGATCTGCTTCAGGCGCTCTGGACGAACTGGCGAAGTGAAATCAACGGGCATGAGTCAGCTATTTGAACGCTTTCTTTGTTCCGCTTTGCGAGCCACCCCAAGACCCTCACCCCGGATTCTACGAAGGGTCGGAAAGGGGTTCTTTGCTGTGGAGGAACCGATTTATTGCCTTTCAGCGCAGTACCAGCTGGCCTGGAATGCAGCGTTCGGTAGTCGCGGCTGCAGGTGGAGCACATCCAGGTGCGGCCGGGGGAGGGCATGCAGTTGTTCCTGCCCTGGAGCAAGGGCGACCGCGACAGCCAGGGGCAGACCTACCAGGCGCCGGCGTTGGCCCGGCTTTGTCCAATGCAGGCCTACAGCGACTGGATCAGTGTCGCCGGCATCGCCCGCAGGCCGGTATTTCGCGGCATTGATCGCTGGGGCCATCTGAGCGAACAAGGTCTGCACCCGCACAGCGTGATCCCGTTGCTGCGGACAGTGTTGCAAGGGGCCGGGTTACCGGCCGAGTTGTACAGCAGCCATTCCTTGCGCCGCGGCTTCGCCACCTGGGCGACTCGCAGTGGCTGGGACCAAAAGGCCCTGATGGGCTATGTCGGCTGGCGCGATGCCAAATCGGCACTGCGCTACGTGGACAGCATCGGCGCTTTCCCCGGGCAAGGTGTATGTCGAGATTATGGGGCCGGACTTCAAGCGTCCGAGCCCCCTAGGCAACGTGACCATTACCTCATCCTCTGGGTCTCTGACCCGTGCCGGGGATCCGCCTGCAAATCCTTCATGTCTCGATGGGGCGCATCGAAGGTGGCCGATGTGTGTCGTAACCAGTGCAGCGAGGCTGAACGCAACTGGTCGATCTCATCGCCGCTCCAACCTTCCTGAGCCATGCGTGCCAGGGTGCTGTCGAAAACCTCCTGTAGCAGCAGGCGGATATGACGGTCGGAGAGGCCGCCGCGCGCCTTGGACGCCAACAGTTCCAAGAGACAGTCTTTTGACTGCATCGAACGGGCGGTGGAAACGCTGGCATACGACGCACGTGCCCACGGAATAGGGGAGAAGGGGAAGCAATCACGGTACGCTTGCGATCCCCTCGAGTCCGTGGGACGCTCCATTCCATCTGTCTATTGGTTCGTTCACATGACGCACAAAGCCGCGGGCCCCGAACCCACTGTTGTCGCCCAGTTTGAAGCGGAGGCACGTCGTTTGGCCGGGCAAGTATCTGAGAATCAACGTCGCTTCTTAACGGTCGGTTTGAGCAAAGGCAAAACGCTTGAGCCGTTGGGGCGGCTCGCCGGGCCGAATAACCCCTGACGATTGGGGCTAGACGCTGCCGCAGCGGATCGTGCCACAGCATGGGAATTTCACTCCAACCACCCTCGAACCCGCAGCCCGCAGGTACCATCCTGGCAAGGCAAGAATTGATTACTTATCCGAGCTACTGCTTCTGGCCCTCAACCAGCCAATGGCTGCTGATCAGGGGCTTTGGGGAGCGTAAACGGAAGGGATTAAAGCTGAGGCAGATCAATTGCTCAGCCCTGAACTACTTTGTTGCGGCCGGTACTTTTAGCTTGGTAGAGCGCTGTGTCTGCAGTACGCAGAAATTTGGGTATTCACTTCCGGGTACTGGGATTACGTTGCTCATGAACATCTATGACATAGCACTTGGTTTAACATAATATAGATTATGCGTATTTATGGGTTCGCACGTGGGAATGCTGGTGCTGCGGATTCGACCTGTCGAAATGTCACTGTTTCTAAAAAACTGGACTTTTGTTTTTTAAAAATCGGACCCTCAATTTTCAAGCACTTAGTGACGCCCAGATCCATGTGTACTGCCTCGGGCTGCGTCTGTGTTTTTTAAAAACTGGACCATCCCCACAGTCGGAATCCACCAAGTTGCCTGGATAGTGTGAAGCAAGTTTAGTCCATCCTCCTTCAGCACCGCGCTGACGTGATCAACGGATGGCGTTCGCGGCCTGGGCCTGAGTCCTCGGAAGGAATTCTTCATCTAAATTCGGAAGTAAAGAGACGACAAGCCGACAAAGCTCTTGGTCGTAACCGGCGAGAAATGACCTGCCCAGGGCTGTGTATTCAGATCCTGAACGCTTCCTGGTCGACAAAGGCATTCAGGGTCCGCAGCGCAGGGATCAAGCTGTTGTCTGTGTACTCGCACCCAGTGCTACTGACCGGCGTCTGACCCCGCTTGTCAGCCTCCTCCGGACGATGGCCATTGCCACCTCGCAGACTGGCCAACATCGGTTGGTAGCCCAGCTGCCAGGCCACGGTCCCGGGAAAGCTTGATCGGAGCGCCACCAGGATCGCCATGCCGGCCCAGTCAAGGTCTCCCCAGAATTGAGATTCCTGTGGGCATCACGTAAAAAGTGGAAAACCGCCCTTTAAAAAGTGAAACCCTTACAGAACAAACACTTACCGTATGCAGTATCGAATTCGAACGCTGCTTCAGCGGAGCTGGTCAATTAAATTGTGAAACCCAACGCTGGGCGTGCTAAATCCGCAGAGGCCCTCCTCAGCGCCGAGTTACGGCCAGCCAGGTCGCTACCGGCTGTACAGAGCTGCGCTTGTCAATATCACGCTCCTGCATTGCTCACGCGGTCGAATGAAAAGTGACCTCTGCGCTGCCAATTCAACTTCTTAACCCTTCATCATTGCCGGGATGCGGGTGAAATGTGTTCCTGTATCAGCAGGCCTGGGCCGTTTCTACGAATTAAAGATTTCATAATTCTGTAAGCCCTTGTCATAAAAGGATTATTCTCGCCAGCCCTTGTTTTTTACACCTTTTAAAAGCGTGCACGCTACGCCTGAGATTAGGAGCGGTAACCACTGCGCCGGCCGATAGGGTAACCGCGCGTACCAATTGTCCACTGCATTAGTACTCCGCACAGAACGCTACTGCGGATCATTCCAAACATCAGGCTTATTGCATAGCTCGCTCAGGACCTTATGTGCGTAATTATCGCCAGCTACGGCTGGGTATACAGCCGCAAAAAGGTGCTGCCTTTCTTGATCGCCGAGTTGGGTCAGTGCCGCTCGGCCAAGCTCAGCGTGCAAGCGTTCCTTTACCTCACGACTGCTCGACAGTGCTCCCTTGCTTCCCCTCAAGGCCTGCTCGACCATAGAGGTGATTAGCGCTTCGGCGCGCTCCGAACCCAGGCGGTCGTTCGGATAAAGCACCCGGGCGACCCTACCCGCGACAAGAGACAGGAGCTCTAGGGTTAGCTTGTCGCCCTCAGTAAGCTGAAGTTCAATCGTCGCGTTCTTCATGCTGCCTTAATCTCCGTCCGAACAAGCTCGCATTTCATCAAGCAGACGGCGTGACCTTTTAGTCTTCGCTTCTTGACCTGTAAACCACGCGCCGACACTGCGACGGTTGAGTCCCCGCCTCCTCATGCTCGAAGTATTTTGCGCCGGAGGTAAGGAGATATGCGTAGCTAGTACCACGAGGCAGTTCAATGGCCTCAATTTCAAGCAAGTCCTCCATCTTCCACTTCCCCATTCCGTTTCTACTGCATACTATAAATTCCGAGACATAAAGAATCCATTCGTTTTTAGAGAGTGCACTCCTGTGCTAAGGCTTATGCTTTTCCCATTTGCAGTTGTGGCAATATGGACGGCAAATAATCTTGTAATAAAAGCCTCCAGTGGTGCCGTTCAGCCGGGCACTATGGCTTTTGGGCGTTGGTTTATTGCTTGGCTTGTTTTAGCTCCTTTTACGGTTATTCCAATATGGAAAAACCGCAGGCAGATTCTTCCCCTGCTTCCCAAGTTGATGATCCTTGGCGGATTGGGAATGGCCGCATTTCAGGGGGCAGCATATTTCTCGGCTCAGTATCTTTCGGCCACAACCATCGGTTTATTCGTTGCCCTGGTTCCGCTTATGACAGTAATTCTTGCTTGGCTGGTCCTTCGCGAGTCGCCCGATCCACATGCAATTGTCGGCGTGGTGGTGTCGCTGCTGGGTGTAATTTTGGTCGTAAGTAGGGGCCAGCCGGAGATGCTCTTGCAGCAAGGAATCGGCATGGGTGAATTGTTGATGCTTGCTGGCAGCGCAGCTTATGCACTCTACAACATCCTGCTGAGGCGGTGGAGTATACCGATACCGCGCTGGTCGTCTGTGTTTCTTCAAGTGGGGTTCGCTGCACTGTTTCTCCTGCCGACACATCTTCTCGCAATGCCAGCCCCGCTGAGCCAATCAGGGATTCTGATGCTGATCTTCGCGGGCTTTTTTGCCTCCTTGGCTGCTCCTTGTCTGTGGATTGTTGGTATCGATGTAATAGGCCCCCAGCGAATGACCAGCTTCACCAACCTTGTGCCTATCACCACCGCAGTTTCCGCTGCACTATTCCTTAACGAGGAACTGCACTCCTATCATCTATGGGGCGGGGCATTCATCGTCATTGGTATTTTACTAGTGCAGTGGTCCCAGCGACAGGAAAGTCTTGCCCGATGATTATTTCGACGGCGACCTCGGTACGGAATGAAAAGACTCCCGCCCCTGGGACTTATAGAACCATCGCAATCACAGTTTTAAATTACATATTGATCCACATGGCCTCGATGGACCTATCATCTATGGACCGGGCAGAGAGGTGCCCCTCGCGCATCGCCCAAACCAGGTCCCGCGGCGACAGGGCGTCCCCCACCACGTAGACCTGCGGCCCCGCCTCTGCCAAGTCTCCCCACAGCTCCCGTAGCGGCTCGCGGTAGCTCACCAACACTGTGGTATCAGCCGGCACGCTCTTGGGGTGGAACCCATCAATGGGCCGGACATCCACAACCCCCTTTTTGATTTCCAGTAGCAGGGAACTGGTCAGGATGCGGAAATTTCCCAACGCATAGAATCGACGCAGCGCCGACTGGGTCCTGCCAGTCTTGTCAATCTCCGGGGCGAACGACGTATGGCGCGTGACGTAGGTAACGTCCAGTCCCTGCTCAAGCAACATCTCGCAGCAACCGATAGCCTCGTAGTGGCCGATATCATCGAAAACCACCGTGCTCTTGCCCAAAACGCCGTGAGCGGCGGTCACAAGGTCTTCCGAGGTGATGACGTGGGCACCATGCTCGATTTTCACTTTCAACTGGGGCGCGGCGGTCTGCACGAACGCCTCAATGCCGGGAGACATCGAGCCCGTTGCTACTATCACCACGTCGGGTTGCATGGCGAGGACTTCGCTGGCATCAACGTAAGTGGACAGTCTGACCTTCACGCCAAGGCGAAACACCTCGCGCTCCAGCCAGTTGGTGAGGTCTCCGATGCCATGGTTCTTCGGCAGATGCTTGGCAAGGTTGATCTGCCCTCCCAGGTCGGCGGAAGCTTCCAGCAAGGTGACGTCGTGCCCCGATAGGGCCGCGACGCGCGCTGCCTCCATACCCGCCGGACCGCCTCCCACCACCACAACCGATTTGGGCGTGCCAGCCCTGGTAATCAGTCGCTCGGCCAGCGTCGACTCATAGCCTACAGTCGGATTCGCCGTACAACTCATGCGTCCGGAGAACAGCCCGCCGATGCATCCCTGGTTACAAGCGATGCACGGGCGCACCTCAAGCGAACGACCTTCAACTTCCTTCTGGACCAGGTAGGGATCGGCGATGGTGGCGCGAACCAGATTGACCATCTCAGCATCGCCGGCACGTAACGTTTGCTCCACATCATCCAGAGTGCCGAAACGCCCCACGACGATACGTGGCACGGTGACATCCCGGCCCACCTCCCGGAATGCCTCGAGCTGATAGCCCACTGGCCGATCCATTGCCGCATAGCGCTCGACATGGAGGTAATAGTCGCCTTGGGAAATATTAACGAAATCGATCAGTCGCTTGGCCTGCAGTTGCAGGATCGCGGCATTGACCTCCTCCGTAGCGAGGATGGCCGGATCGGAACTGGCCCCCATTCGTACCCCGAGGGCGAAACTGCTTGGCACGCTAGCGCGAATGTCTGACAGGAGTTCTTCTAGGAAGCGCAGCCTATTCTCGAAGCTACCACCGTACGCATCCCCACGCGTGTTCAGCGACGGAGAAAGGAACTGCGAGATCAAATAGCCATTACCAGCCAGCACCTCGGCACCGTCGATGCCCGCCTTTGCCAGCCGGGCAGCCGCCGAACCATAGGCATGAATCAATTCAGCGATCTGCTTCGTGCTCATGGCAATGGGCGGCATCCTGGAATAGCGGCCGGGTAATGAGGTGACCGACCAGGGCGGCCCACCGTTAGGTGCCGGCTCCACGGCGCCGCCATGCCAGAGCTGTTGGAACAGTTTCATACCCGTAGGCTGGATCGCTTCTACCAGACGTCTCAAGGGTTCGATCCCCGTGTCATCGGTAAGCGAAAGGGAGAACGTGGAAGAGCGGTGTACCGAGGCGCCCTCAAGGATGGTCAGGCCGATGCCTCCCCGCGCACGCTCCAGGTGATAGTCGATGTGGGTATCGTTTACCTGCCCCCGTGAAAACAATGTTGCATGGGCCGTCCGCACCAGGCGGTTAGGGATAGTGACAGGGCCGATCTGAAGGGGGGACAGGGTAAGGCGGTACTTCGTTGTCATAAGGCACTCCGCGATTTCTGAGATCGCCTTTGTTGTTCTGTTATATGCCGCCCGCCTGATGGTTGAAATGTCCGTGCGCCAGCTGTTCCGTCATACGGAATCCGGTGCGGCACCAATCTCACGGAAGATGAGCGACCAGGCAGTGTTCAGGCGATAGCAACAGGCCGGGCACTGTTCCACTGCGCGCAACAGCAGTTTCCAGTGGAGATTCAAAGCCTGGCTTCCAACGCCAATGCCTCTTTGAAGTCCGGATGGGCGATGTCGATCATGCGCCGCGCGCGCTCGCGCAAGTCGCAGCCGCGCAGGTCGGCCACGCCGTACTCGGTGACGATAAGGCCGGCATCCGCTCGTGGGGTGCTCACCGGCCCATTGAGCTGCCCCACCACCCGGCTCTGGGTGCCCTTCAACGCCGTGGCCTGCAGCGCGATGATCGGCAAGCCGCCTCGGGAAGCATGCGCACCCCGTATGAAGTCCATCGCGCCCCCCACCGCACCGACATAGGCGGCGCCGGCCACCTCCGCATTGATCTGCCCGGTGAGATCAACCTCGATGGCCGAGTTGATCGAGACGAAGCGGTCAATGCTGGCGAGAACGTCCGGTGCATGAGTGTAGGTGGTGGAACGGATCTGGATCAGTGGATTGCAATGGGCGTAGCGGTAGATCCGCTCGCCGCCGAACATGACGCCGGCCACGGTGACGCCGGAATCGATCGACTTGCGACGGTTGGTGATTACGCCGCACTCCATGAGCTCCGCCACCTTGTCGCCGATGGCACCGGAATGGATGCCCAGATCGCGGTGCCATCGCAGCCCGTCGAGTATCGCTTCCGGCAAGCTGCCCAAGCCGAGTTGCAGGGTGGATCCGTCCTCGACCAGGCCGCCGATATGCCCCGCAATCGCACGTTCCACGTCACCGATGGCACCACTGGGCACTTCCAGGGGGGACAGGGAGCTACGCACTAGCAGGTCGATATCGCTGGGGTCGATTCCTTCGCCGTAGGTCCAGGGCGCCTGGTCGTTGACTTCGGCGATCACCAGGCGCGCCGACTTCACCAGCGGCACCAGGTACTCGGCGGCAATGCTGAAGCTGAAGCCCTCCGGCCCTTCGGCCACTTGCAGCAACAGCACGTCCACCGGTGCCAGCGCCTGCGCCAGCTGGGTGTAGTGGCACGGCAGGATGCCCAGCCGCTGCTCCCGCGCCAGGGCACGGTTGCGGCCGGCGCCGGTGTAGGACTGGAACTGCACCTGCGCCCCATGGGCGGGGCTGGCCGCCTCGGACAGGCTCATGCCGACGAAGGCGCGAAACGTGCCTATCGCTTCTCGCTGCGCCATCAGGCGCGCCGTGAGCGCTTGTGGTTCGGCACCGCCCTGCCCCCACACCACCCGGTCGCCCGGGAGGATCAGGGCGGAGAAGTCCAGCGCCTCCAGGCTGATTTCATCCGTCATGCTGTTTCGCTCCCGTACTTCAGGCGCCTGCGCGTTCGAAGATGGCAGCCAGCCCCTGGCCACCGCCGATGCACATGGTCTCCAGGGCGTAGCGGCCCTGGCGGCGCTGCAGTTCATGCAGCATCGACGTGAGGATGCGCATGCCGGTGGCCCCCACGGGGTGGCCCAGGGAAATGCCGGAACCGTTGACGTTGATCCGCTCCGGATCGTTCCAGCCCCAGCCCTTGAGTACCGCCAGCGCCTGGCAGGCGAACGCCTCGTTGAGCTCCACCAGGTCCATCTGGTCGAAGCCGAGGCCGGTGCGGGCGAACAGCTTCTGCACCGCCGGAACCGGGCCGATGCCCATGGTTGCCGGTTCGCAGCCGGCGGCGGCCCAGCCCACCAGGAAGCCGATCGGTTCCAGGCCGAGTTCTTCCAGCTTGTCCTCGGCCACCACCAGGCAGCCAGCGGCGGCGTCGTTTTGCTGGGAAGCGTTACCGGCGGTGACGGTGCCACCCGGCGTCAGTGCGCGCAGGGCAGCAAGCTTCTCCACTGTGGTGTCGCCGCGCACACCTTCGTCACGGGTCACCAGCAGCGGCTCGCCACGGCGTTGCGGCACGCTGATGGGGACGATCTCCGCATCGAAGCGGCCGGCCTCCCAGGCTGCGGCAGCACGCTGCTGGCTGCGGGCGGCAAAGGCGTCGGACTCCTCGCGGCTGATGCCGTAGTCGCGGGCGAGGTTCTCGGCGGTCTCGATCATGCCGGAGATGCGGCCAAAACGATGCTCCGGTTGCGAGCGCTCGCGGCCACGGTCGAGGCGGTCATGCAAGGTGACGGAACCGGCGCGGGCACCCCAGCGCATGTCGGTGCTGTAGTACTCGATGTTGCTCATGCTCTCGACGCCGCCCGCCAGGACCACGTCAGCGGCACCGGTCTGCACCATCATCGCGGCATTGACCAGTGCCTGCAGGCCACCGCCACAGCGTCGGTCCAGCTGCATGCCGGGCACGCTCACCGGCAGGCCCGCCTCCAGGGCGATCCAGCGCCCCACGCAGGGGGTCTCGGAGTTGGCGTAGGACTGGGCGAACACCACATCGTCGATGCGCGCGGGGTCCAGCCTGGTCTGGGCGAGGATGGCCTTGACCACCTCCGCGCCCAGGCACTCCACCGGCACACCGCGCAGGCTGCCACCGAAGGCGCCCACCGGTGTACGGCGCGGTGCGACTATCGCTGCTCTTCTCATGCTCATCGTCTCCCGCGCGCTCAGAGAGCGGCCTGCAGTTGCGGAACCAGCTCGAACAGATCACCCACCAGGCCGTAATCGGCCACCTGGAAGATCGGCGCTTCTTCGTCCTTGTTGATCGCGACGATGACCTTGGAGTCTTTCATACCGGCCAGGTGCTGGATGGCACCGGAGATGCCCACGGCGATGTACAGCTGCGGCGCGACGATCTTGCCGGTCTGGCCGACCTGCATGTCGTTCGGCACGAAACCGGCGTCGACCGCGGCACGGGACGCACCCACGGCAGCGCCCAGCTTGTCGGCCAGGGCGTAGAGGTGCTTGAAGTTGTCGCCGTTCTGCATTCCACGGCCGCCGGAGACGACGATCTTGGCAGCGGTCAGTTCCGGACGGTCGGACTTGGCCAGTTCTTCACCGACGAAGGCGGACGTGCCGGCATCGGATACGCTACCCACGGCCTCGACGGCAGCGGAACCACCTTCGGCAGCGGCGGCATCGAAACCGGTGGTGCGCACGGTGATCACCTTCACGGCCGCGGAAGACTGCACGGTGGCGATGGCGTTGCCGGCGTAGATCGGACGCTTGAAGGTGTCGGCGCTCTCGACGGCGATGATCTCGGAGATCTGGTCGACGTCCAGCAGCGCCGCGACGCGCGGCAGGTAGTTCTTGCCGTTGGTGGTGGCCGGCGCCAGCACGTGGCTGAAGTCGCTGGCGATGGAGGTCACCAGCGGCGCGACGTTCTCCGGCAGTTGGTGGGCGTAGGCCGCGTGGTCGGCGACCAGCACCTTGGACACGCCCGCAACCCTGGCAACGGCTTCGGCCACGGCACTGACGCCCTGCCCCGCTACCAGGACGACAACCTCGCCATCGATCTGTTGTGCGGCGGTCACGGTATTCAGGGTGGCGGCAGCCAGAGTGCCGCCTTGATGTTCAGCGATTACAAGAACAGCCATCTCAGATCACCTTCGCTTCGTTCTTCAGTTTCTCGACCAGCTCGGCCACGGACTTGACCTTGATACCGGCCTGACGAGCAGCCGGCGCTTCGACTTTCAGGGTCTTGACGGTGGAAGCGGTGGAAACACCCAGGGCGTCCGGGGTCACCACGTCCAACGGCTTCTTCTTGGCCTTCATGATGTTCGGCAGCGACGCGTAGCGCGGCTCGTTCAGGCGCAGGTCGGTGGTGACGATCGCCGGCAGGTTCAGTGCAACGGTCTGCAGACCGCCGTCGATTTCGCGGGTGACCTTGACCTTGTCGCCCGCCAGTTCGACCTTGGAGGCGAAGGTGCCCTGGGCGAAGCCCGTGAGGGCGCCCAGCATTTGGCCGGTCTGGTTGTTGTCGCTGTCGATGGCCTGCTTGCCGAGGAGCACCAACTGCGGTTGCTCCTGCTCGATCAGGGCCTTCAGCAGCTTGGCCACGGTCAACGGGCTGAACTCTTCAGTCGACTCCACCAGGGTCGCACGATCAGCCCCCAGGGCCAGCGCGGTCCGCAGCTGCTCCTGGGCGGTAGCCGGGCCCGCCGAGACCACCACGACCTCGGTCGCGATGCCTTGCTCTTTCAGGCGCACGGCCTCTTCCACGGCAATTTCGCAGAAGGGATTCAGGGCCATTTTCACGTTGGCGAGGTCGACGCCGGAGTTGTCCCCCTTGACGCGGACCTTGACGTTGAAGTCGACCACGCGCTTCACGGCAACGAGGATTTTCATGCTTTGGATACTCCAGTAACGCTGGAACGGGAAAGGATGCGACGGGCACGCTCGATCAGCGGTCGATCGACCATGGCCCCATCAACTTGAACCGCGGCGCCGCTGCTGGCGGCCTCCAGGACGGTGCGTGCCCAGGACACGGCCTTCGCGTCGGGCAGAAAGGCTTCGCGAATCGCGGCGACCTGCTTGGGGTGAATCGCCAGCTTTCCGGCGAAACCCAGGCCACAAGCGGCTTCGGCATCGGCCCTCACCAATGCGGGGTCATCGAGACTGGTGGTCACGCCATCCAGCGGCGCCGGCAGCCCGGCGAGACGCGACTGCAACACCAGCGCGCCTCGGCAGTAGGCCAACGCGTCCCAACTCGGCTCGCAGCCCAGGTCCAAGGCCAGGTCCAGCGAGCCGAAGGCCGCCTGTACCACGCCGGGTTCCTGCAGCAGGCCGGCCAAGTCGCTGAACGCCCGGGCGGTTTCCACCAGAGCGATGATCGGTACCTGCCGCCCCAGCAGGTAATGCACGAGGCGGATGTCGGCGGCGGTCTCAGCCTTGGCCAGCATCAGCGCGTCGAAACGGGCGTCACGCAGTGCGGCAAGGTCGGCCTGGAACTCTTCTCTGCTCGCCGCGTTGATGCGCACGATGACGGTCACCGAGTCGACGCCGTGGTTGGCAACCGCCTCACGGGCCATCTCCCGTGCAGCGGGCGCCACGGCATCCTCGAGATCGAGGATGACCGCGTCGGCGCCACTGGCGGCGGCCTTGGCGAAACGCTCGGGACGGTCGCCCGGAACGAACAACGGTGACACCGGAGGACGAAAGCGCGGGCTCAGCATGTTGCGCTCGCCTCCATGTTGATCCGGCCATCGCCGTCCTGGGTCCAGGCCTGCAGGCTGTCGCCCTTCTGATGCCAGGAAACCGCCGCGCGGAACGGACGCCCGGCGATCAGCGGCGCCTGGCCTCGATAGGCGAAACGCAGGGGCACCCGGCCGGCATGGCTGGCCGCCAGGTTGAACAACAGGCTGGCCTGCAGCGGGCCCTGCACCACCAATCCCTCATAGCCTTCTTCGCAGGTGGCGTACGGCAAGTCGTAGTGGATGCGATGGGCGTTGAAGGTCAGCGCCGAGTAACGGAACAACAAGGTCGGCGGGGTTTCCACCCAGCTTTGCCGCTCGCCCTCACGCGGTTCGCCGCCGCCCGCTGGTTCCGACGCGCCTCCGGTGGCAGCGCCTCGGTAGACGATGTCCTGGCGCTCGCGAATCGCCAGGGTGCCACGTGCGAACAGCTCATGCTGAACCGCAACGAAGCACAGGTTGCCGGTACGGCCTTCCTTGAAGCGGATGTCGGTGATGGTCGACACACGCCTGATGGGTTCGCCGATCGGCAGTGGCGCCAGGGTCTCCACTTCACCGCCCGCCCACATGCGCCGCGGCAGCAGCACCGGGGGCAGGAAACCGCCCCGGCGCGGGTGGCCGTCCTCGCCCAGCTCGGCCATGGTGGCCAGCGCCGGTGTCGGTGCAAGACACCAATGCAGCCCGGGCGGCGCGAAACCGTCGTTGTCCCAGAGATGGGGCCCGAGGGTGGCGCGGTACGCTTGGAGCATCTCGGCGGTGATAACCGCCTCGCATTCCTCGCGACACCCCAGCCAGGCCTGCTGCGGCCCCAGATCGGATTCGGTCATGGCGATGTCCTCAGTAGGAGCGCGGCATGCCCAGTACGTGCTCGGCAACGTAGCTGAGGATCAGGTTGGTGGAGATGGGCGCCACCTGATACAGGCGGGTCTCGCGGAACTTACGCTCGACGTCGTACTCCTCGGCGAAGCCGAAGCCACCGTGGGTCTGCAGGCAGGCGTTCGCGGCTTCCCAGGACGCATCGGCGGCGAGCATCTTGGCCATGTTCGCTTCAGCGCCGCAGTCTTCGCCCGCCTCGTACTTGGCCAGGCCTTCGCGCACCATCAGTTCGGCGGCACGCAGCTGCGTGTAGGCCTTGGCGATGGGGAACTGGACACCCTGGTTCTGGCCGATGGGGCGGCCGAACACCTGGCGATCGTTGGCGTATTCCACGGCCTTGCGGATGAACCACTTGGCGTCGCCGATGCACTCGGAAGCGATCAGCAGGCGTTCGGCATTCATCCCCGAAAGGATGTAGCGGAAACCCTTGCCCTCCTCGCCCACCATGTTGGCGGCGGGAACCTCCATGTTGTCGAAGAATACCTCGCAGCTGTTGTGGTTCATCATCGTCCGGATCGGGCGGATGGTCAGGCCTTTGCCCAGGACTTCGCGCATATCGACGATAAAGGTCGACAGGCCGTCGGTCTTCTTCGCCACCTGGTCGCGCGGTGTGGTCCGCGCCAGCAGCAGCATCAGGTCGGAGTGCTCGGCACGGCTGGTCCAGACTTTCTGCCCGTTGACCACGAATTTGTCGCCTTCACGACGAGCGAAGGTGCGCAGCGAGGTGGTGTCGGTGCCGCTGGTGGGTTCGGTGACGCCGAAGGCCTGCAGGCGCAGTTCGCCGCTGGCCACGCCGGTCAGGTACTGGGCTTTCTGCTCCTCGGACCCGTGCCGCAGGATGGTGCCCATGGTGTAGAGCTGGGCGTGGCAAGCGGCGCCGTTGCAGCCGGTTTCCTGGATGGTCTCCAGGATCGCCGCGGCGGCGGAAAGGCCGAGTCCGGAGCCGCCGAACTCCTCGGGGATCAACACGGAGAGGAAGCCCGACTCCGTCAGGGCTTGGACGAACTCGGTGGGATAGCCCCGCACCTCGTCCAGCTTGCGCCAGTACTCGCCGGGGAAGCGCGCGCACAGCTTGCGGACTTCTTCGCGGATCTCGGGGTAGCTTTCTTTCGGGCTTTGAACTTTCATCGACTCAACCTCGTTTTCACTAGGGTCGCTGGTTGGCCAGTCAGACCGGATCCCAACAGAACACGTCGGCGCTGACCTGCAGCCCCTGGAACGAACCGGACAACGCCGGCATGCCGTGCTCCGCAATACTCTGCGCGGTCCAGCCTTCGCCCTGCTGCACGGAACGCAGCGGACGGCTCTGGCTCATCAGGAAGATTTCGTTGCGGCGCACGGTGAAGACCTGGCCGTTGACCTCCTTGGCCTGGTCGGAGAGCAGGTACACCGCCAGCGGTGCATTCTTCTCCGGGGTCATCTGCTTCAGGCGCTCGACACGGGCCTTCTCTTCCGGCGTGCTGTCCGGGATGGCGCTGGTCATGCGGCTCCAGGCGAAGGGGGCGATGCAGTTGGAGCGCACGTTGAAGCGCTGCATGTCCAGGGCGATGGACTTGGACAGGGCGACGATGCCCAGCTTGGCCGCCGAATAGTTGGCTTGGCCGACATTGCCGATCAGCGCCGAGGTGCTGACCATGTGCACGAAGGCACCGCTCTGCTGCTTGCGGAAGTGCTCGGCCGCCGCGCGGCTGACGAAGAAGCTGCCGTTGAGATGGACCTGGATGACCGACTGCCAGTCCTCCGGGCTCATCTTGTGGAAGATCACATCGCGGATGATCCCGGCGTTGTTCACCACGCCATCGATGTGGCCGAAGTTGTCCAGGGCGCAGGCGATGATGTTCTGCGCACCGTTCCAGTCGGCGACGCTGTCTGTGTTGATCACCGCGCGACCGCCCGCCTCTTCGATCAGCCGACGGGTCTCCTCGGCCGGCGTGGCCGAACCGCCCTCCCCGCCCAGGGAGACGCCGACGTCGTTGATGACCACCGCCGCACCGGCACGCGCCAGTTCCAGGGCCATGGCGCGGCCGATGCCGCCGCCGGCTCCGGTGACTACCACTACTTTGTTATCGAGCATGTCGTTTCCCTCTTGGAATGGATGCGCAGGGCTCAACCGGGCAGGCCGAGCACCATCTTGGCGAGGATGTTGCGTTGGATTTCCGAGCTGCCGCCGTAGATGGTCGCGGGGCGCGCCTGCAGGAACAGGCCGGTCGGATTCAGGTTGCCGTTGCCCTCGATGGGATCGAGCAGCGCGGCGTACTCACCGGAGATTTCCAGCATGTAGTCGGTGATGCGCTGGAACAGTTCGGTCTGGTGCACCTTCAGCAGCGAGACATCGGCCCCCAGGCTCTCACCACGGCGCAGGCGCTCGGCGAAGGTCTCGAACAGCAGCTTGTGGTCGTCCAGGTCGAGGCGCAGGCGGGTCAGGCGATCGCGGAAGCCCGGGTCCTGGCTCAGCCCCAGGTGTTCGCCGAGCACTTCCAGGCGCGTCAGGGCATTGGCCGACTGCTTCGGCGAGCCGAGGAAGATGCGCTCGAAACCGAGCAGCGCCTTGGCCATGGTCCAGCCCGCGTTCATCTCGCCCACCAGGTTGGCTTTGGGCACCCGCACGTCGTCGAAGAACACCTCGCACAGCTCATCGTGCAGGTCGAGGTTGAGGATCGGGCGCACGGTCACGCCGGGGCTGTTCGTCGGCACCAGCAGGAAGCTGATGCCCTCCTGCTTCTTCGCCGACTTGTCGGTGCGCACCAGCAGGAAGATCCAGTCGGCGTCGGTGGCCAGGGTGGTCCAGATCTTCTGGCCATTGACCACCCACTCCTCACCGTCCAGAACGGCCTCGGTGCGCAGGCTGGCCAGGTCGGAACCGGCATTCGGCTCGCTGTAGCCCTGGCACCAGATGTGCTCGCCGGACAGGATGCGCGGCAGGAAGTGCTGTTGCTGTTCGGGAGAGCCGTAGCGGATCAGCAGCGGCCCCAGCAGCATGATGCCGTGGTCCGGCGTGCGTGCTACGCCGTAGTTCTCGAACTCCTCGGTGTAGATCAGCTGCTTGGCCGCCGACAGCCCCATGCCGCCGAACTCGCGCGGCCAACCGGGTGCCAGCCAACCATGGGCGGACAGGGTCATGTACCAACCCTTCACCTCGTTCCAGTGCAGGCGCTTGGGCAGGTCACGGAGCTCGTCGGGGAAGTTCGCCTGCAGGAAGTCACGTACCAGGTGACGGAACTCGTCGTCAGCCAGTGCGTTGAAATCGGGTAGTTGGAAAGTCTGGGTCATTCTCGAATTCCTCTATCGGATGGGCCGTGGCGTCAGGCGTCGGCGAGGCTGGGCATGTGCGCGTCATAGCGGCGCCGATGCAGGGCGGACGAGCCGTAGAGGTTGGCCAGGGTCATGGCCTTGCGCAGGAACAGACCGACATCGCACTCGTCGGTGTAGCCGATGGCGCCGTGCAGCTGGACCGCCTGACGGGTCACCAACAGCGCCGCATCGGCGGACCGGGCCTTGGCGCGGGATACGGCGGCGCGGCGCTGGGCTACGGGGGCGCCGGAGTCGCAGGCGATGGCAGCGGCGTCCAGGCTGGCGCGCCACAGGGCCAGTTGCAGCTTCAGGTCCACCGCGCGGTGCTGCAGCGCCTGGAAGGTGCCGATCACCTGGCCAAACTGTTTGCGCGTACGCAGGTAGTCGACGGTCATGGCGAAGGCCTGTTCGGCGCCACCCAGCAGGTAGGCGGCGGTGCCCAGGGCCGCCTCATCCAGCGCGTCGGCCAGGGCCTCGGCGTCTAGCGGCAGCAGGCGGGCCGGGGCGTCAGTCAGGGTCAGGGTGCCGAAGTGACCGCCGTCCTGGGTCTGTTGCAGCGCCAGTTCCACGCCGGCAGCGTCGGCCTCCACCAGGGCCAGCCCTTCCGGTGTGCTAACGAGGAATCCGTCTGCACCCGCAGCCATGGGAATGTTGATCTTGGGGCCGCTTACTCGCCCGCCGCTGAAACGGGTATTGCCCGCCGCGGCATCCAGGCTGTCGATGCCTTCCTGCAAGGCCGGCAGCAGCAAACGCTCGCCAGTCAGTTGAGCGGCCAGTTCATCGCCACCCAGCAGGCGCGCGGCCAGGACGGCAGGAACGAACGGCTCCGGCACCAGTGCAGCGCCGAGCGCCTCCAGCAGTGCGCAGTACTCGCCCATGCCCAGCCCCGCTCCGCCCTGCTCTTCCGGCAGCGACAGGCCGATCCAGCCGTTCTCGGCGATTTCGCGCCAGACATCGGCGTCAAAGCCGGGGGTCTGGTAGCGCAGTTCGCGAACCCGCCCCAGTTCAGCAGCGGGAGCGAAGGCCACCGCGCTGTCGCGGATCATGCGGATGTTTTCCAAGCGTTCTTCAGACGGATGCATCTCGGTCTCCTGATTGCCCAGCGACGTCTTCAAAGCCGCGTCAAACTAGCGATGAAGGCCATCAGGCGGTTGTGGGGCACCGGAAGACTCCTTCCGGGTTCGGGCGCATGGGGCAAGTCGCCACGCCAGATTTCATTGCGGTCCTCCCGGCGCTCGCTCGGGCGCCGGACCAGGTTTCGAACTTCGCGAGAGCCGCCTGACCAGATGTCGCCTTCAACGTAGTTGCGCGAGATATCTCGAACACCCGGAGACGACTGCGCTCTGTCGGCCTGTCCGCAGCAAGTGCCAGTCAAACTGCCCTGCCACAGGCCTGGTTGACCCAGCACCGCGGCCAGCAGGACGGTCTGACATGCCATGCGCAGCCGCGGGGCGCCTCGGCCTTCAGCCAATACCGGGTTGCCAGAAATGCAGTCAGCCTCCAGATGCATGTCTCTGCTCCTCGATCAGGGCTTCTAGATTGACGATCTATGGGTCAGGATATTTCAATATATGAAATTGCATTTCAATATATGAATCGTGTAAACAGGTGACATTGCCCAATGAATTGGCATCTGTTCCGTAGTTCGGAATGAGCAACCCCAGGAATATTTTCCGGCTCTAACTGTTGGAAGTTCCGGACGGCGTAGCCTCACCGTCCCTAGACCGCTCTGGCGGGACGCGGGACATTCAGTGCTAAGATTGCCGCGCCCAGAGCTTTCGAGCGTCGGGTGGCGACGAGATAAGTAGTGCCGGCGTCCGGCATGGGATTTCAGCCCATCCGCCTCTCGAGAACGTGACGGCGAACACCAGACGCGCCCGCCCCCGCCCCCGATCCAGGACCTAATGTGAACAACACTTCCAAGCCATCATTCAAGCCCGTCGAAGCGGTCGCCCGTGCCCTGAAAGTGCTGCGCGTGGTGAACGAGGAGAAACAGGCCTCCGTAGCCGCCATTCACAAGCAGACCGGCCTGGACAAGGCGACCATCGTGCGCATGCTGGAAACGCTCAACCACGAAGGTTACGTAACCAAGGATCCTGAGCGAGCCGTTTACTCGGTCACGGCGCGAACCCTGCTGCTGAGCCAGGGCTACGACAAATCGCGTTGGATTGCCGGAATCGCAGAGCCCACGCTCGCGCGCTTCAGGAACACTATCGGCTGGCCTTCGGACATCGCCCTTTTCGACTTCGATGCCATGGTTGTAGTGCAGACCTCACGTGGTAGTGGCCCCCTTTCCTTCAATCGCCAGCCGGGCTTCCGCTCGCCGATGCTGGTCACCTCCATCGGTCTCGCCTACCTCGCCTTCTGTCCGGATGAAGAACGCGAACAGATCATCGAACGACTGGCCGCCACGCCAGGAGACTGGAACCGACTCGCCCATGAGCCGGCGCGGCTGGCCAAGCTACTGGACCAGGTCCGCAAGGACGGTTTTGCGATGATGAGCGACGAATACAGCAGCAGTGTGTTCGCCAGCAACGTCTGGGCCATCGGCGTTTCGGTCATGCACGAGGGCAAACTGTTCGGGACCATGAACGTCATGCTTTTGAAGAGTGCCGTCAGTCTTGCCTACGCGCGCAAGAACCTGCTCATCCCCCTGCAGGAAGCCGCTGCAGAGATAGCCCGGAACCTGGCCGAATCCCAGCGCCACTGATGCCGAGCGGCAGCCAGCACCACCCCATATAGAGCGAAGCTGAACTTTCGACTTGTCGTTGTCTCGCTGACTGCCCTCGGTTCCGATGCTGTTCGACGTGTCACGGAAACAAGGTTCCGGATCAGGGTGCGAACATCCTTGGAAGCCCGGCGCGCCACGGACAGTGTGCCCTTGACGGAAAAAAGCAGGGCGCCCGTTACTCCGCAACAATCACGTCTGTCTCGCGGAGACAACGAACGCCCCGAAAAAACCGGGCCCCGACAACACCATCCATGCCCGGTCCAACCACCGTCACCAGGAAGTCGAGTCACGGTGATCATCTCCAGCAACAGGCTCGGGGCCTACCCCGCACGCACTTCCGTACCGGCCTGTTGCTCGATATAGCGGAGGATGCAGGTTAAGTCCTGTCTGGCGAGGTCGCCGGCAGCTGCCGCCGTCCAGACTCCGCGGACGGCATCCAACGCGGGAAGACTGATACCCAGTGCCGTCGCCTCGGAAATCCCCAGGGAAACATCCTTCTGCACAATGGACAGATGCGCGCCAAAATCATCGGTGCCCGGGTGCAGTGCGCGGACCAGAATCTCGGTCAAGGCGCGACTGCTGCCGGTACTGGTCATAAGCACCTCCATCATCGCCACAACGTCGAGCCCCGCCTTGCTGCCCAGGGAAAGTCCCTCGGAAGCGACCACCATGTTGGCGGCCATGACCATGTTGTTCACCAGCTTCATGATCTGCGCCTGCCCGAGCCGGGGGCCGAGGCAGGTCACCTGCCGACCGATGCGCGACAGCCAGGGCGTCACCTCCGCCACGGCGTCGGGATCGCCCGAGACCATCATCGTCAGCCGTCCTTCGCGGGCCGCGGGAGCACCGCCGCTGATGGGGCCATCGATGGTGACGATGCCGCTCTTTGCCAGCTCGATTCCAATCGCCTGGATGCAGCCATTGCCGATGGTGGAGGTTTCGACATAGAGCCGAATCTTCCGCCCCGTGGCGACCCCATCCGGGCCAAACGCCACGCGCTCGCTTACGGAGGGATCTGGCAGACAGGCAAAGACGATCTCCGCCGCGTCGGCCACTGCCTGAGGTGATGCGTGTGCCACGGCGCCCTTATCGACGAAGGCCCCCATCACTTCCGGGTCAAGATCGAACACATGCAGGTTCACCTCTTCGCCGAGCAGGCGCTCTGCCATCGGTGCCCCCATCTGCCCCAGGCCGATCCAGCCCAGATTGAAACGATGCGACATTGATCCTGCCTCTCCCAACTCAACCCGGACTCTTGCAAAGGGCGCCGCTTGAACGGCACCCTCCGATATGAACATCAATAAATCGTCACACCGCTGTCGACGGGGATGACCTGACCAGTGACGCGCTTCGACTCGTCGGCCGCAAGGTATACCGCCAGCTCGGCCATGTCGTTCGGCTCGCAGACACTCAGGAGGCACTGGTCGGCCAGCTTCTTAAGCTCCGGACGCTGATCCACTAGACCCTGCACGCGCTCCGAAAGCGTGAGCCCCGGCGCGATTGCATTCACCCGGATCTTGTTCTCGGCGTACTCGTGGGCCATCGACCGCGTGATAGCCGAAACCCCACCTTTAGCAGCGGTGTAACAGTCCCGATCAGGGAGCGCCATCAACGCAACCATCGAGGAAAAGTTGATTACCGAGCCGCCACCCACTCTGATCAGCTCGGGGATACCGTGCTTGCAGCAGAGGAAGGTACCGAACAGATCGAGGCTGATGGCGCGCCAGAACTCTTCCTCCGGGGCCTCCGTCACGCGGCTATCGAGAGGCGTCGAGCCACCTGCCGCGTTGCACAGGATGTCGACCTTGCCGAAGGCTCGCACGGCGACCTGCAGCCCCTCGGTGATGCTTTCGGACTTCGTAACATCGAGCAGGAGCGGGACAATCCTGTCGCTCCCACCACAAAGGATCTTCACTTTCTCCAGCGCGGCCGAGGAGATGTCGCCTGCAAGCACGCTGGCGCCCTCCTCCACGAAACGCCGGCAGATTTCCGAGCCGATACCACCGGCGGCGCCAGTCACGAATGCCACTTTTCCAGCCAACCTAGCCATCTCTTGTACTCCAACTGTCGTCATGATGGTCATGCCGAGACCTCAGCGACACCATCGATATGGGTTTGCCGTCAGCCTTCCTCCTCACTTGCCTGAACGGAGATACCTGCGGTAGAAGTGTTAAAAAGCACAGGTCAGCGATGCAGCTTCCTTATTGGCATTCATGGTCGTTACCGCAATGTATTGTTGTTATGTGGCTCGATTAAATGAGCCACCAGGAACAGCGTCAACGTTTGCCAGATACTTGTTGCGCGCAGTGAAACAAATACGAAGCATAACTATTTGAAACCCCCCCCACATAACTAGCCGGAAGAAATTGGCCTGGCGATCGAATGGCCGCCCCTGACGGAGCGGCTATTCACATTTCATAAAGTGGAACAACGAGCAATTGAACCGTAGGCAAAACTTTGTCTGGAGCAAACGCAATGTTCGCCCTATAAGTTTCCAGTCAGCTTGTATTGCGTTCAGAAAATTTTCAGAAGATCGGCAAGGTGTAATTGAAGATAAGCCGGTTCTGATCCTCGGGCCTCACTACATCACCTCGAGCCGAGGCATTCCACCAAGTCGCGCTCAAGCCTTTGAGCGGACCACTCTGGAACACGTAGCTGAGGTTGAAGTCTCGCTCCCATTCACGTTGCTCTTCTCCACTGAAGGTCTTGATGTCCTTGCCGTGGAGGTACATGAGAGAAGCAGTCAGGCCAGGAACCCCCATGGCGGCGAAGTCATAGGAGTACTGTGCGTATCGAGTCGTCTCGCCAGCATTGGTGAAGTTCGAGATCAGACGGTTGGTGTAGAGATAGACGTTCACGCCGCCACCCCCTACTCCGCCATTCAGGCTGCCTTGGTTAGGTTGAACGAACGCGCTGCCGTCGGAAACCTTCTGGTATCCCAGCAGAAAACTATGGCCTTGCACCGAGTAGGTGAAAGTCGCGCTCCAGGTATTGTTATCGATCTCACCGTCACCATCACTGGTGAAACCACTCACCTGAAAACCCGGTTCTCCTGAAGCATTGGCGCCCTGGGAGTCGGTCCTGAAATACCGCAGGTCGGTCTTCAGAGATTGCTGATCACCCAGATCGAGTGTGTGGACCGCTCCGACGAAATGCTGACGGTAGTAGTCCTCCATGGAGGCTTGGTAGTACTGGACCAGCAGGTTGCTGCCAATCTTGTAGTCCGCGCCGGCAAAGTAGAACTTGTTGCTCTCTTCGCGGCCACCACGAACCGCAAAGCCAGTACGGTCCGTCGAGCCGCGCCCGGTGACCTGTTCGAGTTGGCCGGCGGTCAGGGTCAGATTGTCGATTTCCTTCGAGGTGATCATCCCCCCCTGGAAAGTCTGTGGCAGCAGTCGGGCATCGTTGTAGAAGAGCACCGGTGTGTTCGGGAGCAACGTGCCTATACGTGCCTCGGTCTTGGACAGCCTCAACTTCGCGGTAAGGCCGAATCGGCTCCACTCATCCGCAGCGGAATCGCCATCGTCAGGAATCATCGTGCTGCCGGGATGCCGCCCCTTGCCGGTGTCGAGCTTGACACCCAGCATCCCTAACGCATCGACGCCAAAGCCCAGGGTTCCCTCTGTGAAGCCGGACTGATAGTCCAGCTTGAACCCCTGGGCCCATTCTTCCGTTTTCGACGGTGCATTGGCACCTTCACGGTAATCTCCATTGAAATAGAAGTTCCTGAGTCCGAGGTTCAACTTGCTGTCACCGACGAAATCGGCCTTTGCATTGACAACGACCACAGAGCCCAAGGCGGGGACCAGAACATGTAAAGCAAACTTCAACTTACTCATACCACCAACCTCATTTTATTGTTTTTGGGTCGAGAAAGCCCGCGCTGAGGATTAATCTCCAGCAAGGGCAATATCGGTGATTAAGCTTTAAATCTGATTGATAGTTACTGCATTAGACGACGTTATTGTGCCGCAGGTCCTTTATTTCTTCAGCATCGAAGCCAAACTCGCTCAGTATTTCTTCGGTATGTTCACCGACCAAAGGCGCATGTCGCGTTATTTCCAGTGGCGTTCGCGAAAGATTGAGCGGCGCCGCCACGTAAGGTGCCTCGACGTGCTGAGGATGCTGCAACCAGACGAATGCACCGCTGTTGGCGATCGCTTGGTCGGCGTGAACTTCGGCAGGTGAGTACACCGGTCCTGCGGGAATCTTGGCCGTGGCGAGCTCTTGCAGTGCCTGGTTGCGAGAACGCTTGTTGCACCACTCGGCCATCAGTTCTGACAGCAGTGAGCCATTCTGCCCACGCAGTTCGTCATCGGCGAAACGCGGATCGTCCAGCAATTCGGGGCGTCCCATGATCTTCGCCCAGCGTTTGAACATCGAGGGGCCGATGACCTGCACGATGATCCAACCATCCGAAGCCTTGAAGATGTCGGAGGGGCCATAGCTCTGGCTGCGGTTGCCACTGGCTTGCCGGTCGAGCTTTAGGAGCTGCTCCTCGATCAGGTAACCGCTGGAAAAGTTCAGCGCTGTTTGCAGCAGAGACGATTCCACTTTCTGCCCCTCGCCACTCCTGTTCCGTTCATATAGCGCGGCGACCGCACCCAGGGCGCAGGCGATAGCGGTGGCGAAATCCACTACCGGCACCATCGACTTCATAGGTTGGTCAGGGTATCCGGACAGGTAGACCCCACCACTCATAGCCTGCCCCACCCCGTCGAATCCAATCTTATCGCGCAGCAACGCGCTGTCGCCGAAAGCGGAGGGCGCGACCAGGATGATGTCGGACTTGATCGCCTTCAACGATTCGTAATCCAGACCCAGGTTGGTCAGGGTCGGCGCTGGCATGTTGGCGATCACGATATCCGCCGATTCCACCAGTCGCCGGACGACTCGGCGTCCCTCGTCACTGCCCAACTCCAACGTGATTGAGCGCTTGTTGCGGTTGGCCTGGAGGAAAACCGCACCATCGCCGTGTTCGGTTACCGGCATCACGAAACGGTCCTCACTACCACCGACACGGTCAACCCGAATCACATCGGCCCCCATGTCGGCGAGGAGCGCACCACAGAATGGCCCCGCAATGTAGCGCCCGAAATCAAGTACCCGTATCCCTTCAAGAACCTTCGACATGACTCATTCACCCACTTTTTTCCAATGCTCGTTATCTAGATCGGGCAGTCCAGGTCCCGAAGAATTCGCTCCAGCTCTGGCGCCGCCCGCTTGAGCCTGTCCCCGATGACCGCCCGGACCTTCGTGAAATCGGCATCCACGACCGCAGCCCCGCCGTTAAGACCCATCACGGTTTTCCTCACACCGGCGCGTATCGGCACACCGATCCCATAGGTGTCGCGCTGATACCCACCTTTCACCAGGCAGGTTCCCGAGGCTTCCAGTTCCGCAAAGCTCGAAAGGATGCCCTGATGAATTGCCTGGAAACCTTCTCCAAAGTGCTCGTGCATCTGCCCGAACAGGACCTCTCGCTCTTCCTTCGGAAGGCCCCACATGTAGGCCCTCCCGATGGCGGTGGACTCCATCGGGAGCATTGAGCCCACCCCGAGGCGTAATGTGGCGATGTTCTTCCCTGAGCAATACGCAACATAAAGCATCTCGAAACGGTCCCGGATCGCCAGGGCCACTGACACATTCAGCTCGTCCGCCAAGACCTGCATGAACGGCAGTGCCAGCCGAACCAGCGGGCTGGACTCGAGGAAGGCATGACCGATACCGAGAGACCCCGAACCCAGTTCGAAATGCCGCCCGCCAGCGGCGTGGCGCAGGTAACCGGCGACCATCAGGGTTGTCGTCAATCGGGAAACCGTCGACTTCGGCAAGCCTGTGCGCGCTACAATCTCCGCGTTTGACAGCGGGTTCCGGTGCCCCCGAAAGGCCCGCAGCACTTGCAGGCCACGACTGACAGTCAGCAGGGCGTCGCCCGAGTCAATATCTGTTGCCATGGTTCGTGTACCCTCTTCAGTCGTCCGCGCTGGAATCTTCCAGCGTCTGCTTGAACTGGTTCGCCAATGCAGCGAGCTGGGGCCCCAGCTCCCGCGAAACCCTGGCCTTATTCATGTTTACCAGCGAACCGATGCAGGCCAGCACGAATAAACCACGCCCCGCCAGGCACAGAGGGACAGAAACGACGCCCAGGTCCCGCTCCAGCTTGCTGAGGGAGTAACAGAAGCCCATCGTCCGCAGTTGGCGCGTGGCTTCCGAGAGGTGCGGCTCAGGCCCGGCCCAGTCCTCAGGCATGCGACGTGCGATGTTCTCCAGCAGGTAGGACCGCTCAAGCACCGGAAGCGAGGCCAATAGCGTGTAGCCCATCTGTGAAGAGGCAATGCCGATTCGAGTGCCGACGTTCAGGCCGCTGCGGCGAAAGCTGCCGGTACCGGTGCAGCTTTCCAGAGCCACGAGGTCCAGGCGGTCCCGCATGGCGAGTAGTACGGTGACGTTGTTGGCGCAGGCGAACTTCACCAGTTCAGCGCGTACCAATCGCTGCACATCGGAGTGAGCGGTTGCCGCGTAGCCCAGCGAAAGCACCGAGGCTGTCAGGCAGTACAGATGCCGCTCACTCCAATAGCCCACGTATCCGAGAGTCACCAGCGTCCGCAGGAATCGGCTGACGGTGGATGGCGGCAGTCCAGTACGGTCGGCGATTTCCTTGTTGCCCAGCCAGGAGTCATGGGCGGTGAAGGCAGACAACACCTCCAGCGCGCGTACCACCGGCATTACCATTCCGGTTCGCGCAGCCGGCACTCGCTCGAGTCCGATATTCTCGTTCCGGTGCAGTGTCGGAGGCACACCTTCAGCCTTGGTCATGAACGGACCCTCTATACCTCGGAGTTATCCGGAAACTTGGGCGAACGCTTCTCCCGGTGCGCGCTCAAGCCTTCCTTCACCTCGTCTCCGCCGAAGCCCAGCATTTCTAGGGCAAGGGAAGCGTCGAAAATGGGGCCAGCCTGGCGTAGCCAGTTGTTCAGCGAGTACTTCGTCCAGCGAATCGCGGATTGCGCGCCGCTCGCCAGGCGGGCTGCCACCTCGACGGCCTTCGCCTGTAGCTCGTCGTCTTCCACGCACAGCGAAACCAGGCCGAGCCGCTCGGCCTGCTCGCCATTCAGCGGTTCGCAGAGCATCAGGTGGTATTTGGCCTTGGCCATGCCGCACAGCAGCGGCCAGATGATCGCCGCGTGGTCGCCCGCAGCCACGCCCAGACGGGTATGACCATCCACCAGCTTCGCGCTTTTCGCCGCTATCGAAATGTCCGCCAGCAAGGCTGCCACAAGGCCCGCCCCTACAGCCGCGCCCTGAATAGCAGACACGATGGGCTTGTTGCAGTTGACGATGTTGTAGACGAGGTCCTTTGACTCCTTCCAGATACGGCAACGGTATTCGAAGGAGTCGATCATCCCCTCGACGACCTCGAAATCTCCGCCAGCGGAGAAGGACTTTCCAGCCCCGCAAATGATCACGGCGTTGACGGAAACGTCCGCCTCCACATCGCGCCAGACCCGGGTGATTTCGGCATGACCAATGGCATCCAGAGCATTGAGCCGTTCCGGACGGTTGATGGTGATGCGCAGGACGTGTGGTGCCGGCCGGTCGAATGCCAGCCGCTGGTAACCTGCGTATGTGACTGAGTCCCGCATCGCTCTACTCCTCGTGAAATGGTTCAGCGGCCGCTGCTGATGGAGCGGTTGGATGCGAGTCCGCCATCCAGGGTAATGACCGCCCCACTGGTGTAGGAGGACTTGGCGGAGGCGAGGAAAACGAACAGATCGGCCACCTCCTCTACCGTCGCGGCGCGCCCCAGGGGGTACCGCTTGAGCTTTTCTGCGTAATCCCGCGCCGGATCGCCAGCGCTTTCGGAACCGGACTTGAGCACCTTGCGAATACGATCGGTATCCACAGGACCAGGATTCACGCCCAGGACTCGAATTCCCTCGTTCAGGCTGCGGCCTCCAAGTGCGCGGGTAAAGGCCATCAGGGCCGCGTTGCCGGTGGTGCCGGCGATGTAGTCGTAATCGAACATCTCGCCACCGCTGCCGATGTTATTGAGGACCACGCCACCGCCTCGCTTGCGCATGGCGTCATAGACCAGACGAGTGAGGTTGATGTAGCCAAACACCTTCAGCTCCCAGCCCTGCCGCCAGCGTTCTTCGTCTACGTCCCAGAGCGTGCCTGCCGGAATGCTGCCGGCGTTGTTCACCAGAACGTCGACGTCATGGCCGAACTGGGCGACCTCTGCGATCGCGCCGGCGCGTGCCATGTCGATCGACAGAATGTCGACCGACACCTTGAAACGCTCATGGATGGAATTGGCCAGCGCAACCAGGCGGCTTTCGTCACGCGCAACCAGTTTCAGGTCGCAGCCCTCGCGGGCAAACGCTACCGCCAGCCCTTCACCGATGCCTTGGGATGCGCCCGTGATCAACACTTTCTTGCTATTCAGACCGAGGTCCATGTGTGCCTTCCTGTTCGAAATGAGGCCTAGCCGTTTACGGCATGCTTGATACCTTCGAGGGCGGCCGGATTGTCCAGCGACGACGTATCGCCAAGGGGCATGTCATTACAGATATTGCGAATGACGCGCCGCATGACCTTGGAGCTGCGGGTCTTCGGCAACTGATCCACGAAGTAGGCTTGCGCCGGGACAAAGGGCTTGCCCATCCGCGCTTCGACATGGGCGGCAATGCGTTTCAGCAGCGATGTGCGCTCATCCGCTAGCTCGGGGGTCACGAGGAACACCACCAGTTTCTGCCCCTTGGTGTCGTCCTTCACACCCACTGCCGCCGCTTCGCTGATTTCCGGAAGCTCGAGCAACACCTCTTCGATTTCCGCCGGACCTACACGTTTTCCTGCCAACTTGATGGTGTCATCCGAGCGGCCCAGCATGTAGAAGCTGCCATCCTGGCGCACGGCCAGGTCTCCGTGGACCCACAAACCGGGGATGGTGCGCCAGTAGGACTCCAGGTAACGCTCGTCGTCCTGCCAGAAGGACTGGGTCATGCCCACGAACGGCCGGCGGATGGCTAGCTCACCAGGGCCTTCCTTCACCGTGCAACCATCGTTGTCGACCACATTCACATCGACGCCCGGCGAGGCCGTGTTGAAGCCGGAAGGACTGATGGGACGGATCACCACGCTGGACAGCAGAGCGCCAGATACCTCGGTTCCGCCGGTGTAATTGATGACCGGGCATCGACCTCCGCCAAAGCGGGTCTGGAACCAGCCGAAATGCTCAGGATCAATCCCCTCCCCTGCAGTGATCAGAAGCTTGAGCGACGAGAAGTCCGCATTGCAGGACACCTTCTCGTGGGCAGCCAGGCCTCGGATCAGGGTGGGTGCGGAGCCGAAGTGGGTTACGCGATGACGCTCCACCAGCGTGGCCATTCGCGACCAGTCAGGAAAGTCGGGAGCACCGTCATAGCAGACCAGCGTCGCCCCGCGCATCAGCGCGCTGCACAGCACCAGCGAACCCGCGATCCAGCCCATGTCCGCCGGCCAGCAGAACACATCGCCCTGCTTGACGTTGAAGTGCACCGCCGAGTCATGAGCGATCTTCAGCGCGAAACCGCCATGGACGTGGACGGTTCCCTTCGGCTTGCCGGTGGTGCCGGAGGTGTAGACGATCATGAAAGGCTCATTGGCGGCCATGCTCGCAGCGGTCTTCTCGTGCCCCTTGCCCGCCTCCAGCACCGAGGCCCAGCCGATGTAATCGGTGCCACTGGCGCCCACCTCGTCCGAGTAATGGACGATCACGGTTTCCAGGGAAGTCAGCTCCTCGCGGGTGGCGCTGATCAGGCCCAGGATGTCGACCCACTTGCCACGCCGATGGAAGCCAGCACTGGCGATCATCGCCTTGGCGGAGCAGGCGCTGAGCCGGGACTTGATCGCGTCCATGCCGAAGCCGCTGAACAGTGGCACGGCGATGGCCCCCAGGTAGGCGATGGCGAGCATCGAAACGGTAGCTTCCAGCCCGTTGGACATGAGCAGGCCGATGCGGTCGCCACGCTTGATGCCCTGGGCTTCCAGGCCGGCGGAGAACGCCATGACCTGCTTCGCCAGTTCGGCGAAGGTGGTGCGACTGACCTGCCCCGGTTCACGCTCGGCGATGACCGCGTCCATGTCCTGGAGCACGGGGTCCTTGGCCTTGGCCAGAATCGAGTCCACCCAGTTGATGCGTCCGCCGGGGAACCAGCGCGGGAACTCAGGCCCCTTCGATTCGTCGAGATACGTCTCGAAAGGTTTCTCCCAGACGATATCGCAGTACTGCATCACCATTCGCCAGTAGCGATCGGGCTCGTAGATGGAACGAGCGTAGAACTCGTCATAGTCGTCGGTGCCCATCCGGCGCATCAACTCGGTTACATTGGCCGAGGCAATGTCTTCAGCGGTGGGCTGCCATACAGAGAGAGAGCTGTTCTTCATCTTACTTCCCGTATCCAAACGATTTCAGGAGCCTAGGAACCGCAAAGGTTCGTCACATTCCCATGTATGCCCGTTGCACGTCTTCGTTCTGCGCCAGTTCGGCAGCGATACCCTCCGAGACGATTTCCCCGCCCTCCATCACGTACGCGTAGTCCGCGATACGAAGGGCGGTTTCTGCGTTCTGCTCGACCAGCAGCACATCTACACCGGTGTTGCGAATCTTGCCGATGACTTGGGCTATCTGCTCCACCACGGCCGGCGCGAGGCCAATGGTAGGCTCGTCCAGCAGCAGCAGCTTTGGCTTACTCATCAATGCCCTGCCCACCGCCACCATCTGCTGCTGGCCGCCACTCAGGGAGCCGGCCTGGGCCGCGAGGCGCGTGCGCAGGTCCGGAATGAAGGTCAGGCACTGTTGAAGGTCAGCCTCGACCTGTTGCCGATCCTTGCGGCAGTAGGCGCCGATCATCAGGTTCTCCAGCACCGTCATCGCCCCGAACAGGCGACGGCCTTCGGGCACCAGGCTCAGGCCACGCCTCAGCAGGGCGTCAGGTTGCTGATTGGCGACCTGCTCACCGTTCAGGCGAATCGCTCCGCCATCGCTCTTCAACAAACCGCTGACGCATTTCATCAGGGTGGACTTGCCGGCGCCGTTTGCGCCGATCAAGGTCACCACCTGCCCCCGCGCCACGCCCATGGTCACGCCACGCAGTGCGGGCACCTTGCCGTAACTGGCCGTCAGGTTGTCGACCTTCAGCGAGTAATCGACCGAACTCATTGCACACCTCCCAGATAAGCGGCGATGACGCGCGGATCCTGGCGAATACCGGTTGGCGTACCCGTTGCGAGCATCTGTCCATGGTGCAGCACCACGAGCCGATCGCAGATCTGCATCACGGCCTTCATGTTGTGCTCCACCAGCAAGATGGAACTGCCGAATTCCTTGCGGATGCGACGGAACACGTTCAGCGTCGACTCCACTTCAGTTTGGTTCAA
Source organism: Pseudomonas lalkuanensis (assembly GCF_008807375.1). Classification (NCBI taxonomy): domain Bacteria; kingdom Pseudomonadati; phylum Pseudomonadota; class Gammaproteobacteria; order Pseudomonadales; family Pseudomonadaceae; genus Metapseudomonas; species Metapseudomonas lalkuanensis. Next base: position 2,942,398 of record NZ_CP043311.1, on the reverse strand, counting down.
ACCAGTCAGGGGTTCGTCCAGGCACAGCAGGCGGGGACGAGTGGCAAAGGCAATGGCGATGCTCACCAGGCGCTGGATGCCGTGGGGCAGTGTCCCGGCGATATCCTCCAGTCGCCCACTGAGGCCCAGCAGCTCGGCGGTTTCCAGTGCTCGCTGCCGTTGCGCCTTCTTTGAGAACAACGGCAGTGCACCGATGGTTCCCACCAGGATGTTGTCCAGCACGCTCATGCTCGGCAGGATGCTGCCGTGCTGGAAGGTACGGGCGATCCCCATGCGGCTGATCTTCTCCGGCGACGTGCCGGTGACGTCGGCACCATCGACCTGCAGGAGTCCGGCGGAAGGTTTGTAGAAGCCGCTGATCAGGTTGAAGGTAGTGCTCTTGCCTGCGCCATTGGGACCGATCAGGCCCAGGACCTCGTCGGTACGGATGTCGAAACTGAGGTTCGACACTGCCAGCACGCCACCAAAGGAGCGACTGATCTCATGGGTGGAGATGATTGAGTTCGTCGCAGTCATCATTGAGCCCTCCGCGCTACGACCTTGACGCCCGGCTCGCAGCGGTCTGCCGTGAACCAGCGGCCGACCAGGCCTGCGACGCCCTTGGGCAGCAGGAGCATGGCGGCGACGATGGCGGCGCCGTAGAAAATGTGTTCGTTGAGTCCGGAATCCAGTGCCAGTGCATTGAGCAGGATGAGCAGTGCGGCGCCCAGGATCGGGCCGAGCGGATGCTCCTCACCGCCCACTTTCAGATAGGCCAGCGCAAAGGTGGATAGCAGGAATCCGAAGTCACCGGGACTGATGACGTTGTTGGTATATGCGTGCAGCGATCCGGCGATGCCCACCGCGAAAGACGCGATGACGAAGCAGGCCACCTTGCTCAGGTGCACACGGATGCCCACCGAGCGGGCGACCCCTTCGTTGTCCTTGATGGCGGTGAAGATCTTGCCGACGTTGGACACTTCGATCAGGTAGAGGATGCCGATGAGGCTGCCGCTGACCAGGATCACGAAGGGTGTCAGGTAAACATCCAGCGCCTCCGGAACGAAGATGCCGATGAGGCCCGAGTTGCCGCCCAGCCAGTCCATCTTGGTGTAGATGATGCGCATCACCTCGGCGAAGGCGAAGCCGATGAGCAGGAAGTACGGCCCTTTGGTGCGCAGGGTGATGAAACCGAACACCGTGCTGATCAGGGCCGCCACCACACCGCCGGCAAGGAAGGAGACGATGAACGGCCACTCCAGCATGGTAGTGGCCACACCCGCGGTGTAGGCACCTATCCCGTAGAAGGCAGCGGTGGCGAAGTTCAACTCGCCGATCAACATGACGAAGCGCAGCGTCGAGGCGACCAGGGCCGCCAGGGCGATCCAGATCATCAGTTTGGCGCCGTAGCCGGCACCGAAGAAGTGGCTTGCTACCGCAATGGCGAGTACGGCTACACAGCAGACGAAGAATTTTTGATTAGCCACGACCCAGTACCCCGTTCGGACGAACAAGCAGCATCAGCATTACCAGTACGAAGATGGCGAGGCTGGCGCTTGAGGGGTCAAAGTAGAACCCGCCAAAAGCCTCGATGGCGGCGATCAGCAGGCTGCCGATGATCGCGCCCGGCACGCTGCCCAGCCCCCCAATCACCACCGCGATGAAACCCTTGACCAAGAAGCTGTCACCGAAGGTCGGCGACACCGACGACACTGGGGCGATCAGCGCACCGGCAATGGCGCCGATCAGGGTGGCGAAGATAAAGCCATGGAAGGCGATGGACTTATACGGAATCCCCTGCAGCATGGCCGCCTCGTGGTCGATGGAGACCGCGCGCAGCGCGTTGCCGAATCGAGTTTTTGCCAGCACCCACGCCAGGCCGCCGGTGAGCATGACCGCAATGATGCAGATCAGTAGGCGTTGCGCACTGAGGCCTGCGCCCAAGACGCTGATGGTGCCCTCCACCAGCGGCGGCACCGAACGCACGGCACCACCAAAGACTTCCAAATAGATGCCCTCGAACAACAGCACAAGACCGGCCGAGAGAATGAAGGAGCCCACCATGTCGCGTTGAAACCAGCGGAACCCCACCTGATAGGTGAGAACGCCCAGCATCGCGGCACCCGCAATTCCGATCACCAGACCGAACAGGTAAGCGTTGAACAGCGAATACCCCTCTTCCATCAACCAGGGGATCACCACTGCGACCAACAGTGCCGACAGTGTGAAGAACTGGCTGTGGGCAAAGTTCACGATCTTCAAGACGCCGAAGATGATGGTCAGCCCCAGCGCGAAGAGAACATATACAGAACCGATCTGTACCGTCGTCAATAATAATTGCAATAAATTTTCCATGACTCGCCTCCAGCATTAAATCGGCGCTGCTTATTGGACGCGCTTTATCAATTCTTCTGGTTGGATTCGACTTACCTCAATCAGCTTTCCTTGTTGAAGTTGCGTCACCACCACAGGCACCAGAACTTGCTGAGGAGAGCCATAAGTGCTCTTCCCGCCGAAGGCGGAGGTTCCGTAGAAAGATTCGAATGTTACTTCAGGAAGGGTTTTGGCAATATCGCCAGGCTCGACACTCTGGGCTCGCTCCATAGCTGCGGCCAGCGCCATCACCGAATCGTAGAAGCCTATTTGAACCGCATTGATGGACTCACCCGTTAGGGATTTCACTCCCTCCTCCAGACGGTGCTGCAGGGGCGTAGAATTGACGGACTCGAGGGTAACGGCCGCGCCCATGTAGGTATTTTCGGCAGCCTCGCCACCGGTGGCGAGCAAGCCACCCGCACCAGTACCCACTTCGATGACTTTCACACCATCCCAGCCAAGAGACTTCAGCTCCTTGAATACCTGACCGCTATCGGCAGGTGTGCTGGAGCACAGGTCGACGGCATCTGGCTTAAGAGCTGCCATCTTGGCGGCCACCGGCTGGAATTCCGATGTGCCGCGCTCGTACCAGTCACTGGCGACAACCTTGACGCCGGCCGCCTCCCAAGCCTTGCGGGCGATGGCCTCGGTTTCCTGGCCGGTGGCGTCATTAGGATTGAGCAACGCGACGGTCTTGATAGCCGGATGACGCTCCTTAACGAACCCCACCAGTGGGTAGACGATTTCGTTGGGCGTGTTCATCTGGGTGAACGTCATTGGGAACTTCGGCCCCTTGATACTGGCACCCCACGCAGTGGTGAACATCAGGACGCCGCGGCGTTCAGACAGCGACTGCAGAGCGCGAACTGGAGCGGTTCCAAGGCTTCCAGAGATAAACTTAACCTTGTCCTTAGTCAGAAGAGTTTGGGCAACTTTGGCACCATCAGCAGCATTGTACTTATTGTCGTACGCCACACACTCAAAGTTGTAGTTCCGCCCAGCCACATTGACGCCACCTTTTGCGGCAATATCACTTGCAGCTTGCTGGCACAACCAATTCGCACCAATGCCCCAGTTTGCACCAGCACCGGACAAAGGCACTGAAAGCCCCAGCTTTATGACATCCGCAGCATGGCCATACATCGACGCGGAAGAACATACTGAAAGAGCAACGGCAAAATAAATCTTATTTATCGCGGACATAATTAATCCTCTTGTTTTTGTAATTTCATTTAATCCGCGACCCGGAAGATCGTCAACGAGACTGAAACCAATGTTCCATGGTGTGGAATCCTCGCCATCGACAGGCGGGAAGGGCTCGGCGGGCGAACAAATGAATTTGCCAGAGGCTGTACGGAGATAGTCCAACGCGAAACATTTCACTACGCGGAACAAACTCCGAAAACCCGCGTCCTTAGGCCCTCCCGCCCAAGTAAGCAAGGCCATTGCTGACCACCAAAGCATCCCGCTCGAGGACCCGAGCCTGGAACGAACCGTCACGCCAGATTTCACTGCGGATGGTTTCTCCCGGGTAGACCGGCGAGGAAAAGCGCAGGGACATTCCTCGCAGCAGAGATGCATCGTAATCGGCCAAAACCTTGACCACGGCGTGACAAACCACCCCGAAGGTGCATAAGCCGTGGAGGATGGGGCGTGTGAATCCGGCTTGGGCAGCAACCGCAGGATTGGCATGCAGGGGATTGTCGTCGCCATTCATGCGGTAGTAGAGCGCCTGCTCGGCGCGAGTCGGCAGGTCCACCACGAAGTCTGGTTCGCCGACCGATTGTGTCGGACTCGGCTTGAAAGGCGTCGCAGACCCTCCGAAACCACCGCCACCACGAATGAACGTCGTATTGAGCGTCGAGGCGATCAGCTTGCCACTGGCCGCATCAGTCACTGCCTTTCGCGTGTAGAGCAACGCACCCTGCCCTGGGCCCTTATCCACCAGGCCGACGATTGAGGTTTCCCCAACCAATTCGCCCTCCACAGGGAGTGGCGCGTGCAGGTTCAGTTCTTGCTCACCGTGAACCACCTGGGTCGCATCGACGCCCGAACGTGGATCGGCCAGCCAGAATCCCGGGTGCGCCAGGACGACAGCCATGGAAGGCAACGCACGCAGGTCCCGAGAGTAATCGACATAGCTTAACTGACGCTCGTCTTCTGGATCCTGCCCCATCCCTACCGACAGCGCGTAGAAGGCAGTCTCGCGGCGGGTCAGCGTCTGTCTGACGGTGGGAATGGAATAGCCGAGCAGCTTTTCGACATCGATGGGCATGCCCATGTCCTCTCTGGTTGGATTGTGGGTCGGCGTTTCAATTAATTTCACTGTATGAAATATTATTTCAATATGAAAACTATCTTCTGCCGATTTCGCACACGGCGCAACACTTCGAGAAGACCGTTGTGGTGATGCGCCCAAAAACCAGGGAGACCAAGTGGGTCAGTTGTTCCCAACAGTTGCATACATCTCAACGCAAAGACGCCCCCTGGCACGCCCCAGTCCCGTGGGGACTGGGGTGTACTGCATCAACACCTGTCCGGGTGGATATGAGTTCATTTCTCGCGACGGGATAAAATGATTTCATTTATTGAAAGACGGTTTCATCTAGTGAATCATTGGCATTAACGCTTCCCTACTAACGAGGTCCTCCATGAAACCAGGCACGTCACCATGCCAACCTCTACAGGGAGTGCGGGTCCTGGATCTTTCGCGCGTGCTGGCAGGCCCCTGGTGTACTCAGATCCTGGGCGACTTCGGGGCTGACGTGATCAAGGTCGAAGCGCCTGAAGTTGGCGACGACACGCGCGCCTGGGGTCCGCCATTCCTGCCTGAGACCGACGGCCTCGGTGGCGCTCGGGAAAGTGCCTATTACCTGGGCTGCAATCGCAACAAGCGATCGATCGCTATTGATATCGCGACTTCGGCAGGCTCGGAGCTGATACGGCAACTCGCCGTGAAAGCAGATGTTTTGGTGGAGAATTTCTGCGTCGGGGCATTGCAGAAGCTCGGGCTGGATTACCAAGCCCTACACCAGTTGAACCCACGCCTGGTGTATTGCTCAATTACCGGCTTCGGCCAAGAAGGTCCTTACGCGGAGCGTGGGGGATATGACTTCGTTGCCCAGGCTATGGGCGGACTGATGAGTATCACCGGAGAGCCCGACGGGCAGCCGACCAAGGTAGGCGTTGCGATCACCGATCTCTCCACCGGCGTCTACGCCAGCCTTTCCGTACTTCTGGCGCTCCGTCATGCGGAGCGCACCGGGCTCGGCCAGCACATCGACTGTGCGCTCCTGGATACCCAGATGACGATGCTTGCAAACCAGGCCATGAGCTGGCAGGTCGGTGGTGTAGTCCCGCAGCGCTTGGGCAATTCGCACCCCACCGTGGTTCCTTATCGCACCTTTGATGCCGTTGGGGGTGCGTTGGTCGTGGCCGCAGGCAACGACACCCAGTTCTCCGCCCTCTGCCATGCAATCGGCCGGCCCGATCTGGCGAGCGATCCATGCTATCGACGCAACGCTGACCGCGTTCGCCATCGTGACAGCCTCGAACAGCATCTGCAGGAAACGATCAGCACCTGGAGGCAGGACGCGCTCCTCGAGGTATTGGTGCAGGCCAAAGTACCGGCCGGCCCGCTGAACACTGTCGCTCAGGCCTTCGCAGATCCTAATACAGCAGCACGCGGCTTGGTGCATACCTTCGCTCGCGAGGACGGCCAGACCATTCCCACGCTGGTCTTCCCGGCCAAGCTTTCGGAAACGCCAGCGGACTACCAACTGCCGCCCCCCTGTCTCGGGCAACACACAACCGAGGTGCTGGTCGACTGGCTGGATCTGCCGCCGGAAAAGATGACTGAACTGCTCCGCGATCAGGTCATTGCCGACCGCTCCACACCCGACTGAAAACCGGAACGCCAGGGCACCCTTCAATGTCCAGCGTCCCCTAGCGATGATTCGAGGAAATCAGATGCAACGCGAATACATGGAATTCGATGTCGTCATCGTCGGCGCTGGCCCTGCTGGCCTGTCCGCCGCGTGCCGACTGAAGCAGCAGGCTGCGCAAGCGGGTCAGGAGATCAGCGTATGCGTGGTCGAGAAGGGTTCCGAAGTGGGCGCCCACATTCTCTCTGGCGCCGTATTCGAACCGCGAGCCCTTAACGAACTCTTCCCTGACTGGAAAGATCTCGGCGCCCCGCTGAACACTCCGGTGACCCGCGACGACATCTATATGCTCAAGGATGCCGATTCCGCCATCAGGGTTCCCGACCTGCTCGTGCCCAAGACCATGCACAACGAGGGCAACTATATCATCTCCCTGGGCAATCTCTGCCGCTGGCTGGCCCAGCAAGCCGAAGGCCTGGGCGTGGAAATCTACCCGGGCTTCGCCGCCCAGGAAGCGCTGATCGACGAGAACGGCGTGGTGCGCGGCATCATCACCGGCGATCTGGGCGTGGATCGCGAAGGTAACCCGAAAGAGGGTTACTACACCCCCGGCATGGAACTGCGCGCCAAGTACACCCTGTTCGCCGAAGGCTGCCGTGGCCATATCGGTAAGCAACTGATCAAGAAGTACAACCTCGACTCCGAAGCCGACGCCCAGCACTACGGCATCGGCATCAAGGAAATCTGGGACATCGACCCGGCCAAGCACCAGCCCGGCCTGGTGGTCCACACCGCCGGTTGGCCGATGGACATCATGGGCACTGAGAACACCGGTGGCTCCTTCCTTTACCACCTGGAAAACAACCAGGTGGTGGTCGGCCTGATCATCGACCTGTCCTATGCCAACACCTACCTGTCGCCCTTCGACGAATTCCAGCGCTACAAGCACCACCCGGTGATCAAACAGTACCTGGAAGGCGGCAAGCGCGTGGCCTACGGCGCCCGCGCCATCTGCAAGGGCGGCCTGAATTCGCTGCCGAAGATGGTCTTCCCGGGCGGCGCCCTGATCGGTTGCGACCTGGGCACCCTGAACTTCGCCAAAATCAAGGGCAGCCACACCGCCATGAAATCCGGCATGCTGGCTGCCGAAGCCGTTGCCGCTGCCCTGGTCGCCGGCAAGGAAGGCGGTGACGAGCTGACCGGCTACGTCGATGCCTTCAAGTCCAGCTGGCTGTACGACGAATTGTTCCGCAGCCGCAACTTCGGCGCCGCCATTCACAAGTACGGCGCCCTGGTGGGTGGTGCCTTCAACTACATCGACCAGAACTGGTTCGGCGGCAAGATCCCCTTCACCCTGCACGACAACAAGCCGGACTACGCCTGCCTGAAGCCCGCTGCCCAGTCCCAGCGCATCGAATATCCGAAGCCGGACGGCAAGATCAGCTTCGACAAGCTCAGCTCGGTGTTCCTCTCCAATACCAACCATGAAGAGGAACAACCCTGTCACCTGAAGCTGGCCGACGCGAGCATCCCGATCGCCAAGAACCTGCCCCTGTATGACGAGCCGGCGCAGCGCTACTGCCCGGCTGGCGTGTATGAAGTGGTGGCGAACGAAGACGGCAGCAAGCGCTTCCAGATCAACGCCCAGAACTGTGTGCACTGCAAGACCTGCGACATCAAGGACCCCGCCCAGAACATTACCTGGGTGGCACCGGAAGGCACCGGAGGCCCGAACTACCCCAACATGTGATGTTGGATTCGAAACGCACCGAGTTCCGCACACCGGGAACAACTCGCGCTGATAACTGAGAGTAGAACCATGAAACAAGCAGGACAGGTTGCATTCAGTGGAATGAAGGAAGTGGTTTTCGGTATTACGGCAGGGCGGGTTGGCACCGAGAGAGCCACCTGAAAGGCCAGACTTGTCAGATCGCCGTGCCAACGACACTATCGGAGGGAGAGCTCTCGAATCTGGCGGGCGTTACCGACGAACGCAGCCAGTTCAAAGATGTGCCTCGGCATCCCGGCATGATTCCGTAAGTGGTGATATTGGACACGGCGCGCACCTTACATACGCCCGAATCGCTTTGCGTCGATAGCTTCACCTACTGGCGACTTTTGAAGATCCCGAGAATTTCAATCGCAGAGTCGGCACAGAAGACCGAGTCTTCTTCACCGTCTTGCCAAAGTGGTCTATCGGGAAAAAGCCTGGATGGATACATCGCTTAATGCAGTTGCGCATAGCGCTTACGATATTCCGCAGGGGTCACACCGACATGTCGAAGAAAAGCCCTACGCAATGTGTCTGCGTTGGCGAACCCACACAACGCCGCCACCTGCTTAGGTGCTCCATTTCCAGTTTCTAGCAGCTCCCTAGCAGTATTGACCCGCGTCTGCTCCACCCAAGCGGCAGGCGTCATTCCGACATCACTTTGAAAAATACGGGCGAAATGCCTTGGGCTTACACCCATTCGTTCGGCCAGATTCGCTATTCCATGGTCCAAAGCAGGGTTTGCCGCTACGTAGCGCTGCAGTGCCTGAAGCGCGGAACGCCCTGTCGGCGATGTAGATCCTTGGCGACTGAATTGCATTTGTCCACCGGTTCGTTTGAAGTACATGACCAAATGACCTGCAACATCTTTGGCAATTTCATCGCCCAAATCTTCTTGGACCAACGCCAGAGCAAGGTCTAAACCAGCAGTAACACCTGCTGCAGTTCGGAGATTACCGTCATGCACCTGAATTGCATCCGGCTCTACCGTGACTTGCGGGTACCGTTCAGACAAAGGCTCCGCCACCGCCCAGTGGGTCGTGACGCGGCGACCATCAAGCAAGCCCGCAGCTGCAAGGGCAAATGCTCCCGTGCACACGGAGCCGAAACGTCGGCTCCGTGAAGCACGCTGACGAAGCCAATCAAGAACCCCTGTACGCAGATACTGGTTTGCTGCTTGAGGGGTGCCAGCTACAAGTAAAGTATCGATAGGTGCAATTTCGTCCCCAATCCAAGCGTCTGGAATTAGCCTTGTTCCTGAAGAGCTCACTAGCGGGCCAGGCTCACAGGCGACCAGAAGCAGACGATAGGCTTCGTATCCAGCTTGGCGGTTAGCCTCTGCGAAAACGTCCAGAGGACCACAAGCATCGAGAAGCTGAACTCCTGGCATGCCTAGGATTGCAAGAGTTATTTGAGGGCGAGACATTTCTGCTCCTAAGAAGAGACGGAGGCCGCTCACGTCCGATACTGGCTGACAATGGCAGGAAATGACGTAACAAGTCAATTGATGCCATTCAGGTCGGCGGTCAGAGTGGTGTCGTCACTCACCCACCCAGGATCTCAATATGTCTAATGCTATTGCTGGCATCCATGTGCCCGACAGCGCGATGGCTCGGGAAATCACCGAGCTGGTACGTGATACTGCTTCGCCATTACTCTTCCATCATTCGAGTCGCGTTTTCTATTTTGCGTCGCTTGCCGGCAAGAGGCTCGGGCTGAAATACGACAACGAGCTTCTTTACGCGGGTTGCATGTTTCATGACATGGGCCTGACTCACCAGCACAGCAGTGATTGCTGCCGTTTCGAGGTCGACGGAGCGAATGCTGCGCGTGATTTTCTGGAAGGTCACAGCATCAATGAACGGGATATCGAGCGCGTGTGGACCGCAATCGCGCTACACACCACTCCAGGGATTCCGGAGCACATGCACCCGCTAATTGCTTTGGTCACCGCTGGTGTAGAAACCGATGTTCTCGGGCTACACCATGAGGAGCTCAGTGATGCTGACCGCGATGCCGTTGTTCAGGCACATCCACGTGGCGATCATTTCAAAGAAGCGATCATCCAGACGTTTTACAATGGTATCCGCCACAAGCCACAAACGACCTTTGGCAACGTTAAGGCGGATGTAATTGCCGACAAAGAGCCTGGCTTCTTGGCTGGAAACTTCTGCAGCATCATTCGCCAGTCCTGCTGGCCAAGCTAGGTTTAAGGGGCCGCATTGCGGCCCCTTCGTTTTGGGGGTGGCCTTTAAACGGGAATCCCCTTGGAAAATCGAACTATGGTCAGTCGGGGTGATCAGGTTGTTCGCAGTAGTAGTTGGCGGATTCTGCTTGCGTCTTCCGCGGCAGTTCAGGTTGCCCCCCCACGAAAGCCACTATTTCTGATCAGACCGAGTCACTCATTTCCCGCGATAAAGCTCCTAAACGTGCCTGCGTGGTTAGAGCCGCTCTTGCCTTAATGCAGTACCATCCCTCCGAAACGCTTCCCGCATAGGGATCGCCTCTACATCCAGTTTTCGGCAAGGCCCACAAATACTCGCAGTCAAAACCAATCAGGCAGGCTTGCCTTCAGGCGAGCCACGATTGCTTCTGCTTCCAGGTTGTCTGCAAAGTGCGTGCAGTACTTACCGTCAGGACCAAATAGGTAGGCAATTGCAGTGTGTGGCATGGCGTACCCGTCCGGCTCGTCCGGGTCGACTCTACGAGCGGCGAAAACGCGGAAGGACTGCTTCACCGCTTCGACTTGCGACGACGTTCCAGTCAATCCTGTGAAACGGGGATAGTTGGCTTCCAGATACGTCCGCATAACATCGGGCGTATCCCGCTGAGGATCCACAGTAATATACAAAGGCGTCAGTAGGCTGGACTGCTCACCAAGTAGGTCGAGCACAGAGGAAAGTTTTGACAGAGCGCGCGGACAGACAACCCGGCAATGGGTGAAACCGAAGTAGACCAGCATGAACGAGCCGCGGTAATCCGTATCCGCAACCTTCTGCCCATGGTGGTCGATTAGAGAGAAATGGCTCGAGACCCCGACATTCATACCCATGACAGCACCAGTGTAGTTTCGCTATGCAACTCGAATTCGATGATGATGCGCTCGCCCCGCAAGTGAACATGGCCGTCGAAGGGCCTTCCATCTTGCAGCAGTCGCCAGTTGCCCCGCCCTACCCCATTCCCGACCTCGAGTCGCACCGGACCAGCCTCCGTAGCCTGGGACACGGTCAGCACCAACGCGCTTCTGTTGCTGGCATACCAGGCTCGGCGAATGTCCAGCCCGGGGGTGCAATCCACTAGCGTCGGCTGCGCGAAATGGGCGTCTTCCAAGGGGCCTGCAAAGAGCTTCTGTAATCCACCGGGCACATTTAGGCGTGCATAGGCGAGCAGCGCATTGCCCGTGTGCGGATCCATGGCGGCGAAGTTTCCATCCGCATCCAGCAACTGGTCATGGCGCCGATAGAAGTAAGCCCCATCGGACCAGGCCGGATGCAAGAAGCGATCGGCATAGGCGAGCAGGCGTGACAAGGTTTCAGCGTCACCAACTTCGGAGGCGCACACAGCGGCCCAGCCAAAGTCCCGCGCCGAGTAGCGGTCGGAGCCATTGGGCGGAATCGTAGGTTTGATCGAAAGGGTGCCATCTGGCCCATCCACCGCCCAGTGCGCCAACTGGTCGGGATAGTGGCGCTCGACCATGTCGGGATTCCACGCGTGCATCAGCGAAGCCATCCAGAAGTCCACCCACGGTTGGTCGGGAAAGCTGATCGCTGCACGCTCGTGCTCCTGGACCATCATCCGGTAGTGGCCGGCATCATCCAGCACTCCGAACTCCTCCCACGCCTTCAGGTACCCATCGGTTACCTCTTCGGCGAGCGAGCCGCCGTAAACCAGGTCGTGAAACCGGAAACCCAGGATCGGGATCTGGTTGCACACCTGGAAGACGCAGTTGGGTTCACAGGCAATGCCTAGATAACCTCGCTGTACCATGTTCCAGTAGATGTGCTCATTCAGGGAACGCTCGTCGTACGGGAAGTGCTGTCCACCCATTCCCCAGAACAGCGGTTTGACGGAGAAGGTCAGTGCCCCTTCCTTTGCGTACTTGTCGTCGCGGAAAAGGTAGTGATAGAGCAGCGCCATGGATTGGACGTAGGCGCTGTACATGATGTTGTCGCGCTCAACTGGATTCCAGGTCGCAGGCAGCTCTCCCAGGGCCCTATTGAACGGGCCATTTCCGGTCCCGACGTAATGCCAGTAGGTCCATACATCAGGCGAAAGAATCTTCTGGATCAGCTGGTCGAAGGGCTTGCGGAACAGCTCGGGAGCGGCGGGCAGGCGGTGCACATAGGTAAGCGCCAGGGCATACGACATGTACGCCAACTGGAAGCGCAGGGAGCCGAAATCTTCCTGCAGGGTCGAGCGCCCCATCATGCCTGACCAGTCATCAGGAAGCTGGGCCGCCAGATCGAAGATACGCTTCAGACTACCGGCTTGAAGATCATCAAGCCTCGGAACCTGATCGACCCATGCCAGATCATTTGAATCATTTTTTCCAACCATGTTGTGGATTCCTGTGCCTTCTGCGCTGCGTATAGGAAACCTGGCTCTTATTCAGGCCGGGCACATCACGTAGTCGATGCTACCAATTGAACTAAAAATGTCAATTTGGACATTGTTTGTGTATTTTTAGCCTTGCAGGGAATGACAGGAGCTGTGCTGATTCATGACTGAGGACAATGCAAGACGTCGCGAGATTGGCCTGAAACGCCGTGAGCGCACGCGCCAGAAATTGCTCGAAGCTGCCGCCCGTGTCGTCGCCGAATTTGGTGAGCGCAACGCGACCATTGACGACTTTATCCAGGCGGCCGGTGTTGCCCGAGGCACCTTCTATAACTACTACGCCACTCGCCAGGACCTGCTGGACGACCTTTGGGGATCGTTCGGGCGCAATCCGTTTCTCGAAATCCACTTGGCGTGCCAGAAGCTGGAGGATCCAGCAGAACGCATCACGGCCGAAGCGCGTTTGGTATTTCAAAGCGCCACGCGGAATCCCGCCTGGGGGTGGCTCGTCTATGCAATGTCCGCCAGCGGGCAGACAGTCAACGATGACTTGCTCGTTTATCCCAGACCCGACTTGGTACTCGGTCTTCGCCAAGGTCGATTCACCTTCGATGAGTTGAGTTGCGCGAGCGACCTGGTCGTGGGAACTGTCCGGACCGCACTCAAGGCGATATTGAGCGAGGCTCGTCCCAAGGATTACGCACACGGCATCTGTGTCCTGCTGCTGAGAGCCTTGGGAATCCCGAACGCAGAGGCCCTCGAAATTTCGGGCCGGCCACTTCCGACCGGGCTCCAAATGGTTCGCGACACGGGGTAAGCAGGCATGTTCTGTTGTGCATTCACGGCCTATCTTTTCGGTCTGGGCTGCCTGGCCACCCGGAAGGGATGGCAACGCTTGCGCAGTCATGTCTGGCGCCCGGCACAGACTTCCAGGGGAAAGTGCTGCGAGCTGCGTGACAGTCGAAGCGCCGGGTGTTCCCAAACCTCGCTGTGGCTCATCTCACTGGCGGCGCTGCTTCTCCTTGGAATTGGCGCAGTCCATGAAATGTCGATTGTCGATTCTGGTTTTGGCCCAGCGCCACTCGATCCTGCCTGGTGTCGTGGCGGGGTCCTCCCCTTGCAGCCAATCGCTCCTTGACCGACTGTAGGCTTGCCGGCAGCAGACAGAAGCCGGAAGCCGGAAAAGCCACGCCGCCTTGCGAACGAGGCGACGTGGCAGAGGCGTTATCGACGCTCAGCGAACGCCGGCATTGCGCAGGGCGGCAGGCGTGTAGTCGGCCATCGTCGCCTTGAATCCAAACTCAAGACCACGCTTCTCCTCGTTCTTCATGCCCAAGGCGATGTAGCGTCCGGCAATGATGTCGTACAGGGCTTCCACGCTGTAGGTCGCCACTTGTTGCTTGTAGTGGACAGTGGGATGCCCTTCGCCAACTCGCCAGAGTTGGCCTCGACCGTCGTAGTGATCAGCGTAGGCGATCTGCCAGCTGTCCTCATCGATGAAGAAGTGGCGTTTGGCATAGATGTGTCGCTCGCCCGGTTTAAGCGTCGCTATCACTTCCCAGACACGATGCAACTCGTAGCGGGTCAGATCCTGGTTGATGTGCCCTGCCTTGATGATGTCCGCGTACTTCAGCTCAGGGGAGTCCAATTTGTAGCTGTTGTAGGGGATGTACATTTCCTTTTTGCCGACCAGTTTCCACTCATAGCGGTCCAGCGCGCCGTTGAACATTTCAAAGTTGTCCGAAGTGCGCATGCCGTCAGCCGCTGTACCGGGACCGTCGTATGCAACCTGGGGCGCACGTCGCACGCGGCGCTGGCCGGCGTTGTAGACCCAAGCCAGGCGTGGTTCCTTGTACTGGTCGATGGTTTCATGGACCAACAGCACGTTACCGGCAAGACGCGAAGGCTCGGTCACCCGCTGTTTGAAGTAGAACAGCACATTGCTGGCCTTCTCCTTTTCCAGATCTGCCACGTCGGTGGGAGAAGCCAGGTCGTCCTGGAAATGCACCATGCTGAACGACCCATTGGTCTGTGGGGTCGCCTGGGTGATGAAGCGCCGGACGTTTCCGCCGCGATAGCGGGTAAGGTGGTTCCAGATCACCTCAACCCCGCTCTTGGGGATCGGAAAAGCGTAGTAGCGGCTGTCAGAGAAGTTGGACAAGCCGTTTCCGCTGTCCACCGCCTGGGTGTTGAGCGCGCTCTTCTTCGCAGCGTCGTAGATCGCCTGCGGAGCAGCCATGGTGCGATGACTTGGGTAAACCGGAATCCTGTAGCTTTCCGGGTAGCGCTTGAACATCGCCAATTGCCCTGGCGAGAGCTTGTCCTTGTACTGCTCCGCGTTGGCGCCAGTAATCACGAACTGTGGCTTCTCGTTGACGAAGGGATCGGCCAGGAAGCCATTGGCATCGACCAAGGCAACGTCAGGCTGCAATCCCCCTGTCCAGGCCGGTATGCTGCCGTCCGCATTGGCGCCCTTCTCAGCACCGAGTGGAGTAAGGGTGGTACCCAGTTGTGCGGCTTCCGTTGCGGGCACTGCAGCCATGGCATTCCCCATCAGAACGGAGAAGGCCATGAAACCACCAAGTTGAATGAACAGCTGTTTTCTCATTGCTTGAGTCCTCTTGCGGGCAGTGCTTAAAAGTTGACGCCGAAACTCAGCGCAACGAAGTCCCGATCAGTAATGGTGCTGTAGTCCCCACCGAAGAAATCGGTGTAACTCAGGCTTGCGGTGTAGAAGTTCTGGTATTCGGCGTTCAGACCGACACTTATGGCCTTAGAGCCTTCGTTGAAGTTGGGGCCGTAGCCGTCGACGTCGTGGGACCAGGCGATGCTCGGCGTCAGGTTGATGCCGGCGAAGACGTTGCTGTATTCCAGGCTGGCGCGAGCGCGATAGCCCCAGGAGTTGCTGGTAAAGAAGCCTTTGTCGTTACATTCCTGCGGGTTGGCGGCGTTGAGTGCACGGCAAGTCGACTGGGAGGACAACTGCCCCGAACCGAAGATCGGATCACGGCCGAAACGCAACTCGCCAACATCGTCGCTAATGCCATTGATGTGGTTGTAACCCACCTCACCAACCAGGGTCAGACGACTTGCCCCCATGACTTGATCGATGAACCGGGTGGCGGTGAACTGGGCCTGGGTGAATCCCCGGCGGTCGTGCCCATGCAGGTCGTTTCCAGCGATGTTCCGTGCCTGACCGGACTGGAACACTGGTGACAGAGGCAGACCAAGGGACGCGAAGACCAGGTCGGTAGAATTGATCTGCAGCGGCATGTTCGGGCGGTAGCTGACCTCGCCGGACAATGCCGTCCCTTCGACGTTGGTCTGGAAGCTGACTCCATACAGGCGTATGTCTTCCGGGTACTCGACAAAGTAACGCGCATTGGACGCCCCGGGGATCAGCGCCGCGGACGGGGTGGTGGTGCGTATGGTGCTGAACACCGGGCCGCGACTGTGGTAGTTCAGCCCGTAAACGCCAAACTCGGTGTCGTTCAGTTCCGGCACGAACCAGCGCATGGCCACGCCGAACTGACCGCCATCGCGGGCGTCGCGGTCGCCGGCACGAGGAATGTAAAGCGTTCCGCCAGTGTTGGTGGATACCCCGGGCGGCAGGTCCGGGCCGGCGACCACCAGACGGTCGACGCAGCCGTCGGCGATCAGGTCCGAGGTGGAAAAGAAGGTCCCGCAGTTGTCCACTACTGTCTGGTCCCACTCCAACTGATAGAAGGCCTCGGCTGTGAGGTTGTCGGTGAGGCTCTGGGACAGGTAGATCAAGTTGACCGGGATCAGGCCTTCCTTGATCTCCGCGCCGGGGCGGCGAAAAGCCGCCACGTCGATGGGGTTGATGCTGTTGATGCTGTTGCCGATGAAGGTGCTCTCGCCCCAGCTCACCACCTGCTTGCCGATACGGAAGCTGCCGGGCAGGTCACCCAGGTTGTAGTTGTGGTAGAGGAACGCATCGAGCAACTGGGCGCCGGATGCCTTGGCACCCTCCTTGCGGTCATGGTCGTCGATGTCATAGAAGAGCCGATGCTCGTCCTTCAGCTCGAAGTCATACCAGTACTTGCCGCGCAGGAGGACACCGGTGTCGCCGTACTTCAGCTCCAGGTCGTGAATACCTTTGAAAATCTTCGAGAAGGTCTCACCCTTCTTGAAGTTCAGTCGACCATCATCCTGGCCACGCGTGGAGGCTTTGCCACCGCTGGCAGTTGAAATGAAATCCGGATCGGCTGAACGGACAGCCCAACTCGCACCGACGGACAACTGTGAATCGAATTGCCCTTCAACTTCTCCAATATTGAAGGTAACGGCGTTTACCAGACCTGCGCTGGCGGCCAGATACCCGCTGCCCATTGCAACCAACACGCGGTTCGCTATTAGTTTTTTATTCTTCATCGTGGTCTCATTTTGATTTTTGTTTTTACAAAAACAGCCACATAACGCTGAACTCAAGTAACTCCCAACACACTGAGAGAACCTGAAACATCAAACTTTCAAAGCATCTTCAAACTCATCTGCAAGCAGCTACAGCATGATTTTCGACAAACACCCAGCGCGAGCATTACTTGTCAGTAATGCTCGAACTCGGGAGGTAGTTATTTCAGTTGTTCAACTGCGCAATTCGCGTCTCAGGATTTTCCCGGTACTCGTTCTCGGCAGGGAATCGACAAAGGCGACGCTGCGGGGAACCTTGTAGCTGGCCAGGTGCTTGCGGCAGTACTCGAGGATTTCTCCCTCGGTGGCCCGTAAGCCCGGATCTAGGACGATAAACGCCTTGGCCAGCTCCCCCTTGAGGTCATCCTTGACCGGGGCCACGGCCACCATCGCCACAGCAGGATGGCTTGCCAGTACCTGCTCCAGCTCGGCGGGAAAGATCTTGTAGCCTGCGGTGATGATCATGTCCTTCAGTCGATCAAGGATATGCACGTAACCTTCGGCATCGATCTGCGCGACATCACCGGTGCGCAACCAGCCTCCCTCAAGCAAGCTGGACGACGTAGCCTCCGCGTTGCCGAGGTACCCACGCATGACGGTCGGTCCCCGAACCACCAACTCGCCCGACTCGCCTATGCCCAAAGTGCGCGAGGAGTCGTCAGTCGTGACGATCTTCATTTCAACGCCCGGGAACGGCAGGCCAATCGCGCCATGCCTGGCCGGGAGATAGGGTGAATGAGAAATCACAGGGCCGGCGACTTCGGTCATGCCCCAGAGCTCGAGCAGAGGACAGCCCAGAACCTTGGTAATCGCCTCGATCTTCGCCACTGGCATGGTCTGGCCGCCGACCGTACACCGGGTCAGCGAACGCAGGTCCGTGTGTGACAGGCTGGGGTGCGTCAGCATGTAGTAGAACATCGTCGGCACCCCCTCGAAGAGGGTCGCCTTGTAGCGCTCGATGCTCTGCAGCGCCCAGTCCGCATCGAAGCGTTCGGTGGAAATAAGCGTCATCCCCACCAGGAAGCAGGCATTCATCACCACATTTCCGTAAACATGCGGGAACGGCAAGGCACTGACGACCCGCTCGCCGGGACAGCGCACGTGCACGGTGGCGGTTAGCGCCGTGCTCATGAACACATTGCGGTGAGTCAACATGGCGCCCTTGGGATTGCCTGTCGTTCCCGAGGTATAGGCAATGGTGAACAGGTCATCCGGCTCTACTTCGACCGGAGGCACTGCGACTTCGCGCAGCAAGCTGTCGAAATCCAGATAGGCGATCGTTTCCTGTGCCGCCACAGCGACAGGCGACAGAGCGATGACCAGATCAGGTTCACGGGCGCCAGCATCTGCCAACGTCTGGGTCAGCGCTTCGCAGCGGTCACGCGGAGCAATCACCGCGATGGCCCCACTGTTAGCGGTGATATAGGCGATTTCCTCGATGCTGAGGAGGAAATTGGCCGGAACGACCACGGCACCCAGGCGCGCAATGGCGTAATAGCTAACTATCCATTCCCAGCCATTGGGCAGATGCAGGATCACCACTTGCCCACGCTGCACGCCGTTTTTCCGCAACCCTCCCGCGAAGCGGGCGGCAAGGGAATCTATCTCGTTGAAACTCAGTTCCTTCTCGCCGACGATCAATGCGGTCTGATCAGCGAAACGCTTGGCTGCCTGCTCGCTGAGTGAGCTCAATACTGCTTTCATTGCATTCCCCCGCCGCAATCTTTCAACCGCACGACAGCTTTCAGGACTTTGCCCTGTTCGGAGTCCTCGACTGCCTGATTTATTGCTTCAAAGGGGTAGAACGAGATCAATCGGTCAAAGGGGAACGACCCTTGCCGCCAGAGTTCGATCAATTGGGGGATGAAGATATCGGGAACACTGTCGCCTTCGATGATGCCGCGCAACGTACGTCCGAACAGAATGCTGTTCATATCGAGCAGAACCTCGGTTCCCAGTGCGGCCGCTCCGATCAGGCCACAGACACCGGTTTGGCGCAGTGACTCGACCGCCTGCCGCAGCACCTTGGGCAGGGCTGTGCATTCAAGCGAGTACTGCACACCCTCTCCCGCCGTCAGCGCTTTGATGGCCTCGACAGGCTCCTGCTCCTTCGCGTTGATCGCGTGGGTCGCCCCCAACTCTAGGGCGAGGTCTAGGCGGACCTGGTTCATGTCCACGGCAATGATGGTCGTGCAGCCGACCAGCCTGGCCGCCATGACCGCAGCCAGGCCGACGGAACCGCTGCCGAAGACAGCGATACTGCTGCCGGCCCCCGGTTTCAGCGCATTGATGACAGCCCCGGCTCCCGTCTGAATACCGCAGCCAAGAGGGCCGAGGATTTCCAGCGGCACGTCCTGGGGAACCTTCACCAGGTTGTGCGGCGAGGCGATGGCCAACTCGCCGAAAGACGATTGGTTGAAGAAGCAGCCACTGATCGAATGACCCTGCTCGTCGCAGTAAGGTGTTGAACCGTCGTTGCGGCGGCCGCTGAAGTTGAGACCGTAGAGGTCGTTGCAATAGCCGTTGAGCCCCTTCTGACAATTGTGGCATTCGCCACAACTGGCGAAGGTCATCACTACGTGGTCGCCCGGGCTCACTTTGGTTACCCGACTACCGACCTTTCGTACGATGCCGGCACCTTCATGGCCCAATACCGCCGGTAGCGGCACTGGGTAGTATTGGTCACGCACCACCAGATCGGTATGACAGATACCGGTGGCAACCACCTCCACCAATACCTCATCGTCACGCGGGCCCTCGAGGGCCACCCGCTCTATCCTGAATGGCCCCGACTTCTCGCGGACCACGGCAGCTTTCAGCGACACCATCGCTGTACCTCCTGTTGTTCTTGTCGTGGATGGAAGATGTCAGCGGACCACCTATAGCGGGCGTCCCATGATGGTCTGCACGTTGGTGTACTCAGCCAGCCCTTCGAGCGCGTTCTCGATACCCAGCCCCGACTGTTTGTGGCCTCCGAAGGCGATGTGCGGAGAGAACTGGTGGACCTGGTTGATCCATACCGTTCCGGCTTCCAGGCGCTGGGCTATCGCCTGGGCCTGCGCCAGGTCACGTCCCCAGACAGAAGCGGCAAGGCCATATTCAGTATTGTTCGCCCGCGCGATAACCTCTTCGACATCGCGGTATTTCAGCAGCGGCAGAACTGGACCGAAGGCCTCCTCTACCACGCAACGCGCATCGTCCGGGGGGTTGTCGACCAGTGTGATAGGAATGAAATAGCCGTTGCCGTGCACGACCGTGCCGCCTGCGAGGAAGCGCAAACCAGCGCGGTGGGTGTCTTCGATCAGGTCACACACCTTGTCGTACTGCATCTGATTCTGAAGCGGCCCGAGCTGAGTGTCGGCCTCAAGACCATTGCCGATCTTCACGCCCGCCGCATACTCGCAAAGCGCCTCGGCCACTTCGTCGTAGATCGACTCGTGGATGAACAGACGCTTGGTCGCCACACAGAACTGGGCGCTGTTCTGGAAAGAGGCCCAGAACAGCTTTTCCGCGATGCTCTTCGGATCGACATCGGGAAGCACGATGGCCGGGTCGTTACCACCCAGCTCCAAGGTCACGCGCTTGAGATTGCCGGCCGCGCTCTGCATGACACGACTGCCAGTTGCCGTCGAGCCGGTGAAAGCGATCTTGCTGACGTCAGGGTGTTCGGTCAGCCACTGGCCAAGCTCATTTCCCCCGGCGACAATATTTAGCACTCCTGGCGGCAAGACGCGCTGGGCCAGCTCGCCAAACCAGAGCGTGCAAAGGGGGGTGTAAGGCGACGGTTTGACGACCACGGTATTGCCCGTGAGCAATGCCGGAGCAACTTTCCATACCGCCAGCAGTAGCGGGAAATTCCATGGAGTGATGGCGCCGACGACCCCCAACGGAACGTGCCGACACAGCACCTGACCTTGCTCCCCTTCACTTGCCACCGATTGTGGCAGCGTCTGCTGGGCGACCTCGCGTAGCCAATGGATGCAACCACCGATCTCCCATTCGGCACCAGAGCTTGCCTTTCCTTGCTCCAGGGTCAGCAGGCGAGTGAACTGCTCCTGACGCGCGGCAATCAAGTCGGCCAACTCGACCAGCTTGGCCTGACGGACCTCCCACGGCGTACCGCTCCAGGAAGCGAATGCGGCCTTGGCGCATTGCACTGCCGTTTCCAGCTCCTGGCGGCCGGCCATTGGGTAATCCACCAGAACTTCGCCGGTAGCAGGGTTGATGACTTCACCGCGTTGCGGGGTCTGCACCAAATGACCAGCGATGGATAGCGGGAAATCGGTGCTCGGCATCCCAGCCAGCAGGCTGGATATGGTCTTTTGAACCTGACTCATTGTTGTCTCTCTGTTGTCGTCAGATGCTGAATGGATGGGATTCCATTCGGGTCGACAAGAGCCGGGCAACGACCATGCCAAAACCATATCTATCTGTTTTTAAAGGGTTTTCACTTCAACCCCAATCATTCTCCTGTCAGCCTTCTGAACAGCAGGAAAACGCACTGTCCAGTCCCTGTACACGTCCTGCACACCCCTCGAGAAAATCTCGATAGGTTTCATCGGAATAGAGCTGAACCGCTCCTCCCGACCTGCTTGCAGGCAGGAAAAAAAGAGGGTACCTATCAGCCTTCAGCAAAAACTGTTTTCTCCCCGTTGAAGGCGCCAAACAGAAATGACTGGCCTTGGTGGCGAAGGACATAGAACAACAAGAGACAGGCACGAGGTGATAGATGTCGATGATATCCGCTTCCTCTCAGGCGCTGCATATGGCCCGCGAATTGTTTTCAGAAGGGGGGACGTTGCCTGCCGGGCTGATTCCAATCGAACTTGCGAACTCCTGGGAGCGCTCAAGGCAAGTAGGCCTCACGCCTCAGAGCCGCCGACTTCACGGCGGCCGACCTGCCAGACAGCAAAGATTGGATACTCTAGAGGAAAACCAGCAGCTGATCCGGCATGTAACACCTGAGATGCAGCTGCTCTGGCAATCGCTCATGGATCCTCGCTGGACCCTCCTGTGCATGAATCGATCCGGCGTGATCGTGCACGAGCGCAACGCTGAATCGGCGACCGCTGTCGAGCTGAAGACACTGGTCACCGGGCGCGGCCTCAGCGAAATGGAGTTGGGTCCAACGGCGCCGAGCTGTGTCCTAAAGGAAGCCCGCCCGTTTACCGTAAGCGGCAGCCAGCACTATCTCTGCGAACTTGATCGCTTCTTCTGCGCCGCCGCCCCCATTCGCACCCCAGATGGACAACTGGTAGCCGCATTGAATGTTTCTGGCATCGATATGCAGCCGTCGTTGTGGCTCCAGGACCGCATCAACTTTACGGCAATCAGCATTGAGAATCGCCTTTATAAGGATCTGCAGGATTGCTCGTTGCTGCACCTCCATGCGGACCCTCGCCTTATCGGCACACCACTTGAAGGCATCATCGCCATCGATCCAGATGGGTACCTCCTCCACGCCAATCGCAGCGCCAGGAGTTTGTTGGGGCTTGGCTTGGAAGAACACTCGAGGTTGGCAATTTCCCTGGAAGCGCTGCTCGGTTCGCAAGGACGGCGAGACTTCAGCAACCTGCAACGATTTCCAGGCGAGGTGAACGAAATTTCGCTCTCTTGCGGCCGCCGGATCTATGCCCGCCTACAAGACCCAGAAAACTCATTTGGAATCGTCTATCGAACGACCGAACCCCCTCATTCAACACAGGAACAGGAAGCTTCACCATTCAACGAAGCCTCCCTCGACAAGGCATTCGATGTATCCAGGCGAGCGTTTGCCGGAGAAGTTCCCATCCTCGTTCAGGGCGAGACTGGAACTGGCAAGGAAGTATTCGCAAAATCGCTTCATGTAAGCCTCGCCGCCGATCGCCCTTTCGTCGCCATCAACTGCTCGGCGATCCCCTCGAACCTGATCGAAGCGGAACTGTTCGGCTATGTCGAAGGTGCCTTCACCGGGGGACGCAAGGGCGGCGCGATGGGCAAGATCGAGGCGGCCAATGGGGGCACTCTGTTTCTGGATGAAATCGGTGATATGCCGATGGAGCTGCAAACGCGTTTGTTGAGGGTATTGCAGGAACGCAAGCTGACCCGATTGGGTGATAACCGTGATGTTCAGTTGAACATACGGCTGATAAGCGCCTCCCACCGCGACCTTGAAACCTTGGTTAGAAGCGACCAGTTCCGAGAGGACCTCTTCTACCGAATCAACGGTTTCCGGGTGGTCCTCCCCCCGGTCCGAGACAGGCTCAACATCAGAGGCCTGATAGAGAGCCTGCTTTCACAGCTCTCCCCAGATGAACCCAAGGCGTTATCCCCGGAGACCCTCGGCAAGCTGCTTGCCTATAACTGGCCTGGCAACGTTCGCGAACTGCAGCAGGCACTGAAAGTCGCCTGCATCCTGAGCGGTCCGGAGCCTGAAATATCCACGAATCATTTCTCTCCGGACATGCAGGCCAAACTGACCAAGGTTTCAGGCATTGGACCCACTTCCCAGTCCCCATTGCGCCGCCGGGAGCAAGAAACCATTCGAGAATCTCTGGCACGCAACAACGGCAATATCTCGGCAACAGCTAGCCAACTGGGTATCTCGCGAACCACCCTCTACAAGAAAATGCGCGAATGATTTCGCTGGCTGCCCGCTAGCTCGATCCTAGGCGACTGGTGTTGCCCGGGGTTCCGGTGGCTGGTTGGGTTCGATCGATTGAAGCAAATGGCAGCTTGAACAGCGCTTCCACCCCAGGCGCTTGCCGGGCGGCTTCACCAATGCAAGTGCTGCAAATTGTCAGCGGTACTCTAGGGCGCTGGACCTACAGTACCGCTTAAGGGCGAGCACTAATCGGCACTACTCGACCCTGTCTGGTGCCGCAGTGGAGTCCTTCCCTTGAAATCAATCACGCCCTCAGGGTAATCGATGTTCGATCACTAGAGCTTTGTCCTAGCGATCGATATCATCAAATCGGAAAGTTGGGGCGATTCGAGTTGATTTGCAGGTCTTGGGAAGCGGCGAGTTTAACTACTCGGCAATCTCCGAATCTGTCGGCCTCCCCCAATGGGCCGCCTATCTCAAAGCATATTCTTACGCATCCATGCTTCGACTGACGTCACCGCAATGCCTTTCTGACCATTGAAGGTCTGGCCCTTGTCCCACGCCACGCCGTCGCCGTGGTCATTGCCCTGTGCGAACACCAGACGGTAACGCTTGATGACATCATCAGGCGCCTTGCCCAGTTCCGCTTTCAGGAACGGTACTGTCCATTCAGTACGTTCAACAGTCAAACCCATCACCGAGTCAACAAGGTCCGCCAGTTGTCCGTAAGTCACGGTGTCGCCGGCGACATGAACCACGTTTTTGTCAGCCTCTTCAGGCGACAAAATTAGCATCGCGGTCAACTTGCCTATGTCTTGCGGTGTGGTCAGCGTCAGCTTGGTATCCCAACTGCCAAGTGCATTCACCGCGTTGTTTGCCAGATCGACAACGCCGAAGTAAGGCTCGAACAGGAAACTGGTGAACATGCCTGTTGACACAATGGTCCAGTCCATATGGCGTTGGTCACGCAACAGATCGCGAACGTCAAGCTGCTCATCGAAGAGCGGCTGAGCACTACCACGACCAATTACGTCGTAATCGCAACCAAACTGCCAAGGGAAGTACTTGCCAACTCCGGCTTCCAACACAGATTTCGCAAGCTTCACTTGGGTCCCAGGTCCGGCGGCAAAACCTACACAGCTAACGATCGTATCGTAATCTCTGAATGTCCACGCCAGATCCCCAATAGAGTCGTTAACGACATCTCCGGCGATCGGGTCGATGCCTAACGCATCCAACTCCATGGCAAGCTGAATTTTCTCGGGGGCCTTGGATTGGATGCTGGCCTTACGCAGCAGTACCGAGACCTCTGCCTTACCTGTTTGAATGCCCTGCCTGGACAGCTCACGCAGGATTTCGATTCCCAATTCCCCAGCGCCAAGGACGAGAATTTTTTGCTTCTTAGTGGAAATATTCATTTAACCAACCTGAATCTGAGTCTTGATTAGTAACAGACGCTCAAATGGATCGCTGACAACTGCGATACAAAAGAAAAAACCGGATAACGTGAGCGCCGTTTGGCTCGCTAAATACTGCCAAACGGTGCGAGGCCTGTCTGTACTAAAACTTGATTTCACAATTGTCAAAATTCGAATTCTGAGAAAAGTTACGCCACCTGAACTCACCGAAAACCCTTCTCCACGCGACAATTGTGTAATGCGTCTTCAGATATTTTTACGCCCTGCCACGACTGTTAGCGTTGTGTTTCACCAACCGCCTGGACTGACAAGCATGAGACGCAAAAACATCCTTATCATTATCAGTATTTTGGCCTGCCTCGGCTCGAGCATTATTCATTCCGCGCAAGGAGAGGAATCTGGTGCTTTCATTTCTGAAAAGGAAAAGAGAAAGCACTAACACTAAAACCGTCGATAATTAAGCCTCAGGCTTCGAAGGTCCGCTACCTGGATAACGGTGCGCTTACTCTCAAAGGGCTGGCAGAAAATAATTCGGCGATCCAGTCCACGAACGAGCGCACCGCAGGAGACAACTGGTTATTCTGTTGATAGATGACAGATACAGGGACAACAGGTGCACGATACTGCTCAAGAACCTGCACGAGCCGCCCGCTTTTCAAATGAGGTAGTACCATGTAACTACCCACTGAATCGCCAATAGATCGGGTTGTGGGTGTCATCTCATGATGATCTGTGCCGGAGTTCGACCATGCTTCTTGGCGATGGAAAGGATGGCGGAATCAATCAATGGTGGAAAAAGATTACGCCATACACCCAAGGGGTTCCAGGATTGAGTGGCGCCCCTAGTCTTGTGGAAATTTCGCAGTTCGACCTGCTGAAAAGAAGGATGAAGATCGACTTGGTTGACCGTTGGCATAATACCGGCTTCATCGAGAATTCGTTGGTGGGGCTGAATCGCGAAGTTGGGTACGCCAATAGAGCGTGCTTGGCCGCTTGCCGGAATTTTAATCATGGCCCGCCATGTGTCCACGACCATGTCTCGGCTCTGAGGAGGCCAGTGCATCAGATACAAATCGACCTGATCCAAACCTAGCCGATTAAGATTGTCATCAAATGCTCGAAGAGTTGGGGATTCGTCCAGACCTTTGTCGTGGCGAACACCTCATCCCTGGGAGTACCTGACTGCTGAATCCCTACGCCTACCTAAAAATGCCTCTGCCGTGGCAATCAGCCGATAACCATCGCTGGGTGGGAATGGAAGTTCGGTTAATTGTCATCTTGGTTAAAACCTTTTGCAATCTGAAGCCTAGCCTCGAAATTGTTCTCTGATTGTTGAGAGCAAGGTTTTCCTTAATGCTCGCAACCTTAAACTGCCTGCTGAGAGCTTTGGAGAGTATGTTCTAAAATTGCCGAAAGATCACCTCCATATAAAGCTTTTCTCAGTTACGCCAAACGCTATTGACACAAACGAATCTTTCATGGCTGCCCTGGACAAAAATCTAATATATTGATAATCCGTTATTCCATCGCAGATTAGCTACGTGATTACCAATGGCTTGGCGAGGGGCTTGACCGAACTCATCTTGCGCAACCTCCATCCGCTGCCGGTCTTCTCGACCCAATACACGTCCATGTCATTTCCTATATCAAGCAACAAAGTAGTTTGTGAGCCTTTGCGAGCATGCAGATCGGCCTGTCAATCTGCGCTGCTCCGTCCTCACCTAAACGAGTTCAAGAATTAGTTGAACCAACTGCAACGGCGCCTCCTGCGGCAGGTTGTGGCCAGCCCCTTCGATTCTGCGGTAGTGGTAGCTGCTGCAGAACTTGGGTGCATGACTTCTCGTTCCGCCTAAAAGCAAACCATCGTCACCACCATCCACAGCGATCGTCGGTACATTGATGGAAGGTAATTCGGCCAGGGCCGCTTCAGTCGCCTCGTAGGCGATATCTCCTTCCACAAGACCAAACCGATGCCGGTAAGAGTGGAGAACGACTTCAACGAAGTCAGGATTGCTCCACGACTGGGAGGATGTTTCGAAAGCCTGCGGCGTGAAGTTCCACGTTGGTGACCACTGCCGCCACAGCAGCTCGCAGACTGATTGCCTTTGCTGGATCAGCGCATTGCGTCCACGTTCGCTGTGGAAGTAGTACTGATACCAATATGGAACCTCAGCTTCTGGCGCAGCCGGTTTCATCGCCGCCGCAATATCCTGAATCGCGTACGAACCGATACTGACTAGACCACGAACGCGCTCAGGCCATAAAGCTGCAACGATGCAAGCCGCTCGCCCTCCCCAGTCGTAACCGACCAGAATTGCAGATTTGATTTCGAGCGCGTCCATCAGTGCGAGCAAATCGTGAGCGATCGCCGCCTGCTGGCCAGATCGGGGCGTCGTCGTGGACAGAAATCGCGTCGGGCCAAATCCCCTCAAGTACGGAGTAATGACCCTGGCACCATTGCTTGCCAAGCCTGGAATGATATCGGCATAGGCCTGGATATCGTAGGGGAATCCGTGGAGCAAAATAACGGGCCAGCCATCTGCTGGGCCGGCGTCATCAAAGGTGATATTCAAAACACCTGCATCAATATTTTTAAGCATCTGGTGACGTCCGGAAGTATCGAGGCTTTGGTTGTAGCAAATGAAATGGCACGATGCGAATCCCTGCCCCGCATCGTGTCATGACAGGTCACGTTACTGCGCGATCTGGTAAGCGTGCGCAGCTTTGAGCACAGTTGCATCATCGAAACTACGACCGGTGATCATCAGCCCTACCGGCAAGCCACTGATGTTTTTGCAGGGTACGGAGATCGAGGGATTCCCGGTGAGGTTGAACGCAGCCACATTGCACGCCATATTCAGCGCTTCGGAGATGTGCTTGGCGCGATCCACTTCAGGCATCGGTGGCACCGCGTGTGCCGTTTGAGGGGTAGTCGGCATCACGACCAGATCGTAGTCGGCAAAAACCTTGTTGTAAGTCTGAGTGAGGCGGCGAGCCAGATTTCGTGCCTTGCCATAGAACACGCCGTGGTACTGCTCTTTCATGTAGTGGGCGAGTACGACACCGACTTTCGCGGTGGGAGAGAAGTCCCCCCGTTTGTTTTGATCGCCTTGGACATCGCGGCCATCTGGCGCGTGTTGTACCAGGCCTTTGTGCCGAACGGATTGAGGCCATGAAAGAAGGCATCCAGTCCGCCTTCGACAGCGATGCTCGTCCAGAGCGGCACGACATGGTTGTGTTCCAGCACCGAAATACTTTGCACAGTGGCGCCCAGTTGTTCGAGGAGACGGACCGAAAGACGTACAGCCTCGTTGACTTCGGACATGGACCATGGGGTATTAAACCCCTCTTCAACTACTGCGATACACAACCCCTTTAACGACCCACCGAGGGCTGAGGTGTAGTCGATTTTCTCGAGGTGCTGTGGCTGGCGGGGATCACTCCAGGCATCATCTTTGCCGGCAATGGCAGTGCGCATCAGTGCGCAATCCGAAACGATCCTGGCCATAGGGCCGGTTGGGTCAAAACCTGCGATGCCGGTGTAGGGAACCAGACCATGGGTAGGCCTGAGGCCGACGATACCCGACCAGGCTGCTGGGATCCGGATCGAGCCCCCTGATCGCCGCCCATGGCGATGTCGACTACACCATTCGCGGCGGCGATCGCCGAACCGCAGGACGAACCACCGGCGATGTGGGCTTTGCTACGTGGATTCAAACCTGGGCCATAGGCACTGGTGTGGCCACCGCCGGAGAAGGAAAAGTCGTCCGTGTTGAACATGGCGGTAATGTGACCGCCGGCTTCAATGATCCGAGTTACGATGGGCGCGTCGACATCAGGCACGTAGTCGTAGAGCCGGCGCGAACCGCAGGTGGTCGGGATTCCAGCTACACAGATTGTGTCCTTGATACCGATGGTCTTGCCGCTGAGCAGACCATCACTCACAGCAGTGGCGCGAACGTCGCAGCGCCGGACAATGCCATTGTAGGGATCTTCTTCCGGAGTCGGTCGATTTCCGGAAATACGGATGGCCGGCGTCACCGGCTGCACATCGTCAGGAATCTGATCGAGGACGTCGTAAACATCGAGGTTGCCGGCGATCATGGTTTCGACGATATCGAGCTCCTTGTCTGTCATATCGATATGGGTTCGCCCGCTGATTGCCAGAATGTCTTTGCGAGAAGGACGACGAAGGGTCATGGCGATATCTCCTGTAGTAGCGAATGGACACGGGGATATCGGAGATCCCCGCGATGCAGATCTCAGATGTCCAGCTCGAGCGTGACACCAGGCATCGCCCGGGACACACAAGTGCAGATCAAAGAGTTTTCTTGTTTTTCGGCTTCGCTGAGGAATGTATCCCGGTGATCTGACTGGCCAGCCGTCATTGGCACCATGCATGAACCACACACACCGGAGCGACAGTCGTAGTACGCATCTACGCCCTGCTCCAACAGCGCATCTAGCAGGGTCTGATTTGCCCTGACCTCGAGACTACGTCCCGACAACGTCAGGTTGACCGTGAAGCCTGTGTTGTGAAGCCCCACAACACCTGAATTGAATTGCTCGTAGTGCACGTTTGCGGGTGCCCAACCGAGCTCATCCGCTTGATCGATGACAATCTGGATCCATCAGCGCCAGTCCACGAAGGGAGCCTTCGCGTAGGTGGCCTTCTACTTCTCTTATGTGCCGTTTTCGATACTTAGCGTCAGTTGGACGTGTACCAATGTGTATCTGGCCCTCCCCCCTGGTCTGTCCTGGCACGAGTTAGCCCCCCTCCTCCTCCCGCCCCAGGCAATTTGAATGAGACGGCTTCCAAGTCAGCCATTTTGGAGCGCGCGGCCCCAAAGTGGTGCTGTTATGTCAGGCCAGCAAGCCATTCAAATAAAAAGCCTGGACAGCACTGCTCGTCCTTTTGGGTTCGACTGGAGCATTATGGACATCAGTCCAAACCAAATGTGACAACAAAAAGGTGTCAGAGGACACGGTCCAAAAGCTGGACTAGATATCGCAACGGAGGATTCACGCTGCTCCGACAGCAATGACCTCCACTGCATAACGGTATCCATCATGCGAGCTGAAAAAATCCCCGTCACGGTCATTTCCGGCTTTCTCGGCGCGGGCAAGACCACTCTGGTCAATCACTTGCTGGGCCAGAACGAAGCGTTTCGAATCGGCGTAGTGGTCAACGAGTTTGGTGAGGTCGGAATCGATGGCCAACTCATCGTCTCCGAGCAGGAGGCGCTGATAGAAATCAATAATGGCTGCGTATGCTGCACCGTGCGTGCGGATCTTGTTGCCAGTGTGAAAGAGATGCTGGATCTTGCGGGCCATCGTCTGGATAGGTTGGTCGTTGAAACGTCAGGCCTGGCCGATCCGGCGCCAGTTCTACAGACCTTTCTTGCCGACCCGGACCTTCGTAGTCAGGTTGACCTCGAATCAGTGATCACGGTCATCGACGCCCTGCATCTGCAGCAGCAACTGAGCGACGAGATTGTCCGTGAACAGATCGCTTTCGCCGACACGCTGATCGTCAATAAGATCGATCTGGTCAGTGAGGAAGTGCTGAGAGCGATTCAAAACGAGGTTCGGATGGTTAACCGCACTGCTACTGTGGTGCGGAGTGTCAACTCCGAGGCCCCCATCGACGCGCTGCTCGGCACCAAGCGTTTCTCCCTTCCCAACCTCCTGATGATCGAGCCCGACATCCTCGAAGAAGAAGACCACGACCACGAGCATGACACTTCCATCTCATCGTGTTCAGTGGTCACCTCGGGCGCGCTGGACGCTGACCGGTTCCATCGCTGGGTCAACCAATTGGTGAATGATCAGGGCCAGCGCCTGATGCGCATGAAGGGTCTATTGAACTTCGCCAGCGAGGCCCGCCGCTTTCACTTCCACAGCGTCCACATGCTGCTGGAGGCCATGCCTGGCCCACGCTGGGAAGCTGACGAACCTCGTGACAACCGCTTCGTTTTCATCGGTCGTGATCTGGACCGCGAACAGTTGCGCCAGGGCTTTCTTGATTGTCTTCACGCTGCTTGAGCGTTCAAACCTGCCCGATACAACCCCATCCCCATAAGACAGGAAAAAAGACTATGAAAAAGCAAGAAGCCTACACCGTCAGCATCGGGTTACTCGCAGTTCTGGACACCTACCTCACCGCCACAGTGTGGCCAGTGCCAGTGTGGGTCACCTTCATCGCCTGGGCGTCGTTCTTCATCGTCGGCGGCGGCAATGCCGGGTTTATACGCAGCGTCGCGTCCAACCTGGTGGGACTGATCATCAGCTCGTTGGTTCTGCTAGGCATCGCCACCGTCAGTGAAGCGCCATTGGTCATCGCAATCCTGGTGGGCGCAGGAAGTGCGCTAATGGTGCAAGCATCGAAAATACCGTTGCTGAGCATCCTACCGGCAATCGTTTGGGGTTTCGCATCCACGGTCGGCACCACCGCCGTCGGAGGGAAGCCGATGACAACGCCGGGGCTGGAAAACCCGGCCTTAATCGCCGCTGCTGCGCTGATCACGGGCGCGGTGTTTGGCTATATCTCCGAGCGCCTTGGCGATGCGTTGACCAGCAAACCGCGTACGCGATTGGCCTGATCTTGCACCTCACACTGGAGCGCCACATGAAACTACAACATTACCTCGGTGGCTTGGAAAACCTTGGGCCTGTGGATTTTGAGAAGAGGGTTTTTGTCCAGGAATGGGAAAAGCGGATCTTCGGTATCCACACCACAATGATGGCTGAGAGTGCTCACCTGATCGACTCACTGCCTAGGTACCCGATGGACACTCTCCCTACGAGCTTCAAGAGTGACTGGACCTGGGCGTCACTTCGTACCGGTGCAGAGGGCATGCAGCCATTCGAATACTTCAAATTTCGCTACTACGAAAAATGGCTGGGAGGGATCTCGAGCTTTTTCATCAATCAGGGCTACATCAGTGAGGAAGAGTTCAAGAGCCGCGCCGACTTCTACCGCAAAGAACCTGATGCACCTCTCCCGGACAAACCGAGCGCGCCAATCCGTGAACAGATCGTCCGATATCTGGAGCAAGGTGACTCGGGAATGCGGCCTTGTGCCGGCAAACCGTTGTTCGCCGCGGGTGACTCGGTAACGGTCGCTGACCCGGCCGCCGTCGATCACACCCGCTTGCCAGGATACCTGCGTAGCAAGCCCGGCAAGATCGTTGAAGTGTATCCGGGGGCATTCGCGTACTTCGTCAATACCGGCTTGGATGGCATTGGCAAGCCCATGCCGGTGTATCGCGTGGCGTTCGACGCGGCGGATATCTGGGGTGTCGAGAAAAGCGAACCCAACACGATGATATATGCAGATTTGTTTGAGGCGTACGTGCAAGCGCCGGTTTGATCCCAAACCCTCGTGCCGATACCCGCTGACTGGACGAGATCGGTCATTCCAGCACTGAGCCCCCTACCTAACAACGGAGTTTTTCAATGAGCCAACTATTCGACTATGAGAAACAACGTGAAGCCGAGAGCGCCGCGAAAGTGCGTGCGCTGGAAGCACTTCTGATCGAGAAAGGCGTAATCGGCAGTGATTCGGTCGACACCGTCCTGGCCCACTTCGAAACGGTGGCCGGGCCATTCAATGGTGCCAAGATTGTCGCCCGTGCCTGGGTAGATCCTGAATACAAGGCACGTTTGCTGGCTGATACCCCTAAGGCGATCGCCGAACTGAACTTGGCCCAAGGAATGGATGGCGCAGAAGGTGAGCACATGTTGGCGGTGGCCAATGCTCCGGGCGTGCATAACCTCATCATCTGCACCCTGTGCTCCTGCTATCCGTGGCCCATCCTCGGCCTCCCACCGTACTGGTACAAAGACCCGGTCTTTCGTGCCCGCGGCGTGCGTGAGCCACGAGCAGTGTTGAAAGAGTTCGGCGTCCCTGTCGGTGCCGAGACCAAGGTTGAGGTGTGGGACAGCAGCGCACAGATCCGTTGGTTCGTCGTACCCGAACGCCCTGCCAACTCCGAGCATCTGAACGAAGAACAACTCGCAGCGCTGGTTACGCCAGAGTCGATGATGGGCGTCGCTTTAATCGAACTGCCCGCAATCTGAGGAGAGTGCCATGTTTACTCGATTCGAGGAATTTGCTGTCAACAGCATGCTCGGCCAGAAGGACTCACCACCCCGCTCCCATGGTCGTTTGCAATTCACTCAAGACTGGCAGCGCAGCCTCTACGGCCTGGCTCTAGCGCTGTCAAAAGCCGGCCATTTCGAGTGGGAAGCCTTTCGTCAAAACCTGATCGGGTCGATATCGACCTGGGAGCAGTTGCCCTGCGATAACCAACCACCATGGGACTACTACGAGCGCTATCTCGAGGCGCTGATCAAGGTGCTTCAGGAGCATTCGCTTCTGGATACCGATGAGCTCCAGGCGCGCTTGATCGAAACGAAATCTGAAAGCACCACCACTGATTTGAGGAACATCGCATGACCACCACTGCACTGACACGTGCTTCAAGCCAATCTCGCAGTCATCGACTGCTGGCCACTCTCGCCTCGATTCTTCTGGGGATGTCCCTAGTGTATTTCGCGGGCTTCTCTCACCTCGAACTGGTCCATAACGCTGCGCATGACACCCGACACAGTTCGGGCTTCCCCTGCCACTAAATCTTCGCGGAGCACTTGGGCATGTTCAAACGCATCCTCTCCACCGCTTGCTACACCGGCGCCATTGCCGCGCTCCTACTGACGCTGATGCAAAGCCTCTGGATCACACCGTTGATTTTGCAGGCCGAGGTCTTTGAGAGCGCTGACGTGCCCCATGAGCACGTTCAGGAACGGCCGGCGCATGAGCATGCTGTGGGTGCTCACGAACATGAACACGACGCCGAAGCATGGTCTCCTGCAGATGGATGGCAACGCACGTTGTCGACCTTTGGCGGGGATCTCGTAGTAGCCGTTGGATTCGCGCTGCTCCTTTGCGCGCTCTACAACCTGCGCTCTCCAACCAAATCCTGGCATGGGGTGCTGTGGGGCTTGGCAGGTTACGGCACGTTCTACCTTGCGCCATCAGCAGGCTTGCCGCCCGAGCTGCCGGGAACGATGGCAGCTGAACTCTCCTCCCGACAAGACTGGTGGGGCGTGACGGCCCTGGCAACGGCGATCGGGCTCGGGTTGCTGGTGTTTGGCAGGCATTGGCTCTGGCGTGTGGTTGCGGTCCTGCTGATCGCAGCACCGCACATCTACGGCGCGCCACAGCCAGCGCATCACCATACACTGGCACCCGGTGAGCTGCAGGCACAATTCCGGGTGGCCTCGATGCTGGTCAATGCGACCTTCTGGATCGCATTAGGTGGTCTTAGTGGGTGGTGGTACGTTCGCCAGCAAGCTGGAGAATCGATAACCTCTGGCTCACCTTTTGCTACACGATAAGAACTCCAGAGTAGCCGCATTGTGGCTGTACCCTCACGGCTCTCTGCGAGCAAGATGGCTACAGCGATCGATCAGGAACGGCGCATGAAGAAAATAATCGTGGGTCTCCTGGTTTTCCCGGGATTCCAATTGCTGGACATTGCAGGTCCGAAAGACGCGTTCGCCCAAGTGAAGGTGTTGAGTCAGGGAGCCTGTGAGTACGAGATGCTCACCATCGGTACAACACGCAGCCCCCTGCTGTCATCCAGTGGTCTGACGGTGATTCCGGATCGAACCATCTTCG
Organism: Pseudomonas lalkuanensis; assembly: GCF_008807375.1. Classification (NCBI taxonomy): domain Bacteria; kingdom Pseudomonadati; phylum Pseudomonadota; class Gammaproteobacteria; order Pseudomonadales; family Pseudomonadaceae; genus Metapseudomonas; species Metapseudomonas lalkuanensis. Next base: position 2,907,711 of record NZ_CP043311.1, on the reverse strand, counting down.
ACCCTTGCCCGAATCTGGACACCGTGATTGTTCCCGGCGGGCTGGGAATATTTGATGTCTACTCCGACTCGGTGCTGTGTGACTGGCTCAAAGAGCAGAGCAGATCGTGTCGGCGGCTTGCGGCCATCTGCAATGGCGTATTTGCATTGGGAGCTGCCGGGTTGATCGACCATAAGTCAGTGACCACGCACTGGATGGATGCGGCACATCTGAGCGAGTTATTTCCTTCGGCGCGTGTTGATCCCGACCACATTCACGTCAAGGACGGGATCATCTACACAACAGCCGGCGTGACTGCTGGCATTGATCTTTCACTGCTCATGATCGAGGAAGATTTCGGTAAGCGCATGGCCATTGACGTTGCCAAGTACCTTGTCGTTTATCTTCGACGTGCAGGTGGGCAATCACAATTCAGCCCAATGCTTGAGATGCAGGGCAACGTCGGCACACAGGTTCAGGCTGTCCAGGAATTCGTACTTGAGAACCTGCATCTTGATCACACATTGGTTTCACTAGCCGAACGGGTCCACATGAGCCCCAGAAATCTCACAAGGCTCTTCGCAAAAGAAACAGGCGTTCCTCCGATGTCCTTCCTCGCAGATGCACGCATCGATGCTGCACGGCGTCATCTGGAAGCCACTGAGCAGTCGATTAAAGAGATTGCGTACAAATGCGGTTTCGATGGAGCGGACAGTTTGCGGCGAGTTTTCGTAAAGCGGCTGTCCATCAGTCCGGTGGAATACAGGCAGCGATTCCGAACCGGCGGTTCAAGTATCGAAACGTAGTCTGGGAAAGCGGATCGTTTGACCGGCAGTTAAACGCAAAGTCACGTGTTATGCGAATCGAAAGGGATATCACAGTGCGCGCAAAAAGATGAGGCCAACCGCATGACAGTCCTGGTGCATGACGGCGTGGGTATCTGGCTGGCCGCGCGGCGCTTGAACCAGGGCAAGTTTCACTGGCCAGGCATCCGGCACGGCTCGGAAGTCGAACTCGACACCGAGCAACTTCAGGCTTTGGTACTGGGTCTACCCTGGCAGCGGGTCGGTGCAGCCGGCGCGATCACAGTGCTGTAGCACCTGCCATTAGCCCATCGGTTTATCTCCGCTGACCGCCTACTCTGGCACAATCAGCGGCATAACTGCCTCGCCCAACCTCGACCAACTGACCCCTGACCAACTGCGTGCACTGGCCGCGCAGTTGGTCACGCAGGTCGACCTGATGGGCAAGAAGATCCACCGCGACCAAACGGTTATCGAGAACCTCACCCACGAAATCGCCATCCTCAAGCGGCACAAGTTTGCCAAGCGCAGCGAGCAACTCAGCCCTGATCAGGGCCGCCTGCTGGATGACCTGCTCGACACCGACATCGTGGCCATCGAGGCGGAGCTGAAAGCGGTCAATCCGCCGGCTGCGCCGACCGAAACACGCCAGCAGCCCAAGCGTGCAACGCTGGCACCGCTGCTCCCGCGCACCGTGATCCATCACGAACCGGACAACACCCAGTGTGCCTGCGGCTGCCAACTGCTACGCGTGGGTGAAGACGTCAGCGAAAAGCTGGATTACACGCCGGGCGTGTTCACCGTCGAACAGCATGTGCGAGGGAAATGGGCCTGCCGCCAATGCGAAACGCTGATCCAGGCGCCAGTGCCGGCGCAGGTGATCGACAAGGGCATCCCCACCGCCGGCCTGTTGGCGCACGTGATGGTGGCCAAATTCGCCGACCACCTGCCGCTGTACCGGCAGGAAAAGATCTTCGGCCGTGCCGGCCTGGCCATCGCTCGTTCGACGCTGGCGCAGTGGGTTGGGCAAACCGGCGTGCAGCTCCAGCCGCTGGTCGATGCCCTGCGCGAAGCCGTGCTGGCCCAACGCGTGACCCACTTGCCACGGATATGCCGCTCGACGGTGAAGGTGCCCGGGGTGTAGTCGAGCTTCTCGCTGACGTCTTCGCCGATGCGCTTGAGCTGGCAGCCGCAGGCACACTGGGTGCTGTCCGGCTCGTGAAGTATCAGCGTGCGCGGCAGCTCGGCCGGCAGCGGCGCTCGCTTGGGCTGCTGCCGTAGCGAGCGCTTGGCGGGCTCTGGTCGGGCCGCCTCAAGCTCTGCCTCGATGGCGGCGATGTCGGCATCGATCATCTCGTCCAGCAGGTTGAGCTGGTCGGCATTGAGCTGCTCGCTGCGGCGGGCGAAGCGGTGGCGCCGCAGCACGGCGAGTTCGTGGTTCAACCGCTGGTTGAGCGTTTCCAGGTGATCGACGCGCTGACTCAACTGCGCGGCCAGTTGGCGCAGTTGCTCGGGTGTCAGGTGATCGAAAGCGGCAGGATTCATGGCGCCGAGTGTGCGGATTGTCGGCCCCCTCGGCGATAGGCCATTGGCCTAATTGCACCCCGGCTACAGGAGCCTGATCTCGGCATCGGGCCCAAGACGCTGCCAAGGTAGGCCGACCACCAGGGCCTGCAACTGCTCGGGGCTGAGTTCCAACTGCTGTCCCTGCCAATTGCCCGACCAGACGAAGCGCCCTCGATTGAGCCTGCGAGCGGCCAGCCAGATGCCGAAGCCATCGTGCACCAGCACCTTCATCCGGTTGGCGCGCTTGTTGGTGAACAGGTAGGCGCAGTGCGGCTGCGCCGCACCGAACACTTGAACCACCCGGGCCAACGCGGTTTCGGTGCCGGCGCGCATGTCCAGCGGCTCGGTGGCGAGCCAGATGCGCTCGATGCGGATCACTTCAGCAGCTCGCGCAGAAAGCGGGCGCAGCCTTCAGGGTCGTTGCCCGGCCACTGCACCGACAGTTTGCCGGCCCGATGGGGAATTGCGATCTGGATGGCCCTGTCGGCCGCACTCGGGGTACGCGAGCTCGAAACATGCAGGCGTGGCGTTCCTTGCGGTAGACGCCAAGGATGTGGATGCGGCGATTTACTACGGCAGCCTCGGATTCACCGCCTCTCCGGTGAACCCGCTGCGCTTGGTGCTTCCAACCGGTACCTTCATTCCAACCCTCAAGGCCAGGGAAGACGCCCCCAAGGGTTAAGCGCTAAGTCAGAATCCAAAGCCCAGTTGGCCGTGCTGACTGCCACCGAGTTTTGCGACCAAGGCCTGGGGATCTTGCAGGTTCGGCTGCAGGCCACTTCGCCAGATCTGCTTGGCCATCCTCAGCATGCGATCCCATTCACCGTGCAAATCTTTGTAGATGGCCACAGTGCCGAGGTTCATCAGGTAGTGAATCCCTGCATTGGGAGACATATCGATGCTGACGCGGTTGAGCGCATAGTCGAGCTCCAGCGCCCAGAACAGAGCAGTGCCCTCAGAATCGATCTCGAACTCGCTGGCCGTTCGCACGTCAGCTACTGTCAGGCCGTTCCGGATCACCGTGAGGGACTCGTCGTCGCCGGCGGCAAGGTCGATGCTGCGTAGGCCGCTGACGGTGCTGTCGTAGTCCTCATCACAGAACGGCACCTCGGCGCTGTACTCCAAGTCGGCAGGGGTGAACACCGGCAGAGTGGAGATGTCCAGAATCCGGTAGCGTTTTCCTTCCTCAAATACCTCCTTGAACATCCTCAGTGCGATAAAGGGCTTCTGGTAGGCGCCTGATTCATCGCAGCAAAGCACACGCTTGCCCAGGAAAAACTTGCGCACCTGGCCGGCATAGCCCTCTTGCCGGTCGACAAATTCTTTCATGATGTCCGGCACTGGGGCATTCCGCAGCAGAACTCATCAAGCCTTTCGCGTACATTATCAATGAACCTAACGGTCAGCCCGAGTGGGCAATCTTTCTAAGGATTACGCGATGAGCAAAATTGCAGAATTCAAACGCCTTGAGGCGCAACTTGCTGAGCAGCTTGCCGCATTGGAGAACCTCAAAAATAACGGCGAGCTTAAGCGCGAGATTGAGTTCGAGAACAAACTCAAGGCCCTCCTGAAAGAGTACGACTTCGGCCTCAAAGCGGTTATCAACATCCTGGATCCGTCGGTCCGCCGCGAGGCTGTTGCGCCTGCCAAGGACAAACGCCGCGAGCGCACCGTCAAGACTTACAAGAACCCCCACACCAATGAAATTGTCGAAACCAAAGGCGGCAATCACAAAGTCTTGAATGCCTGGAAAGCCGAGTTTGGCGCAGAAACTGTGAAATCCTGGCTCCAGTAATCTCCGGCCTGGGGGCGGATTCCGACCCCAGCCAACTCATCCCCTACTGCAATACACGCCTTCGTCGAAACACCGTCCCTCCGTGACGCCTCAAAAGACTGCCCACAACTGATCGAGCCGCGTTGTATAGCTCTGGCTCATCAATTCCCGGCACATACCCCAATCCGGCGCCACGGGAACGCCGCCTGGCCGAACAGGCGTCAGCTTGGGCCAAATCCCAGGCGGTTCTGATGCCCTGGGCGTGGAGGTGCTCCGTCATGCGCCGGTCGATGCCCCAGGCCGAGATTGCGCTACCGCCGTCATTGAAAAAATCATCGCGTCCGAAATTGCTGAGGTCTTGGTCTTCATCGCTGAACATGAAGTTCACCATGCGCTCTCGTCTAAGGCCGGAAACCCCGGTGCATGCACCGGGGTTCTCCGACACGCCATATCCGGCCGGTGCGTGGTCGGCCGCTGGCAGTTCCGATTAGTGGAACTGGTTCATGGTGTTGTCTTCACCGCTGGCCTTCAGAGCTGCCTCGCCCGAGAAGTACTCCTTGTGGTTGTCGCCGATGTCGGAACCAGCCATGTTCTGGTGTTTGACGCAGGCGATGCCCTGGCGGATTTCCTGACGCTGCACGCCCTTCACGTAGGCCAGCATGCCCTGGTTGGCGAAGTAGCCCTTGGCCAGATTGTCGGTGGACAGGGCTGCGGTGTGGTAGGTCGGCAGGGTGATCAGGTGGTGGAAGATGCCGGCGTGAGCCGAACCGTCGCGCTGGAAGGTACGGATCTTCTCGTCGGCGATCTGGGCCAGTTCGGTCTCGTCGTATTCCACGCTCATCAGGTTGGCGCGGTCGTAGGCGGAGACGTCCTTGCCTTCGGCAACGAACGCATCGAATACCTGCTGGCGGAAGTTCAGCGTCCAGTTGAAGGACGGGCTGTTGTTGTACACCAGCTTGGCGTTCGGGATGACCTGACGGATGCGGTCAACCATGCCTTTGATCTGGCCAACGTGGGGCTTCTCGGTTTCGATCCACAGCAGGTCGGCACCGTTCTGCAGCGAGGTGATGCAGTCCAGGACGCAGCGGTCTTCGCCGGTGCCCTTGCGGAACTGGAACAGGTTGGAAGCCAGGCGCTTGGGACGCAGCAGCTTGCCGTCGCGGTTGATCACCACGTCGCCGTTCTTCAGTTCGGCGGCGGAGATTTCTTCGCAGTCCAGGAAAGAGTTGTACTGGTCGCCCAGGTCGCCCGGTTGCTTGGTCACGGCGATCTGCTTGGTCAGGCCGGCGCCCAGGGAGTCGGTACGGGCGACGATCACGCCGTCATCCACGCCCAGCTCGAGGAAGGCGTAGCGCACGGCATTGATCTTGGCGAGGAAGTCTTCGTGCGGAACAGTAACCTTGCCGTCCTGGTGACCGCACTGCTTCTCGTCGGACACCTGGTTCTCGATCTGGATGCAGCAGGCACCGGCTTCGATCATCTTCTTGGCCAGCAGGTAGGTGGCTTCCGGGTTGCCGAAACCGGCGTCGATGTCGGCGATGATCGGTACCACGTGGGTTTCATAGCCGTCGATCTGAGCCTGGATTTCGTCCTCCTTGGCCTTGTCGCCGGCAGCACGGGCGGCGTCCAGCGCGGTGAACAGCAGGTCCAGTTCGCGGGCGTCAGCCTGGCGCAGGAAGGTGTAGAGCTCTTCGATCAGGTTGGCGACGGCAGTCTTCTCGTGCATCGACTGGTCGGGCACCGGGCCGAAGTCGGAACGCAGCGCGGCGACCATCCAGCCGGACAGGTAGAGGTAGCGCTTGTTGGTGGTCTTCAGGTGCTTCTTGATGGAGATCAGCTTCTGCTGACCGATGAAGCCGTGCCAGCAGCCCAGGGACTGGGTGTAGACGGAGGAGTCGGCGTCGTACTCGGCCATGTCCTTGCGCATGATGGCCGCGGTGTACTTGGCGATATCCAAACCGGTCTTGAAGCGGTTCTGGGCGCGCATGCGGGCAACCGACTCGGGGTTGATAGCGCTCCAGCTGTTGCCGTTTGCTTCTTTCAGAGCGGCAATGGCCTTGATGTCGTTTTGATAAGCGGACATGGTCAATCCTTCAAAGTATGTATGGAGTTGAGCACCGACTTTGCACCCGCTTAGGCGGTCGTTCGAAGGCCGGCTGCAGTGGTATTGAACGGTACAAAGCCAGGCAATGCCTCCACGCGTGCGAGCCAAGCCTGAACGTTCGGATAGTCCGATAACGAAACGTTTCCTTCAGGCGCGTTGACGATGTAGCTGTAGATCGCGACGTCAGCAAAGGTGGCCGAATCCCCCACAAGGAAACTACGCCCGTCCAACTCGCTGTTCATCAGTGTGAGCAAGGTGTGCGAGCGGGCGATAGCGTCCTGCGTGTCCAGCACAGCGCCAAAGACAGTGACTCGTCGCGCCGCAGCTGGCCCGAACGCGAGCTGGCCGGCGGCCACGGAGAACCAAACCTGCACTCGCGCCGCACCCTTGGGGTCACGTGGGATCCACCGACTTGCAACGTCGTACTTAGCAGCCAGATACACCAAGATGGCATTGGAGTCGGTGATGATCGTCCCCTCGTCGTCCAATACGGGGATCTGGCCGAACGGGTTCATCTTTAGAAATTCGGGCGACTTCTGCTGCTTGGTCTTGAGGTCGATATAAACAAGCTCATACCGCACACCAAGTAACGACAGTGCGAGGAGTGCGCGATGAGAGTGACCTGAAAGCGGATGGTGATAGAGCTTAATGGTCATTTCAGTACTCCAGGAATTTGAGGAAAGCTTGTGTTCGCAGCACTTGCAGTAAGCTCGACCTCGAACTGACTAAACGCGAGGACAGGCGCCCGAGCAGTAGTCTGCTCTGAGCCCAGCTCCGGCACTTGGCCGGCCGACTAACTGAGCGCTTTGTCTGCGGCGATTAGAGCTCCCCGGTCAGGAACTGCGCCTTCCCACGGCCGAAGGACCAGTCCGCGTCGCTGTTCTCCACCAGCGAAACGATTAGATCATCCGCTGATAGACCGCATTCGGTTTGCAGCTTGTCGACCAGTAAGCGGTAGAACTCCGTCTTCTGCTCCTGCGAGCGCGGCCGCGAAATAATCGTCAGTAAGACGACGCTTGCCGAACGCGCGTAACCCAGCCCCGTGTCCTCCAGCACAAGTTCGCCCGGACGATGCTGCGTGACACATTGATAACGATCGCTGGATGGAACTTCGAAGGCTTGCACCATGGCGTGGTGGGCTACATCCAAGAGGGTACGGAGCTCTTCGTCACTGCGTCCCTGGATAAGGTCAAACTTGAGAAGCGGCATACTGATTGTCCTGTGTGGGTAGTCTCGAGTCGGCCGATTGGCCCCCCGCCCCTGCCGTGGCAGAGATTGGGACCCAGGAGGCGGCCTAGCTCAATGCTTCAGAGGGGCCAAAGAACTCATAACGAGCTCTCGTCTCGGGCAAGCCCAGTTCGCGCAAAGTTCGCTTGATGAAGGCCATGAACGGCTTCGGCCCCAGGAAATAGGCATCGAAATCAAGGTCTGCAGGTAGCCATTGCTGCAATTGGGCAAATGTGGGCCGGCCGACTGCATCCGGCTCACGCGGTGCCTGTGCCTCAACCTCCTCGTAGACGACAAACCGTTGAAACTGCGGGTGGTGCGACTCCCAGGAATCGATCTGCTCGCCGAAGGCATGCACCTGTGCACTGCGTGCATAGTGGATGAAGATGATGCGGCGATTGCTGCCAGCTAATGCAGCCTCGGCCATGGCCAGTGTCGGCGTGATGCCTACGCCCCCACTAATCAGCACCAGGGGTCTGTTGCTGTCGTTGAGCGTGAACTCCCCAGCTGGCGGGAACAGCTCCAGAGTGCTTCCCTCGCTCACAAGGTCATGCAGGTAATTGGAGGCCACTCCACCGGGCTCGCGCTTGACACTGATGCGATAGCCACGTCCATTGGCGGCGGCTGACAGCGAGTAGTTACGACGAATTTCCTGGCCACCCACGATCAGGCGCAGACTGATGTATTGGCCCGCCTTGAAGTCCACCACCGAACCACCATCAACGGGCTCCAGGTAGAAAGAGCTGATTTCGACGCTCTCAGGCACCTTGCGGACCACGCGAAACTCACGACCGCCTCGCCACCCTCCAGGCGCGGCAGCCAGGGAAGCATAGGCCTCGCGCTCGGCCTCAATCAGAATATCGGCGAGCTGCTGGTATGCCGCCCCCCAGGCCGCAATCACTTCATCGGTCGCTAAGTCCGAGCCCAGCACTTCGCGGATAGCGCGCAGCAAACAGGTGCCGACGATGGGGTAGTGTTCAGGTTGAATCTGCAGTGACACGTGCTTGTTTACGATCTGCGCGGCCAGTGGGCCGAGAGCCTCGAGCCTGTCGATATGGCGCGCATACTGAAGTACGCCGTTTGCAAGCGCTCGCTGCTGCGCGCCGCTGCTTTGGTGAGCCTGGTTGAACAGCGGGCGAACTTCCGGGTATTCGCTAAGCATTAACTTGTAGAAGTGTGTGGTAAGCGCCTCACCACCGGTTTCCAACAACGGAACTGTCGCCTTGATGATGTCGCGTTGAGTGTCTGTCAGCATAAAAGGTACCTAGGAAAGTTTCAGATGAACGAGGACCCCAAGCGGTCCAATGCATGTGATTCCGGCGACAGCCCGCACGAGGCCTTGCCCTCGATTTACGGAGAACGGGGTTGCGTGCGGACCGTCGACCGCACGCAACCCAAACCGGTCATGACGCGGACCGGGACGCAAGAGCCACCAACCCTGTCGCCAGGGCCGGCGGGAGGGAGCGAGAACACGACGACCAGCTCTCCGGAGGTCGGCATGGTTGCCGCCCTACAGTGCTGCGAACGCTCTTCAAAATTTCTCGGAGGTCCCAGCTTCATGACACGGCGCCCGTCGACGAGCGCCGCGGTTGGTTACTGAGAGGTGGGCATGACAAATTCAGCGCCCTTGGCAATGCTGTTCGGCCAGCGCTGCATAATCGACTTCTGCTTGGTGTAGAAGCGCACGCCCTCTTCACCGTAGGCATGGGTGTCGCCGAAGAGCGAGCGCTTCCAACCGCCAAACCCGTGCCAGGCCATGGGCACAGGAATCGGCACGTTAATACCGACCATGCCAACCTGAATGCGGCGTGCGAACTCACGCGCGATGTGACCATCTCGGGTGTAGCACGCGGTGCCGTTACCGAACTCATGCGCGTTGATCAGCTCTACCGCCTCGGCGAAATCCTTCACCCGCACGCAAGCTAGCACCGGGCCGAAGATCTCCTCCTTGTAAATTTTCATCTCAGGTGTGACGTGGTCGAACACGGTACCGCCAAGCCAGAAGCCATGGTCGCAGTTCGAGCCGGCCTGCTTGCCGTCAAAGCCACGGCCATCGACCAGCAGCCGCGCACCTTCCGCGACGCCTTGTTCGATGTAGCCGGTGATGCGCTGACGCGCCGCCTCCGACACGATGGGGCCCATCTCGGCAGCCAGGTTCATACCGTCGAGAACCTTGAGCGTCTCAGTGCGCTCCACCAGCTTGGGCATCAGCTTGTCGGCGACATCGCCCACCAGGACGGCCACGGAGATGGCCATGCAACGCTCGCCGGCCGAGCCGAAGGCTGCGCCCATGAGGGCATCGACCACCTGATCGATATCGGCGTCGGGCATGACCACCATGTGGTTCTTAGCGCCGCCCAGCGCCTGTATGCGCTTACCGTGGCGAGCACCGGTTTCGTAGATGTGGTTGGCGATGGGCGTCGAGCCAACAAAACTCACTGCCATCACATCCGGGTGATCCAGCAGCGCGTCGACGGCCACCTTGTCGCCCTGCACGACATTGAACACGCCGTCGGGCAGACCGGCCTGCTTGAGCAACTCGGCCATGAACAGCGAGGGCGAGGGATCGATCGGGCTGGGCTTGAGCACGAAGGTGTTGCCGCAGGCGATGGCCACCGGGAACATCCACATGGGCACCATCACCGGGAAGTTGAATGGGGTGACTCCCGCCACCACACCCAGCGGCTGGCGCATGGTCCAGTTGTCGATGTTGGTAGAGACCTGCTCGGTGTAATCGCCCTTGAGCAGCTGCGGGATGCCGCAGGCGAACTCGACGATCTCGATACCACGGGTGACTTCGCCCTGGGCATCGGTGAAGACCTTGCCGTGTTCAGCCGTGATCATTCGAGCCAGCTCGTCGCGATGCTGGTTCAGCAGCTCCAGGAACTTGAACATGACGCGTGCCCGACGCAGCGGCGGCAAGTTCGACCAGGCCGGAAAGGCGGCTGCTGCGGACTTCACTGCTTCATCGACCTCTTGGGCAGAGGCCAGGGCCACCTCGCCGGTCACTACACCGGTAGACGGGTTGGTGACATTCTGCGCGCGGCCGGAAGTGCCAGGCGTCACGCGGCCGTGGATGAAATGATCGATGCTAACTGGCTGACTGGTCATGACGGGTGTCTCCAATCGAAGTAGAAAGGTAGGTGGAACGTTCCTCAGCGAAACAGCGCTGGGTCAGGCGAAATTGGCTTCGGCGAAGGCCCAGTTGGCCAACTTGTCGAGGAAGACATCGACAAAGACGGGGCGCCCATTGCGGTAGTCGATGTAATAGGCGTGTTCCCAGACATCGAGGCACAGGAGCGGCTTGTCGCCACTGGTCAGCGGATTGCCCGCTGCGCCGGTGTTGAGCACATCGACCGAGCCATCGCCCTTCTTGACCAACCAGGTCCAGCCCGAGCCGAAATTGCCGATAGCGGAGGCGCGAAATGCGGCCTTGAAAGCGCCTAAGCTTCCCCACTTGCCCTGGATGGCCTCGGCCAGCAAGCCAGTGGGTTCATTGCCACCCGCAGGCGTCATCGAGTTCCAGAAGAAGGTGTGATTCCAGACTTGAGCGGCGTTGTTGTAGATCGCACCAGCGGGAGCCGTCGTGACGATTTCCTCCAGCTGCGCACCTTCATAAGGCGTTCCCTTTATCAGGCCATTCAGATTCGTCACGTATGCCTGATGGTGCTTGGAGTAGTGGTAGTCGAAGGCTTCCACTGACAGGTAGGGAAGCAGCGCACTCTTCTCGTACGGCAGGGGGGGAAGTATGTGTTCCATTGGGATCTCTTCTTGTTCACGGAAGCGGCGGACCGATGGCTTTCAGCAACTGCCAAAGCCAGGCTCCATAAGCGGTTGCCATAGAGCCAACCGACTTCCAGTGACGATAGGGTCCCAATAAATTCACGTAAAATGATGATTAGTGATGCATTGGATCACTAATTGTGAACCATCATCGTAGCTTGTCCATTCAGCGAGCGGAGCGAAACCCATCGGCATCGTTGATGGGTTTCGCAAGCCGCCCACCCTGCATAGCCGTGCCGTAAATGGGACACAGCCCAGTGGCCCCACAGGCGAAATGCACGCAGATTTGCGTTGATCTTCATCCGCAATGGTTCACCAAAAAAGATCGCACGCATCACCAAACATCATTTGTTGAGATCAAATGATCGGCCTATCGTCCGTCGAACAAGAAGCCGAAGCCCACGAATCTCCCGAGGGACTGAGGGTCAACAATCACTGCTAGACGGAGACAAAGAAGTGGAACCGAATGCACTCGCCGGGATTCGCACGAACCCCCTGTTTGTCGCACTGGTAAGACGCCGCAGAAGATTTGTCGCATGCCTCACTGCGGCGACCCTGCTCCCGTATTTCGCCTTCATTTACGTCGCCGGCTTCATGCCAGAGGTGCTTGCAGCGCGGTTCTCCGCCGCCAGCATCGTGACGATCGGCTGGCCGATCAGTGTCGTGCTGATTGTCGGCGCCTGGCTGTTGACGGGCTTGTACATTCGCCGCGCAAATGGCGAATTCGACGAGCTCACCGCAAAGATCCTCGCGGGAGAGCAGTAATGAATCGCACAAGTCAGTTCCTGATTATCTCGGTCCTGCTGGGCTGGGCGACGGCCGCGTCTGCTGCGCCAGGGGCACTGGAGGCGGTCGAAAAGCAGCCGATCAATTTGACGGCGATCGCAATGTTCCTGGTGTTCGTGGTGGCAACTCTTGGCATCACCTACTGGGCCGCGTCCAAGACCAAGTCGATGGAGGACTTCTACACCGCCGGCGGCGGGATCACCGGATTCCAGAACGGCTTGGCCTTGGCTGGCGACTATATGTCGGCTGCAGCCCTGCTCGGCCTGACCAGCATGATCTTCTTCAACGGCTACGACGGCATGATCTATGCGATTAGCTTCTTCGTGGCGTGGCCACTCCTCCTGTTCCTGTTTGCCGAGCGCATTCGAAACTTGGGGCGCGTGACCATCGCGGACATAGCTGCTTATCGGCTCGACCAAAACCGGATTCGCACGCTGATGGCCTTCGGCTCACTGACCGTGGTGTGCTTTTACCTCGTCGTGCAGATGGTCGGCGCAGGTCAACTGATCCAATTGCTTTTCGGCCTCCCCTACAACTATGCGGTAATCGTGGTCGGTCTGCTCATGGCGATCTACGTCACCTTCGGTGGCATGGTCGCGACGACATGGGTGCAGATCATCAAGGCGGTGCTTTTGCTGTTTGGTGGCACCTTCCTCGCTACGCTGGCCCTGGCCCAATTCGGCTTCTCGCTCAACACACTGTTCGAGCAGGTGGTCGCCACCCATCAGAGTGGAAGCGCAGTGCTGCTGCCGAGCAAGTTGGTGTCCGACCCAGTGGCCATGATTTCGCTGTCGATCGGGCTCGTGTTCGGAACGGCCGGGCTGCCCCACATCCTCATGCGGTTCTTCACCGTCCCGGACGCCAAACAGGCGCGCAAGTCGGTGTTCGTCGCTACAGGTTTCATCGGTTTCTTTTTCCTGGTCGTTGCGGTGCTGGGCATGGCCGCCATCGTGATCGTGGGGAAGAACCCCGCCTTCTTTGAAGCTGGCCAGCTCGGCGGAAAACTCATCGGTGGCGGCAACATGCCAGTCATGCACCTGGCAAAGGCGCTGGGAGGCGATTTGATGCTCGGATTCCTTTCAGCCATAGCTTTTGCAACGATTCTGGCTGTGGTTGCGGGTCTCACGATGGCAGGTACTTCGGCGATCTCGCATGACCTCTACGTCATGGTGGTCAAGAAGCGTCATGCTGACGTGGCGAGTGAACGGAGGGTGTCGAGAATTGCCTCTGTGTGCATCGGCGTGGTGGCCGTGGCACTGGGCATTCTGTTCAAGGAGCAGAACATAGCCTTCCTGGTAGCACTCACCTTTGGCGTCGCAGCGTCGGTGAATTTCCCGATCTTGGCTCTCTCCATGTACTGGAAAGGGCTGACAACGCGCGGTGCATTGATCGGCGGCGCAGCGGGCCTAGTGAGTTCGGTCAGTCTTGTCATCCTCTCACCGGCCGTCTGGGTCAAGATACTGGGCAATACCGATGCGGTCTTCCCCTTTGACTACCCGGCAATCATCTCAATGAACCTTGCCTTCCTCTTCGCCTGGCTCGGCTCAATCACGGACCGTAGTTATCGGGCTAAACGCGAGCGGGACGACTTCGAAAATCAGTTCGTCCGTGCACAGACCGGGCTCGGCGCATCCGGCGCAGTCAGCCACTAACACTTATCGGGCAGCACCCGATCCACGACCTGGAATCATGCCTCGCGGCGTGGTCCAGGTTGCTGCCCGCCCCTACTCGCAGATAACGCAACTACGGAGGCAATCATGCAACTAAGAGACAACGGTCTGAGGTTCTCGCCCATCACTGTCATGCTGCACTGGATAGTCGCAGCACTGCTGTTTTCGATCATCGGTTTGGCCATTGCGATTTCTCAGGCTGCCGATGAATCGCGGCAAATGGAACTGACTCAGATGCAAAACCTGCTGGGCATCTTTCTATTCCTCGTTTCGATATATCGATTCTGGGCGAGGGTGACCTCCTACCATCCGCTGCCCGTCGGCACGCCCAACCCCATCGAGGTGATTATCAGTAGATCAGTCGCAGTAGCCTTGGCACTAGCGATGGTGCTGCTACCAATCGCGGCTTGGCTTGCCAAGTCGGCTGCTGGAGAGGCGATCGCTCTGCCAGGTGGACTTGCTTTACCAGCCCTCGTCGAACCCAACGCGCAGCTTCAACGGGTAATCGAAATTCTCTTCAACGTTGGTGCAACAGCCTTTCTCGCAGGTCTGGCGCTGCACATCTTTGGCGCGCTGAAAAACCACCTCGTCTTGAAGAACGATTCCTTGAAGCGAATGCTCGGTAAACAAGTGGAGCTGTGAAGTCATGAACAACCTCATTTCGGATTTCCCTGGGAACCAAGTCACCCGGCTATGCGGTGTCCGCTACCCGATTTTTCTCGCCGGCATGGCCGCGATTTCTGGTCCTAAGCTCGTCGCAGCGGTGGCGAATGCCGGAGGGATGGGTACGGTAGGTGGACTGCGGCTACCACCAAAGACCTTGCGCAAGTGGATCCAGGAAACCAGGGAACTCACTGACAAGCCGTTTGGAGTGAACCTTGTCCCGTCGTTCGGAGGTCCGGACGTTTTCGAAGCGCAGTTCCAGGTCATCCTCCAGGAAAAGCCGAAGATGCTGACCCTGTTTTACGCGGAGGATGAGCAGTATGCCGACATGATCGCGCGAGCCAAGGATGCGGGCATTGTCGTCATGGTGCAGGTCGGTTCGGTCAAGCTTGCCCGACTGGCGCTCGAGCGCGGAGCGGACATGCTTACAGCGCAGGGTAGTGAAGGTGGCGGCCATCTGAACAGGGGCACCATCGGGCTCATGTCCTTGTTGCCGTCGTTGCTCGATATTGCACAAGGACGACCGGTGTTAGCGGCCGGCGGCATCGTAACCCGCGACGATGTTCGGGCGGCAATGGAACTCGGAGCAGCCGGCGTTCTAGTCGGCACCGCCTTCGTGGCCAGCGAGGAGTCGAATGCCCATCCGCTGTACAAGCAGAAGATCGTCGAGGCCACTGTAGACGATACCGAGTACAGGACTGGGTATTCGTTTGGCTGGAAGTACGGCACGCCGCATAGGGTCATCCCCAACCGCGACAAGTGGAATCTCCTGCGCTTCATCGGGGGCGGCGCACGTGCGATAGACAAGCCGCGCCTGGCCCAGAAGCTTTCGCTTTACGCTGGACAGGGTGTTGGCAAGATCGGAAGCGTGGTACCTGCAGCAGAGCGCGTAGCGGAGCTTATTGAAGGGCTGCCATTGATAGCATCAGCGGTACCTGGAGTAAGGGACACAGGCGTTGGCCATACTACCGCCGGCTACCAATATTCGGCTTCAGGTGGAAAAGCCTAACCTTTGGGCCGCCGCCACGCCATCTGGCCCCATGTCGTTCATGCGCGCGCTGCTCGTCGGCGTGGCATGTCTGTGGGTCGCAGGGGCTTGGGGGGCGCAAGCGGCGGCCTTCCCGCTTGTGATCACGGCTCTCGCTTCGGGAGCGTCGTGCAGAACGAATGCGGTTCGCGCCTTGACGCAGTTGGCCTCCCACTCGATCAGTGCTGGAGGCGCAGCGTTGCTTTGCCTGGTGCACACAAATGAAGCCGTGTCCTGGCCAGGAGCCGCTGACCCAAAGCTGGCGGCAGGCTGCATGCTACTGCTAATGATCCAATTCACTCGGTTTCGCCACCCTCCTGCACTTGCCAGTGGGGGCGGTGTGTTGTGCGGCATCGATCCGGTGGCGGTTGTCAGTTGCATAGCCGTGACCGGCTCCATTCTGCTGCTCGAACCAGTTTTTGTGCGTATGAGGCGATTGAGCACTTAAAGGACAACAGCCACATCATCGCTGGCTGTGTACTCCAAGGGTGAGCAATCGCCAGGATCGTTGTCCCCAAGCTAAATTGCTGGAATGAATTGGCCGAGTGCCACGGAGATAAAAGCAGCCAGTGCGGGAGTGACTAACGTGTCGTTCCGACGGATAAAGACGGTCTTGACGTTAGCGATCTCGGGCGGAAGCTGGTGATAGCGAATACTGTGTCTTTCCCCATAGCTTTCCGCGATGGCCCGAGGCAATAAGGTCACGCCCATCCCCGCCGATACACACGAGAGGATGCCGTCAAGCGTCCCCATTTCGAGGATCTGACTGGGGACAAGTCCAGCCTGATAGAACCAGTGCTCAAGGGTGGAGCGGTAAAAACAGCCTGTACGGAACACCAGCACCGTCTGCTGGGGCATGGTGCTGGTTAGCCTTTCCAACGAGTCGAACTCGCGACTGCTCACCAGAACCAGTTCCTCCTGAAGCACCTCTTGCTGCGACAGCGCCGGGTTCTGGTGGAATCCACCGACAAAAGCGCCGTCGAGCCGATGACTCTCGACAGCCTTTATCAGTTCAACGGTTGTGCCTGTCAGCAAAGACAGTTGCACTTGAGGGTGTTTTTCCCGGTACTTCGTCAGAACCTGCGGCAACCGTATGGCAGCTGTCGTTTCCATCGAGCCAAGCCGAAGGAGTCCCATGGGCGTCGCCGTGTCAAGCAGTGCGCTGCGGCATTCATCCGTGAGCTGCAGAATGCGTCGCGCGTAATCCAGCACGGTTTGCCCGGCTGACGTAAGCACCACACCACTCTTATGTCGAATGCACAGTTGCTGGTTCAACTCGGATTCGAGTTCCTTCACCCGCATGGTGACATTGGATTGCACTGTGCACACCTTCTCGGCTGCGGCCGTGAAGCTTCCGTACTCAGCCACCGCACAGAAGATTTTCAGCTGACGCATCTCCATGACGACCTCTATTTATCATTATGAGTGATCACTTCAATCTCTAAGCATCACTTTACGGGATTCATAAGGATTGGCACAGTACCTTTCACACCTATGATGAGATCTTCCAAATGAGCTTGAACTCAACCATCGAGCACCTGTTCGCCGGAGGGATGGGCTACCTAGAGCCTAACGGGCAGCTCAGCGGTATTTTCAAGCGCCGGATATCAGGTCGTGTCCGCGTGGAGGTGAGTGGCATTGTGGGCGACGAGCACGGCGATACCAGAGTTCACGGTGGACCGGAGAAGGCTGTTCACCAATACCCTGCAGAGCACTATGCGCAGATCGCGCAGATGTTCGCGGGTATCGAACCAACCCTGATTCCCGGAAGTCTGGGCGAGAATATTTCGGCGTTCCATCTATCCGAATGCAACGTCCATATCGGTGACATCCTTCAGGTGGGCGGTGCAGTCCTGCAGGTCTCCCAGCCCCGCACCCCTTGCTGGAAGATCAACCACCGCACTGGTGTCGAGCGCATGTCGGTGTATGTGGCCCAGGCCAGGATCACGGGTTGGTACTACCGGGTTCTCAGCCCGGGTTACATCGAAGTCGGCGACAAGATAGCTCTGCTGGAACGAAAAACGGATCGGTTTTCCATCGATCAATTCTGGCAGGTACAAATTGCTCAACGTCCGTCAATCGACGATCTCAACGAACTTATGACGGTTTCGGGCCTTTCACCAGACTGGAAGCGGCGACTGGAAGCGAAAGTGAAATGGCTTCGGGAGTAGCGCACAACCAACTCCTCCGGATGCTGGCACAGCAGGTGTTCGCCCGCTTCCGTGGGAGAAACGCTTCGCGTGGTGCGCGGCAAGCAATCGGTCCCCCAGGCGCTCTTCAAGCTGACGCATCGCTCGACTGAGGGCGGGCTGCGACATGCCGAGTTTGGCTGTGGCGCGGGTGAAGCTGCGCTCTTGTGCCACGGTCGAGAAGATCGCGAGTTGGTCGAAGCTTTCCACAGTCATTTATGCGTCTCTGGTATGAGTTACTCGCGAACTATGCCACCAATACGCTCTTCGCTTCTCACCGCGATCAATTCAAAGTTTTTGCGGCCTTCCGGATCGGTCTGTGCACTAGTCGGGTAGCCCCCAGGCCATTGCTGGCCTAGGGCCCCCTAAGAACCGTACGTGCGACTTTCACCGCATACGGCTCAAGCCTTCCAGCAGCCTGAGTGAGACCGGGCTACCTGACGATGCGCGCTTCGGCGCTCAAGGTAAAACGTCCATGCAGGATCAAACGGGTTCGTCGCGCTGCGTATCTTGATATGCCGCACAATCGAAACACTGGCGGCGGCAAAAAGCCAAACCGGTTGGTTCATGCCGCGTATTTTTTCCTTGGAAGTAAAAACCCAGTGCCGTTGACCCACGGTACGAAAGTATCGCTGTTTCACCCAGTGGGCACTTTTCATGGGGTGCCGGCGGACAGCCCAGCGCCATAACACCTGCCAAATTCGATGGTCGATCCACGCGAAGCGTTTAGCCGCGACCACATGACGATGATACATGGCCCATCCCCGGATCACTGGGTTGAGGGTCAAGATCAGGTTAGCCTGCGTCGCCACCCGGTTTCCGTTCGCGATTTCCCGAACCTTATCCAACAGCGCTTTCACACTCTTGCGAGCCGGAGTGGTGAGCAGCTTGCCGGCATACTTGCGTACGTTCTGGCCGAGAAAATCGAAGCCTTGTGAGATATGCATTATCTGGTTTTTTTCATCTGAGAGTTCCATGCCACGCTGTTTCAGGAAGGCCTCGATGGCGGGGCGAACCTGGTGTTGCAGAACAGCTTGCGTGGCGCCGGTCACGATGAAGTCATCCGCATACCGCACGACGTGTATTTTGAATGGCTGACGCTGGAGCGCTGTTGCAGCCACGCTTGCGTAGACGACCTCTTCCAGTCCATCCAGCGTCCAGTTCGCGAGTACCGGAGAGATGATTCCCCCTTGCGGGGTTCCCGCCTCCGTTGCGAACAAGGCTCCCTGATCGACATACCCCGCTCGAAGCCATTTACGCAGGATTGCTTTATCCATGGGCACGTTGGCGAGAAGCCAGTCGTGGCTGATATTGTCAAAACAGCCTCGAATATCCCCTTCAAGCACCCACGGCGCTGAGCTGCGTTTCGCCAGAACGTCGAAGCAATAAGCGATGGCGTCGGCCGTTGACCGGTGCGGCCGGAATCCATATGAGTTGGGGTCTGCACGCGTTTCGGCGACAGGCTCTAGAGCCAGTTTCCATAGCGCCTGCATGGCACGATCCCGCATCGTCGGAATTCCGAGCGGACGCTGCTTGCCATTGCTTTTGGGTATGTAGATGCGTCGCAGTGGTTGGGGCCGATAGCCCCGCTGCTGTAACGCCTGTACTCCCTTCGATTTGGCCGTGGGGGTTGACCAGATCTTGCCGTCAACGCCCGGTGTCCTCTTGCCTCTATTCTCCGTCACTCGTTTCACGGCCAATATTCGAAAATTGCTTCTCTATGACAGAAGTTAGGAATAAAGGAAAGCTGACTTGATGAGCATACTAGGCGACAGGCAGATCACGATTCCATCTCCTTACGTCGATAGCGTTTTAGCGATGATTGAGCAGCATTTAGTCGAGCTGAGTGCCACCATTGAGGATGACAACGAAAGCAATCCGGCGCGACGTGAAATGGCCGCATTTCGACATATGGCACAGCAGCTGGGTTACGATTTTAAAATTGTTATTAAAGCGAACGGTTTCTTCTCCGTATCACGGATCGCTCTGCAGTCCAAACGCTAAATCTAGAAAAAACGGGTATACAATTCGGCGACTGCTACCGCTTTAAGCAAACAAGCTTTAATTGTTGTATTTGGCAAGCGATAGCAGTCATAAGTTGAGGCTATACCGCTGCGTTGGATCTAAGCCAGTCGGCTATAGTTGAAACTTTTACATTTTCTATATAGTTATAAGATACTTCTTTGTTCCACGCTACACCAGCGCCGTTGTCATTGCCTTGCGCGAACACCAGCCGATATCTTTTCAAGACATTGGTGGGATCCTTTTTGAGCTCGTCCTGCAAGAAAGGGATCGTCCAAACATTCCTTGCAACGGAACAATCCAGCGCCTCATCTACGAGATCTGCCAGCTGACGATAGGAAACGGTATCGCCCGCAGTGTAGATTACTTTACTGGTAATTTCAGGCTCGGAAAGTACTGCTTTCGCTGTCAACTTACCAATGTCTTGAGGCGTGGTGACAGTAACGGACGTATCCCAGTCGCCAAGTGCATTAACTGTCCTGTTTTCGAGATCTACGACGCCAAAGGATGGCTCAAAGAGAAAGCTTGTGAACATACCAGTAGAAATAATCGTCCAGTCGATCCTGCTTTGCGATCGCAATAGATCACGAACATCAAGTTGCTCGTCGAAGAGTGGCTGAGCGCTACCGCGGCCGATCACGTCGTAGTCAACACCAAACTGCCAAGGATAGTATTTTCTGATACCTGACTCGATAGCTGCCAAGGCCAGCTTCAGCTGAGTGCCTGGACCAGCAGCAAAGCCTACGCAACTAACCACTACCTCAAACTTGCCAAAGGTTTCGGCTATGGTTTCCAGGGTGTCACCCACCACATCCCCCGCAATCACGCTAACCCCAAGAGCATCCAGTTCCGTGAGCAGTTGACTCCGTTGGCTTGAAGAACTGCTGGATGATGTCCTCAGCATTACCGAAACCTCTGCCTTTCCGATGGCCACTCCTTGTGCAGATAACTCTCTCAGAACCTCTAGCCCCAATTCACCTGCGCCGAGCACGAGTATCTTGCGCTTGTTAAAAGTAGTCTCGTTAGTCATAAAGCCACCTCGTTAGAACTGAAAACCCTCAGTATGAGCAGTTGGCGACTCTTACAGTCGCTAGCCAGTTAACGATTTTGGACAAAAGCATTCATGATGTCTGTGCCGTAACTCGATTTCACAATTGCAAAAAATCGAATTATGACCACTACCACCATTTGGCTTTCAACGCTTGGCATGCAGGGAGGAGGTGTGATGAGTTAATTGCCTAGTCCTAATTTTGAGTTTTTGAATAGCTCAATGACCCAGTCTACGAACGACCTCAGCGTCGGTGAGTGGTAACTGCTGTGGTGATACATCACTGAGATCGGCACGGGCGGTGCGGTGTAACCCTCAAGCACTGAAACTAGTCTGCCGGAATCCAAATGGGGCCAAACCATGTAGCTGCCCACCCGTATCAGGCCAAGACCTTCTAGCCCGCATGTCACATAGCCGTCAGTATCATTTACCGCTAGCTTTTCAGGGACTCGAACAAAGACGGGTTCGTCGTTGACCAAATAATGCCATTCGATGGATCGCCCGGTCCTGCTAGACAGGTAACCCACTGACTGATGCTTCTGCAAGTCGTCCAAGGACCTGGGTACGCCATACGCTTGTAGGTATTGTGGAGAGGCGCACGTTACCCAGTCGAAACTGCCAATTTGCCGAGCTACCAGGCTTGCAGAGTCAAGCGGCACTCCGGTACGGACCACGCAGTCGATGCCTTCCTGTACCAAGTCTACGGTCCGATCACTCAGGCCGATGACCAATTCAACCTCAGGGAATCGCTGCTGATACTCGCGCACTGCAGGTAGAACGAAAAGACGACCTAAAGAATTCGAGATATCCACACGCAATCTGCCTCGCGGCGTGGCATTCCCGCCCGGAAAGGTGGATTCCGCCCGATCAATGTCAGCCAGCACTTGTCGGCAGTGACGGTAGTAATGCTCACCATCCGCTGTCAGGCTCAGCTGTCGTGTCGTCCGATTGAGTAAGCGGACCCCCAGGTAATCCTCAAGATTCTTGATCATCCGGGTGGCCGAGGATGGCATGATCCCCAAGGCCTCGGCTGCTCTATTGAAGCTGTTGGTCTCCACTACCCGGGCAAAAACCTGCATTGCTTGCAAACGATCCATCCCATCCCCTCTTCTCTGCGAAGCACGACCGGCAGCTATAGGCTGCCACAGCTGTGCACAGACAGGTAACAGCCAAAAAAGGCCTACCCAGGTGCCCCGTGATTCGATACACGAGGTCACAAATGAAGTACCTCAGGGCATATTTATCAATTTGCTCTGAATTCTTAAAGTTTCTCCATCAACTGCTCATCACCCAAATGCATACTTGATAGAGGAACTTCCTATGCCATTCATCAGCGTCCGCATCACTCGTGATGGTGTTACCCGAGAGCAAAAGGCTCAGGTAATAAAAGAAATTACTGAAACTATGGAGCGCGTGCTTCATAAAGATCCTAAGTTGACCCACATCGTGATCGAAGAAGTCGACACTGATAACTGGGGCTACTCCGGCATTACGACTACCGAGTACAGAAAGCAATTGTCGGAGTCAAAGCCATGAAGCACACGATAAAAATCGACTTCGTTTCTGATGTTGTCTGCCCCTGGTGCGCATTGGGCTCGACTGCCTTGGACCAAGCCATCGCCAACGTAGCCGACGAAATCGACGTCAAGTTGACGTTTAAACCGTTTGAGCTCAATCCCGATATGCCTGCCGAAGGTGAGGACGCCATCCAGCACATGATTCGCAAGTACGGAAGAACTGCGGAGCAGGTGGCGGCGCGTAATCAGATGATTGTTGAAAGAGGACGGGAGCTCGGCTTTGAGTTCAATCTCCAAAGGCGAACTCACTTTTTCAATACCCACGATGCACATCGCCTGCTGTTCTGGGCAGCGAACGAAGGGCTCCAAAGCGAGCTCCACCGAGCGCTGATTGAGGCTTACTTCGTGAACGGGCAAAACCCTAGCAGTCACCAGACGTTGGTGGCGTTGGCTCAGAAAGTCGGTTTGAACGCCCAGCAAGCGCAGGTAGTACTTGAAAGCGGGCAATTCACCGATGAAGTCCGAGCGCTCGAAAATTTTTACTTGGACCGCGGCATCAACTCTGTACCCGCAATGGTACTGAACAATCGGCAAGTCGTCGCAGGCTCACAGTCTGTTGAGTATTACGAGCAAGTGTTAAGGCAGGCGGCACAAGCCGCTTCGTCTAACTGAAACCTTAATCCATCGTAGAGGAAATATCATGAGCAATTCTCAAAAAGTCATCATCGTAACTGGCGCATCTCAAGGCATTGGTGCAGGTGTAGTGGAAGGGTTCCGAGCCCTCGGCCACAAAGTGGTAGCGACCTCGCGCTCCATTCAACCATCGACCGATCCAGATATCCTGACTGTTGCCGGTGATATTGCGGATCCGGCCACAGCGGAACGAGTTGTGCGCGAAGCCGTGGCCCGCTTCGGGCGCATCGATACGCTCGTCAACAACGCCGGGATTTTCGTCGCCAAACCATTCACCAGCTACACCAAAGAAGACTATGCGCAGGTCGTTGCGACCAATATGAGCGGCTTCTTCTACATCTCCCAGCTCGCCATCGCGGAAATGGAAAAGAATGGTAGCGGGCATGTGGTCAGCGTCACCACCAGCCTGGTTGACCACGCAATCGACGGCGTTCCGTCGGTAATGGCATCCCTCACCAAAGGTGGCATCAACGCTGCTACCAAATCGATCGCGATTGAGTATGCCAAGCGAGGCATTCGCGCTAACGCCGTATCGCCTGGCATCATCAAGACCCCAATGCATGGCGCCGAAACTCACGATGCCCTCGGCAAGCTGCACCCCGTCGGTCACATGGGCGAGATCAATGACATCGTTCAAGCGATTCTTTACTTGGACAGCGCTTCGTTTGTCACCGGCGAGATCCTGCACGTCGACGGCGGTCAGAGCGCAGGCCATTGATTGACAGAATGCTCATCACCGGCACATCCCGGTGATGAGCAGACTCCCTCTGAGGACCGGTTTTTTAGAAAGCGAATGCGCTGCGATAGGCATAAACGCCTGGTCCGCCGCCTGTGAATAGGAACAGTAGGTTGGCCCCCTCGACGAAATCTCCCGCAGCTATGTCATGAAGCATGCCGGCAAAGGCTTTTGCAGAGTAAACCGGATCAAGCAAGATACCTTCGGTCTTAGCTAGAGATGCAATTGCCTCAAGAGCTTCAGCTGTCGGAATCCCATAACCCTCCCCCCGGTGATTCCCATCTACATCGATCTGATTGGGCGCGATCTCTGAAGACCCAACCAATGCCAGCGCGTCGTTAGCGAGCTTCAAGGTTTGCTGCACCGCCTGTTCTTGCTCTCCCAACACTGAATAGGATCGAATGATCGTCGGGGAGCGTCCACGAGTGACGAAACCTGCAGCTAGACCCGCATGAGTACCCGAGCTGCCGTTAGGTAGAAGAACCTTCTCGAAGCGGATGTCGTTATCCCGTTCATACTGCATTATCTCATCACTGCATTTGGCGTAACCCAGCGCGCCAAGAGGAGACGATCCCCCCATAGGGATCAGGTAGGGTCTCTTGCCCTCTTCGATCAGCAGCTGGATTCGATTAGCTGCGAATTTGGCTGCCTTTTCCCCTTGCGGGAGTACATGGAGCTTGGCGCCATAGATCTGATCAAGCAGAACGTTGCCGTTGTTTTCGTACTCGGCATCATGCCGCGGCACTACCCTGCCGAGGACCAGTTCGCAGTCCAAGCCGAGTCGCGCAGATGCAGCGGCAGTAAGTCGTGCGTGGTTAGATTGGAGTCCGCCAGTCGTGACGATTGTGTCGCATCCTTGTGCGATCGCTTCACCTAACAGGAACTCAAGCTTGCGAAGCTTGTTGCCACCCCCGGCGAATGCCATGTGATCGTCACGCTTGATGTACAGATTGACTCGCTTGATACCCAGTCGCAGTTCAAGCTTTTGTAGCCGCTGAATCGGTGTTGCCGACTCGATGAGCGTCACTTTATCGAAAGCGTCCAATATGTCCTTTTGAGCATCTCTCATTGGCATGTGCTCCGGTTGGTGTTTCACATTCATAGCGATCCAGCCCCCACGCGAGGGCTGGCCTCTTCGAAAACATCGAAAGCGCTTGGGCTATGGGTTAAACGCTGGTATCTACAACGAGGCGTCCGCGAATCTTTCCAGCCAAAAGGTCATCTGCAACAGGGATGACCTCTGAAAGCGGTACTTCCCTTGTTAATTGCTCCAGAACCGACAGATCCAGCTCCGCGTTCAGTCGAGCCCATGCCTCGACTCGTTCGGCATAAGGACGTGTGACGCTGTTGATCCCCAAGAGGCTCACCCCCCTCAGAATGAAGGGCGCTACCGTTGCCGGGAAATCCATGCCTTGTGCCAGGCCACAAGCGGCAACCCAGCCGTCGGCGTTGGTCTGAGCACATACGTTCGCAAGGGTGTGACTTCCTACCGAGTCAATCGCCGCTATCCAGCGCTCTTTGCCCAACGGCTTACCGGGTGTGGATAATGTGTTTCGGTCAATCACTTCCGTCGCGCCCAGCTGGATCAAGTGATCTGCCTCATCTAGCCGGCCAGTCGAGGCAATGACCTCATACCCGCGGGCGGCCAGTAGAGCGACTGCAATGCTGCCGACGCCACCATTCGCCCCGGTTACCAAAACTGGTCCAGCATCGGGCCTGAGCCCGGCGCGCTCTAGAGCGATCAGACTAAGCATGGATGTATAACCGGCGGTGCCTATCGACATGGCGTTACGGGGTGTCATCCCCTGCGGAAGTGGAATCAGCCAATCTGCACTCACCCGGGCCTTCTGGGATAGTCCGCCCCAATGACTTTCCCCAACACCCCAGCCGTTGAGTAAAACAGCGTCGCCTTCGCGATAGCGGCTGTCTTCGCTGCGCTCCACTACCCCTACAAAATCGATCCCAGGAATCATGGGAAAGTGCCGGGCGATCGGACTGCGGCTTGTGATGCAAAGGGCATCTTTGTAGTTCAGGGTACTGTGAGACACCGCAACGGTGACGCTGCCGGATGGCAGTTGGTCATCGGATAGCTCTCTGTAATGGGCCTGCTTAGCGCCTTCCTGGTTCTCCACAACGACTGCATTGAACATAGCGACTCCTTTTAGACCGATTGTCTAGTAATCGACGATAAAAACTCACCGGGCAATGCCGGTGAGAAATCCCCTGACGAAGATCGACAGTGGGTGACCACTTTCGCAGAGACGTGCGCGCGTGATTGCGCCCTCCCAGCCAATCCAGAAAAAAGCTGCCAGTTGTTGACACTCCACAGACTGGGCTATCGATTGGTTGGCCTGCGCTTCCTGGAGGCATTGGCTGAGTAGTGCCTCCCAAACGCGAAAAATCTTCTCTATCTGATCGCGAAAATCATCGGGCAGCAAAGTCACTTCCTGGCCGAGATTGCCTACCAGGCAGCCGCGACGCCAGTTGTACTTTTCCATGCCGATGAGCGACTCCTGCAGCAGATCTTCGATGCGCTCCAACGGTTCTCGATGGGGGTTGAGCAGGATCCGGCGCAGGCGGCGCTCAAAGAAATTTCCGTATTCAGCGAGGACCTCACGCCCGAAGGCATCCTTGCTGTCGAAATAGTGATAGAAGGAGCCTTTCGGTACGGAGACCCGTTTGAGAACCTGTTCAATACCAGTAGTGTTGAATCCTTGCTCGGTCAGCAGCTCCACGCCACAGCGGATCAATGCACGCCGAGTATCGGGATCGCTACGCGAGATTTTTGGAGGGCGCCCGCGCCTGGGGGCTTTCATTGGAATGTCCATCCAAGGATAATTAGACCGAGCAGTCTAAATGTCAAGCAGCGTTCTCCGGTCGGCGCAACCGTCTACTGCAGTCCGACACCAAGCCTTCTACCAGCCCCTGTACGGATAAATCCTATGAAGCGGCATTTTGACGATCTGCAGTTGGGAAGTATTGAGCTGTTTTGCCTGTCCGCAGAAGCGGGCAGCTTTACTGCCGCAGCGCAGCTCGCTGGCGTTACTCCGGCCGCAGTGAGCAGGTCGATCCTTCGCCTGGAAAAAAGGCTTGGCTCTCGGCTGTTTGCAAGGACTACCCGAAGCATCCGATTGACCGATGTGGGAAAGGATTTTTTCGAGCAGTGCAGCCAGGCGCTCACGCAACTGGTGGAGGCCCAGCAGGCAGTTATGGGCGCTCAAGCAACACCTTCAGGCCGCCTTCGTATCAGCCTGCCTACGACCTATGGGCACCACCGAATCCTGCCGTTGCTGCCAAAATTTCGGGAGCTATATCCTGAGGTAACCGTTGATATCCACCTCGGTAATCGAAATATCGACTTCGTTGCAGAAGGGTACGACCTGGCGATTCGAGTACGAGCGCAGCCTGATTCCACGATGATTGCGAGGTTACTGGAGGATGCAAAATTGGTTGTCGTAGCGCCTCCGGCCTACCTGCAGAAGGTCGGGGCACCGCAGACATTGCAGGACCTAGACCAGCATGAATGCATTCAATTTGAGCTTCCGAGTAGCGGGCGGCGTATCTCTTGGTTGTTCCAAGAGGACGGTCGAGAGCGTGAGGTATTCACTGCTGGAAGCTATTCCTGTTCCGACGACGTGCTGGGCGGAGTGACACTTGCCAGGAACGGTGCCGGATTATTCCAAACCTACAAATTCATCGTGGAACAAGAGCTCGCTGATGGGCGACTCGTCGAAGTCTTGAAACCGTTTAGCGGGCGATCGAGGCCGTACACGTTGTTGTACCCTCAAGGTCGTCACATCCCGCAGAGGGTGCGCGCTTTTGTGGATTTCCTGGTTCAGTATCGCGAAAAGTGGGCTTCGCTCTAGCACGAAAGTTGGTCCCCCGTTCCGTGTTCGAGTAGGGGCGAACGAAACACGACGCAGGATCCCCACCCAGTTATGAGAGCTTGATGGGGAGCCAAGCGGATTGGATGTCTCGATTCTTGGGTGAGTGTTGCGCCCGCCTGGGAGTTGAATGCCAGCTTACGGCATGGCTGGAAGCCAAGCAAACCAGCAAAAGATGCGCTGTCGAGTCGTCTTTTAATCGCTCAGGGGCGAACCTCGCCCATCGTCGAGCTCGATTCACGGGGTGCAAGCGCATTGATAACTGTGGCCGCTAAAGACAGCAGAATGCCAACCGCGGCAAGGCCGATCCAGCCGGCCTCGTGCACGCCATAATTCCCCAATGCGGCGCCGATCGCTCCCCCCAGAAAATACGACCCCATGAATACGGTGTTTAGCCGACTTCTGGCCTCGGTCCTCAGGGTGAATACGCGTGCCTGGTTGGCAACCAGCCCGGCACGATTGCCCAGGTCCAGCAGCACCATGCCGAGGATCAGCCAGCCAAGATGTTGCCCGCCCGCTGCAATGCAGGCGAAGCCCAGGGCGAGGGTCATCGCGCCGGCTAGAACCATGATGTGTCTGCCCAGGCGATCGGTCAGCGTGCCGATATAAGGTGACGCGACGATGCCCAACAACGCGACCAGGCCAAACAGACCAATGGTAGCGGAGTCGAGTCCGTATGGAGGTTGTGCCAATAGCGCGGCAAGCGAGGCCCACAGCGCACTAAATGCAGCGAACATCAGCAGGCCACTCGCCGCGCAGTAACGCAGCACGCTTTCCTGTTTGACCAGGCTGCCTAACGAACCCAGGAGCCGCCCGTAGCTTATCGTCTGCAGACTCGCGGTGGCGGGCAGGCGCTTGGCAACGATGAACAGCAGTAGGACATCGCTGAGCGAGGCCAGCACGAAGACGACTCTCCACCCCGCATGTGCACCGGCGAAGCCCCCGAGCATGCGGGCCAGTAACAGGCCTGCCGAGAGGCCGCTGAGCAGGCTCCCTACGATTCGACCTCGCTCAGCCGGAGTAGCCAACCCCGACAGACAGGGAATGATGAGCTGCGCAGTGATCGCCGTCACCCCGACCAGAAGGCTGCTTACGCACAGCATCATGAAAGTCGGTGATACCGCGCAAAGAAGTAAGGCAACGGCATTTCCTGCGATGGCCAGCAGCGCGAGTTGGCGTGGTTGTCGGCAATCGGCGAGTGGCACGATGAACAGCAGGCCTAGCGCATAGCCAAGCTGCGTCAGCGTGGCGACCAGACCGGCCTGTGTCGGCGCCATGCCAAACGACGCTGCCATCTGCGGCAGAAGCGGCTGGTGGTAGTAGATGGTCGAGACCGCCAGCGCGCAGCACATGGCCATGAGTGTGGCAAGGCGGCTGGAAACCCCCATTGGCGATGCGCTAGAGGCAGACATGCGTAGCCTCTTCACTGCTGCTGCAAAGTCTGTACGAGCCCGTCGGTGTCGACGATGCTGTGCGCAAACGTCGGCCCGTTCAGTTCGTGCGCCGCGTGCATCATTTCCTTGCTGAAGGCGGCTGTCGCATCGCGTACCAGCGTGACGTGATAACCCAACTCCATGGCGAAGCGTGCGGTCGATTCGATGCAGGTGTTCGCCAGCAGGCCGACGACGATCAAGTGTGTGATGCCTCGTTGCTTCAGCTGGAAATCGAGGTCGGTATTGGCGAACCCGCTTTGTCCCCAGTGTTCCTGGATGATGATGTCGCCCTCCTGTGGCACGAAGTCGGGATGCCATTCGCCGCCCCAGGAGCCCTTGGCAAAGGTGTGACGTTCCTGGATCAGGCGTTGGGTGGGATTGGGGTGATCCCAGCGGGTGTAGTCGCCGGGCTGCCAGCGCCGATGAGGCACGTAGTACACCTGAATTGCTTGTGCCCGCACGGCGGCAACGGTTCTGCGCAGGTTGTCGAGCAGTTGAACCTCGTCCGCGACGCTTCTGAGCATGGGATAAAGCTTGCCGCCATCGGACAGGAAGTCATTGTAGGGGTCGACCAGCAGCAGAGCGGTCCGCTCCGAGGCATACACAGGATGGGTCATGATGGTGCTCCAGGTGAGAGAGGCGTTCTGGGACGTTTGCTATACCGACAGATGCCGCGCTGCGACAGCGCAAGCCGCATAGGCTTCATACTAACTATGAAAAACATAGTGTCAACAGGGATGAGGCTTTGAGCGTTAATCCATGCGACATGGTTAATCACGCTGGGTTACTATGAAAACAATAGTTTCTGCGGAGAAAGCAGCGTGATGTCGATGCTGGACGTGACAAGCGATACGGTGTGCCCGGTGGCACGCTCGATGGATTTGGTGGGCGACAAATGGACCATTTTGGTCCTGCGTGAGCTGTACATGGGCGCGACACGCTTCGAGGAAATGCAGATCCAGACCACCGCTACGCCCCAGATGCTGACTTCGCGGCTCAAAGCGCTGGAGGCGAATGGCCTGGTCGAACGCCGGCCCTACAGCGAGAAGCCGCTGCGCTACGAATACCATCTGACCAACAAGGGCTGGGACTTCTATCCTGTGATCTACGCGCTGCGCGCCTGGGGCGAGAAGTGGTGCAAGAACCCGGATGAGGGGTTGGCCGTGCATTTCGTGCACCGCGCCTGCGGCCATGATGTGGGTGTGGCCAGCGTTTGTCCTCACTGCGGCGACGCTGTGGAACGCAAGGACTTGGAAGCGCTGATCAGCGATCGTTTCCTTCACGAACGCGAGTCTCGTCGTGATGCCTTCAAGCGGAAGTAGCTGAGGCTAAGAGGCTTTCCTGTACTGACATGTTTGAATTGGAAGTGAATGCTATGAAGGGAAGCGATTAGCCGGGGGCTCGCTCAGTGCCTAAAGACTAAGCGTCCTGAGCCTGAATAGTACCGGCAGGCTCCCTCTCTTCTTTCAATAGGATGATCAAAGCTGCTGCCAGGCCGGCAAGCATGATGGAGACGTACCACAAGGTAACGTACTCACCCGTGTGATCGAATATCCACCCTCCGAAAAATGCGCCGGATGCACCGCCGATCGCGTGCCCGGCAGAGAGTAGACCTGGGCGGTGCATGGGGCGTCTCCGAATGTTGCCTCATGAATGCCTACGCGGGCACTCATGAAGGCTAGGCCCAGGCGGGCTCAGTCAATATCAGGCCGAGCTTGAGCAGTCCATCGGACTACCGATGGCCGTTTCCACTGATTTTTCGCATAGGCGGCCAGCTTCGGTGGTACATCGTCACCGTTCATGACCATCCGATTCAGAAGAAGAGCCAGGTCAACATCGACGATGCTCCACTCCCCAAAGAGATTGGCCTCTGGATTTTCTATCAGCGGATCGATCGCTTCGAATAGCCGATGCGCGGCCTGTTGGGCGTTTTCGGATAGCGGATTGTTGGTTGGTCGGTAGAAGATCACAGCAGTGGAGCGCTCTTCACGAATGGGCATGAAATCACTGCGTATCCATGCCTGAAGTTGCCGAGCACGTGCTTTAGCACGGGGCGCACGAGGATATAAAGGCCCGTCGGGGTAAACGTAATCCAGATACTCGGTAATGGCTGAGGATTCAGTCAACGCAAAACCGTCATCAATGATCATGGGCACACGGCGCGTGATCGATAGCTTGGCGTATTCAGCGCTGTGCTGCTCACCAGCGTCGATGTCGATGTTAATGATGTCAAAATCCAGACCTTTCTCCACCAAGGCGACAAATACCGACATGGAGTAGGGACTAGCGAACAAATGGTCTACGTACAACTGAACCTTGGATGACATACCCGCTCCTCGTTCAATGCTCACAGTTGATTTCAGCCGCTAGCAACTTGATCAAAGCTGCTGCTGGCATTTCCCTAGCAAGCGGAGCCCCCTGCCCCGCCCATTGCACCGCGAAATCAAAATTACCTTGTGCGTTTGCTGCGGCATTCAGAGCTTTATTGGCATCGTAGGTGACGGGATATGCCGGTATAGAGGCGTGCTCCGAAGGTAGATCCGTGAAGTTACGATTGACTATGCCCCGGGCAGGTCGCCCAGAAATCACACTGGTAACCTGGGTGTGATAGGCGCGATGGCTTTTCATTGCTTCCCGGTAGGCAGCGTTTGCGGATGTCTCAGGGCAGAGGATAAAGGCTGTGCCAAGCTGCGCACCGCAGGCGCCGAGCGTCATTGCAGCTTTGATCCCTGCCCCATCCATAATCCCGCCGGCCGCTACCACTGGTAATTTGCATCGCGATGTCAGCAACCGAACCAAAGCCATGACACCGATCGCATCATCGTTCGCCGGCTCGAAGACTCCTCTGTGGCCCCCGGCCTCGATACCTTGGGCTATGAGCACATGCACGCCAGCGCGCTCAGCCAACTGCGCCTCATCGAGGTTTGTGACTGAGCACATCGTCACGATTCCGGCTGCATTGAGTGCATTGATCATCGACTGGGGAGGAAGACCGAAATGGAAGCTGACTACATCAGGCCGCTCTTCCAGGAGCATCTGCAGCATCGGTACATCTTCTACGAAGGAGGTGTAGATCTCTCTCAGCGAGCTTGGCGGATCAGCGTCGTATTCAGCAAAAAGAGGTGCAAGACCGCGAAGCCAGCCTTGCTCCAAATCCTCATCGCGCTCAGCGGGGCGATGACAAAAAACGTTCACGTTGAACGGTTTGTCCGTCAGCCTAAAGGTCTCGCGGATCATTTCCCTGGCTTGCTCTACCGAACTGGCTCCAACGCCGATTGACCCCAGTCCGCCTGCGTTGGAAACCGCTGCGGCCAGTTTGGGCGTTGAGACCCCGACCATGGGGGCCTGGATGACGGGGATTTCGATCTCAAGAAGCGACTGCAGCGGGTTTGGCATTGCGTTTACCTCTGTTGTCTCGTCAGGCCCTAGCATGAGCTTGACTTAATATCTCTCATAGAGAATATTTCTGACAACACGTTCTCTTCAAGAGATTTGAGGTGCTTGATGGATCTGGCGGTATTGGAAATATTTCGTGCGGTAGCGGAAGCGCAAAGCGTGACGCGAGCGGCCGCGGCCCTGAATCGCGTGCAGTCGAACGTCACGACCAGGATCCGGCAGCTTGAGGACGAACTGGGTGTTGAGCTTTTCCTGCGTGATGGAAAACGCATGAAACTGTCCGAGCGTGGCCAAGAGTTCCTTCTATACGCTGAGCAGATCCTTGCACTCACAGAACAAGCGAAGCAGTCCATGCACCCAGATAGCCCATCAGGCCCCTTGCGCCTAGGGACAATGGAAAGTACTGCTGCCAGTCGCCTGCCACAGAAACTGGCTCGCTTTCACCGCGAGCATCCAGAGGTGGAGTTGACCGTTACAACCGGACCGACGGGGCGAATGCTTGATGCTGTGATGGAGCGGCGTGTGGATTGTGCGTTGGTCGCACAACCCTCTTCCCTCAAGGATGGGCGTTGGGAAGCAGAGCCGTTCCCGCCTGAAATTGAGAGCCTCCCAGTCTTCACCGAAGAACTCGTATTGGTGTTGCCTGAAGGTCATCCGGTAGTGAATGGGCCCGATGATGTGTCGTTGACGACACTAGGCGGCTTTGCCTTCAGCTGTTCTTACCGCCAAATCGCCGAGCAGTGGTTCAACAGCGGGAAGGGGCAGCCTTTTCGAGCTTTGAAGGTGCAGGAACTTGGGTCGTATCACGGAATACTGGCGTGTGTGACGGCCGGGTCCTGTTTTGGCATCGTGCCGCGTTCTGTACTAGAACTGATCGGCGGCACAACCAACCTGACGCTGCATCCGATTATGCAGATTGAGACCCAGCTGGTTTGGCGTGCCGGCTACAACACCCCGGCCTTCAAATCATTGCAAGGCCTACTGCTGGCAACCTGATTCATCCCGCTTGGCCTTGGCGGCGTTTTCGGAACTCGGCCACTTTATGACGGTTTCCGCACAAGGCCATACTGCACCAGCGCCGCTTATGAGATTTGGTTCGGTCATAGAACATGAGTGAACAGTCCGGGCTCTCGCATTTCCTGACAAGACTGAAATCACCTTCCGCCAGCAGTTTTGCTGCTGAGTACGCCAACCTGGCGAGCTGTCGGCTGGTTTCATCTTTGTGATGAAAACGATCCAGCTCTAGTTGGTGAATACCCCATCTCAACTGCGGTACGGCATCACGCAAGAAACTGTTGAGCACCGAAGGGTCGGCGTCGCGTTCTTCGCGCCGTGCATGAACAAGGACTTCAACCGCATCCCGCAGGGTGCGGAGGTTCGATAGGAGCACTCCGCCTTTCGCTGACGGTAAAGATGCAGGACCAAATCCAGCTTGAGCCAGCCATGTAGAGGCTTGCTCATCACTGTTCAAAAGGTCCGTCTTTCTTCCGTCAACCATCATCACAGTATTGAGAAGGTCGAGCGCCGGGTGATCTGCCAGCACGTAGGGCGCCGGAAGGTTCGCTGCAGGATTAGGGGGGGTCATATGGCCTCCTTTGGGTGTCCACAGTGATTGTAACCTATAAAAATGATTTGACTAGTTACAAAGGCTGTGCAAAATGAAGCTGCGTAACCGCTAAAACCAACCACACCAGTTACAGGAGCTAGAGCAATGACCCAGTCCAAGCACACCAATGTCGCTTTCAAATTCGCCGAAGCTGATGGCGTCCGTGTCTTCTATCGAGAGGCCGGTGCTCCTGACGCTCCTGTCCTCCTCCTTTTGCACGGCTTCCCGAGCTCGTCGCACCAGTTCCGTGATCTGATCCCCCTGCTGGCGTCCCGTTATCGGATCATTGCTCCGGATCTGCCTGGCTTCGGCTTTACCGAAGTCCCAGTCGAGCGGGAATACGTGTACACCTTCGATGCGATCGGTAAGACGATCGGCGATTTCGTCGAGAAGCTGGGCCTCAAGCGCTACGCGATGTACTTCTTTGACTACGGTGCGCCGACTGGTTTGCGCTTGGCTCTCGCACATCCGGAGCGTGTCAGTGCGATCATTTCCCAGAACGGCAATGCTTACCTGGAAGGTCTGGGTGAGGCTTGGGCGCCGATCCGTAAGTACTGGGAAGATGGCCTGCCGGAAAGCCGCCAAGTCATCAACGATGCAATTCTGCATCTGGAGGGGACCCGCTGGCAGTATGTGGAGGGGGTAAGTGATCCTAGCCAGATTGCCCCTGAGTCTTACTACCTCGATGCACTTCTGCTTGAGCGGCCGGGTAATAAAGAGATTCAGCTCGATTTGTTCTATGATTATCAGAACAACCTGAAACTCTATCCTGAGTTCCAGCAGTTCTTCAGAAACACCAAGGTGCCGACATTGGCTATCTGGGGCAAGGGTGATCCTTTCTTCATCCCACCAGGAGCCGAGGCCTTCAAGCGAGACAACCCGAATGCCGTCGTAGAGCTGTTGGATACCGGGCATTTCGCACTGGAGACGCACGTCCAGTACATTGCTGACCGGATCGTTGAAGTGCTGGGCGACTCGATAAACTGATTGATCCATCTAACGCCACGAACCTTGTTCGTGGCATTTTTATTTCTGAGTAAAGTTATCGTCCATGGATATCATCAATTTCCCTTTTTTTGCAACCGCTGTCATCGTGCTCCATGCCACCCCAGGGCCTGACACAGCCTATGTTGTCGGGCGCACCCTTGCCCACGGCAGGGTGGCTGGCCTCATTTCGGCGCTGGGTATCACTGCAGGTTGTCTGGTTCACACGATTGCTAGCACCTTAGGATTCAGTGCACTGATCGCGGCGGTTCCAGCCGCCTTTGATGCTGTACGCATTCTCGGAGCCTTGTACCTTGCTTATCAGGGCGCCAGGCTGATACTAAGCAAACCTTCGGTTTCAGCGGAGGGCGGTGGCTTGCAAGCTACGCTTTCATATCGCAGGTTGTTCACTCAGGCCTTCGTAACAAACGTCCTGAACCCGAAAGTGA
Organism: Pseudomonas lalkuanensis; assembly: GCF_008807375.1. NCBI lineage: Bacteria > Pseudomonadati > Pseudomonadota > Gammaproteobacteria > Pseudomonadales > Pseudomonadaceae > Metapseudomonas > Metapseudomonas lalkuanensis. Next base: position 2,872,372 of record NZ_CP043311.1, on the reverse strand, counting down.
TCTTGTTCTACCTCGCGTTCTTCCCTCAGTTTGTCGATCCTGAAGGTGTTCATAAGCCCGCTGCCTATCTAGTGCTCGGAATTTACTTTGCAGTTACTGCAGGTCTCTGGGCGAGTGGCGTTGTTTGGTTTGCAGGAGCATTAGGTCGGAAATTGAAGACAAGCCAGACGAAAGCGCTGCTTCTCAATCGGGCTGTAGGGGCTTTGTTCGTCGGGCTGGGAGCAAAGCTACTCGCCTGATCGCACTTGCCATGAAGATTCGCCTTAGCCAATCCACAAAACAAAGGGGCCGCATTGCGGCCCCTTTCATTTAGCTTGGCCAGCAGGACTGGCGAATGATGCTGCAGAAGTTACCAGCTAGGAAGCCTGGCTCCTTGTCGGCTATGACATCTGCCTTTACGTTGCCGAATGTCGTTTGGGGCTTGTGGCGGATGCCGTTGTAGAACGCCTGGATGATGGCTTCCTTGAAGTTCTCACCACGTGGATGTGCAAGAACGACGGCATCCCGGTCGTCAGCGCTGAGTGCTTCATGGTGCAACCCGAGAACATCGGTCTCTACACCAGCGGTAACCAATGCAATGAGCGGGTGCATGTGCTCGGGAATCCCTGGAGTGGTGTGAAGCGCAATTGCAGTCCACACACGCTCGATATCGCGCTCGTTGATCCCGTGACCTTCCAGAAAATCACGCGCAGCGTTCGCTCCATCGACCTCAAAACGGCAGCAATCGCTGCTGTGCTGGTGGGTCAAACCCATGTCATGGAACATGCAGCCCGCGTAGAGAAGTTCGTCGTCGTACTTCAAGCCCAGTCGCTTACCGGCAAGCGATGCGAAATAGAAGACGCGGCTCGAATGATGGAAAAGAAGGGGCGAAGCAGTGTCCCGAACCAGCGCGGTGATTTCTCGGGCCATCGAACTGTCAGGCACGTGGATGCCAGCAATAGTGTTAGTCATGTTGAGATCCTGGGAGGGTGAGTGAGGACTCCAGTCTGAGTGTCCAAGCAAATGGCATCAATTGACTTGTTACGTCATATCCTGCCATTGTCAGTCGGTATCGGACCTGGTGCGCCCTGCCCCCTTATTAGGAGCCGTCATGTCCCGCCCCCAAGTAACTCTCGCTATCCTGGGCATGCCAGGGGTTCAGCTTCTGGACGCTTGTGGTCCTTTGGACGTCTTCGCTGAAGCCGACCGGCAAACCGGGTATGAAACCTATCGGTTACTTCTACTCGCTTGTGAACCCGGCCCGCTGGTGAGCTCTTCAGGTACCCGGTTGATTCCAGATGCCTGGATCGGAGAGGAGATCGATCCTATTGATACCCTACTGCAGCCGCAGGCAAGACCGCTCTCGACCTCGAAGGCACGAAACAGAACGCCGTCACGCTCCCCGAAGGGAATCTTGATTTCTCGCATGGGCATTACCGATATGAGCTTATGAGCTGAGGCAGACAGTTCTTCCGAGCGAGGTACTATCAGTCCTCCGCGGCCAAATCCGTTTTTAGTGCAGACTGTCAGTCGTGATTGCTCGACAGCTTCACAGCCAATGCCTTTGCGCCATCCAAATCCAGTTGCATCCTGGCGTACGACTGCATGAGTAACGCGGGCGGGAGTGCCCAATCCCATTTCTCCTGCACCATGTTCTGCACGTCGGCAAGAATAGTGGACTCATCAATACCGTCCCACCCGGCAATCTCGCGCAGACTGCTCTCAAGCGATGCCCGCCCCCCCTCGACCTCAATGACCAAACCGGCGTTTTCACTGGGCACTCCGGTATGCGTTAGCAAGATGGCCAGCGCATCGTTCGTCCAATCGCCTTGCCAGGTGAACAGGTAAGTCTTGCCTCCGCTTTCCGTCATGCTCGAATGCGCCAGCCCCAGCTCCGAAAAGGTGCCGCGCGCCTGAGCCAGAAGCTCTTGGGCGGTGGTATCGAGATAGGGGTAAGCATCAGTCTCGAGCAAGACCGTCTTCATCTCTTGCCTGACTCGGCCATGTACGCGCGCGCCAAGCCCGTCGAAGGATGGAGGAGCCCCTCCCGGATCCGGCCTCGCGGCAATGACCTTGGCCTCGGTATCCACATCCGTGACGCGCCAGCGTCGCCCGGCGAAAATGATGCGCTGATCGACTGTCAGCGGCCGGGAAACGGGCAACGCTCCCAATGCTTTGCCATCGCACACCAGGCGAAATTCCTCGTTGCTCACGAAGGCGCTGTAGAAGTCGTAGTGATTAATCATCCGCTCCCCCAGTACGCCGGGCAGCAACAGGCCTGACGCCGTCTGGGCAATCAAATCACGCTCGCCAAGAGAACGAAGCAGACTCAAGAAGCTGCCCTGCTCCAACCCGGCGAAGGGACCACTCCGAATCAGCGTGTTCCAGATATCTGCTGCTGTTGCACCTCCTCGCTGAGCAATCATCGAGAGGCATTGCTGTACCAGCGTCGACAAATGCAGGCCCTGAACGCGGGGTGGTTCGAACCATCCCTGCATCAGTAGCCGGATCATGGCGATGCTTTGCACCAAGCCCTGGCGCAACCGATCGGACAATGGCGAGCCATCGTCCAACTGACGCTCCTTGCAGTAACTACGGAGAATCGCCGCCTCGCCCGGGCGGCGACCGGATCGACCCAGGCGTTGGCGCAGGCTGGCAACCGATGGCGGTGGTCCGATCTGCGCCACCGTCTTGATGCTGCCGATGTCCACCCCAAGCTCCAAGGTCGTGGTGCAAACGGCAGTGGCGGGTTGGCCGCCGACTTTCAGTGCCTTTTCCGTTTCCTCTCGAATGTCCTTAGCTAAGCTCCCGTGATGCGGCCAGAACTCGTTCGGCACCCCACCCTGCTCACACCGTCGTCGCAGGTTGTCGGCAAACCACTCTACCTGGGCGCGACTGTTGGGAAAGATGAGGTTGTTGCTGCCTCGTAACACCTGGAAGAGGTGCTCTGCGATGGCATGGTCCGCGGAAAACACCTCTTCGCCTTCAGGTGGTACCGAGAAGTCCTGTCGGGATTCCGCATATCCCCGAATCTGAACCTTCAGCACCTGCCCACTCCCCTTGGACTCGATCACCGACACATGATGGGGGGCGTTTGGACGCAGGAAGGCTGCAGCCAGCGTCATGTCGCCCAGCGTGGCCGAAAGTCCAACCCTGGGCAGCGGGCGATCAATGATCGTTTCCACGCGATGCATCAGGGACTGCAACTGCTTGCCTCGCTCGCTGCCTATGAAGGCATGCAGTTCATCCACCACCAGGTACCGCAGGTTCGCAAACAACCCTGCGAGGCTGGTTCCCCGGTTCACAAACAGCGCTTCGAGTGACTCCGGTGTGATCAGCAGAATGCCTTCCGGAGATTTGAGAAAGCGATGCTTACGGCTTGCCGAGATATCCCCATGCCAGGCGATGACAGGCAGTTCGAGCTCATCGCAAAGCCTGGTCAAGCGGTCCCACTGATCGTTGATCAGTGCCTTCAGGGGGCTGATGTACAACACCGCCCCGATTGAGTCCTGATCCTGCAGGAGATTGGTAAGGATGGGCAGGAAGGCAGCCTCGGTTTTCCCAGCTGCCGTCGCGGCCGCGATGATGACATCTTGGTCTGCCCCCAGGAGCGCGGGGATAGCGCGTTCCTGGGCGTCCCGCAGTGAAGTCCAGCCCTCTGACCATATCCAGCGCTGGATTCTTGGTTCGAGTAACTCGAAGCCTGCGGACTCAGAGTTGGAAGGTGGCAAGCTCATCATCGGTATCCACCTGGGTATCGGACTCACCGCCTCGATCCTGTGCAATCTCTACCGCACCCAGCAGGGGTCGCCAATCAGCCCCTGGGTTCTGCTCCAGCACCGCGAGCAGGTTGATGAATGCGGTGATGGTCGTCCGCGGGGTGCGGAAGTAGGCCTCCCCCAAGCGTTGATTACAGTGGGCCATGAACAGCGGCAATGCCTCGTCGGGCAGCAGATAGCGCTCGCTCTCGCCTGCTGCATAGACATGGCGCAACTTCTGCAACAGCACGTAGAAGTCTTCAGGCGTCAGGCTGGCCAGACGAATCACCGGCCCCGAAAGATCCACCAGCCCCGACTTGGCGAAGTTGTTTTCCGCCAGGCGCGACTGCAGAGCCGGGTAGCTGTAGAGCCCGCGGCGGGTATCCATGAGGAACTCGGGCGTACCGCCTAGCACGAAGCCAAGCCCCTCCGCAGAGCCCTGCAAGGAGTCGTTGAGAATGCGCAGGATCTGCTCGTAGTTGGCGTTGCGTGCTTGCGTATTGGACAGTTTGTACAGGTTGACCAGTTCGTCGAGGCACACCATCAAGCCACCGAAACCTGCCAGCCGAACGAACCGCGCGAGCAGCTTGAGCTGATCGTAAACCGATGCATCGTCGACGATGGTTCGCACGCCCAGCGCAGCACGGGCATCAGTCTTGGTGGTGAACTCGCCACGCAACCAGCGAATCGCATCTGCCTTGAGCTGCTCGTTGCCCTCTTCGAAGCCTTTGCAGTAAGCAGCAATCACATCGGCGAAATCGTAACCGTTGACCATCTCCGTAAGTTGAGCGAGGTGCTCACGAATCACCGCCTCACTGTCTTGTCCAGTCGCCTTGGCCTCGGTCTTTGCCTGTGCGATGAACTTCTCGACGATTCCCTGCAGAGCGCCGCCATCGGGTTTGGTTCGGGTGGACAGGTTCTTGGCCAGCTCGGCATACAGCGAACGAGCCTGACCGCCAGTGGCATGTAGGCGGCGATCCGGGTTCAGGTCCGCATGCATGGTGACGAGCTTGCGCTCCATCGCAATCGATCGCACCAGATTGAGGAAGAACGTCTTGCCCGCCCCATACTCGCCAATCACTACCCGGAACGCGGAGCCACTATCCGCGAGGCGCTCCACGTCACGGATGAGTGCCTCGAATTCCCCAACGCGCCCCACCTGAATCAGGTGCTGACCTGCACGCGGCACTACGCCAGCGCGCAGGGACTGGATGACCGCATCGCGATCCTTGGCTCTGATGCTGCTCATAGCGGTAGTTTTTCCATGATCTCAGGGTTGATTTCGAAGGGGTCATCCCCCTCAGTGACCGGCATGTCGAACTGCTCGAAACCCATGTCGTTGATCTGCTCCAAGGCTCCGTCGAGCATGAGCTCCATGTCGCTAGCAACCGCCTCCAACTCATCTCGTGCCCACTCGGCACGGGAAACAAGCACACGCAGGAAGGCCGAGTGATCGGCATCCAAGCCGCAAATGGTGGAAGAGTCCTCGATGGCCTCCTCAACGACTGTCTCCTCAAGCTCGGCAGGCTGCTCGTCAATGAAGACCTGTGCCAGCAGCGCAGACACTTGTTCCGTTTCACGCTGCAGCTGAGCAATGCGCTCATGGTCCAATGCAAACCCACCAGCGGGCTTCGATGGAGTTGATCCAGGTACAGAAGGCGTTGCCGGCGACGAGCCGACCGGACTGCCACTGGCTGCCACATGAAGGTCGCTGTACAGCGATTGCGGGTCCAACTGCAGAGTCTTATAGACACGTTCAAGCAGCTTGACTTCCGCAGGGCTGACCTCGCCGTCGGCCTGGGCCAGGTGTGCAAGAAACGCAGCTACGGCTCTCCTCGCCGGCGCAGCCAGTGGTTCCAGCTTTTTCTTCAGGCTTTGCAGGGTGGGCGGCTGGTTCAGCTGCAGACGCAGATGGGCTTTCAGGCGCTTGCGATGCGCACCGCTCAGGTGATTCCAGGAGTCGACATGCTGAGATAGCAGCATGATTTCCTTCGGCGATGTGTCACCATCGGCTGCCGCCACTGCACAGGCAAGATCCAGAGTGACAGAGGCAGCAGCGTAAGCTGGCGATGAACGCAGATCACCGTCTTCTGCCAGGGTCGCAAAAAGCGCCACGCTGTCCTCAGCTTTGGGCGTTCTACTGCCGGCCAATACATCCGGCTCAATGCCGATGTGCAAGGACTCCAATGCCCGAGCGAGCGTCTGCACCTTGTCTCGCGATAAGGTACCCGCACTTTGCAGTCGCCCTGCCAACTCACCGAAGCTCATGACTACCATACCGCTGCCAATGCGTTGCTTCAGCTCATCGAGCGCTGCACGGGCATTCGCTGGCCACAGGGTGACCGGGAGTTGCAGGAGCCCTTCCAAAGCACCTGGTGCATCAGGGTTGCGGCCCAGATAACGACTGTAAGGCTCCAACTGCACGGTGCATTCGTCGACCAACTGCTGCAGCTTCTTCCGGGCTGCAGAAGTGGCAGTGACATCAGGAATGCCGGATAGGCCATCCAGTTCCTGGGGAGGCAGCCCCGCAGAGGCGGTGTTGTATTGGAGCCTCAGACGCGTCTTGTTCTGAGGAAGCACCATGCCTGCACCATGGCGCTCCTCATAGCGCATTCCGAACAACTGGGCGAACGACTCCTCACAGCGGGTCACAGGTGTCCGCTTTCCAATGTTGTGATCGGACAGTACCCAAGCCAATGCCCAGTTGGCCGGCAGAGGTTGCCTGTCGACAGCCAACTGCCCCAGACCGATGCGCAGCTCCATAGGCAATTCGTAGCCGTAAGGCAACGGCGCCGGCGGTGCGTCCAGGTAACGCCGAGCAGCCACCTTGCCCTGGCAGAGGAAGTCAATGAAACGGCTGGCGTACGTGTTGAACGAATGGTTCTCGTCGTAGATCGAGAGCAGCCTTTCGACCTCGGCAATGATGGTCGGGACATCAGAAGCCGCGTCGGGATCGTGCTTCGCATCGATGAATACCCTGCGCTCCAGGCCGTAGAAGAACAGGAACACGTAGCCGATGTTGGCATGTGGCGCCTTTCGGCCACTGGATAGCCATTGCAGATAGGCGCGCCGGGCTTCCGGGGAAATGCTGTCATAGCTCGGCCAGTAGGAAGTGAGACGCTCGGCGATATCAACGATACCCCGCGCGACCTTCAGCTTCGGATTGATCAGTGAGGGTTCCGAGGAACCATAGCGGCTGCTCCGGTCCTCGCCGACGTAGATCAAGCCACCTGGGATTTTCTCGCCGGCAATCTCGATGGGTTCGCCGGCAGAAAGCCAGCGCACCTTGGAACCCGTCAGATCCGCCGGCGCGCTGGGAATTCGATGAGAAGGTCGCTCCACCACCTCAAGCGTCACGGTGAATAGCTCGGAGCTATCCAACTTCGTAGCCGTCGGGGCTTTTTGTACACGGGAGGTTGATGCGGTTTCCTGCGGCACAACTTCCGCCAAAGAGAACCTTAACCCGCCCTGTGTAGCGGTATCGGCGGTGCTCGGTCGAATTTCTTTTTGAACTGGCTGCCGCTTGTTCGGAGACGGCAGCTCAATGGACGTTTTATGAGCGGCCTTTGCGGCCACCCAAACCCCCAACCCAACGATGGCTGCACCGCCCAAGAAAATCCACACTTCCTTGGGAACGGAAGCAAGCACGCCTATCAAGATAGCCCCAAGGACCAATATGCCGGATGTGCTGGACTTACGGTTGCTTCTGCGCTTCCTTGCCATGACCACTGCCCCTTCTTGTCGATGCAGGCCGATTGCCAGTATCGGAGATTGAAGCTGTTCAGCCAACACCTCTGAGCGCGTGCAATACCACCCCATTTAGCGTAGTAGTTACAGCTGCACCCTGATTATGAGTGAGTAGACGTCCGCTCCGGCCGGGTCGGGAACTAACCTCCTCGAAACGCGGCGGCTATGAGCCGTTCTTAGCCGGTCGCGACCGGCACAAACTGACCCACGGCGGCCGGTGGGAACCGGCAGAATCTGGCCAAAAGCGGTCATTTCGAGTGCCTTCGAAAGTAGGCTGATTCACTCCTGAGGTGGTGACTTTTCCGAGTCTTGCGTGAGATTTATCGGTTAAAATTGCGGACAAGCTTGCTGACGAGAACTCTGGTTCCAGAGGACATGAGAAGCGGGTCAATAGCCATTTCAAGTACTGCTAATGAGCGTTATGGATTCCCGATACGATAGATTGAGCCCGCGAATAGGACTGCTCCATCAGCATGCATCCGACCCAACAACGGCAGAACGGGGACTGTGAGGGACTATGGCACGCAAGTGGCTGAAGCAGGAACGGCGGACAAAGGATGAGCTTTTCGATGCCTTGGTGCGAAACGCTTTAGGTTTCGTCAATACCTCCATCGACCACCTACAGCAAAAACCCAAGAATGCCATTGTCGATCTGTACACGGCGATCGAGCTGCTCCTGAAAGCCCGACTGATGAAAGAGCATTGGACACTCATGCTCGCGAAGCCCGAAACCGGTGACCTACAAAATCTTGCCGTGGGAGATTTTCTGTCGGTCTACCTGGATGACGCGCTGAAGCGAATCCAATCGATTCTTGGCGAGAAAATCGACCAGGATGCTTCCGACAACTTCAAGGCCCTTGGCGAGCACCGCAATCAGATCGTCCATTTTGCCCACTCAGGCATGGATAATCCGAGTAAGACACAAGCCGGCGTGATTGTGGAAACGTGGGCATCCTGGCACTACCTCCATGCACTATTGACCGGCCCTTGGGAGGTGGTATTCCAGCCCTACTCAGTGGAACTCCAGGTGCTCAACCAACGCATGATGCGTCAGGGCGACTTCATCAAAGCCCGATTCGAGATCCTCAAACCTCAGATCGAAATCCAGGAAAAGAAAGGCAACAAGATCGTTCCCTGCGGTCATTGCCACATGTCTGCCGCAATTGTCGGCGAAACCCATTCATGGGGTACCGACTACACCTGCATGGTTTGCGGGGTTGATGACACTGCAGTGGAAGAGTGCAACGCAGAATTACCCTGCCCCGGCTGCAATGCTCCGTTTAAATTCTTTCAAAAGGGTCTGCATGCCTGTCCTGCCTGCGGCCATCAAATCACCACCGACATCCTGATAGACCTCTGCACCAAACAATTTCCCGAGGGCGACGACTGGTGCGAGGAAGGCCACGTCCACATCGCATCCTGCCACAAGTGTCAGCACCCTCAACCCTCGGTATTTTTCATCGAGGGCATGTGGAGTTGCGTATCGTGCTTCGACCGTGGCTGGGGAGCAGTCGCGTGTGAGAGATGCGATGAATTCGTCACAGGTGACATGGAAAGAATCAAATACTTTGCCTGCCACAAATGTGAGCCCGACGTGAGAAAGCGTCTCTTGGGTTTGGCCGAGCCCGCCGAGAGCCCCACTGCTGAAGGCAGCTAAGGAATCACCGGTCGTGCACAATCGAAGGAGAGCCTCGATTGAGGTGTCCAGCGCTTGTGCACCCGATGCGAGCGCATCCAGCTCACCTGACCAGCATTGTATTGCCTGCCAAGCGCAGCAGCCATTGCAGAATGGGGCTGGCAATCCACCCAGAACAGTCGTCCATTCCATGGTGGTACAATGCCACTCCCAGCGGCCTCAGCTCTCGTATCGGCACCACTATCGATTCGGTCAATAGGGAAGTGTCTAGCATTGAGACAGTTAGAGATTGAGAATGAACTAAGGGATGTCGTCAGCAGAATCATTAACCAGGTTGACCTATCAACTAAACAAGGCAGACTTGACATCAACCTGTCGCTGGAAGACGCGCTGATTCCGATCCTGAAAGCAGCCTACAACCTACCCAACCTGATTAACCTCAATAGGCGTCAGAAAAACTTCCCCGGCATCGATCTGGGTGATGACCATGACCGTGTCGCCTTCCAGGTTACCGCCACCACTTCTCTGGAAAAGGTCAAAAAGACCTTGACCCACTTCGTCGACAAGCAGTTCTACAACACGTTTGATGAACTGTACGTTTTGATGCTGACCAACAAGCAGGCTTCCTACAGCCAGTCCGCGATTGACGCCATCACAAATGGCGCATTCGATTTTTCAACTAAGAATCACATCATTGATCTTGGCGACATCCTAGCCAAGGTGTCCGGGCTTCGAATCCCCGCTCAGGAGCGGGTGTTGAATGACTTCAAGATCATCTTGGGGGACATCAAGGCATATCTGGACTTCAATGCTGAGGGAAACCTTCAATCTCACACACTGACTTCCAACCTCATTACGGTAACACCGCCTGAAACAGTATACGTCGCCGAACTGCTGCTGAATGAGGCCTCAATCCTTGAGCAAGCCCGCGAACACCTGAACTTTCGAAAAAATAGCTGCTCCAGGCAAAGCCTTGTGAAGATGGCCCTACTGCTTAATGGATCTGGCACGGATGACTGGGTGGTTTTCGAAAATCGAATCTTCACCTTCGAGGACATCAACAACTCCAGTATTCGACATATTGTTGATGTAGGCACCATTGAAGTACTTGAGTCCCGCGACCTCTCCGAATCTGAGATCGACGACAACATCAATATTTTCAAGCTACTTTTGAATAACCATGTGCGTGAGACCGTCAAGCCTCACAAAATTGTGTATGACCGCCGAGAGAAGTTCTTTTTCTTCAAACCTCACAACCCAGACGACGAAGGCCGCAAAGAAGACTGGGTAGGGAAAAAGAAATCAACCCGTCGAGTGTACGAAAAGGTGATGTCCAAGCGAGAACCCACGCGTCTCGCCCACCATGTTCATTTATCATTCGAACTGAGCTTTACCAGCATTGCGCAGCAGTGGTACGCACTCGTTGTGCCTAGTTGGCTTTATACTTATGATGGAAATCGCAAGTCTCGCTTCCATGAGGATTTGCTATCAAAGCAAAAAAGACTTGAGTTCAACCAAAGCGTACGAAACATAGTTCGATTCCTAGCCTACTACTTACGTTCAATCAATAACCCGATTACTAAAGTTTCGCCTAATAACTCTGCCTCGACTCCCGCCCTGGACAGCCCAGCGAATGAAGTAGAATTCTTCGGTGAGTTATTAGAGATCACTTGCGAAGAAAAACTAGTAGAAGGCGAACAGGTTGGCGCTGAATTTGATGAGGAGTTAGCCCTTGAAGATTAAAATCCTCAAAGAGCCAATGCTGGAGTTCGGAAACGGCGCGCACATATGCCCTAGGACTGGCATCGAAACCCTGGGAGTTTATGACAAGCGCGATGAGCTGAGGCGTAGTGAATTACGCATTGGCATCGTCGGGCGCGGTGAAGGTGTTGATCTCCTGGACGAATGGCTGGACAAATGCAAACGCGGAATCGTCGGAAAGGAAGAAACCAAGTTCCCCAATCTGTTCCGGGGGTTTGGTGGCGTGGATGAATACCATGGGTTCTACACCAAAATTCTGTCCTCTCCCCAGTACACACGAACCCTGCAGAAGTCAGAAATCAACAACATATCGAAAATCACGGCCCGTGAAGACCGGGTCGTGAAATGCGTTGAGCTCTACTATGAGCAGATTCGATTTCTGTCCGAGAACCGCTCCATCGACGTGATCGTCTGCGTCGTCCCAAATGACATCTTCGACTCTCTAACCAAGGCGACTGGGGACAAAGACACCGAGTCGCTGGAAGCCTACCTGGAACACAACTTCCGTCGGCTTCTCAAAGCGCGTTGCATGCACCTGGGCATTCCGCTGCAACTCGTTCGCGAGAAGACCATCCTGTCAGTCAAACCCTCGATCGATCAGCAAGATCTCGCTACCAAGGCTTGGAATTTCTGCACCGCCCTCTACTACAAGGGCAACCGCACTGTTCCGTGGCGGTTGGTCGAGGACAAGTTCAAGCCCAAGACCTGCTACATCGGGATAGGGTTCTACAAGAGCCGGGATGGCGAAACCGTCTCGACCAGCCTGGCTCAAGTGTTCGACGAGTTCGGACATGGGGTCATTCTGCGCGGTGCACCAGTGTCTCTGGACAAGCGGGACAAGCGCCCTTACATGGACGAATCTCAGGCGTATGAGCTGCTCGACAGCGCGTTGGCTGAGTATGAAAAAGCGTTGATGCAGAAGCCGGCTCGCGTCGTGATCCACAAGTCCAGCAGGTTCAGGCCTACCGAAGTATCAGGGTTTTCCAGGGTACTGGATGCCAAGGGGATCAGGACAAAAGACTTGGTGTCGATCACGTCCACCGATATCCGGCTGTTCAGCGACAAGAACTACCCGCCAACCCGGGGAACGCTGCTGAGCCTGTCGGAAACTCAAGGCGTGCTCTACACGAAGGGGATTGTCGACTTCTACAAGACCTACCCAGGCATGTACATCCCAAGCCCGTTGCGCGTGGAAGCGTTCGAAAGCGACTCATCCCTGGAAGACCTGTGCAAGGAGATCCTTGGGTTGACCAAGATGAACTGGAACAACACCCAGCTTGATGGACGCCTACCCATCACTTTGGAGTGCGCCAACAAGGTTGGGGACATCATGAAATACGTGGATACCTCGGAGAAGCCACAGGTCAGCTATAGCTTTTACATGTGAATCATTTAGGCCCATCAATTCTGGGACATCATGCACGCCCGACATGACGAGAATCAGCCCGCTTGAATGTCGGGCGACAGTACTCTCTACTGCAATCCTTGAATCAGCGAAGGTGGCTCATCGGCACTTGGAGCCTGGCAAGCGGAGCGCGCAGGCGTGAGGATCGAAGCCCGCTGGGCTAAGACAAACCCGCTCGGCCTTTGGAATTGAGTTGCGCTTAATGCACGCGGCATACTCCAGGTAACCATCGAATGAGCACGACCGTGAACCTGCAGGACGCCACCCTCGCCCTCTTCCTCGCTGCGCGCATCCACGGCAGCGACTCCGCGATCAAGGCCACGGCTAAACGCTGCGCCAAGTTGCTGCCACGCAGCAAACGCGACCTGATGTTCGCCATCGTCGACAGCGCCGAGCCGCTCCAACTGGTCAACTACCTGGCCGAGCACCTGGACTAGGTAGACCCGGAACCGCTTCGACATCCAGACTCGGCGAGAACGGCCGCAGTTGCCCAGGAAAGACGCCGGTGCTGTCCACGTAGCGCAGCGCCGACTTGGCGTCGCGCCAACCGACATAGCCCATTAGCGCCTTCTGGTCCCAGCCGCTGCGCGTGGCCCAGGTGGCGAAGCCGCGGCGCAGGGAATGGCTGCTGTACAGCTCGGCCGGCAGCCCAGCGCCTTGCAACACCGATCGCAGCAGCGGTATCACGCTGTGGGGGTGTAGTCCCTGCTCGCTGAGGTGCCCCCAGCGGTCGATGCCGCGGAACACCGGTCCACGTGCGATGCCGGCGACGCTGATCCAGTCGCTGTAGGCCTGCACCGGACAGAGCCGGGCCAACGCCGGCGCCTGATAGGTTTGGCCTTGGTTGTCGCGGTCGCCCTTGCTCCAGGGCAGGAACAGCTGCATGCCCTCCCCCGGCCGCAGCTGAATGTGTTCCACCTGCAGTCGGCACAGCTCGTCGCTGCGAAAGGCCCGCCAGAAGCCGATCAACAACAGGGCGCGGTCGCGCCAACAGCGCAATAGGCAAGTCAAGTCGCTCTCGGCCCGCGCTTGCTCCCCTACATGCTCCAGCCAGGCGACGCACTGCTCCAACTCGCGCAGCTGCAGCGGTTCGGCCTGCTTCTCCGGCTTCGGGTGCAGGGTGCGGATGCCCTTCAGCACCTGCCGTACCAGCGGCGTCTTGGTCGGGTCGGGAAAGCCCTGGCTGACATGCCACTGCGCCAGGGCGGCCAGGCGCAGCTTCAGCGTGCTGCTGGCCAGCGTGCCGGCGTGGTCGACCAGGTAGCGCACGATGGCGTCGCTGGTGGCCGGCAGAAAGCCGCCCCAACCTACCTCGAAGTGCTCGATCGCCTGCTGGTAGCTGCGTCGGGTGTTGACGCGGGTGCTCGCCTGCAGGTAGCGCTCGACCTTTTGATTCATCGCCCCCTCCCCGCCCTGGCGTACTGCATTTCGACCGCAACTCGATCGAAAAGCGGCTTCACCTTGGATAATTCGTGATTATCCAATCTTAATGCAGATGCCATCTGGCGAGGAAGCCATACAGAAAATAGAATGTAACTACATGGTATGTATAACAGTATGAAATCGTAGGAGATCGACATGGCGCGTGGTGGTATTAACAAGGCGGTGGTGCAAAAAGCGCGCACTGCCCTCCTTGCCCGTGGCGAACACCCGAGCATCGATGCGGTGCGGATTGAGCTGGGGAATACCGGTTCAAAGACCACCATTCACCGTTATCTGAAGGAACTGGAGGCTGCTGATCAGGGACGCAGCACCGCCCCCATACCGTTCAGTGGTCAGTTGGCCAATTTGGTGGCGCAGCTGGCGGAGCAGTTGCAGGAAGAAGCACAGGCGGCGGTAGCCGCAGAGCGCGAACAGCTGGCCAGCGAGCGTCGAGGCTACCAAGATCGCATCAGCCAAGCAGTGGAGCGTTGCCACCAGTCCGAAGCCCAATGCGCAGGTCTCACCGAGCAGTTGCAGGTTGCGCAGCAGGCACTTCAGCAGGACCGGCAGGTCCGCCAGCAGGCCGAGGTCGTGAACGCTCGCTTACTCCAGGCCAACCGCGATCTGGAAACACACCTGCAGGATCGTGGCGGGCAAATCCGGTCGCTTGAGGAGAAGCATCAACATGCGCGCGATGCTTTGGAGCACTACCGTCAAGCCGCCAAAGAGCAGCGTGAACAAGACCAGCGCCGTCACGAAACGCAGGTGCAGCAGCTGCAATTGGAACTGCGGCAGCTGCAACAAACGCTAATGATCAAGCAGGACGAACTAACCCAGCTGAACCGCGATAACGCACGCGTGCTGGCGGAGGCCCGTCAGCAACAGAAAGACCTGCACTCGCTGCAGCGGCAACTGGAGCAGCGCGAACAGACCCTGGCCAGCGAGATGCAGACCCGGACCCAGGTTGAGCAGGAGAACAGTGCATTGCGGGAGCGCTGCGATACGCTGCAAGGTGAAGTAGCTCGCCTGAGGGAAGCCAAGGACGCCCACGGTCAGCAGGTACAGAGCCTCCAAGAACGCCTGGTCGAAGCCCTCACGCAGCTGAAGATCCTAGGTCATTCTTCAGAGGATACCGCCCCCCAATGAGCTAACTCAGCTCTGTACAGAGGTGCTGATGACACGCCAACTCAACCTTCCCGCCCTACTCCGCCAGGCTATGAGTCAGGTACTTCTGGCGGGGCAACTGTTGGTCGAAGAATGGCTCCGTCCTGACGGTCCGCGCGGTCAGGGTGACGAGGCTGCTGTAGACGTGGAGATTGAGCAGCGCCTGCGCAAGGCACTGCTGGATTTGCTGGATTGCGACTACTGGGGCGAAGAAACCGGGCATACCCTCACTGGACACCGGTGGTGCTGGGTGGTCGACCCCAACGACGGGACCAGCGATTTCTTGAAAGGCCGGAAAGGCTCGGCAATCTCGGTTGGCCTACTGCGCGATGCACTCCCAGTGCTCGGTATCGTATATGCGCCAGTCACCGAGGACCGTGGCGGCGATTGCATCGCATGGACTGAAGGGATGGCGCACATCTTGCGGAACGGCGATCCCGTCTCGATCGATTTGAGTCAGCAACGCCTGGACACGCAGACGGCCGTCATGGTCAGTGCGGCCGCGGCGACCAAGCCGCAGTTGAATGCCGAACTCTGCGCACCTGCTCGATTTCACTGCATGCCAAGCATCGCATATCGTCTGGCACGGGTCGCTGCCGGCGATGCGGTATGCGCGGTGTCGCTGTACCCAGTATCAGCCCATGACGTGGTGGCCGGCCACGCGCTGTTGCGGGCCAGTGGGGGTGTGCTGTTGGACGAGCATGGGCAACCAATCAGTTACCGAACCGAAGACGCTATGGCCATGGTGTCGAAGCGCTGCTTTGGCGGGGCGGAGCAGGCCTGCCGGGACCTTAGCGTCCGCAATTGGGAGCGTGTATTAGATGCACCCGTTGAACATCTGGAAGAAGGGAGCAATCTACGCCTCCTATAAACAACAAACCCCCTGGTGCGCAGTTCGGGATGAATCCCGTCCGAGGCGTGGGGGTTATGGTCTTGGACTTAGGGTATTGGACGGTAGCTGCACCGTCAATTCGCGCGCATGTCACATGCGCATACGTCGCGGGAAACGAGGGCGGGCATGCTAACGGCAATGTGCTCATCCTCCTGTGTTGGAAATTATGGATTTTTGCATAATTACGCATAATTCATGCAAGTCGAAATAATCAGCCAATATCTTGTTGCTGCACGATATTTTATTTCGCGATCCTTGATTGTGGTGACATTAATTTCTGCGAAGGGAGCAGCACCAAGAAGGGGGTAGACACCACTCAGGCGAGGCGTGGGACCAGCATGGGCCCGTTTTTGCCTTCGCGTGGCGCGACGCAGGGTCTAAGCACGTGCCCGCTCTGCCCCTCCGCCAACCGATGTTTATTCGAACCTCAACCCTATGCGCTTAAACTCCAGGTCGCTCATGAAAAGCCGTCGTCACCCCCGAGACTTTTTGGCCAGCTCTATTGGTGCTCAATCACCTGCTGTTGCTCGGGTGGCTCCGGCCTCTGGGGTCTGATTCCACCTCCCCCTCCACCGCCGCTGCTACTACTCGAATCATCTGTGCGGCCTGACGCAGTAAACCGCGGCATGCGAAAGGTAACGGAAATACCTAGTGATGGAACGTTGTACTGCCCGGACTGCAAAATCCTCTGGTGCAGGTGAGCCGGCGGAACCGGATACATCCCCATTCCTGTTATTTCGTCTATGCACCATGCCTCGAGGGCTGCTCGCGATGCCCTTCGAATGGCGGGAGGTACAGAAATGCACTCAGCGTGGGACTGGCCATTGATCAATCTGCAGATGGCCAACTGATCAAGGTCACAGGTGATACTGCCTGTGGAGGGTGGCGGACAGACAAGGGTGTGCTTGGACATCGCTATTCCCTCAGCGGATGGTCAGGACGATAGAGCCAGGCGTTGACGCATCGACTGAGTACAGACGAACACCGCCTCGGCATGCCTCGCCAATTCTTGCCAGCAATTTCGCTGCGTCCTCTCCTTTGTATTGACGCTGTGGCACTAAAAAATCGAGCTCGGCCTGGCTGAAGCCGAGGAACTGCACCACGTCCGCGCCAGCGACAATCTCGGCGACAGTCTGGAAACGCATGGGTTGCGCGACACTGATCGATACAGGCCCGTGCGCTAGGGGCGGCGGTTCTGGACGGGGTGACAACGCACGGAAAGTAATTGCTCCCGCGAACAGCACAATGAGAAGGACGATTGGACCGCCCCACTCAGGAGAAACTTTGATTGATCCTGGTTCTACCCATGGGGTTAGTGCGTAGTAGAAGAGGCCAACGGCGATTCCTGGAACACCGAGAGATGCGAGAGCACGCAGCGTAGGACTGTCAATCGTGAGCATATAGAGTCCTCCCGAGGTCACCTTCGCCGGCGTTCCGCTCCATCGTCCAGCGCCGTATTTACGATAGCTATGCAGGTATACCCCGCAAGCGCTAGACCGCTGAGGCGTAGTCTTCAGTCCTCGAACGGTAGACAAAATGGCGATCGGATCGCATTGACCTACCGCCCATGTCGAGGTCTTCCCCAGCGGCAGAAACCATCACTGGTGAAACTGGCAAGCGTGTGACCATCAAGGACCAGGACTCGATCAAAGGTCGTGTAGATGGCCATCGAGTGAAAAGTCCGATCGAGGGCTATATCAGCAAGGTCAGCTCTGCGTCCTGGTTCGTCCCAGTTGTCGTAAATCAGCAACCATTTCTGCTCGTGCCGACTAAACCCTCCTTGCTGAACTTGGAGACCTTGGCAGCAGCGAAGTACGCCATAGCCTGGGCCCAATCCTCGTCGCCATCGCCACACCATCCGTCGCCGGGAAGGTTGTCACGTATCTGTTGCCGAAGTTGCTCAGCGGGGACTTTGTCCTCTCCCGGGACAGCCTTGCGTGGGTAGTAGCAGGCCACCTCATCATCAGCCGAAACCCTCAACCATCCACAGCAGCTACCAGGAGCTGATAAGGCATCCCCAGGCCAGGACTGAAGAGTATCGGGTGCAGCATACAAAGGGCAGCGCTCTCATTCCGATCATGCTGCTTTGGGCCACCTTGGGTGGCGAAACCGAGGCTAGCGAACACTTCGCTCGATTCGTACGAAGCGAAATGAAACATTGCAATCACCAGCTCTGGATGCCCGGGCCTGACACTGAGGCTGTCCTGTATCGCGGTGATCCCTCGCACGGCTTAGCGCTGTGTGACATACCCATCACAGCTGACGGCGCTGCAGCCAGAAATATTCTGGTGAGGGAATGTTCTGAGGAGGGGCACTACACTGGCCTGTC
Source organism: Pseudomonas lalkuanensis (assembly GCF_008807375.1). Classification (NCBI taxonomy): domain Bacteria; kingdom Pseudomonadati; phylum Pseudomonadota; class Gammaproteobacteria; order Pseudomonadales; family Pseudomonadaceae; genus Metapseudomonas; species Metapseudomonas lalkuanensis. The sequence continues at coordinate 2,854,279 of NZ_CP043311.1, read as the reverse complement.
TACTGTACGCCTAGGCCATTGGCCGGTATTTGTGATGGCCTGCCGTTATAGTCGGCTTCCACTGCCGCCGCAGCTTTGGTTCCCACTGATGATGAGGGAAGAGCCTGCACCAAGCCCTGTTGCAGATACCTGGCAACCTACCGTAGGCCCTCTCCAGGCTCACTGGGTGTACTGGTTTTCGCGCCGGGCCAGCGCAGATCTGAGGTCAGACGGGGGCAAAACGATTCACTTCGTTTCATTGCCAAAATGGGAAAGCGGTACCTCGGAGTAACATCACCCCTTCGTGATCCAGTCCGATGCGCCGATGCAGCCCACCAAAAACTTTGGCTGCATCAACACCATAACCATTGTTTGACCAGAAGCCCCTCACGGCAAATGCAGCAATCACTTCAGACCCGCCGGACTGACCAGGCGATGCGGAGCGCAGACCGATATCACGGTGCCATACCGAAACATCAGTTTAGGGCCGCGAATTTTCGTACCATTCGCCCGCCGCGCGTAAACGTCAACCATCAGTCATGTTCACCCATTAGGAAACACAGTGGCAGCTCGTAATCGATACGTACGATTTCTCGGAAAACAGCGCTCCAGCGCAAACGTGAGGCAGCCTGCGAAGCCCACTGGCAGTTCCTCACGACTTGAGAAGGCGATGTCGTATGCAGGGATTGTCGCAAACGTATCCCAGGTGTTCATGTTGGTAGTCGTGGTTTATGGCTACATCTATACCGTCCGCCCAGTCTTCCAGAAGGAGCTTGTCTCCGAGGATCTCGCCCGCCTGCAGATCGAGCAACGGAAACTTCAACAGCAGATGGATAAGCAGACCGAAACCTTGGCGGCGGGGGAAGCAAGAAACAAAGAGTTGGCCGATCAGAGATCTGCCATCGAAGGTCAAGTCGCGACGCTTAACCAGAAGGTGGTAGTTGCTGAGAGGTCAGCGCGTGATGCGACGCGTCGAGCCGGGAAGGCAGTTGCCGAGGCCAAAACGGCTGAGTCCGCCCTCTCCATCCTTCAAACTCAGCACTATGGACTGAAGCTACAGAGCCTACTGGGCGATCTGGCATTGCCCAGCAGCGTCGTTCAGATCCTGAATAGGTCGGGTAGCACCTACACCCTGAATGTCTTCGAAGAAGCTGAAGCAAACTCCATTGCACAAAAGCTGAAGTCCTTAGAGCTGCAACCGGTCGACCTGGCAAAGACCACGCTATCCCAATTGCAGGCTGAGGCCACCAAGCAAGCCCGGGCACCCAGCGCCGCCCTGGATGCGTTACTGGCGCGAAACTACAAAGAAGGGTTGGCCAAATATGCTGAAGACCTGAGATGCCCTACACCGGCATATGCCGACTGGCAGTCAGCATTTCAGTCGGCCATGCAGGCCAGCGAAAGCAACATCCAAAATTGCGTCAGCGAATACTGGGCTGATCGGACGACCCAGGAAGGTTGGACGCCATCGGACGTCCGCAGCCTTCAGAAATCCGACTTTTGGAAGGAGCAGGAGCGCACCTACCGAGCATCTTGCAAAGTGGGCTATAGCTATATCGTGCTTACCGCCTTCAACCACGCTTGGGAGAAAGCTGACGAGCCCTGCAATGAGCGTCGAATGTTCGTCAATCACATCGTCATGGGCGCCCCCATTACGTCCAAGTTGAAACCTATGACGGTGGCTGCCCCGCCAACCACGCAAGACATCACTCAGCTGTTCCAAAATAGACATAGCAAGCAGGCCGAGGCCGGCCTTTAAGTCCAGTGATCCATCCAGTTCGCAGCGGCGCGGTCCGAGGTCTTCAATCCTCTCGCTGCGAGGTGCACCAGGTGGTCAGCATGCGAGGCAATGCCCAAAGCAGAGAGGTTGGGCGAGAATGCGGACGCCCAGCCGATCGGCTCAATAAATGTCCTTATAATTCATTGTCTTCCAGAACGAATGTCCTAATTTCCCCCTTATCTCGGCTTGCCCACGTCTACAGGCAACCCCGGAAAACGTCGCCTGGGTAGTCCACGATTGGGCCGCGGGTAGCTTGAACTGTAAGTTTTCCAGCCTCAGTCCAGCCGGGGCGGAATCCCCTAATAAGAACCCATTTTGTATCGATAATCTTTTAGTCCGCGCATGAAACACGACAATCGCGATTTCATTACATCAGACAAGTTCTCAAAGAACTGCACGGCCTCCCGATGCTCTTTCATGGTCAGAAACGTAAAGCCATGACAGCCAATTTCATAGGCACCCCCTCGTTCCAAGTAGATGGTGAGTGCCAGCGATCGGGCTACCGACTGGAAGAGCGCCGCCGAAACTATCCCGAAGACACAACCCACCAGAATCAGCGCCGTCATCCGAGAGAAAACATCAGAGTCTGAGCAGCCAACAGCTTTCGCCTGCTCACGTGTCATCCGCTCACCTATCCGCCCCACACTGTGCTGCATGCCTCGGGCAACACCATCGCCTTTCGGTGGGCGAAGCCTGGGAAAGAGAAAATACTCCAACAGAAATCTACTGACCTTCAGAACCTCTGCGCTACTGAGCGTAACGCCGTCGATTAACCGGACCGTTGCGTACACATGCGCAGCATGCAAAAAACGCTGAGCTTTGGCTGCCAAATAAACAACCTCCTTCGAAACGGGAGGATGCCTCCACGGCAGCCGACACCGGGTATCCGGGTCATGGGGCGACACACAGTCCTCAGCAAAAGCAATCCAGGCCTTGTCGACAAAAGGATTGTAGTGCTCGGCAACGGCCAATAGTCTTCGGTGTTTTATGCATATCGGTGCATGGAGATAGCACCAGCCTTTTCGCCAATAAGGCAACCAACCAGCGGCAATATCTTCATGAAAGCAGGCCGGGCAATAGACTACGCGCTCAGCCCAGGGCAAGACCCATTCGGAGCGCGCTTGAAAACACCGTTGGAAGAGGGCCACATCCAAACCCAACGAAGCGATATCAGGCGTAAAGAATGGCGCAACCAGATCAAAGTCAGGATCCGAGTCGATATATGCATCGCTCAAAATCTTAAATTTTTGTCCCTTTTTAGACTGACTGCACCGGTACACCCACGACGATAGGCACTCGTCTTGTTGGACACGGAGGAAGTTCCTAAATTTCATCTCCCTCACTCCTGTCGCGCACAGTGGCGCTAGTAGCCCCAGGGGTCGGCGAATGCCTTGCTCAACAGCTTCTTGGTGATCTTCTCCTCACCACCCACAACGGCGTAACAAGCAGCAGCACGAAGAAGCTTCACCACTTCATCCATCCTTCCACCGGTCGTTTCCAAGAGGAAACCGACAGTCTCTTCATCATCTAGCTGGGAGGGGTGCTTCAACGGCAGCAACTCTTCAAAGCCGGCCAAAAAAGAACGGAAATCTTCCGTTTCTGCCCAGTCTTCCAACTCGACTTCCAAGAACCTGCGCTTGAATTGCGGATCTACGCCAATGGCATTGCTCACTGCGGAAGTCCCGAATCCAATTATCGACAAGCCAAGTGGATCATTGGTCAGCCCTTTCAAGAGCGACAAATGCCGCATCTGATCGACACGCCCCACCAACATCGCATCATGCAACTCGTCTATCACAAACCCTTTTATGCCTCTAATCTTAAGAACCTGCACTAATTCGACCGGCAGGTCAGAAGGCTTACGCCGCGAATTGCGGAAGACGTCCAGCGGGACGCCAAGTGCCTCGGCAATTAATTCCGTAAATTTCAAACCGAACGGATTTACATTAAGATCCAAAAAAACCAACTTGGCGCGCAGCGCATGATTCGACTTTATTTGTCGAATAATGCTCGACTTCCCGGTCCCTCCTTCACCCTTGACCAACAGGCAAGGAGCTTGTCTGCGGTCTGGCACCGCCAGCATATTCTCGACGATTCGGAGCACCTTTTGCGACTGCGGGTATTCGATCCATAAACTATCATCTTGGATAAAAGCGATTCGCCGGCTTGCCGTCAAATCAATCACTTTTCGAGCTTCGGGTAACAGATGACATCCATTAGCCATTTGCAGAACCTCGCCGGATGGGAACCGCCCTTCTTGAATAGTCTGGCCGCTGGGATTTATCTACCCCACGCCTGTCAAAGACTTCCTGCTCCTCACAGAGTTGCGAGTTTCGATATTCGGCCTGCGCCGCGAGCTTCTTACGCGCACGTTTCGTAAGCTTGATGCTATCGTTTACAAGCGCCACATTGTCCTCGTCCAGGGCGATTAGACTTTCATCCTCAAGCCCGCCAGGCTTTGTAATTTTTCGCCCCCGGCGCTGCAGTTTTCCAGCCCGGTATTCCTCATACGTAAAATCCGGCCTGGTGACATTGGAAAAGTGGACTGGAATATACTGGTCATCTACCCACGCCCAAATCTTCCCCATCGAAAAAGGGTCATATTTGATGGGAACATTCTTTCGACCTACGTAAGGAGCAATCGAACTATCCCAATAGACGCTGCCGTGCAATTTTATGCCTTGCGGCCCAATTACCCTGTTTTCCTCGGGCATAAAGTCCAGCTTAAATGCAAAGCTGTTCGAGACAATTGGCGGACACACAGGCCTCCCGCTGTCCTTGTCGAAATACGACTTCCACTGGCTAGCCGGTGAACACCCAAGAGCCGCATGATGTCGACCATGATAGATGCATACTTCTCGCGCAAACCATTTCGTAAATTCCTTAAATGTCAGGGCCGATTTTTTCTCACTATCATACCCTCGGCGCGCAAGCACATTGGAAAATGTCGCACCCGGCAAAAAATGCACCTTTGTCGTCATCAACGTGCCGATTAATCGTTCAACATGGCCACCATAGTGCTTTCTCCCATACGGCCGCCATTCAGGTTTTATCCGATTCTTTTTGCAGGCACGCTGAAATTTTGGAGTTTTGAATTCCTTCGCATTATCCATTTGGATGATTTCTGGCACGCCATAAAAAGGATACTTTGAGGAATCGATGCCTAGCGATTTGAGAAAGATATGCTTGGGCAACGCTGCATTGGCTACAGCGCAGGCGACCGATAGTGTTGACGGATGATGCAGACTTAAATAATAGCCAAGTATAACTCTCGTATACAGGTCGATGATCACCGTCAACCATGGCCTTCCTAGTGGCAGCCTTCGTTGGTCATCGACCAAAATAACATCCACCATGGTATGGTCCATTTGGACTTTTTCTAAAGGATAATTGACCACCTGGTGTCCCGGCTTGGCCCCATAAGTTTGTGACGCTGCCTCTGCACCATGTTTCTTTTGGAAAATCTCCTTCTCACTGCGCGACTTCACCCTCGACCGCACGACAGTGTACGAGGGGATTGGATAGCCACTTTTTATGCATTTTTTTTCGACATCGCGCCACACCTCTTTAATCGTGGCGGCCTTACCCGAATAAACCTTGTCTATACTGCTTTGTATGTACCCTTCAAGCGTTTCTGACAAGCGCCGTGACGACTTTTTAATCCCTCGCTTGAGTCTTATAAAAGCATAATATCCCGCTGTCTCATCGTATCGCCTGCGCAGCGCATGAAAATGGGATCGAGAGACTTGAAGCACCGCCATGGCCTCGCTCAACGTGCATTCTTTCGCTAGATAATCACGCAGAACTCTAAAGCGTTCCTGGGCCACCTCCAAATCTTCGATGGAGGCGTTATTGACAAACTCCTCAACGTCAAGCGGTATTGCGACATGTCCATCCTCATTTCTAGCCGGAATGAACTCCATCTCGTCCACTGACACTCTAATTCTTTCTTTGTTTTTTTCTGACACAACCAAACAGGTCATGTCTGCAAACACCTCCTCTATAATGCAAACTCCTCCACGCGCGACTACGACTAGACCTTTTTTACGTATACTGTGCGCATTGCGCCCTCCTTATTACGTCGCCTCCATTTTTGCACTCTAGTGCAGGTCGTGCTCAACGCTATTCATTTTTGCGATAATCTATTATTTTGTAATTACAAGGAGATATCTTCCTTGGCACTACTTACCTGCGAAACTGAAACTGAATGGAGACCCTCAGGCGCCCGTGCCCTGGATCACCTCTCGCAACGCGTCTAATGAAACTCGAAGGCGGCGCTGTGCTGGGTTCCGTGGCCAAACCTACCCTGAGCAGTCTATTTTCCACAGCTAATTAGGTTGGCTGTCAGCAGGCCCCTGATTGATTAAGTTCCAGTCGCCGCCGCTATCTTGTACATTATCCGTGGAACCAATAGTTCTCTCGAGCACCAACCAATAGGTCAATCCATGAGCAAGCTGGCAGAATTCAAACGTTTGGAAGCGCAACTCGCAGAACAACTTGCGGCCCTGAACAGCCTTAAAGACGATAAAGAACTGAAGAGAGAAATAGAGTTCGAGCAAAAACTCAACTCACTATTGGAAGAGTGTGGATTCAGCCTGAAGACGGTGATCAGCATCCTGGATCCTCAAACGCCACGAATGCTGACCCCACGTCAAGACAAGCGCCGTCAACGTGTGCTCAAACGCTATAGGAATCCGCACACGAACGAAGTCGTCGAAACCAAGGGCGGAAATCACAAAATTTTGAACGCTTGGAAGGCTGAGCACGGCGCCGAAACCGTAAACTCCTGGTTGCAATAAATTCGCGCCACTTGAGGTCGGCAGCCTCGACCTCGAGTCTTCCCTTGCGAACGCCGCCCAAGACTGACGACGCTTCCGGCCCCCTCAACCTCGGCCGTATGAACGGCCAGAAGCCCCCCTCCTCTGCTGGACAGTAACAGGAGGCTGCGGCAATTGCCGTAGCCGAGCCACCGGGCAGCGATGCGCATTCGCAGAACGGAATCCTTTCAAATCCATCGTCCGCGCACCGATTTCCATCTAAAGGCCGTACTTATACGGGACCGCCGAAGTGCCCCTGACTGGCCTTGCTGAGCGGCTGAAGGAAAGTGGAGGTACCAAGGCAGGGCTGCTGCGCCCTACCCAAATGCCTAGTCGCTCAACACCTTTTTCACTTTTAAAAATCGGACTCTGCTTCGTTTACTGTCAGGAAGGTCCGTTTTTTAAAGAATACTTCTTTATTTTACCGATAGTTAGCAAGGTCCATCTTTTTAAAATCCACGACACGAAACCAGCCAATCCTTCGATTTCACCCTTCATCCTGCAAATGCCTGACGAACGATGGCTTCTCGATTGCCTCCCCTTCAGGGGTTTGGCCCAGTTCCGCACTCTGTTGAACTTTGCACGGTTGATTTTGAAGACCTCCGAAGTTCTTCATGAGCCTCATCACAATCGGCGTGATGGATGTCGGAGCCATGGGCAGCGCCATCGCCAAGGTCTGCGCTACCTGTGGTCTGCAATGCTGCGCATCCTGCACCAGATCGGAGACGTGGTTTCGCCGGACGCGGTGATCGCCACCAACACTTCGTCCATTTTCATGACCCGATTGGCCGCCGTGCTGCGTCGACTTGAGCGCGTCCGGGGTACATTTCTTCAAGCCGGTGACGGCCACGCAACTGCTGGAACTGATTCGCGGCCTGCAGACCTCCAGCCAGACCCACGTCGCAGTGGGAGCCTTCGCCAAGACAGTCGGCGAGACACCCATCAACGTCGATAACGCCTCCGGATTCGTCGTCAACCGCATTCTGATTCCGATGATCAACGAGCCTGTGTTCGTGCTCCAGGAAGGCCTGGCAAGTGCCCGCGATTTCGATACCGGCAACTGGGGTGCAACCACCCCATAGGCCTCCTCGCCCTGCTCGGCCGCTCAAGGTGTTGCCGCCGCTCCGGGTGGCTACCTGGACTCGTTATGTGCTGACGAAGTCTGCTGCCGCGATTCAAGTAAGCAGTTGCGCTGTTCGACAAGGTCCCCTTCGGAGGGCCTTCTTGAGTTCGGAGTGCTTCCGACCCAATCCCATCACGCTCCTAACAAGCAGCTCGGCAACGCCAAATCAGGCACGCGTCCAGCCCCCGCATCCTGCTCCCACTCCTTAAGGGTAGGGGCAACTTCGCCGGCAATTCGTTCTACTGGCAAAGCCCACTACCTTGGCCGGCCCCCCCGGCCAACCAGTACAAGAGAACGAAATGACCGATTCGCTCCTGAACGAACGCGAACTGAGCTTCCAGCTCTATGAGCTGCTCGAAACCGAGGCCCTGCTGCAGCGTCCCCGCTATGCCGAGCACGATCGCGCCGTATTCGACGCCACGCTGGAGACCGCACGCGGCGTCGCCGCCGAATACTTCGCCCCGCACAACCAGAAGGGCGACGCCAATGAGCCGACCTTCGACGGCGAAAAGGTAACGCTTATTCCGGAGACCAAGGTCGCCTGGGACGCTTTCGCCAAGGCCGGCTTCCTCGCCGCCCACCACGATGCCGAAGACGGCGGCCTGCAGTTGCCCGAGGTCATCCTGCGGGCCAGCATGGCCTACTTCAACGCCGCCAACATTTCCACGGTGGCCTACTCCTTCCTGACCATCGGCGCCGCCAACCTGGTCAAGAGCTTTGCCGGCGATGCTCTGCGTGAACGCTTCCTGCCACCGATGCTGGATGGCCGCTACAGCGGCACCATGGCCCTGACCGAACCGGGCCAGGGTTCGGCCCTTGGCGACCTGCGGACCAGCGCCCGCCCTGCCACGGACGGCAGCTACCGCATCCACGGCCAGAAGATGTTCATCTCCGGCGGCGACCACTCGCTCACGGACAACATCGTGCACATGGTGCTGGCCCGGATCGAAGGCGCGCCAGCGGGCACCCGTGGCATTTCGCTGTTCCTCGTGCCGAAAATCCTGGTCAACGAGGACGCCAGCCTGGGCGCGCGCAACGACGTGGCCCTGGCTGGTCTGCTGCACAAGCACGGCTACCGCAACACCACCTCCACCGTGCTCAGCTTCGGTGAGAAGGACGGCGCCGTCGGCTACCTGGTGGGCGAGCCCCACAAGGGCCTGTCCTACATGTTTCAGATGATGAACGAGGCGCGCATCGGCGTGGCCCTGGGCGCCTCGGCGCTGGCCTACCAGAGCTTCATTCGCGCGCTGGACTATGCCCGCGAACGGCCCCAGGGACGCCTGCCGGGCGCCAAGGATCCGCTGGCGCCGCAGGTACGTATCGTCGAACACGCCGATGTGCGCCGCATGCTCCTGCAGCAGAAGGTCTACGCCGAAGGCAGCCTCGCCTTGTGCCTGTATGCCAGCAGCCTGTTCGAGGATGCCCACACCGCGCCCGACGACACCCAGCGGCGCGAAGCCGGGGAATTGCTGGACCTGCTGATTCCCATGGTCAAGTCCTACCCGTCCAGGTACTGCGTGATGGCCTCGGATATCGGCATCCAGGTGCTCGGCGGCTCGGGCTACATCCGTGAATACCCGCTCGAGCAGTACTACCGCGACAACCGCCTGAACCCCATCCATGAAGGCACCGAGGGCATCCACGGCCTCGACCTGTTGGGCCGCAAGTTGCAGCAGAACGGCGGCGCCGGCTATCGCCTGTTCCTGGAGCGCATGCGCGACACCCTGAAGGAAGCCGGCCACGACGACCGCTGCGCCCCGCTCGCCTACCTCCTGGCCGGCTCGCTGGACCGCCTCCAGGAAGTCACCGAAAGCCTGCTGGCCCAGGTCGCCGCCAATGCCAACCTGGGCCTGGCCAACGCCACCGTCTACCTCGATGTGTTCGGCCGCGTACTGGTGGGTTGGCTGTGGCTGCGCATGGCGCTGATCGCCAGCCGCGCCCTGGCGGCCGGCCCGGCTGGCAGCGAGGCGGATTTTTACCAAGGCAAGCTGCAGGCGGCCCGTTACTTCATGGACTGGGAGCTCGCATCCATTGATGCCCAGACACACCTGCTGGCCGCCGGCAACCGCAGCAGTTTCGACATGCAGGACCACTGGTTCTGATTCGTCCTCCGACCTCCAACCCACTTCAAGGAGCCACAATGAACGCCCTGGTTACCTATCAGGTTGAAGACAACCTGGCCCTGATCGGCCTCGCCCGCCCGCCGGTCAACGCTCTTGGCCAGCCCCTGCGTGCTGCTGTTCTCGAAGCCTGCGAGCGCGCGGCGACCGACATGGCCGTCAAGGCGATCGTCCTGCATGGCGCCAACGGCCTGTTCAGCGCCGGAGCCGACATCAGCGAGTTCGGCAGCGATGCATCCTTCGCCGCCCCCGATCTGCCCGCCCTCCTCCTGCGCCTGACGCAATTGGACAAGCCACTGGTTGCAGCCATCGGCAAACTCGCTCTCGGCGGAGGTCTGGAACTGGCCCTGGCCTGTGGCTACCGCATTGGCGAGCCCGGCACGCGCGTCGGCCTTCCTGAAATCAACCTCGGCCTGCTCCCCGGTGCCGGCGGTACCCAGCGCTTGCCGCGCCTGATCGGTGCCCAGGCAGCACTCGACATGATGCTCTCTGGCGCACCGGCGGGCGCCGACAGTGCGCTCACGCTCGGCATTCTCGACCGGCTTTCGGCAAGTGCCGACAGCCTGCTCGACGAGGCCCGAGCCTTTGCCCATGAACTGGTCGCCAACCGGGCGCCCGCACGTCCCGCCGCGCCTTTCCCGGCGCCCGCCGAAGGTCTGCCCGAGGACTTCCTTGCCCGCTTCCGCCAGGACAACGAGCCGCGCTGGAAGAGCCGCCTGGCACCGCGCCTGGTGCTTTCGGCGGTGGAAGCCGCCTGCCTGCTACCGCTGGAGGAAGGCCTGGCCCGCGAGGTGGCGCTGTTCAAGCAGGCCGAAGCCTCGAGCCAGTCCCAGGCCCTGCGTCACGTGTTCTTCGCCGAGCGTGAGGCCGGGCGGATTCCGGGCATCGATGGCGCCACCCTACTCCGCCCGATCCGCAAGGTCGCCGTGATCGGCGCCGGCACCATGGGTGGCGGTATTGCGATGAACTTCGCCAATGTCGGCATCCCGGTGACCCTGCTGGAGCGCCAGGGCGAGGTCCTGGATCGCGGCCTGACTCAAATCCGCAAGAACTACGAGATCAGCGTCAAGCGCGGCAAGCTGACCGAGGCCAAGCTGGAGCAGCGCATGGCCCTGCTCGGTGGCACCCTGGACTATGCCGACCTGGCCGACGCCGACCTGGTGATCGAGGCGGTGTTCGAGAAGATGGAGATCAAGCAGGACGTCTTCCGTACCTTGGACCGGGTGTGCAAGCCCGGCGCCATCCTCGCCACCAACACCTCGTCCCTGGACGTCGACCAGATCGCCGCGGTGACCTCCCGTCCGCAGGATGTGATCGGCCTGCACTTCTTCAGCCCGGCCAACGTCATGCGCCTGCTGGAAGTGGTGCGTGGGCGCAAAACCACGCCGGACGTGCTGGCCACCACGCTGAAGATGGGCCGCATCATCGGCAAGATGCCGGTGGTATCCGGCGTCTGCTTCGGCTTCATCGGCAACCGCATGCTCGAACCCTACTCCCGCGAAGCCCATCGCCTGGTACTGGAAGGCGCAACCCCGGCCCAGGTGGACGGCGTGCTCACCGGCCTCGACCTGAACATGGGCGTGTTCAGCATGCTCGACCTGGCCGGCGTCGACGTGAACTTCCTGGTGCGCGACTCCAACCGCGCCGCCTTCGCCCATGACGACAGCTACTGCCGCCTCGGCGACGAGCTCTATGCCCTGGGCCGCTATGGCCAGAAGACCGGTCGCGGCTTCTACGCCTATGAAGGCCGCAACCGCCAGGACGACTACGAAGTCGTGGCACTGGCCGAACGCCTGGCCGGCGAGCTGCATATTGCCCGCCGTCCCATCAGCGACCAGGAAATCCACGACCGCTGCCTGTTCATGCTGATCAATGAGGGCATCCAGCTGCTGGACGAAGGCATCGCCCTGCGCGCCAGCGACATCGACCTGGTGTGGATCAACGGCTATGGCTTCCCGGCCCACCTGGGCGGCCCCATGTACTACGCCGAACAGCTCGGCCTGGACAAGGTGCTGGCCGGCATCAGCCACTTCCGCCAGGCCCTCGGCGAATACGGCGAGATGTGGTTCCAGCCCGCGCCGCTGCTGGAACGCCTGGTGGCCGCCGGCAAGCAACGTATCGAACCGCTCTGACTCCATGTGGCCGGGGGAGTCCCCGGCCCATTCGACATTCAAGGAATCCGCACATGAAAGAAGCCGTCATCCTCTCCACCGCGCGCACGCCCATCGGCAAGGCGTTTCGCGGTGCCTTCAACGCCACCACCGCGCCGACCATGGCCGCCTTCGCCATCGGCGCCGCCGTCGAGCGCGCCGGTATCGACGCTGCAGAAATCGAAGACCTGGTGATGGGCACCGGCATGCCCGCCGGCACCGCCGGCTGGAACCTCGGCCGCATGAGCGTGCTGGCCGCCGGCCTGCCGATTAGCGTCGGCGGCCAGACCCTCGACCGCCAGTGCGCCTCGGGCCTGATGGCCATCGCCACCGCCGCCAAGCAGATCGTGGTGGACGGCATGGCCGTGACCATCGGCGCCGGCCAGGAGCACATCAGCCTGGTGCAGAACCGCCACATGGAATGGGTGGGCGAGTACCACGACTCCCAGGTCATCAAGCAGGTGCCCCACGCCTACCTGCCGATGCTGCAGACCGCCGAACTGGTGGCCGAACGCTACGGCATCAGCCGTGAGGCCCAGGACGCCTACTCCCTGCAATCCCAGCAGCGTACCGCGGCGGCCCAGGGGGCCGGCCTGTTCGAGGGCGAAATCGTCCCGGTCACGGTCACACGGCAAATCGTCGACAAGGCCAGCGGCGCCATCAGCTTCGAAGACGTCACCCTCGCCCAGGACGAAGGCAACCGTCCGCAGACCACTCTCGAGGACCTGGCCCGGCTCAAACCGGTGATCGAAGGCGGCTGCATCACCGCCGGCAACGCCAGCCAGCTGTCCGACGGCGCCAGCGCCTGCGTGCTGATGGACGGCCGCCTCGCCGAACAGCGCAACCTGGAGCCGCTGGGGGCCTATCGTGGCATGGCGGTGGTGGGCCTCGCGCCGGAAGAAATGGGCATCGGCCCGGTACTGGCCGTGCCCCGTCTGCTCAAGCAGCACGGCCTGAAGGTCGACGATATCGGCCTGTGGGAACTCAACGAAGCCTTCGCCTGCCAGGCCATCTACTGCCGCGACCGGCTGGGCATCGACAACGCGCGATACAACGTCAACGGCGGCGCCATCGCCATCGGCCACCCCTACGGCATGAGCGGCGCGCGGATGGTCGGCCACGCCCTGCTGGAGGGCAAACGCCGTGGCGTGAGGTACGTCGTGGTGACCATGTGCGTGGGTGGCGGCATGGGCGCCGCCGGCCTGTTCGAAGTGTTCTGATGAGCGTCTTCGCCCCCTTCTCCCTGGCCAGCCGCACCGTGCTGGTCACCGGAGCCTCCAGCGGTATTGGCGCCCATCTCGCACGCGTTGCCGGCCACGCCGGTGCCCGCGTGGTTCTCGCGGCGCGTCGTGTGGAGCGCCTGCAACAACTGGCCGAGGCCATCCGCCGTGAAGGCGCTCAGGCGCTGCCGGTGGCCATGGACGTCACCGACCGCGCCAGCGTAGAAGCCGCCTTCGACGCTGCCGAAGCGGCCTTCGGGCCGGTGGACGTGGTGCTCAACAACGCCGGCATCGGCAATGGCCAGCGGGTGCTGGAGATCAGCGAGGATGACTGGCGCGCCATGCTCGCCACCAACCTCGACGGCGTCTGGCGCGTGGCCCAGTGCGCCGCTCAGCGCCTGGCGCGTGCTGAGCGCCCGGGCAGCATTGTCAATATCGCTTCCATGCTGGGCCTGCGGGTCGGCACCGGCTACAGCCACTACTGCGCGGCCAAGGCCGGCGTGGTCCAGCTGACCAAATCCCTGGCGCTGGAACTGGCGCGCTACAACATACGCGTCAACGCCATCGCCCCGGGTTACTTCACCACCGAGATGACCGACGGCTACTTCGACAGCGAGAAAGGCCAGGCCTATATCCGCGAGGCGGTGCCCATGCGCCGCCTCGGCCGGCTGGTAGAGCTGGATGGCCCCTTCCTGCTGCTGGCCAGCGAAGCCGGCGCCTACATGTCCGGCGCGGTGCTGGCGGTGGACGGCGGGCAACTGGTGGGTAGCCTGTAGCAATGCTGGGGGCGTTCTGGCACGGCCGGCGCGCCCCTCCTGCGCAATCCCGCTCGGTGAGCGGGCCCTTCCCTCCCCCCCGGACTAATCCACCAGCTTCAACAACGCCGCCCGCACATGCTCAGGCATGGTCGTCGACGGGTTGCTGGCACGGTCGACATAGACGTACACGATGTAGCCCGCTGCAGAATCCGATCACGCAATCGACCGAGCGGGCCTTGGCGGTCTCCACCGCGGCTAGGATCACCGACTCGGGCGGGTCGGCCTGCACTTCGGAAAACACCGTTACCTGCAAGCGGTCACGTTCCAGTTCAGCAACTGCAGAATCCAGCAAGTGCGCTTTCAGGACACCGGGGTCGGTGACGATCAATACCGATTGGCAGCCCATGCTTCGTACAGGCGCCGCGAGACGGCGCGAAGCCCCGCACTCGATAAGGATGGATTTGGTGGTGTTGAACGCCAGGGTGCGCATGGGACGCCTCGCGAATTGTGCGTAGGGGTTGGTACCGCTGGAGCACCTTAGGCGCGATTTCCTTTTGCGCGCCCCTCCCCAGATGGGAGGCGTTCCATTGCAGGTGCGTTCCTAGAATGCGATCTCCCCCCACCAGAACAACAAACGGAGACCGCGATGAAGATGAACTTCTCCCGAGTCATGGGCCAGACCGCCTTGCGTTACGCCGACCAGGAAGCCCTGGTGAATGTCGAGCGCAATCGGCGCTACCGCTTCGACGAGCTGCATCGGCTGACCAACCGCATCGTCAACATGATGCGCGGGCGCCTGGACCTGCGCCGCGGCGATACCGCCCTGTGCATCCTGGAGAACGACAACCTCTCGTTGCTGCATGCCTGGACCGCGTTCAAGGGTGAAGCGGCCATCGCCCAAACCAACATTCGCGACTCTCTCGAGGAGCATCGTTGGCAGGTGGAGTTCATCCGGCCCAAGGTGGTCTTCATCGAGACCGAACTCCTGGACCGCTACGGCGAAATGCTGCGCCAGAGCGGAACCCGCGTCGTCTGCATGGACCTTCCTCCGGCTCGGCATGCCTATGCCCGTTACTTCTGGGACCTGCTCGAAGGCGTTACCGAGGAAGAGCCCGGAATCGAGTCGGATGTGCATGAGGATGTGCTGCTCTACCGCTTCACCGGCGGCACCACCGGGCGCAGCAAATGTGCCCGCTACACCATCGACAATTGGCTGGCGGCACGGGATTCCATGTACGCCGACAGCGAGCAGGGTCAGGCTTTCAATGAACGCACTCGCTACCTGCACATCGCTCCCATCAGTCACGGCTCCGGGCTTTCGCTCTTGCCGACGCTGTTCCGTGGCGGCTGCACCGTCACCCAGAACACCGCCGACCTGAAGGCCTGGTGCCGCAACGTCGAGGCCGAACGCATCACGACCGCGCTGATGGTGCCGACCCTGGTGGGCTGGCTGCTGGAACTGCCGGAAGCCACGCAATACGACCTCTCCAGCTTGCAGACACTCTTCTACGGCGCTGCGCCCATGAGCCCGGCCAAGCTGGAGCAGGCCCAGGCACGCTTCGGCAACATCTTCTTCCAGCTCTACGGCTCCACTGAATGCGCCCAGGCGGTCTGCACCCTGACCAGGGCCGATCACCTGACCGCCATCCAGACCGGCCGCCTCGCGTCCGCCGGACGCCCCACCACCGGCATCGAACTGGCGGTGATGGACGATGCCGGCAAACCGGTCCCGCGCGGCACCACCGGCGAGATCTGGCTGCGTGGACGGGGCACGATCTCCGGCTACCACCACAACCCGGAAGGCACCGCCGCCGAGTTCCACAACGGCTTCTGGAAGTCCGGCGACCTGGGCTACCTGGACGAGGCCGGCTACCTGTTCATCGTCGACCGCAAGAAGGACGTGATCATCACCGGCGGTTTCAATGTCTATGCGGTGGAAGTGGAAGCGACCCTGAACGCCCATCCGGCCGTGTCCATGTCCGCGGTGGTCGGCGTGCCCCACGACAGATGGGGCGAGGCCGTGCATGCCGAGGTGGTACTCAAGCCAGGCATGAAGATCGCCGAGGAGGAACTGATCGAACTGGTGAAGGAACGCTTGGGACGCTTCAAGGCGCCTAAGTCGGTGACTTTCGTCGATGCCCTGCCCCTGAGCGCGGTGGGCAAGGTGCTGCGCCGGCAGGTGCGCGAGCGCTACTGGAAGGATCAGGCGCGACGGGTGTCCTGAGTGAATGCTGGTTGTGCTGGAGCCCCGGCTATATGCCGGGGCTTTTCATTTGGCCCCAGAAAGCCACGTCCTGGGACAGCGGATCTTCCCGAGCTCCGGGCCTGACCCTGGGGCGAGTCACCCCCTATGGTCTGAGCCGATCACCTTCGTCGACGCGCTGTCCGCGCCATTGGAAGGATCCGGTGCGGCGGGTTTCCTGCACTCCCCTGCGCCGTGCTCGCCGCCAGAATGAGTAGAAACTCCCCAACAAAAAAAGGCGGAACCAGTCGAGCCGGTTCCGCCCCAGGACTCCCCGTCAAAGTTAGCGCACGCCAGCGCCTGCCAAGCTGTCCGGAGTCCAGCGGGAATCCGAAGTCATCTTGTCGGCTACCTTCAGGCCGCCCGTGCCAGGCCAGATGTTGATGTAGTAGGTGCCAGCGATGAGGTCGTAGTGACCCGAGGTCGTGGTATTGATCGCCTCGGCATCGTAGAGGGTGGTGAGGTAGGCGAATCCAGGGCGCCACAGTTGCCCACGGCCGTCGTACTGGTCGTTGGAGAGTACGGCCCAGCTGTCCTCGTCGACGTAGAAGGTGCGGCGGGAATAGATGTGGCGCGCCCCCGGTTTCAGGGTCGCTTCCACCACCCAGACGCGGTGGAGTTCCCAGCGCACGAAGTCCGGGTTCACGAACTTGCTGCCGAACACCGAATCTGGATCTGGCGCGTAGGTAAAGCGGTAGGTGTTGTAGGGAACGTACATTTCCTTCTTGCCGACCAGCTTCCAGTCGTAGCGGTCCATCCGGCCGTTGAACAGGTTGACGTCGTCGACGGTAGACATGCCAGAGGTACTGGGGTTCGGCGTGTCATAGGCCAGGTCAGGTGCCAGGCGTACACGGCGCTGGCCAGGCAGGTACTGGTAGGCGCGGCGGCCTTTCTCGGCGTCCACGCTCTCGAAGGTCATCACTGCCTCGCCAGCGCGGCGAGCCGGTCCGGTGTAGTTGGCACGGGCACGGGTGTAGATGATCGGATCGCTATTGGCCTGGTCGTAGAAAGGGCTTTCGAGTGTCCAGATGCCCTGGGTCGAAAGCACGCGCTTGCCGGCGGCGTCGATGTTGAAGGCGGAGTACTTGGGAATCACAAAGGACATGCCCTGGTAGCGCGTTATGTGATTGATCATGACTTCGACACCGTTCTTCGGAATCGGGAACGGAATCCCGCCACCCGCGCCTACGGGGGTGTAACCGTCATCACCCAGCTTGGCGCGGGTGGCATTTTTCGCGGTGCCTTCAATGATGGTCTTGGGGTAGGCGACGCTGCGATGGGTCGGATAGACATCCATCCGGAAGCCGGGAAGCTTCTTGAGGATGGCCTTCTGGCCTTCACTCAGCCGATCGGCGTATGTGTCCATATTCGACGCATCGATGCTGAACAGCGGCTTCTCGTTGGCGAATGGGTCGGGGCGCACGCCTTTGCTACTGTCGAAGCCGGGCGGCGGGGTCGTCAGGCCACCAGTGTATGCGGGAATGCTGCCATCCTTGTTACCCGCCATCTCGGCGCCGATCGGCGTCAAGGTCGTTCCCAACTGCTTCGCCTCTTCCGCAGACACTGCAGCATGGAGCACGCCTGTATGCACGGCCAGAAGGCTGGCCGCGAGCAGGGTTCTTGTCAGTCTAGTCATGTCTCCACCTTCTAAGGTTGTGATGTTCAGCAGCCACGCGACGCACTGTCCGGGGAAACGCGCCCTGGTCGGTCAGCGTGAGCGCGGGCTTGCCAGACACCCCGGAAACAAGTGCCGCATGGGGGCTGGAGTCTGGGTTTCCAGACGCCTCATGTGACGTCCTGTCGGGTGTTGGCAGGTTCTTTTTATCCAAGAGCCCAACCATTCCGCCCCCCCCTAAACGGCGATTGGGGAGGGGGTGTCGCGCTAGCCGAAAACACCCCGCGAAGGCTTCCCGAACAGGCAGCACAAGACACCACGCCCCCGGTTGCGGGAGCATGGTGTCCAGGACTGGAACAGTGCTAGTTGGCAGACGCTGCGGGGCGCCTTTCATCAGTCCTTGCGGTATAGGGTCACTACACAGGCGCCACCGATCCCGATGTTGTGCTGCAGAGCGATGCGCGCGCCCTCTACCTGGCGCTGCTCGGCATGGCCGCGCAGTTGCTGGACCAGTTCGGTGCACTGAGCCAGGCCTGTGGCGCCGATGGGGTGTCCCTTCGAGAGCAAGCCGCCGGACGGGTTGACCACATACCGGCCGCCGTAGGTGTTGTCGCCGTCATCGACGAACTTCTGGGCACCACCTTCCGGGCACAGGCCGAGGGATTCGTAAGTCAGCAGTTCGTTCTGTGCGAAGCAGTCGTGCAGTTCCACCACGTTGACGTCTTCGGCGCCGATACCTGCCATCTCGTAGACCTGGCGGGCGGCCGCGCGGGACATCGAGAAGCCCGCGACATCGCGCATATCGCCAGACTTGAAGCTTTCCGCGCCATCGGTGGTCAGCGCCTGGCCGGCAATGGAAACGCCGGACTCCAGGCCATGTTTCTTCGCATAGGACTCGCTGCAGAGCACCACGGCAGCGGCGCCACAGGTGGGTGGGCACGCCATCAGGCGAGTCATGACGCCCGGCCAGACGACCTGATCGGCCAGGACGTCTTCGGTGCTGATTACCTTGCGGAAAACGGCCTTGGGGTTGTTCGCAGCATGGCGACTGGCCTTGGCGCGGATCTTGGCGAAGGTTTCCAGCGGGGTGCCGAACCGTCTCATGTGCTCAATACCGGCGCTGCCGAAGATACGCAGGGCGCCCGGGATTTCGGCGGCACCGGGAATCGCTTCGTTGCATTGGTTCAGGAACAGGTCCAGCGGGTTCGGGCGGTCGGCGAAGGCGCTATTGATAGCGCCGGGAATCATCTGCTCGAAACCGACGGCAAGCACGATATCCACCATGCCGCTGGCGATAGCCTGGTTGGCCAGATAGAGGGCGGTGGAGCCGCTGGCGCAGTTGTTGTTGACATTGATCACCGGGATGCCGGTCATGCCCACGTTGTAGAGCACACGCTGGCCACAGGTGGAGTCGCCGAAGACGTAGCTGGCGTAGGCCTGCTGAATTGACTCGTAACCCACTCGCGCGTCCGCCAGGGCAAGACGGACCGCCTGCTCGCCCATTGCCACGTAAGTCTCGTTCTGGCCAGGCTTGACGAAGGGAATCATCCCGACTCCGGCCACTACTACTTTCTGTTGCATCGATTGTCTCCTCGAGTTCGGATCGCCAGCTGGCGGCTATGTGGCGCCGGCGGGCGGTTGAAGGCGCCAGAGGGAAACCTGGGCTACTCACGGTAGCCCGCCGGCCTCCCCTTCGCCCCTCCCTCTTGGGACGACCTGCGAGGAGTAGGACCCGCCCTCCTCCCGGCACGTCAGACGAAGGCGCCGATGCCGGTCAGCGCCCGGGAGATCATCAGTTTCTGGATCTCGGTGGTACCGTCGGGGATCGGGATGACGATGGCTTCCCGCGCAAGACGCTCCACGTCGAATTCCTTGGTCAGGCCGTTCCCGCCATGTAACTGGACTGCGTCGCGGCACACCTTCACCGCCATCTCGGTCGCAAACCACTTGGCCATGGATGATTGCACATCGCAGCGGATTCCAGCGTCCATCATCGAGAAGGCGCGGAAGCACATGAGGCGTGCGGCATCGGTCAGGGTGGCCATTTCGGCGATCTTGGCCGCCACCAGTTGATGCGCGGCGATGGGCTTGCCGAATTGATGGCGCTCTTTCGAGTAGGCGATGGACGCCTCGAGTGCGGCGCGCATCAAGCCGACGGAGAGCATGCCGACGTTGGCGCGGGCCTTCTCGAACAATTTCATCGTGTTCTTCAGACCCGCGCCCTCCTCCCAGACGATGTTGCGCGCCGGTACGCGTACGTCATCGAAGAACACCTGGGCGGTGGATTGGCCGTTGAGCGCGATCTTGTCGATGTTGCGCGTCTGGTAGCCGTGCTCCTCGCGGTCGACCAGGATGTGCGACAGCGCTTTTTCGCCGGTGCGGACGGTGGTGATCAGGAAGTCGGAGTAGTGGCCGTTCGAGATCCAGGTCTTCTCGCCCTTGATGATGAAGTGGTCACCGTCGCGCCTGCCGGTGGCCTTGATGTCGGCCACGTTGGAGCCCACGTCCGGCTCGCTGATGCAGAAACCGCCGAAGGTGCGGCCGGCCATGATGTCCGGCAGGTAACGTTCGCGCAAATGGGCCTGGGATTCCGGAAGCTCGGCGAGGGTGACCGCCATGCCCTTGTTGATCATCACGCACAGGCCGATGTCCACGGAAACCGCGCAGAGCTCCTCGAACATCATGGCCTCGGTCACCAGGCTCATGCCCAGGCCGCCATGTTCCGCGGCCACGCTTACGCCGGGCAGGCCGAACTCGGCGATGCCCTGGGTGATCTCGCGCATGCGGTCTTTCGGAATGTGCTGGTCTCGGTAGCGGCGGGCGACAGGACGGACCTCGGCGTCGAGGAACTTGCGAAAGCTCTCCACCGCAAGCCGTTGCTCTTCGTTCTGCAAGCAAATTTTCATCGGTGTCACTCCTTGAGGCTCCAGGAGCCGGCGATGCGTCGGTTCATCTCTGGCTCACATGCTGCGTGGGCCATGTGTCAGCCCATTCGTTCGAATGCGTTTCCCTGGCCTGATCAATTCGCCAGTCGCTTCGACGTTACGTGAGTCCCACAGTCATGCCCCCCCCATGTTCGAGGGGAAAGGAGGAGGTGCCTCGAAGGGCTGGAAAGCTTCGCGGGAGAGGCAATGCCGAAACGACAGGACCAGGCACGTGGCCTGGTCCTGTCGTTTCGGGAAACCGCTGCGAGCGAGGCGACTGCGCTCACTCGAAAATGATGGTTTGCTTCGCGTGCAACCAGGCTTCGGCATGTGCCAGGTAGTGGCTCTCGATGACGTTGCGCTTGATCTTCAGGGTCGGGGTCAGGAAACCGTTCTCGATCGTCCAGGCATCCTTCACCACCACCGCGTAATCCAGCTGCTGGTGCGATTCCAGGCCCGCGTTGACGCTGTCGAGCAAGGCCTCCAGTTCGCCTTGCAACTGGGCGCGGCCCTGGGGGGTGGCGGCCAGGCTGCGCCCGTCCGGCGACAACATCAGGAGGGCGAACGGCTGCGGCTGCGAGGGGCCGGTCACGCAGACTGCCTCCACCGCGCGATGGCCAAGCTTGTTCTCGATGGGCGCCGGCGCCACGTACTTGCCCTTGCTGGTCTTGAACAGTTCCTTCACCCGTCCGGTGATCTTCAGCCGCCCTTCCTCGTCCAGGATGCCGCGGTCACCGGTCTTGAAGTAGCCGTCGGCGGTCATGCTCTCGGCGGTCAACTCCGGCTGTCGGTAATAGCCCATCATGCGAGTGGGGCAATCGACCAGGACTTCCCCCTCTTCGGAAATGCGGCAGCGCACACCCGGCAGCGCCTGGCCCACGTAGCCCACACGCACCTGGCCGGGCCGGCTGTAATGTGAGTAGCAGAAGTTCTCCGACATGCCGTAGACGTCCAGCAACTCCAGGCCGAGGTTGCGGTACCAGCTAACGATTTCCGGCGGAAGCGGCGCCGAGCCCGTGAAGGCAATGCGCGTGCAGTCCAGTCCGAGCATGACCAGCACCTGCTTCCTCAGCGCGGCACCCGCCTCGCACTGGCTGAACAGCAGCGTCCGTTGTTCGGCGGGCATCCTTGCGTTGACCGCTTGGTAAAACTTCGTCCAGAGCCTGGGCATCGAGATGAACACCGATGGCCTGGCCCTGCACAGGTCCCGGCTGAAAGTCTCGAGGCTGTCGTTGAAGAACACCTGGACGCCATGGCAAAGGGAATTGGATTCGACCGACGACCGCTCCGCCGCATGGGCTAGCGGCAGGTAGGACAGCAGGCGGTCATCCGGGCCCAGTTGGCAGAATTCTCCGCCGCCAAGTCTGGCATAGGCATACATGCTGCCGAAGCTGTGCATCACGCCCTTGGGCGTGCCGGTGGTACCGGAGGTATAGATGATGGTCGCCAGTTGTTCAGGGGCTGGCAGCTCGATGTCCTGGAGCGGTTGCTGATTCGCTACCACTTCTTCCCACTGGCGGTACTTACCCTCGGGCGCCAGGGGTAAGGCGATGACGGGCACACCGGACGGGAGCATTTCCTGGATGTTGCTGCCGACTTCCATGCGGCCGAGGAACAGGAGGCGAACCTCGGCATGATCGAAGACGTAGCCCACGGAGTCCGCGCTCATCGTCGGGTACAGCGGAACCGACACATGGCCTGCCATCCAGGTCGCCAGGTCGGCGATGATCCAGTGGGCGGTGTTCTTCCCGAGGATGGCGATGCTGCTGCCAGCGGGCAGTTGCAGGGACTTCAGGTAGGCCGCCATGCGCCGCGCCTGGTCGCCCACCTCGCGCCAGCTGTATTCGGTCAAGCCATCAGCGACGGGTTGGTTCAGGTAGATCGCATCGGGGCGTGTTGCTTCCCAATGCAGGAAGCGATGGAGCAAGGTCGTCGAATTGTTGTTGTTGTTGTTCATGCAACGTTCCTTCCTAATCATTTCGAGTCGCAGCCCGGCATCCCGAGCGCAACTACTGCTGAACGGCCGGATCAGGGATCGGCTCAGGCTGCCGAATCGGCTGATTCGACCTGCGCCGTTCACATTCCGCACCAATCACGCAGCACGGCCTCCGAGTCCTGGCCGCGGACCGGTATCGCGGCTGGCGTAGCCGGCTGGGTGACGGAGAAGCGCGGCGCAGGATTGGCCTGCAGGACGCCGTCGATCCGGCTGTATACGCCGCGCTCGACCAGGTGAGGATGCCGTGCGGCTTCGTCGAGATCGAGCACCGGGGCAAAGCACGCGTCGGTGCCTTCCAGCAAGGCGCACCACTCGTCGCGGGTCCGGGTCAGGAACAGCTCGGCGAATCCTTCATGCAACCGCGGCCATTGGGCCGGATCATGGCCCTTGGCAAAGGCCGGATCATCCTTCAGGCCGATCTTCTCCAGCAACAGCTTGTAGAAGCGCGGCTCCACCGCGCCGACAGAAATGAACTTGCCGTCCGCGCAGCGGTAGGTCCGGTACCAGTGAGGCCCGTCCAGCAGGCTCACGCCGCGTTCGTTGTGCATCTGCCCGGCCGACTTCAGACCCAGCATCAGGTTGAGCATATGGGCACTGCCGTCGACGATCGCGGCATCCACCACCTGCCCCCGGCCGGTCGCGCGCGCATTCATGATGCCCGCCAGCAGACCCACCGCGAGGTAAAGCGAACCGCCGCCTATATCGCCAACCAGGCTTGGCGGGGACATTGGCGCGTCGCCGGGTTGCCCAGACCACCACAGGGCGCCCGAAAGAGCGATGTAGTTGAGGTCGTGGCCGGCAGCCTGGGCCAGCGGACCGTGCTGGCCCCAGCCGGTCATGCGGCCATAGATCAGTTTGGGATTGCGCGCGAGGCAGACATCCGGCCCCAGGCCCAGCCGCTCCATTACGCCCGGCCGCATGCCTTCGATCATGGCGTCACAGCTTTCCACCAGGCGCAGCACGGTTTCCACGCCTTCCTGGTGCTTCAGGTCGACGGCAATCGAACGTTTGCCACGGTTGCATACGGCATGCTTGCCCAGATCCAGGTCTTCGGGGCCCGCAGCCAGGCGATCCACCACCACGACATCCGCACCGAGATCGGCGAGCAGCATGCCGCAGAACGGTGCCGGTCCAAGACCCGCGATCTCCAGAATTCTCAGCCCCTTGAGGGGACCGCTGCGCTCTTGTGCCATAAATTCCACTCTCCACGGGCTGGCGCCGCCAGCCGTTCTCATTGCTTTGACGGGCCAGGCCGTTGCTGATGTCGCCGCAGCGCGTGTCAGGCGAACACGCGCAGGATGGTTTCCGCTACGCAGGCCGGTTTGGCCGCACCCTCGATCTCCACGGTCATCTCGTAGGTGATCTGGGCACCGTTGCCTTCCAGCGGCTCCCAGGACTGCACCTTGAAATGCCCACGCAGGCGGCTGTTCACCGGCACCGGCTGCACGAAGCGAACCTTGTTCAGTCCGTAGTTCACACCCATCTTCACGTTGCGCACCTCGAAGGCATTGGTCATGAAGGTCGGCAGCAGGCTGAGGGTCAGGAAGCCGTGGGCGATGGTTCCGCCGAAGGGGCCTTTGGCGGCGCGTTCGGGATCGACGTGGATCCATTGGTGGTCACCGGTCGCCTCGGCGAAGGTGTTGATGCGTTGCTGGTCGATCACCACCCAGTCGCTGGTGCCCACGACCTCGCCGACAAGGCCTTGCAGTGCGGTCAGAGATTCATAGCTTTTCATCGGGTACTCCCTATCGTTTCTTGTAGAAGTTCAAGCGCGCAGCTCGGCTTGCAGCGCCGCCGCGCAGGCCGCCTCATGGCTGTCGCTGCTGCCCAGCAGCAAGTCGGCGACCATGGCGTGCTTGAAGTAATGGCCCACCAGGTACTCCTCGGTCATGCCGATGCCGCCGTGGAGCTGGATGCCCTGGCCGCAGACCAGCTTCGCGGCGCGGCAGATCAGCATCTTGGCGCTGGACAGGGTCTTGTCGCGCACGGGTGGGGTGTCGTTGACCATGGAAGACAGCGCGACATGCAGCATCGAGCGCGCGATCTCCATTTCCGCGGCCATGTCGGCCATGCGGTGCTGGAGCGCCTGGAACGATCCGATGGGCACGCCGAACTGTTTGCGCACCTTGAGGTATTCGGCGGTGACCTCGAGGGTCCTTTCCATGCTGCCGATCAGCCCGGAGCACAGCACGACGATGCCGTAGGCAAGCCCCTCCTGAAGGACGGCGAGCCCTTTGCCGGCGTCGGCCAGCAGGGCTTCGGCCCCCACTTCGACGCCGTCGAAGTTCAGCTCTTCCACCCAGGTTCCATCGTGCAAGGGCAGCGCCTGGCGCTCCAGCCCGGCGCTATTGGCGTCCACCAGCAGCAGGCTGATGCCCTGAGTGCCGGCGATCCTCGCGGAAACGATGAACGCATCGGCACCGTCGGCCCCCATGACCAGGCTCTTGAGACCATACAGGGTGAAACCCTCGGCACTGCGCTCGGCACGCAGGGCAACCGTTTCCGGCATGCCGCGCGAGCCGGGCTCGCTGTAGGCCAGGGCAACACGGCTGCTCCCTTCCACCAGCAGCGGCAACAGTCGCTCCTTCTGGGCGGTGTTGTCGCACGCGGCCAA
Organism: Pseudomonas lalkuanensis; assembly: GCF_008807375.1. NCBI lineage: Bacteria > Pseudomonadati > Pseudomonadota > Gammaproteobacteria > Pseudomonadales > Pseudomonadaceae > Metapseudomonas > Metapseudomonas lalkuanensis. Next base: position 2,828,941 of record NZ_CP043311.1, on the reverse strand, counting down.
TGTCTGGGCGGCCAGGACGGCACAACCCAGGTAGGGTTCCAGCACAAGCGCACGCCCCAACTGCTGGGCGATGATCGAGGTCTCCAGTACAGAGCCACCGAGGCCGCCGAATGCTTCGGGCAGGCCTGCCATCAACCAGCCGTTGGCGGCGAAGCTGCCCCAGTTGTCAGCACTCCCATTCTTCCCGGCCTTCAGCAGGGCTGTGCGGGATTCAAAGCTGTAGGACTTGTCGACGTAGCGACGCACGCTGTCCTGCAACAGCTGTTGTTCCGAAGTCAGATCGAAATCCATACCCGTTTCCTGCTCTTAAAGTTGGAACAGCATCTTGGCGATGATGCCGCGCTGCACTTCGCTGGTACCGCCATAGATGGTCGAGGCGCGGCGGAAGAACATTTCGTTGGCGATGCCGTTGGCCAGGGTCTGCAAGGGGTAGTTCGCTGGCGGGTTCGGCTCGTGGGGGTGCGGATAGGCGATCGCGCCGTAGTCCCCCAGTGCCTCGACATGGGCCTCGGTGATGCGTTGCTGGAACTCGGTGGCGCGGATCTTCAGCATCGAGCCCAGGGTGTGGGACTCCGGACGGTGTTCCTGCTCCAGGCGGGCGACGCGCTGCACGAGCATTTCCAGCGCCTGCAGCTCGGCGTCCAGGCGCGCCAGTTTCAACGCGAACTCCGGGCGCTCAAGAAGCAGGCGGTCACCCACGTGCAGCGTGGATGCGAACTGCTTCAACTCGCGCATGTAACGCTTGAGTTCGGGCAGGTCGGCGGCAGTCGCATGCTCGTTGTTGAGTAGGAACTTGGTGATGCTCCAGCCCTGCCCCTCCATGCCGATCAGGTTGCCTACCGGCACCCGAACGTTGTCGAAGAAGGTCTCGTTCAGGTGGTGTGCATCGTCGATGCTGCGAATCGGGCGAACGGTAATACCGGGGGTTTTCATGTCCACCAGCAGGAAGCTGATGCCGGCCTGCTTCTTCACATCCGGGTTGGTGCGCACCAACAGGAAGATCCAGTCCGCATGGTGGGCGTAACTGGTCCAGATCTTCTGGCCGTTGACCACGTAATGGTCGCCGTCCCGCACGGCGCGGGTCTGCAACGACGCCAGGTCCGAGCCGGAACCCGGCTCGGAGAAGCCCTGGCACCACAGGCGCTCGCCATTGAAGATGGCCGGCATGTGCTGCGCCTTCTGCTCTGGCGAAGCGAAGGCATTGAGCACCGGCCCGAGCAGCTTGTGCACGAAACCGTCCTGGGTTGGAGTGCCCGCGGCGCTGCACTCGTCATCGAACACCAGGATCTGCGGCACGGTCCAGCCGGTGCCGCCATGTTCTTTCGCCCAGTAGGGTGCGCCCCAGCCGCGATCGTTGAGGACTTTCTGCCAGCGCATCACCTCTTCGCGGGGCGAGCGGGTGGCACGGCGCAACCCCTTGAGGTCCGCCGGCACGTCCTGGAGGAAGCGTCTGACTTCCTGGCGGAACTCCGCCAGGCTGGAGTCGGGAGTGAAATCCATGATCCGTCCTCAGTTCTTGCGATACAGGGTGACCACACAGGCACCGCCGATGCCGACGTTGTGTTGCAGGGCCACGCGTGCGCCTTCGACCTGGCGTTGTTCGGCCTGGCCACGCAGCTGCTGGACCAGCTCGGTGCACTGGGCCAGGCCAGTGGCGCCGATCGGGTGGCCTTTGGAGAGCAGCCCGCCAGAGGGATTGACCACATAGCGGCCGCCGTAGGTGTTGTCGCCGTCATCGATGAACTTCTGCGCGCCGCCTTCCGGGCACAGGCCCAGGGATTCGTAGGTCAGCAGTTCGTTGTGGGCGAAGCAGTCATGCAGCTCCACCACGTCCACCTCGTCGGCACCGATGCCGGCCTGTTCGTATGCCTGGCGGGCCGCCGCGCGGGACATGGAGAAACCGGCCAGGTCGCGCAGGTCGCCAGACTGGAAGGTCTCCTGGCCATCGGTGGTCAGGGCCTGGCCGGCAATCCAGACGCTGGAGTCCAGGCCGTGCTTCTTGGCATAAGCCTCGCTGCACAGCACCGCCGCGGCGGAACCACAGGTGGGCGGACAGGCCATCAGGCGGGTCATGACGCCAGGCCACATCAGCTGATCGGCCATCACCTCTTCGGTCGTCACCACCTTGCGGAACACGGATTTCGGGTTGTTCGCGGCATGGCGGCTGGCCTTGGCGCGGATCTTGGCAAAGGATTCCATCGGCGTGCCGAAACGCTTCATGTGTTCCACGCCGGCGCTGCCGAACAGGCGCAGTGCATTCGGGATGCCGACGGACTCCGGCAGGGCGGCGTCGCATTGCTGCATGAACAGGTCCAGCGGCGACGGCCGGTCATTGAAGGTATTGCCCAGGGCGCCAGGATTCATCTGCTCGAAGCCTACGGCCAGGACGATGTCCACCATGCCGCTGGCGATGGCCTGGTTGGCCAGATAGAGGGCGGTGGAACCGCTGGAGCAATTATTGTTGACGTTGATCACCGGGATGCCGGTCATGCCCACGTTGTAGAGCACGCGCTGGCCGCAGGTGGAGTCGCCGTAGATGTAACTGGCAAAGGCTTGCTGGATCGACTCGTAACCCACGCCGGCGTCCGCCAGGGCAAGACGTACCGCCTGCTCACCCATTGCTACATAGGTGTCGCTCTGGCCCGGCTTCACGAAGGGAATCATGCCTACGCCGGCGACTACGACTTTCTGCCTCATGTCTTTCTCCTCAGCTTTGGGTATCCCACCGGCCATTCGGCGCGTCCCCGGACTCGCCGGGCGGCAGGCTTTCGAGTCTCAAGAGTAGGCATGCCGTTCCCGGCACCGCCCCTCTCTATTAGGGGAGGGGAATCGGACGCCCCTACCCTCTTGTTCATTGCGGTTCATGGCGCAATTACAAGACGATCGCCACGAAGTCTTGCATTTCGGCTGAACGCGGATGGTTGCAACGACGAAGTGACCGCATCACGGTGCGCAGTACCGGGCGAAGCGACGCATGAAGGGCCCGGCTTCGATTAAAACCGGCATCCGCACCCGCCATCTCCGAATGCCATCCGGCGCTCCTGATTGGAATGACAGGCCGGCGGGGCCGCTTCCCTACCGGCCCCGTCGGTCTTCATCCGCCATCGGTATCGCGCCGGTGTAAGCCAGGCCTTCCTTGGCAAGGAAGCGTCGAACCGCCTCAGCATGGTATTGGCTGGCCCCGCACAGTGACTGGGCCGATGCTTCCAACTGATTCATGGTCGCACGGTCGGTCTCGAACGAGCGGTTCAGCAAGGACTTGGCCAGGGCCAGGGCACGTGGCGGTGCATTGTCGAACTGGCTGGCGTGGGACAACGTGCGTTCCATCAGTTCTTCCGCGGGCGCCAGCGCCTGGGCCAGACCAATGGAGAGGGCTTCTTCGGCGCCGATCGCACGGGCGGAAAACACGATCTCCTTTGCCCGGGCCAGCCCCACCAGGCGGGGCAAGACGTGGAACATCGACAAGTCCGGTACCAGCCCCATGCTCAGGAAAGAGGCCATGAAGCGGGTGCGCGGCGTCACGAAGATGAAATCCGCCGCCAGTGCCAGGGAAAATCCAGCCCCCACCGCAGGACCATCGACGGCCGCTATGACGGGCTTTTCCAGCTCGATCAACGCGCTGAACCAGCGCTGGTGGCCGAGCACCGTATCGCGGCCGAAGAACACCGGATCGTCGCACGACGAGTCGCCTGCCAGATCCGCACCGGAACAAAAGGCGCCACCGGCTCCGGTCAGCACCACGGTGCGTACCGCCACGTCGTCCCGCGCCATTGCGACGGCATGCAGCATGCCCCGGGCGACGGCCCCATCCAGGGCATTGCGCTTTTGCGGACGGTTCAAGGTGATGACCGCCGTCGTGCCAATCTTTTCGTACAGCACTGCTTCGTCCGTCACATCCATTTCCTCCGTGTTGGAGACCGAGCCGGGAAACTCCCCGGCTCGGAATCTGGTCGATCGTTTGTCTAACCGGCCGTATCGACCGCCAGGATTACAGGTTGCGGGCGATGATCACTTTCTGGATGTGGCTGGTGCCTTCGTAGATCTTGGTCACGCGGACGTCGCGGCAGTAGCGCTCCACCGGGAAGTCGCTCAGGTAGCCGTAGCCGCCATGGATCTGCAGCGCGTCGGAACAGACCTTCTCGGCGATCTCGCTGGCGAACAGCTTGGCGATGGAGGCTTCCTTGGCGCAATGCACGCCGGCCTGGTGCAGGCGCGCCGTGTGCAGCACGTAGTTCTGGGCCACTTCATACTGCGCGGCCATGTCGGCCAGGTCGAAGGCCACGCCCTGCAGGTTGATGATCGGCGCGCCGTAGGCTTCGCGCTCCTTGGCGTACTTCACCGCAGCTTCCAGGGCGGCACGGGCGGCGCCCACGGCAATGGCGGCGATGCCAATCCGGCCTTCGGACAGGGTGGCCATCAGGCGCTTGTAGGCGCTGCCCTCCTCGGCCAGGATGTTTTCCGCCGGCACCCGGCAGTTGTCCAGCTGGATGGCGGCCACGTGGGCGGAACGCTGGCCCATCTTGCTCTCGACGCGAGTCACGACATAGCCGGGTTCGCGCGGATCGACGATGAACATGGTCGGCCCCTTGCGGCCTTCGGAGGTGTCGGTGAAGGCGGCAAAGGCGAACGCGATGCCTGCTTCGCTGCCGTTGGAGATGAACTGTTTGCTGCCGTTCAGCACGTAGCTGTCGCCTTCGCGGCGCGCGGAGGTGCGGAAGGCGGCGGTGTCCGAGCCCGCGTGGGGTTCGGTGAGCAGGCCGGCGGCGATGAGATCGCCGGAAATCATCCCGGCCAGGTACTTGTCCTTTTGCGCCTGGGTACCGAAGCGCGAGAACATATCGGCCATGCCGTTATGGACATGAAGGATGGTGGCGAAGCCGGCGTCGGCCGCGGCGAACTCCTGGATCGCCAGGCAATACTCCGGGAACGACATGCCCGCGCCGCCGGCCTCGGCGGGAACGTGCATGCTGAGGAAACCGAGTTCGGCCACCGCCTTGAGCTCCTCGGTCGGCCAGGCACCGGTGCGGTCGCGTTCGGCGGCCGTGGCGGCCACGACTTCCTGAGCCACCTTGCGGGCCGTGTCACGGATCATGATTTCCTGTTCGCTCAGGAATACTGCAGATGTATCGCTCATATTCTTCCCCTTGATCTAGGTCGACGTACCAATGCATTGCGGTGCGACTGCCATAGTTGCGCTTGCCGGCCCGGCGCCACCGCCGGGATGTCACCGGCGGTGGCCAGGCCGCGAGGCGGGCATGGCACTTGGCGCAATGTCCACAGCTTGGGGGCGGCAAACCTGCGTCCGCGCCCCCCCTCTCGGTAGGGGAAACCTTCCTGGAGGAATTCCGGCTACTTCAGAAGTCCCTGCTGTCGGGCCAGAGAAATCGCGGCATAGCGGCTCGATACGCCCAACTTGGCGAGGATGTTCTTCACGTTCCATTTCACGGTGCCGAACGTGATGTTGAGCGTCAGCGCGATGCGCTTGTTCGACATCGCCTGGGACACCAGACCGAGGATTTCCAGCTCCCGCGGGGTCAGGTTGATGCGTGGCAGATCTGCCTGACTGCGCGTGGGCACGGCAATCGTGGGCGCCTCTTCATCCGAGCCGTTGCATGCCCGCAGGCGGTCCAGGTAAGCGGCCAGCGGTACTTCCGGTTCGAGCTCCTGGCACCATGCCGCCAATTGCGCCATCACCGCCGGTCCCTCGTCCAGGAGGGTGCGCACCAGCCCGAGCCGCTCGGCGGTTTCGACAGCGGCCCGCAAGCTTTCCCGGGCGGCATCCTGGTGTCCCAGTTCACGGTGAGCCCGCGCCGCCAGCAGGCGAACCTTGACCAGGGTACGCACGCGCCCCGACCTTTCGGCGAACGCACCGACTGCCGCCAGGTCTTCCAGGGCCCAGGCAGGGTCATGCTGGGCGAGCGCCAGGCGGGCGCGGGACAAGGCAGCAATGGCGGAGATCTCGCCACGGGTTTCAGCGGTCGCGTGCTGTGTCGACTCCAGGGCCGCCAGCAGGGCCACCAGTTCAGTGGCTCGACGTACCTCGCCCTGGCCAAGCAGCAGATTGACCTGTTCGGCCAGCATCAACGCCTGCGGGCGATCCAGACCCATTACCTGGAAATGCGCGGCCTGTGACTCGAGGAAATCCAGGGCCGCACGAGGTGTCTCGCGTATCACCGCGATGCGGGCGCGGCAAATCGAAGCGCGGGCCATCACGTCCGGCATGGAGGAGCGAAGGATGCCGCTGCGATTGGCGAGCACCCGCAACGCGTCATCGAGATGGTCCAGTTCGTAAGAGGCATCGCAGAGGGTCGCGGCGCACAGGCTGGCCGACACCGAGCCACGCCCGTACGACTCTTCCGCGCGCGCGAGAATGCTCGCACCCAATCGTTCGGCCTCGCGCGCGTCGCCTTCCTTGAGGAAGGCAAGGGCACGTGTGCTTTCGAAGACCATGGCCATGTCATTGTCACGGTCCTCGGCATGGATAGGCTGCTGCGCATAAAGCCGCCGGGCGTCCTCCTGGCGTCCAACGGCGAGATAGGCGGTCGCCAGAGCCGAGAGGCTGATGTAACGCAATGAGCGGTTCTCCAGCGGTGATTGCTGGGAGGGCTCCAGAAGGCTGATCACCCGTCGGGGCTGGTCCAGTTGAAGGGCGATGGCCGCGTCCGCAAGGGTGAACTTCGACGATACGGCCGGATTGCGCGCCGCCTCGGTGCGGCGAATGCGTTCGAGCCAGCGCTGCGCCTTGTCCGGTCGCGCGGTGAACGCGTAGGTCAGGCAGCCGATGATGAACAGCCGGGGATGGGAGAACAGGGTCTCCTGCGGCAGGCGCTCCAGCAGGTGAAGCATGGGGCTGATATAGGCCATGCTCCAGTTCGTCGAGATCGCCTCCTCCATGGCCTTGACCGCATAGTCCAGGTCACCGCCCAGGTTGGCGTGGCGCACCGCCTCCACCAGATAGTCGCGCTCGGCGAACCACTGGCTGGCGCGCTGATGCAACGCCTCCACCTGGAGGTCGCTCCGCGATGACAGGCGCTGTGCGAGGAACTCCCCGAACAACGGATGGAAACGGTACCAGGGAACGTTGTCGTTGGACTCGATGCGGTGGATCAGCAGGTTCTCATCCTCGGCACGCTTTATCAGCTCGTGTGCACGCGAGCTGCCGGTGACGAATTGGGCAAGATCAGGGTTGAAGCGGCGGAAGAGCGAGACCTTCTCCATGAAATCGATCAGTCCGGGCGGCAGGCAGGCCACTACGTCTTCCGCAAGGTAGGCCTGCAAATCGTTGGATTTCCAGAGGATCGAACGAAGCTGCGATCGCTTGCTCGGGCGCACCCGCAGCATAGTGGCGATCGGCTGCAGGGCGGCCGGCCAGCCGTTGGTCAGGTCGTGGATCAGGCGTTCTTCGTCGGCACTGAGGGTCAGGCTGCTGAGGTTCTGCTGGAAGAAATCCCTCGTCTCGTCCAGGTCGAAAGGCAGTTCGGTGAAATCGATCTCGGCCACGTTACCCTGCATGCGCAGGCGCCCAAGGCTGAGCGACGGCGTGGATCGGGAGGCAATGGTCAGGTGCAGGTTGGCCGGGCAATGGTCCAGCAGCTTCTGCATCAACCGGTGGGCTGCGGGCGACTCCACATGCTGGAAATCATCGATCAGCAGATGCAGCTCCCTGCCGATGCTCTGCGCCTCGCGGGTGACGATGGCGATCAGGGCGTTGGTCGACTGCTCGCTGCCATCGCTGTTCAGCCACTCCGGATCGATGCGCAGCCCCAGGCGCTGGAGTGCCGAGAGCAGGTAGGCCAGGAAACTGGCGAACTGCCGGTCGTCAAGGCTGAAGGCGATCCAGGCCACGTCGAGCCCGGCACGCATCAGTTCCAGGCGCCATTGCGCAAGCAGGATGGTCTTGCCGAACCCCGCCCCTCCGGTGATCAGCGTGGCGATCCCGCGCTGACCCTCCTGCAGGCGTGCCAGCAGTTGCCCCCGGGCGATGTGCCGCGCGTTGAGCCGCGGAGGTGAGAATTTGGTCGCAACCAGCAGGTCCTCGGCATTGATGATTGTTGTATGCATGCTCGTGTTCTCCGCCCTTCTTCGTTTCTGTCACGGGTAGGCCCGACTGCGGCAGGAACCGGGCGTGGGCTGCACCCGGCTCAAGCGGTGGGACACCACCGGCATCCTGCAACAACCGCGTGGCAGCCGCCCCCGTCCGCAAGGGGGGGGGTGCGTCCCGAAGGGGCTCGCGTAAGTTCGGACTCAGGCAGAAACGCTGTTTGAATGACGAGTGAGGAGATGTGATGAGCGAGTCCGTTTCTTTTGAAGTGAAGGGTCAGGTGGGCTGGATCACCCTGACGCGTCCGAAAGCCATGAATGCCCTGAGCCGGGATATGCTGGAGGCCATGACCGCCCGCCTGCATGCCTGGGAAGCCGACACCAACGTGCGTGTGCTGGCATTGACCGGCACCGGCCCGGCCTTCTGCGCTGGCGCCGACCTGAAGGCGGCCGGCGCGCCGCAGCCCGGCGACCGGGACCTGCTGGACACCATCGTCGAGTTCTTCGACCTGCTGCGCGTATATCCGAAGCCGGTAATCGCCGCCGTCAATGGCCTGGCCCTCGCGGGCGGCCTGGAGACTGTCCTCTGCTGCGATCTCGTGATCGCGGCCGAGAGCGCCCGTTTCGGCGATGCCCATTCCAACTTCGGGGTGTTCCCCGGTGGCGGCGGCGCCGCAGTACTCCCGCGCAAGGTTCCGGAGAACGTCGCCAAGTACATGCTGTTCACCGGCGACTCCCTGCCTGCCCAGGACATGAAGGCCTATGGCCTGGTCAACGAAGTGGTGGCCGATGCCGAGCTCCTGGACCGCGTGCAGGCCATCGGCAATAAGCTGGCCGAGAAGAGTCCCCTGGTACTGCGCCGCATGAAGCGGGTGGCGAACGAATCCGGCGACAAGTCGCGCGCCGATGCGCTGCGCGATGAGCTGCTGGAGCTGCGCAACCACCAGCGTTCCCATGATCTAGCTGAAGGGCTGCGCGCGTTCGCCGAGAAGCGCAAGCCGGAATTCAAGGGCTACTGATCCTCGCGGCCTTAATCCGATAGTCGTGATCCGGCGAACGGATCACGAAGGAGTAAAGATGGAAGACGTATACATAGTCGGTGTCGGCATGACCGCTTTTGGCCGCCATACCGACAAGACCATCAAGCAACTCACCGCCTGGGCGGTCGAGGATGCCCTGAAGGATGCCAATTGTGACCGTAAATGGATCCAGGTGGCCTTCTTCGGCAACTGCACCCAGGGCCACTTCGATGGCCAGCACATGATCCGTGGCCAGGTGGCGCTGCTGCCCCTGGGCCTGGACAGCATCCCGATCTTCAACATCGAAGGCGCCTGCGCCTCCTCCAGCCACGCCTTCAACCTGGCTGTCACCCAGCTGCGCGCGGGCGCCGCCGACGTGGCCATCGCCGTGGGCGCTGAGAAGATGTTCTACAGCGACAAGATGAAGATGTTCTCCGCCTTCGAGTCTGCCTGGGACATCGAGACCTTCGAGGAGAACAAGAACTTCCTGGCGGCCATGGGCAAGGGCATCGTGCCGCCGCCCGGCTCCCAGTCCGACAAGCCCTACAGCCCCTTCATGGACGTCTACGCGGCCCTGGGCCGTGGCGGCCTGATGGAGCGCTACGGCATCACCCAGCGCCAATTGGCCGCCGTGTCCTCGAAGAACCACGGACACTCGGTGCACAACGAACGCTCGCAGTACCGCAATGCCATGAGCATCGAGGAAATCCTCGCCGCGCCGCCGATCACCTACCCCATCACCCTGCCGATGTGCTCGCCCATCTCCGATGGCGCCGCCGCCGCTATCCTCTGCACCGAATCGGCGCTGAAGAAATACGGCTTCGACAAAAGCCGCGCGATCAAGGTACTGGCCAGCGTGGTTCGTTCGGCTTCGGCCCGCGCCGCCGAGGAATTCGACAAGGGTTGCACCCACCTGGCCGGCAAGGCCGCCTTCGAGCAGGCCGGCATTTCCCCGCAGGACATCGACGTGGCCGAGGTGCATGACGCCACCGCCATCGGCGAGCTGCTCGCCCTCGAGTCCTTGGGCCTGTGCGAGCCGGGCATGAGCGGCGTGATGGCTGAACGCGGTGACTTCACCCTCGGCGGCAAGCTGCCGGTCAACCCGTCGGGCGGCCTGGAATCCAAGGGCCACCCCATCGGCGCCACCGGCATCGGCCAGATCTTCGAGCTGGTCGAGCAACTGCGCGGCGACTGCGGCAAGCGCCAGGTCGAAGGTGCGCGCATCGCCCTGCAGGGCAACGGCGGCGGCCTCTGGCGCGTCGAGGAATCGACCGAGCACGTTGGCATCTTCGCCCGCGCCTGACACTTGCGGGGACGGCGACCCGGAAAACCACGCATTTTCCCGCCGTCCCCCTCCTGACTAGCATTACAAGAGAGAGGAAACACACCATGACCATTCGCTTCGATGATCGCGTCGCCATCGTCACGGGCGCCGGCAACGGCCTGGGCCGCGTCCACGCCCTGCAACTGGCCGCTCGCGGTGCCAAAGTGGTGATCAACGACTTCGGCGGCAGCCGCGACGGCTCCGGCAGCTCCACCGAGGCCGCCCTGGCCGTGGTCGAGGAAATCCGCCAGGCCGGTGGTACCGCCATCGCCAACGGCGCCAACGTGGCCGACTATGAGCAGGTCCAGGCCCTGGTCCGACAGACGGTCGAAGCCTTCGGCCGCGTCGACATCCTGATCAACAATGCCGGCATCCTGCGCGACAAGTCCTTCACCAAGATGGATATGGCTGACATCCATGCGGTGATCAATGTCCACCTGATGGGCTCGATCAACTGCACCAAGGCCGTGTGGGACCTGATGCGCGAGCAGAACTATGGCCGCGTGCTGATGACCACCTCCGCCGCCGGCATGTTCGGCAATTTCGGCCAGGCCAACTATGGCGCGGCGAAAATGGCCCTGGTGGGCCTGATGAACATGCTCGCCATCGAAGGCGTGAAGAACAACATCCGAGTCAACACCCTGGCGCCCATGGCCGCCACCCGCATGACCGAGGACGTGATGCCGGCGGAACTGCTCGCCGCCAGCCGCCCCGAGCAGGTCAGTCCTGGCGCGCTGCTGCTGGTGAGCGAAGATGCACCCAGCAAGCTGGTGCTGGGCGCCGGCGCCGGCGTGTTCTCCGCCATTCGCATGGAAGAAACCGCGCCGATCTACATCGGCGGCGCCGACCTGACCCCGGAAGACATCCAGGCACAACTGGCACGCATCACCGACTGGAACACCGCCGGTCCGCGTAACGATGCCAACGAGCAGGTGAAGCTCTTCATCGACACCGCGATGAAAGGCATCAAGGGAGTCTGATCCCACGCTGGACGAGGCCCCGCGTGCCTTGTACAAGGGACGCGGGGCTTCGCGCCGATGGCCGGCCATCCAGGCTAAAGAAGGGAAAATAACAATGACGACAAAAATGAATTTCGCCCGCACCATGGGCAACCTCGCCGTGCGTTTCGCAGACCGCGAAGCGCTGGTGAACATCGAGCGCAAGCGCCGCTACACCTTCCGCGAGCTGCATTCACTGACCAACCGCATCGCCAACATGCTGCGCGAGCGCCTTGGGCTGCGCCGTGGCGACGTCTACCTGTGCATCCTGGACAACGACAACCTTTCTCTGGTGCACGCCTGGACCTCAATGAAGTCTGAGGCCGCTGGCGCCTATACCAATTTCCGCGACTCCCTCGATGAGCATCGCTCGCAGATCGCCCAGATCCGCCCCAAGGCGGTGCTTCTGGAAAACACGCTGCTGGAGCGTTATTTCGAAATGCTCCACGAGCAGGGCATCCAGGTGGTCTGCATGGATCCGCCGGCCCAACCCCGTGACGGTCTGCTGTATTTCTGGGACCTGCTGGAAGGAGTGAGCGACGCCACTCCGGATGTTGCCCACGAAACGCAGACCGATGTGGTCTCCTACCGCTTCACCGGCGGCACCACTGGCGTCAGCAAGTGCGTGCCCTACACCATGGACAACTGGCTCGCCCTGCGTGATTCCATGTACATGGAGAGCGAGCAGCCCTACCAGCCCGATACCCGTTTCCTGCACATGGCCCCCATCAGCCACGGCTCAGGTCTCGGCCTGCTGCCGACACTGTTCCGCGGCGGCTGCACCCTGACCCAGAACGTGCCCGACCTGGCCCAGCTGTGCCGAAACATCGCAGCCGAGCGGGTCACCATGACCCTGCTGGTGCCGACCATGATCTACCGGCTGCTGGAAATGCCGGAGGCCACCGACCACGACCTCTCCTCGCTACAGACCCTGGCCTATGGCGCCGCGCCCATGAGCCCGGCCAAGCTGCGCCAGGCACAGGAGCGCTTCGGCAATATCTTCATGCAGATCTACGGCGCCACCGAGTGCCTGCACGCCGTGGCCATCCTCAGCAAGGCCGACCACCTGAACGCTTCCGACAGCCAGATCGGCTCTGCCGGGCGTATCGCCGCAGGTGCCGAAGTGATCATCGTCGACGATGACGGCAATCCGCTGGAGCTGGGCGCGACCGGCGAGCTCTGGGTGCGTTCCCGAGGCACCGTTTCCGGCTACTTCGGCAACCCCGAGGCCAGTGCCGCCGAGTTCGTCGATGGTTTCTGGAAGTCCGGCGACCTCTGCTACCTGGACGATCAAGGCTTCCTGCACCTGGTTGACCGCAAGAAGGACATGATCATCACCGGCGGTTTCAACGTGTACGCCGTCGAAGTGGAAGCCGCCCTCAACGCCCACCCGGCCGTCTCCAACTCGGCGGTGGTAGGCGTGCCCCACGAGGAATGGGGCGAGGCGCTGCACGCGGAAGTGATGCTCAAGGCAGGCCAGGAGGTTTCTCCGGAAGCGCTGATCGAGCACGTCAAAGGCCGCCTGGGCCGCTTCAAGGCGCCCAAGTCGATCCTCTTCGTCGACGCACTGCCGGTAAGCGTGGTGGGCAAGGTCCTGCGCCGCCAGGTGCGGGAGAAGTACTGGAAGGACAAGGCGCGCCGCGTGTCCTGAGTTGCGCACGCGGTCTTGAAGATTACCCTCGCTTGATGCCCCGATGCGTCCCCTCCCGATTGGGGGCCGTTGGGGCTTTTTTTGTGCTGCGCGGGGTGGACTACCGGACCTCGTTTGGCACCGCCCTCACCTCAACCCCGCTCTGCGCCCCGGCCTGATCGCTTAGCGCTCAGGCGTTCATCGGCACTGGAAGCGGTGCTTCCAAAAGCGTGCCTCTTCACCCCAGAGGGAGAGGGAGCTGTCTGTGCCGATGGTCAGTCTGGGCACAGTCCTGTGGGGGCGATTTCAATCGCCATGCAGGACGCAGTCCTGCTCGCTTTTGTGGGAGCGAATTCATTCGCGAAATGGCGGGGCACCGTGCCAGCCGATCACAACCCTCTCCCCCGGCCCCTCTCCCGCACGCGGGCGAGGGGTGACTCTCGGCTAACTTTCGGCACAGTCCTGTAGGGGCGATTTCAATCGCCATGTAGGACGCAGTCCTGCCTCTTTGGGACAAAAAAACGGCGGCCATTCGGCCGCCGTTCTTGGGGTTTCAAGACGCAGGCTGCGCCTCAGGCAACTTCCAGTTGCCGTCCAGGATCGCCTTGTCCGGCAGGTAGAAACGCACCATGTAGTTCCAGCCCGGCATGATCGGCAGGCAGTTCTCCGTCTGCGCGGTGCAGCCGCCGAAGCGTACGGAGATGATACCGCCCTCGCCTTTCTTCGCTGTCAGGTTGCTGAGGCTATAGGCCTCCAACTGGTTCTTCTGGAACTGTCCGGCCTCGTTGTAGACGCTGATGGACCAGAAGGCGCCCACCGGAACCTCGCCCACCTCCAGCCTGTAATTGGTCTGGCCGTCATTCTGCGTGGGCGTGACCACCTGGTAATAGGCGTCCTTCTCGGGGTTACCGCCCCAGGCCATGGCACTGCCGATCAGGTGGCGTACCGGGTCGATTTGACCGTCGCTGCCAAACATCCCACGGGAATCGGGAATGGTGGTGCCCAGAACAAGCAACGCCTTTCGCATCCGCTCGCGGCTCGCTTCATCCCAATTCGGCACTTCGAATCGGCCCGGCCCCTTGGGTTGCGACACACCGATGGCGTCCTGCAACGCAGCGACCCTCTCCAGGTCCTTCGGATCGGCCGGATCGAACAGCGTGCGCACGCCGACCAGGACGTAGCGGGTGCCCACCTTCGCCTTGTCGAGGCTGTACTGCCCAGCGCCATAGTGGACGCCGACGACCTGGTGGTTCTCGTCGATCATGGCCAGCGACATGAAGCGCTCGCCAGCGTCCGGCATGGTCACGCTGACCGGGCCCGCGTCCAGGTCGAAGACGGCGGTGGAGTACAGCGTGTCGCGGTTCGGCCGGATCACGGTGGGGCGATCCACCGGGATCAGGTTGCGCCGGTGAGAGAATTTGCCCAGCCCACCTAGCGCCACGGTGAGGCCGAAATAGCGGTCCGTCTCGGCGCGGATGAAGTTGTCGACGGTCACCCGCACCGGCTCGCCCGGTAGCGCTTCGCTGCGGGCATCCGGTAGGCAGGCCGCGAACAGGGCGAGGGCCGCCAGTATTACCTTCAATTCGTACACGGTAGCTGTCCTCATGGTCGGTCCTCAGAGTCTCACCAGCACCGGTGGAAAGTAATCACCGCCGGCCACCGCGCCCTTGGCACCGTAGTAGCGGAACACCAGCCGGAAGTTCTGCCCTTCCACAGTCGGCAGCCAGTTCGCCTCGGCTACACCGGCCGGCGGCTGCGGACCGAAATAGAGGGTCAACGAGCCATCCGGGTTGTAGCGCAGGGCCGACTGATTGTTGAGCAGGAAACGCCCCTGAGCATTGGGCATGACCTTGAAAGTCCTGGCGTCGGTAGCCGTGATTGACCAGAAGTAGCGCGCGAAGCCAGACGGCAGCTGGTCGCGTGGGAAGCTCAGTGAATAGCTCCGACTGCCATCGAGCACTTCACCGTGGTCGTCCACAGTCCCACGGAAATAGTTGACCTCCGCCTGGGTGTTTGCCCAGATGCCGCCCAGGTTGACCAGGGTGCGAGTCAGGTAGTCGCTGCCGTAGGTGCCGGATACGGCCGGTCGCACCCAGCCGTTGCGCACAGTACCGGGGCCTAGGGTGGGGGCTGCCTTGACCAGGGCGGCGAAGGCCTGCTTTCTGATTACCTCATCCAGATGCGCACGCTGAGCGGGGGCGCTGGCGAGTGCGACCAATGCATGCACGCGAGCCTGCAATGCCTCCATGCCTGGATTCAGATCAGGTTCTTTCAGCGCCACTTCGGCTGCGTCGAATGCCTCTACGCCGGGCAACTGCTGCAGCCTGAACAGCGGTGCCTGGGGCACTTCCGGAAGCTGCGGCGAGCCGCTGGTACGCATGCTGAATTGCCTCTGCAGGTGCTCGGCCTGCTGCGGATCGGCGCCGAGTTCCACCCGCGCCAGTACCCGCGCGGTGCGCACCGGCAGATCCACGCGCTGGATGCCATCCGGCAGCGCAACGTCGGCGCCCTTCAGGCACACCGCGAAGTCACCGCTGGGATGCTGCGCGAAGGTACGCTCATTGATATTGGCCAGGGTCTCGCCCCAGCCATTGAGGAACTGCACCGTGTAGTAGCGATCACTGATCCTCGGCACGCTGACCAGGGTACAGCTGCCCTCATCCACCGCCACCCAGGCTTCGGAATAGGCCACATCGAGGTTGGGATTCGGCCAGTCCACGGCACCTGGCTTGCGGTGCACCAGTTGGTTCCACTGCATACCCTGCTGGAAATCCAGTTGCTGCTGGCGCTGCACCAGCAGGCGTCCGAGCAGGTAGATGTAGGCGTCGCTCACCTCCTGGTCGGAGTAGGCCGGTGCCTGCGGATTGGCGGCATGGGAAATCGATGGCGCGACCGCAGCCATCAGGCAGGAAGTGGTGAAGGCGCCACAAGCCAGTGCCGAACGTAAGGAACGCATTGTTGTTTTTCTCCGTCGTGATCCATCACAGGCAGGTTATGCCTTCTCCGGCCTGACACAGCCCCTCCCCTTTGGGGTGGGGTTCACGGAGGGCCCCGACATTGCCTGTCAGGGCCGCGCCAATCGTGCCCCTCAGGCGCCGTTCAACGACGCCATGTCGATCACGAAACGGTACTTCACGTCATTGCGCTCCATGCGCTCGAAGGCGGTGTTGATGTCCTGGATGTCGATCATTTCGCACTGTGGCAGCACCTGGCGTTCAGCGCAGAAGTCCAGCAGTTCCTGGGTCTGCGCCAGACCGCCGATCAGCGATCCGGAGATCGAACGGTTGTTGCGTGCCAGCAGCGCGCCATGGATGGGCTCCAGGGGTTCCAGGGCACCCACCAGCACCAGTTTGCCGTGACGTCCCAGGAGCATCAGGTACGGGTTGACGTTGTGCTTGCGCGGGATGGTGTCGAGGATCAAGTCGAACGCATTGACGGCGCCAGCCATCGCCTGTGGATCGGTGGACAACAGCACATGGTGGGCACCCAGGGCACGCGCATCGTCGGCCTTGCCCGGCGAGGTGGTGACCACCGTGACTTCCGCACCGAGTGCCACGGCCAGCTTTACCGCCATGTGTCCGAGCCCGCCAAGGCCGACCACTGCGAGGCGGGTACCCTCACCCACGTTGTGTTCACGCAGCGGCGACCAGACGGTGATGCCGGCGCACAGCAGCGGGCCGGTGAAGCGCAGGTCCAGGTGTTGAGGTACGCGGAGCACGAACTTCTCGCGCACTACGATGTGCTGCGAATAGCCACCATGGGTGTTGGCGCCGCTAACCCGGTCGCGGCCATTGTAGGTCGGGGTAGTGCCGTGCTGGCAGTGCGGTTCCTCGCCCGCCTCACAGGCTGCGCATTGCTGGCAACTGTCGACCAGGCAGCCGACCGCTACCCGATCACCCACCTTGTAACGGCTCACGGCCCGGCCCACCGCTGTTACATGGCCGACGATTTCGTGGCCGGGTACGCAGGGAAAGACGGTGCTGCCCCAATCGTTGTGAGCGAAGTGCACGTCTGTATGGCAGACGCCGCAGTAGGCGATATCGATAGCCACGTCATCATCACGCAGGGCGCGGCGTTCGATGCGCAGCGGGGTCAGGTCGGCTCGGGCCTCGTGGGCGCCGTAGCAAAGGCAATTGGTCATGGAAAGCTCTCCAGGCATTTACGGAACGGTCGTCCGCTACCGGGCAGGCGTGGTGCCCCTCCGGCAGCGGGACCCACGGAGTTTCAGAGCGAAGGACGCAGCCAGGGCGCCGGCGTTGTTTCCGGTGAAGCGATCTGGTTGGAGATCCACTTGCCCATGCGCCGCAGCGGTTCGATAGAGTCCTGGGGGGCGGCGAACTTCATGGCGGCCGCATAGCCCAGCGAAACGATGCGCTGCGCACCGTGCAGTGGCAGTACATCCTTGAGCTGGTCCTTGATGCTTTCCGGATACACGCCGACGGTCTGGGTATAGGCGTCAACGGCGTCCAGCATCTCGTTGAGCTCGTCGACCGGCACCAGGTTGGCGGTACGGTCATCGAGGAGCGTGGAGAACGGCACCGGTTCGGGAATCTGCGAGCAGATGATCGCCCCCTCCCCGGCCAGGCCACCGATCACCTTGTACCACTCGTCATCCAGGCGCAGGGCATCGACATGAGCCTTGAGGTTCTGGTCGTAGCGCTTGGGCGCGGTGCTGATGCTGTTGGGCAGGGTCAGCATGGCGTCATAGACATAGCGTCCAAATGTATTCAGCTTCTCCAGGCCCTGTTCGTCGGTGCCGGATTGCACGTAGATGGTGCGGGCGCAGACGCAGCCCTTCTGGTTGATCGCACCGATGTCGGACGCCAGGCGCACCGCTGCCTCGCGCATGCTGGCCTCGCTTTCGAAGGTGCCCTTGCCAATGATGCTGGCACTGCGCTTGGGGTCCAGGGAGATCAGTTCCAGGCCGGGCTGGATGTACTGGGTAACGTGCTTCATCGAGGCGAAGCCACCCCAGGCGACGATCTTTTCCAGGTTTTGCGGCTGGTACAGGCGCTGCTCGAACGCCTGGTCGCCGCCCTTCCAGTAGGCCACGGAGAGGTGGCGGGTCAGCGGGTGGTCCGGCGCCATATCGACCATGGTGCGGGCGATGGCCGCCGCGGTGAAGGGATCGTTCGACGGTGCCTTGATGATGGCATCGCTGCGCAGGACCATGTTGCGGATGATGGTCCACAGGGACAGCGCCACCGCGTTGCCGGCGACGATGTGCAGGGTCCGCGCGCCGAAGCAGCGCACCTCCAGCTCGGTGCCGTCGAGCAGTTTCTGCCTGACCCAGCCCTCCAGGTAGTTCACACCCACCGAGCTTTCCACCATCTCGGTTATGACTTCACGGGACAGCAGGTTCTGCAGGCCCATGTAGGAGGCCTTGACAATGGTCGGGGTGGTGGGCGCGGTCAGGTAGGACAGTTCGCAGGCTTCCTGCAGGTAGGCGTTCTTGCTGAAGGCCAGTCGCTCGCCGAGCGCTACGGCATAGTCGAGGATGTCGTCGAAGCTCAGTTTGTAGAGATCGGCCAGCCTGGTCGGATTACCGAGTGGCAGTCTGTCGATGTACCGGTTCGCATCCGGCGTGAGAAAGGTGAGGTCGCCGCCGCGCCCACCCACTTCGATCAGGTTGTCGGTAATCACTTCGCCACGGATGATCATCGGCGCGATTGGATGAGACATGACTCAGAGCTCCAGGGTATTCAGGAAATCCATCGCCTCACGATGGGATTGTTCAGATGCGGCACAGGTGATCTTGTCGTCACCGCCGTTCTTGTCGCTGTAACGCTGGATCGCCCCCTCCACGTAGCGGCTCGGCCGGCCGCAGGCACAGGGCTTGTCCCATTCGACGGTGATCTCGTCGCCCGTGATGAAACCACCCCAGCGCAGATCGGCCCCCAGGTCGAAGAACGCCGCACGGCCGGTTTGCCGGCCCTTCCTGGGCAGTGCCTTGCCGGTTTCCGGGTCGAGCACGAAGGGAATCGCAGTGTGTGAAAAGTGGTAGTTGCCGTGCTCGCAGAGTGCATGGGAACCGCTGGGCGTTTCGGACATGGCGTAGGTCTCGAAGATCTTCCGTGCGCCCGTGAAGCGCAGCACGTCCTCACGCCAGCCTTGCGGCTGAACCACGCCCTTGGCGCCGCCGGTGGTGGCGATGAAGGAGTCAGGGTGGAAGACGCCTTCCAGGCCACGCTCCAGGCCGGCCTTGGCCATGTTGTGCAGCAGATTCCAGGTGCCGCCGATGTAGACGACCTTGCCTTTGAGCCTGGCTGTCATTTCCTCGAAAAAGGCCGCCAGGTGCCCGGGCATGTCGGCCTGCAGTTGGTCGAACGCCTTCTTTTTCGCCATCAGTTCCGGACTGATTACAAGGCGGTCCAGGGTGCCCTTGGCATGTGCCGCGCGGACCTTCGCGCCGAGATGCAGGACATCGCTGGAAAGGGTTGCCGGGTAGGCCGGGTGGAAGTTGTCCAGGCTCGGTAGCACGGTCTTCATGATCGCCATGTTGCCGCGCATGTGGCTGAGATAGCCCTTGCGGTAGTAGGGGTAGACCGAGTGCATGTCCGGTGCGGGCGTTTCCGGGCCGTTCATGCGCCAGGCATAGAGCCGGCGGACCTTGACCGCCTTCTCGAACTCGCGATTGCTCAGCGGCAGGAAAGACAGCGTGCCGGAAGTGCCGGAGGTATGACTGATGCAGAGCTGTGGCACCGCCTCGTCCATGGTCTCGAACCACTCATCCAGACCCTGGCAGCCACTGACGTCGACCGCCTGAATGGCTTCGGCGATCTCGGGGATGACCAACTTGCACAGCCACTTGTTGATCGCGGTGAAGTTATTCTTTTCCAGCAGGGATGGCGGATAGGACTTGAAGACCGTGTGCTCGAACAGGAGCGGAACCAGGTCCTCGACCTGCTCGACTCGGTCGATGGCCTCGGCATCGGCAAGCTTCTTGAGTACCGGGATGCGATCGCGCATCTCCGCGAAACGACGCTTGGCAGCTGCGAGTTGCAAGGCGTCGACTTCGTCGCGCGGCAGTTGATTCCACTTTTCGTAGGAGTGCTCGACCAGCGCCACGGGGTCGGTCAGCAACAGCTCGACCTTCTCATCGATTGTTCTTGTCATAGGTATGGAAGCTCCTGGCTCTCACCATTCGCGCGTCAACGGCGGAAAGCGCGAAAGACCGGCTGTCCGGGGGTGGACAGCCTTCATGGCAGGGCCAGTGTAAGGGCCGGAACGGCAAAATCATTTCCGGATTCCGCAACCTCCAATCCGGACTCAACCATTTGAAATAAATGAATTTTTATTGATATTGCGGAGTGCAGTAAGCACCTATTCCGCATCCGTCGTGGTGAGTAGCGCATGGAGCATGCGCGTCAGCATGCGGACCGTATCGGAACTCGTCAGGTAGTCGGGCCGCTCGATCACGAGCGCGCGCGGCAATGCGGTGACGGCCTGGTAGGCCAGGTAGCCGGCTTTCTCCCGATCGCGCACCAGCACTTCATCGGAGAAGCGCTCCACCAGGGCGGGAATCACCATGGACGTCCAGAACTGCTCGGGTTTGATGACTTCCAGCCGGACCAGCTCTCCGTAGAAGGCGGTCCTGACGCTCAGGTCGGAATCGATCTGCAGCCAGCGATGGAGCGAGGCAAGCCCGGTACTCAGGACCATCTCGATGCCATCGTAGAGGGTGGCCGTCTGGGGTAAGGCGCGGATGCTGGCGATGGTTTCCAGCCGCGCATTGGCGCGGTAATCGTCGAAGATGGCGCCGATCAACGCCTCGATGGTGGGGTAGTACTCGTAGATCGAACTGATCGCCACGCCCGAATACTCGGATAGACGATAGATGGACAAGGCTTCGCGCCCCTCCGTTTCGAGGATGTCGCAGCCAGCTTTCTTCAAGGCAGCGACCAGGGCGATCGAACGCGCCTGCCGGGGCCGCTTGCGCGGCCTGGCGGGCAACGCAACCCGCAGGACGTTGTCCTGGACACCCTGCTCGAGCGAGGGCTTCCCTGCCCTCCCCTCGTGGCTTTGCGGCACAGGCGTGCGGCGACTCATCCTGCTCAGGGCGTAACGATGTTGAAGTTCGGCGCAAAGCTGCCGAGCATGCCGAGCAAAGCCTTGAAGCGGGCGGCATCCCCCTCCAGCTTGATGTCACCCTGCTTGATCGCAGTCGGGAAATCGGTCTCCCGCAGACTGATGCGGTCGAGTACCGCCTTGCTCATGGTCACCGAAACGTCCGGCTTGGCGTGACGGCTGTTCTCGCGATAGGTCAGCACACCGTTGCGCAGGGTCAGCGCGAAGCTCTGCTTCAGGTCGTCGAAGGTCCAATCCAGGGTCATGTCATGTCCCTGGGCCTTGTCGGAGTCCAGGCGCACGGCCAGCAGATCCATGAACATCGCTGGCGTTGCCGCACGAATCAGGTCGGCATTGGCCTTTCCCGCTTGGGTTGGCGGGCCTTGGCGCAGTTCCTGCGCCCCGGTCAGGTACATGTTGCGCCAGGTTGCGGACTCGCTGCGGTAGCCCAGCTGTTCCATGGCATCGGCCTGGGCCTGGCGCGCGGCTTGGTTGTCCGGTTCTGCGAAAACCAGATGGTTGCCCAGCTCAACGGCCCAGCGGTAGTCGCCCCGCTGCATCGCGGTGCGCATCAGTTGCAGGACCTTGTCGGCCCCCCCCAGGGCCTCGACGTAATTCCGGCCGGACTCCGTCGGCGGCAACGGGTCGAGGTTGGCCGGGTTGCCGTCATAGAAGCCCAGGTAGCGCTGGTATACGGCACGGGTATTGAAACTCAGGGTGCCGTAGTAGCCACGGGTGTACCACTTGCGGTCGAGGTTGCCCGGCAAGCGCTTGATTGCGTCGGCGATTTCCCGCGGCGTCAGGCCCTGGTTGAGCAGATGCAGCGTGCGGTCGTTGATGAAAGCGTACATATCGCGCTGGTCGGCCAGGAGCGTGCGGACCGCTTCAGCGCCCCAGGTCGGCCAGCTGTGCTGCGCGAACATCACCTCGGTCCTGTCGCCGTAGCGCACCAGGCTATCGTCGAGGAACTTCGACCAGGCCTTGGCGTCGCGTACCTCGGCCCCCCGAGGGGTGAGGATGTTGTGCATCATCATCACCGCGTTCTCCGACATGCACAGCGCCTTGAGTTGCGGCAGGTAGAGGTTCATCTCTGCCGGCGCCTCGGTGCCGGGGGTCAACTGGAACTCCACCTGCACGCCGGCGATTTCGTGGCTTTCGACAGGCTGAACAATCAGGTCGGTGGGCGCTATCAGGCTGATGGTGCCACCCACCGGTGCGCCTTTCCCCAGCCCGGCGTCCACCTGCGCGCGCGCCCCGCGCGGAAGGGTGCTGCCGCCCTGGTAGGTGCCACGGCGGAACATGGCGGTGCCGGCCAGGACGTTCTCGCTGATGGCGTGTTCCATGAATCCGTCCGGAGCATAGATCCGCACCTTCCCCGCCTTGACATCGTCTTCGTCCACCACACCGCGTACACCGCCGAAATGGTCGACATGGCTATGGGAATAGATGACCGCTACCACCGGCTTGCGCGGGCGGTGC
This sequence comes from Pseudomonas lalkuanensis, assembly GCF_008807375.1. NCBI lineage: Bacteria > Pseudomonadati > Pseudomonadota > Gammaproteobacteria > Pseudomonadales > Pseudomonadaceae > Metapseudomonas > Metapseudomonas lalkuanensis. Next base: position 2,806,384 of record NZ_CP043311.1, on the reverse strand, counting down.
TGGTAATACAGCTCCAGGCTGGCCTTGGCGGTTTCCGTGACGAAGAGCGGGTCGATGATGATCAGCCCGTCCTGGCCTTCGATGATGGTCATGTTCGCCAGGTCCATTCCGCGGACCTGGTAAAGCCCCTCCGCCACCTGATACAGACCGGCATTGGTATTGAGCCGTGCCATTCGCCAGAGGCTAGGGTTCACGGTGTCCGGCACCTTGTCCTGCTGGAGGAAGTCATAGGCATGGGAGTTCCATACCGGCTTGCCATCGGCGCTCTTGATCACGCCCTCGAAGGCGGCAACCAGGCCGCGGCGCGCTGCCTCCTGGTCCTCCGGTGTATCGGGAGGCAACTGCTTGAGTACCGCCCGGTTGGCAGCGGCGGTTTCAGCACTGGCGCCCTTCGCGGCCTCAGCCGCCTCGGACTCCACGGCCCAAGCCTGGGTGCCGAGCAGATAGAACGCGGTAACACAGACAGCAATGGGATTTCGCATACGGATTCCTGATGGTTGGACCGCATTCGCGGGGCCTGTCCAACAACGAAGTAATGACGGAACGTGCCTGTCGGTCGAGCTGCGTGGCCGACCGCTGTGCGAAGGTTATTCCAGAGTCGGCCAGTCCGCCGCCCCCTCCTTTGCAGGGGGGCGGCGCAGTTGCTAGAGGTTGCGGGCGATGATCACTTTCTGGATGTGGCTGGTGCCTTCATAGATCTTGGTCACACGCACATCGCGGCAATAGCGCTCGACCGGGAAGTCGTTCAGGTAGCCGTAGCCACCATGGATCTGCAGCGCATCGGAGCAGACCTTCTCGGCCATCTCGCTGGCGAACAGCTTGGCAATCGAAGCCTCCTTGGCACAGGGCAGGCCCGCGTCGCACAAGCGCGCGGCATGCACCAGGAACTCATGGGAGACATCCACCTGCGCGGCCATGTCGGCCAGGTCGAAGGCCACCCCCTGCAGGTTGATGATCGGTGCGCCGTAGGCCTCGCGCTCCTTGGCGTAACTGACGGCCGCCGCCAGGGCGGCGCGGGCGGTGCCGGTGGCGACGGCGGCGATGGCCACGCGCCCTTCCGACAGCAAGGCCATGATGTTGCGGTAGCCGGAGCCTTCCTCGCCCAGGAGGTTGGCCACGGGTACGCGGCAGTTTTCCAGCTGGATCTGCGCCACATGGGCCGAGCGCTGGCCCATCTTGTGTTCGACACGGGCGACGACATAGCCGGGGCTCTCGGCCGGATCGATCATCAGCAGGCTGCTCCCCCTCTTGCCGGCAGCCTTGTCGGTTATCGCCAGAACCACGCCGAGGCCCGTCTTGTTGCCGTTGGAGATGAACTGCTTGCTGCCGTTGATCACGTAGTGATCGCCTTCACGCCGGGCCGTGGTACGGAAGGCCGCCGTATCGGAACCGGCGTGGGGCTCAGTGAGCAGGCCGGCGCCAATGCGCTTGCCGCTGGCCAGGTCCGGCAGGTACTTGCGTTTCTGCTCCTCGGTGCCCACGCGCGCCACATTCGCGCCCGTCGTGTTGTGCACGTGGATCAGCGTGGCGAAGCCGGCGTCGGCGGCAGCGAATTCCTCGATGGCCAGGCAGTACTCGACGAAGCTGGCGCCAGCGCCGCCGTACTCCACGGGGATCAGCATGCCGAGGAAACCCAGCTCGGCCACCGCTGCCAGCTCATCGCTCGGCCAGGCGCCAGTGCGGTCACGCTCGGCCGCCGTGGGCGCAATCAATTCGGCGGCGACTTTGCGCGCCGAGTCACGAATCATGATTTCCTGTTCACTGAGGAACATTGCGGAGTTGTCGCTCATGGTGCTTCCTTGGTCGGTTCGTAGATGGTTAGGGTCCGCGCTCAGACGCACTGGGCGGTTGGGGTCTTGGATTCGATAGCGGCCGGTAGCTCGTGGCTGTCCGTGGTCACCTTGGCGGGGTTGCCCGAGGCCCCCACGTTACGCAGCAGGAAGTGGGACAGCGCCGGGATCAGCACCAGGGCGCCGAGCATGTTCCAGAGGAACATGAAGGTCAGAAGGATGCCCATGTCGGCCTGGAACTTGATGGGCGAGAAGGCCCAGGTGATCACACCCGCGGCGAGGGTCACGCCCACCAGCGCGACCACTTTGCCGGTGAAACGCAATGCATAGCGGTAAGCCTCGGCCAGGGGCGCGCCTGCGCGTTGCCGGGCCAACTGGATGCTCAGCAGGTACAGGGCATAGTCGACGCCGATGCCAACCCCGAGGGCGATCACCGGCAGGGTGGCGACCTTGACGCCCATGCCCAGCACAACCATCAGCGCCTCGCAAAGCACGGAAGTGATCACCAGCGGAACCACCGCGACGACCACCGCGCGCCAGCTGCGGAAGGTGATGAAGCAGAGCACGATGACCGCCGCGTAGACGTACATCAACATGGTGAAGTTGGCTTTCTTGACCACGATGTTGGTGGCCGCTTCGATCCCGGCGCTGCCGGCGGCCAGCAGGAACTGATGTTCCGGCGTGCTGTGGGCGGCGGAGAAGGCTTCGGCGGCCTTGACCACACGGTCCAGGGTCTCCGCCTTGTGATCGGCCAGGTAGGCGACCACCGGCATCACCGAACATTCGGTGTTGAACAGCTCCGGGTTACTGGTGCTTGCGGTACGCGCGGCATAGTTCAGGACGTCCTGGTTCGGCGGAATCGACATCCATTTCGGGCTGCCTTCGTAGGAGCCGGCGGTGATCTTCCGTACCGCATCGGCGAGCGATACGGTGCTCTGCACCCCCGGCACTTGCTGGAGTGCCCATCCCAGGCGGTCGGTCTCGACCAGGGTCTGGTATTCCAGGCAGCCTTCGGGCCTGGTCTTGACGATCACCGCGAACTGGTCGCTGGACAGCGAGTACTTGTCGGTGATGTACGCATTGTCCAGGTTGTAGCGCGAGTTGGGCCGCAGCTCGGAAGCGCCGGCATCCAGGTCGCCGATCTTCAAGTGGGTGCTGATGATGAAACCGCCTGCCGTGAGGACCGCCGCGCAGGCCAGCATGACCGCCGCCCAGCGGCGTTCGCTGAAACGCTCCAGCAGGCGCCAGACGCCGCCTGACTGCCGCTGCTCGGCACGCAGGCTGCGCGCGGCGGCCTTGCGACTGACTCCGGTGTAGGACAGCGCCACCGGCAACAGGATCAGGTTGGTGAACACCAGCAGGGCGACACCAATGGATGCGGTGATGGCCAGGTCCTGAATCACCGGGATGTCGATCATCATCAGCACACCGAAGCCCACCGCGTCGGCCACCAGCGCAGTGACCCCGGCCAGGAACAGGCGGCGGAAGGTGTAGCGCGCGGCCACAAGGCGATGGGTGCCACGCGCCACGTCCTGCATGATGCCATTCATCTTCTGCGCGCCATGGGACACGCCGATGGCGAAGACCAGGAAAGGCACCAGGATCGAGTAAGGATCCAGCTCGTAGCCGAGCCGGGCGATCAGGCCCAGTTGCCAGAGCACTGCGATGCAGGAGCAACTCAGCACCAACAGGGTGCTGCGCACGCAACGGGTCCAGCCGTAGATGATCAGTGCGGCAATGATCGCCGCCACACCGAAGTAGAGGATCATCAGGTTCAGGCCGTCGAGCAGGTCGCCCACCACCTTGGAGAAACCGACGATGCGGATCTCCAGGTCGGCGCTGCCATGAACGCCCGAGAATTGCTTGCGGATGCTTTCCAACCGCCTGGACAATTCCCAGTTATCCAGCGGTTCGCCGGTTGCGCTGTCCTTGTCCAGCAAAGGCACGAAGATCATGCTCGAGCGATAGTCGGTGCCCACCAGGCTGCCCAGCAGCTGCGCACGGCCGATGTTCCCTCGCAGTTCGTCGGTGTTTTCTTCCGAACCGGTGTAGTTGTCGGGCATCACCGGGCCACCGGTGAAGCCTTCCTCGGTCACCTCGTTCCAGCGCACCACCGGCATCCACAAAGACTTGACGTTGGCCCGGTCCACGCCTGGCGTCAGGAACAGCTCGTCATTTATCTGTTTGAGCGCCTGCAAGTAGGCAGGATCGAAGATGTCGCCCGAGCGGTTCTCCACCACCACCCGCACCGCGTTGCCCAAGCCTTTGAGCTCGGCACGGTTATCCAGGAAGTTGCGGATATAGGGATGATTGTGAGGAATGGTCTTCTCGAAGGCCGCGTTCAGCGTCAGGCGAGTGGCGTCCCAGCCCAGCAGCAATGTGACCAGCGCGCAGAGCACGACCACCAGTAGGCGATTGTTGAAGATCAGCCTTTCGAGGCGGCTGCCCGACTTCGGATTGAATTCTTTCAGGTCACTGATGGTCAGCAGGTTGTCACTGAAGTTGTTGGCACCCATCACGGCTCTCCGACTCTCTTGTTCTTACTGCAGGCTTTGCACGCGCACGCCACCGAGTCCGGCCAGGGCGACTGCCCCACCGGGGGCTGGTGCCACGGCAAAGTTGGGCGCCGCGCGATCGACCTTGACGCGACGGAAAGTTGCGCCACGGTCGGTGGACCGCAGCAGTTGGCCGGCCTGGCTGGCCAGCACGATGGAGCCGTCAGCGGTGATCGCTCCGCTGGTGATGCCGGCGTCTATGCCGGTTTCTACCTTGCTCCAACTGGCGCCGCCGTCGAGGCTGCGCCAGGCATTGCCGCGCAGGCCGTAGGCCAGGACCAGGCCATCGTCACCGAGAACGCCGAACAGCGTGCCCTCGTAGGGCAACGGCACGCTCACGAAGCGCTGGCGGGCGCCGTCGAGTTTCAACATCAGGCCCTGCTCGCCCACCGCGAAAAGCGTGCCTTGTGCCGGCCGCAGTCCATAGAGATGCATGGCCCTGGGGTTGTCGATGCGATCGAGCCAGGGCGTCCAGTTCTTGCCGCCATCCTCGGTGCGCAGAATCAGGTTGAAAGCGCCGATGACGAACCCTTTCTGTTCGTCCTCGAACCATAGGTCCAGCAGCGGCTTGTCCGCGCCCTGGGCGGCGAAGAGATCCGCGTCCTGTTTCAGGCGCTGGGCCTCGGGATCATCCGGATTCGCCGGATTGCCATAGTGCTGAACCAGCAAGTCGGCGATTTGCCGTCCATCGAGCTGCTTGTTCCAGGTCTTGCCGCCATCCCGGGTATGCAGGACCACACCCTCATGTCCCACCGCCCAGCCCTGGCTCGCGCTGGGAAAGGTCAGCGCGGTGAGGTCGGAACTGACGGGTACCTGGGCCTGGCTCCAGGCCAGGCTGTCGTCGGAGTACAGAATGTGACCGCGTTGGCCCGCGGCAACCAGCCGGTCGCCGGCACGGGCAAGTGCATTGAGTGGTGCGCGGATGGCCAACGGCGACTCTTGCGAAGGAGTAGCCATGGGCGGAATGAACGGCGGCTGCGCGGAGGCCTGGCCCGCCATCAGGACGAGCAGGATCAGCAGCGGTGAGCGAGCGAACTGTCGGAACACCTTAATTACCTCACATCAGTCGCGCGCAGGCGCGAATTGCCGGAAGGCGACCACGGAGCACCGGAGTCGCCGTCCGCTGAGCAGCAGTGATCGGTACGCCGATCAGAGCGTGGTCTTGAAGGTGAAGAACACGGCACCCCGGTCTTCCAGCAGCGATTGGCTGCCGCTGGGCGTCAGGACTGCTCCGGTAGTGGGGTTGGTCGAGTAATCGCCAAAGTAATCGACATACTTCAGGTCGAAGCGATAGCGGCTGTAGAGATCGAGGGCCAGGCCCACCGCATAGCTGCCGGCATCCTCGTTGCCACCGGACGACACCGCCGAGTTGCCCGACAGGCCGCGGGAGTAACTGAGCGGCATGGAAAGGTCGCCACCGGGAAAAACCTGGTACCAGATCGGCGTGAAGTTGACGGCCATGCCATAGGCATCCCGCGAGACTTCGTCGACGTTGGTCGGCACTGCCTTGTAGGCCGACGAGCCCTTGAACAGGTTGAGGGGGTCGGAATTGACCGAAACCCAGCGGCTCCAGGTGAGTTCGGTGGACCAGCTGGCACCGTCGAACAGCGCGGTCGGGCTGACAGTGCCGATGGCGTTGAGCACGCCATGCAGGGTATCGCCGCGGGCACCCAGGACATCGCCATCGTCGGGCAGGCGTGCCAAGGAGGTTATCCGCGCCGGGCTGCTGACCAGCGGCATGTTGCGCCGGTAGTTCAGGTCAGCGCCGACACTGATGCCGCCGATTTCCTTCGACAGGCTGATGCCGTACATGTCGATGTCATCGGCATAGTTGAAGAAGTACTGCGGGCGTGCGTTGGCCAGCAGGATGGTCTGCGGCAGGGTGTCGGAGAAGTTGCGGACATAGAAGCCCAGGGTGCCGTCGAGCCATTCGGGGCTCCAGCGCGCCATCACGCCCCAGTCGCCGGACTCCTTCGGTTCGATGTCTTCACCATGGATGGCCCGGACGGTCGGACTCAGGATGAAGGACTCACCGCCCTGCTGGAAAATATCGGCAAAGCCCAGGTAAGTGCCGGACTCGGGCGCGCGGGACGGGCGCCACTCGAAGAAGTACTGGGCGGCGAAGGACAGCTCCGGAGTCGCCTGCAACTGCGCGGAAATCTGGTTGCGCGGCAGATACAGCTCCTTGGCCTCGATGCCCGGGAGCGCCAGCGCCTTGCCCTGGTCCAAGGGTGCCTGGCCGTAGGAAATGCCATGGATGGCGCCGGAGCCCAGCAGCGATTCACCCCAGTTCACGGTGTGGCGGCCCAGGCGGGCCTTCAGCGGCATGTCGCCAAGCTCGTATTCGCCGAAGACGAAGGCATCCATCCATTCAGCGGAGGGGCCTTCATAGTAACGATCGGCGTAACGACTGAGACCCAGGGCCGGGCGACCGTCGGAGCCCAGGTGGTTGGATGTGGCGACGCTGTCGTTGTCCAGGCCACCGGCATAGGCCGCGTCATACCAGAGCGCAGCACTGACACGGGCGCCGTACTTGCCCTTGTAGATGATGTCGGACTCACTGAGGATGTCGAGGCGGTTGTTGACGATGCTGTGCTTGTCGAAGTTGCGATCGCCGTCGTCGTTGTTCGGATTCTTCAGGATCGCGGAATCCTGACCTTCGGTACGCACACCGAGGTTGTAGCGCAAGGTGTTGTCCCAGCGCAGCTGGATGTCGCTGTTGCCGGTATCGATTTCGAACGCGTTGGCGGTACTGCCGGCTATCGCGCACATGGCGACCACCGTGGCGCGCAATGCATGAGCACTGGCTGGATGACATTGACTCGACTTGTTCTTGTTATTCATCTGGGTGTCTCCTCCCCTTGGTGGAACCGGGACCTCGCGTTGACCGCCGCCAGGTCCGGAAACAACTCAATCAGTGATCGAGTGACCAAAGGGTGCCAGCACCGCCCGCAAGTCCTCCCCCCCCTTTCTGAAAGGGGGGTGCCCCCCCTTCACCCCTCCGCTAACGTGAACGAATCGAACCATCCTCGCCGGTCTCGACCGGAACGAACACTGGAGAACGAAATGACGGACGAGGCACCCGCCACCTCCCCGCGGGCGACTATCCGCTATCCCCTTGATACCGTGCCTGCGCCCGGCGCCCTGCTCGAAGTCGCGCCAGGTGTGCACTGGACGCGGCTGCCACTGCCCATTTCCCTTGAAGCCATCAATGTCTGGCTGTTGGCCGAGGACGGCGGCCACGCCGTGGTGGATACCGGGATATCCAGCGAAGACAGTGTGGCGATCTGGGAGGAACTACTGGCGGGCCCGCTTTCCGTCGGAGGGTTGACGCGGGTACTCACCACTCACCTGCATCCTGATCATGTCGGCATGGCCGGCTGGTTGACCCGCAGGACCGGCTGCCGCCTCTGGATGACCCGCCTGGAGTACCTGCTATGCCGGATGCTAGCCGGCGACAGCGGACGCGCAGCTCCCGATGAGGCGCTGGACTTCTTTCGCCGCGCTGGCTGGGACGACCAGGCGCTGGCTGCCTATTGCCGACGCTTCGGCAGCTTCGGCCGGATGCTTTCCCCCCTGCCCGAGAGTTACCGGCGCATCCGCGAGGGCGAGCTCGTACGTATCGGGAAATACGACTGGGAAGTGGTGGTGGGAACAGGTCATTCACCTGAACACGCCTGCCTGTATGACGCCCATCGAAAGCTGCTGATTTCCGGTGACCAGGTGCTGCCACGCATTTCCTCCAACGTTTCGGTGCACTTCACCGAACCGGATGCCGACCCGCTGGGCGACTGGCTCCATTCACTCGGCAAGTTGCGTCGACGCGTGCCAGACGATGTGCTCGTCTTGCCCTCGCACAACGAACCTTTTCAGGGTCTGCACGCGCGACTGAATCAACTGGAAGCCGATGTGTTCGATGCACTGGAGCGCCTGAAACAGGGGCTGAAGGAGCCCCGGCGAGCGGTGGATGTCTTCCCGCTGCTGTTCTCCGCAAAGCTGCGAGCCGACGACCCAACCCAGCTGACCCTCGCCACAGGCGAGGCCATCGCCCACCTCAATCACCTGCTGATGCGCGGTGAGGTCAGGGTCAGCACGGATGAGCGTGGCGTGGCCTGGTATCAACGCCTGCAGGATGGGTTGAGCGAGGCGATGCCCATCCTGCGGCCCTCGTAGGAGCGGGCTCTGCTCGCGAACCTTCCGAGCCAGCCCTTACGCGAGCAAGCTCGCTCCCACACAGAAACCGGGGCTCATTCGCTCGTCACCGCATTTGCAGGAGGGGTATCGCAAGCGCCACCCCTCCTGCGGTCCTGCACAAGAGGGCGCAGGATCAGCGCACCCCGCACTGGATATCCAGCGTCAGCGCGTTCAGGTAGGCGTTTTCCACCACGTGTTGCACGAGGGCGGCGAACTCCTCCGGCTTCCCCATGCGGCGGGGGAACAGCAGGCTGTTGACGATACCTTCGGACACCTTCGCCGGCATTCCCGCCGACATGCCGGATTCGAACAGGCCCGGCGCCAGGCTGACCACACGTATACCGTGCTCCGCCAGGTCGCGGGCAATCGGCAGGGTCATGCCGATGACGCCGGCCTTGCTCGCGCTGTACGCAGCCTGTCCCATCTGCCCCTCCCGCGCTGCACCGGAAGCGGTATTGATGATCACGCCTCGCTCGCCTGTTTCCTCGGGCTCGTTCGCAGTCATGGCAAGAGCGGCATGGCGGATTACATTGAAGGTGCCGGTGAGGTTGACCCCCAGCACACGGTTCCACAGCTCGGAGGGGAACAGCTGGCCCTTGGAGATCGTCTTGCACGGCCCGAGGATTCCCGCGCAGTTCACCGCGACATGGACTGCACCGAAGCGCTTGACCACCGTCTCGACGGCTGCCTCGACGCTGGTCTCGCTGGAAACATCGACGGCGATACCCAGGACGCCTTCACCCAGTGCGGCATCGAGCTTCGCTTGGTCCAGGTCGAAGCCCACCACCCTGGCACCGGCCGCCGACAGTGCATTGCAGGTGGCCAGGCCGAGGCCGGATGCTGCTCCAGTAACGATGGCCACCTTGTTATCCAGTTTCATGATGATTCCTTGGTTGTCGTTCAGTGAAGATACGACCCAATCTTAGGAAAGAAGCCAAGTCGCTCGTCCCTCCCTTTCAGGCGGGGGAACAGGGCCCGATAGGGCATCGTTTCATCGGATACCGCACCCGATGACGGAATGAAGGTGAAAATGGGTACGACAGTACCTTCTTGACGAGGTTCGGTCGGTTAGCTAGCGTCGCCGACCACGCCAGTAGTTGGGGAGTGGAAAGTTCTGGAGCGCATTCGCAGAATTGGCGAATCGGGGTCGAGACTCTTTCCATGCCATCCTTCTAAAGGCCTGAAGTCTGGGGATAAGAAGTTGACAACAAATCGCGCCAAACACTTGGTTTCGACCAAGTTTTCGCCACCCCGCATCGGTACCCGGCATGTGCCCCGCACCAATCTGCTGGCACAACTGGACCGAATGCATCACTGTCGCCTCGCGCTCATCACCGGCGCAGCGGGCTACGGCAAGACCACCCTGCTGGCCCAATGGCGCCAAGCGCGGCTGAAGGCGGGCGCGGAAGTTGCCTGGGTATCGCTGACGGCAGACGACAAGGGCTATGCGTCCTTCTGCATCGCGCTGCTGGAGGGACTCCGGCGCCTGGGCATCGACGTCGGCGTCGACCTGTTGCGGGACGAGAGCGCTGTCAATGTCATGGACGCCACCGTCGCCGCCATCGTCGACGCCGGAGCGAAGCTCACCAAGGAGCTTTACCTGATCCTCGACGACTACCACTACGTGGAAGTTCCCCTGGCCCACAAGCTGATCCAGAAGCTGCTCGACCACGGCTCCGACAACCTGCACCTGGTGCTCGCCTCGCGGGTCACTCCGCCGCTGAGCCTGACGCGGCTGCGGGTGATGGACCAGGTCGCCGAGATCGAGAGCGTCGACCTGCCCTTCGACCTGGCCGAGACGCGCATGTTCGTCGAGGAAAACCTCGGCGCCGGAAAGATCAACGCTGATGATCTGGGCCTGATCCACGAGTTGACCAGTGGTTGGCCTTCCTGCCTGCAACTGATCGTCATCATGCTGAAGAACCGCCCCGACACCCGTGCAATCCTGCATGACCTGGTCTGGCGTTCCAGTGACCTGCAGACGTACCTGAGCGAAGAAGTGGTGGCCCATTTACCGACGGAAATGGTGGAGTTCACTGAAGCCTTGTCGATCTTTCGCCGCTTCAGCGCCTCCATGGCCACTGCCGTGACTGGCAATGCCCAGGCCGACGAACTGATAAAGCGCATGGAAGACGAAAACCTGCTGATCTATCGGGTCGACACCGACGACCGTCTGGCCTGGTATCGTTTCCATCCGCTGTTCGGCGAGTTCCTCACGACGCGGCTCGAACGCCGCGGCAGCGAACAGGTGCAGGAACTGCACCGCAAGGGCGCGCGCTGGTTCGCAGCGCACAACTACCTGACCGAGGCCGTGCGCCATGCCAGTCGGGGCAACGACATCGACTTCGCTACCCAGGTGATCGAACAGTCCGCCCCTGCCACCTGGAGCCTCGACTACCTGGCGCCCACCTTGCGCCTGCTTGAGCGCCTGCCGGAAGACGAACTGTTCCGTCATCAGCGCCTCCTGTTTCTTGCGTGCCTCACCGTCTCGCTCACGTCCCAGCCAGGACGGGCGAAAGCCTGGCTGAACCACTTGAAGGACAGCGACATACAGACCCATCCCGAGCTGGCCAACGGCGTGTTGCTCGTGCGTGCAGCCATCGCCGTACAGGACGACGACTCCGATCGCGCCGTACAGTTGCTGGAGCCGGTTCGCGACGCGCCGATGGAGAACCCGTTCCTGCGCTACATGCTGCTGGCCACACTGACAGTGACCTACTCCATGGCCGGTCGCTACGCCGATGCCCGACGCCTGTTCGACATTCATCCGATCCCACTCGAAGACCGTGGCAACGACATGGCAATGGTGGCGGAGTCGGCCGGGGTGACGGCCCATATGCTCGCCGGTGACGTGCGTGAAGCCGAGCGGCTGGGCTCGGAACTGCTCGAACGCTCCACCCGCGAGCACGGCCACCGATCCATCTGCGCCAACCTGTGTGCCAGCCTCCTCTCGGATGCATTCTACGAACTGGACCGCATCGACGACGCCCGCGAGCTGATCGCCAACCGTTTCGGCCTGCTGCATTCGTCGGTTCCGGACGTGATCGTGCGGACCAACATGAGCCGCGCCCGGCTTGACCTGCTGCAGAAAGGCCCGGATGCCGCATTGGCATTCCTGCAACAGCAGATCGCCCATTTGCGTTGCTTGGGTCAGATCCGGCCGGTGGCCCACCTGCTTGCCGAACAACTCCGCGTACAACTGCTCAAGGGCAACCGCAGTCTTGCCAGCGAACTGCTGGTGACGCTCGAGGAGTTGGCGCAGCGCCACAGCACGGTACAAGGTGCACGCGCCGAGCTGCCGGCGCTGGCCGCGCTGGCCCGCGCGCGGATGTTGCGTAGCGAAGACTCGGAGCTCACCTTGAAGGCGCTGCAGGAGGTCCATGACTTTGCCGCGCGTTTCAACCGTGGGCGCCTGGGGATACTCGCCGACCTGCTGTCCGCCGATGCCCTGGAAGACCTGAAACGCCACGACGAGTCCCTCGAGATCCTCACGCGGACCCTCGAGACCGCACGGCGATTCGGCCTGGTCCGCACTCTGCTGGACGAAGGCGCCATGACCGAGAGACTGTTGGTTGGGCTGTCCCGGAAAGCGGATCTTCCCCCTCCCCTCCGCGAATATGTGGAGGAACTGCTCGGCAAACTCACCGACCCCTTCTCGGCGAATGCCACGACGCCCCGTCCACGACGCATGTCAGTGCCCGAACAGCAGCCGGTGTTGACACCACGGGAACTGGAAATCCTCGCCCTGGTTGCCCAGGCCATGTCCAGTAAACGCATCGCCCATACACTGGACATCACCTTGGAAACGGTGAAATGGAACCTGCGCAATATCTTCGCCAAGCTGGGAGTTTCCAGCCGATATGACGCGATGGTCTGGGCACGCAACCACAAGCTGATCGACTGAAGCCGCCCCCTCCCGATCTGGGAGGCGGCCACCTGGCGGTTCTTGCCGTAACCTGCGAGTCAGGACACGCAGCACGGGACACCTGCCATGAGCCAGCCACGCACGCTTCTCCATACCCGCCACGTCACCTGCACCGCCTACCTGCGGGAAGACGGCCTGCTGGACGTGGAGGGCGAGATGCGTGACATCACCCCGGTGGACACCGACTTGCTGTTCCGGGTCGCTGCCGCCGGCGGCGATATCCACCACATGCATATGACCATGACTCTGGATCGAGATCTGGTGATCCAGCATGTGCTGGCACGGACCCACGCCGGTCCCACGCCCTACTGCCAGGAGATCGAGTCCGCTTATGGCGCCCTGGAAGGGTTAAAGATCGCCCCTGGCTTTCTGCCGAAGGTGAAAGCCAGGGTGGGCGGCATACGCGGCTGCACTCACCTGACCGAACTCCTTGGCCCTATGGCCACCACCGCCTACCAGGCGCGCTTCGCACTGATGCGAAAGCACAACCACCTGCGTCAGCGGCTGGCCGGTGGCCAACCCCTGCCCCGCCCCGCACTGGTCGACAGTTGCCATACCTATCGGCTCGATGGTGAAGCCATCCAGCTCATCTGGCCGGAAGACCGTCGGCAAGGCAGCGACCACGCTGTGTCGTCCAAGGACGATTAGGGCGCCCCCCCCCCCCCGCCCCGAAACCGGAAAGGCCTTTCCCCGGGACACTCCACCTCAGCTATTTTTCATTTGAATTCAATGAATTGACCCGTACCGGGAACACGGAACATCCAGCCGGGAGCCTCCCCCTATACTCGCCCGAACGGCCTGCGTGGCCTTATCACAACAACAATCAGGCGACCGTGCAGGAGCGCTTCATGAGCGATGCCATCCAGTCCTTTCCAGCCTCACCCACTGCCTCTCCACTTGAACTCAAAGGTCTCTACAGCAAGGTCATCTGGCGACTGATGCCCTTCCTGATGCTCGCCTACATGATCAACGCCATCGACCGGCTGAACCTGTCGTTCGCCAAGTTGCGCATGGCCGATGACATCGCCCTGACCGATGCCGCCTATGGCCTCGGCGCCGGGATTTTCTACCTCGGCTACATCCTCTTCGAGGTGCCCAGCAACCTCTACCTGCAACGGATCGGTGCCCGCGCCACGCTGACGCGGATCATGGTGCTCTGGGGGCTGGTAACCATCGGCACCGCCTTCGTCACCACCGCCAACCAGTTGATCGTCGCGCGTTTTCTCCTGGGTGTGGCCGAAGCGGGGTTCTTCCCGGGCGTGATTCTCTATCTCACCTACTGGTTCCCGGCCGCCATGCGCGGGCGCATCACTGCTGCCTTCATCATGGCCGGCATGGTCGCCGGCATCATCTGTGGTCCACTGTCCGGCACCATCATGGCTCACTTGCACGGCTGGGCCGGCCTGCACGACTGGCAGATGTTGTTTATCCTCACCGGCATACCCGCTGTGGCCCTGGGCCTGTTCGGCTGGTTCTGGCTGACCGATCGGCCGGAACAGGCGAGATGGCTGAGCGATTCGCAGAAACGGCAGATCCTCGCCGCCTTGGCCAGCGAAAAGCCAAGCATCGCGCATAGCCACTTCGGTGGCGTACTGCGCGACCCACGGCTGTACATCGCGGGATTGGTGTTCTTCTGCATCTACAGCGGCTTCAATACCGTGTCCTACTGGATGCCGACGCTTATCCGCAGCTTCGGCCTGGAAGACCTCCAGGTCATAGGGCTGGTCAATAGCCTGCCGTTCATCGGCGGCCTTTGCGGCATGTACCTGGTCGGGCGTAGTTCGGACCGTCACATGGAGCGTCGCTGGCACTTGGGTGTGACCATGCTTCTGGCGGCTACCTGCTTCGTGATGCTTGGCTTCGTCCAGGGCCATGCCCTCCTCTCGCTGGGGTTGCTGACCCTCGGCGCGGCGGCGGCTCTATCGGCAGTCCCGCTGTTCTGGACCATCCCACCCGCGCTGCTCAGCCCTGCCGGCGCGGCTGGGGGCATTGCCATCATCAGCAGCATTGGAGGCATTGCCGGGATCATCAGTCAGGCCATGGTCGGCGCCATCAAGACCGCTACCGGCGACCTCTACCTTGCCTTCGACCTGATGGCCGCCATGCTGGTAATCGGCGCGCTACTGCTGTTGATCGGCATTCCCGCCGACCGCCTGCGGGAGCGCCATCACGGATCGCAATGATCGCTGGAGCGCCAGGACCAGGCTGCTGCGACCCGGCCTGATCGCGTCGCGCCCAGGCACTCCTCAGCAACAGAAAGCCCGCTCGGAGAGCGGGCTTTTTCGTTGCTGGTAAGTCTCAGAGCAGGCGTTCGATTTCCGGCACCGCCTCGAACAGGTCAGCCACCAGGCCGTAATCCGCCACCTGGAAGATCGGCGCCTCTTCGTCCTTGTTGATCGCGACGATGACCTTGGAGTCCTTCATGCCGGCCAGGTGCTGGATGGCACCGGAGATGCCCACGGCGATGTACAGCTGCGGGGCGACGATCTTGCCGGTCTGGCCGACCTGCATGTCGTTCGGCACGAAGCCGGCGTCGACCGCGGCACGGGACGCGCCGACAGCCGCGCCCAGCTTGTCGGCCAGGGCGTACAGGTGCTTGAAGTTGTCGCCGTTCTGCATGCCACGGCCGCCGGAGACGACGATCTTGGCTGCGGTCAGTTCCGGACGGTCGGACTTGGCCAGCGCTTCGCCCACGAAGGCGGAGGTGCCGGCGTCGGATACGGTGCCCACGGTCTCCACGGCAGCGGAACCGCCTTCAGCGGCAGCGGCGTCGAAACCGGTGGTGCGCACGGTGATCACCTTAACGGCAGCCGAGGACTGCACGGTGGCGATGGCGTTGCCGGCGTAGATCGGACGCTTGAAGGTGTCGGCGCTTTCCACGGCGATGATCTCGGAGATCTGGTCGACGTCCAGCAGCGCAGCCACGCGCGGCAGGAAGTTCTTGCCGTTGGTGGTGGCCGGGGCCAGCACGTGACTGAAGTCGCGGGCGACGGAGGCCACCAGCGGCGCGATATTCTCAGGCAGCTGGTAGGCGTAGGCCGCATGGTCAGCGACCAGCACCTTGGCCACGCCCGCGATCTTGGCAGCGGCTTCGGCCACGGCCCCCACGCCCTGCCCCGCCACCAGGATGACTACCTCGCCACCGATCTGCTGCGCGGCGGTCACGGTGTTGAGGGTGGCGGCCGCCAGCGCGGCATTGGAGTGTTCAGCGATTACCAGGACAGCCATCTCAGATCACCTTCGCTTCGTTCTTCAGTTTCTCGACCAGCTCGGCCACGGACTTGACCTTGATACCGGCCTGGCGGGCGGCCGGTGCTTCGACTTTCAGGGTCTTCACGGTGGAAACGGTGGCGACACCCAGGGCGTCCGGGGTGACCACGTCCAGCGGTTTCTTCTTGGCCTTCATGATGTTCGGCAGCGACGCGTAGCGAGGCTCGTTCAGGCGCAGGTCGGTGGTGACGATCGCCGGCAGGTTCAGCGCAACGGTCTGCAGACCGCCGTCGATTTCACGGGTGACCTTGACCTTGTCGCCCGCCAGCTCGACCTTGGAGGCGAAGGTGCCCTGGGCATAGCCGGTCAGGGCGCCGAGCATCTGGCCGGTCTGGTTGTTGTCGCTATCGATGGCTTGCTTGCCGAGGATGAGCAGTTGCGGCTGCTCCTGGTCGACCACAGCCTTCAGCAGCTTGGCGACGGCCAGGGCGTTCAGCTCATCCAAGGACTCGACCAGGATGCCGCGATCAGCGCCCAGGGCCAGGGCAGTACGCAACTGCTCCTGGGCACCACTGCTACCCACGGTCACCACCACCACTTCCGTGGCGATGCCTTGTTCCTTCAGGCGCACGGCCTCTTCCACGGCAATCTCGCAGAAGGGGTTCAAGGCCATTTTCACGTTGGCGAGGTCGACGCCGGAATTGTCCGCCTTGACGCGGACCTTGACGTTGAAGTCGACCACGCGTTTTACCGCGACCAGTACTTTCATCCAGGGCTCCTGTTGCACGGGACGTAGCGTCCCCGTTCCCCTCGAAAGGGGCGGTTTTCAGTGGGTAATCAACTATCCAGCCGATGCAGGTCGGCGTGATGGTCGAAGGGTTGGTAGCGCGACTGCCGGTCGCGCATGACCTTGATCATCGCGACCCCGGGGTCGCGGGGCAGGAACAGGCGCCCGCCATTGGCCACCAGGTGGTCCAGCAGGCGCTCCTTTTCGTCGATCAGGCATTCCGGATTGCGATCGAAGGCGGTGGTCAGGTCGAGCCTGAGCCAGTGCACCGCCGGCACCAGGTCGCCGGCGAAGACGATGGGGCCACCGGGCATGTCGATCTCCGGCAGCAACTGGCCGGGCGTGTAGCCATCGCTGACGTGGAAGCGCCAGCCGTCCAGCAGGTCGCAGCTCGTTTCGTCCAGCAGCCTAAGGCGGCCGCTGCTCTCCAGTTGGCGAACGATCTGCGG
This sequence comes from Pseudomonas lalkuanensis, assembly GCF_008807375.1. NCBI lineage: Bacteria > Pseudomonadati > Pseudomonadota > Gammaproteobacteria > Pseudomonadales > Pseudomonadaceae > Metapseudomonas > Metapseudomonas lalkuanensis. The sequence continues at coordinate 2,789,474 of NZ_CP043311.1, read as the reverse complement.
CACGAACAGCGCGCGATCACGGGGATGCGGATGCCGGGCGCGCAGCCAGTGGCGCCGCCCGGTCAGGTAGCGCGCCACCGGAAACAGCAGCCTGGGGGCATTGCCCTCGCGCACCGCCTCTTCCACATCGTGCGGGAGCACCGCGTGCAAGTGGGTCAGAACCACGGCATGGATCTGCCCCTCGCCCAGGCCATGACGAGCGAGGCTGTCCAGCAGGCCCTGTGCCTGAGGCTGGCAACGACAGGTGCGCGGCGGCGGCGCCAGGAGCGCATCGGTCCCGGCCATGACCAGGATGTTCAGGCCTTCCTGCTGCACCAGCAGCGCACGACTGGCCATTTCGACCTGATTGTCGTAGTCCGGGCTCATCCACTCGACCCAGGCGCGCCGCGGCATACTGCCGAACACAGCACCACCATCGAGCTTGCGGCTTCTGCCGGTTAACGTGGAAAGACTGCGGTTCACAACACTCACCCCTCTGAACAGACCCATGACTCGACGGAGCCTTGGGCACTGACAGCCTATTCAGGAAGCGAACGTCTTTTCCCACCCCCAATGGGGTGGGAAATGGATAAGCGATGGGAGGTCGAGGGCCGATTCGGGTCAGGCTGCACGTTGGGCTTCGCGTAACCCGGCGAACCCGAAAGGATGATCGGAGTGAAGGCGGAGCCCTGATTGGCGTCGGCCTCCCCTGTTTGCCGGCAAAGTCTTGATCAGGGGCCCTTCTCATCGGGTTGCGTCGCGCTCGCGCGCATCCAGCCAATGTGCAGCTGGCGAGGCGCGGCGCTTCTGCGCTCGAACCTGTTGCGGCGGCGCGCCGCCAGTGATGTCACGACCCTCACGCCAAAACGCTTGGCAGGCACCCAGCCATCGACAGGATCGCTCATGAGCAACCTCCTCACGTTGTCGTTCCCGTTATGGTCGACACGCTGGTGTTGGCAATGATTCAGGCTTTCTGCCAACCGGCTCGGCGTGGCCCGCATGAGCCACACCGATGCTGGAGATCAGCCAGCCGGTACTGTCGTCAGCCGGTGCGCACGGTGTTGCGCATGGCCCGGATCTCCTGGTGATTACGCAGGACGCCTTCGTACTGGCGCTGGACCATGGAGCGGATCTCGGCTGGCAACGGCTGATGCAGGGCCTCGGCGTAATGCTTTTCTGCCAGGGTTTCGTCGCGCTCGGCCTCTTCCAGGATGCGCTGCTCGTCCTTGCCGGAAACCAGCGTTTTAAGGTCGACCCAGCGGCGATGGAGTTCGCCGCTGACGCTGGCGCTGTGCCCCGGCTTGCCGCCGAGTTCCACCACTGAACGCTGCAATTCGGTGGCTGCGTTGCCGCACTCCTGTGAACGGGTCGTGAACCATTCCTGCAGGTCCGGCCGCTGGACGTCCGCGGCACAGGCCTTGAAGTCGGCTTCGCCGTCCTTGCAGGTCTCGATCAGCGTATTGAGGGTGCGGATGATGTCTTCACGATCGTCTGGGTTGTGCATGGCGCTTGCTCCCGGCCTGGCGCCGACGATGCCGCGCCAAGCCAACAGGTGGCTGAAAGGCCCGCGCGGGGCCTACCCAGATTCCGACGCCCCACCGGGGCGATTCGTTCAGACTTTTTTGGATGCAAGCGCCCTGCCCTAACCCTGATGCCGCTGCTCGAACGCGCGCTTGAGCACATCGGTGACGATGGCCGTCATCACCGCCGTCGACACGCCGAACATCAGAATGCCGTTGGCAGCCTCCAGCGGACCCAGCAGCCGCCACTCCGCGCTCATGACCATGTCGCCGTAGCCCAGCGTGGCGAAGTTCACCCCTGAGTGATAGACCGCCGTGGCGAAGTCATCGAACTCGCCCAGCGCCAGGAACAGCGCACCCCAGACACTCATCTGCACGAAGTTGCCCAGCAGCATGACCAGCATGACCAGCGAGAGCAGCAGCGTGTTGTGCCAGATGGATTCACGCCCTGTCCTGCGTCGCATGTGGCGAATATAGGGCCGCAGCCCGTACGCCACGAATATCGCCTGCAACACCAGGCAGAGCACCATCACCGGAATTCCCACCAGCAGATCGAAAAACATTGGAACCCCCTCTCAAAGGATTTCGCGGCGCTGCCGGTGGAACCGCCGGCGGTCGATCAGATAGACCGCCGCGCAGGCGTACAGGGTGACGGCGATGAACAGCGCCATGCGCACCGCGAAGGCGGTGTAGACGTCCTGGCCGGACTCGCTGTCCTGCACCGACTGGCCCAACAGGATGATCAGGGTCACCAGGGTGTTCATCCAGAAGCCTGGCGTCTGCCGCGTCGCCGCCAGGGCGTAGAGCCGGCGGCCCAACACCAGGGCGAACAGCAACATCCAGAGAAAGAACATCCACAGGTGCGGGAACAGGCTCAGGGCGCTCCAGAACAGCATCGCCAGCAGGCCACCGAGCAGTGTCGAACCCAGCAGCTCGCGGCCGGCGTTGCGGGCCGAGGTGCCACAGACCTGTTGGCCAAGGCTGACCGACTTCATGATCAGTGGCATGTAGCTGCTCGGGTCGATCAGCGCCAGAAGAAAGGCCGGCAGCACCACCAGCGCGGCGCGCAGGGCTATCCAGGCGGACTCGCTGGCGTCCAGCACCGGGCGGGGTCGCGCTGCCGGGGCATCGGCGGGCTCCGGGAACAAGGCGTGGCTGACCAGGGACACCAGCACGGCCAGCAGCATGCCCTTGGCGAGCGCCTCGATCACCGTGACTGCCAGGGGAAAAAGATAGGTGCCAGCGGCCGAGATCATCGTCAGGCCAACCACGAGGAACTGCGTCACCAGCGGATTGCCGCCGCGCAGGCCGTGGCGGAAGCACAGGAACAGGCACAGGCCCACCAGCAGCACGCCAGCGGGTGGCGCGTGTTGCAGCAGCGGAATCATCAGCAGGCCGGTGCCGGTGGTGAGCATGATTACCAGGGCCAGCGCCGGGGCGGCCTTCAGGGGCAACGGGCGGTTGTTCGTCACCAGCAGCAGGAGCACGAAGATCGGCGCCAGGAAGGGAATCGGCAAGGCCATGCCGAAGCTCACCGCCAGGGCCAGGGCTACGCCGCTGGCCAGGCGCAAGGCGCGCCGGCCGCGCGGTTCGTGCTCAGTAGGCATAGGACAGCCAGCTCATCAGGCGGATGAACAAGCGCCCCAGGGGATTGAGCGGATTGCCCTCGACGGGAAAGGCCATGACCTCCGCCTGGCCGCCAACGCGCAGGCCACGCAGTTGATCCAGCTCGCCGGGCGCGAATTCCACGATGACCGGGAAGCGTTGCGCCGGTCGCAGCCAGTCGCGACTGTTCTCCACTGTCGGCAAGGTGCCGGGCGCCGGCGCCTGGCCGACGCTGACGCCGTAACCGACGCTGCGCACCCGCCCTTCGAACACCCTCCCCGGAAACGCATCCAGGACGATGGCCACCGGGCTGCCCGCCTCGACGTGCCCCAAATTGTTCTCGGTCATCTCGGCGCTCAGCCAGAGGTCGTGAATGGCGATCAGGGTCATCACCGGACTGCCCGCGCCGACGTACTGGCCGACATCCGTGCGCAGGTCGGTGATCAGACCGGCGGAACGCGCCTTCACTCGCGTGTTGGCCTCGTCGAGCTGGGCCTTTTCCAGCGCGGTGGCGGCGCTGCGCAACTGCGCGTTCTCCTCCTCGCTGCCGCCCTGCTGCTCCCGCGCCCGCTGCACTTCGGCGCGCGCCGCGACGACCTGGCTGGTGGACTGCTCCAGGGTCGCGCGCGCCACTTCCAGGCGGCGCACGGAGATGGTGCCCGAGTCCTCCCGGTAGAGCCGTTCGAGGCGGTCGCTGTCCTGGCGGGCCTTGACTTCGTTGGCCTGGGCGGCCCGCAGCGAGGCCAGCGCCGAGTCGATGGCGGCGGTACTGGCACCGATCTGCCGACGCATGGTTTCCAGGTCGGCGCGAGCGCGATCGGCAGCGATGCGGTACTGCTCCGGGTCCAGCTCGAAGAGTACGGCGCCCGCCTCCACGTCCTGGTTGTTGCGCACGTTCACCTTGGTAACCCGTCCCGCGACCTCCGCCGCCACGGGAACCACGAATGCCTGCACACGGGCCTGCTGCGTATAGGGGGTGAAGCGGTCCGCCAGCAGGTACCAGACCAGCGTCAGGATGATGACCAGCGCCACCCAGCGCGTTCCCTTCGCCGCCGCATCGGGCTTGCCGGTGGGCTCGGGCTGGCTCGGTGCCCCGGCCTGCGATTGCTCGCTCATTCTCGTTCACCTTGTTCGCTATCTGTGACCGGCCGGGCCGGAGGCGGCTCGTCCAGCAGGTCGTCCCAGTCGGTACGTTGTTGCATCTGCTTGCGGGTAACGTCGTCGATCATCGGGCCGTCCCGGTACCAGCCGCCGCCGAGGGCCTTGTACAGGCCGATCAGGTTGCTCACGGCATCGCTGCGGCTGAGCAGGTAGTTCTCCTGCTGCTGGAACAGCTCGCGCTGGGCATCCAGCACCCGCTGAAAGTCGGCGAAGCCCTCGCGGTACTGGGCATTGGCCAGCTCCAGGGAGCGCAGTGCGGCCAGGGCGCTCTCGCGGCGGATGCTCTCGCTGTCCAGCGCCTTGGACAGACCGGTGGCGGCGTCGTCGGCCTCCCGTGCCGCCTGGCGTACTCGATCGCGGTAGGCCTCGATCAGTTGCTGCAGGCGTGCGTCCTGCACCCGCACATCGTTCTTGATCCGGCCGTGGTCGAAGACATTCCAGGCAATGCTGGGGCCGGCGACCAGGTCCAGGCTGTCCGGCACCCCGTCCAGGGTCGAGGCGCTCCAGGCGATGCTGCCCAGCAGGGTCACCGAGGGGTAAAGGTCGGTTTCGGCAACGCCGATCAACGCCGACTGGGCGGCCACCGCCAGCTCGGCGGCACGTACATCCGGGCGGCGCAGCAGCAGGTTGGCCGGCACGTCCTGCAGGACTGCGCGGTCCAGCAGCGGCACCTGCCCTTCCCCGCCCACCAGTTCGGGCAGTGGTCCGGGCGGGCGGCCGATCAGCACGGCCAGGGTGTTGCGCGTCCGCTGGAGCTGGGCTTCGAGGTCCGGAATGGTCGCCAGGGTGCCCAGGTACTGGGTCTTGGCCTGCTGGAAGTCCAGTTCCGAGCTGTCGCCGCTGCGGAACAGGCGTTCGGTGATCTCGAAGCTGCGCTTCTGCCGCTCGGCGTTCTCCTTGGCGATGCCCAGGCGGGCTTCGAAGGTGCGCATGACGAAATAGGTATCCGCCACCTGGGCACGCAGGAGCACCAATACGTCCTCGTAGTTGGCGCGGGCGGCGAAGTAGGCGGCGTCGGCCGATTCGATGGCGCGGCTGAATCGGCCCCAGAAGTCCAGTTCCCAGGCGATATCGAACCCCGCGCTGTACTGCCAGGAGTGGGTGTCGCGGGGGTTCTGGCCACCGGACTGGTCCCGGTCCAGGTAAAGGCTGTCGGCGCTGGCCTGCTGGAACTGCGGATAACGGCCACTCACGGCGATGCCCAACTGTGCGCGGGCCTCCATCACACGAAGGCCGGCGATTTCCAGGTTGGGGTTATGGGCGTCCGCCTCGGCGATCAGCGCATCGAGTATGGGATCCTCGAACACCTGCCACCACTGGACGAAGTCCGGCTGCGGACGATTGAGGCCGACCTGCTCCATCGCCGGGCTGTTCCAGTGCTCCACCCAGGGCTCGCGCGGAGACTGGAAGTCGGGGCCCAGGCGCACGCAGCCGCCAAGGCCCAGGGCACCCAGCAGCAGAAGGCGCAGGCAGGATGGATGAGCCATGCTGCCCGATCCAGGTCAGGCCGCTCGCTCCTCTTCCTCCGCGTCTTCCTGTGCCTTGGGCTGGTCCTCCACCCAGTGCCAGAACAGCATGTAGCCCACCGCCAGGATCACCGGTCCGATGAACAGCCCGATGATGCCGCCGGTAACCATGCCGCCCAGGGCGCCGATCAGCACCACCGGCATCGGAACGTTCACGCCACGGCCCAGCAGCAGCGGCTTGAGGATGTTGTCGGACATGCCGGCGACGAAGCTGTAGACGGCGAACACGATGGTGCCGAGGGTGGCCCCCTCGGTGGCGAAGACGAAGATGATCGCCGGGATCGTGATCAGCACCACCGGCAACTGCATGATGCCCAGCAGCAGGACCATCAGCGCCAGCAGGCCGGCGCCCGGAATGCCCATGAGCACGAAACCCAGCCCCACCAGCAGCATCTGGATGAAGGCGATGCCCACCACGCCCTGGGCTACGGCACGGATGGTAGCGGTACACAGCTGGGCGATCTGCGGCCCACGGTCCGGACCGGAAATCCGCGAGGCTATCTGCACGGCGCTGCGATGGCCGTTCTCGCCAAAGGCCATGAAGATGCCGCCCACGATCAGCGCCGCGATGAACAGCAGGAAGCCCGCACCAACGCCGGCCAGCTTGCCGAACAGGCCCAGGCCGAAACCGCGCAGGTGCGGCAGCAGTTGCTTGATCAGGCTGGTCAGGTCGCTGGAAGCGCGCTGCCAGAAGTCGAACAGCGGCTGGCCGATCAGCGGCCAGCTGGCAACGGATTCATTGGGCGCCGGCACATGCAGCTCGCCACTCTTGATCAGCTCGATGGCTGCCTGCACCGACTCGGCCATGGATGCCGCCAGCAGGTAGATGGGGACCATCATCAGGACCAGCGAGACGACCACTATCAGCGTGGCCACATGTCCGTCACGCAGGCCCAGTCGGGACCTGATGTTCAGATGCAACGGATAGAAGGTGACGCCCAGGATCATTGCCCAGAGCATCAGGTTCAGAAAAGGACGGAACACCTCGTAACAGGAAATGGCGAGGATCGCCACCAGCCCCGCTCGAATGAGCACATCCATCAATCCGCGGGACAGGATCCTTTCTGAAACGGCATTCGGCAGCATTTGACTCTCCTTCTGCTGTGGCATTCGAGCGAGAACAGCCGGACTTGGCGGCGATCCAGTGGGCAAGGGGCGGAGATCCTCGTGCCGCGCCGGCGCTGATCCAAATCATTTCTTTCCAATGACCATCATTTCTGCCGGGATTCCGGCCTCGACATCCCTTTCGGGTCATGCGCTGCAGCGTCGACCTTCAACTGCCAATACGGCTGAATTCCAGCATAGTCGCTGCGCGGGAACTGGCAGGCTCTACACCCTTATCCTTCAGTTTGACCGGGCGCCGAGGCGGGTTCTGGAACAGGTTTCATCGGCCAGGGCCTTGAGTACGGCAGTTGGGGTCAGGAGATTCGCCATGATGCCTCTTCGAGGGATAAGGCAAAGAACCTGCGGGAACTCGCTTATATGGATTTCCGCATCCAAAGCACCATCTCCGCAGCGAGGCCCGGCAAAATTCTCCTGCATGGGCAATTGCGACGCCCGCCGACCGCGAACTAAACTCCGCCGCATGAAACGGTGCCTTCGCGTTTTCTTCATCTTCCTGATCAGCCTGTCGCTTCCCTTGACCGGGATGGCGGGCATCGAAGCGCCCACCGAGCCCTGCCCCATGCAGGCCGGCGGCATGGGCCACATGGCCGGCATGGATGAGGACTGCTGCCACGACATGGGCAAGATGGCCGAGCACGGCAAGAAGGCCTGCAAGACCGGCCAGGAATGCAAGACCGGCAGCATGCTCCAGGTTTCCGCGCTGAAACCGCCCGTCACCCTCAACGGACCGGTTCTGGCCCTCGCCCCTTCCCATGCGGTTCCCGATCGCTCGCCTGCCGACCTCTGGCGACCTCCCACCCTGTGATTCCTGTCCCGACCTGAATTTCCCTCCGCATCGGCTTTGGCTGCGGTGGGGCTCGCGCCTGTGCGCCGAATTTTCAGAGGAATCACCCGATGACCTCCCCGAATCCTTGCCGTGGTTGGCCTGTACCTGCAGCCGTGGCAATGATGCTGTTCGCCCTTCCAGGCCAGGCTGCATCCCTATCGCTGGACGATGCCTTGCAACTGGCCGAACGCAACGCCCCTTCCCTCTCGGCACAAGCCGCCAGGCTGGACGCGGCACAGAACGCTGCGATCCCGGCCGGCGAGCTGCCCGACCCCAAGCTGGTCCTGGGCCTGCAGAACGTCCCCATCGAAGGCGAAGACCGCTGGAGTGTGGATCGCGACTTCATGACCATGCAGATGGTGGGCGTGATGCAGGAAATGCCCAGCCGCGCCAAGCGCGAGGCCCGGATCGAAACCGCCCGCGCATCGGTTGACCGCGCCGCCACCGAAGCAGCTGCCGAGCGGGTGAAGGTCCGTCGCGAAACAGCCCTGGCCTGGATCAGCGCTTATACCGGCCAGCGCAAACTGGCCCGATTCGACGATTTCTTCCGCGAAAACCGCCTGCTCGCAGAGGCGGTTCAGGCCCGCCTGGCCGGCGGACGCGGCCAGGCGCAGGACGCCGTGGAGCCCAGGCAGGAAGCGGCGCAGCTGGCCGAGCAACAGGATGAGCTGGAATTGCAGCTCGCCCAGGCGCGCGCGGCACTCAAGCGCTGGATCGGCCAGGACGCCGGCCTGCCCCTGTCCGGCGAGTTGCCCAGCTGGCCCATCGATGCCCCGCAGTACCTGCAAGCCCTGCACCGCCACCCGGAGCTGGCGACCTACGAGCCGATGACCCGGGAAGCCGAAGCCCAGGTGCGCGAAGCCGAAGCGGAGAAGAAACCCGACTGGAGCTGGGAGGTGGATTACCAGCGTCGTGGCCGTGAATTCGGCGACATGATGACCGTTCAATTCACCTTCGACCTGCCGGTGTTCTCAGGCTCTCGCCAGGACCCCAAGATCGCTGTGCGCCGGGCCCAGGTGAATGAACTGGAGGCGGAACGCGAAGCGCTGCTGCGCGAGCATGCCGAACAGCTGGAAGCCGACGTGGCGGATTATCAGCGACTGGATCGGGCCGTCAGCCGCAGCCGTGCCACCCTGGTCCCGCTGGCCGAGGAAAAGGTACGCCTGGCACTGGCGGACTACCGGGCAGGCAAATCCGAGCTGGCCAGTGTCATCGCAGCACGGCGAGAGCTGGTCCAGGCCAGGCTCAAGGAAATCGACCTGCAAGGTCAGCAGGCCCAGGCGGCCGCCCGTCTCTACTTCACCTACGGGGAGGGTCGCCCATGAACCGCTCCAACTGGGCCCTGCCGGCGCTGATGGGCACCATGCTGCTCCTGGGCGCTGCCGGGGGTTACTGGTTCGCTGCCCGGGGCAACGCGCCAACGTCCACCACCGGCACCGACCACCAGGCCGCCAAGGACGAGCGCCAGCCGCTCTACTGGTACGACCCCATGTATCCGCAACAGAAGTTCGACCAGCCCGGCAAGTCGCCTTTCATGGACATGCAACTGGTCCCCAAGTACGCCGAGGATGCGGATGGGGCTGGTTCCGTTCGTATCGAGCCGGACATCCAACAGAACCTCGGCCTGCGCCTTGCCACGGTCACCACCGGGAAACTGGAGCAGGACATCCAGCTGACCGGCGTACTCGCCTTCGATGCCAGGAACGTGGCACTGGTCCAGGCGCGCGCCAGCGGGTTCGTCGAACGTGCCTATGCTCGCGCTCCGGGTGACGTCGTCGCCGCTGGTGATCCCCTCGCCGATGTACTGATTCCCGAATGGGCAGCGGCGCAGGAAGAGTTCCTCGCCTTGCGCCGCTCGGGCGACCCAGCCCTGGCCGCTGCGGCACGCCAGCGCCTGCAACTGGTCGGTATGCCGGACGCCCTGATCACGCGCATCGAGCGTCGCGGCAAGGCTGAACCTGCGCTGACCCTGACCAGCCCCATCAGCGGCGTGATCCGCGATCTTGAAGTGCGCACGGGCATGGCCCTGGCCGCCGGACAGACGCTGGCCCGGATCAATGGCATCGACCGGGTCTGGCTGGAGGTAGCCGTTCCGGAAGCCCAGGCCGCCACGCTGAAAGCCGGGCAAGCCGTCGAAGCACGCCTGCCGGCCCTCCCGGGTGAGACCACCCACGGCGTCCTGGCCGCCATTCTTCCGGAGGCGGACCCGCAAAGCCGGACGCTGCGGGTACGCATCGAGCTGGATAACGCCACGGGGCGCTTGCGACCGGGCATGACGGCGCAGGTCCAGTTGAACCAGCAAGGCGGCGACGAGGTGTTGCTGGTCTCCAGCGAGGCGGTCATCCGCACCGGCAAGCGCACGCTGGTGATGCTGGCCGAAGACAAAGGCCGCTTCCGCCCCGTCGAAGTCCGCCTGGGGCAGGAAAACGAGGGGCAAACGGTGGTCCTTGCCGGCCTGGAAGCCGGCCAGCAGGTCGTGGCCTCCGGGCAGTTCCTGATCGACTCGGAGGCCAATCTGCGCGGTATCGAAGCCAGGACCGTGCGCGAAGCCGAGCCACTGCAGGCCTCTCCGGCCCTGCATGAAGCCGAAGCGACCATTGTGGAAACCGGCAAGCAGGACCTGACCATCGCCCACGGCCCGTTCAAGACCCTGGGCATGCCGGGAATGACCATGACCTTTCCCCTGGCCCGCCCCGAACTGGCGAACGGTCTCAAGGCCGGCGACCGCATCCGTATCAGGGTTCGCGAGACCGACAGCGGACTGCTGATCGAACAGGTGGAGAAACTGGAGGCCGCGCCATGATCGAGAAACTGATCCGCTGGTCGGTCGCCAACCGTTTCCTGGTGCTGCTGGCCACGCTGATTGCGGTGGGCTGGGGCATCTGGTCGCTGCGCGAGACGCCAATCGATGCCCTGCCCGATCTCTCCGATGTGCAGGTCATCATTCGCACCAGCTATCCCGGCCAGGCCCCGCAGATCGTCGAGAACCAGGTCACCTACCCGCTGGCGACCACCATGCTTTCGGTGCCAGGCGCCAGGACGGTGCGCGGGTTCTCCTTCTTCGGCGACAGCTTCGTCTACGTGCTCTTCGAAGACGGCACGGACCTGTACTGGGCCCGCTCACGGGTGCTGGAGTACCTGAATCAGGTTCAGGGCCGCCTGCCCGCCACCGCCCGTGCAGCCCTGGGGCCGGATGCGACCGGGGTTGGCTGGATCTTCCAGTACGCCCTGGTGGACCGCAGCGGCACCCACGACCTCGCGCAGCTCCGCGCCTTCCAGGACTGGTTCCTCAAGTACGAACTGAAAACCCTGCCCAACGTCGCCGAAGTCGCCACCGTGGGCGGCATGGTCAGGCAGTACCAGGTCCAGCTCGACCCCATCCGCCTCACCAGCCAGGGCCTGACCCAGGCCGATGTGGTGGAGGCCATCGGCAAGGCCAACCAGGAAACCGGCGGTGCCGTGCTGGAAATGGGCGAGGCCGAGTTCATGGTCAGGGCGTCGGGTTACCTCAAGACCCTCGCCGACTTCCGCGCCGTGCCCCTGAAACTGACGCCCCAGGGCACGCCCGTAACCCTGGGTGACGTGGCGACCGTCCAGCTTGGGCCGGAAATGCGCCGGGGGATCGCCGAACTGGATGGCGAAGGCGAGGCCGTTGGCGGCGTGGTGGTGCTGCGCAGCGGCAAGAACGCGCGGGACACCATTACGGCGGTCAAGGCCAGGCTGGAGGAGCTGAAGGCGAGCCTCCCGCCAGGTGTGGAAATCGTCACCACCTACGACCGCAGCCAACTGATCGAGCGGGCCATCCGCAATCTCAGCCAGAAGCTGATCGAGGAGTTCCTGGTCGTCGCCCTGGTCTGCGCGGCGTTTCTCTGGCACCTGCGTTCTTCCATGGTGGCCATCGTCTCGCTGCCGGTGGGCGTGCTGGTCGCCTTCGGCGTCATGCACGTCCAGGGCATCAACGCCAACATCATGTCCCTGGGTGGGATCGCCATCGCCATTGGCGCCATGGTCGATGCCGCAGTGGTCATGATCGAGAACGCCCACAAGCGCATCGAGGCCTGGCACGCCCGCCATCCCGGCGAAGAGCTGCGCGGCGACGAGCACTGGCGGGTGATGACCGAGGCGGCGACCGAAGTCGGTCCCGCGCTGTTCTTCAGCCTGATGATCATCACGCTGTCGTTCATACCGGTGTTCACCCTGGAGGCCCAGGAGGGACGGCTGTTCGGCCCCCTCGCCTTTACCAAGACCTATGCCATGGCGGCTGCCGCTGGCCTTGCCGTCACCCTGGTGCCCGTGCTGATGGGCTACTGGATACGCGGCCGGATACCGCCGGAGCAGAGCAATCCGCTCAACCGCGTGCTGATCAGGCTGTACCAGCCGGCGCTGGATGTCGTCCTGCGATTTCCGAAGGCGACACTGATGGTTGCCGTACTGGCCTTGCTGACCACCCTCTGGCCCATTTCCCGCCTGGGTGGCGAGTTTCTCCCGCCGCTGGACGAAGGCGACCTGCTTTACATGCCCTCCGCCCTCCCCGGCCTGTCTGCGCAGAAGGCCTCGGAGCTGCTGCAACAGACCGACCGCCTGATCAGGACGGTGCCGGAAGTCGCCAGTGTCTTCGGCAAGGCCGGCCGCGCGGAGACGGCCACCGATCCCGCGCCATTGGAAATGTTCGAGACCACCATCCGCTTCAAGCCGAAAGACCAATGGCGTAGCGGGATGACCACGGAAAAGCTCGTGGATGAACTGGATCGCGTGGTCAGGGTGCCCGGCCTGACCAACATCTGGATTCCGCCGATCCGCAACCGGATCGACATGCTCGCGACGGGCATCAAGAGCCCCATCGGTGTGAAAGTGGCTGGCGCCAACCTGCAGGAGATCGACCAGGCCACCCAGGCCATCGAACAGGTCGCCAGGGCAGTCCCCGGCGTGACCTCCGCCCTCGCTGAACGCCTGACCGGGGGACGCTACATAGACGTCGATATCGACCGCCAGGCGGCAGCCCGCTACGGGATGAACATCGCCGATGTGCAGGCCATCGTGGCCAGCGCCATCGGCGGCGAGAACGTGGGTGAAACCGTCGAAGGACTGGCTCGCTATCCGATCAACGTCCGCTACCCGCGGGAGTGGCGCGACTCGGTGGGCGCGCTCCAGCAGCTGCCTATCTATACCCGCCTGGGCGGCCAGATCACCCTCGGGACCGTAGCCGCCATCCGGGTCGTCGACGGGCCGCCCATGCTCAAGAGCGAGAATGCGCGCCTCTCCGGCTGGGTCTATGTCGATGTCCGGGGGCGGGACCTGGCGTCCGTGGTGAAGGACCTGCGGCAGGCAGTCGAAGGCTCGGTGAAGCTCGCCCCCGGCATGAGCATCAGCTACTCCGGGCAATTCGAGTTCCTGGAACGGGCCAATGCGAGATTGCAGCTGGTGGTGCCGGCGACGCTGACGATCATCTTCGTACTGCTCTACCTCACCTTCGGGCGCGTCGATGAGGCCGCGCTGATCATGGCCACCCTGCCCTTCGCACTGACCGGCGGCGTGTGGTTCCTCTACCTGATGGGATTCAACCTGTCGGTGGCCACCGGCGTCGGCTTCATCGCGCTGGCCGGCGTGGCCGCCGAGTTCGGCGTGATCATGCTGCTCTACCTGAAAAATGCCTGGTCAGACCAGCAAGCCTCCGGGCGAGCCACGAACAGGGACTTGCTGGGGGCTATTCGCGAAGGCGCCGTTCAGCGTGTCCGCCCCAAGGCAATGACCGTGGCCGTCATCATCGCCGGCCTGCTGCCCATCCTCTGGAGCGGTGGCACCGGCAGTGAGGTGATGAGCCGCATCGCCGTGCCCATGGTAGGCGGCATGGTCACGGCGCCCTTGCTGTCCCTGTTCGTCATTCCGGCGGCCTACTGGCTCATGCGCCGCCGCCGGCGGTATTGCGCAGGCGCAGAAACCACCCCCGGAGCACATTAACGAGTATCGACCTCGCCTAGGGGACGCCATGCGCAACGATGCCGGGGTTTGCGCCCCGGCATCGGACCGCGGGTCCGCGCGGCCCACCCTGCAAGGGCGCGGGCGCGAGGATGTAGCTCCAGGGTGTGCCCTGCGCACCGGTGACTGAGCCCCGCGCGATCCCATGATTGGTGCCCGCGCCCAACTGACTCATCACCCGCCCAACGCAATGATCGCGAAGAGCAACGCGGTTCCCACCAACGCCAATGCCGCACCCGTTGCCCAGGTGTTGCCGCCGGAGTAGCGAGCCAGCAACCACCCACTGAGGAACAGCATCCCCAGGGCCACCAGGTTGGACGTACGGATTGCCAGCGCGGTGGTATCGATCAGCAGGAACGGAATCACCGGAGGAAAGGTCGCCAGCACCACCAGCAGGAAGGTGCCCAACGCACCCTTGATGTCTTCGAAGTCCAGCCGCGGGCGAAAGGGCTTTTCGGCGTTGAGCAGCAGGCGCAAACGCAGCATCTCGAGTCCATCCGGGTCCGCCGCCTCGGCAATCCGCGGTGGCAGGGCATCGGCGATCAGGGCCCGGCCCTTGTCCGGGCCGGCGTCCCCCTGCAAGCGGGCCATGAGCGTTCGGCTACGGGTACGCTCCGTCCAGGTACGCAGCAGGTAGATCACGGCATCGGCCAGACCCCACGCGAGATTGCAGCCAAAGGCCGCGATCAGCATGGTCCGCGCCTCTTCACGGCCCGAGGTGGCTACGCTCAGCGAGCCGATGAAGGTCATGGCCATCAGCAGTCCGAAAATCACTTCGGTCGCGCGGTCCACGGGGTCGAGCACTCCATGCCGGGATTCATCTCCGGGTTTGTCCATGGCGATCTCCCTGGTAATTCGAACCGGTCAAGGCGGACGCGCAACGCCGTCCGCCATGGGAGCCCCGCAATCAGAGGCTGAGGAAGCCGCTGTACAGGCCATAACCCGCGATCAGCGCACCGATCAGTACCACCAGGAAGATCACCTTCTCCACCGAGGTGAACACTGGCTGCCCGAGTTCGCGTTTCGCCTTGGCGAACAGGATGGCCCCGGGCGCATAGAGCAGCGCCGACAGCAGCAGGTACTGCACCCCGGCCGCGTACACCAGCCATACGGCATAGAGCACGGCGATCAGGGCGATCAGCAGGTCCTTGCCACGTTCGCCAGGAGCCTGCTCGTAGGTTTCATGACGCCAGGCCAGCAGCAAGGCATAGGCGGCAGACCAGAAGTACGGCACCAGGATCATCGATGTGGCCAGGTACAGCAGGCTGAGGTAGGTGGAGCTGTTGAACAGGGTGATGATCAGGAACAGCTGGATCAGCCCGTTTGACAGCCACAAGGCATTGACCGGCACCTGGTTGGCGTTCTCCTTGCGCAGGAACTCCGGCATGGTGTGGTCGCGGGCACTGGCAAACAGTATCTCGGCACACAGCAGGGTCCAGGACAGCAGCGCACCCGCCAGGGAGACGATCAACCCGACGCTGATGAGGACGGCGCCCCAATGGCCGACCACGCTCTCCAGCACCCCGGCCATGGATGGGTTCTTCAGTCCGGAGAGCTGGGCCTGGGCGAGGATGCCCTGGGACAGCACGTTGACCAGCACCAGCAGGAGGAGCACGCCGACGAAGCCGACCACCGTGGCCTTGCCGACATCACTGCGCTTCTCGGCGCGGGCGGAGAAGATGCTCGCGCCCTCGATGCCGATGAACACCCATACGGTGACCAGCATCATGTTGCGCACCTGGTTCATCACCGTGCCCAGGTCACTGTTGCCCGCGCCCCAGAAATCGGTGGTGAACACATCGAGCTTGAAGGCGATGGCGCAAATGACGATGAACAGCGCCAGCGGCACCATCTTGGCGATGGTGGTCAGGGTGTTGATGAAAGCCGCCTCCTTGATCCCGCGCAGCACCAGGAAATGCAGGAACCACAGCAGCAGCGAGGCGCAAATGATCGCCGGCAGCGTGTTGCCCTCACCGAACATGGGGAAGAAGAAGCCCAGGGTGCTGAACAGCAGCACCATGTAGCTGACGTTGCCGATCCAGGCGCTGATCCAGTAGCCCCAGGCCGAAGAAAAGCCCATGTAGTCGCCGAACCCGGCCTTGGCGTAGGCATACACACCGCCATCGAGCTTGGGCTTGCGGTTGGCGAGGGTCTGGAAGACGAAGGCCAGCATCAGCATGCCGACCCCGGTGATCAGCCAGCCGATCAGGGTGGCGCCGGCGCTGGCGCTCGCCGCAATGTTCTGTGGAAGAGAGAAGATTCCGCCGCCAACCATCGAGCCGACGACCAGGGCGATCAGCGCACCGACCTTCAATTTATCGCTGGAGGCGGCAACCTGTGTCTGTTTGCCGGGTTCAGCCTGCTTACCCATCTGCACATTGCTGGTGGAATCGACCATGTAAAGCTCCTTGCCGAATTGGCATCGCTCAATTGAATGGCCGGCCAACTGGAAATGGTCGCTACCGCACAGCATGACCCTTCACGTGGTCCCCGCCACCGAACAGACTGCTTGAATCTCTGCTGGGAGCTGGTTCGATCCAACTCGCACCCCGCAGCCGGGCACTGCCTTTCGAATCTCCGGGAACGCTATGAGCCTCGCAGCAAGTGATAATGCTCAGCCGCCCAATGCTTCACCGTTTCCGCTGAAAACTGGTGAGGCGCGTCAACTCGCTCCTCCAGCTTGGTCACGAAAGCCAAGGCGGAAGCCTCGTCATGAAAACTGAACGTCATGCCACAGGCATGAACCAGCCATGCAGGTTTGTCCTGCACGGTGGCCTGCTCGATCACTCGCTCCACTTGGCCCTCCCAATTTCTGGAGAAGCACTGACGAATCGATTTGAGTGTAGCCAGCAAGTTGGAGGCAGCAGCCTGTATCGCCGTTTGCATCAGCGGGCGGGATGGAGCTCAGGTCGGGGGCGCCATGCGCACGCGCGGTTTGCCAGGGTGTTGGATCGTTGCGCAGTTGCTTGACGGCAAGGCTGGAGATCACCTGGTTTTCTGAATATCCAGCACCAGCGTAATGGTGCCATCCGTACTCGACGCCACATACGGATCAAGCACCGGGAACCTGTCTGCGGCCTGCTCCACCAGGAACTCCCCGGCAAGCAGAATCAGCTCACGAGTGGGATTTGCCAACACGATGCTTTCCCTTGCGAAACCATGGGTTTCAAGTGCGGTGGCGGCTCGCTCGATCAGATCGGCCAGCACGGCCAAGGTTTCTCGATCCATTGCTCACCTCATGCGCAAGGACTGGCTCCTGGCGCCAAACGTCGCTTTCGTAGGATGTGACGAGACCGCGGCACGCCTCATCCATCGGTGCAGATTAGTCCCTCCGGTTCGGGCCGGCAAAAGCGTGCGGAGCGCCGCAGCTGTATGGAAATTTTGCTTGCGATCTGCACCTACCCGTCACCTCTCCCCCGCCCTAGCATCGATCGCTCCGAACAGGCAGGGCCGTGCGATGAACGAGATTCCCGGGGACATTGATTTTTCAGGATTGAAGGTGCGTCGGCTGGAGCTGGGTGACCTTCAGATGATCTGCATACATCGCCAAACCATGTTCCTCGAGGCGGGAGGCGTTCCGTCGGAACTGAAGGTGATGACCGAGCACTTCCGGCCCTGGCTGCATCAGCGCCTGGCAGATGGCCGTTACTACGGCTTTGCCCTGCTGGACGATGGGCAGCCCGTGGCGGCGATAGGCCTCATGAACATCGAATGGCCTCCGCACCCCGCCCATCCAAGCCAGGACCAGCGCGGCTATGTGCTCAACGTCTTCGTCGACCCTGGCTATCGACGCCGGGGCCTGGCATCGGCACTCATGAAGTTGGCGGAAGCCGAGTTTGCTCATCGTGGCGTGAGCTTTGCCGTGCTGCACGCGACCCAGGCCGGCAGGCCGGTATATGAAGAGTTGGGCTGGGCGGCCAGCGCGGAAATGTCCAAGGCCATCGGCTGACCCGAACGGCCGCCATATTGGGCGAAGCATGTGATCCCCGCCATCGGGAAACGCCAATCCTCGCCGCGCGTGCCGAACGTGGCGCCCCTGCACTGCAAGGTGTCGGGCGCGGATAACCCATGAACAGGCCTACACTCTAGAGTGCAACGCATGATGTTCCCCTAGCTGCCATGGCGTTCCGTGTCGCTGTGGCAGCGTTTTTCAGGAGGATGCCCATGCCTGCCCTCTCCGAAATTGACCGCCAATTCATCTCCGCCGTCCATACGCTGATGCGTGAATACGACATCAGCCGATCGCAGCTGCTCGCCATGCTGGATCGAAACACCCGGCGGGTGATTCCCGGTCCGACGCCCCAACCCCTGAAGACCTATCTCAATCCGTACACGCTGCAGTCCATACAGGTGCGGGTCTGCCGCAACCTGACCTACCGGGCCTGGGTGGCCGAGTACGGTGAAGAGATCGTTGCAACCTGGCAGATCGAGCCGATCAGGGGCCGCAAGAAAAGGATCGAACGCCCCGCCAGGTGACCTCCCTTACTCCCCCCCTGCTGGGTGCGCCACGCGCACCGCTTCGGCGATCGACTCCGGCATGGCACGGTTCCGATCGAAGCCGCGGCGCCGCCCCTCATGTCCGGATCAGACCAGGCACTCCGGATCCAGGCTGTAGCTGCCCACACGGCACACCGGCCCTTGCATCAGGATCTCGTAATCGTCATCCAGAACGATCTGGATTACTCCGCCCGGCATATGAACATTCACCTCGGGATCGACCAGCCCCAGCCGCCGACTGACTGCCGCCGCCGCACAACTGCTGGTACCCGAGGACTGCGTATAACCCACTCCGCGCTCCCAGATGCGGACCTCCAGGTTGTTGCGGTCGATCACCTGGACGAACTGCACATTGGTGCGGTTCGGAAAGTGTTCGAGGTGTTCGATGATCGGGCCCAGCGAGCGCGCGACCAGCTCATCGGGCTGCTGGACGAAGATCACACAGTGAGGATTTCCCATGGAAACCGGATTCAGCTGAAGCGCACGCCCCTCGACAGTCAATTCCGGCAAGTCCTTGTCGGGAAACTGGGCACGCCCCATGTGGATGGCAACGCTCCGGCCTTCGTCCAGGACCTGGCACGACACCACACCGCCAGCGGTACGCACCTGGAATTCTCCTGCCGACACATGGCCACGATCCCAGAGAAAGCGGCAGAAGATTCGCAGCCCATTGCCGCTTTTCTCAGCCTGGGAGCCGTCGGTGTTGTAGATGATCACCGAAGGCATTTCGGCCGGCGCGAGCACCGGCACGAGAATACCGTCGGCTCCCAATCCCCTGTGCCGGTCGCAGGTTCTCGAGATCTCCGCCGAAGAAAGGCCGAAGGGCAGCGCGCCCGTGTAAACCAGGTAATCGTTACTGGCAGCGTGGTACTTGATGAATTCCATGATGACTGAGGCCTCCGTTCGCAGAGGGCACCGAGCTTAGGCAAGCCGGATGCTGCGAACAAGCGCCTTTCCCATGAGTCCATCCGCCCTCTTGCCCGGGCGCCTCAACCCGCCCGGCTGCTCATCATCCGCCGGTACTGCCGCGCACGACGAAAGGTGCTCCACTGTTCCTGCAGCAACGTCCGCAGCGGCGAGGCCTCCGGCTCTGGATGGGTGCCGTCGGCCAGGCGACGCATCTGGTGCTTCACCAGGGACATGTAGGCCAGCGCGGCAAGGGCCTTGCGCTTCCAGCGGATCGACGGCAATTCCGCGCTGGCCTGCTCCTCGCCTGACTGCCAGAGGTTCGGCAGCGCCGGATTGACCGCCAGCGCGGTAGCGATGCCTGCCATTGCCACACCGCCCGAGAGCACCTGCTCCACCACTGGCAGGCGGCGGATGCCACCGGTGACCATCACCGGCATGCGCGCGATGGTGGCGATCTCCTCGGCGAACTCCAGGAAGTAGGCTTCGCGGGCCAGGGTACGGCCGTCACGTGCATCGCCCTGCATGGCCGGCGCCTCGTAACTGCCGCCGGAAAGCTCCACCAGGTCCACGGAAAGCTCGTTGAGCCAGAGCACCACCTGACGCGCGTCGTTCGTCTCGAAGCCACCGCGCTGGAAGTCCGCAGAATTCAGCTTCACGGCCACGCAAAAACTCGGAGAAACCTCGGCACGTACGGCCTTCACCACCTCCAGCAGCAGGCGCGCGCGGTTCTCGATGGAACCGCCCCAGCGGTCCTGGCGGCGATTGCTCAGGGGCGACAGGAACTGGCTCAGCAAGTAGCCGTGGGCGGCATGCACCTGCACGCCGCTGAAACCCGCCTGCTCGGCCAATGCTGCCGTGCGGGCGAAACGCCGGATCAGCTCGGCGATCTCGTCCTCACTCAGTGCGCGGGGCACCGGGAACATCCTGGAGAGCCCGCCCATCTCCAGTGCCACGGCGGAAGGCGCGACTGTGGGCTGGCCAAGATTGGCCTGCATCTGTCGGCCGGGATGGTTGATCTGCATCCAGAACTGCGCGCCCTGCGCACGGCCGATTCGTGCCCATTCGCGGAAGCGCTCCAACGGCTGGCCTTCCTCCAGCACCACGCCGCCGGGCCCGGTCATCGCGCGGGCGTCCACCATCACGTTGCCGGTCAGCAGCAGCCCGGCACCACCCTCGGCCCAGGCCTGGTAGAGACGCAGCAACTGGTTCGATGGGGTCTGGTCCTGATTGGCGAGGTTCTCTTCCATCGCCGCCTTGGCGATGCGGTTGGGAATGACGGCGCCATTGGGCAACTGCAGGGGCTGGAAGGGCGACATGAGGCTCTCCGGAAGGTTGGCGCCGTGCGTCGGATGGGAGATCGCTGAACGACGGCGCGGTTGGGTTACGGAGAGCCTAAGGTTAAAGTCAACCTTAAGGTCAATAGAGGAGTTTCATTCAATGAAGATCGGCGAACTCGCCCGCCGCAGTGGCCTGACCGCATCGCGCATCCGGTTCTATGAAGCCAGCGGCCTGATCAGCGCCCAGCGCCTGGGCAACGGCTATCGCGATTATCCCGAGGAGGCGTTGCACACGCTGGAGGTGATTACCTGCGGCCAGCAGGCCGGATTCAGCCTTGAGGAAATGCGCAATCTCATGCCCGCCCCGAACGAGCCCGGCGGCCACCATGATCGCCTGCTGGAAAGCCTTCGCCGCAAGGTCGTCGAAATCGACGCCCTGCAGGAGCGCCTGACGCAAAACCGCGCGCAATTGTTGGCCCTCATCGCCGATATCGAGGGCAAGCCCGAGGGCATGGGCTGCGAGGAAAACGCCCAGCGCGTGCTCGCCGGAATGCGGGAGCGCCGGGGGAATGCAGCCAATGGCTGATCGTAGGGTGCTCCATGCGCACCGATTCCGGTGCCTGCCCCTGGCACCGCAATAATCCGCCGGAACGCACGGCGCACCCTGCCCGTCTCTGCATGCCAGGTCGCTTCGGGCGTAACCGCCTTCGATCTTTCTACTCAGGGCAGGGAATAAACCCGCTCGTGGGTCGTCTCTCCTCCGCAGTCACGGGTTCCTTGCCGCGCTACAGACCCGTCCGCCACAGCTTCACGCACTCATGCCCATTGGCGATTGCCGGATCGCCCCCCTGACGAGAGAGACTCACCATGCTGAAGAGAATGCTGGTTCCTGCCGTTGCCCTGAGCCTTTGCGGCCTGTCCCATGTGGTCCTGGCCGATGCCCCGACCAAGGCGGTCGCCACCGCACTTGGTCCGACTCTGGCCGATGAGCGGGGCATGACGCTCTACACCTTCGACAAGGACGCCGATGGCACGTCCGCCTGCAATGACCAGTGCGCCAGGAACTGGCCGCCCTTCATGGCCCCGGCCAATGCGAAAGAAGGGAACGGCTACAGCGTCGTCGTCCGCCAGGATGGCAGCCGCCAATGGGCCTACCTGGGCAAGCCGCTCTACACCTGGGTCAAGGACACCAGGCCCGGCGACACCACGGGAGATGGCGTGAATCAGGTCTGGCATGTGGCCAAGCCCTGATCGGGCTGATTTCCGCGGGGAAACCATAAGGAAGATCCCCGACCCACAGGGTGCGCCGCGCGCACCGGGAAACAGGCCCGCTGCCCCAGGTGCGCATGGCTCACCCTACTGCCGGGTACCGTGACTGAGATCAACTGATTGCCAGAGCCCGGCCTGCTGCGTGCCGCCTTCAACATGCAGCAGGCCATGCTCCAGCGCCTGCCGGGTACTCAGCTTCCCTCCGAGCATCGCCAGCAATGCACCCTCACCCACGATCACCACGTCCTCACCCTCGGCGGGGCCGGTTGTGTGCGGCGTCGGCTGCCAGTGGCCATCGCGTTTCTCGAACCGCGTCCACAACCCCGGTTCCACCAGCAACAGGCTGAAGCGCTCGCCATCGGCTGGCAGCATGGCAGCCAGGCGGTCCATCGCCTTCAGCGCGCGGCGCATGCCAAAGGCTCCGGGCAATGGCAGCGGCGGCGCCATCAGCTTGTCCTGGTAAGCCCGGTGGATGGCCAGGGACACCTCCAGCGACGCCGGGTGAGCCAGGGCCAGGTCCATTGCCATGCCGTCGTAGCCGCACGCGAGGCTGGCCGGGGCGGCGCCGCACAGCAGCGCCGCCAGGCTGAAGGTCGCGAGCCTCATGGCGTGACGATGTCGAACCAGAAGTCGAACTTGTCCATCAGCCCCATGAACTCGCCGAATGCCTGCTGGCGACCGTCGAACTTCAACTCGCCGGACGTCACCTTCTGCTCCAGGGTGGCCCTGCCCAACTGGATGTCTTCCAGCGTGCCCTTGCTCATGGTCAGGCCGACGTCCGCCTTGTCGCTGGCCTTGGGCTCGTAGGTGAGCACGGCGTTCTCCACGGTGACGGCGTAGCTCTGGCCCAGGTCGGTGAAGTTGAAGTTGAGCACCAGCTTCTTGCCTGCCGCCCGCTCGCCGTTGAGACGCACCGCCAGGTAGTCGAAGAGCATTTCCGGGGTCATGGCGCGGATCACGTCCGGGCTGGCGGTCACCGTGCTGCCCATGCTGGGCACACCATTGCGCAGCTCGTAGGCCCCCTGCAGATAGACCGAACGCCAGGGACCGGACTCGGCCTGGTAGCCCATCTGCTCGAAGGCATCGGCCATCAGGTTCTTCGCTTCAACGTTGTCCGGTTCGGCGAACACCACCTGCTTGGTCGCCTCGGCCACCCAGCGGTACTCACCCTTGTCGAAGTCGGCCCGCGCGCGTTTCAGCACAGCGGCGGAACCGCCCATGTATTCGACGTATTTCTTGGCCGCCGGTTGCGGCGGCAGCTTGTCCAGGTTGACCGGGTTGCCGTCGTACCAGCCCATGTAGCGCTGGTAGACCGCCTTGGCGTTGTGCTTGAGGGTGCCGTAGTAGCCACGCCCCGGCCAGAAGGCTTCCAGTTCCGGCGGCAGCTTGATCGCCTCGGCGATCTCTTCACCGGTCATGCCCTGGTTCATCATGTGCACGGTCTGGTCGTGGATGTACTTGTACAGCGCGCGCTGCTTCTTCAGGTAATCCTGGATCTCGGCCTTGCCCCACAGCGGCCAGTGGTGGCTCTGGAACTTCACCTCGGCCTGGTCGCCATACAGTGCCTGGGCCTCGCCAATGTACTTGGACCACTGCAGCGCATCGCGCACCTGCGCCCCGCGCAGGGTGAGGACGTTGTGCAGGGTATTGGTGGTGTTCTCCGCCATCCACAGCGCCTTGAATTGCGGGAACCAGGTGTGCATCTCCACCGGAGCCTCGGTACCCGGCGTCATCTGGAACACCATCTCGACGCCGTCGATGGTCACTTCCTGGCCCGTCTTCGTGACGAACTCGGTGGGCTGGATCAGGGTCGTGGTGCCGGCCGACACGGTGAGCCCGAGGCCAGAGCCAACGCTGCCCTGGGGGTTGCGCGGCAGCAGCGCGCCGAACATGTACACCGCGCGACGGGCCATGGCGTTGCCGGCGATGACGTTTTCACTCACCGCAAACTCGGAGAAGTCTTCGGGAGCGACGATTCTGACCTTGCCGGCCTTCACGTCCGCTTCGTCGACGATGCCGCGCACCCCGCCGAAGTGGTCGATGTGCGAGTGGCTGTAGACCACGCCCACCACCGGCTTCTTGCCCAGGTGCTGGCTCACCAGGTCATAGGCGGCCTTGGCGGTTTCCTCGCTGAGCAGCGGGTCGAACACGATCCAGCCGCTGTCGCCCTGGATGAAGGTGATGTTCGACACGTCATAGCCGCGCACCTGATAGATGCGGTCACTGACCTTGTACAAGCCGTACTCCACGTTCAACTGGGCGATGCGCCAGAGGCTCGGGTTGACCGTATCGGGCGCCGGCCTGTCCTGCGCGATGTACTGCTTGTAGCTCTCCAGGTCCCAGACCACCTTGCCGTTGGCATCCTTGATGGTCAGGGTGTCGGGCTTGGCGATGAAGCCCCGCTCGGCGTTGGCGAAGTCCTGGCGATCGGCGAAAGGCAGCTTGTCCAGCACGGCCCGGTTGGCCGCACGGGTTGCTTCGCTGGCCGGCTTGGCGGGTACCGGCGCCGCCTGGGCGACTGCGCTGGCAAGCAGTGCCAGGCTGAGCCCGGCGGCAGAAATTCGTTTCAGGGACAGGTGCATCTGTTGCTTCCTCATTGTTGTTATTGGCCGCTCGCGATCCACTCCGCCGCTCGCTCGGCGATCATGATGGTGGGCGCGTTGGTATTGCCGCCGACCAGGGTCGGCATGATCGAGGCATCCACGACCCGCAGGCCCTGGGTACCATGCACGCGCAGCTGGCTGTCCACCACCGCGTGCTCGTCGTTGCCCATGCGGCAGGTGCCCACGGGGTGGTAGATGGAGTCGGTGCGCCTGCGCAGCAGCTCGATCAGCTGTTCATCACTGTGCAGGCCGTCGCTGAACTTGTCCTTCAGGCCGAAGCGCGCCATCGGCGCCTGGGCGACGATCTCGCGGGCCATGCGGTAGCCCTTGAGCAGGGTCTGTACGTCATCGTCATGGCCCAGGAAGTTCGGGTCGATGCGCGGCGGCGCGGCTGGATCGGATGACTGCAGACCCACGCTGCCGATGCTCTTGGGCCGCAGCACACAAACGTGGCAGCTGAAGCCGTGGCCCCAGTGCAACTTGCGGTTGTGGTCGTCGAGCAGGCTGACCACCGAGTGCAACTGGACATCCGGGCGAACCAGCTCCGGACGGGTCCGGAGAAAGCCGCCCGCCTCGGCAAAGTTGGTGGCCAGCGCACCACGACGCGACGCCAGGTACTGCACCAGCGCAGCGCCCAGCTTGAGGCTGCCGCCCAGGGAATAGCCCATCAGCGAGTTGTCAGTGCTCTGGTAGCCGAGCACCACGTCAGGATGATCCTGCAGGTTCTGCCCCACGCCCGGCAGCTCATGCTGCACGGGAATGCCCTGGGGCTTGAGTTCGGATTCCGGACCGATGCCGGAAAGCATGAGCAACTGCGGGCTGCCGAAGGCACCGGCGGCTACCAGCACCTCCCGGCGGGCCTTGAGGTTCTGCGAACGCCCCTTGACGCGCACCTGCACGCCAGTGGCCCGCTTGCCCTGCAGCAGGATGCGCTCGGCATAAGCGCCCGTCAGTACGGTGAGGTTGCTGCGGGAGCCACGAATGGGCGTGAGGAAGGCCGTGGCCGTGCTCCAGCGACGGCCTTCGCGAATGGTTACGTCGTATTGGCCGATGCCTTCCTGCTCGGCGCCGTTGAAGTCGTCGTTATAGCGGTAGCCAGCCTTCTGTCCGGCCTCGATGAAGGCTCGAGTTGCAGTGTGTGCTTCGATCTGGCCGACGTAGAGTTCGCCGTCGCCACCATGGAACTCGCTGGCGCCGCGATGGTGCATCTGGCTCTTGCGGAAATACGGCAGCACCTCGTTGAAGGACCAGCCGGCATTACCCAGGGCGGCCCATTCGTCGTAGTCGCTCTGGTGGCCACGGATGTAGATCATGCCGTTGATCGAGCTGCTGCCGCCGAGCACCTTGCCGCGCGGCTGGTACCCGCGACGGCCGCCCAGTCCGGGCTGGGGCACCGTGTCGAAGGCCCAGTTGACGTGACGCGTGGGCAGGATGGCGGCGACGCCGGCCGGCGCATGAACCAGCGGCGACCAGTCGCGCGGCCCCGCTTCGAGCAGGCACACGGATACTGCGGGATCGGCACTCAGCCGGTTGGCCAGCACGCAGCCGGCCGAACCGGCGCCGACGACGATGTAATCGAATTCCATGGGACGCTCCGAAGTGGCGAGTAGCCCGGGAATTCTTCGCCGAGGTCAAGGAACAAAAATTGACATTTCCTGACAGTTAATTGATTTTTGACGACATGGAACCTTTCATCAGAACCACTTCGTTCGGCGGCTTCCGCGAGCTCGTCACCCAACTCGGGCAAGACCCGCATCCGCTCCTCGCCCGCTTTCGCATCCGCCCGGAGTTGCTGGACGACGAAGACGCACGAGTGCCCTTCCGCTCGCTCATCGCCCTGCTGGAAAGTGCCGCCGAGGAGCTGCACTGCGCTGATTTCGGCCTGCGCATGTCCGACTACCAGAACCTCGCCGTGCTCGGCCCAATCGCACTGATCGCGCGTAACGCGGAAACGGTGGGCCACGCACTGACGGAGATCGTCCGTTTCATCGGCTACCACAGCTCCGGCATCCAGTTGGACCTGGACCGCAGCGAGCCGGATGCGCCGCGTCTGGTCATCGAACTGCGCATGCCCGGCCCCCAGCGGCAAATGGTGGAACTGGCCATGGGCGTGGCGCAGAGCACCATGAAGCTGCTCTGCGGCCCCACCTTCAGCGCCAGGGCGGTGCTGCTGTCGGGCAGCAGCCCGCTCCCGCTGTCGCGCTACCGTCGTCACTTCGGCTGCGAGACCTACCTCGGCCAGCCCTGCAACGCCCTGGTGATCACCGAGCGCCAACTGGCCCAGCGCATCGAACGCCATGAACCGGCCATGCACCGCGCCCTGGAGCAGTACCTCAGCCAGATCCACCACCTGGACTCTCCCGACCTGCTGGACCAGATCCGCCGCCTGGTACAGCGCCTGCTGCCGACGCAGCAATGCCGCCTGCCACTGGTGGCAGAACAGCTCGGCCTGCACGAGCGCACTCTGCAACGGCAACTGGCCGAACTGGGGCGCACCTTCGAAGTATTGGTGGAAGACATCCGCCGCGAGCGCGCCGATTTCTACCTGGTCCAGCGCGACATCCCCATGACGCAGGTCGCCGGCATGCTCGGCTATAGCGAGCAGAGCGTGTTCAACCGCGCCTGCCGCCGCTGGTTCGACATGACGCCCAGCGCCCGCCGCCGGCAATTGCTCGAACAGCGCCTGACGGTCGAGTGAAAACGCCACGGGGATGATTGATGGGTATCGCTTCGCTCAACCCATCCTCCGCTGCGACGAAGGCCAAGCGCTTTTCTGTTGGGGCGAATTCATTCGCGATAGACAACGCAGTTGCCCCTTCTTCTTCCCTACAACCATCGCTCTACACGGCTGCCATTTCGGCCCACGGAACCGACTGAAAAGCCCCAAGATACAAGCCACCGCCGGGCGGATTTTCCCCGTCAAAAAACTGCAATTTCTAGACGCCCCATGAAAGCGCACTACATTTCTACCTGCTGGTAGTTACCGTTCACGGTACGGCGGTCCCCACGAAGAAGGAGCTTGTGTATGACGCCACACACCCAACCAGCGACCATTTCCCTTGCCATCAAAAACGCCACCCCATCCAGAATGGCCAGCACTTTGTGTTCTCTGGTCGCCGCAATGGCCCTTTCTGCGAATGCGATGGCAGCGGACAAGCCCAAGCCCGCGACTGACGCCACCAAGGCGGCCAACGCCGCGTTGATGACTGAGCTGCCGTTCAACGACAAGACTTCTTTCGAGCTGGCCCACAAGGGTTTCATCGCCCCGCTGCCGAGTGAGCCGATCAAGGGCGCCCAGGGCAACATGATCTGGGACCCGGCCAAGTACGCCTTCATCAAGGAAGGCGAAGCGGCGCCTGACACCACCAACCCGAGCCTCTGGCGGCAATCCCAGCTGATCAACATCTCCGGCCTTTTCGAAGTCACCGATGGCATCTACCAGGTGCGCAACTACGACCTGTCTAACATGACCATCGTCGAGGGCAAGAGCGGGATCACCATCATGGACCCGCTGATTTCCTCGGAAACCGCCAAGGCGGCGCTGGACCTCTACTACAAGCATCGGCCGAAGAAGCCGGTGGTAGCGGTCATCTACACCCACAGTCACGTGGACCACTACGGTGGCGTGCGCGGTGTGGTGGACGAGGCCGACGTGAAGGCCGGCAAGGTGAAGATCTACGCACCGCTCGGCTTCCTGGAGCATGCCGTGGCCGAGAACGTGATGGCCGGTACCGCCATGAGCCGCCGCGCCAGCTACATGTACGGCAACCTGCTGCCGCCGAGCCCTGAAGGCCAGCTGGGTGCGGGCCTGGGCACGACCACCTCGGCCGGTACGGTGACGCTGATTCCGCCCACCGACATCATCCAGAAGACCGGCGAGAAGCACGTGATCGACGGCCTGACCTACGAGTTCCTCTATGCCCCTGGCAGCGAGGCACCGGCCGAGATGCTCTATTACATCAAGGAGAAAAAGGCCCTCAACACGGCCGAGGACTCGACCCACACCCTGCACAACACCTACTCGCTGCGCGGCGCCAAGATCCGCGAACCGCTGCCCTGGTCGAAGTACCTCAACGAGGCGATCAAACTCTGGGGCGACGACGTCCAGGTGATGTACGCCATGCACCACTGGCCGGTCTGGGGGAACAAGGAGGTGCGTGAGCAGCTGTCTTCGCAGCGCGACATGTACCGCTACATCAACGACGAGACCCTGCGTCTGGCCAACAAGGGCTACACCATGACGGAGATCGGCGAGCAGGTGAAACTGCCGAAGGAAATCGCCAGCAAGTTCTCCAACCGCGGTTACTACGGCTCGCTGAACCACAACGTGAAGGCCACCTATGTGCTCCACCTGGGCTGGTTCATCGGTAACCCGGCCACGCTGAACGAATGGCCGCCGGAGGAGCAGGCCAAGCGTTACGTGGACATGATGGGCGGCGAGGACGCCGTGCTGAAGAAGGCCAAGGAGTACTACGACAAGGGCGACTACCGCTGGGTCGCCGAGGTGGTGAACCACGTGGTCTTCGCCAATCCGGGCAACCAGGCAGCGAAGAACCTGCAGGCCGATGCACTGGAACAGTTGGGTTACCAGGCTGAAAGCGGACCGTGGCGCAACTTCTACCTCACCGGTGCCCAGGAACTGCGTAACGGCGTCGCCAAGCTGCCCACGCCCAACACCGCCAGCCCGGATACCGTGCGGGCGATGGACCTGGACCTGTTCTTCGATTTCCTGGCCATGCGCTTGAACGGGCCGAAAGCCGAGGGCAAGAAGATCACCCTCAACGTCGACTTCACCGATCTCAAGCAGAAGTACGCCCTGGAAATGGTGCACGGTGTGCTCAACCACACCGAAGGTGTCCAGGCCAAGGATGCCGATGCCACCGTCACCTTGACCCGCGACACCCTGAACAAGATCGTCCTGAAGGAAACCACGCTGAAGGATGCGATTGCCAAGGGTGACATCAAGGTCAGTGGCGCCGAAGGCAAGCTGGAAGAACTCGTGTCGTACCTGGATGAGTTCGACTTCTGGTTCAACATCGTCACGCCGTAGCAACCCGGGGCAAGGCAAGCCAGAAGGCTTGCCTTGCCCTCCCCGCCTTATTGAGTGATTCCGGTCCTCCCCGCACCAGGATCGATTCGAAGAGAAGGATGCTCCATGACTCATTCCAGCCATCTGCCTCGTCTCACCTGCCTGCTCGCCCTCGGCCTGGTCTCGGAAGTCGCCCGGGCTGGCGGCATCTTCATCTACGAGGCGGGCCAGGAAGGCATGGGCCTTGCCAATGCCGGTGCTGCAGCCCTGGCCACCGACCCCAGCGTGCTGATGAACAACCCTGCGGGCCTTTCCCAACTACCCGGCACCCAGATCAACGCCAACGGCCAGGTGCTGCTGGGCCATATCCGTTTTTCCCGAGACAGCGGCAACCAGTTCGACGGCAATGAAGGCGGTAATGCCCTGCAGTACCTGCCGGGCGCCAGCTTCTTCATCAGCCATCAGCTCGACGAGCGTTCCAGCATCGGTTTTGGCAGCTATGGCAACTTCGGCCTGGCGCTGGACTATGACGACGACTGGGCCGGCCGCTACTTCACCCAGGAGGCAGCCATCATCGGCGTATCGCTGCAGCCGACCTACGCCTACAAGATCACCGACGACCTTTCCGTGGGCATCGGGCCGCGCCTGATGTACGCCTACTACCGCACCGAAGTGGGCATCAACAACAACCTGCTGGGGCTGGCGGACCGGCCCGATGGCCAGCTGGAGTACAAGGACACCGACGTCGGCACCGGGGTGAACCTGGGGCTGCTCTACCGCCTGAACGAACGCACCGTGCTGGGCCTCGCCTACACCAGCAAGGTGGACCTGGAATTCAAGGATCGTCCGAAGCTGGACGACATCAGCAATCCGCTGCTGAACGTGGCGCTGAACCGCATCAACGTGAACGACCTGGAAGTGGACATGGAGGTGCCGCAGACGGTGCTGCTGAGTGCCGCCTACGACCTGGACTCGCAATGGAAGCTGCTCTCCAGCCTTGGCTGGCAGCAGTGGAGCCAGTTCGGCAAGATCGGCGTCGAGGTGGATGCGGACAACGTCGACGCCAGCCGTTCGGTCGACCGCCAGTACAAGGACACCTGGCACGTCTCCGTGGGCGCGCAATACCAGCTCTCGCGCCAGGTGCGCTGGAACATGGGGGTGGCCTACGACAGCTCCATGGTCGACGACAGCGACCGCACCGTGGACCTGCCCACAGCGGAGACCTGGCGGTTCGCCACGGGCGTCAATTACACCGTGGAAGAAGGGCTCGACCTGCACCTGGCCTACACCCTGATCTGGCTGGGCGACATGGAGGTGGACCAGACCAAGCGCCGCTCGGGCACCACCCTCTCGGGCACCTACGAGAACGCCGCCATCCACGCTATCGGCGGCGGCGCAGTGTGGCGCTTCTGAGGCTGAATTCATTCGCCAGGCAGGACGCAGTCCTGCCGTAGGTTGGTCCGAGGTACGAGGCCCAACGGAACGGAGCTCTTCGCGAGCAGAGCTCGCTCCTACAGTTTTCCGCCACCCCAAAAAAATGCCCTCCGAAGAGGGCATTTTCGCGTATCCGTGGTATCAGCTCGGCTGCTTGACGTAGCGGGCCAGCTGCTGGTCGCGGCTCATCACCTCCAGGGTATTGGCGAGCACCTGATCACCGGTGGCGTCAGGGGTGGCGAAGATGCTGGAGAAGTTGGCCTGGGCGACCTGGGCGAAGTGGGCGCGGTCGCCCTGTTCGATACCCAGCAGGGTGGCATAGGCATCCAGCGCCTCACCCTGGCCCTGGGCCATGTCTTCGGCGATGTTGTCGAGCATGCCGTTCATGGCGAACAGCGAACGGCCGCCATAGCGGATGGTCACGCTGGAGTCGCAGCCGTTGGTACCGGAGGTCAGGCCGAAGGTGGCGTTGCCCGAGGTGCCGTTGGTGGTGGTGGCCAGCAGGTGCGGAGCCAGGCCACGCTGGCCGTCGAACACCATGTTGCCCCAGCCGCAACCACCGCCTTTACCCTCGGCGGCTTGGGCCATAACGCCGGCTGCGCCCAGCAGGCCGAGGATCAGCGCTTTGCCAATCAGTTTTTTGGTCATGTCCTGTGTTCCTTGGTCATTGAACTTCATGGGCGCGCGTTCGGACGACTTCCCCACTGAACGACACGCGGCTACCAGAATGTCTAGGCGACGCTGGCGGCTCTTTCAAATCCGAGTTCGTCCAGCTTCACCCGCAGAGGCTTCAGAACTCGCCATCCTGCTTTTGTTCCGGCGCCCTGGCCGGCGCCGCATACCAGTTCTCCCGGGGCACCAGCTTCTCGTGGGAGGGGTCTCCCAGGTAGTGCGGCGACATGATCTGGACGCCGTACTCGTTGAACACGTCCTGGATATTGGCGTGCAGCATGGTCAGCAGTTCGGCGCGTGGACGCGGTTCGCTGGGCACGGCCTGGGCCACCAGCCTGTACTCGGGGTAGAAGTCCGACAGCGCGGTCTGGAACACCTGTGGCCGGGGCAATTGCAGGATGCCGGGCGTGCGCCGTGCGGCTTCCAGCAGCATGGCCTCCACCTGGCGCCAGGGCGTGTCGTAGCCGATGGTCACGGTGGTATCCACGACGTAGCCGACGCCTTGCACCACGCGGGAATAGTTGCGCGTCACCGAGCCGGTGATCATGGAATTGGGAATGGTCAGCACCTCGCCCAGGCCGGTGCGGATGCTGGTGGTGAACATGCCGAGTTCGGTGACCGTGCCTTCGTTGTCGCCGATGCGCACGTACTCGCCCGGCCGCAGGGTACGGGTGTAGGTGACGATCAGCCCGGCGGCGGCCTGCCCCACCACGCTGGATGCTCCCAGGGAAATCATCAGGCCGATCAGCACCGACAGCCCCTTGAAGGCTTCCGTGCCGGCACCGGGCAGGTACGGGTAGGCCATGGCCAGCGCGAACAGCCAGATGGCCAGGGAGGTCAGCCGGGTGGTGGGCTGCAGTGTTTCATCGTTGAGCCACTTGATGGTGCCGGGTCTGGAGAGCCGCCCCAGCAGGCGTTTGACGAAGGCGCTGAAGCCCCGCGCGATGAAGAAGATCAGCAGGGCGATGATGAGGCCAGGGATGGCGCTGACCACCGCATCCAGCAGGTAGCGCACCAGTTCGATCAGGTACTGGTTGAGGCTCTCGCCCCAGGGCCGCGTATAGGGGAAACGCTGCAGCACGAAGCTCAGCCATTCATAGGTGAGCAGCAACACCACGGCCCAGTAGACCAGGGCCAGCAGGCGCCGCACCAGCGGAAACAGGTTGCTGGAGTCCACCAGTTGCGTCTGGCCGATCTTCAGTGCGCTGGTGTGCTTGCGCATGCGCTTGGGCAACCAGGCCAGCGCCTTTTGGTGACCCCGCGTCAGCAGCCGCAACAGCCCCAGGTAGAGCAAGGTGGCCAGCACCGAGTAGCCACCGGCGGTGAGCAGGAAGCGCAGGCTGCGGGCCTCGGCGGACTCCGCCACCACCTGCCGCAGACGCTGCGCCGCGTCTTCGGCCGCCTCGCGCACATCGCCCGCGGTTGCGTCGACGTCCTTCGGCGAAACGATGAAGGCACGGCGGTCGCCCAGCAACACCAGGTAGCTGTCCTGGATGGTATCCAGCCCGACCTTGGGCTCCTCGGTGCCGTCGAGCATTTCGCCGATCACCGCGCGGGCACGGCTGACGCGGGCCTCCGGGGACTCGCCGAGGATGGTGCCGCGAAAGACGAAGATGCTGCGATTGGCGATCTTCAGCTCGGCGGGGGCCGCCGCTACCGGCTCGGTCTCCTCCATCGCCGCCTGCGCGACGCCAAGCGCCATCGAAAGAACCCAGAAAATCGTGGCGCCCCACCCGTAGATCCGTTTACCCATGCATCGTGCTCCGCCTATCGCTTCGGTGTCTGCCAGGTCTGCGCTGTACCTGCAGCGCGGGGCCGGCCAGATGCAGCCTAGACCAGTTCGATGCGGGTCAGCGGACGGATGCATGCCAACCGGAAGAGGATGGCGCGCAGGACTTCAACAGCTCCCGATGCCGGCATTCACAAAGGTGATCTCCGTACGAATTTTCTGACGCCAGAAAGGTGCACAGGAAATTCCCAGCACGTCACAGAAATCTTTCAGAAGGCCCGCAATAGGCACACATTCCTGTCACAGGAACGACAAGTGGGCTGGATTTTCGTTTATCTCGTGGATAGGCTCAGGGTCAGAAATTTCTGACAGAAATTGGAGTTCTGTCAGCAACACCAGATTTTCTGGACGAACCCGACACACTCAAGCGCCCTCCCCTGACTCGCCGCCCTGCGGCTCCTTCGGGGCAGGGAAAAGCGTCGTTCGGATTCATCGCCGATTGAACAAAGACCTTGTCTGGCACTTCCGGACAGGAAGTCGGTAGCACTGAAATTTCAACTGCAACGGCCTGCCCAGCGCGGCAGGTCCCTTGGTGAACATATGGATATCGATACCAAGACCGGCGCGCGCGTGCCGCCCGTATTCAGGCCCCAGCGCCGCGCCATGGCCCTGGAGCCGCGCATTCTGTTCGACGGTGCCGCCGCCGCAGCGGTTGACCAGCAGCACCAGGACAACGGTGATGCCGGCAAGGCCACCACCGACCATGCCACCCCCAACGATGCCCGCAGCGAACCCGGTCAGCAGCAGTCCGCCAGCCGGCACCTGCTGGTGCTGGACAGCCGCATCGAAGGCCGCGAACAACTGACCGCGCAACTCCCCGGCGATGTCGACGTGCTGGTGGTAGAGGCCAATCAGGATGGACTGGCGGCCATCTCCGCCGCTCTCGCGAAACTTGGCCAGGTCGACTCCATCCAGATCCTGTCACACGGCGCGTCCGGCGAGTTCACCCTCGGCAAGACGACCCTCACTGCCGACAACATCGACCAGTTCGCCCAGCCCCTCAGCCAATGGAGCCAGTCCCTCAGCGAAGGGGCCGACATTCAGCTGTACGGTTGCAAGGTGGGTGAAGGCAGCGCCGGGCGCACCCTGGTCAACGAACTGGCACGCTGGACCGGCGCCGATGTCGCGGCCTCCAGCGACGATACCGGCAGCACCCATGCCGGCGGCGACTGGGACCTGGAAGTCACCAGCGGTGACATCGACAGGCCCATTGCCCTCGCCGCCAGCGCCACAGCGGCCTACGACCGCCTGCTGGCTGCCGGCCCCAGCACCACCCTTACCGGCGGTGCGGATGTGTTGCTGGGCGACACCTTCGCTTTCGACGTCACCTTCAACAACATCAGCGCCGACGCCGGCTACGCGCCCTTCATCGACCTGTTCTTCCCCGCCACCGGCAAGGACGGTGCGGGCGCGGAAATCGACGATGGCATCACCTTCGTCTCCGCCACCTACCTCGGGCAGAACCTTACCGCGCATGTGCTGACCTTCGACGCCAATGGCCAGGCCAGCCACCCACTGGCGGTGGGCACCGACGGCAAGCCGCTGATCATCAACGCCGCCGATTTCGGCATGCAGGCGGGCGACCAGATGGTGGTGGTCGAACTGCCCTTCGCCAGCGTATCCCAGGGCCAGCCCCCCATCACCGTGCAGGTGACTGCGTCCTTGAGCGATCTGGCCGACACCGACTTTTCCTTCTCCGGAACTACGCCGGACCTGACCATCCGTGCGCGCAGCGGCTTCCAGTACGGCAACGACTCTCTGAACAACCCGGCGACCGACCCCAGTATCCTCGAGCCCTCGGCCAACGCCGACAGCTATGTGGTGCACCCGACGGTGATCACCTTCGACCAGGTCATCACCACGCCCGAAGGCGAAACCGCGACCGGCCCGAACCATGGCCGCGAACTGGACGTCATCATCACCCCGGCCGACTCCCAGACCCTGACCGACGTGGTGCTGGTCCAGCCGGTTCCGGACAACGTCATAGTGACCGCCATCTCGCCCGGTGGCGGCGGCACCATCACCTCGATCACCCTTTACGACGGCCGTGCCATCACCGACCCGACATTCATCCAGCGCATCCTCGCGCAGAACAACGACGGCGACCTCAGCAACGACCTTTATATCCGTGAGTTCACCGTCCGCTACCCGACGCTGACCGGCGCCACGACCACCAGCGTGAATTTCTTCGTCCCGGAATCCGATGCCGACGGCGTCCCGGTACTCAACGCCGCCACCGGCGACGACGTCACCATCACCTTTGACGCCCCCACGGCCGCCGGCAGCTGGCAACCCCTGGACCCGCGCGACGCCACCAACGGCCAGATCATCTTCAATGGAAGCGGAGACGACGTCAGTTTCGTCGCCAAGTCCATCACCCTGCAGAAGCAGGTCAGCGTACGTACCGATCTCGGCACGACCGGCCTCAGTCCGGGCGACATCCTGAACTACAACCTGAACATCGCCCTCTCCGACTATTTCGCCTTCGGCAAGACCTTCCACGGTTCCGGTGACTTTGCGGTCTTCGACCGCCTCGGCGACGGCCAGAGCCTGATTCCCGGCACCGCCACCCTGACCATCAGCCAGAACGGCGCTACACAGACGATCGCCCTGCTTTCTCAAACCATCGTCAATGCCGATGGCAGTACGTCCATCGTCTTCGATGTCGGCGCCTCCCTGGCCAATGCTTTCGGTGCCCGTCAGTGGCTCAACGGTGACCTGGCGTTCGATAACCTCCTGGAAGGCGCCACCCTGGCGGTGATCGCCTACCAGGCGCGCGTCGCCCAGAGCTACACACCCCCGGCGGGCGCCCCTCACAGCGAGATCAATGAAGGCGACTCCTTCGGCAACAACGCCACGGTCACGGCCACTGTGCTGTTCGACCCGAACAACCTCAGCGGCTTCGACGAGAGCGACGGCTCCAGTACCCTCAGCACCATTCCCACCAGCCAGGTGCAGATAGACCTGGCCGACCTCAATGGTGGCGGCGCTCCGGCACCTGGCACCGAATTGCGGCCCGGCGACTCGGTCACCTTCCGCCTCAGCTATGACCTGGTCACCGGCGACTACGAGAACTTCAAGCTCACTGCGTACCTGCCGCTGCCACTGTTCGACCTGACCGGCATCGACCCCAACACCATCTGGCGTCTGGCCACCGGCAACACCAACCCGAACAGCCCCACATCGGTCACCATCGGCCCGGGCAACTCCCTGGTGTTCACCTTTGCCGACTACGTCAACCCCGGCATCGACGGCAGCCGCATCGCCATCGACTTCACCCTGACCGTCAGCGACCAGCCTTTCGCTGACCAGCGCGCCTTCAACGTGCTGGGTGAATCGAGCCAGACCCGCACCCTGGACAAGAGCGTCCTGCTCACCACCGACGACGTGACCCTGATCGCCTCGGTGGCCGAGCCGGTGCTGAACATGAGCCACGGTGTGGTGTCCGCCAGCCACGGCACGGTGACCGGCACCACCGGCACCTGGAACGCACCGGGTACCGCCGGCAGGCCCTTCAGCGGCAGCATCACCGACATCCTGGCGGTCAATGGCAACGTCACCGGCATCGATGCCAGCGACCGCCTGCGCCTGGCCACTGCCATCGAGAACCGTGGCGGCGGCAGCGCCTACGACGTCAGCACTCGCATCACCCTCCCGCCGGGCCTGTCCTTCGTTGGCGGCAACCTTTCCGCCGCCAACCTGCTGATCTATCGCGGCGACGGCACGCAACTGGTGGCCGGCACCCATTTCACGGTGGACAACGCCACCAACACCGTCACCTTCATCGACGCCCCCGGCGCTGGCGCCCTGCTCGCCGGCCGCCCGGGCACTGCCGCCGACAACAGCGGCGCCAATGTCGTGGTGATCACCTACGACGTGCAGGTGGCGGCGAACATCGGTGCCAGCGCATCCCTGCAGACCACCGCCCAGCTCACCCACTACGCCAGCGCCGAAGGCGGACAGAACTTCGTTCCCGCCCCGCTCTCCGACATCGCCAACCAGCAGGTCAGCGCCCCGGTCATCAGCAAGAACTTCGCCGGCGGCAGCCTGGACAACAGCGACTCCAGCGCCACCCACACCACGGGCGCGAACCTGGTGGTCGGCGAGAGCATGCTCTACGACATCATCGTCACCCTGCCCGAAGGCACCACCCAGAGCCTGCGCATCGACGACCTGATCCCCAACGGCCTGCGCCTGGACACCAGCTTCAACGCCAACCAGGGCTATCAGCTGATCACCACGGCTGGTGGCGCGCTGACCGCCAACTTCGCCGGCACCGTCACCATCGGCAGCCTCACTGCCCCGAGCGGAACCCTGGGGGCCGACGGCGTCGACGCGCGCTTCACCTTCACCGCCGCCGGTGCTGCGGGCGACAACAACACCGGCAACAACAGCTTCGTCATCCGCGTGCGCCTGGTGGCCAGCAACGTGATTGGCAACCAGGCCGGCGGCGTGCGCCAGAACGACGCCCGGCTGAGCTACAGCGACCCGGACGGCAATACTCCGAACGGCGCCACGCCGCTGAATCGCGATGTGAACCTGACCGGTACCAAGCCGTCGATCACCATCCAGGAACCGACCCTGCAGCTCACCCAGCAGCTGATCACCAACCCTGGCCTGGGCTTCGACGAGGGCGACCGGGTCGACTTCAGCATCACCATCGCCAATGGCAATGCCGGCAGTGACTACGACGCCTTCGACATCGCCTTCTCCAGCCAGCTGCCCACCGAAATGGACCAGCTCACTGTGGTCAGCGCGATCTATACCCTGGGCGGGGTCAGTACCGATATCAGCGCCAGCTTCAGGCTCGACCCGACCGGCCGCACGCTGATCAACACCGGCAATGTCGACATCGCCAAGGGCGGTACCCTCGTCATCCGCGTGACCGGCGTGGTGAACGCCACCGGCGCCTCCGTGGCCGAGTTCGACAACCTCGCCAACGTCCGCTGGAGCAGCCTCAACGGCAGCAACATCAACGGCGCCGCCGACCCCGCCGGCGAACGCACCGGCCTCGACGGCCTGCTCAATAGCGGTGTCCTGAACGACTACCAGCGCAGCAGCGCCCTGATCATCCCGGTGGCCCAGGCCATCCGCTTCTCCCGTGTCGGCGGCCTATCCGACACCGCCGCGCCCAACCCGACCGACGCGCTCGTGGAGAACGTGAGCATCGGCGAGATCATCCGCTACCGTGCCGCCGTGCTGGTGCCCGAGGGCAGCAACCCCAACTACCAGCTGATCATCACCCTGGACGATGGCCTGACGGTGGATGACCTCAGCACCATGCGCATCGGTTTCATATCCGATGGCGGGCTGGTGACCAGCCTGGGGGACCTGATCATCGGCGGCACCTTGCATATCATCGGCAACGAGGACAGCCCGCAAGCCCAGCTGATTACGCCCGACCTTTCCGGCGCTGCCCCTGGCGGCGTGATCAACCCGATCTACGTGGTGCTCGACACTGACGCCAACGGTCGCCAGATCGTGACCCTCAACCTCGGCAACCTCACCAACGGCCCCTTTGGCACCGGTAACGACAGCAACGACGACGACCTCGAAGGCGTGGTCTTCGAGTTCAACGCCCGGGTGGACAACAGCCTCGGCAACCAGAGCGCCAAGCAGCTTGGCGTCACGGTGCATGACCGCGTCAACGGCATTGTCCGCACCACCAGCGATACCCTGTTCGAGCGCATCGTCGAACCCGGTTTCACCAACCTGGACAAGACGGTCACCGACTTCAACGCCAACCCCGGCGGTACTCTCGGCACCGCCACGGTTACGGTCGGTTTCACCTCCAACGGCAGCCTGCCGGCCTACGACGTGCACCTCACAGATGGCTTCCCCACCGGCAGCAACTACAGCCTGCTGAGCATCACCATCGGCGGCACCACCTACACGCCGGGCAACCTGCCGGCCGGCGTCAGCTTCAGCACCACGGGCGGCGTGACGGTGGACATTGCGCAAATCAACCCCGGCACCAGCGTCAGCGTGGTCTACAGCGTGCAGGTGCCGAACAGCGCGACCATCGCCAGCACCGATGCCACCCTGAGCTGGAGCAGCCTGCCGGAAACCTTCACCAGTTGGGGTGGCACGGCAGTCGGCGCCGACGGCACCGCTGCGGGCGAGCGTACCGGCGCGGACGGCCCCGGTCCGGACGGTACGACCCTGAACAACTACGTGCTTCGCGAAGGCGCCGGCCTCGGAATCATCAGCGGAACCCTGTGGAACGACACGGACACGGCCGCCACCGCCCCCAATGACAGGACGCCCGACCCCGACCCGGTTCCCGGCACCCCGGCCTACGAGCTGGCCATCGCCAACCAGACCATCAACCTGATCTGGGCCGGTAAAGACGGTGTGCTCGGCAATGGCGACGACAAGACGTTTACCACGACCACCAATGCCAATGGCCGCTTCAGCTTCGGCGTGTTGCCTTCAGGGCTGTACCGCATCGATGCGCCCACCACGGTGAACAGCATCGCCCAGTTCGGTGAGCTGCGCGTACGCATCGACACCGACGGCGGCACCCTCGGCCAGGTCCGGGTGACCCTCGGTGAAGGCGCGACTCAGCAGGCCAACTCCGGCTATGTGGAAATCAACGATGCACCGGTCAACAGCCTGCCGGGCTTCCAGCAGGGCCTGGAGGACACGCCGCTGGCCATTCCGGGTATCAGCGTCAGCGACGTCGACGCCGAGCGCGATCCCAATGTCAACGGTCGCGCCATCCAGGTCAGCCTCCAAGTGCTGCGCGGAACCCTGTCGTTCACCGGCGCAACCACCGGGGTGACGGTCACCGGCGCCGGTACCGCGAACCTGGTGCTGGTGGGCCGGATCGCCGACATCAACGCCGCCCTCGCCGGCCTTCGTTACCTGGGCAACCAGGATTTCAATGGCGTCGACTTCCTCGAAGTGGTGACCAACGACCTGGGCAACTATGGCGACTTCAACGGCAACGGCATTCCCGGCGAACTGGCCGACGCACGCACCGACCGCGACTTCCTGGTGATTCGCCTCGACCCGGTGAACGACGCGCCGAACGCCGTGAACGATGACGCCACGGCGCTGGAAGCCGGCGGCACCGCCAACATCATTGCGGGCATCGACCCGCGCGGTAACCTGCTGGACAACGATACCGATATCGATATCGCCACCAACGGCGACCAGCTCAACGTCATATCGGTCACCTCTCCGCTTGGCGTGGTGGTCACGGTTCCAGCGCTTGGCCCGGTGGAAGTGCTCGGTCGCTACGGCAAGCTGGTGATCCAGGCCAACGGCGCCTACCAGTACATCGTCGACAACGCCTATCCCGAGGTGCAGGCGCTCCGCCTGGCCTCCCAGCAGTTGACCGAGAACTTCACCTACGTGATCTCGGACATCGGCATCGGCGGGCCGCCGCTGCAATCCTCGGCCACTCTCTCGGTGGTCATCCAGGGTGCCAACGACACCCCGACAGGCATCAATGACGCGGGTACGGCCATCGAGAAAGGCGGCGTCAACAACACCGACATCGCCAACCCCGGCGACAACCCTCCGCCCGGATTCCCGGTTCCCGGCGCCAACGCCACCGGCAATGTCCTGGACAACGACCTGGATGTGGACGGCGGCGAGAACCCGGCGGACCCGATCGACTACGGCGAAACCAAGCGAGTCAGTGGCATTCGCGCCCTGCGCGAGATCGTACCCGGCCTGATGATCATCGTGCCCACTGGCGGCAGCATCAGCATCAATGGCACCTACGGCACCCTGACCATCGGTTCCGATGGCAACTACAGCTATGCGATCAACGAGAACAGCACCGCTGTGCAACGGCTGGGCCCCAACGACACGCTGTCCGACATCTTCACCTATCAGGTCACCGATGCGGCGGGCCTGAACGACCTTGCCGAGCTGCGCATCACCGTGCGCGGCAATTACGACAACCCCGTCGCCAGCGATGACCGTGCCGTGGCCCAGGCCGGTTCCGGCCCCAGCGCCATTGGCGAGAGCAACCCCAGCGGCAACGTCATCCGCTTCCCCAGCCGACCCGGCCCGGTCACCCAGCCCGGAGGTAACGGCGTGGACAACGACGTCGACGCCGCCGACCGACCCAACACCCAGCTCAGGGTCAACGGCGTGCGCTCGGGCCTGGAAACCGCAGGCGGCGTGCTGATCGGCGTGGCCGCAGGCTCCACCAGCGGCACCAACGCGACCCTGCTGGTTGGCAATTTCGGCCTGTTGCGCATCGGCGCCGATGGTTCCTTCACCTACGACGTGGACAGCGCCAACCCCACGGTGCAGGCCCTGCAGGCCGGCCAGACCCTGACCGAGACATTCACCTACCAGATCGTCGATACCAACGGCCTGACCGACCAGGCGCAACTGGTGATCACCGTCCGTGGGGTCAACGATCCGCCCATTGCCCAGGACCACTTCAATATTGCTGTTGAACGCGGTGGCGTGGCCAACGGCCAGGCGGGCATCGATCCCTCTGGCGACGCCCTGCTGTTCGACGTCGATCCGGACGGCGACCCGCTGAGCGTGATCTCGATCAGCAACGACACCCTGAGTACCAATGGCGTGATCGGCCAGGCCTTCGCCGGCCAGTACGGCACCCTGACGCTGAACGCCGACGGGACCTATACCTACGTCCTGGACAACAGCAACCCGGAAGTCGAAGCCCTGCGCCAACTGTCGGACTTCCTCCTCGAGCGCTTCACCTACGAGATTTCCGATGGTCAGGAAGCGCCCCAGTCAGCGCAGCTGGTGATCCTCATCCTTGGCCGCAACGACAACCCGGTGGCCACCGACGACGACGCCACGGCCGTGGAGGCCGGCGGCGTTAACAATGGCAGCGCCGGTGTGGACCCGAGCGGCAATGTGCTGGACAACGACACCGACATCGACGGCGGAGCCCTCGACAGCATCGACTACGGTGAAACCCAGGCGGTGGAATCCGTGCGGACCGGTGCCGTGGAAGGCATAGGTTCGGCGGGCACCCTGGGCAGCGAACTGCGCGGCCAGTATGGCTGGCTGACCCTGAACGCCGATGGCAGCTACAGCTATCGGCTGGACAACAGCCTGGCCGCCGTGCAGGCCCTGCGTGCCGGCAATACGCTGATCGACACCTTCAACTACAGCGTCATCGACACCGCCGGCGCCACCGACATTGCGCTGCTGAACATCACCATCGAAGGCGCCAACGATAACCCCGTGGCCAACGACGACAGTGCTATCGCCGTGGAAGCCGGTGGTCTCGACAACATCCTCGCCGGCGTCGACCCAAGCGGCAACGTCCTGGCCAACGACACCGATGTCGACCAGTTCGGCGAGACGCTCACCGTGGTCGATGTACGCCAGGGCGCCAACATCGGCACCATCGGCAGCGCCTTGGTTGGCGAGTACGGCACCCTGACCCTGAACGCCGACGGCAGCTACACCTACATCGTCGATAACGACGATCCACGGGTGGAGGCCCTGCGCATCATTGGCGACACGCTGAGTGAACGCTTCACCTACACCGTTCGCGATCTTGCGGGCGCCGCCAGCACCGCCACCCTCACCATCACCATCCAGGGCCGCAACGACAACCCGCATGCCATCCGCGTAGACCTGGTCGCCGTGGAGGCTGGCGGCACCAACAACAGCACCCTCGGCATCGACCCGCGCCTCAATGTCATGGCGAACGACACTGACGTCGACGCGGGCGATACCAAGACGCTCATCGGCATTCGCGTCGGTGATGAACTGGGGGGCAACGGATTCACCCTGGTCACCGGCAGCCAGAGCATCGCCGGGCTGTACGGCACATTGATCGTGCAGCCCAATGGCGAGTCGCACTACGTGGTGAACAACGCCCTCGCGGCGGTCCAGGCACTCAAGCCTGGCGACACGCTGCAGGAAGTCTTCTCCTACCGCATGCGCGACACCGCCAGTGCCCTGAGCATTGCCCGCATCACCATCACCATCCAGGGTGCCTGGGACGCTCCGGTCGCCGAGGACGACCTGAACATCGGCGTCACCGACA
Organism: Pseudomonas lalkuanensis; assembly: GCF_008807375.1. NCBI lineage: Bacteria > Pseudomonadati > Pseudomonadota > Gammaproteobacteria > Pseudomonadales > Pseudomonadaceae > Metapseudomonas > Metapseudomonas lalkuanensis. The sequence goes on along the minus strand of NZ_CP043311.1, from coordinate 2,746,277 downwards.
ACGGCGACGGCCTGGTACTCAACCCCACCGGCAACGTCCTGCCCAACGACAGCGACGTCGACCAGGGCGACCAGCTCACCGTCACCGGCATCCGCACCGGGCCGGAAGACGGCAGCGGCACCGCTGGCGCCGTCGGCAGCGTGCTGGTCGGCCAGTACGGCACGCTGGTGATCAATGCCGACGGCAGCTACCACTACACCATCGACATCTCCAACCCGGAGGTGCTCGCCCTCGACCTGCTGGACACCCTGGTGGACCACTTCACCTATGAAGTGACGGACCTCGGCGGGCTCACCGACCTGGCCCAGCTGTCGATCATCGTCGTCGGTCGCAACGACGCTCCGGACGGTTTCGACGACGAGGCCACCGCCGTCGAGGCGGGCGGCCTGAACAACAATGCCCCCGGTGTGAACCCCAGCGGCAATGTCCTGGACAACGACTTCGACCTGGAAGGGCAGCCGCTGTCGGTGACCGGCATTCGCACCGGCACGGAAACCGGCAGCGGCACCAGCGGGACCGTCGGCACGGTGCTGCGCGGCCGCTATGGCGACCTGACGATGAACGCCGACGGCAGCTGGACCTATGTGGTCGACAACAGCCTGGCCGAGGTGCAGGCGTTGCGCATCAGCGGCCAGACCCTGCTGGACACCTTCACCTACACCCTGGCCGACACGCACCTGGCCACCGACACCGCCGAGCTGCGCATCACCATCGATGGCCGCAATGACACTCCGATCGCCCAGGATGACGACAGTACCGCGGTGGAGGCTGGCGGCGTGGGCAACAACATCCCCGGCAGCGATCCGTCCGGCAACGTCCTGAGCAACGACCAGGACGTGGACAGCGTCGCCAACGGCGAAACCCGACAAGTGCTCTCGGCCACCAGCGAATTGGGCAACAGCGCCGGTGCCGGCGTGGCCCTGGCGGGCCGCTACGGCACCCTGACCCTCAACGCCGATGGCAGCTACACCTATGTGCTGGATAACAGCAATCCGACGGTACAGGCCCTGCGCACCGCCGGCGAGACGCTGCGTGAGGTCTTCACCTACCGCATGCGCGACACCAGCGGCGCCGAGTCCGAAGCACGCCTGAACCTGCTGATCCAGGGCGCCAACGACAACCCCGTCGCCCGTGACGACAGCAATGTGGCCAGCGACCAGACCCCGGCCCCACAGGCCAGTGGGAATGTCCTGCCCAACGACTCGGATGTGGACGGCGGCGAGCAGTTGCAGGTGGTGGGCATCCGCACCGGCGCCGAGACCGGCAGCGGTACGGCTGGCGTGGTCGGCCAGGCCATCCAGGGCCGCTTCGGCACCCTGGTGATCAATGCCGACGGCAGCTACACGTACAGCATCGACCTCACCAACCCCGAAGTGCTGCGTGCCGCCGGCCTCGGCCGCGTGCTGCAGGACGTTTTCACCTACACCCTTGGCGACCGTGCCGGGGCGACGGACCGGGCGCAACTGGTCATCGACCTGGACATCGCCGCCCCCTTCATCCCCGCCCCGGAAAGCAACCTGATCGACCCGCATTTCGACCGTGGTGACCGCGATCCCTTCCGCCGCCCGACGCTGCCCGTGGTGGACCCGGTGGTCTTCGTGGGCCCGGTGGTGGAACGCAACGACCGGCTTCTCACCCTGTCCAGCTGGGAGGCCGACGGCAGCAACCTGGCCCTGGGCCGGGTACCGGAAATCCAGAGCGATACCCTCGGCAACCGCCTTGGCCAGACACCCGGCCAGTTCGTTTCCCGCGCGGTGCGCGAAAGCCGTGTGGACAGCGACCTGGACCTGGCGTGGATCCTCGGCCGTCATGGCCGGATCAACCTCAGCGCAGATGGCCTGCTGGCCGATCCCTCGGTATTCGCCCCCGGCGCGGAGAACCTCACCCAGGGCGATGCACAGTTGCCACCGCCTTCCGACACCCGTACCGCCCCCGGTTTCCGCGCCCAGTTGCGCGAGGCCGCCGAGCGCCTGCGCGCCCTCGGCAACGGCACCCCCGAATGAGCAGGAATCAAGGACTGACCATGCCAAGAACGCCCCTCACCCTCCTCAGCGCCGCCATCGCCTCCAGCCTCCTGCTAGGTGCCTGTTCGGCCATGAAGCCCCACGTGTATACGGAAGAGGAAAGCCGACAGCGCATCGTCCAGGACCAGGCGCAGATGTACGCCGACCAGGAGCCGGTAACCGCGCCCATCACCTTCTACGAAGCCGCCGCGCGTGCCCTGAAGTACAACCTGGACTACCGCCTCAAGCTGATGGAAAGCGCCCTGTCCAGCGACCTGCGGGACGTATCCAGCCACGAGATGCTGCCGCGCCTGGTGGCCTCGGCCGGCTATGCCGGGCGTAACAACGACTCCGGCGGCACCTCCATCGGCATCGAGGACCGCGAGGAAAGCCTGCGGGCATCCACCTCCGAAGAGCGTTACCGCGAGCTCTACGGCCTGGGCCTGTCCTGGAGCCTGCTGGACTTCGGCGTGGCCTACTACCGCACCCAGCAGAAGAGCGACCAGATCCTCATGGCCGAGGAACGCCGTCGCAAGGTGGCGCAGAACGTCCTGCAGGATGTGCGCAACGCGTACTGGCGCGCCGTGGGCGCCCAGCGCCTGATGCCCCAGGTGGACCGCCTGCTGATGCGCACCCACCGGGCCCTGCTCTCCGCCCAGGAAGCAGAGTCCAAAGGCCTGTTGCCGCGCCAGGAAGTGCTGGCCTACCAGCGGGCCCTGCTGGACTCCATCTACCTGCTCACCGTGCGCCGCCAGGACCTGGAGTTCGCCCAGGCCGAGCTGTCGGCGCTGATGTCGCTGCCGCCGGGTTCGAAGCTGGTCCTCGCCGACCAGGCCGAACAGCCGCTGCCGGAGCTGAAGCAGGACATCAACCGGCTGGAACAGCTCTCCCTGGAGAACCGACCGGAGATCATGGAAGAGTGGTACCGCAAGCGGGTCAACGAGAACGACCTGAAGATCGCCAAGGCCCAGCTCTGGCCGAACGTCAGCCTAGACTTCGGTTACAAGTACGACTCCAACAAGTTCCTCTACAACAGCCACTGGACCGAAACCGGGCTGCAGGTGTCCCTGAACCTGCTGCGCCTCTTGCAACTGCCGTCGCTCAACAACGCCACCGAGTCCCAGGCGAAAACTGACGACATGCGCCGAGTGGCGCTGTCCATGGCCATCCTCACCCAGGTGCGCGTCGGCACCCTGCGCTACCAGCTGGCGCGCCAGGAAGTGGAGTTCGCCGACCAGAGCCTGCGGGTGGACCAGAGCCTGCTGGACTACGCCCAGGCAGCGCGCAACACCTCCTATGGCTCGGAACTGGAGCTGATCCGCGCCGAAGGCCGCTACCTGCTGTCCCGTTACCAGCGCGAAGCGGCTTACTCCAGCGCCCAGGCGGCCTGGGGCCGGCTGTACAACTCCATCGGCCTGGACATCCTCCCGGAGCAGATCGAGAAGCACGACATCCCGACCCTGGCCCGCGAAATCCAGCGCACCCTGGAAGAGCAGCAACGCGACAAACTCCTCGCCAACCAACAAGGAACACCGCATGTCGTACAACGCTGAGCGCCGTCTGCTCGCATTTTTGCTGTCCCTTGTCCCTTTGCTTGCACTCCCCGCCGCCCAGGCCGATGACACGCCGGCGGCCAGTCCCCTCGGGGACCCCGGCGCCATTCGCGTGCTGCTCGCGGCCGACCTGGAGACCACCCTCTCCAGCCAGATGAACGGCACACTCGGCGAACTCAAGGCCTCCCTCGGCCAGCAGGTGGCGAAGAACGCCCTGCTGGCCCAACTCAACTGCGAAGAAGCCCAGGCCCGCGCCAAGGTGGCCGTGGCCGAGCTGACCATGGCGAAGCAGAACCTCGACGCTAAACGCAACCTGCGCAAGCTGGATGCGGTGGGCGACCTGGAAGTGGCCATGGCCAGTACCGAGGTGCAAAAGGCCGAAGGCGCCCGCGCCCTGGCCCAGGCCCAGAGCGGCTACTGCCAGGTACAGGCGCCCTTCGCCGGGCGGGTGGCCAAGGTCCACGTGAAGCCCTACCAGACCGTGGCCGCCGGTACGCCGCTGTTCGACCTGGTCAGCGACGGCGCCCTCAAGGTCCGCCTCAACGTGCCCTCCAGCCTGCTGCCCAGGCTCAAGCCGGGCCTGCCGCTGGAAGTGAGCATCCTGGAAACGGGCAAGTCCTATGGCGCCCATATCAGCGCCATCAACTCGCGGGTGGACGCCGTGGCCCAGACCGTGGAACTGGAGGCCCGGCTCGACGCCGAGCCCCCGGAACTGATCGCCGGCATGAGCGGCACCGCACACTTCCCGCAAGCCAATGACTGATCGTCTGCCACATCCGCAATTGCTGCTGGGACTGGCCGCCCTGCGCGACCGTGCCCTGGCCGCCGATTCTCTGAACGCCCTGGCGTTTTCCATCGCCAACGACCCTTACGCGCTCCTGCGCTACCACCAGGGCCTGGTGCTGGCCCAGCGCGGCGAGGACCTGGAGTTGCTCTGCGTCTCCGGCCTGGCGCGGCCCAGCGAGGATTCGCCCTATCTGGTCTGGCTGCGCCGCGCCAGCCGCTGGCTCGCCGGCCAGTTGCCCGATGCGACGCCTCGCTGGCTGGCCCGCGATGCCGTGGAACCGCCCGAGGACATCGCCGAAGGCTGGGCCGAATGGTGGCCCAGCGGAATCTGGTGCATTCCCCTGCATGACCGCGACGGCAAGCGCCTCGGGCTGGTGCTGTTCCTCCTGGAAGCCCCGCCGGCGGAAACCCTGCTGCCGCTGATGGATGGCCTCTGGCAGACCTGGGCCCACTGCTGGGCGGCCTTCGGTGGCCAACGACGCCTGCTGGCCTGGCGGCCCAGCAAGCGTCAGCTGCTGGTAGCGCTGGCGGTGGCCGGAGCGCTGATGCTGATACCGGTTCGGCAGACAGCCCTCGCCCCCGCCGAAATCGTCTCGCGCCAGGCGGAGATCGTCAGTTCGCCCATCGATGGGGTGATCGAGCGCATGCAGGTGCGGCCGAACCAGCCGGTGGAAGCGGGCACCCTGCTGTTCAGTCTCGACGAAACCACGCTCAAGAGCCGTGCCGAGGTCCTCGGCAAGGAAGTGGCGGTGGCCGACGCCGAGCTGATGGCGGCCAGCCAACGCGCCTTCGATAACCCCCAGAGCAAGAGCGAGCTGACCCTGCTCAATGGCCGTGCCCAGCAGCGCCGCGCCGAACTGGCGGCGGTGCAGGCCCAGCTGCAACGCACCCGCGTGCGTTCACCGCGCGCCGGAGTGGCGGTATTCAGCGACCCCAATGACTGGCTGGGCAAGCCGGTGGTGACCGGGGAGCGCATCCTCCAGGTGGCCGACCCGGCACAGCCGGCAATGCTGATCCAGCTGCCCGTGGCCGATGCCATCGCCCTGGAACCGGGCGCCGAGGTCACCCTGTTCCTCACCGCCTACCCCCTCTCGCCGCTCAAGGGCGAGGTGCTGGAAACCAGCTACCAGGCCCGCGCCAACGATGAGGGCGTGGTGGCCTACCGGCTGCTGGCCAGCGTCCAGGGCCAGCCGGAGCACGCCCGCCTCGGCCTGCACGGCACCGCCAAGCTCTATGGCGAACGGGTAGTGCTCGGTTACTACCTGCTGCGCCGTCCCTTCGCCGCGCTGCGCGCCTGGACCGGCCTGTGACGATCGATGCCGCCGAGCTGCCGCTGCCGGCCTTGCGGGAAGACCTGCGCCTGCTGGAAACCGCACCGGGTAGCGACGGCGAGCCGGCCTGGGTAATCCAGGACACGGTGGTGAACCGCTTCTATCGCATCGGCTGGCTGGAGTTCGAATGCCTGCTGCGCTGGGAAGGCACGCCGGCGCGAATCTGCCAGGCCATCCAGGAGCAGACGCCACTGCGCCCGGATGTAGGGCAGGTGCTGGATTTTCGCCAGTTCCTCGAACAGCACCAGTTGTTGCGCCCCAGCCCGGACGCCACGTCGCGCATGGCCAGGCGCAGCGAAGGCAATGCGTGGCTGGACTGGCGCTGGTGGCTGCATCACTACCTGTTCTTCCGCGTCCCGCTGCTGCGCCCGCAGCGGCACCTCGAGCGCCTGGCCGGGCAGTTGGACTGGCTGTTCCGGCCGCTCACCGGGGTGCTGGTGGTGGCACTCGGCGTGTTGGGGATACTACTGGTGCTGCAGCAATGGGATAGCTTCACCACGGCTGTGGTCGAGTCCTTCTCCGCGTCCGGGCTGGTCAGCTTCGCCATGGCGCTGATCCTGGCCAAGACACTCCACGAAATGGGGCATGCCCTGGTGGCGACGCGCCTGGGACTGCGGGTGGGTCACATGGGCATCGCCTTCGTGGTGCTCTGGCCGATGCTCTACACCGATACCGGAGAGAGCTGGAAGTTGCGAAGCTCGCGGCAACGCCTGGCCATCGCCTCGGCCGGCATCCTCACCGAACTGGCCCTGGCGGGCCTGGCCACCCTTGGCTGGGCGTTGTCGGACCCTGGCCCCCTGCGCAACGCCCTGCTCTACCTGGCCACCACCAGCTGGGTGCTGTCCCTGGCGTTGAACGCAAGCCCCTTCATGCGTTTCGACGGCTATTTCATCCTCTCGGACCTGCTGGACTTCCCCAACCTCCACGAACGCTCCTCGGCCCTTGCCCGGACCACCTTGCGGCGCGTGCTGCTTGGCCTCGAAGAGGACTGGCCGGAGGTCTTCAGTCCCGGCAGACGCCGCGCCCTGGTGGCCTTCGCCATGGTGACCTGGGTCTACCGCCTGGTGCTGTTCCTCGGCATCGCCGTGGCGGTCTACCTGCTCTTTTTCAAACTGCTCGGGATACTCCTGTTCGCCGTGGAAATCTCCTGGTTCATCCTCATGCCGGTCTGGCGCGAACTGAAACACTGGTGGGCCAACCGGGCCGCCATCCGCCGCAGCCGCCGCGTCTTCTGGTGGGGCGTGCTGGCCACGCTCCTGCTGCTGCTCGCCGTGCCCTGGCGCAGCCAGATCCATGCCCTGGGCGTAGCGCGCGCCGAACACCAGCTGCGGGTCTTCGCGCCCTACCCGGCCCGCCTGCAGGCCATCCACCCCACCGGCACCGTGGAAGCCGGTGCGACCCTGGTGGCGCTGGAAGAGCCGGACATCGCCTCGCGCGTGTCCAGCAGCGAAGCCAGCGTGAAGAGCTACGAAGCGCGCCTGGGCGGGCTGATCGCCGACCCCACCGGCGCCGAGCAGGCCCTGGCCACCCGCCAGCGCCTCGGCGTGCAGTTCGAGGAAGCCCGTGCAGCCCGTTCGGAAATCGCCCGGCTCAGGCTCCAGGCGCCCTTCGCCGGGCAGTGGCTGGACCTCGACCCGGACTGGCGCCCCGGCCAGTGGGTGCACAGCCGCGATCCCATCGGGATGCTGGTGGACCCGAGCCGCTGGCAGGTAGATGCCTATGTGGACCAGGACGACGTACAGAGGCTGGTGCAAGGCGGCAGCGTGCGCTTCTATCCGGAAGGCCTGCCGACGCCCATCACCGGCACAGTGGTGACCATCGGCAGCACCCGAGTCAGCCAGCTCGAACACCCGATGCTCGCCTCCCGCTACGGCGGCCCGCTGAGCGTGGCCAGCCACGGCAAGGAACTGGTACCAACCCCGCCGCTGTTCCATGTGCTGGTGCAACTGGACAGCGCCCCGCCCACCCTGCGCGAAACCCGCGGCCACCTGCAGATCGAAGGCAATCGCCGCAGCCTGCTGGCCGAGGCTTTCACCCATGTGGCGGCGGTGGTGCTCAGGGAAAGCGGGTTCTGAGCGCGTGCTCGCTTCGTTGGGCTTCGCGTCGCTCAGCCACAACCTACGAACTCCGCCCCCTTCCTGTGGAGGCGAATTCATTCGCCAAGCGGGCCGCAGGCTCGCCAGGCTCAATTCCCCGCCGACACACCCCGGTCAATGGCCATATCCGCCCCCGTGATGGAGCGCGCTCCCGGCTGAGAGAGGAAATACACCAATTCGGCCACTTCCTCCGGCTGGATGAAGCACGCCCGGTCACCCTGCGGATACTTCGCCAGCAGCTCGCGGTAATACCCCTTGGGATCGCCCCCGCCGTACTGCTCGGCCTGGAACTTCAGCATCGGGGTTTCGATATCACCGGGCGACACCGCATTGCAGCGCACGCCGAAGGGCGCCAGGTCCAGCGCCAGGGTCTTGGTCAGCAGTGTCACGCCGCCCTTGCTCGCGCAATAGGCAGCGGCATTCCTGTTGCCCTGGCGGCCGGCATCGCTGGAGATGTTGACGATGCTTCCCCCGGACACCTTCAGGTGCGGGATGGCCGCCGAGCACATGAAGAAGGTGGCCTTCAGGTTCACATCCAGCACCAGGTCGAAGTCTTCCTCGCTGAAGGTGTCCACCGGGCCTTCACGCCAGACGCCAGCGGCGTTGACCAGCGCATCCAACCGGCCGAAGGCAGCCAATGCGCCGGCCACTGCCTCGGCGCAGGTGGACGGGCGCCGGATATCGCCGGCCAGGATGGCGCAGGCCAGATGATCCACCTGCAAGCGCGCCAGGCCCTCGGCGGAGAGGTCGGTGGCAAAGACCTGCCAGCCGCCCTGGATGAAGCGCTGGACCAGCGCCCGGCCGACTCCGCCGGCCGCACCCGTGATCAGGACAACGGGACTGTTCATGGCGACGACCCTCCGGCTCACGGCGCCTTGTTCTCGATCAGGCAATTGCCGCCGTCCACCACCAGCAGCTCACCGGTGATGTAGCTGGCTTCCGGCGATGCGAGGAAGGCCACCGCCGCCGCCACCTCCTCCGGGCGCCCTGCCCGCCCCACCGGCACGTAGCTGGCCGCATGGCGCTCCTCGTCCGTGCTGGAACCAGTGCCGATCCAGCCCGGTGCAACACTGTTCACGGTGATGCCCTGGCGCGCCACTTCCAGCGCAAGGCCCATGTTCAACCCGACCAGGCCGGCCTTGGCGGCGCTGTATGCGGCTTCGCCCGGATTGCTGCCACGGGTGCCGGTAGTCGAGCTGATCTGCACGATGCGGCCGTATCCCCGCGCCTGCATGCCCGGCAGCACGGCGCGGGTGAGCAGAAAGGCGGTGGTCAGGTTGCGTGCAATGGAAAGATTCCAGGTGGCGAGGTCCATGCCGGCAACCTCGGCAAAAGGTTCGGGGCTGCCTTGCATGGCCATGCCGGCGTTGTTCACCAGAATGTCGATGCGGCCCCAGAGCGATTCGGCCCAAGCGGCAAGCTCGCGAACCTGGGTTTCGTCGGTAAGGTCCGCTGCCCTGCCCTCGGCTTCGAAGCCCTCGGCGCGCAGCTCGGCCACCCGTTCGGCGATTCGCGCGCTGCTGGCGGTGACCACCAGTTTCACCCCGGCAGCGCCGAGCCTGCGGGCAATGGCCATGCCGATGCCCAGTTCGCTGCCGGCCCCGCTGACCAGTGCCACCTGGCCCTGCCAACTCCTGTTCGTCATTTCCTGCTCCTCACGCGTGTTGTCGTTGGAGTAGAAATTAGGTGCACGAGCCTGATAGAAAAAGACGACCGTCATCAGCAAAACTGACAATCGCCATGGCCTTCACCAGCGAATCCCTGAGAGTGTTCCTCGCCGTCCTCGAAGCCGGCTCCTTCTCCGCCGCCGCCCGCAAGCTCGGCCGCGTACCCTCCGCCGTCAGCATGGCGATCTCGCAACTGGAAGCCGAGCTGGACCTGGAGCTCTTCGACCGCTCCACCCGCAAGGCCCTGCCCACTGCCGCCGCCCACGCACTGGAACCCCAGGCGCGGCAGGCCGCCAGCCAGTTGAACCTGCTGGATGCCCATGCCCTGCAATTGCACCAGGGCCTGGAAGCACGCCTGGTGCTGGCGATGGCGCCGGAGCTGCAGACCGGTGCCTGGAGCCGTCCGCTGGCGATCCTGGCCCGCGAGTTTCCAACGCTGCAGATCGAAGTGCGCTCCGCCTCGCAGGCCGAGGCCGTGCGCATGCTGCATGAAGGCAGCGTGCAGCTGGCCCTGGTGTTCGAGCGGCCGGGCATCGATGAGCGCGAGGCATTCCTGGAGGCCGGCAGCCAGTTGCTGACGGCCGTAGCCGCACCGGGGTTCGCCGCCGCAAACGATTCATGTCCCTTGGGCGAGGCGCAGATGGCGGATACCCGGCAGATCATCGTCGGCACCGGCGAGCCCACCGCGTCCGATCCGCAGATCGTGCTGTCGCACCGGGTCTGGCTCTCCGACAGCTACCTGGCGACCCTCGATCTGGTCCAGGCCGGCCTCGGCTGGGCCTACCTCCCGCAACCGCTGGTCCAGCCGCTGCTGGCAACCGGTGCGCTCACCGAAGTCGCCTTCGACAACATGGCCAGCCAGCTGCGGCTCTGGGTGGACATCATCTGGATCAAGAATCGCCCCCTCGGACTCGGTGCCGCACGCTACCTGGAACTGATGCGCGAGCAACTCGATGCCGAGCCCCGCAGGGCCTGAACCGCCGTCAGAGCGTCACCAGGATCTTGCCGAATTGCTGGTTCGACTCCAGGAAACGATGGGCCTCGGCCCTCTGCTCGAAGCCGAAGGTGCGGGCGATCACCGGCTTCAGCCACCCGACGCCAATCCATCGATGACCTGAACACCACGCCGATCTGGAACCCAGGGTGCAGGACTCAGCCCAGTGCTTCTCCCACCGTGGCGGGAGATTCCGCCCGCTGCACCGGCCCGCTGGAGAACCGCAGACAGGCATCGGCCACAGGCCCCTTGCGCAGCAGCTTCACATCGCTGAAGTAGTCCATGGACATGACCCAGGGCATGCCCGGGCCCTGGCGTGGCAGGTTGGCCAGGACACGCTGCACGTAACCGGCGCCGAAATCCAGCAGCGGCCGGGTCTCCATGCCGATTGGAGCCAACGGCTGGCAGACGGCATGACCGTGGTCATCCATATAGCCCAGCAGTCGGCAGAAGTGCTCGCAGAGCAGGCTCACCTTCAGCGTCCAGGAAGCGTTGGTATAGCCCACCGCAAAGGCGAAGTTGGGGATACCGGAGAGCATCATGCCCTTGTAGGCCACGGTCTCGTTCCAGGCGATGGGCTGGCCGTCGCGCGACAGTTGCACGCCGCCGAACACCTGCACGTTGAGGCCGGTAGCGGTGATGACGATGTCGGCCTCCAGCACGTCGCCGGATTTCAGCCTCACGCCCTGTTCGGTGAAGCTGTCGATATGGTCAGTGACGATGGACGCCTTGCCGCTGCGCAGTGCCTTGAACAGGTCGCTGTCGGGCACCACGCACAGACGCTGGTCCCAGGGGTTGTAGGGCGGGTTGAAGTGCACGTCCACCGGATAGCCCCTGGGCAGCGCGCGCTGGTTGACGAAGCGGATGATGCGCCGCGCGGCGTTGGGGAAGCGCTGGCAGAAGCGCCACAGGCCCAGCGCCACCTTGGCGTTCTTGTAGCGCACGAGAGCGTAGGCGGTCTTTTCCGGCAGCAGCTTGCGCAACAGCAGCGCGATCGGGTCCTTCGCCGGCAGCGGGATCACGTAGCTCGGGGTGCGTTGCAGCATGGTGACATGAGCCGCCTTGTCGGCCATGGCCGGCACCAGCGTCACCGCTGTGGCCCCGCTGCCGATGACCAGGACCCGCTTGCCGCCGTAGTCCAGGTTTTCCGGCCAGTGCTGCGGATGGATCAGTTGCCCGCGGAAGCGTTCGGCACCTTCGAAATCCGGGGTGAAACCCTGGTCATAGCGGTAGTAGCCGCCGGCGGAGAACAGCCAGCGGCACGGCACCACGCTGCGCTGGCCACTGGCCGCGTCTTCCACCAGCACTTCCCAGCAGGCCTGCTCGCTGCGCCAGTCCGCCGACACCACGCGCTGGCCGTAGCGAATGTGCCGCTCGATCTGGTGCTCGACCACGGTTTCCCGCAGGTAGCTCATGATCGCGCTGGCATCGGCAATGGCCTTCTCGTCCTTCCAGGGCTTGAACTCGAAGCCGAAGGTGTAGAGGTCGGAGTCGGAGCGGATGCCGGGGTAGCGGAACAGGTCCCAGGTGCCGCCCAGGCTGTCACGTGCCTCCAGGACCTGGAAGCTTTTGCCCGGGCGGTCGCGCTTCAGGTAACAGGCGGCGCCGATACCGGAAAGTCCGGCGCCGACGATCAGTACATCGAGGATGTCCCGGGAGGGGTTCGATTGGGCGGTCATGGCGGTTCCTTGTGCTTGTTGTTCGGACCACGGCTGACGAAGCCATGCTAGAGGCTAGAGCTGGACTATGGTTCCAACAAGCCGCTTTCCGAACTATCCAAAAGCATGGAATCGCGAAGGTGTCGCCCGCCCACGAGAGCGCTACTGGGAAGCCGTTGCCTTCGACAGCCCGCAATGGGTCGGTGCCGGTGACACGAATTCGATGCCTGTCAGCCAGCCGTTGGCCATGATCGACGAGAACATATCGGACGCCGGGTCGGAGCACGGGTCGATGGCGAGGTGCAGGCGCCAGGAGCTGCCATCGGCCGATATCGACTCAAGGGTCCAGGCGACGCCGGGCAGGCACTGGTGGATGATCCGTTCGATGGCGGCGGCAGCCAGGGGGCGGGTGGAAATCATGACCGTCAGGCTCATGGCAGGCTCCGGGCATGGGAATCGGGGCCTGGGGCCACCCGTCACAGGACGGGCGACCCAGGCGATGGGCTAGCGATTGGGGATGTCAGGCGACGACCGGGATCAGCGGGTCGGCGGCAGCCAGTGCGGTGGCGCGATCAGCCGCCGGCGGGTAGATCCACACGGAGTTGATCTGCTGCTTGATGGACTTGCCTTCCTGACGCTCGAACTTGATCTGACGGTCCCAGCCTTCGGTGAACACGGCCCCCCAGGCACCGAGGTCCAGGCAGGTAACGTACTTGGGCTGGCTGTAGGGGATCGGTGACACGCCCAGCAGGCTGGCCGCCACGTTGTTGCCGGCGGAGCGGCCCAGGGCGATCGCATGCTGGCAGGACATCAACGCATGGTTGCCCTGGTCGTCGCATGCCGCGCGGGCGACGTCGCCGGTGGCGAATACGCCGTCATGCCCATGCACCTGCAGATTGGCGTCGACGTGGAGGCGGCCCTGGGCGTCACGCTCGGCCGGGACCTGCTCGGTCAGCGGGTGGGCACGCACGCCGACGGTCCAGACCACGGTATCCGCCTCGATGCGCTCGCCGTTGGCCAGGGTCACGCCGGCGGCATCTACCGAGGCCACGCCACTGTTCAGGCGCCATTCGATACCCAGTTCGGCGGACGCCTCGGCAATGGCGGCACGCGGCCCCTCGCCCAGGGCAGCACCGATCTGGTGGCCACGGTCGACCACGATCACCCGCACGTCCGCGTCATCACCCAGTACCGCACGCAGGCGGGCCGGCATTTCAGCGGCGGTTTCGATACCGGTGAAGCCGCCACCGGCCACGACCACGGTGTTACGGCTGGCGGTTGCAGGGCGCTCCGCCAGAGCGTTCAGGTGGCGCTCCAGGCGCACGGCTTCTTCGAGGTTGTCCACGTCGAAGGCATGCTCGATACCGGCCATCGCCGGGCGAACCACCTGGCTGCCGGAAGCCAGTACCAGGCGGTCGTAGGCCAGCTCGGCGAACTCGCCTGCGGCATTGCGATAGCCCACGCGCTTGCCTTCCACGTCGATGCGCTCAGCGAAGCCCTTGATGAAGGTCACGCCCACCGCGTCGAACAGGTCGCCCAGCGGCGCCACCATCTTGTGCACTTCGGGCTCATAGAAGCGCGGACGTACGCGCAGCTCGGCCTGGGGTGCGAGCACCACCACTTCGACGTCATTGCGGCCATGCTGGTCCAGCAGGCGAGTCGCACTCAGGGCGCTCCACATACCACCGAAGCCGGCGCCGACGATCAGGATGCGTTGTTTCATAATTCTCTCCACAAGGCGAAAAGCGAGGTTGTTCCGGGCGGCTACACCCGAGCGTCATAGACCGGGGGGGGTGAGGTCATCGCCCCTATCCACTCCGGATAACTGCGACTCTATTTGTCGTAGTTATTTTCGGCAAGCATTTTTTCTTGCCGGGTCATGCCGCTCGTCGCCATCATGCCCTTCAAACGGCGACAAATATCGGCGTCAAGGCTTAAATCCTTTAGCATTGGGGCGTCTGAAGTGAAGGAAAGCTTCCGCTGCGAAGCTGGTGACACAGGAAACGCAATAGAGAAAGGCCGCCACAACGGCGACACACTTAGTCGGAGTTAACCATGGCGTTGTACAGCGCAGGCGTGGAGTACGGAATCCACTGCCTCCTCTATCTCGCAGATGAAAAAGGCAATGGCCGCGAAGCCAGCGTGCGCGCCCTGGCCGAACTGCAGGGCGTGCCGCCGGAACTGCTGGCCAAGGTGTTCACCCGCCTGGCCAAGGCAGGACTGGTGGCGGCCACCGAAGGCGTGCGCGGCGGTTTCCGCCTGGCGCGGCCAGCCGACGAGATCACGGTGCTGGACATCGTCCGTGCCATCGACGGCGACAAGCAGATTTTCGAATGCCGGGGAGTACGCGAGCGCTGCGCGATCTTCGGGAGCGATTGCCCCGCGCCGAACTGGGCCGTCGCCGACCCCTGTGCCATTCACGCTGTGATGCTGCAGGCGCAGCAACGCATGGAAGAAGCCCTCGCCCAACAGACCGTGCTCGACCTGGTCCGCCGCGTCGCACGCAAGGCCCCGCCCGAATTCGGCGAACAGGTGCTGCGCTGGATGAACGACCGCCACGACGGCAAGGTGGAAATAGGGCCGCTCTGAGACTTCGGCTGGCGGCTGATTCATTTGAACTCGGGAAGCCACGTTCTTAGGACGTGGTCATGAGTCACCGGCGCTGCCTGTGACGATTTGAGGAGGCTCATGTTTAGTCCTCGGTTGAGTTGTCCCCACAACCAACCAAAGGAAGAAACATGAGCCGGTTTGAGAAGCTATCGCACGTTATTTGGCGCTGCCAGTACCACATTGTTTGGGTGCCGAAGATCTCGGTGTCACAGCTGATGGGCACGATCAAGGGCAAGAGCGCGTTGCGAGTGTTTACGCGTTTCCCACACCTGAAGCAGAAGCCTTACTGGGGCAACCATTTCTGGGCCAAAGGTTACTGCGTGGATACGGTTGGGATAGATGCGGAGATGATCCGCAAATATGTGAAGTATCAGGAGAAAGAGGAGCACCGTCAGGTGCGTCTCGAACTGGCTTTACACGGAACTGTGGCTTGATACGGACGGCCAGCCTTCTTTGAGGGCTGGCCGTGCCCCCTTCTAGGGGGCCAAATGCAAGTCCACGTTCTACGAACGTGGATGTTTACTCGCCATGTCCGTAGCCTGCGGCTGAGCCCGCGAAGCCCAACCTGCGAGCGGCCCGCGGCCTCCTTCGCGAATGAATTCGCTCCCACAAGCCAAAGCCATGATCGGCGCAAAACCTGTAGGGGCGATTTCAATCGCCAAGCGGACCGCAGGTTCGCCATTCAAGCCCCTCGCGGCTGCTTGGCTGCCCTCTTCCTGCGCCGGCCATTCCATATCGGCATGGCGCGCATCGTACTGTTGTATTAGTTCCCGGAGATTTCGCTTGGCTAGCATCGGCCACAGTTGTCCTGCCGATGAGAACAAAAATGAACCTAGGAAAGATCATCAGCCGAAGCGCGCTCTACTGGCCGGAGCATGAGGCGCTTGTCGACGCTCGCCAGCGCGTCACCTTCTTGGAGCTGGAAAGACGCACCAATCGGCTGGCCTCTGGACTTGCCGCGATCGGTCTCACCGAGGGGGCACACGTGGCCATCCTGGCGTTGAACCGGGTCGAGTTGGTGGAAGCGGAAATCGCCTTCTACAAGGCGGGCATGGTCAAGGTCCCGATCAATGCCCGCCTGTCCCTGGATGAAGTCCTCCAGGTGCTTAACGATTCCCATAGCCAGGCGGTCATCGCCGATGGCCGCTTCGCCGCTGCTCTCCACGCCCGACGCGCGGAAGCGCCGCGACTGCGCTTCATCATTTCCCTCGATAACGACGAAGGCGAGATGCCTTACCTCGGGATACTGGAGCGCGGCAACGAGGTACCGGTGAATGGCGATCCCGCCGACGACCAGTTGGCGGTGCTGCACTACACCTCCGGCAGCTCCGGCGTGCTCAAGGCCGCGATGCTCTCCTTCGGCAACCGCAAGGCACTGATCCGCAAGAGCATCGCCAGCCCCACCCGCCGCGCCGCGCCCGGCGACGTCATGGCCCATGTCGGGCCGATTACCCATGCCAGTGGCATGCAGATCATGCCGCTGCTGGCAGTGGGCGCCTGCAACCTGCTGCTGGAGCGCTATGACGACCGCCTGCTGCTGGAGATCATCCAGCGCGAGCGGGTCACCCGACTGTTCCTGGTGCCGGCGATGATCAACCGCCTGGTGAATTTACCCGGTGTCGAGGACTACGACCTGGGCAGCCTGCGCCTGGTGATGTACGGCGCCGCGCCCATGGCCCCGGCTCTGGTCAAGCGCGCCATCGAGGTGTTCGGACCGATCCTCGCCCAGGGTTACGGCGCCGGCGAGACCTGCTCCCTGGTAACGGTGCTCACCGAACAGGATCACTTGGTCGAAGACGGCGAGGAAGGTCGCCTGGCCTCCTGCGGACGCTGCTACTTCGAAACCGACCTGCGGGTGGTGAACGAGGACTTCGTGGATGTGCGCCCCGGGGAGATCGGCGAGATCGTGGTCAAGGGCCCGGACATCATGAAGGGCTACTGGCAGGCCCCGGAGCTGACCGCCGAGGTGATGCGCGACGGCTACTACCTCACCGGGGACCTGGCCACGGTGGACGAGCGCGGCTACGTGTTCATCGTCGACCGCAAGAAGGAAATGATCATCTCCGGCGGTTTCAACATCTATCCGACGGAAGTGGAGCAGGTGCTCTACAGCCTGCCGCAGGTATTCGAGGCGGCAGTGGTGGGCGTACCCGACGAGCAATGGGGCGAGGCCGTGCGCGCCGTGGTGGTGCTCAAGCCGGGCGAACAGCTCAGCGCCGAGGACATCATCGACCACTGCGGGCGCACCCTGGCCGGATTCAAGAAGCCGCGCGCAGTGGACTTCGTCGCCGAGCTGCCGAAGAACCCTAACGGCAAGGTGGTGCGTCGCCTGATACGCGACGCGTACTGGAAGGGCCAAGAGCGCCGCATCTGAGCAGAGGAGATTTGCAGCATGTTCCAACCAAGCGAGAAGACCCGCGACATCATCGGCGCCATCGAGGGCTTCATCCGAGACGAAATCCTGCCCCTGGAACGTCGCGAGGGCCTGACCTGGGGCGAGCCCCATCCCAAGCCGCTGCTGAGTGACGTGTGGAAACGCTCCTGCGAGCTGGGTTTCTACAACGTCATGCTGCCGGCTCCGCTGGGCGGCGGCGGCCTCGGGGTCGCCGACCTCTGCGCGGTGAAGGAAGCCACGGTGCTCACCGGCTCGGTGCTGGCCCCCCACGTGCTCGGCGAGCTGTCCGGCCCGCCCCGGGTAGGCCACCTGTTCAAGGTCGCCAGCGCTTACCAGATCGAGCACTTCCTGCAGCCCGTGTGCCGCGCCGAGCGCACGGTGTGCTTCGCCCTGACCGAGGTCGAGGCCGGCTCCGACGCCACGGCCATTCAGACCCGCGCCCGCCGCGAAGGCAACCACTACGTGCTCAATGGCGGCAAGCGCTACATCTCCGGCGCGCCCTATGCCGACATCGCGGTGCTGCTGGCAGTGACCGAACCGGGCCGTGGCGCCCAGGGCATTTCGGCGTTCTTCGTCGACCTGACCGCGCCCGGCGTGCGCGTCGAGACCGACTACGCGGTGATGTCCGGCGGCGGCAGCCACGGCGACATCCTTCTGGACGAAGTCCGGGTCCCGGTAGAGAACCGCATCGGCGAAGAAGGCGCCGGCTTCAAGCTGGCCATGGGCCGGATCACCCTTAACCGTCTGCTTCACTGCCCGACCATGCTGGGCATGGCGGGCCTGTCGCTGAAGCTGTCCGTCGAACACGCCCGCACCCGCAAGCAGTTCGGCCAGCCCATCGCCATGTTCCAGGCGGTGAACCACATGATCGCCGACATGGCCACCGAGCTCTACGCGGCGCGCAGCATGATGTACGCCACCGCCGCCAACAACGACGCCGGCGGCGACATCAAGGTCCAGGCCCCTATGTGCAAGCTGTATGCATCGGAGACCGCCTTCCGCATCGCCGACAAGGCAGTGCAGGTCCACGGCGGCGCGGGTCTGATCAAGGGACATCCGGTGGAGTGGATCTTCCGCGCAACCCGTATGATGCGAATCCTCACGGGAACCAGCGAGATCCAGCGCAACACCATCGCCAAGGGCGTACTGATGCCCGGCCAGGGCTGATGCGCAGGCCCGTCCTCCTCGCGGGACGGGCCCATTTTTTGATAACAACAAGATTCAGAGATGCCCCCATGACTCGCGAAGACGCTGCCTTCCGTCCGGCCACGGCCTGGACGATAGCCTTCCTGCTGGCCTTCATGATGCTGGTGAACTTCCTCGACAAGGTCGTCATCGGCCTGGTCGCGGTACCCATGACCCAGGAACTCGGCCTTTCCCCCACCGAATTCGGCCTGATCGGCGGCGCGCTGCACTGGCTGTTCGCCATTTCCGCAGTGGTGGGTGGCTTCCTTGCCAACCGCCGGCCGACCCGGACCCTGCTGCTGGGGATGGGGCTCTTCTGGGCCCTGATCCAGCTGCCCATGCTGTTCGTCAGCTCGCTCTGGATGATCGTCGCCTGCCGAGTGCTGCTGGGAATCGGCGAGGGCCCCGCCTCCCCGGTGGCCACCCACGCCATCTACAAGTGGTTCCCTGACGACCGCCGCAGCCTACCGGTGGCCCTGCTCCACTCCGGCAGCGCCATGGGCCTGCTGCTAGCCGGGGCGATGATCCCCTGGATCAGCCTCAACTACGGCTGGCGGACCAACTTCGCGGTGCTCGCGGCCATCGGCCTGGTCTGGTGCGCGCTGTGGATGCTGCTGGGCCGCGAAGGTACCCTGGACAACCTGCGCGCCGGCCAGCTCAAGGCCGACGCCACGCGCCTGCCTTACCGCCGCCTGCTGAGCGACCCCAGCGTGCTCGGCAACTATGCCTGCCACTTCGCCGCCAACTGGTCCTTGGCGCTGACTCTGACCTGGGTACCCAGCTACCTGGAAATCGGCCTGGGCATGGACCCGCTGAGCACCGGGCGGATGTTCGTGCTGTTCGTGGTGGTGACCACGCCCCTCAGCCTGTTCATGGCCTGGATGTCCCAGCGCCTGCTACTGCGCGGGCTGCCTTCGCGGCTGGCACGCGGCGCCTTCGTTTCGGTGTGCCTGGTGGCCAGCGGTCTGCTGTCGGCTTCGCTGATCCTTCCGGAGCTGTCGGTAACCACCCGCATCATCGCCCTGACCCTGAGCGGTGGCCTCGCGCTGGTGATGTATTCGGTGGGGCCGGCGATGCTGGCGGAGTTCACCCCCAGCAGCCAGCGCGGCGGCATCCTCGCCCTCGGCAACGCGGTGGCCTCCCTGGCCGGTCTCTCGGCGCCGATCGTCACCGGCCTGCTGGTGCACGGCGCCGGAGCGGACCATCCGCAGGGCTACGCCCAAGGCTTCCTGGTCTGCGGCGGGGTACTGGTGACGGCTGGCCTGATCGGCCTGCTGGCGATGAACCCGCAGCGCTCCCGTGAGCGCCTGGCTCAGGTCGAGGCCGGCGACGCCTGCTCGAGCGCCTGAGACTCTTCCTCCGAGCCGCGCTCAATGAGGCTGCCACGCCAGCGGCCCTCGCGAACCGCCTCCAGCAGCAGCCCGTGCACCAGCTCGCGCATGCAGGAGGCGGCAAAGGACAGCGGCTTGTGCACCGAATGGGCGATGGACACGGTGCGAGTGATGCGCGGCTCGACAATCAGCCGCGCGGCGGTGGGCTCGAAGTGCCCCTCCAGCGGCGGCCAGTTACTGATGGTCGCCGCCAGGCCACCGCGCACCAGACTGGCGATGCCCGGCGCCGACTGCTGTTCATAGACGACGTTGAGCACAACCCCGGCTTCCATCGCCGCCTGCTCGATGCGGCGGCGCAGGTGCAGGGTCCGGGGCGCCATTACCAGGCGCGTCGCCCCCGCCTCAGCCAGGCTGATTGGGCCTTCGCTCTCTGACGCCTGCCCCACCCAGTAGAGGTCTTCGGTGAACACCGGCTCGGCGGCCACATGTTCCAGCTCCTCGGCATTGGGCACCACACCGAAGTCCACCTTGCCGAGCTCGATGGCCTGGCCACCCTCGCGGGTCAGGCCATCCCACACCGTCAGATTGATGCTGGGAAATTTCTCGGCGGCCCGCGCGATGATCTGCGGCAACAACAGCGCCGAGGCGGTGGCCGGAATGGAAATAGCCACATGGCCCTTGGGATCGCCACGGGTGGAGGCCAGTTCGTCCTTCACCGAATCGAGCTTCTGCACCACCGAGCGGGCCACTTCGTAAAGCCGGCGCCCCGCGTCGGTCAACGCCACTCCGTCGTGCTGGCGCTCCAGCAGCTGGATTTCCAGTTCGCTCTCCAGCAGGCCGATCTGTCGGCTCAGGGCGGGCTGGGCAATGAAGGCCCGGCGGGCCGCCGCGGAGAAGCTGCCGGCCTCAGCGATGGCGATCAGGTAACGGAGCTGCTTGAGGGTCATGCACGTCTCTCTGGCTATGCCGAACTGATATGGCAACTATCCGAAGACGCTATTTGTGGGGCGTTTCGGAGGCCGCCTAGTATCCCTGAAAATCCCATGCAGAGGGAGTATCCGCAAAACACTGGATAGGTCCGGTAATCCCCGACACAGCATGGCTATCAGATATTCGAATATCTCCCACCCATTTCGCCGAATGCAGCGCCTTCGACGCTCCGTGGGACGACCAGATTTCACTAGACGATGAGAGGCCCCAGTGAAGAGTTTCGTGCAATGAGCCTGCCGCAAACGACCGGGCGCCCAGCGCTGGCCCGCAAGCTGCTGGGGGGCGAGGAGCCGGACCCGCGCTTCACCTTGGCCAACGAGCGCACCTTCCTTGCCTGGGTGCGTACCGCCTTGGCCCTGCTGGGTGGCGGCATCGCCATCGAGACCTTCGCGGGCCACGCCTTCGAACCCGCGTTGCGGCTGGTCATCACCCTCTGCCTACTGTCCCTCAGTCTCCTCGTCAGCGTCGGAGCCTGCCTGCGCTGGCTGTCGGTGGAACGCGCCCTGCGGCATCGCCGAGCCCTGCCCCTGCCGCCTCTGGTGCCACTGCTGGCCCTGGGCTGCGTGGTGGCCGCACTGGTCATGGCCTGGCTGTTCCTGCCGCGCTGGGGATTCTGAAATGGTCCCCGATCCCGGCCTACAGGCCGAGCGCACCGAACTGGCCTGGCGTCGCACCCAGCTGTCGCTGCTGGTGATCGCCTGCCTGGCCCTGCGCGGCCAGTCGCCGCTGCTGGCCGTCCTCGCCCTGGCCACTGCGGCGGTGCCGTGGCTGGGCCAGCGCCGACGCTACCAACGCAGCCTGGCGATGCTGCGGGAAGAGCGCGGCCACGCGCGGCCGGGCATGGTGCTGGCCACCGGCCTGGCGTCGCTGGCCCTGGCGCTGGTCGCCCTTGCCGATCTGGCATCCAACGGGCGATCCGCTCATTTCGACACTGCAACCAGGAGAACAACAATGATCGCGCAGAGTTCGCCATGCCTGACCCGCCAATTGCGGGAGGGCTTGCCATGGCGTTGACGAGGAAATTGCGCTGGCGCCTCGGGCTGGGTGCTACCGCCCTGGCGGCGGGCCTTACGGTTTCTGCCCTACAGGTGGTGGAACAGGGCCGGGAGACCGCCCAGGCATACCTGTTCGCCTATCCACTGGTGCTGATGGAACTGACCAGACAGCATCAGGCTTTGCTCGGGACCACCGCCATCAACGGCTTCCGCCATAGCCGCCGGTTCCCCGACGCGAGCTTCAACAGTGTGGTGTCGCCCAACGTCGATACGCTTTACAGCATCGCCCACTTCGACCTGCGCCAGGAGCCAGTGGTTATGAGCATCCCGCCAACCGGCGAGCGCTACTACATGATGCCGATCATGGATGCCTGGACCAATGTGGTGGCCAGTCCCGGCACCCGTACCATCGGCTCCGGCGGCGGCATCTTCCTGGTCGCCGGGCCGTCCTGGAAGGGGCAGCTTCCCGAGGGCATGCAGCTGCTGCGTATCCCCACGGAGATGGCCTGGATGATCGGCCGCATCCGCTCCGCCGGGCCGCGGGATTACGCCGAGGTCCATACCCTGCAGGACCAATTCCAGCTGATGCCGCTGAGTGTCTGGCAAGGGGCGCCCCGCACCTCGGCTCCCGCCGGCATGGTCGAACTGCCGCCGCTGGACCCGGCGCGCGGGCCGGACAAGCAGTTGGCCGGTTGGAGCCGTGAAGACTTCTTCGGCAGCTTCTGCCGCCTGCTGCGGGACAACCCGCCCCGCGCCGAGGACGAGACCATGCTCCGACGCATTGCGGCGGCGGGCCTGCTCGACGCGGATTGCAGCCTGGAGCAATCGCCCCTGCAGCGCCTGGGCAGCTTCTTCGGCTATCGCAAGGTCGTGGCCGAACTGGAGGACAGCCAGCGACTCCTCGGCAAGCGCCCCACCTTCAATGGCTGGCGAATCGGCTACGAATTGGGTGAGTACGGCACCCGCTACCAGCAACGCGCCCTGGTGGCCAAGCTCGGCCTCGGCGCCAACTCGCCGGAAGACGCCATCTACCCCAACCTGCACCAGGACCCGCAGGGCCAGACACTGCGCGGCGACAAGCGCTACCTGCTGCATTTCGCCAAGGACCAGCTGCCGCCGGCCCGCGCCTTCTGGTCGCTGACCCTGTACAACGACCGCCAGCTGCTGTCCGCCAACCCCCTCGACCGCTACGCACTGGGCGACCGCGATCCGTTGCGCTACAACGCCGACGGTTCCCTGGACCTGCTGGTGCAGCGGCAACCGCCGGACGACGAGCAGTTGCGCGCAAACTGGCTGCCCGCGCCGGATGGCCGCTTCAACCTGTTCCTGCGGCTCTATTGGCCGCAGCCCGAGGCGCTCCAGCGGCAATGGCTACCGCCGCAGATCCGCCTGGTTCAGTGAGAGCGCTGGGCGACCACGTCCTCGGGGCGTGGTACCCGGCCCTGACGGGTATCGCGCCGCTCAACCCATGGGGTGGAGCACCCTCACCGGTCCACCTCCCGGAGTGCTGGCGGGTTCCGTTGGTGGATGTGAAAAGCGACATCCACCCTGAGCCGGCCAACAAGCTGGCGCACGAACACAGGACCTACGATTTGCCAGCCTGCTCCGACCTGTTCAAGGCTCGACCAGGTTGAACTGCGGGTTCGGCTCGTCCAGGCCGGCCAGCAGTTTCAGCAGCTTTATGCGCCCGCCCTCGATATCGATGCCGCCGATGGTGGATTCCTTGAGGAAACCGGTCTCCTTGAGGGCGATGCTGTCCAGCAGCGCCTTGCTCATGCGGAGGTTCACGTCGGCCTTGGCGTGACGCATGCCGGTGCGGTAGGTGAGTACGCCGTTGCGCAGGGTTAGCGCGTAGTCCTCTTCGAGGTCGGTGAAACGCCAGTTGATCAGCAGGTCCTCGTCGGCGGCCTGCATGGCGTCGATGCGCACCGCCAAGTAATCGAAGAACATGCCGGGGGTTAGCGCTCGGATCATATCCGGCGCGGCGCTCTTGTGTGCCTTGGCTTGTGCCACGCCCTCGCGCAGTTCCAGTGCGCCACTGAGGTAGACGTTGCGCCAGGTGGCGTTCTCGCTCTGGTAGCCCAACTGCTCCAGGGTGTCGGCCTGCAGGTCGCGGGCAGCCTTGTTGTCAGGCTCGGCGAACACCAGGTGGTTGAGCAACTGCGCCGCCCAGCGGTAGTCGCCCGCCGCGAAGGCCTCGCGCGCCGTCGCCAGCACGGCATCGGCGCCGCCCATGGCCAACACGTAGCGTTGCCCGGCCTGCACCGGCGGCAGTGGGTCGAGGTTTGCCGGGTTGCCATCGTAGAAGCCCATGTACCGCTGGTAAACGGCGCGCACGTTGTGGCTGAGGGAGCCGTAGTAGTCGCGGCTGTACCACTTGCCAGCAAGGCGCGGCGGCAGCGAGCTCAGCTGCGCGGCGATCTCGGTGGGGGTCGCCCCCTGGTTGATCAGGCGCAGGGTCTGGCTATCGAGGAAGGCGTACATGTCACGCTGGTCGGCCAGGTATTCACGAATTGCCTCGCCACCCCACGTGGGCCAGTGGTGCTGGGCGAACAGTACCTCGGCCTGCTCGCCGAACCGCACCAGCGCGTCATCCAGATACTGTGCCCAGACCTTGGCGTCGCGCACCAGGGCACCGCGCAGGGTGAGGACGTTGTGCTGGGTATGGGTGGCGTTCTCGGCCATGCACAGCGTCCTGAACTGTGGGAAATACAGGTTCATTTCCGCCGGAGCCTCGGTACCCGGCGTGAGCTGGAACTTGATCTCGACACCGTCGATGCTGCGGGTTTCCAGGGGTTCGCGAATCAGGTCGGTGGGCGCAATCAGGGTGACGCTGGCGTTGACCGGAGTGCCCTTGCCGAGACCGGCGTCTACCTGGCCGCGCTCGCCCCGTGGCAGCAGCGAACCGTACATGTACTGGGCGCGACGCATCATCGCCGGACCCGCCAGCACATTCTCGCTGACGGCGTGCTCGTAGAAGCCTTCGGGAGCAAACACCCGCACCTTGCCGGCCTTCACGTCGGCTTCGTCGATCACCCCGCGCACACCGCCGAAGTGGTCGACGTGGGAGTGGCTATAGATCACTGCCAGTACCGGCTTGCGCGGGCGATGTCGGTAGTAGAGTTCAAGTCCGGCGCGGGCGGTTTCGGTGCTTATCAGCGGGTCGATCAGGATCAGGCCGTTGTCGCCCTCGATGATGGTCATGTTCGACAGGTCCATTCCGCGAACCTGGTAGATGCGCTCGCGTACTTCGAACAGACCCGCGAGGTTGTTCAACTGGGCGATGCGCCAGAGGCTCGGATTGACGCTGGCCGGCGCCTGGTTGGCGTCGAGGAAGTTGTAGGCCGCGCGGTCCCAGACCGGCTGGCCCTGGGCGTTCTTCACCACCCCGTCGAAGGCCTCGATCAGGCCACGCCTGGCGTTGGCGAAGTCGGCCTTGTCCTCGAACGGCAAGCGCTGCAGCCAGGCCTGGTTGAGGTTGCTTGTGATGGCGGTGGCGGGCTTGCCGGGAGTGGGCAGCTCGGCCTGGACGGCGCCCGAGGCAATGAGCGCGAGGAGAATGGCGCTGAGGCGGAAACTAGGCATGCAGGGGATCGCTCTGGTCTTGTTGGAATGGGCGGACGCAAAGGCCCGTGGCGACTCTAGGGAGGCAGCCCGCGCCAGGCCAATACCAGAGGCGCATGCCAGCCATAACGCGATTGCATGGCTCGGGCTGGGTCAGTCCGGGTACATCACCCCGAGGCCGAAGTTGCCCTTCGAAATTTCCTCCTGGAACAACTCGATCGCCCGGCAGCAAACCGGCGAGAGGAAACCGTTGGTGCGGGTCACCATGCCGATGTGCCGGTCCAGATCCATCTCCCCCGGCGCCAGGTCTAGCGCCGCCATGCCGGTATCGAGGAATTCCCGGCTGAAGCGCGCCAGGGTCAACATGCGACTGCCGACAATCAGCTGGTAGGCGTTGGGGCTACTGAAATCCGCCTCCACCCGGGTCGAGGGAGGAGGCAGTCCGCGCCGACGAAACGCCTCATCGAGCATGATCCGTACAGTGATGTGCCCGGCCGGGAGGGCCCAATCCTCACCCACCAGGTCGTCAAGACGCAGCTTCTCGCGGCTGCAGAGCGGGTGGCCCGCATCGGCCGCCACCACCAGCCGGTCCTGATACAGCGGCTGAATGTCCAGATCCGGTTCGGAAGCCTGGATCGGCACGAAGACGATATCCAGGTCCCCGGCGCGCAAGGCACTCAGCAGTTCCTGGGCCATCCGGCAGCAGAGTTTGAGCTTGGCCGCGGGGCGTTCGCGGAGCAGGCGCTTGCAGGCGGTGTGCAGCAGTTCATCGGGAAAGGTCAGCGAATAGCCGATGCGCACCATGCCCTGCTCCCCGGTGAGCAGGCTGCGCATTTCCGCCATGGCGTCATCGTAGTCGCGCCGCAGTTTCTGCGCGCGCTCCAGGAACAACTCGCCAGCCTGCGTCGGGCGCATTCCCTGGGGCACCCGTTCGAACAGCTGTAGACCCAGTTGTTCCTCGACCCGGCGCACCGCCTTGGTCAGCGCTGGCTGGGAAATGCCGAGGGCCTCGGCGGCCTTGCCGATGGAGCCG
Source organism: Pseudomonas lalkuanensis (assembly GCF_008807375.1). Taxonomy (NCBI): domain Bacteria; kingdom Pseudomonadati; phylum Pseudomonadota; class Gammaproteobacteria; order Pseudomonadales; family Pseudomonadaceae; genus Metapseudomonas; species Metapseudomonas lalkuanensis. Next base: position 2,720,086 of record NZ_CP043311.1, on the reverse strand, counting down.
GCCTGGCGCACCCCGACGACATATTCGAGATCGCGAGTATCCAAATGGCATTCCTCTTGGTTATGACTATTTACGAAGTAGTTCATTGTATCTATGCCTGGCCCTGCATAGCATCCGGAAAAGAGGCCCCTGGCCCGAACCCGCCTCAATGGGATAACAACAATGACTCCATGCACTTTTCCTACCCTGGCCTCGCCTTCGCGCCAGCGTCGCGCCTCCGGTCTGCTGCTGAGCGCCAGCCTGCTGCTCGGCACTGCCCTTCTGCCAGCACAGGCGTTCCCTGCGGCGCCCAGCGTCGGCGTCATGCAAGGCTTCCCCCCTGCCCCGGAGCTCCGCGTGAATAAAGTCAACGCCTTCCTGCCCACCTACCTGCGCTGGACCATGACCCACGCTCGCGAGGTATCGTCCACCCGCAACCTCGCCCGGGCACGCGCCCCTCTGCCGTTGCCCGCCGGTCAGCCGCTAAACCTTGGCACGCTAAGGTTCAACGCGGGCGAGGAAAGCCTCACGCTAGAACGCTATCTGCAGGAGACGGTCACCGACGGCATGATCGTCCTGCACCGAGGTAACGTGGTCTACGAGCGCTACCTGGATGGTTTCGGCGACCGCCAGCCGCATATATGGGCCTCCATGACGAAGTCGGTCACGGGTCTGCTAGCAGCGCAGTTCATCGCCGAGGGCAAGCTCGACCCGGAAGCACGGCTGGCTAGCTACGTGCAGGAACTGGAAGGCACGCCCTTCGGCGAGAGCAGCGTTCGCGCGAATCTCGACATGCGCGTCGCGGTGGCGTACCCGGAGAAGGTGCCGCCAGACCTCGGCCTCTTTGCCGCAACCGGCCTGATCCCGCGCCAGCCGGGTATGCCGGAAGACATCTACAGCTTCCTGAAGATGGCGCAACCCGCTGGCGACGCCACCTCCGAACCGCCGTTCTTCTACCAGAACGGCTCGCCCGAAGCCCTGGCCTGGGCGTTGCGGCGTATATCCGGGAAGACTTGGGCGGAACTGGTGGAAGAGCGCATCTGGTCGCGCTTCGCCGAGGAGGACGCCTACGTCCAAGTGGACCAATTGGGCACCGAGATGGCCAGCGGCGGCATCAGCGGCAACCTGCGGGACACCGCGCGCTTTGCCGAGCTGGTACGCCGCGAACTGGCCAGCAAGGCCTCGGATGACAGTTTCAACCGGGCGGTACACAGCCTCTTCGAGTCCGGCGACGCGGCGGTCTTCGCCCGCGGCAACCTTGCCCCGGGACGCCCGGGCTACGCCTACCGCAACTACTGGTTCCAGAAGAACGACGGTGACGGCTCCATCGAGGCCAGCGGTCGCTTCGGCCAGAAGATCTACATCAACCCCGGACGCGAGCTGGTGATCGTCAAGCTGGCGTCCACCCCCGACCAGGCCCGGCGCGCCAGCAGCGCCGGCGGCGAGGACCGCTCCGGCACCCGTGCCATGGATTCGGCCGCCACCTTCAACAACCTGGTCAGCGCACTGCTGGACCAGCTGCCGCACTAAGCGACATCCAAAGTCAGGGAAACGGCTGCGCAGGCGACTGCGCGGTCCGGGCAGCGCATTGCCCGCGAAACCGTCCCAGGCGCAACGACCCGACAACAACAACGAGAGGGTTTCATGAACCGCACGACCTCGCCCAACCGCTCCCCCCTCCAGCGCGCCTTCCGCCCTACGGCCATGGCCCTGGGGATCGCCCTTGCCACCGTTGGCCCTATATCCCAGGCCGCCACCTGGCAGTTGAACAACGACTGGAGCCTGGCCAGCAACACCACCCTGTCCCTTGGCACTAGCTGGTCGCTGGAGAATGCCGACAAACACCTTCTAAACAAGGCGGACGCCACCAGCATTGGCAAGGTCGGCACCGGCATCAACTACAACGGTGACGACGGCAAGCTCAACTTCGACAAGGGTGACACCATCTCCACCCTGTTCAAGGGCCTCAGCGACTTCGATCTCAACGATGGCTCCCAGGGCGCCTTCATCCGCTTCAAATACTGGTACGACCATGCGATGGAGACCGGCAACGGCGACTTTCGCAAGTTCGACGACTCCGGCTGGCAGGACCTGGCCCGGTTCAAGGGCTTCGAGGTGCTCGATGCCTACTTGTGGAAAGACTTCGAATTGGACGGTCGCCCGCTCAGCGTGAAGCTGGGCAAGCAGGTCCTGAGCTGGGGCGAGGCGCTTTTCCTGCAGAACGGGGTGAATGCCATCAATCCCCTCGACGTGTCGGCGTTCAACCGCCCGGGCACCGAGCTCAAGGAAGGCCTGTTGCCGGTGGAGATGGTCAGTTTCAACTACGACCTGACCGACGCTGTCAGCTTCGAGGGCTTCTGGCAGTACAACTTCCGCCCCTCGGTGCTGGAGGGTTGCGGCACCTTCTTCAGCTCCAACGATTCGCTGCAGGAGGGCTGCCAGGTCGACAAGCTGATCGCCGGCGGCATTTCCATCACCGCCAACTCCAGCGTGAGCAACGTCCTCGACGCTCCTCCGTCGCTGCGCCCAGCCGCCGAGCGCTATCTGCAACGTACCGCCACCGACTGGGCCAGCGACACCGGCCAGTATGGCCTGGCCATGCACTACCTGATCGAATCACTCAATGACGCCGACCTCGGCTTCTATTACCTCAACTACCACAGCCGCACACCGATACTGTCCGGCGTGATCGCCCGCCAGGCGCCGAACTCCAGCGGCAACCCCGGGGCTAACCTGAATACTGGCGACTACTTCACGGCCTACCCGGAGAACATCCGCCTGTTCGGCACCAGTATCAGCGGCGTGGTGGGTGGCACCGCGCTGTTCGGCGAGCTGAGCTACCGCCCCAACATGCCGCTCAACCTCAACTCCGCCGACCTGATCAACCTGCTCGCCGGCCAGACCAACAGCTGGATCATGCCCATGCCCTCCGCACAGCTCGCCGCATCCCGTGGCAGCCGGGTAGACGGCTACAAGCGCAAGGAGGTCTGGCAGTTCAGCCTCGGCGCAACCGACACCGTGTCCAACGTCCTCGGCGCCCAGCGCCTGGCCTGGGCCCTGGAAGCCGGCGCCAACTGGATCGGCGCCCTGGACCCGCAGGACGAGCGCTTCGGCCGCTCCGGCGCCTTCGGACGCACGCCTACCTCCGATGGCACGCCTTGCTCGACGCCCTCGACGCAGAACCCGGCTGGCCTCACCGACGCCGAACTGGCCGCCGCCACCCACTGCAACACCCACGGGGTGATGACCGCCTTCTCCTGGGGCTACCGCCTGCGCATGGGCCTGAACTTCGAGGACCTGTTGCCAGCGACCGTGGTGACGCCCTCGATCAACTGGCGCCACGACGTTGAGGGCTTCGGCCCCAACTTCCAGGAAGGCCAGCAGGCCGTGGGCCTCGCCCTGACCTTCGACTACCGCAACGACTACTCGCTCGAGCTTGCCTACAACAGCTTCTTCGGCTCGAACGAGTTCTCCGTCATCGATGACCGCGACTTCGCCTCGGTCACCCTCAAAGCGAGCTTCTGACCATGACTCTTGCCTTCAAGCAACTCACCCTCGCCATCGCCCTGCTGGCCGCCGCCTCCCTGGCGCAGGCCAAGGAAACCGACAGCGCGCGCCTGGACGGCCCACTCACCCCGGTGGGCGCCGAGCGCGCCGCCAATGCAGACGGCAGCATCCCTGCCTGGGATGGCGGCATGAAGCCCGGCGCGGCGCCCGTCAGCGGCAATGGCGACTACAGCGACCCGTTTGCCTCGGAACAGCCACTGTACGAGATTACCCGGGCCAACCTCGAGCAGTACCGCGACCAGCTCAGCTCCGGCCAGCAAGGCATGTTCGCCCGCTACCCCGAGTACCGCATGCGCGTGTACCCGAGCCATCGCAGCGCCACCCTGCCCCAGGCCTACCTCGACGAGACCCGCGCCAACCTGGCCAAGGTCAGTCTGACTGACGCCGGCTACGGCCTAGATGGCTACAACTTCGGCGTGCCCTTCCCGCAGCCCACCGACGGACTGGAAGTGATGTGGAACCATCTGACCCGCTACCGCGGCGGTTCCATCCGCCGCCAATTCGCCTCGGCCACCGTGCAGGAAAAGGGCGACTACACCCTGGTCAACTCCGATGGTCTGACCGCCTTCCGCGAGCGGGTCAGCGACCTGGATCCGGGTGAGAACCTGCTCTTCTTCAACCGCGTACGTACCACCGCGCCCTCCCGCTACGCCGGCGAGGTGACCCTGGTGCACGAGCCGATCAACCAGGTTTCCGGTCCGCGCTCGGCCTGGCAGTACAACCCCGGCCAGCGCCGCGTTCGACGCGCACCCACCGTGGCCTACGACAGCAGCGCACGCTACAGCTTCGGCCAAGTGGTGGCCGACAGCGTCGACGGCTACAACGGCGCTCCTGACCGCTACGACTGGAAGCTCCTGGGCAAGCGCGAAATGCTGGTGCCCTACAACGCCTACCGCATGGCGAGTAAGCAGGTGCGCTACAGCGACCTGCTCAAACCCGGTTTCCTCAACCCCGAGCACGCGCGCTACGAGAAGCATCGCGTGTGGGTAGTGGAGGCCACTCTCAAACCGAACAGCCGTCACGTCTACGGCAAGCGCCGTTTCTACCTGGACGAGGACAGCTGGCAGATCCTCGCCGCAGATATGTACGACAACCGTGGCGAACTGTGGCGCAACTACGAGTCGCATCTGGCAATGCTGCATGACATCCAGCTGCCGCTCACCGTGGCAGAAGCCACTTACGACCTGATTTCCGGCCGCTACGCGGTGAACTACATGACCAACGAAGTGACCAGCAAGGCGCGGTACGGCGTGGAAGTCTCCAAGGCCGAGTTCACCCCTGCGCAGCTCAAGCGCCTGGGCAAGTAATCGCAACCTTCACGGAACATACCCCATGAAAGAAGCCGTCATCCTCTCCACCGCACGCACGCCCATCGGCAAGGCGTTCCGCGGTGCCTTCAACGCCACCACCGCGCCGACCATGGCCGCCTTCGCCATCCGCGCCGCCGTCGAGCGCGCCGGTATCGACGCTGCAGAAATCGAAGACCTGGTGATGGGCACCGGCATGCCCGCCGGCACCGCCGGCTGGAACCTCGGCCGCATGAGCGTGCTGGCCGCCGGCCTGCCGATTAGCGTCGGCGGCCAGACCCTCGACCGCCAGTGCGCCTCGGGCCTGATGGCCATCGCCACCGCCGCCAAGCAGATCGTGGTGGACGGCATGGCCGTGACCATCGGCGCCGGCCAGGAGCACATCAGCCTGGTGCAGAACCGCCACATGGAATGGGTGGGCGAGTACCACGACTCCCAGGTCATCAAGCAGGTGCCCCACGCCTACCTGCCGATGCTGCAGACCGCCGAACTGGTGGCCGAACGCTACGGCATCAGCCGTGAGGCCCAGGACGCCTACTCCCTGCAATCCCAGCAGCGTACCGCGGCGGCCCAGGGGGCCGGCCTGTTCGAGGGCGAAATCGTCCCGGTCACGGTCACACGGCAAATCGTCGACAAGGCCAGCGGCGCCATCAGCTTCGAAGACGTCACCCTCGCCCAGGACGAAGGCAACCGTCCGCAGACCACTCTCGAGGACCTGGCCCGGCTCAAACCGGTGATCGAAGGCGGCTGCATCACCGCCGGCAACGCCAGCCAGCTGTCCGACGGCGCCAGCGCCTGCGTGCTGATGGACGGCCGCCTCGCCGAACAGCGCAACCTGGAGCCGCTGGGGGCCTATCGTGGCATGGCGGTGGTGGGCCTCGCGCCGGAAGAAATGGGCATCGGCCCGGTACTGGCCGTGCCCCGTCTGCTCAAGCAGCACGGCCTGAAGGTCGACGATATCGGCCTGTGGGAACTCAACGAAGCCTTCGCCTGCCAGGCCATCTACTGCCGCGACCGGCTGGGCATCGACAACGCGCGATACAACGTCAACGGCGGCGCCATCGCCATCGGCCACCCCTACGGCATGAGCGGCGCGCGGATGGTCGGCCACGCCCTGCTGGAGGGCAAGCGCCGTGGCGTGAAGTACGTCGTCGTGACCATGTGCGTGGGCGGCGGCATGGGCGCCGCCGGCCTGTTAGAGGTGTTCTGACCGCCTGACGTTACCGCTGAGGCCACGAAGCCCAACGTGCGAAGTCGAACTCCGCTGTGTTGGGTTTCGCTTCGCCCTGACCAACCTGCGGGAGGCCTGCGGCCTCCTTCGTCAATGAAATCACCCCCACAAGTGGCGACGTGTCGCACGTCAGAGCCGCTGCACCGCTGCCCTCACGGCACCGGCAAAGCGCTCGGCCACTTCGTCGATCTGTTCCGCGGTGATGATCAGCGGCGGCAGGAAGCGCACCACGCAGCCATGGCGGCCACCCAGTTCGAGGATCAGGCCGCGCTTGAGGCACTCGTTCTGGATGAATGACGCCAGCCTGCCGAACGCCGGCGGATGGCCGAGATGGTCGGCATTGCCCGACGGGTCCACCACTTCCACGCCGAGCATCAGGCCACGGCCACGGATATCGCCCAGCTGCGGGTAGTCGGACTGGAGGTTCTTCAGGTGGCTGCGCAGGCGCTGGCCCATGGTTTCGGCGTGGGCCGGGATGTTTTCCTGGTCGAGGTAGCGGATCACCGCCGAGCCTGCGGCCATGGCCATCTGGTTGCCCCGGAAGGTGCCGGCGTGGGCGCCCGGTTTCCATTGGTCCAGCCAGTCCTGGTAGACCATCACCGCCAGCGGCAGGCTACCGCCGATGGCCTTGGACAGCACCACCACATCGGGATCGATGCTGGCGTGCTCGAAGGCGAACATCTTGCCGGTACGGGCGAAGCCGCTCTGGATTTCATCGACTATGAGCGCGATGCCGAGGCGCGACGTCAGCTCGCGCAGGCCCCGCAGCCAGGCGCTCTGGGCCGGGATCACGCCACCCTCGCCCTGCACGGCTTCGACGATGATGGCCGCCGGCGGCAGCACGCCCCCTTCCGGGTCGGTCAGCAGGTTCTCGATATAGCGCAGGTTGACCTCGACACCCGCCTGGCCGCCAAGGCCGAACGGGCAACGGTAGTCATAGGGGTACGGCAGGAACTGCACGTTGTTGCTGAGCAGGCTGCCCATGGCCTTCTTCGGGCCGAGGTTGCCCATCAGCGACAGCGCGCCCTGGCTCATGCCGTGGTAGCCGCCTTGGAAGGCCAGCACCGTGCCGCGCCCGGTGGCGGTGCGCACCAGCTTCAGCGCCGCTTCCACGGCGTCGGTGCCGGTAGGGCCGCAGAACTGGATCCTTGCCTTGTGGGCGAAAGCCGGTGGCAGCACGGCGAACAGGTCCTGGACGAAGGCATCCTTCACCGGCGTGGTGAGGTCCAGGGTGTGCAGCGGCAGCTCATCGGCCAGCACCTTCTGGATGGCTTGCACCACCACCGGGTGGTTGTGACCCAGGGCCAGGGTGCCGGCACCCGCGAGGCAGTCGATGAAGGTGCGGCCTTCGATGTCTTCGACATGGATGCCACGGGCGCGCTTGAGTGCCAGGGGGATGCGTCGCGGGTAGCTGCGGGCGTTGGATTCCTGCTGTTTCTGGCGCTCCAGCAAGGGGTTTTCCTCGAAGCTGTAGAGCGCCTCGGTTCCGGTGATCAGTTGCTCTGCGGTGGCTTGCATTGTCCTTACCCTTGACTGGTGTTTTCCGATGCGCCGCCGGGCGCGTGGCCTGGCGGCGCTTTCTTGTGATCAGAGCGCTTCCAGGCTCGCCATCAGGTCGTCCAGGCGGCTGGCCTTCTGTTCACTGATGGCGCTGTCTTCCAGCGATTCGATGTAGCGCGCGAGTTCCTCAACCGTGGCGCACTCGAACATGGCCCGCAGCGGCACATTGCGTTGCAGGGTTTTCTGCACGCGGGAGGCGATCTGCGTGGCCAGCAGGGAATGCCCGCCCAGTTCGAAGAAGTCGTCGGTGACCCCGACCCGCTCCACCTTCAGCACTTCGCGCCAGATGCCCGCTAGGGTTGCTTCCAGCTCATTGCGCGGTGCCAGGAAGGTGCCCCGGGTGTGGCCGATGTCCAGTGCCGGCAAGGCCTTGCGGTCCAGCTTGCCGTTGGCGTTGTGCGGTAGTTCGGCCAGTTGCAGCCAGTGCAGCGGCACCATGTATTCCGGCAGCGTGGCCTTGAGTGCCTGCTTGAGGCGTTCGCGCAACCCGGCGGAATCGGCCAGCGGATCGACCGGCACCACGTAGCCCACCAGCTGTTTGCCGGTGGCGCCGTCCTGCACGGCTACCGCGCCATCGCGAACCTCGGGGTGTGCATGCAGCCGCGCCTCGATCTCACCGAGCTCGATGCGCAAGCCACGAATCTTCACCTGGTGGTCCACACGGCCGACGTACTCCAGCACGCCATCGAAGCGGCGCCGCGCCAGGTCGCCGGTGCGGTACAGGCGCATCCCCGGCTCACCGAAGGGGTCCGGCAGGAACACCTGGGCGCTGCGCAGCGGATCGCCGACATAGCCGCGACCGACGCCGATGCCGGCGACGCACAGCTCACCCACCGCGCCCAGCGGCACCGGTTGCAGCTCGGTATCCAGCAGGTAGAGGCGGTTGTTGTCGGTCGGCGTGCCGATGGGCAGGTACGCGCCCTCGGTGGAAGCCGCGTCGACGCGGAACAGCGCCACGTCGTCCGAGCACTCCGCCGGGCCGTAGGCGTTCACCAGGCCGATGGCCGGATAGCGCTGCAGCCACTGGCGCGCCAGTTCCGGCGGCATCGCCTCGCCGGTGGGCAGCATCCAGCGAAGACCGGCGAGGTCCATGGCATCGAAGGCGAGCATGCCCTGGATCATCGACGGCACGCTTTCCAGCACCGTGATGCCGCGTTCGCGCACGTGGGTCAGCAGCGCCGTCGGGTCATGGGCGATGGCATTCGGCACGATGTCCACCTGGGCGCCACAGAGCGGCGCCGTGAGGAACTGCCACACCGAGATGTCGAAGCTCTGGGAAGCCGTCTGGGCGATCACGTCCGCTTCGCTCAGCGCGAGGTAAGGCACCTTGCTCAACTGGTTGTTGAGCATGCCGGCCTGCTCGACCATCACGCCCTTCGGCTGCCCGGTGGAGCCGGAGGTGAAGATGATGTAGGCGAGGTTGTCCGGGCCGCTGGAGATGCCGAGGTCATGCCCATCGCCCTCGCCGGCCTGCACGCTTTCCCACACCAGCAGGCGCGGGCGGTGGGCGCAGTTGAGTTCGTCGAGCAGGGCACGGGCCCGGGCTTCGAAGGCACGGGTGCAAACCAGCACCGGAGCACGGCTGCGCTCCAGCACATCCACCAGTCGCGGCTGCGGATGTGCCGGGTCCAGCGGCAGGTAACCACCACCGGCCTTGAAGGCGCCAACCATCATGCCCAGCAGCTCCAGGCCACGATCACCCAGCAGGGCCACCGGCTGGTCGATGCGCACCCCGGCCGCCACCAGGGCATGGCCCAGCCGGTTGGCGCGAAGGTTCAGCTCGGCATAGTTCCAGGCGGCGCCCTGGCAGGTGGCGACGGTCCGCTGCGGATGCTCCGCCACCTTCGCTTCGAACAGGCGCACATAGCCCTGCTCCAGCGGATAGGCCTGTTCGGTGCGGTTGCAGTCGTCCAGCAGGAAGCCGCGCTCATCAAAGCCCAGCAGTGGCAGCTCGGAGAAGTCGCTGTCGATGTGCTCGCCCAGGGCCAGCAGCAGGCGCTTGAAGTCAGCCAGCAGCTTGTCGATGGTGGCTTGCTCGAAGAAGCGCCGGTCGTAGGACAGGTGCAGGCCGAGGTCGTCGCCCGGGTAGCAGACCACGGTGAGCGGGAAGTTGGTGTGGGTACGACCGGACTCCGAACTGGCGGACAGGCTCTGGGCGCGGTCCAGCACCGAGACCTCCACCGGCGCGTTCTCGAACACGAAGAGGCTGTCGAACAGCGGCTGACCTTTCGGCAGCTCGCTGCACTCCTGCACCTTCACCAGCGGCAGGTACTCGTACTCGCGCAGGGCCAGGTTGTGTTCCAGCAGCGATTGCAGCCAGTCGCGCACGCTCTGGCGCTCGCCAACCGCCGGCATCGGCACCCGCAGCGGGATGCTGTTGATGAACAGGCCCACCGTACGCTGCATTTCCGGCATGCCTACCGGACGCCCGGCCACGGTGACGCCGAAGAGCACGTCACGCTCGCTGCCGTAGCAGCGCAGCACCAGGGCCCATGCGGCCTGGGCGAAGGTGTTGAGGGTCAGCTGATGACGCTGCGCCAGCTCACGCAGGCGAGCACCCTCTTCCACTTTCAGGCGGATGATGCGGTCGCCCACCAGCATGGCGCCGTTATCGCGCAGGAACGGGCGATCACTGGGGATGTAGCTGGGCCGCTCGAAACCGCGCAGGTTGTCGCGCCAGAAGTCGGCGGCGGCCTGGGCGTCCTGCTGTTGCAGCCAGCCGATGTAGTCGCGGTAGCGCGGTGGCGTTGGCAGGCGTGCCTCGCGGCCCTCGCCCAGTGCGCCGTAGATTTCCAGGAAGTCGCCCATCAGCAGGGAACGGCACCAGGCATCGATGAGGATGTGGTGGTTGCTCATGATGAACCAGTGGCACTCGGCGCCCAGGCGGATCAGCCGCAGGCGGAACGGTGCTTCTTCCAGCAGGTTGAAGCCGGCCTCGCGCTCGGCCTTGAGCAGGTTGCGCAGGCGCTGGTCGTGGTCCGCCGCAGGCAGGGCGCTCCAGTCCAGCAGCTCGATGCGGGCGGTGCTGCGGCGATGGATGATCTGCTGCATGTTCTCGCCGCTGTTCCACCAGAACGAAGCACGCAGGGCTTCGTGCCGGTCGACCACCGCGTGCCAGGCGGTGGCGAAACGCTCGAAGTCGATGGCGCTGTTGATGGTGTAGCGATCCTGCATGAAGTAGATGCCGGAACGCGGCTCCAGCAGGGTGTGCAGCAGCAGCCCCTCCTGCATCGGGGTCAGCGGGTAGATGTCGCCGATCTCGCCGGGGGCCAGGGACAGGCTGTCCAACTGTTCCTGGGACAGACGCGCCAGCGGAAAGTCGGACGGTGTGATGCCGCCACTGCCCTCGGCCAGGCAATGCTCCAGCAGGCCTTCCAGCTCGGCCTGGTAGTCCGCGGCCAGGCGTTCGATGTTTGCCGTGTCGAATACCTGCTCGCTGAAGGTCCAGCGCAGTTGCAGCTCGCCGCCATAGACCTGGCTATCGATGCTCAGCCAGTTGGGGAGTGGCGCGTCGCTGTCGTGCTGGGCACCGGCCGGCTCTTCCAGCGGTTGGAACAGCGCTTCGCTGCCGAAGCTCTGGTCGAACTGGCCCAGGTAGTTGAAGGTCACCCTGGCCTGTGGCAGCGCCTGCATCGCCTGGCGCAGGCCGGCGTCGGCAAGGTAGCTGAGCACAGCATGACCGAGGCCCTTGTGCGGCACGGCGCGCAGTTGTTCCTTGATCGCCTTGATCGATTCACCCGGCGTGGCAGCCGGGGTCAGGCGCAACGGATAGGTACTGGTGAACCAGCCGACGCTGCGGGTCAGGTCGATCTCATCGAACAGCGCCTCGCGGCCATGACCCTCCAGTTGCACCAGGGCCGACTGGCTGCCGGTCCAGAGGCAGAGCACGCGGGCCAGTGCGGTCAGCAGCAGGTCGTTGACCCGGGTGCGGTAGGCCGTTGGCGCCTGTTGCAGCAGCGCACGGGTGCGCGGGGCATCCAGCCGCACGGTGACGCTGCGGGCATGGCGTTCGGTGTTCGCGCCCTGTGGGTTGTCGCGCGGCGGCTCGGCCGTCGGGCCGTCGAGATGGTCCTGCCACCAGGCCTGTTCCTCACGCAGGGATTCGCTGCTGGCATAGGCCGCCAGGCGACCGCTCCAATCACGCAGGGAGCTGGTCTTGGGCGGCAATCGCGCATCGCGGCCCTCCGCTCGTTGGCGATAGATGGCTTGCAGGTCTTCCAGCAGGACGCGCCAGGACACCCCATCCACCGCCAGGTGGTGGATGGCCAGCAGCAGCCGCTGTTCGCTGCCTGGACCTTCAGTGAGCACGGCACGCAACAGCGGCCCCCGCTTGATGTCCAGGCTGCGCTGGGCGCTTTCGAAGAGTTCCAGGCGCCCGGCTTCGGTGGCTGCCTGGCGATGCCAGAGCAGGTCATGGGAAGGTTCCGGGGCCCGGTATTCGGCACTCCAGCTCGTACCGTCCCGATGGAAGGACAGGCGCAGCGCATCGTGATGCGCCAGCAATTGCTCAAGGGCCGCTTCCAGCCGCGTCGGATCGATTACCTCGGTGGGCTCCAGCAGCAGTGCCTGGTTCCAATGGTTGAGCCCGGTGTCGCGGCCATCGAAGAACCAGTGCTGGATTGGCGTCAGCCCGGCGCTGCCGCTGAGCGGGCCTTGCTCGATGGCAGCGGCTTCCCGGTGCGGGGTGTCCTGGGCCGCTTCGGCCAGTGTCTGCACGGTCTGGAAGCGGAACAGGTCCTTGGGCGTGAAATGGATGCCCACCTGCCGAGCTCGGCTCACCACCTGGATGGAGAGAATGGAATCGCCGCCCAGTTCGAAGAAGTTGTCGTGAATGCCCACCTGGGACAGGTTGAGCACTTCGCGCCAGATCTCCGCCAGTCGGCGCTCGCGCTCGTTGCGCGGCGCCGCGTAGGCCTGGCGGCCCCGCTCCAGGTCCGGTGCCGGCAGCGCCTTGCGGTCCAGCTTGCCGTTGGCGGTCAGCGGCATGCGCTCCAGCAGCACCAGGTGCGCAGGCACCATGTAGTCGGGCAGCAGTGCCTTGAGTGCAGCCTTGAGCTGCTCGCGGAACGCCGACTGGCGCTCGGCACCGGCGCTGGCCAGCGCCAGGTCTTCCGGCAGCAGGTAGCCCACCAGTTGTCTGCCGGAGCTGGTCTCCAGGGCCAGCACCACGGCCTCACGCACGCCCGCCTGGGCTTGCAGGCGGGCTTCGATCTCGCCCAGCTCGATGCGGAAACCACGAATCTTCACCTGGAGGTCGATGCGGCCGACGTATTCCAGCAGGCCATCGTTTCGCTGCCGTACCAGATCGCCGGTGCGGTACAGGCGACCGCCCTGAGCACCGAAGGGGTCAGCCACGAAGCGCCCGGCGGTCAGGCCGGCGCGCTGGTGATAGCCACGGGCGAGGCCTTCACCGCCCACGTACAACTCACCGGTGGCGCCCGGTGGCACCAGGTTGAGGTCGGCGTCCAGCACGTACAGCGCGCGGGCGCCCACCACCGTGCCGATGGGCACGCTGCTGGCGCCCGCCTCCAGTTGTTCCGGCGACAGGCTGGCCAGCGGCATCACCACGGTTTCGGTGGGACCGTAGGCGTTGAAGAAGCGCTCGGGCACGAAGGTCGCACGTATCCCTTGCAGGTATTCGGGAGTCAGGGCTTCGCCACCGGTGATGCACAGGCGCACCGGCAGGCGCTCGCCACGGCCGTCCAGCCACTGAGCCAACTGGCAGCCATAGCTGGGGGTGAAGCCGAGGATGGACACCTGCTGGTCGCGGATGAGCCCGCAGATGTCTTCAGCGCCCCACTGCCCCTGGGCGCGCAGGACCACCCGCGCGCCGCACACCAGCGGCGCCAGCAGGCGTTCGCTGGCGGCGTCGAAGTTGATCGAATAGAAGTGCAACTCGCAGTCGTCACTGCGCATGCCGAAGTCGGCGACCACCGCCTGCAGGTGCATGGCGATGGCACCCTGGTCCACGCCGACGCCCTTGGGCTGGCCGGTGGAACCGGAGGTGTAGATCACGTAGGCAAGATTTTCCGGGCCGCTGCGCGCCGGCAGGTTTTCGACGGAATAGCCGGCCAGCACAGCGCCGTCACGCTCGACGCACCAACCGCCCACGCCGGCAGGCAATTCGCCCAGGGCATCCAGCAGGCCGGCATGGCTCAGCAACAGGGCGATGCCGCTGTCCTCCACCATGTAGCGCAGACGGTCGAGAGGGTATTCCGGGTCCAGCGGGACGTAGGCGCCACCGGCCTTGAGGATGGCCAGCAGGCCCACCACCATTTCCAGCGAACGCTCCAGGGCAAGGCCCACGCGCACTTCCGGCCCCACACCCAGCTCGATCAGGCGGCGAGCCAGTTGGTTGGCACGGGCGTTGAGCTCGGCATAACCGAGGTGCTCGCCGGCGTAGGTCAGTGCCAGTGCTTGGGGGGCGGCGGCGGCCTGACGCTCGAACAGCTGCTGCACCGTGGTGTCCAGCGGGTAGGCGTCGGCACCCTGGCGATGGGCGTCGATCAGCGCCGCGCGCTCTTCGGCCGCGAACAGCGGCAGCTCGGCGAGCACGGCGTCCGGCGTTTCGATCATCGCCCGCAGCAGGTTCTGCCAATGCCCGGCCATGCGCGCGATACGCGGACGGTCGAACAGGTCGCAGCTGTAGGTCAGGCAGCAACCCAGGCGCTCATCGAGGTCGGTGACTTCCAGGTTCAGGTCGAACTTGGTGGCGCGGGCATCGTTGGCGATGAACTCCAGCGTCAGGCCGGCCACTTCGCGGGTCTGCTGGAATTCCCAGCGCTGGACGTTGCACATCACCTGGAACAGCGGGTTGTAGGCGGCGCTGCGTTGCGGTTGCAAGGCCTCCACCAGGTGGTCGAACGGCAGGTCCTGGTGGGACTGGGCATCGATCGCCACCTGGCGCACCTGCTCCAGCAAGTCGCGCACGCTCATCAGGCCCTTGGGCTGCACGCGCAGTACCTGAGTGTTGAGGAAGGCACCGATCAGCCCTTCGCTCTCCGGGCGGATGCGGTTGGCCACCGGCGCGCCGATGCGCAGGTCATCCTGGCCGCTGTAGCGGTACAGCAACACACCCAGGGCCGCGGTCATGGTCATGAACATGGTCAGCCCATGCTCGGCGTTGAAGGCCCGCACCTGCGCCGCCAGCTCGTTATCCAGGTCGAAGCGGAACAGGTCGCCGGAATGGCTCTGCAGCGGCGGGCGCGGACGGTCGGCCGGCAGCGCCAGCAGCGGTTGTTCGCCGCCCAGTTGGGCCTTCCAGTAGTCCAGCTGGCGCTGCATCTCACCCGCTTCCAGCCACTGCCGATGCCACTGGCTGTAATCCAGGTATTGCACCGGCAACGGCGCCAGGTTCGCCTCGCGGCCCTCCAGTTGCGCTGCGTAGAGCTCGGCCAGTTCACGGGCGAAAATGTCCATCGCCCAGCCTTCGGTGACGATGTGGTGCAGGGTCACCACCAGGTAATGCAATTCGGCTTCGGCCTTGACCAGGCAGACCCGCAGCAGCGGCCCCTGCTCCAGGTCGAAGGGACGATGCGCCTCGGCATCGGCGAAGGCGTCCAGGCGCTGCTGGAACACAACGGCCGGCAACGCGGAGAAGTCCTCGCGCTGGATACGCAGGCCGAAGTCTTCCGAAACCCGCTGCACCGGCACCCCGCCCTCGCTGGGGAAGGTGGTGCGCAAGGTTTCATGGCGTTTGATCAATGCCTGCAAGGCCACTTCGAAACGCTCGGCATCGAGTCGGCCACTCATGCGCGCCACGCCACCGACGTTGTAGGCCGGGCTGTCCGGCTCCATCTGCCAGAGGAACCACATGCGCTGCTGGGAATGCGACAGGGCCACCGGCTGGCTGCGGTCGACGCGGGCGATGGTGCCCCGGCTGTCGCGCAGGCCGGAGGCCAGGGCCAGCTCCACGCGAGCGGCGAAATCGGCCAGGCGGCTGGCGTCGAACAGGGCGCGCAGCGGCAGTTCGATGTCGAAGGCCTGGCGGCTGCGGGACACGATCTGGGTGGCCAGCAGGGAGTGCCCGCCCAGCGCGAAGAAGTCGTCATCCAGGCCGACCTGGGCGACGCCCAGCACTTCACGCCAGATGGCGGCCAGACGCTGCTCCACTTCGGTCTGCGGCGCCACGTGTTCACGTTGCTGCCATTGCGCTTCCGGCAGTGCCTTGCGCTCCAGCTTGCCGGCCGGGGACAGCGGCATTTTCTCGAGGCGCAGCAGGTGCGCCGGCACCATGTATTCCGGCAGGGCCAGTTGCAGGGCGGCTTTCAGGCGCACCAGCAGTTGTTCGTCGGCATCGGCGACCACATAACCCACCAGTTGCGGGCCAGCCTGGCTGTCACGCAGGACCACCACGGCCTGGCGCACGCCGGCCTGGGCCAGCAGGCAGGCTTCGATCTCCTCCAGCTCGATACGGAAGCCGCGCAGCTTCACCTGCTGGTCGACACGGCCGAGGTACTCCAGCACGCCGTCGGCGCGCCAGCGCGCCAGGTCGCCGGTACGATAGAGGCGCGAACCGCTGCCATCCGGGTTCGGCACGAAGCGGTCGGCGCTGAGGCCGGCGCGGCCGAGATAACCCCGGGCCAGGCCCGCGCCACCGATGCACAGTTCACCGGTTACCCCGGGCACGGCCACTTCCAGGTTTTCGTCCAGCACCAGGCACTGCGCATTGCCCAGCGGGCGGCCGATGGGCACCACAGCGCCCTCGCCCGCCCGACAATGCCAGTGGGTGACGTTGATGGTGGTTTCGCTCGGGCCGTAGCGGTTGTGCAGTTGCACCGCCGGGAGCTGCCGGAGTACGCGGTCGCGCAGTTCGGCCGACAGCGCCTCGCCGCCGGAGAACAGCAGGCGCAGGCTGCTGCACCGGGCCAGTTGCGGTTCTTCGATGAAGAGTTGCAGCAGCGACGGCACGAAGTGCAGCACGGTCACGCCATGCTCGCGCACCAGTTCGACGATGCGCGCCGGATCGCGGTGCTCGCCGGGTGCCGCCAGCACCAGACGGCTGCCACACAGCAGCGGCAGGAAGCATTCCCAGACGGACACGTCGAAGCTGACCGGAGCCTTCTGCATGAATACGTCGGCACTGCCAAAAGCGTAGGTATCGCGCATCCACAGCAGGCGCTCGGCCAGGGCGGCATGAGTCACGCCAACGCCCTTGGGCTTGCCGGTGGAGCCGGAGGTGTAGATCACGTAGGCGAGGTTTTCGCCGAGCAGCGCCAGAGTGGGCGCGGTCGCGGGCCATTCCCCCTCCTCCGCACGGTCCAGGTCGAGGCGCTGAACGTTTTCCGGCAGGGCCACGACGTCGAGGTGGCGCTGGGTCAGCAGCAGGCGAATGCCGCTGTCTTCGACCATGTAGGCCAGGCGCTCGCGGGGGTAATCCGGGTCCAGCGGCACATAGGCACCGCCGGCCTTGAGGATGGCCAGCAGCCCCACCAGCAGCTCTGGCGAGCGCTCGGCGCAGATGCCGACACGCACTTCGGGTGCAACGCCCAGGGCTCGCAGGCGGTTGGCCAGGCGGTTGGCGCGGGCATCCAGTTGACCCAGGGACAGGGCTTCGCGTCCCAGCAGCAAGGGGCGTCCGGCAGCGGCGACCACCTGCTCGGCGAGCAGCTCGGGCAACCAGCGCTGGGCGCGTTCGCGCGGCGCGCTGCTCCAGACGGCGAGCTGGGAGCGCTCGGTGTCGCCCAGCAGTTGCACGTCGCCGATGGCCAGGTCCGGGCGCTCGGCGACCTGCCAGAGCAGGCGTTGGAAGTGGCTGGCCAGGCGGGCGATGGTGACCTCGTCGAACAATTCGACGGCGTAGTCGAACGACAGGCTGATGCGCCCACGCTCGTCTTCCTCGCTCTGCAATTGCAATTCGAACTTCGCCTCGAAGCTGTTCCACGGCAGCTCTTCGGCAGACAGGCCGGGCAGGCGTTGCAGCGCGCGGTGATCGCGCTGCTGGTGATTGAACAGCACCTGGAACAGGCCGCCCTGGGCACGGGCTTCAGGGAAGGCTTCCAACAGTTGCTCGAACGGCAGTTCCTGATGGGACTGGGCGCCCAGGGTGGCTTGGCGGGCCTGGGCCAACAACGCCTCGAAGGGCATGCGCCCATCCAGCTCGCCGCGCAGCACCAGGGTGTTGATGAAGAAACCGATCAGCCCCTGGCTTTCCAGGCGCGCACGGTTGGCGCCCGGCACGCCGAGGCGGATGTCCTTCTGTCCGCTGTAGCGGTGCAACAAGGCCTGCCAGCTGGCCAGCAGCACCATGAACAGGCTGGCGTCATGCTCGCGGGCCAGCTGTTGCAGCCGCTCGCCGAGGGCCTTGTCCAGGCGCACGCTGTAGCGGCCGGCGCGATAGCGCGCATCCGGTGTACGCGGCCGATCGGTGGGCATCAGCAGCAGCGGCTGTTCCTCACCCAGCTGGGCTTTCCACCAGTCGAGCTGGCGCTTGCCCTCGCCCGCCGCCAGCCATTGGCTCTGCCAGGCAGCCACATCGACATATTGCAGCGCGAGCGGTTCAAGCGCTGCGTACTGGCCAAGTCCGATGGCGCCGTAGAGGCGGGAGAACTCGTTCAGCAGCAGGTCCAGCGACCAGCCGTCCGCAATGATGTGATGCAGGGTCACCAGCAGCAGGTGATCGCGCTCGGCGATGCGCACCAGGCTGACCCGCAGCAGCGGCCCGTTCTCCAGGTCGAACGGCGCCAGCGCTTCCGACTCGCGGATGGCGAGGGCGCGGGCTTCGGCGTCCGGCTGGTCTTCGAGGTCGATCAGGCTCAGCGCGAACGCACCGGCCGGGTGGATGCGCTGGACCGGCAGGCCGCCCAGTTCATGGAAGGTGGTACGCAGAGATTCATGGCGCTCCACCAACTGGAGGAAGCTCTGCTCAAGGGCTGCCTCATCGAGGTTGCCGCGCAGGCGCAAGGCGCCAGGGATGTTGTAGGCGGCACTTTGCGGATCGAGCTGCCAGAGGAACCAGAGCCGGTTCTGCGCGGCGGATTGGGCCAGCGGCTGGCTGCGGTCGAGACGCGCGATGCCGCCCTCTGCTTGTCCGCCTTCGGCCGCCAGACGCTCCACCAGCGCGGAGAATTCGCCCAGGGTGGGTGCTTCGAACAGGTGACGCATCTCCACGGCCACGCCGCGCTCTTCGCGCAGTCGGGCCATGACTTGTACGGCACGGATGGAGTTGCCGCCCAGGGCGAAGAAGTTGTCGCCGGCATTCAGCTCGGCCAGGTCCAACTGCTCGCGCCAGAGCCTGGCCACCAGGCCATCGGCGGCTGCGCTCGGCGTCTCGCCGGGCAGGCGAACGGCGTCGCCCTCACGGAACAGCGCGTAGTGGTCGAGGCTGCCGTCGGCCAGCTGGCTGCGGCAGGCGGAGCGCTGCAACTTGCCGCTGGAGGTCTTGGGCAGCGCGCCGGGGTTGAGCAGTACGACCACCGCCGGGCTTTCCTGATGGGCTTGGGCCACGGCCTGGCGGATCATCCGCGCCAGTACGTCCGGCGGCACCCTCTTCTGTGCGCGGCGACCGATCTCGGCGGCGATGCCGATGCCTTCATTGCCCAGGTGCTGCACGGCAAAGGCGGCGACGCGGCCCTTGCGCACGACTTCGACGTCCGTCTCGACGGTGCGCTCGATGTCCTGCGGATAGAGGTTGTGGCCACGGACGATGAGCATGTCCTTCAGGCGGCCGGTGATGTGCAGCTCGCCCTCCAGCAGGAAGCCAAGATCGCCGGTACGCAGCCAGGTGCGCCCATCACGCTCGACGAAGGTGCGCGCACTGGCTTGCGGATTGCACCAGTAGCCGAGGGCGACGCTGGTGCCGCTGACCCAGATCTCGCCCACCTGGCCGTTGCCCAGGACGCCACCGTGCAGCGGGTCCACCAGCATCAGCTCGTGGCCCGGCTGCGGGTAACCGCAACTGATGGCGATGGCGCCGCGGCCACTTTCGGCACGATTGGTGGCCAGGGCTGCGGCATCCAGTTCACGCACATTGATGCCCTGGCCACGGCGGGCGCCGGTGACGAAGAGCGTCGCCTCGGCCAGGCCGTAGCAGGCAAACCAGGACGCGCTGGAGAAACCGCAGGCAGCGAACGTCTCCGCGAACGCATCGAGGCTGTCCTTGCGGATGGGCTCCGAGCCGGAGAACGCCAGGCGCCAGCCGGACAGGTCGAGGCGAGCCATGGCCGATTCGCTGATGCGCTCGCAGCACAGGCGGTAGGCGAAGTCCGGGCCGCCGCTGACGGTGCCGCCGAACTGGCTGATGGCTTCCAGCCAGCGCACCGGGCGTTCGAGGAAGTATTGCGGCGACATCAGCACCACCGGCACGCCGCTCCAGATGCCCTGCAGCAGGCCGCCGATCAGGCCCATGTCGTGGTAGAGCGGCAGCCAGCTGACGATCACGTCGTCATCGCAGATGCCGAAGCCGTGGCGGATCATCTGCTCGTTGGCCACCAGGTTGCCGTGGCTGACCTGCACGCCCTTGGGAAGCGAAGTGGAGCCGGAGGTGTATTGCAGGAAGGCGATGTGCTCGCCGGACAGTTCCACCGGCTGGAAGGCCTCGGTCAGGTCCGTGGCCAGGCGGTCGACGCAGAGCAGGCGGCCGGACTGCTCGCCCAGTGCGGACCGCAACTGGACTTCAAGGCCGGTGGAGGTCAACACCAGGGCCGGCTCGGCGTCGTCGAGTATCGAGTGCAAGCGCTGCAAGTGATGGTGACGGTTGGACTCCGGCGGATAGGCCGGAACCGCGATCACACCGGCATACAGGCAGGCGAAAAAGCTGGCGACGTAGTCCGGGCCGCTGTTGAACAGCAACACGGCGCGATCCCCGACGCTGGCGCGCTGTTGCAGCGCGGCGGCGATGCGGCGGGCACGCCAGTCCAGCTGGCGGTAGTCGAGCACCTCGCCGGTTGGCTGGTCCCCGCCGAGGAACCGCAGGGCCACACGTTCCGGCTCCGCCGCAGCGCGACACTGCAGCGCCTCCACCAGGGTGCCTGGGAGATCGAACACTTCCGTCATTTTTCGTTCCTGCCTGAGTACGGCTTGCAATCGGTTTGATCGGGGAATGCGGGCGGCTCAGCCACCCGTCTGGGAAATCCTGTCCGCCGGGCGGACGTCCGGGGACCAACCCCAGGAAGAGCGGTAGCGCAGGTGCCGTCCCAGATGGGACTTGAGGGTGCGCAGTACCCGCCCCTCGTTGTCATGGATGAAGAAGTGATGCCCCTCGTGCATGTCGAGGGAGAAGCTGGACGCGGTTTCTTCCTGCCACGCCAGCAGGTCGTCGACACTGATGCTGTCGCGGTGTCCGCCGAGGACATGCATCGGGATCGACAGCGGCTCTCGCGGGTGATAGCGGTACTGGCCGCAGAGCAGGAAGTCGGCGCGCAGCACGGGTAGCAGCAGATCCAGCAATTCGCGATTGGCCAGCACTTCTTCCGGCGTACCGCCCAGGCTGCGCAGCTTGGCGATCAGCTCGGCGTCGCTCCTGGCCGTGGCGAACCCGGAGAAGTCACGCCGCGCCGGGGCGGCGCTTCCCGATATGAACAGCGCCACCGGACGCGGCACGTCCAGCTCGCGCAGGGCATGGGCCATCTCGAAGGCCAGCAGGCCACCGAGGCTGTGACCGAACAGTGCGTAGGGTTGCCGCGCCTCGCCACGGATCTCGTTGGCCAGCCCGCGCGCCAGCGTCAGGACATCGGTCGCGAAGGGTTCGCCATGACGGGAACCACGGCCCGGCAACTCCACCGGGCGGATCGCCAGCCATTTCGGCACCTTGCGGCGCCAGCGGGCATAGGCCATCGCGCTGGCGCCGGAGTACGGCATGCAGAACAGACGCAGTGCGACCATGTCCGTCCCCTCAGGCCGTCACGCCTTCCATCTGCTGACGAAGGCTCAGCGGACGCATGTCGGTCCAGACCTGCTCGATATATTCGAGGCATTCCTTCTTCAGGCCGCTCTTGCCGGCTGCACGCCAGCCAGCCGGGATGGCCTTGTACTCCGGCCAGATGGAGTACTGCTCTTCGTGGTTCACCACCACCTGGAAAATCACGTCGTCACGATCGAACACGGTGCTTCTCTCCTCTGTTGAAACCCGTCCGGGGCGGCTGCCTCCAACGCTTTCACTGAGAAGAACGGATGAGGATGACAAGAAATTACTTCGGGATGTTGCTCGTGCTCGCGACCTGGAAAAGGCGCTTTCCCGTCGCCTGGATCGGGAAACCCACCGCGCCATCAAGAAAGATTCCCACTCGCAACGCGACAGTCCCTGGAGGGAAAGATTCCGACACAATCTCAAATAATGCTAATGATTCTTATTTGACAGTGTATGGCGTTACCACTAATTTTGTGCCCCGCCTCGCCCCCAACCAGAAAAGCAATACCAAGAAAGCGCACAGGTGAACCCAATGCCAGAACAAGGACCTGTTGACTGCGTTGCCGCCGGTCACCCCCACTCATCCCTGCAGGCCTTCATCGATCATCGCTCCATGATGGTCAAGATCGCCGCCCGTATCACCGGCTGCCACTACCGCGCCGAAGACGTCGTCCAGGACGCCTTCTTCAGGCTGCAGTCTGCCCCATTGCTCAAACTCTCCTTCAAGGCGCAGCTGAGCTACATGTTCCAGACCGTGCGCAACCTGGCCATCGACCATTACCGCAAGCAGACCCTCGAACTGCGCCACTCCAGCAGCGAAGAAGAGGGCCTGAACGTGGAACAGCACGCCAGCGCATCCCCCGAAGCCCTGCATCTGCACCAGGAAACCCTGGAGATGGTGGCCAATGCCCTCGGCCAGCTCCCCGAACGCACCCGATACGCCTTCGAGATGTACCGCATCCATGGCAAGCCACAGAAGGAAATCGCCCAGGAACTGGGCGTCTCTCCTACCCTGGTCAACTTCATGATCCGCGACGCGCTGATCCACTGCCGCAAGACGGTCGGAGCCGAGCGCGAGATGTGCAAGGGTGCGTGAACAGCGCGCTCCTGCCCCTTCGTTGTGGGAGCGATTTCAATCGCGAAACAGGCCGTAGGCCTGTCCTGAGATGATCGGAAAGCCGCAGGCGGCTCTTCGCGAACAAATTCGCTGCCACAACCAGACGCTGCCCCTATTTGCCCTCGTCAACACAACTCACAACGCTCGAAGAACCACTCCCGCCCCAGCGCCATCAGCGCCGCGCGCTTGTGGGGAAAGTCGAACTCCTTCTCGCGATAGAAACCCTGGGCCTGCATGTGACCGATCATCCGGGCGTTGTCGGCGCGGGGTTCGGCCACCACCTTGCGGGTGCGGCTGTCGTCGAGGAACAGGTAGTGCGCGAGGGCCGATAGCCAGCTCGCCACCTTGTGCGGGCCACGGTGCTTTTCCTCGCCCACCAGCATGTGGATGCCCCGGTCGTAGTCGTCCGCCGCGTAGAACGGCGCAATGCGGTCTTCCTTGGCCCAGTACGCCTCGAAATAGGCGAAGGGCTCGTCGTCGAAACAGCCGATCAGGGTCAGGGTGTGCGGGTCGTCCGCCAGCTTCTGCAGGTAATCGCGGTGCTGCTCGAGACTGCCGCCCTCCTGCCAGAATTCCAGGACGCGCGGACTGTTCTGCCAGCGGTTGAAGCGTTCCAGGTCCAGTTCGATATCCAGGGTACGCAGGGAAACCCAGCTGCCCAGGCGCGCATCGAAGCGGCGATAGACCTCGCCCCGGGCCTTGGGTGCGCGCAGGGGGTGGCGGCGGCCATTGGCGCTCATCACCATCGTTTGCGGATAGCCGTTGCCCTGGGCGCCACGCAGCCAGGGATCAGGCAGTTGCCAGAACAGGCTGCGCTCGGCGATGAACAGCCCCGCGCTGCCGGGAATCAGCAGCCCGCTACGCACGGCGCGGTCGACTGGGACCTCCAGCCGCCAGGCCAGGCGCTGGTGCTCCGGCGAACGGGCGAAATGCCAATAGCAGAACGCACGGATCGCGCCATCGGCTTGCCCACTTGCCACCTCCTGCAACCGGAACAGCGGCTGGCCTCCCTCCTCCTCAGTGACGACCTGCGCCAACGGCTGATCGCCACGCAACAGGCACAGGCGGCTATTTCCAACTTCGATGGCAAGAAGTTCGCTGCCCGGCAACGGCAGACGATGGAGTCCTTGGGGATGATTCATGGGGTTCTCTCGCTACGACTGGGACCAATACCCAAAGAACGTGGCGAGGCAGCGGGAAATTAAGCTGCACGGGTGAGTCGGTAGTCCTGTGGGAGCAATTTCAATCGCGAATGTATTCGCTCCCACAAGAGAAGAGCGCAGCCTACTGCTGCTTGCGTTTGCGGAACTCGGCCACCTTATGCCGGTTGCCGCACAGCGCCATGCTGCACCAGCGGCGGCGATGGGATTTGGTGCGGTCGTAGAACCAGAGCACACAGTCCGGGTGCTCGCATTCGCGCACCAGGTTGAAGTCGCCATCCACCAGCAGCTGCGCCGCCGCCTCGGCCAAGGGCGCCAGGTACTGTTCAGCGGTAGCGCTTGCCCGCACCTTCTCCAGTCGCGGCTCTCCGCTTGCAGGCCAGTCCAGTCGCAAGTGGCTGGGTGCCGCCAGGAAGCGGTTGAGGACATCCGGCGAACCCTGGCCGCCTGCCTTGCGCTGCTCCACCAGCCCGCGCACCGCTTCACGCAGGGTCAGCGCCGCCTGCAGCAATTCGCCCCTGGCGAAATGCGCCGTGGGCGGTTCCCAGCCGGTTCGCTCCAGCCAGGCCTGGACATCCTCATCGCTGCGCCAGAACTCCAGGGGAGCACCGTCCAGCGCCGCCAGGGTGTTGAGCATGTCCAGCACGGGGTGGTCGGCCAGTACGAAGGGTTCGAGAGGCGGTGAGGAAGCGGCGGTGGTCATGATGGCGCTCCGGAGAGGTGAATGGCGAAAGAGTAACCTCATAAAACGCAAATGAACAGTTACGACGAACGGCGCAAGTAACCCCAATTATATCTATTGACAGGTTACATAACAGGTTCATACTCAGCCCCAGCAGTAACCCTCAAACGTGCTTTTACAAGTTACGGAGTGACCGCCATGACCTCGCCCATCGTGCATATCCCGGTTCGCCACCAATTCGTCGAAGCCGACGGTGTTCGCGTCTTCTACCGTGAAGCCGGCGATCCCGCCGCGCCCACGCTGCTGCTGGTGCACGGCTATCCCAGCTCGTCCCACCAGTTCCGCGACCTGATCCCGCTGCTGGCCGACAAGTTCCACATCATCGCGCCGGACCTCCCGGGGTTCGGTTTCACCGAAATCCCCGCAGAACGCGAATACCGCTACAGCTTCGATGCCCTGGCCGTCACCCTCGGCGCCTTCGTCGAGAAGCTGGGTCTCGAGCGCTACGCCCTCTATGTGTTCGACTACGGCGCTCCCACCGGCCTGCGCCTGGCCCTGGCCCATCCGGAACGGGTCACCGGGCTGATCTCGCAGAACGGCAACGCCTACCTGGAAGGCCTGGGCGATGCCTGGGAGCCGATCCGCGCCTACTGGGCCGAGCCCGGCAACCCCGAGCGCCGCAAGGTGGTGCACGATGCCGTGCTGAACCTGGAAGGCACCCGCTGGCAGTACGTGCATGGCGTGAAGGACCTGGCGCTGGTGGCCCCCGAGTCGTACTACCTGGATGCGCTGCTGCTGGAACGCCCGGGTAACAAGGAGATCCAGCTCGACCTGTTCCTCGACTACGCCAACAACCTGAAGCTCTACCCGGCGTTCCAGGCGTTCTTCCGTGATACCCGGTTGCCGACCCTGGTGATCTGGGGCGAGCACGATCCGTTCTTCATCCCGCCGGGAGCCGAGGCGTTCAAGCGCGATAACCCCAATGCGGTGGTGGAACTGCTGGATACCGGGCACTTCGCCCTGGAAACCCATGTCGGCCATATCGCCCAGCGGATTCGTGAGGTGTTGGGGGATATTCCGGCTTGATGGCGGGCCCTGTCTGTGGGAGCGAATTCATTCGCGATGCGAGCAACGGGGCCGCTTCGCGGCCCCTTCGCGAATGAATTCGCTCCTACAAGGTGCTCCCTACAACATTGGTAGCGATTGACCTTCTAGACGATCAGTCTAAAATCCCCTCCCCATGACCGAAGCCAATTCCAAACCCCGTCGCGGCCGGCCGCCCAAGGTCGATCGCGACTTCGACGATACCCGTGCCGCACTGATCCGTTGCGGCATGGAGATCCTTACCGAGCAGGGTTTCATGTCCACCGGCATCGATGCGGTGCTCAAGCGCGTGGGCGTGCCCAAGGGCTCCTTCTATCACTACTTCGATAGCAAGGAAGCCTTCGGCCAGGCGGTGCTGGAGAGCTACGCCGGCTACTTCGCCCACAAGCTCGACCGCTACCTCC
This sequence comes from Pseudomonas lalkuanensis, assembly GCF_008807375.1. Taxonomy (NCBI): domain Bacteria; kingdom Pseudomonadati; phylum Pseudomonadota; class Gammaproteobacteria; order Pseudomonadales; family Pseudomonadaceae; genus Metapseudomonas; species Metapseudomonas lalkuanensis. Next base: position 2,694,129 of record NZ_CP043311.1, on the reverse strand, counting down.
TGCAGGACGACGTGCCCCCACTGCAGCGCCTCCGTGACTTCGTCGAGGACGCCAAGGCCGGCATGGTCCGGCACCAGTTCTGCCGCGGCTGCCTGGTGGGCAACCTGGGGCAGGAAGTGGCCATCCTGCCGGAGGGTTTCCGCCTGCAACTGGAAGCCATCCTGTGCAGTTGGCAGGACCGCCTGGCCGAGTGCCTGCGTGAAGCCCGCACGGCCGGCGAGCTGTCGGCGAATGCGGATTGCGATGGGTTGGCGGCGTTCTTCTGGATCGGCTGGGAAGGCGCCGTGTTGCGTGCCCGGCTGACGCGGGACAACGTTCCGCTGGAGGTGTTCTTCAAGGGTTTTCTCGCCGGATTGCCGCGCTAGCCCCTGTGGGCGCGCGGTTTTTCGGGCCTATTTATAGACGACTGGTCTAATTGGAGGTGTGAGCATGTTCGACGCAATCCTGATCGAGAAGGACGAGGCCGGTTACCGCGCCCGCAAAACCCAACTGGACGAGGCGCAACTGCCCGAAGGCAACGTCACGGTTCGAGTGGACTACAGCACGCTGAACTACAAGGACGGCCTGGCCATCACCGGCAAGAGCCCGGTGGTGCGGCAGTTCCCCATGGTGCCGGGCATCGACCTGGCCGGCACCGTGGAAGCCAGCAGCCACCCGGACTACAAGGTGGGCGACGCGGTGCTGCTTAACGGCTGGGGCGTGGGTGAAACCCATTGGGGCGGCCTGGCCCAGAAGGCACGCCTGAACGGCGACTGGCTGATCCCGCTGCCAGCCGCCTTCAGCCCCCGCCAGGCCATGGCCATCGGCACCGCCGGCTACACCGCCATGCTCTGCCTGCTGGCCCTGGAGCGCCACGGCCTGAAACCCGGCCAGGGCGACGTGCTGGTCACCGGCGCCAACGGTGGCGTGGGCAGCTTCGCCATCGCCCTGCTCGCCCGCCTCGGCTATCGCGTGGTGGCGGCTACCGGTCGTACCCGTGAAGCGGACTACCTGAAGGGCCTGGGTGCCGCGGAGATCATCGACCGCAACGAGCTTTCCGAACCGGGTCGCCCACTGGCCAAGGAGCGCTGGGTCGCCGCCATCGACTCGGTAGGCAGCCACACCCTGGCCAACGTCTGCGCCGGCCTGCGCGCGGATGGTGCCGTGGCCGCCTGCGGCCTGGCCCAGGGCATGGACTTCCCCGCCACCGTGGCGCCTTTCATCCTGCGTGGCGTGAGCCTGCTGGGAATCAACAGCGTCACCCGCCCGCGTGCCGAGCGCATCGCAGCCTGGGACCGTCTGGCGCGTGACCTCGACTTCAACCAGCTGGACGCCATCACCCGCGAGATCGGCCTGGGCGATGCCATCGCCGTGGCTGGCGAGCTGCTGGCCGGCCAGGTGCGCGGCCGAGTTGTGGTGAACGTGAACGCCTGACGCCAAGTCGCCAAAGGGCGCCGCTCAGGCGCCCTCTTCCAACAATCCGGCCATGCGCTGCGCCAGGCTCCGCTGCCCGGCAAGCCGCTGGACGATCCTCTCGACGATTTCCACCCGCGCCGCCGCCCCTGCCCGCATCTCACCCATGGCCTGCAGGGCCGCGGCGGATTTCTCCAGACCGGCGCGGGTGGAGCCGCTCACATGCTCCATTCCCGCCCTCGCCTCTTCAGCGGCCTTCTGCAGGCCTTCGGCAATCAGGCGGATCTGCCCACTGGACTCGTTCGCCCGCAGCGAGAGATTGCGTACCTCATCGGCAACCACCGCGAAGCCCCGGCCATGGGCGCCGGCCCGCGCCGCCTCGATGGCGGCATTCAGGGCCAGCAGGTTGGTCTGCCGGGCGATGTCCTGGATGCTCCCGACGATGGCGCCGATGCGCATGGACTGGCTGCCCAGCTCGTTGAACACCTGGCCGATATGCACCATGTAGGCATCCAGCTCGCCGATGGCACCTGCGGTGGCCTGCATGCTCTCGGCGCCGAGCTGCACCTTTTCGCCGGCCGCGCGGGCCAGGCTGTTGGCGTACTGCATGTCCGCCTCGCAGTGGAGGATGGCGTCGAGCAGCTCGCCCAGTGGCGCGTTCAAGTGGATGCTCGGGGCGACCGGTGCAGGCTCCGGACCGCGTTCGCTGACAACCGGGCGCGCCGGCTCGTACACCGGTACCTCGACCCGCACCTCGACCAGCCGGGGCGGCTGCAGATGGTAAAGCACACCACCTGCGGCAATGGCGGCCAGGGCCAGGCCCAGCATCCAGGCGCTGATGGCGAGATGGGCGGACAGACAAAGAAGGCCGCCACTGCCAAGCAGCAGTGCGGCCAGAAGATTGCGTGGCATGAGAAAAGCTCCTTCTACTTCGCGGGATACAAGGTCCTGTAGAGGTGAATTCATTCGCCAAGGGCAGCGCAGCTGCCCCATCTGGGCCTGAACGTGGCGGGCCTCCGACCCGCCTGGCGATTGAAATCGCCCCCACAGGTAAAGCAGGCCCTGCCCATGCCAGGCAGCGGCCCTCGGTCTTAGAACAGCGTCCAGGTGTAACTCAGGATCAAGCGGTTCTCGTCGATATCGGTGCGGTAGTTGGAGCGCGCGGTGACGTTGCGCACGCGCACGCCGAGCCCCTTGAGGGTGCCGCTCTGGACGGCGTAGCTGATGTCCAGGTCGCGCTCCCGGTCCTTGCCTTCGAAGCCCTGGCCCGTATCCACGTTGTCGCCGGTGATGTAGCGGGTGCTGGCCACCAGGCCGGGAATACCGAGGGCGGCGAAGTCGTAGTCGTAGCGCGCCTGCCACGAGCGTTCGTCGGCGAAGGCGAACTCGAAAGTCGGCACCTCGTTACCCAGCGGGCTGACGTTGGCGAACACCCGTGGGAAAGAGCTGTCACCGAACATGGCCTGGTAGCCAACGAAGAAGGTGTGGCCGCCACGCTTGGCCGACAACAGGGAGAAGAAGGCCTGGTTGTCGATGTCGCCGATCAGTTTCCTGCCGTCCTCGCTGGAGTCGAAGTAGCCGACGTTGGCGCCCAGCACCCAGTCGCCCACCGGCTCGCTGTGCTTGAGGCCGAAGAAGCGCTGGTCATAGATGTCTTCCAGCTGCGCGTACCAGGCACTGGCCGTCGTGCGGTTGGAATTGAAGGCGTAATCGGCACCTGCGTAGTTGAAGGCATCGCTGGACGCCTGGCGCTGCGGCAGGTGACCGAGCATGGCCTGCATCTTGTCGTCGCCGGCCTCGTTGCGCAGGCTGGTGGACGTCAGGTGGCCGCCCTGCAGGGTCAACCCGGCGATCTCGTTGGAGGTGATGCTGGCGCCCTGATAGCTGGGCGGCAACAGGCGGATGTCGCTGAATACCAGCACCGGCAGGTTGGGCTGCAGCTCGCCGGCCTTCAGCTCGGTCCTGGAGAAGCGCATCTTGCCGGCGACGCCGAGACGGCTGTATTCGTCGGCGGCCTCGCCGTCGTCCTGCACCGGCAGCAGGCCGGTGTTGACCCGGTCGGGGCTGCTGTCGAGCTTGATGCCGAGGGTGCCGATGGCGTCCAGGCCGAAACCCACCGGGCCCGGGGTGTAGCCGGACTTGAAGTTGAGGATGAAGCCCTGGGCCCACTCTTCGGCCTTGGACTGTTTGTTCGGGCCGACGATGTCCGAGTAGTCACGGCTGAAGTAGTAGTTGCGCGCCTGCAGGGTCGCGGTGGAGCCGGCAATGAAACCGGACTCGGCGGCCTGGGCGAACCCGGCGCTCACGCCGGCGGAAAGCAGTACACAGAGTTTGCTTGTGTTGTGGGTCATGTCGTCGCTCTTGTTTTTATAGGGACAGAACTCCCCCGCGGGCTCTCTATAGGGGCCCTGGCACGCAAATCGGGAGAGGTGTGGCGATGGCTGCGGACAGCTCCCGCAGCAGGTCCATCACCGGGCTCGGTCAGGGATTGGCTTCGAGCGCCTCCTCCCGTTCCGGTGTCGCCTGGGGCGCACGACGCGCCTTCAGCAGCAGGTGGGCGAAGAGGCCGAAGATCAGCCCCCAGAAGGCCGCCGACAGTCCGAGGAAGGACATGCCGGAGGCCGTTACCAGGAAGGTCACCAGCGCCGCCTCGCGGTCATCCGGCACGGCCATGGAGCCCGCCAGCGCACCGGCGATGGCGGCGAACAGGGCCAGCCCAGCCAGGGCCGCGATCAGCTCCTTGGGGAAGGCGCTGAAGATGGACACCAGGGTGGCGCCGAAGATGCCCAGCAGCAGGTAGAACAGCCCACCGATCACCCCGGCCACATAGCGCTTGTCGCGGTCTTCGTGGGACTCGCGGCCGGTGCAGATGGCGGCGGTGATCGCAGCCAGGTTCAGGCCGTGGCAGCCAAACGGCGCCAGCAGCAGGCTGCCCAGGGCGCTGGCGGAAATGATCGGGCTGGCCGGGGTCTGGTAGCCGTCGTTGCGCAGCACGGCGATGCCCGGCACGAACTGCCCGGTGAGGGCCACCATCACCAGCGGCAAGGCGATGTTGAGCATGGCGTGCCAGCTGAATTCCGGGGCGATCCATACCGGCGTGGCGAAGCCGATCACCAGTGCCGAGGCGTTCAGCTCGCCAGCCGCGAACGCGAAGGCGCAACCCACCACCAGCACGGCCATCACCGCGTAACGCGGCAGCAGGCGGCGGAACGCCAGGTAGGTGACGAACATCGCCAGCACCATCGCTGGCTTGTCCTTCAGCGAGACGAACAGCTGGGTTCCGAAGCTGAACAGGATGCCCGCCAGCATCGCCGCTGAGATGGCCGCCGGCAGCTTGCCGACAATGCGGTCGAAGGCGCCGGACAATCCCACCAGCAGGATCAGCGCATTGGCCAGGATATAGGCCCCCACCGCCTCGTTGAGGCTGATGTCCGGCAGCATGGCCACCAGCAACGCCGAGCCGGGCGCCGACCAGGCGATCACGATGGGCACGCGGAAGCGGATGCTGAGCACGATGCCCAGCACCGCGCTGCCGATGGAGATGGCCCACACCCAGGAGGACAGCACCTCGGCCGGCAGCCCGGCGCTCTTGGCGGCCTGGAAGATGATCACCAGCGGGCCGGCGTAGGAAATCACCGTGGCGATGAACCCCGCCACCAGCGCGGACAGCGAGCAGTCCCTGAACAGGCGGGTCATGGCATCGTTCCCTGAATCGTTCGACGTCGAGGCGCACGCAGCTGGGCGGCGGTGAAAGCGGCCATTTCGGCGCTCCTTTTTCTCATCAGGCAGGGGGCGCCCGAGCGCCCCGCGGCGGATCAACCCTGGGCGGCGGTCGCCAGCGGCACGGCCTTGGGCTGGCGCTGGTGGACGAAGCACATGGCCAGGGCGGCGATGGCACCCGGAATGGCGAAGGCCATGAAGTTCAGTTGCAGCGGCAGGTTGATGCCCAGCAGCGCGCCACCCAGCAGCGGGCCGACGATGGCGCCGTTGCGGCCGATGCCCGAGGCCCAGCCGAGACCCGTGGAGCGGAATGCCAGGCCATAGAATTGCGCGGCGGTGGCGTAGAGCAGGATCTGCGTGCCGATAGTGGTGGCGCCGGCGATGGCGATCAGCAGGTAAAGCAACGGGGTCGGGCTCTTGAAGCCCAGCAGGCTGATGGACACGGCGGCGACGATGAAGAAGGCCACCACCACCCTGGGCAGGTTGAAGCGGTCCCCCAGCCAGCCACCGGCGATGGCGCCGAACATGCCGCCGAAGTTCAGGGCCAGCAGGAACGACAGGCTGGAGCCCAGGCTGTAGCCGGCGTTGGCCATCAGTTTCGGTAACCAGGAGCTGAGCGCGTAGACCATCAGCAGGCAGCAGAAGAACGCCACCCAGATCATCAGCGTGCGCACGCCACGGCCTTCGCGGAAGAGTTCCAGCACCGGGGCACCCTGCACTTTCACTTCGTTCAACACCAGTTCGTCCTTGTCACCGATGGAAGCCTGCGGGTCGATGCGCTTGAGGATGGCGCGGGCCTGTTCGACGCGGCCCTGGCGCAGCAGGAAGCCGACGGATTCCGGCAGGTACCAGAGGACCAGCGGCAGCAGCAGGAGCGGCAGCAGCGCGGCGAAGAACATGGCTTCCCAGCCGAAGCGCGGCAGCATGTAGATGCCCACGCCGGCCGACAGCATCCCGCCCAGGGAATAGCCGCTGAACATGATGGCCACCAGGGTGCTGCGCAGTTTCTTCGGCGCGTACTCGTTCATCAGCGCCACCACGTTGGGCATCAGTCCGCCGATGCCGAGGCCGGCGATGAAGCGGCAGATGCCGAATTCGGTGGGCGAGCTGGCAAAGCCATTGAGCACGGTGAAGCCGGAAAACAGCACGAAGCAGATGGCGATCCCCTTCTTGCGGCCGATCTTGTCGGCCAGGGAACCGAAGGTCAGGGCGCCGAACATCATGCCGAACAGCGCGTAGCTGCCCAGGGCGCCGGCTTCAAGCGGGGTCAGGCCCCATTCCTTCATGAGCACGGGCAGGACCACGCCGTAGATGAACAGGTCGTAGCCGTCGAAGATGAGCAGGAGTGCGCACCAGCACATCACCATCCAGTGGAAGGGCGTGAAGCGCGCGTTATCGATGATCGCGTGTACGTCGAGTTTTCGCATGGCATGTGTCTCTTTTGTTGTTGTTGTGTAGAAACCGCAGGGACGGGCGCGTGACGGTGCCGGTCCGGTGGTGCCCTGTAGGTACTTCTTGGTGGGAGCGAATTCATTCGCGAATGAATTCGCTCCCACAGGTCAATTCCCACAGGCTGTCAGCCCAGGTCACCTCCGCCCACCGGCAGGGTTACGCCGGTGATGTAGGTGGCTTCGTCGGAGGCGAGGAAAAGGATCGCCCCGACCTGCTCGTCGATGGTCCCGTAGCGCTTCATCAAGCTGCTATCGATGGTCTGGTCCACGATCTGCTGGTACCAGGCCTTCTCTTCTTCGCTCTGCTGCGCGGTGTTGCGCGGGATACGGCGCGGCGGCGCTTCGGTGCCGCCCGGTGCGGTGGCGTTGACGCGGATGCCCCGCCCGGCGTTCTCGAAGGCCAGGCAGGCGGTGAGGGCATTCACCCCGCCCTTGGCCGCACCATAGGGCACGCGGTTCACGCCACGGGTGGCGATGGAGGACACGTTAACGATCGCGCCCGCGCCCTGCTCCAGCATGAAGGGCAGCGCGGCGTGGCAGCACCAGAGGGTGGGGAACAGTGAGCGCCGCACTTCGGCCTCGATCTCGTGTTCCTGGTAGTGCTCGTAGGGCTTGGCCCAGATGGTCCCGCCCACGTTGTTGATGAGGATGTCCAACCGGCCGAAGCGCTCCACTGCGGCGGCGGCGACGCGATGGCACTCGGCGAACTGTTCGAGGTCGGCGGTCAGGGCCAGCATCCCGCTGCCCGCTCCCAGTTCGTCCTGCAACTCGAAGACCAGCTCGGAACGGTCCACGGCAACCACCCGTGCGCCCTCCTCCACCAGCCGCTCGGCCACGCGGCGGCCGATACCCTGCGCCGCGCCGGTGACCAGCGCGACCTTGTCCTGGAATCTCTTGTACATGGCAGCCCCTTGAATTGGCTATGCAATCCGTAGGTTGGGCCGAGCTACGCGAGGCCCAACGCAACTCGCGAGTCGTTGGGCTTCGCTGCGCTCAGCCACAACCTACGTCGACATGCGTCACGCCGCGCTGGCGGCGAACTTCTCGTAGTAGAAATTCGCGGGCGAGATGCCCTGCTCGCGGATGTACTGGCTGACCGCCTCGACCATGGGCGGCGGGCCGCACAGGTAGACATCCACGTCGCCGTCGTTGAGGTGCTTCGGCTCGATGTGCTGGGTCACGTAGCCCTTCTGCGGGTAGCTGCTTTCCGGGTTGGCCACGCAGGCGCTGTAGGTGAAGTTGGGGATGCGCGCGGCGAAGGCTTCCAGCTTGTCCATCTCCACCAGGTCGAAGTCGTTGGTCACGCCGTAGATCAGGTGCAATGCATGATCGCTGCCCTCTTCCGCGATCTTCTCCAGCATCGCGGTGAAGGGCGCCAGGCCCGTGCCGCCGGCCAGCAGCAGCAGCGGGCGACGGATGTCGCGCAGGTAGAAGCTGCCCAGCGGACCGGCCAGGGACATGCTGTCGCCAGCCTTGGCCAGACCGGTGAGGAAGCTGCTCATCAGGCCGCCCGGCACGTTGCGGATCAGGAAGCTGACCTCGCCATCCTTCTGCAGGGAGCTGAAGGAATAGGCCCGGGTCTGCTCGCTCCCCGGCACTTTCACGTTGACGTACTGGCCCGGCAGGAAGGCCAGCCTGGCGAGGGACTCGCCCTTGATGGACAGCGAAATGGTGCTGTCGGAGAGCTGGCGCACGGCGCTGATGCTCGCCTCGAAGCTGGCCTGCTGGGTCTTGCAGACGTCGGAGGACGCCGGCACGCGCACCACGCAATCGCTCTCGGCGCGCATCTGGCAGGTGAGCACGTAGCCCTGGGCGGCTTCTTCCTCGCTCAGTGCATCCTCGATGTAGTCCTGGCCCAGGTCGTAGCGGCCGGCTTCGGCGAAGCACTTGCAGGTGCCGCAGGCGCCGTCGCGGCAGTCCAGCGGGATGTTGATGCCCTGCCGATAGGCAGCGTCAGCCACGGTTTCGCTGGGCGTGGCGTCGATGAAACGGGTGACGCCGTCTTCGAAAGTCAGTGCGATCTTGTGAGTCATATCAAACTCCGCAAAACGCGGTCTGGGGCGTCGTGAGCGCAGGCCAGGCAAGGCGGAAGGCGGTGAGAAAGCGGAGTTCACTGTAGTGAATGAGCATTTCGAACCGTCTTCCAACGCAGCATGGGCAAGTGCAACAGCCTCAGGCCGTGTTTTTAGATGTGGTAGATGTCTATTACCTGGCGCACGTAGTCGTTCTTGAGAACGACCTTCTTCGCCTTGATCAGCGGGCTCTCGCCGCGCACGTCGAGGGTGTAGAAGCTGGTGCCGAAGTAGCTGTCCACGGTCTTGTAGCGGAAGCTCAGGGTGTGCCAGTTGAAGCGCACCTTGCACTGCCCATCGGCCACTTCGAGGATCTCGATGTTGCTGATGTTGTGGGAGGTGCGGGTGTCCGGCATGGTCGCGCTGGAACGCTCGGTCTTGATGCGGAACACGCGGTCTTCCAGGCCGCCACGATTGCCGTACCAGATCAGCGAGATTTCGGTCTGCGGGTCTTCGGTCAGCTCGTCGCGGTCGTCCCAGGACGGCATCCAGAAGCTGGCGTCGCTGGCGTACAGCTCCAGCCAGTTGTCCCAGTCCTTGTCGTCCAGGTAGCGCGCTTCGCGGTAGAGGAAGTCGCGCACGGCGTCGTAAGAGATGCTCATTGCACGGCCTCCAGGGGGATCAGTTGCTGCTCGGCCGCGGCGGCCTTGAGCATGGTTTCCTGCCAGTACTTGTGCTGCAGCACGAACAGGCCTTCGTCTTCGGTGCGCACGCCGGAGAGCAGCGGGTGCAGGTCGATTTCCTGGGCGGCGGCGTCGGCGCCTTCGACCCAGTGCTCGGCGCCACGGGACATGTCGTTCCAGCCACGGCTGCCCTGGTAGCCCAGCTGGCAGGAGCGGAATTCTTCCAGGTCGTCCGGAGTGGCCATGCCGCTGACGTTGAAGAAGTCCTCGTACTGGCGGATGCGCTTGGCGCGGGCCTCGGCGCTCTCGCCCTTCGGCGCGATGCAGTAGATGGTGATCTCGGTCTGGTTGACGGAGATCGGCCGGGCGATACGGATCTGCGAGCTGAACTGGTCCATCAGGTAGACGTTCGGGTACAGGCAGAGGTTGCGCGAGTTCTCGATCATCCAGTCGGCACGGGCCTGGCCGAATTCCCGGGCCAGTTCGTCACGACGCTCGTAGAGCGGACGGTCTTCCGGGTTGGCCCAGCGGGTCCAGAGCAGCAGGTGGCCGTGGTCGAAGGAGTAGAAACCACCGCCGTTCTTGGCCCAGCTGCCGGCGCTCATGGTCTTGATCTCTTCACCCGCTTCGCGCTGCTTGCGCTGGTTCTGGGTGGCGGCGTAGTTCCAGTGCACGGAACTCACGTGGTAGCCGTCGGCGCCATTTTCGGCGGTCAGCTTCCAGTTGCCCTCGTAGATGTAGCTGGAGGAACCGCGCAGGACTTCCAGGCCCTCGGGGGACTGGTCGACGATCATGTCGATGATCTTGGCGGACTCGCCCAGGTGCTCGACCAGGGGCTTCACGTCGGCGTTCAGGCTGCCGAAGAGGAAGCCGCGATAGGACTCGAAGCGAGCCACTTTCGTCAGGTCGTGGGAGCCTTCGCAGTTGAAGCTGGACGGATAGCCGGCTTCAGCCGGGTCCTTCACTTTCAACAGCTTGCCGGAGTTGTTGAAGGTCCAGCCGTGGAACGGGCAGGTATAGGAGGAACGGTTGCCGCTCTTGTGCCGGCACAGCTGCGCACCGCGATGGCTGCAGGCGTTGAGGAAGGCATTGAGCTCACCGTCCTTGTTGCGCGCGATGAAGATCGGCTGGCGCCCCATGTTGAGGGTGAGGTAGTCGTTCTTCTCGGGAATCTGGCTCTCGTGGGCGAGATAGATCCAGTTGCCTTCGAAGATGTGTTTCATTTCCAGTTCGAACAGACGCGGGTCGGTGAACATCTCCCGCTTGCAGCGGTAGACGCCCTTCTCTTTGTCGTCCTCAAGCAGCGAGTGCAGGAAATCGAATCCCAGGGACATGGCCAGGGCCTCCGTTGTTATTGTTCAGGCCAGGTCAGGTTAGGGATGCGGGGGAAACGGCAATATCCGCTTTTTGCAGATCGCTATCCGTTTTTTGCAGAGTCCTGGTAAACGCCTGTAAGAGCGAATTCATTCGCGAAGGCAACGCACAGCGTTGCCGTTGTTGCCGCTGCGCACACGCCGATCGCGAATGAATTCGTTCCCACAAGGAAAAAAGCAGGCGAGATCAGAGCCCGCGCCGCTTCAGCGTGTCGGAAGGCAATTCACCAAACAGCCCCTTGTAGCTCTCGGAGAAACGCCCGAGGTGCAGGAAGCCGTAATCCAGGGCCAGCTCGGTGACGTTGCGCACGTTGCAGCTCGGGTCGGCCAGGCAGGCGCGAATGCGCTCCAGCTTCTTCTGGCGGATGTAGTGCTTGGGCGTGGTGCCCAGGTGGCGCTCGAACAGCGCGTAGAGGGAGCGCAGACTCATGCTGGCCTGACGAGCGAGGAACTCGCTGCTGATGTCCTGTTTCAGGTTGTGCTCGATGTAGGCCAGGATGCGCTCGAAGGAGGCCTCCTGGCAGCCCAGGCTCTCGCGGCTGACGTTGGTCTTCATCAGACTGAGCATCTTGCTGGCGACGATCTGCGCGTAATGCTCCTGCACCCTCGGCAGTGCGTCGCTCGCTTCCGCCTCCTGGCAGACCATGGCCAGCAGGTTGACGAAGCCTTCCAGCTCATTGAGCTGGTAATTGTTCTGCAGGAAACGCACGCCGGGGCTCGGCCGATGCCAGCGCTGCTCCTCGCAGATGCTTTCCAGCAGGGTGGTCGGCATCTTCAGGATGAATTTTTCGCAATCGTCCGAATAGGTCAGGTCCACCGGGTCGTCAGGGTTGATCAGCAACAGCTCGCCGGGGGCCAGGTAGTGCTCCTGCTTGTGGCCGCGCCAGAGGCAATGGCCGCTGAGGAGAATCTGCAGGTGGTAGATGGTTTCCAGCGCCGGCGAGGTGACGCGCACGGCACCGCCGTAGCTGATGCGACAGAGGTCGAGGTTGGCGAACTTGCGGTGGTTGAGGCTGGCCTGCGGATGGCCGGCCGAGGGCAGCCGGATGCAGTGCGACCCGACATGCTGGTTCACATATCCGGACACGGCATAGGGGTCCGCACGCTCGAACACCCTACTGCGTTCACTCAGCAGGCGACTATCCATGGATCAGGCACTCTTGTCGTTGTTGTACGTCGCGGGCGTCATGCCGGTTGGCAAGCGCCCGCGATCTTCGTTTCCGGATTCTATGTGAGCCTTTTCCTACATGCCGTGGGTTGAGATGAACGGTTACAGATAAGCCGATCAGGTTGCGTCTGCGTGACTTACCAGCCCCTTTATCACCACCGCGGTAGTCGCGATGGCGGCCGGCACCACCAACGCGGTCAACACTTGTTCGAAGTTCCAGCCCAGGCCCAACAGGGTCGCGCCGATCCAGGCACCCAGGATGGCGCCGAAACGGCCAATGCCGAGCATCCAGGACACGCCGGTGGCGCGGCCCTGGGTCGGGTAGAAGCGCGCCGCCAGGGACGGCATGGCCGATTGCGCGCCGTTGACGCACATCCCGGCCAGCAGTACCAGGGTGGCCAGCAGCGTCACCTCCCCGAGGCTCTTGCCCACGCAATAGGCGAAGACGCCCGCCATCAGGTAGAACGCGCCGATCACCTTGTGCGGATTGAAACGGTCCATGGCCCAGCCCACGCCAACGGCGCTGAGCACGCCGCCGAACTGGAACAGCGCACCGATGAAGGCTGCCTGTTCCATGCTGGCGCCGCTGTCGCGCATCAGGGTGGGCAGCCAACTGGTGAGCAGGTAGACGATCACCAGGCCCATGAAATAGGTCAGCCAGAGCAACAGGGTGCCGGCGCTGTAGGTGCCGGAGAAGATCACCTTGAAGACGTTGCGGCTCTGTACGGTCTTCTGTTCCGGCACGCTGAAGCCGGAGGCGGTCGCCACTTCAGCAGGCGCTATGGGTGCCAGAGCCTTGCGCACCTTGTCCGCGCCCTTGTTGCGTACCACCAGGAAGCGTGCCGATTCCGGCAGCCAGACCAGCAGCACCACGGCGAGCGCCAGCGGCAGGATGCCGCCGAGCAGCAGCAGGCTGTGCCAGCCGTAGGCCGGGATCATCGAGGCGGAAACGAAGCCGCCGGAGGCCATGCCGAGGTTGAAGCCGCAGAACATGCTGGTCACCAGCAGCGACTTGAGGCGCTCGGGGGTGTATTCGGAGAGCAGCGTGGTGGCATTGGGCATGGCGGCGCCCAACCCGAGGCCGGTGAGGAAACGGAGAATCAGCAGTTGTTCGAGGTTGGCGCTGAAGGCGGAGATCAGGCTGAACAGCCCGAACAGGAAAACCGCCGTTACCAGCACCACCTTGCGCCCGAAGCGGTCGGCCATGGGGCCGGAGCCGAGGGCCCCGAAGACCATGCCGATGAGCGCGGCGCTCATCACCGGGCCAAGGCTGGCGCGGTCGATGCCCCAGTCCTGGGTCAGCGCCGGGGCGATGAAGCCCATGGCGGCAGTATCCAGGCCGTCGAGGAAAACGATGAGGAAACACAGCAGCACAACGCGCCATTGGTAGGCGGATAGCGGCTGGGCATTGATGAAGGATTGGACATCCAGGGTGCCCGTGGCGGGCAGGTGGGCTGGGCTGGTCATGCAAGTATTCCTGCGATTGGCCCTCCTCCGCATGCGGGCCATTCTCTGCGGCCTCTGACGGGGAAGACTCGGACTGGACAGGAATGAGGGTGTCTCCGGCAATACAGGCTACGACCGGAACGGACTCTCATTGTTGTTATTGGCCGCGCTGGCTGGTAGCGCGGCTGTGCAGACCTTACGAAGAGCGGCCTGGCGGTTCAATTCGATAATCGGCAAAGCGTTCGGTATTCGAACGCATCCTGCAGGCGCTGCGGTTGCTGTTCTTCTGTGGGGGCGAATTCATTCGCCCCCACAGGAAAAGCGCCACCGTCCCCTCAATGAAACAACCGTGTACTCAGGTCCTTGCTCGCCTCCAGCAGCGCCGGCAGGAAACGGGTTTCCAGTTCCTGGCGGCTGATGCGGCCAACGTGGGTGCCCACGTTCAACGCCGCCAGCACCTGGCCGGCGGAATCCCGCACCGGAACCGCCACCGAACGCAGGCCCATTTCCAGTTCCTGGTCGATAATCACCCAGCCCTGGCGGCGGATCTCCGCGATGCTCGCGCGCAGCCCTTCTGCGGTGTGCACGGTGCGGCTGGTCTTCACCTGGAGGTCGGCGTGTTCGAGGTAGTCGTCCAGCGCGGCGTCATCCAGGGCGGCGAGCAGGATGCGGCCCATGGAGGTGCAGTAGGCCGGGAGACGGCTGCCGACACTGAGGTCCACGGAGATCAACCGGTTGGGCGTGGCCGAACGGGCGATGTAGAGAATCTCGTCCCCTTCCAGAGTGGCCATGGAGCAGGCTTCGTGGAGCTGGTCGCTGAGGCGGTCGAGGATCGGCTGGGCGGTAACCGCCAGCGGGGTCGAAGACAGGTAGGCGTGACCCAGGGTCAGAACCTTTGGCAGCAGCGAGTAGGTGCGCCCGTCGGTGGTCACGTAGCCCAGCTTCATCAGCGTATGCAGGCAGCGGCGCACGGCGGCACGGGGGATTTCGGTACGGTGGCTGATCTGGGCGATGGTCAGGTGGCGCTTGCGCTCCTGGAAAGCATGGATCACCGCCAGGCCCCGGGCCAGGGAAGTCATGAAGTTGGGGTCACCGGTGAAGGCTTCGATGCGCTTGGCCGGCGAGGCGATGATTGGCGGGGCAAGGGGCGGCAGCGGAGAGCGTAGTTCGTCGGTCATTCTTGTTGTCCTTGGTGAATCGCAGACACGGCAGGTGCGGCCGATTATCGAACCAAAGTTCGATAATCGCAATTGACCCTGACGCCCCCGGCTCTTACTTTTGCCCCGCCACGCGGCGCCCCGGTTTGATCAGGTACCTCGGCGCCAGGCAACGGCTCCGCTCAAGAGGCAGAGTCGCCATCTCCCCACCGCGGCAAACGCCAACACCCCGGCGTGCCATGTGGGGGCGAATTCGTTCGCAAATGGCAGCGCAGCTGCCTCCTTCAAACCCGAAGGGCAGACCTGCGGTCTGCTTAGCGATTGAAATCGCCCCCACAACTCCTGGGGCCCGCGCCCTACAACAGCTTGCACACCTCGTCGAAGTCCAGGCGCGGCCCGCGCGCATGCAGCTTCGACGGATCGCCATAGCCCAGGTTGACGAGGAAGCTGGACTTCACCTGGCTATCCGGGAAGTGCTCCAGCTGGAAGGCATCCGCGCGCCCGTCAGCAGGGAAGAATTCATGGTCGACCAGGGCATTGTCGAACCCCGACATCGGCCCGCAATCCAACCCGACCGCCCGCGCTGCCAGCATGAAATAGGCCCCCTGCAACGAGCTGTTGCGCCGCGCGGTGAGTCCGGCCAGTTCAGGCGTATTGGCGAACCAGGCGCGCGCATTGGTGTGGGGGAAAAGTTTGGGCAGTTGCTCATAGAACTTCAGGTCGTAGGCGATGATGGCAGTGACTGGAGCCGCCATGGTCTTGTCGACGTTGCCAGGCGCCAGTGCGGGCAACAGGCGGTGCTTGGCCTCGGGGGTACGCAGGAAAAGGATCCGCGCCGGACAGCAGTTGGCGCTGGTGGGGCCCCATTTCATGAGGTCGTACAGTTCGCGCAACGTGTCGTCGCTAACCGGTTTGTCCAGCCAGGCACTGTAGGTACGTGCCTGGCGGAACAGCAGGTCCATGCCTTCTTCGTTCAATCGCTTGCTCATCGCTGCCTCCTCTTGCCAGGGTGGCCGCACGCTCGTGCGGATGACCTGGAGAGGATAGTCAGTGGCGGGGGCCGCTTGCGGGGGCGAATTCACTTGCCAAGGTTCGCCAAGCCACTCCAAGGGACCTCAAGGGCAGGCCTCACCTCAGGTCAGCAAACCGATGAACAGGCTGATGCTGACGAAGGCAAGCACGGTGCACACCACCAGTGCCGCCGCGCAGCGACCCTCCAGGCCGTAGCGCTGGCCGAGGATGGGGTAGATGCTCATCATCGGCGAGCAGGCGAAGAGCACGCCGGCTACCCGCAGCACCGGGTCCACCGGCGGCAGCAGCTGGAAGCAGAGCAGCACTGCCAGCGGGTGCAGGACCAGCTTGCCGATGCTGAGCTGGGCCACGTCCTTGACCAGGCCGCCGGCCCTGAGCCCGTTCAGGCTCGCGCCGATGACGAAGAGCGCCACCGGTGCCGAGGCCATCGCCAGCATCTCGACCACCTTGGCCGGCACGGCCGGCAGGCGAACCCCGAGCAGTGCCAGTGTCAGGCCGACGCTGATGGCGATGATCACCGGATTGCGCAGCAAACGCATGAAGGTGTCCAGCAGCGCCGCGCGCAACCCACCACCGTTCTGCCGGCCCAGTTCGGCAATGGCCAGTGCCAGCGGGATCATCAGCAGGTTCTCCACCATCATGCCCAGTGCCAGGGCCACCGCAGCGGGTGAACCCAGCACCATGGCGACGATGGGATAGCCAACGAAACCGCTGTTGGATACCGACATGCCCAGGCCACTCAGGGCACTGCCGCTGAGGCTGTCCCTGCGCACCAGGCGAGCGAACAGGAAGCCGCCCCAGAACATCAGCTGGGAGCCGATGCCGTAGGCCAGCAGATAGGTGGCGTCGAACACCTCGTCCAGCGGCTTTTCCAGCAGTGCGCGGATCACCAGCGCCGGCAGGGCAAAGGTGATGACGAATTTTCCGAGCCCCAGCACCTGCTCGGGGCTGACCAGCCGCCCACGGGCGGACAGGTAGCCAATACCGATCAGGATGAAGATGGGCGCGGTAATACCAAGTATCTGAAGCATTCTGGGCTCGTCGGTCAGTCGCTTCCCTGCCCTGGCTGGACCGGTTCCAGCTGTTGCAACCGGCTGCGGGTACGGGAGAAGTCCATATGGGGTTTGCCCCGGCACAAGTCGTCGAGGCTGGCCTCGCTGGCCAGCAGCAGGCGGATGCCGGCGTCGTAGGCGATGTCGATCAAGTTGACGAAGCGCTGTTGCACGTCGATGGCTTCCTCGCCCAGGCAAGGCACGCCGCTGATGGCGAGCCGCCCGAAGCGCTGGCTGAGCCAGAGGAAGTCGGCACTGGAATGTGGTCGTCGGCACAGTTCGTCGAAGTCAAGCCAGGCACGCTCTCCTTCCATCGCCCGCACACGCAGGGGATGGTGATTGACGGCGACCTCCACGTCGCGCGTGGCAGCCGGCGTCAGTCCCAGTTGCCGGTCGACCCAGCCATCGGTGAAGCCCGACAGAGGCCAGCAATAACTGCCCCAGGCTTCCAGCACTCCGCGGCGCTGGCGGTAGTCCTCGCCGCCATCGAGGTTGAGCACCTCGAAGCGTTTCTCGATCAGGGCGATGGCCGGCTTGAAGCGTTCGCGGTAGAGCGGATTCGGACAGAGCCCATCCGGGTGGTAGTTGGAGGTGCAGACCAGGCCCACGCCCTCCTCCACCAGCACCTTGAGCAGGCGCCCGAGGAGCACGGCGTCACCGATGTCGTGAACGTGGAACTCGTCGAAGCACAGCAGCCGCGTTTCTTCGGCCAGCGCCCGGGCGGCCAGGGCCAGCGGGTCGGGTTGCCCGGCGAAGTTGCGCATGCGCCCCTGCAATTCCTGGAGGAAGGCATGGAAGTGCACGCGTCGCTTTGCGACGAGCGGCGCCGCGGCGAAAAAGGCGTCCATCACGAAGCTCTTGCCGCGCCCCACTCCACCCCAGAGGTAAAGCCCCGCGCGCGGACGGCGCAACCAGCCGGATTTTCCCGCCAGAAACGACTCCAGCCATTGGCCGAGACGGCCAATGGCTGTGCGTTGCGCCGCATCGGCCCGGTAACCCCTGGCCTCCAGCTGTGCGTCGAAGTGCCGTTCGATGCGCTGGCCAACGGGCTCGCTCAGCGCATCGAATGCGGGGTCCAGTTCCCTAGAAGTCAAAGAACACCGTTTCCCCTTCGCCCTGGATACGGATGTCGAAGCGATAGGCCAGCTTGCCACCCACCTCGCAGCGGCGCGCCACCAGGGTTTCGCGGCGTTGCGGCTGCTCGATCAGGTTGAGCACCGGGTCGGCGGCGTTGGCGGCGGCCTCGTCGTCGAAATAGATACGCGTCTGCAGGTGGATGTTGATGCCACGGGCGAACAGCGACACGTTGATATGCGGCGCCATGGCCACGCCCGCGGCGTTCTTAACCACGCCCGGCTTGATGGTCTGCAGGGTCCACTCGCCGGCATCGAAGGTGGTGGCGGTGCGGCCGAAGCTGTTGAACGGCTTCTCCAGGTCGAAGGCGGTGTCGTAGACGCCTTCGTGGTTGGCCTGCCAGAACTCCAGGAAGGAGTCGCGCACCAGGTGGCCATTGCCGTCATGGACATTGCCCAGCAGCAGGATGTGCTGGCCGGGGGCGTCGGCCTTGGCCATCTGGTTCCAGATTTCCTGGCTGCGGGTCGGATTGCCGGCCGCTTCCAGGGCCAGGCCGATGTGCACGTAGGGGCCGGCGGTCTGCGAGGGGGTTTCCGGCAGCAGTTCGATAGGCATGCGCGTATCTCCTCAGCGGTTTTCGAAGTGGGTCTTGCGCTGGCCGCGCAGGACGATGTCGAAGCGGTACGCCAGGCAATCCATGGGATTGGCGTTGCTCATGTCGAGCTTGGCGATCAGCGTCTGAACCGCGTCGGGATTGGCGATGCTCTTGACGATGGGGCACATCGGGATGAGCGGGTCACCTTCGAAATACAGCTGGGTGATCAGGCGGGTGGCGATGGACGGCCCGCTGATGGAGAAATGGATGTGCGCCGGGCGCCAGTCGTTCGGGCCGTTGCGCCAGGGGTAAGGGCCCGGCTTGATGGTGCGGAAGATGTAGCGGCCTTCGCTGTCGGTCAGGACACGGCCGACACCACCGAAGTTCGGGTCGAGCGGCGCCAGGTAGCGGTCGTTCTTGTGGCGGTAGCGGCCGCCGGCGTTGGCCTGCCACATTTCCACCAGGGTGTGGGGAACCGGCTTGCCGTACTGGTCCATGACGCGGCCGGAAACGATGATGCGCTCGCCGATGGGCAGCCCGCCGTTGTTGAAGTTGAGCAGCAGGTCGTTGTCGTGCTCGCCCATCTTCAGGTGGGAGAAATCGGGGCCGCTGGTCTCGGAGACGGACTGCGGAATGCTCACCAGCGCCTGGCGCGGGGAACGGGCAATGGACGTCTTGTAGTCGGGGGTCAGGGCCTTGGGGTGCCAGTTTCGATCACGAATGACGAAGCGGCTGTTTTCCGCATCGGACATCACGGATTCCTCTTTCTTGGATTTGTGGAACGGCGGGGGGCCGTGGGGCGCAGTTTCATCCAGCGGAGGTCGGCGGAAAATTGAAATCCTTCCGCCCATCCATAACCATATGGTTATGTAAGACGCCCCTCGCGATAATCCAGCGCCGCCTCGCGCAGCGTCTCCACCGCCCACTGCGCCGCCAGGGAAAGCGGCAGTGATGCATTGCTGCAGATCCCCACCGAACCGCCGGGCTCCTTGAAGCCCAGGTCCAGTTCCACCAGTTCGCCGGCGGCCAGGTCCAGGCGCACCGCGTCCAGGGGCGCAATCCAGACGGCTTCGCCGCTCTGCACGTAGCGCCGGCTCAGGGCCAGCGACAGGGTTTCAAGACGCTGGCGCGGCGGGCTGATGCCGCTCTGCACGAAGAATCCGTCGGCATGCTTGCGAATGCTGGTTCCAGCCAGTGGCAACACCAGGGGGAAGCCCTCCAGGGAGCGGCGGTCGGCGCCCTCCTCCAGCAACGGATGGCCAGCGCGCACCACCAGGGTCATGGATTCGCTGTACAGGTGCTCGAAGGTCAGGCCGTGGATTTCCGGGTTGTCGGTCATGCGTCCGACCACCAGGTCCAACTCGCCTACCCGCAGTTGCGACAACAGGTAGGCACCGGGTCCCGTCAGCACGCTGACCACCAGCGAGGGGTGGTGTTGATGCAGGCGCCGCACCATTTCCGGCACCAGCAGGCCTTCCACGGTGGAGAGCACCCCGAGCCGCACGGTGCCGGCGGCGTATTCGCCTTCGCGCAGGCTGTTGACCCCGTCGCGCAAGGCCTGCACGCAGGGGCCTGCGTAGCGCATGAAGGCCAGCCCCGCCTCGGTCAGGCTGGCACCGCTCTTGCTGCGGTCGAACAGGCTGGCGTCGAGGATTTCCTCCAGTTCCTTGAGGGTCTTGGAGATAGCCGGCTGGCTCACCGCCAACTGGTCGGCAGCGCGGGCCAGGCTGCCCTGGCGCGCCACTTCGAGGAAGCACAGCAGGTGGCGGAATTTGATGCGGGTATCGATGTTCAACGGCGGGTCCTGTGGCGGCTGGCCTGCGAAGGCTAGCTCAAGGACGGGCCCGGGAGCCATTCGTGGGAGCGAATTCAATCGCGATTGAAATCGCTCCCACATGGATCGGCCCCGCGCTCAGACCGCACAGACCTTTCCCGCCAACTCCACCCGGCCGAAACGCGCGCCGGCCTCCAGCGGGGTGATCGCCAGCAGGCGGTCCATGCGCACGGAGCAAGGGCCATCCTCCACCTCCAGCACGAAGAACTCCTCCTTCTCCGCGCTGGTGTGGGTGGTCAGCGCCCGAGCCTCGAATCCACCGCCGTCCACCAGTTCCACCTTCACCAGGTAGCGATACAGGCAAGCGATTTCCAGCAGGTCGTGCAGGTCGCAATCCAGCGGCTGATACATGGCGTCCTCCTCAGCAGCCTTGCAGCGGAAGGATGGAGTAACCCTGCCGCCCGATGGCCTCGGCCACCTGCGGGCTGGCGATCTCGCTATGGCAGAACAGGCACTCGCTGGCAGCGATGTCGGCGTCCTGCACACCCCGGCTGGCCAGCCATTCGGCGGCGTACTGGCTGGCCTGGGCCTTGTCGCCGGCGCTGGTAAGCACGTCGAAGTGCAGGTAGCGGCCATCGCGGGTACGGACATGGGTATCGAAGACTTTTACCTGCATGTCGACGCCCTCCTCACTTCAGGTCGGCGATGGCGGCGCCGAAGTTGATGTGCAGCACCTGGCCATCCACCACCAGGGCGGGAACCGACTGGACACCGGCGGCTTCCGCCTCGGCGACACGGGCGGGCACATCGCCCAGGTGCACCACTTCCACCTTTACCTCCGGCGCAAGCAGGTCGAGCAGGGTCTGTTCAGCGGAAACGCATACCGGGCAGCCGGCGTGATAGAAACGAGCGGTAGTCATGTTCAGGTCTCCAGAGTATTTAGTATCGATTCGATACGTTAATCAGATTACCCGTGACCACCCCTTTGTCAACATAGTTTTTACTCGATACTATCTACCGAAGGAGGTGAACATGACCGACCTATTCGACCTGTTCGAACGACTCACCAGCCTGATGCGCATCTGGCACCGAGAGCACCCGCTGCTGGCGGACCTGCAGCCTGTGCAGCTCAGTGCCCTGGAGTACCTGGCACGCTGCAACCACTACTCGGACACGCCGCTGGCGGTGACCGAGTACCTGGGGCTGACCAAGGGAACGGTGTCGCAATCGCTGAAGGCCCTGGAAGCCAAGGGCCTGATCGAGAAGCGTCAGGACCAGCAGGACAAGCGCAGCGTGCACCTGGAGCTGACCCCGGCCGCGCGCGAACTGCTGGCCGCAGTCACGCCCCCGGGGTTCCTGGCGAACGCGGTAGTGGAAATGGGACCGGATGCCGTGGAGCTGGAGCGGTTGCTGGCCGGGTTGCTGCGCACCGTGCAACGTCAGGTGGATGTCCCCGGCTTTGGTCTGTGCAAGACCTGCCGCTTCCACCAGCAGCGGGATGGTGGGCCGTTCTGCGGGCTGACCCGGGAACCCCTGGCCCGCCCGTCCATCGAACTCATTTGCCGCGAACACCAGCCCCGCGAGGAAGCGGCCTGATCAGGCGCCCTGATCGTCGAGGTACTGCCGCGCCTTGAGCCCCACGAAGCGGCGACCGGGGTTGTCCCCGGCGGCCCACTCTTGCGGACTGAACAGCTCGAACAGGCCCACCTTCACCAGGGTCGGCACGGCCAATTCCAGTTCGCGCTCCACCTCACCCCGCTCGCCGTCGTTGTAACGCCTGACGTTCTGCAGCATCGCCGCCACCGTGCCGGTCTGTACGCGGCTGCCATCCTTGAGGGTCACGGCTGGCAGGTGCTCGCCCGCGGCCAGGATACGGCCATTGATCCGGGCGAGGTCGGGGTTGGAATCGCTCATGGAAATTGCTCCTTGCAGGTTGTCCGCGCAGGCATCGCGCTCCTCCAACATGGGGGCGCGATGGCGACAGACAAGGGCCTCCCTGCCCTGCGGTGCTCAGGCGCTCTTCTGGAAGAGCTCGCGGCCTTCGTCCAGGTACTGGTCCACCAGCCACTTGCCGTGGGCGATGGATGCGTGCTGGGCCTTGTCCAGTTCCGAAAGGAAGGCGTACCTCACCGGCAACGCAATCCGGCGGGTGGTCTCGCCCTCAGGGGAGGTGATGTGGCAGCCGGCGGCCCAGGGCGTGGGGATGCCCGGATGCTCATAGACGTCGGCGACAATCACATGGTTGCGGTGAACGCATTGCAGGGTGCTCATGGGGTCTACCTCTTTGTTGAAGGCCCGCAGCCACGGGGTCGGCCGGCCCGGCGGGCGTGGGTGGATGTTCAACTGAAGGTCGGCGCATGCCTTGCCTTGCTCACTTCCGGATATAGCACAGGAGGTTTTCCGCGCCGTTGCACCTGACCAAGGGTCGTCCGATTGGCCTGCCGAGTTTCGCCCGAATTGGCTATTCGGCCGGGACCGACTGCCAGATAACTTACGTCCATCCCCCGCGTCCCGCGGGCTACTCTGGAGAACCGAGATGAGCGCACGAATCGAATGGGCCAAGCAGGCTCCCGATGCCTACAAGGCGATGGTCGGTCTGGAACAGGCCCTGGCCAAATCCGGTCTGGAAACCTCCCTGCTCGAACTGATCCGCCTGCGCGCCTCGCAGATCAACGGCTGCGCCTACTGCATCAACATGCACGCCAATGACGCCCGCAGGGCCGGCGAGACCGAGGCACGTTTGCAGACCCTGAGCGTCTGGCATGACACCCGTTTCTTCAGCGAGCGCGAACAAGCCGTCCTGGCCTGGACGGAAAGCCTGACCCTGCTGCCCGAGCGCCATGCCCCGCAAGACCAGTACGAGCGCCTGCGCGAGCATTTCAGCGAAACCGAAATCGTCAACCTGACCCTGGCCATCGCCACCATCAATGCCTGGAACCGCTTCGGCGTGGGCTTCGCCATGATCCCCTGACGTCCCCTGCCTCACTGAAAATGGGCCGCATCGAGCGGCCCTTTTCATTCTCATGGCGCGCCCGTGAAGCATTCGGCGCGCGTTTCGCGTTATCACTTCGAGGGATTGCGGTATTTTTCTGCCATTCCCCCGACGGAGCCATGCATGGAACTGCACATTGTCATCCAGGGCAGCAAGGACCTGTCCGGGCAGTTGTACCGGCAATTGCGCGAGGCCATCGAATCCGGGCGTCTCAAGGCTGGCACCCGGCTGCCGCCGAGCCGCCTGCTGGCCGAGCAACTGGGCATCTCGCGCAAGACGGTGGCGGACACCTATGCCCTGCTCACCTACGACAACCTGCTCACCGGCAAGGTGGGCTCGGGCACCTTCGTCAACGCCCAGGCCGTCGGCCAGTGCCGCAAGCAGGGCCACGAGTCGCTGGCCAGTGCAGCGATCATCTCCAAATGGCACAACATCTCCACCTCCCTGGGCCATCCGTCCATGGACGCGATATTGCGCTACGACTTCATTGGCGGCGCCACCACCCGCAACCAGTTTCCCCAGGATGACTGGCGCCGCTGCGCCCAGCACGCCCTGCGCCAGACCGCGAAATCCCGCGGGCTCTACAGCCAGCCCGCCGGCCTGCCCGCGCTGCGTGACGCCATCGCCCGGCATGTGGCGTTTTCCCGTGGGGTGCACTGCAACGTCGAAGACGTGCTGGTCTGCCACGGTGCCCAGCAGGCCCTGGACTTGCTCGCCCGCGTGCTGGTGGAACCCGGCTGCAGCGTGGCGGTGGAAGATCCCGGCTACCCGCCGGCGCGGCAGAGCTTCGCTGCCCAGGGTGCCGAGGTGATCGGCGTACCGGTGGATGCGGAAGGCATCTGCGTCGACGCCATACCGGAGCACGTGCGGCTGATCTACGTGACCCCCTCGCACCAGTTCCCCCTCGGCATGCCCATGAGCCAGGCACGGCGCGTGGCACTGCTGGAGAAGGCCCTGCGCATCGGTGCGGTGATCATCGAAGACGACTACGACTGCGAGTTCCGCTACGAAGGCAGGCCGAGCGAAACCCTGCAGAGCCTCGACAGCCAGGGCGCGGTGGCCTATGTCGGCACTTTCTCCAAGTCCCTGCAGCCGGAGTTGCGCCTGGGTTACTGCATCCTGCCGCCGGCGCTGGTCGAAGCCGTCACCGCCGCCAAGCAGCTCAGCGACTGGCACTGCTCCACCCTCACCCAGTGGACCCTGGCCAAGTTCATCGACGACGGCTGCCTGCAAAAACACATCCGCCGCTGCCATGCCATCTACGCCAGCCGGCGGGAGCGCATCCTCGATCGCTTCAATGGCGACCTGGCGCACTGGTTCGAACTGGTGCCCTCGGTGGCCGGCTTCCACCTCGCGGCCCAGGCCAGGCTGCCACTGGACATCCCGCTGCTGGTGGAGCTGGCGCGCAAGCTGGACGTGGGTCTCTACCCGCTGGCCGGATTCTCTTACCAGGTACCACCGCGCAACGGCCTGTTCCTCGGCTACGGCGCCATCGAAACCCTGGACCTCGACCCGGCGCTGGACCGGGTGCGGGATATCCTGGAGCAGATTGCGTAGGTTCCGGTTCTGGGCTGCTTTGTCGGCTTCTGTGGGAGCGATTTCAGTCTCGATGCAGGGCCCATTCGCGAATGAATTCGCGCCCACAAGCCAACATCCACGTTCGTAGAAAGTGGACTTGCCGTAGCCCCCTGGAAGGGCGCGAGTCCGTCCCTTGCCACAGGTCGATCTCTTCAGCTCGGTCCGGCCCCTACCCGATCGGCTTCGTCCTGACAGGTCGAGGTACGCGCAGGGCACAAAAGAAAAAGGGCTGAACACATCAGCCCCTTTCTTCATCCACCCCGGTCGATCAGCCGCGATCGCGCCAGATGGTCTGCACGTTGAGGAACTCGCGCAGGCCGAAGTGGGACAGTTCGCGGCCGTAACCGCTCTTCTTCACGCCGCCGATCGGCACACGCGGGTCGGAGGCGGTGAAGCCGTTGATGAACACCGCGCCGCTGACGATACGGCGGGCCAGTTTCTGCGCCTTGGCCGCGTCGGTGGTCCAGAGCGCGCCGCCCAGGCCGAACTCGCTGTCGTTGGCCAGCTCGACTGCATGCTCGGCATCGCGGGCGACGATGAGCGAAGCCACCGGGCCGAAGATTTCCTTGCGGAAGGCGGTCATGTCCGGGGTCACGTCCGCCAGCACGGTGGGCGCGTAGTAGTTGCCCTCGCCTTCCAGCTTGTGGCCGCCCAACAGCAGGGTCGCGCCTTCGGCCAGGGTGGCCTGGACCTGGCCATCGAGCTCGTCGCGCAGGTCGAAGCGGGCCATAGGGCCGACGAAGGTGGAATCAGCCTGCGGATCGCCGATCTGCAGCGCCTTGACCGCCGCCACGAAGCGCTCGGTGAAGGCTTCGGCGATGGGGGCTTCGAGGATGATGCGCTTGGCGGCGATACAGACCTGACCGGCGTTGTTGAAGCGGCTGGTGACGGCAGCCTTCACGGCCTGGTCCAGATCGGCATCGGCCAGCACGATGAAGGGGTCGGAACCGCCCAGTTCCAGTACGCACTTCTTCAGTGCGGCACCGGCCTGGGCGGCGATGGCAGCACCGGCGCCAACGCTACCGGTCACCGCCACCATGGCGATGCGCGGGTCGGCGATGGCCACCGAAACCAGCGGCGGCTCGACGTTGATCACCTCGAACACGCCTTCCGGCAGGCCGGCTTCGGCCCAGACGGAAGCCAGCAGACGGGCGCAGCCCATGACGTTTGGGGCGTGCTTGAGCACATAGCTGTTGCCACCGAAGATGATCGGTACAGCGCCGCGCATCACCTGCCACACCGGGAAGTTCCAGGGCATTACCGCCAGCACCGGGCCCAGCGGCAGGTAGGCAACCACAGCCTTGTCGTCTTCCACCAGGGTCGGTTCGTCCGCGACCATGGCCGGGCCGTGCTCGGCATACCACTCGCAGAGCTTGGCGCATTTCTCGATCTCGCCACGGGACTGGCTGATCGGCATGCCCATCTCGGTGGTGCTCATGCGCGCCATGGCCTCGGCGTTGGCGCGCAGGGCCTTGGCCATGCGCAGCAGCGCAGCACTGCGCTCCTCGACGCTGAACTGGCTCCACGCCGCGAAGCCACGCTGACTGGACGCCAGGCTGGCTTCCAGGGCGGCGGCATCCTGGTAGGGATAGCGGGCAATTTCTTCGCCGGTGGCGGGGTTGCGGGAGATGGCGGCAGGCGTAGTCATGCTGTCCTCGTTGTACGTGAAAGCCGGTCAGGGCTCGCGGTCAGTCGTGCGGCGAAATTAAGGCAGCGACCGATTCACGTAAAACGAATAATCGAGAAGAAATTCTTCACAAAAAGAGAAAGGCGATGCCCGCGACAATTGCCTGAGCGCAGGTCGAGCCACGCGCTGCGCTCAAGGGACCGACGCTGCACGGCACCCGGCCAGCGGTGCGCGCGGCGCACTCTCCTGGCAGCAACCTCGCGCCATGAGCCGCCCTCTTCCCGCGTGCCCACGCGTCAGGGGCCAGCGGCGGTGCTGCGCGTCGGGTGCTTCGGTGGTGACTACATACACGCGCTGTTCATGGCCGTGGCGCAGCAGCACGCATTGAAGCGACTTACCGTCTTCCACGTCGAACCAGCGGGGTTCGCCATCACGGCTCATCTCCATGAAGCGCTCCACCCGTGCCAGCACCGTGGCGGGGCTGTAGCGGTCCCAGCCGTCCGGCAGCGCATCGCCCCCCGGCAGCCAGCCGGTCGCCGGAAGCTCGCCATGCTCCTGGCTGCGGCGTCCCCAGGGAATCCACACCACGCCGCGCTGCGGATCATGGATGGGCAATGCCGCGTCACTGTCGGGGTAATTGATGAGTAGCCGGCTCCCTTCGGCGGTGTAAAGCCCACTGACTTCCACTGCATGACACATGACTGCCTCCCCTAGCCGAAGCAATTGTCATCGTTGCCAGTACCGCTGATTGAGGGCTGAGCGTTGGCGAATCTGTAGTTTTTATCCGGCCCCTGACGCCTGAGTTTCGTGACCAGGCAACAGCCGTCAAGGTGGCATCCCGGCTGCCTTGACAGGAGGGCAAGAGACGCGACGAAACGCAGAAGGCGGTTCGGGCGCCGTTACGCCCCGCAGCCGCGTGACGGCTCGGGCAAAGCGAGGCTTGTCGAAACTCCGGAACAATTTTCAAAGGCATCGGGTCCACCCTCATGATGAAGGTGCAACGCCATTATTTTGACCACCCCATCCTGGGAGGAAGTCCACCTTTCACCGCCACAAACCGTGGACGTGCCGCTCTATTCGAGACTCGAGCGATTTCACACGAAAGCTCGTTCCTGCCTGCTTCCATGAAGACACGAGCTGATCGCCATGGAACGTCCCGCCCCGGTGTTCAAGCCGGCCTACCCTCCGCCACCTTTATGGGGCTTCAGGGGTGACAGAGAGGTCACCGCGCCCGGTCCCGTGCGCGTAGGACACTACGGTCGCCCCATGGTCGTGCGCTTCCGAAATGAGCTGCCCCAGGATCACCAGGGATTCGGCTCAGCGGAAAACTCGGTACACCTGCACAACGGCCACACCGCCTCGGAGAGCGACGGCTTCCCCGCCGACTTCATCAGCCCGGTCAAGACCGGCCCCACCCTGGGAGGTCCGGGCAGTTCAAGGAACCGCACTACGGCACCATCTGCGCCGACGACGACGGGTTCCAGAACCGCCCCGGCCCTCGCGTGTTGAAGTTCGTCGTCGACCGGCAACCGCCCGAGCAGGACCTCAGCCAGGTGCCCGACAGGTTGCGGGAACTGCGTCCCCTCGCCCCGGAAGAGGTCTCGGCGGCACCCGCCGCCGGCCCTTCCAGACCAGGCACTCCGGACACAGGAGGTACACCATGAACACGCGACGCGTTCTACTCGGCGGCATGGGCATAGGCACTCCGGGCGGCGCCCTCTGGTTGGCCGTTCCGCACCGGCTCGCCTGACGACATCCGCCGAGTGCGCTTCAGCATGGGCTTCTACGACCCGGTGCCGGAAGTGGACGCCAACCTGGCCACACACACCAGCATGGTGCGCATCGGCAACGACGCCACCAGGCGCTGGACCATGGCGCCCGCGCTGTGCGATGCCGAGCGCATCATCATCACCACCATCAACCACGTGGACCGGCGGATGGTGGAAACGGCCTACCCGCATGATCGCAGGTCGAGCTAGCCAGCGATGACCAGCCGCCCCACACCGGCGCAAGGGGCCGGGGTGAGGGGCGGTAGCGTCGCCGGGCCGGCGTTCCCACCCAGGCGCGCAGAAAATTTTCTCGCCTCCTGTAACGCCGCCCGGATAGCCTTGTCTCCTGTTTCGAAGGCGATGCATCCAGCGGTATGAATCGCCACCTCTGGGCAACCAGCCCTACATTCGACCCACCAGAAACGGAGAGAACAACCATGAAAAACCCGACTGCCAGTGTCGTATCCGCAACCGGTCTCGCCCTTGCCCTGAGCACCGCCATCGGCCTGGCCATGGCCCCCGTAGGCGCACAGGCCGCCGACAACGAGAAATGCTTCGGCGTCGCCATGAAGGGCAAGAACGACTGCGCTGCCGGCGCCGGCACTTCCTGCGCGGGCACCCAGAAGATGGACTACCAGGGCAACTCCTGGAAATACGTCCCGAAAGGCACCTGCGAGAAGACCGCTTCCCCCACTTCGCCCACCGGCTACGGCCAGCTCCAGGCATTCAAGGAAGAGAAGAAGAGCTGACCGCCCCTGGCAGGAGCGCACGCCATGTCCCACTCCCCTCTGCCCCACGCTCCTGCCGGCCAGCTGCCGGCCCGGGCCGGCATCGGGCTCAAGTCCCGGCATCACCGGGACGTGCTCGATGCCCGTCCGGACCTCGGTTTCTTCGAAGTCCACGCCGAGAACTACATGGTGGAAGGCGGGCCCTTTCACCGCTACCTGGGCGAGATCCGCCAGGACTACCCGCTCTCCATCCACGGCGTCGGTCTGTCCATCGGCGCCGACCAGCCACTGGACATGGCCCACCTGGACCGCCTCGCCACGCTGCTCGGGCGCTACCAGCCGGAATCGTTTTCCGAGCACCTGGCCTGGTCCACCCATGGCGACTTCTTTCTCAACGACCTGCTGCCACTCGCCTATGACCGGCCCAGCCTGGAGCGGGTCTGCCGGCACATCGACCAGGTGCAGGACCATCTGCAGCGGCGAATGCTGCTGGAAAACCCGGCCACCTACCTGGAATTCGACAGCTCCAGCCTGGACGAGGCCGAGTTCATTTCCGAGGTGGTGAAGCGCACCGGCTGCGGCCTGCTGCTGGACCTGAACAACGCCCATGTGTCCTGCACCAATCACAATCGCGATGTCCGCGCCTACCTCAATGCCCTGCCCCTGCATGCAGTGGGCGAGATTCACCTGGCGGGCTTCGCCGAGGACCGCGATGCGGCCGGCGCGCGCCTGCTGATCGATCATCACGGGTCGCCCGTGGACGCCGCCGTCTGGGCCCTCTACGACGAGATGATCGGCCGCCTCGGCCCGCTGCCCACGCTGATCGAGCGGGACAACGACATCCCCGCGCTGGCAATGCTGGTGCGCGAAGCGCATCAGGCCGAACGGCGGCTGCGCCAGGAGCACGCGGCATGAACGCCGACAGCTTCGCCCATGCCCTGCTCGACCCCGAACAACCCTGCCCATCCGGCCTGCGGGCCTGGAACGGTTCCGACCCGGCGCAACGCTTCGCCGTGTACCGCAACAACGTGCTGGCTTCGCTGATCAACGCCCTGGCCGACACCTTCCCGGTGGTTCGGCAACTGGTGGGCGATGAATTCTTCAATGGCATGGCGCGCCTGCACGTGCAGGCGACACCGCCCCGCTCGCCGCTGCTGGCGTTCTACGGCGAGGATTTCCCGGCGTTCATCCGCGCCTTCCCGCCGGCCTCCGGCCTGCCCTATCTGGCAGACGTGGCGCGGCTGGAACTGGCACAGGTGCACGCCTACCACGCAGCCGACCTGCCGGCGCTGGACACGGCCCGTCTGGCCGCCGTCCTGTCCGACCCGGAATGCCTGCCCGGCATGCAGCTCCGGTTGCATCCCTCGGTGGCGGTGGTCTGCTCCGACCATGCCATCGCCTCCCTCTGGGCCGCCCACCAGGGGCTGCTGGACCTGGCCGAGGTGAATCCCGGCCAGGCCGAATGCGCGCTGGTACTGCGCAATGGCCTGGAGGTGGAAGTCAGCCGCATCGGCACGGGCACGGCGGCCTTCATCCAGGCCCTGGCGGCCGGTAACCCGCTGGGCGCTGCCGTGGGCACCGCACTGGCCATCGACGCCGGCTTCGACCCGGGCTCCACCCTCGCGCGCCTGCTGGCAGGCGGCGCGATCACGCGGTTCACCCTCCACAGCGGGAGTCAGATGCCATGAACGCCACCATCCAGATCCACTACAGCCATTTGCCGAAGAAACTGGTGTCCCAGGCCGTCGAGCTGTGCAAGCGGATCCCCTACAGCCTGGTGGCCTTCGTCGCGCGCTTTTCCATTGCCGCGATCTTCTGGAAATCCGGGCAGACCAAGGTGGAAGGCCTGGCCATCGACCTGGTGGACGGCACTTTCGTGCTGGGCATCCCGCACCTGTCGGACTCGGCCATTCCGCTGTTCACCGAGGAATACAAGCTGCCCTTCCTCTCGCCTGAACTGGCGGCCCATGCGGCAGCCTTCTCCGAGCACATCTTCCCGCTGTTGATCCTCATCGGCTTCGCCACCCGCTTTTCGGCCCTGGCCCTGCTGGGCATGACCCTGGTGATCCAGACTTTCATCTACCCCGACGCCTACCCCACCCACGGTGTCTGGGCCGCCAGCCTGTTGCTGCTGGTCAGCCAGGGGCCGGGGATGCTGTCCATCGACCACCTGATTGCCAGGCGGTACAGATAACGACAGGGATATTCCTTTGTGGGAGCGACTTCAGTCGAGAAAAGCATCGCGAATGAATGCGCTCCCACAGGAAATCCAACCGCCAGCGCTTACCGCGAAATGCGGAACGCCTTCGGCGGCTGCCCCGTACCGCGCTTGAAGAACCGTGAGAAGTACGCCGGTTCGGAGAAACCGAGACTGTCCGATACCTGATTGATGGTCATTGCCGTGTAGACCAGGCAGCGCTTGGCCTCCAGCAGCAGGCGCTGGTTGATCATCTGCAGCGCCGACTGCCCGGCAAGCCGCCGGCACAGGGCATTGAGGTGGGCGGCACTGATGCCCAGGCGCTGAGCGTAATGTTCGATGGGCAGGTGCTCGCGAAAGTGTTGCTCCAGCAGGCGGGTGAATTCCTGCAGGTGCAGGCGGCCCCGGTCCTGCTGGTGTGCATCGGATTGGTGCTGCTCCAGCGAGCGACGGCCGATCCACACCAGCAGCACACTGATCAGCGATTGCAGCATCAGTTCGCGGCCGGGCTGCTGTTGCGCGTACTCGCGGCTGATGGCTTCGAACAGCGTGTCCAGGTAAGGCTGGCTTTCGCCCGCCGCGAAACAGGCCGGCGCAAGCAACGCCTGGCTATCCAGCAACCCGGCCACCTGCTCCACCAGCGGTTGGGCCAGGGTCAGCACATGGCCGTCCACGTCATCGGAAAAACGGAAGCCATGCACGCACAGGGCCGGCACCACCTGCAGCGCGGCGCGGTCGATACGATTCACCTGCCCTTCCACCTCCAGCTCGGCACGCCCCGAACGCACATAGAGCAGTTGCACCAGATCACCGTGCTGGTGCGGCTTGATCTCCCATTCGTGCAGGCGGCTGCGGGACTCGATGGACTCCCAGTGGATCAGGTCCGGCGTCGGCCAGGCAGCCGTCTCGCCGTAGAGCTTGAACACCGGCACGGGGGAATGGCTCTGTTCGATCATCGAACCTCCAATGACATAGATCCACGAAAAGTCCATGAATGACCGTGGATATTGCCTTCAAAGCCAATGCCCATCCACAAAAAATACAGGCGCACCACGACAACAGGTGAGCCGCGAGTGCATTGCGCCGGCCACCGGAATCCTTCGAGAGGACAACAACAATGAAAACTCAGGTCGCCATCATCGGCGCCGGCCCTTCCGGCCTTCTCCTCGGCCAGCTGCTGCACAAGGCCGGTATCGACAACGTCATCATCGAACGCCAGAACCCGGACTACGTCCTCGGCCGCATCCGTGCCGGCGTGCTGGAACAGGGCATGGTCGATCTGCTGCGCGAAGCCGGCGTCAGCGAGCGCATGGACCGTGAAGGCCTGGTGCACGACGGTTTCGAACTGGCCTTCGATGGCCGCCGTGAACACATCGATCTCAAGGGCCTCACCGGCGGCAAGACGGTGATGATCTACGGCCAGACCGAAGTCACCCGCGATCTGATGGAGGCTCGCGCCGCCTGTGGCGCCCGCAGCTTCTACAACGCCGCCAACGTCCAGCCCCACGACCTCAAGTCCGACGCGCCCTATGTGACCTTCGAGCAGGATGGCCTGGCCATTCGCATCGACTGCGATTACATCGCCGGCTGCGACGGTTTCCATGGCGTCTCGCGCAAATCCATCCCCGCAGGCGTGCTCCAGGAGTTCGAGCGGGTCTATCCCTTCGGCTGGCTCGGCGTGCTGGCCGACACCCCGCCAGTGAACGACGAGCTGATCTACGCCAACCACGAACGCGGCTTCGCCTTGTGCAGCATGCGCTCGCCCACCCGCACCCGTTATTACGTGCAGGTGTCGGCCGAGGAGAAAGTGGAAGACTGGTCCGACGAGCGCTTCTGGGAAGAACTGAAGAGCCGATTGCCGGAACAGACCGCTGCAAAACTCGTCACCGGCCCTTCCCTCGAGAAGAGCATCGCGCCGCTGCGCAGCTTCGTGGTGGAGCCCATGCAATACGGCCGTCTGTTCCTGCTGGGCGACGCTGCGCACATCGTCCCACCCACCGGCGCCAAGGGCCTGAACCTGGCCGCCAGCGACGTGAACACGCTGTTCCGCATCCTGGTGAAGGTCTACGGAGAAGGCCGCACCGACCTGCTGGAGCAGTATTCGGCCATCTGCCTGCGGCGTATCTGGAAGGCCGAGCGCTTCTCCTGGTGGATGACCTCCCTGCTCCACCGCTTCCCCGAAACCGACGCCTTCGGCCGCCGCATGCAGCAGACCGAACTGGACTACTACGTCGGCTCGGAAGCCGGACGCCGGACCATCGCGGAGAACTATGTGGGCCTGCCGTACGAGGCGATTGGTTGAGCGGCCGGTTGCTTTGCGCACCGGTTGCATTGCTGCGGTGCGCGCGGCGCACCCTGCCAACTGGCGAACCTGCGGTCCGCATAGCGATTGAAATCGCCCCCGCAACTGGCGAGCCCGGGGCTGTCGTCGCCATCGCGCCTGGCGGCCGTCCGCTCATGACCTAGGCTTGCAAGGGCGATTCGCAAGAATTCCAGAAGTTCGGTTTCTGCCGTTCAAAGGAGTGCAGTCATGGCGCAGCGGAATCCCGTCAACACCAACCCCGGACAGAAATTGCGTGGCGTGAACCTGGGGGGGTGGCTGGTACTGGAGAAGTGGATGACCCCGAGCCTGTTCGAGGGTCTTGAAGCCACCGATGAAACCACCTGGTGCGCCGAGATGGGCGCACGAGCCCCGGAAAGACTGAAGCAACACTGGAACTCCTTCATCACCCGCGACGACTTCGCCTGGCTGCACGAGCGCGGCCTGAATGCCGTGCGCATTCCCCTGGGCCACTGGATATTCGGGCCGGATTATCCCTACCACCCGAAGTACGGCGAAGCCCGCCACCCCTTCGTCGAGGGCGGCATCGAGGTGCTCGACCGGGCCTTCGCCTGGGCCGACGAGTTCCAGCTGAGAATCGTCCTCGACCTGCACGCCGCCCCCGGCTGCCAGAACGGCTTCGACAATGGCGGCATCAAGGATGTCTGCCAATGGCACACCCGGGACGAGTACCGCGCGCATTCGCTGAGCGTGCTGGAACGCCTGGCCGAGCGCTATCGCGCCCAGCCCGCCCTGCACGCCATCGAAGTGCTCAACGAGCCGCGCTGGGATGTGCCGACCGACTACCTCAAGGGCTACAACCTGGATGCCTACCAGCGCATTCGCAAGCACTGCCCTGCGGAGAAAGTCAGCGTGGTCTTCCATGACGGCTTCCGCGCCTTCGACGAATACCTGGGGTTCATGCAGCCGCCGGAATTCGCCAACGTGGTGTTCGATATCCATCGCTACCAGTGCTTCGAACGCGGCGATATCGACAGCGACATCTACACCCACATCCACAAGGCCAGCGGCCAGTGGAAGACCGAGGCCGACTCGATCATCGGGCAACTGGGCATCCCGGCGTACTGCGGCGAGTGGAGCCTGGGCCTCGACCTGAAAGTGGTCTCGCTCTGGGCCGAAGGGCCCTTCAATCACGCACTGGAAAACATGGACCGCTTCCAGCAGGACGTGGCCTATCGCGGCTATGCCGCTGCACAGTTGCTGACCTATGAGAAGTACCTGGGCTGGTTCTTCTGGAGCTACAAGACCGAAACCACGCCAGCCTGGTGCTTCCGCGAGTGCGTCCAGCGCGGCTGGTTGCCGTCAACTTTTTCTTAGCGCCCGCAGGGGCGTGCCATAGCCGACCAGGGGTTCCTGCGGCAGGTGATTGAGCAGGAGCCGGCGCTGGTAGTGCCGCTCCAGCCCGGACTGGAAGCTGATCGCCAGCAGCGTCGAGTCCGGCAGCTCGCGGTGCAGCATGTCCATGAAGTCTTCCTCGTCGCGGGCCTCGAAGGCACTGCTCGCCTCCTCGATGAACACCCAGGCGGGCTGCTGCAGGAACAAGCGGGCGATGGCCAGCCGCTGCTGCGTACGCAGCGGTAACACGCTCTGCCAGTTGTCGACCTCTTCCATTCGCTTGGCCAGCCAGGCGATGCCCGCGCTCTCCAGGGCATGCTGCATGGCGCCAGCGGCAAAGGTGCCGGCGGGCTGTGGGTAGCTCAACGCCGCGCACAGGCTGCCGACCGGCAGGAAGGGGCGCTGCGGCAGGAAGCAGATGGCCGCGCCCGCCGGTAGCCAGACCTCGCCATGCCCCCATGGCCACAAACCGGCGAGCACCTTGAACAGGCCGATGGTGACCGCCGGATCCCCCGAAATCAGCACCCGCTCGCCGCGCTGGATCATGACGTTGAGTCCATCGATCAGCACCTGCCCATCAGGGGTGGCGATGCACAGGTCGCGCAGCACGATTTCCGCCTGCTGCGACTGCGCCACGCAGATACGGTCCTGCGGCTGCGCAGCCTGGTCTTCCAGGTCCTGCAGGTCGTTGTAGAGGCTCATCACGCGGTCGGCCGACGCTCGCCAACGCGCCAGTTCGGCCAGGTTGTCGATCGGCCAGGACAGCGCCGAGGTCAGCTGGTGGAATGCCTGCGCGGCCTGCATCAGGACGCCCAGGGTCATGGCACCGGAAATGTACTGGGGCGCCATGACCAGGATCGGGAACACAGGCAGCAACACGCCGTAGCCCGACGAGAACGAGACGATGCCGAGGTAGGCCATGGTCTGCCGATACCAGCGGTGCCCCAGCTCGGCGAAATGGCTCGTTGAACTCCGGCGCTCCGCCTCCTCGCCCTGCATCAGAGCGATGGACTCTGAGCTTTCCCGCGCATGGGCCAGCCCGAAACGGAAGTCCGCTTCCGCCGATTGCAGCTTGTTGGTGGCCCGGATCAGCGGGCGCCCGAGCAGCATGCCGAACACCGTGCCGGCGCCGGCATAGGCCACCGCGAGGATCAGCATGTAGCCGGGCACCATCAGGCCGGTGCCAGGGAATTGCACGCTGCCGGTGACCGTCAGCAGGATGTTGGCGAAGGTGCTGAAGATCAGCAGCGAATAGACCAGCGAATGGGTCAGCGAAATCGCGCTTTCGGTGACGACATGAATGTCCTCGGCGATGCGGCCGTCAGGGTTGTCGTGCTCGCCTCGGGTCTGCTGCAACTGGTAGTGATGTCCGCGCGTCATCCACTTGTCGACGAGCCGTGCGGTCAGCCACCGGCGCCAGTCCAGCTGCAGCCAGCGCTTGACCCGCATGTGCATCGCCGTGACGCCCACCGTCAGCAGGAGAATCACCACGAAGGTGCCGATCTGCATCATCAGGCGATTGAGCGACCTGGCTTCCAGGGCATCGAAGAGTGCGCGGTTCCAGTAGTTGGTCCAGATCACCAGCGCGACCTGCGCCAGGGTGAGCAGAAGCAGCGCCACGGTGTAGCCGCGCGCCTTCCACTTCGCGTCGGAATTCCAGTATGGCATCACCAGACGCAGGAGCTGCCAGCGAGAGCTTTCAGCCGGCGGGGACATCTAGTCGCCACTCCGCGCTGCGGGCGCATGCGCGGGCAATTGAAGTTCATCAGGCACTCGTTGCGGGCCAACGCCGCAGCGTTTCCCCCAATCCAGGCAAGCCTGTGACCCCGCCCTATCCTTCGTTATAAGAATCATCTGACCCCCTGCTGTCAGAGGCCTAAGCCTCAAGCTGCTCAGCGAACTCCGGGGAGTGCGTTGTCGTCCCGGCGAAACGTTTTCTTTGTTCAGCCGGGATTGCCGCAGGGCGCAGCCAGGGCGGATGAGCAGAAGTTGGGGGCGGTCAGTGTGATCGCGGCGCTTTGAGCTCAGCGCGGAACTGCACCAGGTAATTCTGATTCAAGCACACCGATTTCAGGCTGCACTTTTTTCCGGACCATCGACCACGCCTGGCCGACAAAGCCTCCGATCAGCCGCTGGCCTGGCCGATCAACTGGCTGATCACCGCCCTGAGCTTGCCGGGTTTGACCGGTTTGTTGAGCAGCGGCACGCCAAGGCCCTGCAGCTTGCGACGGCACTGGTCGCTGCGGTCGGCGGTGATGATCACCGAGGGCACTTCAATGGCGAAGCGCTGGCGCAGGGACAGGATCACATCGCAACCGACCATGCCATGGTCGAGGTGGTAATCCACCAGAATCAGGTCCGGCGCCCGCCCTTCCAGCACCTTCTCGGCGGTAGCCAGATCGGGGGCGGTCAGCACCTCGCAACCCCACTGTCCGAGCAGCGCCGACATGCTTTCCACGATGCCCGGCTCGTTGTCCACCACCAGCAGGCGTCGGCCAGGCAACGGATCGCCGGTTACCGGGCGCGGCTCCGCATTCGGCCGCACCTGCGGTTGTTCCCGCACCAGGGGCACCTCGATGCTGAACACCGACCCCCGTCCTACCTGCGAACGCACCTCGACCCGATACTCCAGCATGCTGGCGATGCGGTCGACGATGGCCAGGCCCAGACCAACACCCTTGCGCTCGGAGGCGCGGCCCACGTCCAGCTGGTTGAACTCGAGGAAGATCGCTTCCAGCTGATCCGCCGGAATGCCCCGCCCGCTGTCCCACACTTCCAGCCGCAGCCGATCGCCCCGACGCCGTGCCCCGAGAAGGACGCGACCCTGCTCGGTATAGCGGCAGGCATTGCTGAGGAAGTTGCGCAGGATGCGCGTGAGCAAACGGAAGTCGGTGCTGATGCACAGGCGTGGAATGCGCACCCGCAACCCCAGGCCGGCAGCCTCGGCGACGCTCTGGAACTCCGAGGCCAGTGGCCCGAGCACTTCGTCCAGGTGGTAGACATCCAGGTCCGGCTTGATCGCGCTCTGGTCCAGCTTGGAGATATCCAGGAGATCGGTGAGCAGGTCTTCGGCGCCTTCCAGCGCCTGGTGAGTGCGTTCCACCAGCTGTCGCTCGGAGGCCGGCAGCGCGCGTTCCCGCAGGGTGGAAACCAGCAGCCGCGCGGCGTTCAGTGGTTGCAGCAGGTCGTGGCTGGCAGCGGCCAGGTACTTGTCCTTGCTGAGGTTGGCCGCCTCGGCCGCATCACGCGCTTCGCGCAACTGCTCGTTCAGCGCCTGGAGCTCGCGGGTGCGGTCCAGCACACGTTGCTCCAGTTCGTCATTGAGGGTCTGGTAGCGATTGCGCTCAGCCTCCAATTCCTCCAGGCGCGCCAGCAGTTCGGGGTAGTGGCTCTTGCGCGCCGAATGGCTGCCCAGGCCAAGCAGCCCCGTCAGGGCGTCGCGCGGGTCGTCAGAGGGCCTCGGCATACACCACCTCGACATCCCGCTGGCTCGACTCGCGCGGGTTGGTGAGGATGCAGGGATCGTCCATGGCGTGACGTGAAAGGAACGGAATGTCCGAGGTACCGACGCCGTGCAGGCGCAGGGTTTCGTGGAAGCCCACTGCGTGCTTCAGGCTCACCAGGTGCTCCACCAGGCGCTGGCGCACCTGGTTATGGGTCAGGCCGCGGCAATCGACGCCCATGGTTTCGGCGATGACCTTGAAGCGCTCCGGCGCGGCGCTGTAGTTGAACGCCACAACATGCTCCACCAGCACCGCGTTGCACAGGCCGTGCGGCAGGTCGAGGAAGCCCCCCAGGCTGTGGGACATGGCATGCACTGCGCCAAGGATCGCGTTGGAGAAGGCCAGGCCCGCCTGCATGCTGCCGAGCATGATTTTCTCGCGCAGGGCGATGTCCTGCGGGTTGGCGATCATGCCCACCAGGTTGCCGTTGATCAGGCGCATGGCCTCCAGCGCATGGGGGTCGGTCAGCGGCCCGTGGCCGGTGGACACGAACGCCTCGATGGCGTGTACCAGGGCGTCGATGCCGGTACAGGCGGAGAGGAACGGGTCCATGCTCAGGGTGGTTTCCGGGTCGATCAGCGACACATCCGGCACCACGGCCTTGCTGACGATGGAGAACTTCATCCGTTCCTGCTGGTTGGAGATGATCACGAACTGCGACACATCGGCCGAAGTGCCGGCGGTGGTCGGGATCAGGATCAGCGGCGGGCTGGGCACCGTCAGGGTGTCCACGCCCTCGAATTCGAGAATGCTGCGGCCATGGGCAACCACAATGCCGATGCCCTTGGCGCAATCCATCGGGCTGCCGCCCCCCACGGCGACTATCACGTTGCAGCCCGTGCTGCGGTAGAAGTCGGCCCCCTGCATCACTTCTTCCACACGGGGGTTGGGCGATACCTGGGTGTAGAGGCAGTAGTCGATGCCCTGGGCCTGCAGGCTGGCCTCGATGTCGGCGACCCAGCCGGCGGCCTGCACACCGGGATCGGACACCACCAGGACCTTGCGCGCACCGAAGGTGCTGGCGTAATTGCCGACGTTGTGCCGGCATCCGGCGCCGAAAATGATTTCGGGAGAAACGAACTTGCGAAGTGGGCTGATATCGTGACGCATCAAACAGCTCTTTCTTGTAGTTATGCGGTGAGTAGGACCCAGCCTACTGGATTCACAGGGCTTTTCAATCAGACCTTGGGAGCTTTCCTAGGCCCTACATCCTTCATTCCTACCCTTGTGGGAGCGAATTCATTCGCGATTGCCTTTGACGCCGACAGGCAGGCCTTCGGCCTGCTTCACGAATGAATTCGCCCCTGCAGGAAAACCAATTGCCAGCTCGGTGCCGCCTGACATTCCGCTGAGGGTGCGCACCCTACCTGGGCTCCGACGCTGACCGCAGGGTGCACTGCGCGCGCCGCGTGCCGAGAACGGGGTTGCCCCTACAACAGCCCCCGATAGAACGCCAGTTCCGCCTCCAGCGCATGGGCCAGATTGGCAGCGTTGCGAAAGCCATGGCGCTCCTCCGGGTAGACATGGCATTCCACCTGCCGGCCCGCTTCTTTCAGGGCGGCAACCATGGAGGC
Organism: Pseudomonas lalkuanensis; assembly: GCF_008807375.1. Taxonomy (NCBI): domain Bacteria; kingdom Pseudomonadati; phylum Pseudomonadota; class Gammaproteobacteria; order Pseudomonadales; family Pseudomonadaceae; genus Metapseudomonas; species Metapseudomonas lalkuanensis. Next base: position 2,654,556 of record NZ_CP043311.1, on the reverse strand, counting down.
GGTCTGTTCCGGCACCACCACGGCGTCCTGCCCCCCCTGGAAGAAAATCACCGGTGCGCCGATCTCCCACGCCCGCAACACCGGCGTGCGTTGGCGGTAGCGCGCGATATCCCTCACCGGGTCGCCAATCAGCCAGTCCAGATAGTCGGCCTCGAATTTGTGGGTCTTTTCCCGCAGCGCCAAAGGAGCGCTCACGCCGTAATAGCTGGCACCACCGCGAAATGGCGTATTCCCCACCAGAGCCAGCAATGTAGTGAACCCACCGGCGCTGGAACCACGAATGAAGGCCCGCTGAGGGTTCACCAGACCCAGCCCGGCGAGATGCATCAGCAGCGCCTTGGCGTCCTCCACGTCCAGTTCGCCCCATCCGCCGGCCAGCCGCTGCCGATAGGCACGGCCATAACCGCTGCTGCCCCGGTAATCGAGATCGGCCACGGCGAAGCCGCGCTGGGTCCAGAACTGGATGCGCGGATCGAACACCGGCTGGCTGGCGGAAGTCGGGCCGCCGTGGCAGAACACCAGCAACGGTGGACGCTGGTCTTCCGGGCCGCGATGGGCCGTGTTGCAGGGCGGATAGAAGTAACCGTGAGCGCACTCCCCGTCCCCAACGGCGAATTGCAGGGGTCGTGGCCGGGCGATTTCGTCGGCGGACAGTTCGCTGCCACCGCCAGCCAGCACCTGCACGCTGGCGTCGTTGCGGTCGATGGCGAGGACGGCGCTGGCGTTTTCCGGCCCGGCGGCGATGCAGTAGTAATGCCCCTCGTCCGCAGCCAGTTGGCGGAAGCGACTGTATCCGGTCGCCAGCAACTGGCAGTCGGCACCGACCAGATCGCTCCGGTCAGCGGCCAGCCAACTCCGCAGCCCCGCCTCGGGCAGGTAGCTGCATAGACCCAGTTGCCAGGGCGCCGGGGCGTGATCGGCATGGGCCGCTGGCAAGGGGCGCAGGTGTTCGCCCTCCAGTGCCCAGGGCTGCCACCAGCCATTGCGGTCGCTCAGGCAATGCAGACGCCCCTCGGCATCGAAGCGCGGCTGTTGCAGGGACTCGCCGCCATCCGCTCCCGCGACGATGTTGATCGGCCCCCAGGCATCCCCGTCCCGTCGACGCAGGCAAAGCCGGGTTTCCGTCCAGGGCTGCGCGGGGCGGCTCCACTCGATCCAGGCAAGCGTCCGGCCATCCGGGCTGAGGCGTGGCGCGGCATAGAAATCGGCGCCCTCCACCAGCACCTGGCGTTCGCCGTCGGCCAGGGCAATCGCCACCAGCCGGTGGGTGCCCTGGTCTTCCTCCACGGCCAGCACATGCGGCCCGGCGCTCCAGAGATCGCCATAGCGGGCGTCGGGATTTCGCGTCCGCACGGCCGGAGCGGCGGAGAAAGGCTGGAGATAGAGCTGCTGGTCAGCCTCATTGACGAACGCCACCCCGCCCGGCACCAGGCAGAAGGCACCGCCGCCATATTCGTAGACCCGGCTGCGCAGGGAGTGGCTGTCCGGCGTCAGGCAGCTCGCCTCCCCCGCCTGCCAGCGCCAGAGCGTGGTGCGGCCGTCGGCGGGGTCGAACAGCGTCCAGAACAGCCCCGCCGGGCCACAGCGGAGTTCGACGAAGTCGCGGCTGGCGGCGACGGCGCATTCCGCGCTCCAGGGGCTGTCCCAGAAGCCGAAAGGACGGATTTCAGGCGCGGCAAATAATTTTCGAGGTTCGCTCATTGCGGTAGGTCAGCTGCTCCAGGGTCCCCGCAGCATGGTCCGCTTCTTCCCGCGCCGCCAGTATCTGGCCGTGATGGGCAGACTTGGCGCACACCGGGTCGGCGTTGCGGGCGTCACCGGTGAGCAGGAAGGCCTGGCAGCGGCAGCCGCCGAAGTCCTTTTCCTTTTCGTCGCAGGAGCGGCAGGGTTCCGGCATCCAGTCGTAGCCACGGAAGCGGTTGAAGCCGAACGACTCGTACCAGATGTAGTGCAGGTCGTGCTCCTTGACGTTGGGGAAGCGTACCGGCAGCTGCCGCGCGCTGTGACAGGGCAGCGCGGTGCCGTCCGGGGTGATGTCGAGGAACAGGTTGCCCCAGCCGTTCATGCAGGCCTTGGGGCGTTCCTCGTAGTAGTCCGGGGTGACGAAGATCAGCTTGCACGGGTGCTTCTCCGCCGCGAGCTTGGCCCGGTATTGGTGAGTGATGCGTTCGGCGCGTTCCAGCTGCGCGCGGGTCGGCAGCAGGCCGGCGCGGTTCAGCTCGGCCCAGCCGTAGAACTGGCAGGTGGCGAGTTCGACGAAGTCCGCTTCCAGTTCCAGGCACAGCTCGATGATCCGCTCGATCTGGTCGATGTTGTGCCGGTGGGTGACGAAGTTGAGCACCATCGGATAGCCCGCCGCCTTCACCGCGCGGGCCATCGCCAGCTTCTGCGCGAAGGCCTTGCGCGAGCCGGCCAGCAGGTTGTTCACCGCCTCGTCGGCGGCCTGGAAGCTGACCTGGATATGGTCCAGCCCGGCGTCCTTGAAGGCTTCGACGCGCGCCTCGGTGAGGCCGATGCCGGAGGTGATCAGGTTGGTGTAGTAACCCAGTTCGCGGGCGGCGCGGATCAGCTCTTCCAGGTCCTGGCGCACCAGCGGTTCGCCGCCGGAAAAGCCCAGCTGCGCGGCACCCAGCGCACGGGCCTGGCGGAACACCTCGATCCACTGCGCGGTGGTCAGCTCCTCGCCCTGCTGGGCGAAATCCAGCGGGTTGGAGCAGTACGGGCACTGCAGCGGGCAGCGGTAGGTCAGCTCGGCCAGCAGCCAGAACGGCGGCCCCGGCTGGTTTTCAGGCTTCGAGTTGCAACCAGAACTGGGCATGGGCCACCTCGATGAAGGCCAGGATGTCTTCATTCAGACCGGGAACGTCCGGAAAGCGCCGGCGCAGGTCGAGGATGATCTGCGCCACCGAACGTTCACCATCCACCAGCCGGAGGATCTCTCCGGCGCTCTCGTTCAACCGCACCATGCCCTCCGGGTAAAGCAGCACGTGGCAGCCCTGGGCTGGCTCCCATTGCAGGCGAAAGCCGCGGCGCAGGTGGGGAACCTGCTTGAGGTCGAAATCGCTCATAGGTCGATCCCCCGGTGCCAGACCCGTTCTCGGGTCACCGTGTGATAGGGCGGACGGTCCAGCTCGTAGGCCATGCTCATGGCGTCGAGCATGCTCCAGAGCACGTCCAGCTTGAACTGCAGGATCTCCAGCATGCGCTGCTGGGCCTCGAAGGTGCGGTAGTGCCCGAGGGTGATGCGCAGGCCGTGCTCGACATCGCGGCGCGCCTCCTTCAGGCGCTTGCGGAAATAGTCGTAGCCGCTCGGGTCGATCCAGGGGTAGTGCTGCGGCCAGCTGTCCAGCCGCGACTGGTGGATCTGCGGGGCGAACAGTTCGGTCAGCGAGCTGCTCGCCGCCTCCTGCCAGCTGGCGCGGCGGGCGAAGTTGACGTAGGCGTCCACCGCGAAGCGCACCCCCGGCAGTACCAGCTCCTGGGACAGCACCTGCTCGCGGTCCAGTCCCACCGCCTCGGCCAGGCGCAACCAGGCCTCGATGCCGCCGGCCTCGCCGGGCGCGCCGTCGTGGTCCTGGATGCGCTGGATCCACTCGCGGCGGGTGTCGCGGTCCGGGCAGTTAGCGAGGATGGCGGCATCCTTCAGCGGGATGCACACCTGGTAGTAGAACCGGTTGGCCACCCAGCCCTGGATCTGTGCGCGGGTCGCACGGCCCTCGTACATGGCGCGATGGTAGGGGTGGTGGATGTGGTAACAGGCGCCCTTGGCGCGCAAGGCCTGCTCGAATTCCACTGGAGTCATGGCGGGCTGATTCATCTCGGGCTCCGTTACAACAGGATGCTCATGCCGTCCCAGGCCACTTCGATACCGTGGCGGCCGAGTTCGGCACGCTCGGCGGAGTCGACGTCGAGGATCGGGTTGGTGTTGTTGATGTGGATGAGCACCTTGCGCGGGCCCTTGAGGCCGTCGAGCACCTCGATCATCCCGCCCGGGCCGCTCTGCGGCAGGTGACCCATCTCGCTGCCGAGCTTGTCGCCCACCTCGCAGTGGCGCAGCTCGTCATCGCGCCAGAGCGTGCCGTCCACCAGCAGGCAGTCGGCGCGGCGCATCCAGCCGAGCAGCGCGTCATCCACCTGGCCCAGCCCCGGGGCGTAGAACAGCGTGCCGCCGGTTTCCAGGTCTTCGATGAACAGGCCGATGTTGTCGCCCGGGTGTGGGTTGCCGCGGTGCGGCGAGTACGGCGGCGCACTGCTGCGCAGGGGGATGGCGGTGAAGCGCAGGCCGGCGCAGGCGGGAAGGGTGAAGGTCGGCGCGGCGAGGTCGATGGGCTGCCAGGTGAGCCCGCCGTTCCAGTGCTGGAGCATGCTGAACAGCGGGAAGCCGGAGGTGAGGTCCTGGTGAACCATGTCGGTGCACCAGACGCTGTGCGGGCAGCCCTCGCGCAGGCTCAAGAGGCCGGTGACGTGGTCGATCTGGCTGTCCATCAGGATGATCGCCTGGACGCCGGTGTCGCGCACATGGCGGGCCGGCTGCAGCGGCGGGAAGGCCTCGAGCTGGGCGCGGATATCCGGCGAGGCGTTGCACAGCACCCAGTCGACACCATTGGCGCTGAGGGCGATGGACGACTGGCTGCGTGGCTGGGCGCGGAGCTTGCCGCTGCGCACGCCGCGGCAGTTGCGGCAGTTGCAGTTCCACTGGGGGAAGCCGCCGCCGGCGGCGGAGCCAAGAATCTGGATGTGCATGGGATTTGCCCTGGCGGGGGCCCCGGCTGGGCCGGGGCGATGCGGATCAGCGGTTGGCGAAGTACAGGGTCACTTCGAAACCAATGCGCAGATCGGTAAAGGCGGGTTTAGTCCACATGGAGCAATCCTCTTGTTATGACGCCGGAGGATTCCGGCAAGTCCAGTTAACCACCGGCCCGGAGGGGTCCGAATGGTACTTTCGGAGGAGATTTGCTCGTGATTTGGTAGGGGCAGCCCTTCGCCTGCTTGGCGAATGAACTCTCCCCTACAAGGAACTCGCCCATGCACCAAACAAAAAACGCGGCCGAAGCCGCGTTGCGACAAGGCCCTGCCGGGCTTTGGATGTGGGGGCGCTCTTTCCCGCTGACAGGTTGGCGTCGCCTAAGGGAGTGTGGTGCCCTAACCGGCGCACCACGGGGTCGACGAAGGTCGCGTCCGGCTCAGAAGAAGCCCAGCGGGTTGATGTCGTAGCTCACCAGCAGGTTCTTGGTCTGCTGGTAGTGGTCGAGCATCATCTTGTGGGTTTCGCGGCCGACGCCGGACTTCTTGTAGCCACCGAAGGCGGCGTGCGCCGGGTACAGGTGGTAGCAGTTGGTCCACACGCGGCCGGCCTTGATGCCGCGACCCATGCGGTAGGCGCGGTTGATGTCGCGGGTCCACAGGCCGGCGCCGAGGCCGAACTCGGTGTCGTTGGCAATCGCCAGGGCTTCGGCTTCGTCCTTGAAGGTGGTGACGCCCACCACCGGGCCGAAGATTTCTTCCTGGAACACACGCATCTTGTTGTGGCCCTTCAGCAGGGTCGGCTGGATGTAGTAGCCGCTGGCGAGGCCACCTTCGAGCTTCTCTGCCGCGCCGCCGGCCAGCAACTCGGCACCTTCCTGCTGGGCGATGTCGAGGTAGGAGAGGATCTTCTCGAACTGCTGCTGCGAGGCCTGGGCGCCGACCATGGTCTCGGTGTCCAGCGGGTTGCCGCGCTTGATCTTCTGCACCTTCTTCATCACCTCGGCCATGAACGCCGGGTAGATGGATTCCTGCACCAGGGCACGCGACGGGCAGGTGCACACCTCGCCCTGGTTGAAGAAGGCCAGCACCAGGCCTTCGGCGGCCTTCTCGATGAACTCGGGCTCGGCCTGCATGATGTCTTCGAAGTAGATGTTCGGGCTCTTGCCGCCCAGCTCCACGGTGGACGGAATGATGTTCTCTGCCGCGCAATGGAGGATGTGCGCGCCCACCGGGGTGGAGCCGGTGAAGGCGATCTTGGCGATGCGCTTGCTGGTGGCGAGCGCCTGGCCCGCTTCCTTGCCGAAGCCCTGGACGATGTTGAGCACGCCCGGCGGCAGCAGGTCGCCGATGATCTCCACCAGCACCATGATCGACAGCGGGGTCTGCTCGGCGGGCTTGAGCACCACGCAGTTGCCGGCGGCCAGGGCCGGGGCCAGCTTCCAGGCGGCCATCAGCAGCGGGAAGTTCCACGGGATGATCTGACCGACCACGCCTAGCGGCTCGTGGAAGTGGTAGGCGGCGGTGTGTTCGTTGATCTCGGCGGCGCCGCCTTCCTGGGCGCGGATGCAGCCGGCGAAGTAGCGGAAGTGGTCGGCGGCCAGCGGCACGTCGGCATTCAGGGTTTCACGCACGGCCTTGCCGTTGTCCCAGGTTTCGGTCACGGCCAGGACTTCCAGGTTCTGCTCGATGCGGTCGGCGATCTTCAGCAGGATCAGGGCGCGGTCCTGCACCGAAGTGCGGCCCCAGGCATCGGCGACGGCGTGGGCGGCGTCCAGCGCCTTCTCGATGTCCTCGGCACCGGAACGCGGGAACTCGGCGATCACTTCGCCATTCACCGGAGAGGTGTTGGTGAAGTACTGGCCACCGATAGGCGCGACGAACTCGCCGCCGATGTAGTTGCCGTAACGCGGCTTGAAGGTAACGACGGCGCCCGGAGTGCCTGGTTGTGCGTAGATCATGGCGTTGCTCTCTCTGGTCGGTACCTGCCCGGCTGGGCAGGCTGTGGACCGATCTTAGTCAGCCGCCACTGCCCCCCGGTATGCGCCCATGGAATAGACGCCCTCGTCATTTGGTACTAATTGGCGGGGGCTCAGGCCCGCGCCAGAGCCTTCTTCCCCGTAGCCTGCGTTGCCGTCTGCTCGGGCCGATACCCCAGGCGCAACCCGCCCCAGTGCCGGCCCAGGACGATGATCGGCACCGAAAGATCGTGCATCAGCTCGCCCGTATCGCGGGTGTAGGTCTGCAGCAGCAGCGGTTGCTGGTGGCTGCCGCAACGCAGGCCGGTGCGGTCGTTGAACATGCGCTTGCTGCGGCTGCGGGCCATGTCCTGCTCAGGGTCGCCGCTGGGCGCCTGGCTGAAGGCCTGGTTGTGGGTTGGCACATAGCCTTCCTGGGTGCAGGCGATGGCGAAGACCAGCCCCTCGTGCTGCTTGAGCAGCGGTTCCTGGATATCCGGCAGGACCAGGTCGGTGTAGCGGTCGAAACGCGAGCTGTACTTCTGCGGGTAGGTACCGGGCACCACCTGGAAGCGTCGGTCGAAAAGGTCATCGAGGCTGATGCGGCCTTCCTTTACGTCCCGCTCAAAGCGCGCGGCGATAGCACTCGCGCCATCTCGTGCCAGGTCATAGATGCGCTGGTGGTAGTCGTCCAGCCCCACTTCGGCCAGGCGCTCGCTGATGGTTTCCGCCTGCCCTTCCAACTGGCTGGCGGCCTCGGCCAGGCGGCGAGTCTGCTCGTCGCTCACACCCAGGTCGCAGCGCATCTGCCCCACCGCCTCGAACAGCCCGGCGAGTTGGTCGCGATTGGTCCGGGCGCCACGGGCGATCTCATCCACCTGCCCTTCTACCGCCGCGGCCAGTCCGGCGATCTTCTCCAGCTGGCGGCCAGTCAGCTCCACCTGGCCGACCCCGGCCTCCAGGTCCGTGGAAAGCTGCTGGATCTGCTCCACCACCAGGGCGGTCTGGCGCTGGATGTCGGCCACCATCTGCCCCACTTCGCCCGTGGCGCTGGCAGTGCGGCCGGCCAGGCCGCGCACCTCGTCCGCCACCACGGCGAAGCCACGGCCATGCTCCCCCGCCCGCGCGGCCTCGATGGCGGCATTCAGCGCCAGCAGGTTGGTCTGGCTGGCGATGGACTGGATGACCTGGGCCACTTGCTGGATTTCCTCGCTGCGCTGGCTGAGGGTGGCGATCAGCTCGCGGCTGGCACCGGCCCTGAGACTCAGTTGCTGCATGAGCGCGATGGCCTGTTGCAGCACCTCGCGCCCTTCATCGCTGTTCTGGCGCGCGTCAAAGGCGGCGGCGAAGGCCTGCTGGCTGAGTTCGGAAGTGGCCGCCTCGGTGGCGATCATCACCTCGGCGCTGCCGACGATGCGCTCGGCAGCCTGCAACTGGGACTTGAGGCGCTCGGCCAGGCGATCCACCGACCAGGCGACTCCGGCGGCGGACAAGGCGTTGTGGCTGGTACTGCGGGACAGGTCGCGGGTGAGCCGAGCCATGTCGGCGCCCTCTTCTACCGTAGTCCGCGCCTGGGGCTTCTGGCGGAACAGCCAGGGCAGTGGCAGCAGCACGAGGACGCCCAGCCAGGGCGGCAGGCCCGTAAGCGCGACTCCAACGGCAATGAAAAGGATCAAGAGGCTGTGGATCAGGCAGTAGCGCATCGCTCGTCCCCTGTTGTCATTGTTTCCGGGTATTAAGCGGCGAATCGCCATCTGGGGACATGGTTCCTTGGTCGTAGAACCCAAGGTGTAAAGCCAAGTGGGAGCGAATTCATTGGCGAATGAATTCGCTCCCACTTGAATGAACAAGGCCCGCCGGAGCGGGCCTTGCAGCGCATCAGCGCTTCGCCACCGCTTCCGCCTTCGGCAACTTGAAGGTCCAGAGCATGCCGCCCTGGTTCAGGTCCTTGATGCGCTTGGCCACTTCGCCACCCCAGAGCGGTACAGCACCACCCCAGCCGGACAGCACGGAAACGTACTGCTCGCCGTCCATTTCCCAAGTGATGGGTGAGCCGATCACGCCGGAACCGGTGTTGAACTCATAGAGTTTCTTGCCGGTCCTGGCGTCGAAGGCCATCAGGAAGCCCTCGGGGTTGCCGGTGAACACCAGGTTGCCCTTGGTGGCCAGCACACCGCCCCAGAGCGGCGCGTAGTTCTTGTAGCGCCAGACTTCCTTGCCGCTCTTGGGATCGATGGCGCGCAGCACACCGATGTAATCCTCGTTCAGCGGCTTGATGGTGAAGCCCGCGCCCAGGTAGGCCGCGCCTTTCTTGTAGGCGATGTTTTCGTTCCACATGTCCATGCCCCACTCGTTGGAAGGCACATAGAACAGGCCGGTGTCCTGGCTGTAGGCCATGGGCATCCAGTTCTTGCCGCCGAGGAAGGACGGCGCGACGAACACCGAGCTGCCGTGCTTGCCGTCGGCACCCGGTGCGCCCGGACGCTTGGCGTCGTCGTAGATCGGACGGCCTTCCTTGTCCAGGCCCTTGGCCCAGGTCAGGGTGTCGACGAAGGGGAAGCCACGGATGAACTTGCCGTTGGTACGGTCCAGCACATAGAAGAAGCCGTTACGGTCGGCGGTGGCCGCGGCCTTCACGGTCTTGCCGCCATCCTTGTAGTCGAACGAAACCAGCTCGTTGACACCATCGAAGTCCCAGCCATCGTGCGGGGTGGTCTGGAAGTGCCACTTGATGGAGCCGTCTTCCGGATTCAGCGCCAGCCGCGAGGAGGAGAAGAGGTTGTCGCCCGGACGCAGGTGGGAGTTCCACGGCGAGGGGTTGCCGGTGCCGATCAGCAGGGTGTCGGTGTCCGGGTCGTAGTAGCCGCCCAGCCAGGGGGCGGCGCCACCGGTCTTCCACAGGTCGCCGGGCCAGGTCTTGCCGGCTTCGCCACCGGAGACGCCGTTCTCGACCTTCTTGCCGTCCTTGTAGACGTAGCCCATGTGGCCTTCCACGGTCGGACGGCTCCAGAGCAGTTCGCCGTTTTTCGGGTTGTAGGCTTCGATCTTGCCCACCACACCGAACTCGCCACCGGCGACGCCGGTGATCAGCTTGCCCTTGACCACCAGCGGCGCGGCGGAGATGGAGTAGCCGGCCTTGTAGTCGGCCACTGTCTTGCGCCAGACCACCTTGCCGGTGTCCTTGTTCAGGGCCACCAGCTTGGCGTCGAGGGTGCCGAAGATCACCAGGTCGTCGTACAGGGCCACGCCACGGTTGATCACGTCGCAGCAGGGCATGATGCCGTCGGGCAGGCGGGCGTCGTATTGCCAGAGCTTCTTGCCGGTGCGCGCATCGACGGCGAACACCCGCGAGTAGGAGCCGGTAACGTACATCACGCCATCCTTCACCAGCGGCTGGGCCTGCTGGCCACGCTGCTTCTCGCCACCGAAGGACAGTGCCCACACCGGGCGCAGCTGCTGCACGTTGCCGCTGTTGAGGGCCTCCAGGGTGCTGTAGCGCTGGCCTTGCAGGCCCAGGCCATTGGTCACCACCTGGTCGGTGGATTTGGCGTCATCGAGGATTTCCTGGTCGGTGACTCCGGCCAGGGCCAGGCTGCTGGACAGCGCCATGGCGACGCACAGCAGCGTCCGGGCGAAAGGCTGGTTGGGTGTGGCGAGCTTCATTAGCGGCTACCTCTGCGGGCTTGTTGTTGTGATCCGGGAAAATTTCCCGGTCTGCCGCAAATTCTTGGTTTGCCAGCTGAGGCCAACAATTGAACGCAGTGCGGATTTTCCTACTCCGTTGGTAGCAATACCGCCATTCCCCCGCATACTTCAGCTGCCGATTGTGCGGCGGCGGCTTCCACTGGCAGACTGCCGCCCCTGCTTCACACTCCAATGCCCCGGGACCTATGCAAGTCTTCAGTGATCGTCAACTGCTCCTGGCCAGCTGGGCCATCGTCCTTCTCGGCCTCCTGCTGGTACTGCCCTTCCGGCTCCTGCCTTCCCTGCTGTCGGGATTGCTTGTCTATGAACTGGTCATCACCCTGGCACCCCGCCTGCAGCCGGTGATCCCCGGCGGCCGCCGCGCGCGCTGGCTGGCCGTGGCGCTGCTGGGCACCCTGGTGGTCAGCCTGTTGTCGCTGTTCTTCGTGTGGATCGCCGGAGTGGTCATGCAGGAAGTGCACAACCCCGGTCAGCTGCTGGAGAAGTTCATCACCCTCACCGAACAGGCCCGGGCACAGCTTCCGGCGTCCGTCGAGAACTACCTGCCCGCCAGCGCCGACGACCTGCGCCGCGAGCTCATGGACTGGCTGCGCGCCCACGTCGGCCAACTGCAACTGCTGGGCAAGGGGGCGGCGCACACCTTCGTGACCATGCTGATCGGCATGATCCTCGGCGCCATCATCGCGCTGCAGCCCATTCCCAACTTCGAGACCCTGCGCCCGCTCAGCCGCGTGCTGCTGGAACGCATGGCCCTGCTGGTCACCGCCTTCCGCAACATCGTCTTCGCGCAGATCAAGATTTCCCTGGTCAACACCACCCTCACCGGCATCTTCCTTGCCGTAGTGCTGCCGTTGATGGACATCCACCTGCCGCTGACCAAGGTCCTGATCCTGCTGACCTTCCTGCTTGGCCTGCTGCCGGTGATCGGCAACCTGATGTCCAACACCCTGATCTTCATCGCCGGCTTCTCGGTGTCCCTCTGGGTGGCGGTCGGCGCTCTGGGCTATCTGATAGCCATCCACAAGCTGGAATACTTCCTCAACGCCCGCATCGTCGGCGGCCAGATCAGCGCCCGGGCCTGGGAACTGTTGCTGGCCATGCTGGCGTTCGAGGCGATCTTCGGTCTGCAGGGGCTGGTGGCGGCGCCGATCTACTACGCCTACCTGAAGAGCGAGCTGAAGCACGCGGAGCTGGTGTAACACCGCACCGATCCCGGTGTTGGCACTGTGGCCTGAAGCGGAGCGCCGCCCGGACCACCCTGCGGGCAGGTGGATCGATCTTGTGGGGGCGATTTCAATCGCCGAGCGGACCACAGGTTCGCCCCTCGATCTGTCCAGGGGCAGCCACGCCGCCCTTAGCGAATGAATTCGCCCCCACGGGTTGCTGTTACTGCTCCGCGCCATCCACCCTTGGCATCCGCGCCAACTCGTACTTCGGGTAGAGGTGGCTGACCGTGCGGATCAGCTCGTAGCGGCTCAGGTTCACTGACGCGAAGCGCTGGGGGATCGGGGCGCGGATGACCTCGTTCATGTCCTCGCCCCTCCCCGCCGCCTCCTTCAGCAAGCCGTCCAGCCAGCCCAGGTAGTCGCGCATCTGCGCGAAGGGCGCGCTGTCCTGGCTGATGGGGCCGTGGCCGGGCACCAGGACCTTCCAGGGTTGCGCTTCAAGGCTGTCGATATCCGCCAGCCAGGCCTCCAGGCCGGGGCTGTTGGGGGTGGTCAGGGCGCGCTGGTAGAACACCAGGTCGCCGGCGAAGAGCACGCCGGTGCGTTCGTCCAGCACTGCGAGGTCGGCGCCGGTGTGGCCGCGCAGGCCCAGCAGACGTAGGCGATGGCCACCGATTTCACGCACGCCCGGCTCCAGGGTCTGGCTCGGCAACAGTACTTCGGTACCGCGCATCCAGTCGCCGACCAGCCGGTACATGTTCTCCGCCATGGCGTCGCCCTGCTCGTCCAGCAGCTTGCGCGTACCAGCCAGGGCGGCGATGGGCAGGTCGCTGAAGGCCTGGTTGCCCAGCACATGGTCCGGGTGATGGTGGGTCAGCAGCACCAGGGCCACAGGCTTGTCGGTGACGGCGGTGATGGCGCGGCGCATGGCTTCGCCGTAGGCCCGGGACGGCCCGGTATCGATCACCACGACGCCCGCATCGGTGACGATGAAACCGGTGTTGACGATGTTGCCGCCATTGGCCTTGGCGAAGTTGTCGGTGCTGCCTTCCAGCAGCCAGGTGCCCTCGGCGATCTGCCTGGGGCTGAGCTGGTAGTCCTGGCCCGCGTGGACGGTGATGGCGACGCAGGCCAGTAACAGGGCGATCAGGCGCATGGTCCCTCCTTAGAAGCTGGCCTCGAACTCGTTGCCGTTGTTGTCCCGAAGCCACAGCCGCGCCTCGCCACCGCCCTGCAGTTCCAGGCTGATGGTGGGGTTCTCGCTCACCGCCGGGAACAGTTCGAGGCTGGCCAGTACCTGGCCGCCGGCATCACGCAGTTCAGCCTGGTTGAGGAAGAACTCGGGGATGCCGCCCACCAGGCCGTTGTCCATGGGGTGATCGATGCGCATGCGCAGGCGGTTGCCCTCGCCCTGGGGGAAGCGGCCACCGTGGACCTGGCCCAGGCGATCTTCCCAGCCGGCCTGGGCGCGTACCACGCTCGGCGCAGTGCAGCCACCGCCGGCCGCATCGACGCGGGTGGAGCCGATATGCCAGAGGCCGTCGCGGGTCAGCACGGCGGCGCGGATGGGTGTAGCCTGCTCGACGCGGATGCGGATGGCCAGCAACGGCGCCACCCGCTCGCCGGGCTGGAAGATGAAGATCTGCGGAATCGGGTTGAGCTCGGCCCAGGCCATGATCTTCACCACCTGCCCGGCATAGGCACGGGCATCCACCTGGATCGGCACCTGGCGCGAATCCTCGGCGAACGGCGGCGCTTCCAGCACCACCCTGGGGTCATGAACGAAGGGCTGGCCGGCGAGAATCCGCTGGTGGAAGTAGTCCCACATGACCGATTCCACCGGGTCCTGGCCGGCGCCCAGCAGCGGCGCGCTGGCCCCGAGCAACCCCAACAGCAGCAACGAACGCCTGTGCATCCCGCACCTCCGGCTATTGAACGTCCTGATAGAGCCCCGGCAACTCGTAGCGCAGGCCGTAGGCGGCGTAGAGCTTTGCCATGCGGCCGTCGCGCACCATGGCGTCGAGGGTTTCTTCCACCGCGTTGGCGAGCTGGCGATTGCTCTCATGCACCGCCATGCCGATGTCCCATTCGGGACGGCCGAGGTTGGGATAGGTGTTGTCGGCATTGAGGATCTGCGGGTCGCGGGCCTGGTATTCCAGCCAGTCCAGCTCCCCGCGCAAGGCCATCACCGCGTCCACCTCGCCCTTGCGCATGCCGTCGAAGGCCGCTGCCGGCCCCGGGTAGTGATGGGCATTGCGCGCCAGGCGCCCGGCGAACACCGAGGTGAGGTAGAAGGACGGCACGCTCTCCAGCTCCACGCCAATGGGATGGAACTGGAACACGCCGATGCTCGGCACCTCCGGCAGGCGCCGGCTGTCGTAGGCCACCTGCCAGCGCTCGCGCTGGTAGGGAGCGAACATCACCACCTGTTCGTTGGCCAGCTCGCCCACGTCGTTGCGCTTCTGCGAGTAGTCGCGGTCGTAAGGCACCCGCAGCATCACATCGGCGAGCACGCCGGGGCGCATGTAGTGCCCCTTCCAGATGAAGTTGCGCAAGTCATCGTCAAGCCGCTCGCCCGGCGTGACCCAGAGCAGTTCCAGCTTCAGCCCGAGCCCCTCGGCCAGGGCATTGGCAAGGTCGATATCCACTCCGCGCGCCTTGCCGTCTTCCTTGAAGCTGTAGGGCGCGAAGTTCTCGTAGACGGCCACCCGCAGCACGCCCGAATCGACGATGTCGTCAAAGGGGCGCACCTGTGCCTGCGCCAGGGGCAGGCACAGCAGCCAGCACAGCAGAACCAGCAGGCGCATGGCGATCACTCGTCCACGTGCACGCTTTCCAGGTAGGTGCGGATGGCCCAGAGGGCTTCCTGGCTGAGGAAGTCGGCCATCTTCGGCATGTACACCGCGCCGTCGCGCACCGCACCGTTGATGACCCGCTCCTTGAACCACTCATCGCCGCTGGCGTCGGTTTCCAGGTAGCGCAGGTCGGGCGCGATACCGCCGGACTTGGCCTCCAGGCCGTGGCAGCGCGCACAATTCTGGTTGTAGGCGGATGAACCGATTTCAACGGCCAGGTCGTGATTTTCGTACGGCGCGCGATAGGGGTTTTCATCGCGCCATTCCTTGCCCAACTGCTCCAGGCCTTCGGTGTTCACTGCCTGGGGCACCACGTCACCGTGAGCCAGGACGATTCCGCTGAGGGTCAGGCCGGCCAGGAATGCGAGGCCGCGCAGTGCGCTGTTCTTGTTCATCACATACATCCTCATTAGCTGTGCAAGGCGGCGCCCCGGAGAGGCGCTGTGAGGAAATGGTAAGAAGCCCCCACCGAAGGCCGAATGCTGCTTTGGTGGTCGCGGCCTACTCCCTTGGTAGTAATGCGAGTGGAGCCGAACGAAAGACGCGAAGTTGTCGCCAACGGGTGTAGGAGCGAGCTCTGCTCGCGAAGCTTTCCGGGAGATCACCCATTCGCCAGCAAACGGACTCCTACAACGTTTCCCCGGTGCAGAAAGCAGGAACGCCGCTTACCCGGTGAGGGACAAGCGGCGTTCTTGCGTGAGCGGTGAACAGCTTCAGGCGGTTCAGCGGGCCTTGACATACACCGGGAGGGAAAGGTTCAGGTTCGGCGAATGGAGGCTGTCGTGGACCAGGTCGCTGGACGCCCTGGCGAGCTCGAATTCGAGCACACAGTAGAGCACCAGTAGCGGCAGCAGGAGATGCTTGACGATGACCATGGCGCAATCCCCTTGAAGGTTCCTGTGCCCGTCATGCTAGGGCCAGGCGCCCCGGCTGGCTTTACTACCTTGGTAGCGGCCGGGCGGTACCTTGGTCGCCTGTGCCTGCATACCCCTCGGTAGTAGCTCCCCGGGAGGTAGCGGCAGGCGCTTTCGCAGCAGTGCCAAGTCATGGGGGCACTGGGAAGTTTTCCCGGCTTGCGCGGGAGCTTTTCCGTATCGAGCCGAATGCGCGAATCCCAACATTCCAGACGCCGGGCCAGCAGATGGCCCCGTATCCAACGACTATGGGAATCGCAACCATGACAACAAGATCGCTACCCTCTCCTGCCAGCCCGCTTTCCACCGCCATCCGCTGCCTGCTGCTGGTGGGCGGCCTGGCCGCTGCCGGCGGTGCCTTCGCCAAGAACGTCACCTGGGACGACATCGCCAACGACCACCAGACCACCGGCGACGTGCTGCAGTACGGCCTGGGCACCAACGCCCAGCGCTGGAGTCCGCTGGCCCAGGTCAACGCCGACAACGTGTTCAAGCTGGCCCCGGCCTGGTCCTTCTCCTTCGGCGACGAGAAACAGCGCGGCCAGGAGTCCCAGGCCATCGTCAGCGACGGGGTGATCTACGTCACGGCCTCCTATTCCCGCGTCTTCGCCCTCGACGCCAAGACCGGCCAGCGTCTGTGGACCTACAACCACCGCCTGCCCGACGACATCCGCCCCTGCTGCGACGTAGTCAACCGGGGTGCTGCAATCTACGGCGACAAGATCTACTTCGGCACCCTGGACGCCCGCGTGGTCGCCCTGGACAAGAAGACCGGCAAGGTGGTCTGGAACAAGAAGTTCGGCGACCACGGCGCCGGCTACACCATGACCGGCGCCCCGACCATCGTGAAGGACCAGAAGACCGGCAAGGTGCTGCTGATCCACGGCAGCTCCGGTGACGAGTTCGGCGTGGTCGGCCAGCTCTACGCCCGCGATCCCGACACCGGTGAAGAAGTCTGGATGCGCCCCTTCGTGGAAGGCCACATGGGCCGTCTGAACGGCAAGGAGAGCACGCCCACCGGCGACATCAAGGCGCCCTCCTGGCCGGACGACAAGAACCACCCCAGCGGCAAGAAGGAAGCCTGGAGCCACGGCGGCGGCGCCCCCTGGCAGAGCGCGAGCTTCGACCCGGCGACCAACACCATCATCGTCGGCGCCGGCAACCCCGCGCCCTGGAACGGCTGGGCGCGCACCGCGGACGGCGGCGAGCCGAAGGACTACGACAGCCTCTACACCTCCGGCCAGGTCGGCGTGGACCCGAGCACCGGCGAAGTGAAGTGGTTCTACCAGCACACCCCCAACGATGCCTGGGACTTCTCCGGCAACAACGAACTGGTGCTGTTCGACTACAAGAACAAGGACGGCAAGACCGTGCCGGCCACCGCCCACGCTGACCGCAACGGCTTCTTCTATGTGGTGGATCGCAGCAACGGCAAGCTGCAGAACGCCTTCCCCTTCGTCGACAACATCACCTGGGCCAGCCACATCGACCTGAAAACCGGCCGCCCAGTGGAGAACCCCGGCCAGCGTCCGCCGCTGCCGGAGCCCGGCCAGAAGCACGGCAAGGCGGTGGAAGTCTCGCCGCCCTTCCTCGGCGGCAAGAACTGGAACCCCATGGCCTACAGCCAGGACACCGGCCTGTTCTATGTGCCGGCCAACCACTGGAAGGAGGACTACTGGACCGAGGAAGTGGCCTACAAGAAGGGCTCCGCGTACCTCGGCCAGGGCTTCCGCATCAAGCGCATGTATGACGACCACGTCGGCATCCTGCGCGCCATGAACCCCACCACCGGCAAGGTGGTCTGGGAGCACAAGGAGCGCCTGCCGCTGTGGGCCGGCGTGCTGGCCACCAAGGGCAACCTGGTGTTCACCGGTACCGGCGATGGTTTCTTCAAGGCCTTCGACGCCAAGACCGGCAAGGAACTGTGGAAGTTCCAGACCGGCAGCGGCATCGTCTCCCCGCCGATCACCTGGGAACAGGACGGCGAGCAGTACATCGGCGTGACCGTTGGCTATGGCGGAGCAGTACCGCTGTGGGGCGGCGACATGGCCGACCTGACCAAACCGGTGGCCCAGGGCGGTTCCTTCTGGGTGTTCAAGCTGCCGAGCTGGGACAAGACCGCGCAACGCTGATCGACCGACCGGGGCCATGTGCCCCGGTTTTCCCTTTCCTGTTCCCACGGAAACCTGCCATGAAGAACCTGCACCTGCTCCTTCCGCTCGCACTGCTGCTCGCCAACGGTACAGCGCTGGCCGACGACGGCGACCTGGTGATCAACGGCTGCCGCATCGCCCCGGAAAGCCGCTGCCCCGGCGCCGACCTGCGTGGCGCCAGCCTGGCCAGCCAGGACATGCGCAAGATGGACCTCTCCGGCGCCAACCTCGAAGGCGCCGACCTGCGCCATGCAAAACTCGACCTCGCCAACCTGGAAAAGGCCCGCCTGGCCGGCGCCAACCTTACCCGCGCCAGCCTGCAGCAGGCCAATCTGCGCCTGGCCGACCTCTCCGGCAGCCGCCTGGTGGCCGTGCAGGGCTGGGGCCTGTTCGCCCAGGGTGCTCAGTTCAAGGGGGCCGACCTCACCGCGGCCTACCTGGAGTTCTCGCGCCTGTCCGGGGCGAAGATGCACGAGGTCAACCTCCAGGCCGCCGACCTGGAAATGGCCTGGCTGAGCAAGGTCGACCTCAAAGGCGCCGACCTGCGCGACGCCAACCTGCAGGAAGCCAAGATCGGCGACGCCAACCTCGAGAACGCCGACCTCAGCAATGCCCGCAAGCACTATGCAACCTTCCAGGCCACCAACATGGAAGGCTGCAAGGACTGCCCGAGCGGGTGGGATTGAGTGGATTCGAATGATTCCAACTGTAGGGACTTGCAGCAGCCCTTCGGGCTGCTTGGCGATTGAAATCGCCCCCACAGGTAAAGCGTCACCTGCCTTCCCTGTGGGGGTGAATTCATTCGCTGTGTCTACAACCACCTTGTAGGAGCCAGCTTGCTGGCGAAGCGGGGCCATTCGCTGGCAAGCCTAGGGGCAATGCACCGACTCGCCCCTACACCGCCGCCACCCGCAGCACTCCGGTATCGATGGCCAGGTGAACCAGTTCCGCCTGCGATTCCACCTGCAACTTGCTCTTCAGCAGGGTCAGGTAGTTGGACACCGTCTTGCCGCTGATGCACAGGCGTTCGGCGATTTCCCGAGCCGGCAGGCCCCGGGCGAGCATCACGAATATCTCGAATTCGCGCTGGGTAATGCCCCGCAGGCGTGGGTCTTCGCTCTGCCGGCAGGCCAGTTGGGTGGCCAGGGGCTGCTCGATGTAGAGGTGCCCGGCAAGGATGCGCCGCACCGCTTCCAGCAGCACTTCCGGCGACGAGCTCTTGGTGATGTAGCCCGCGGCGCCCGCATCCAGGGCCTGGCGCACCAGGGGCAATTCGTCGTGCATGCTGAAGAACAGCACGCGCAGTTGCGGCAAGCGCTGGCGCAGCCGGCGGGTGACTTCCAGGCCGCTGATGCCGGGCAGGCCGACGTCCACGATCACCAGGCTGGGAACTTCATCCTGCACTTTCTGCAGCGCTTCCTCGCCACTGCCCGCCTCACTTACCTGGACGTCTGGCAACAAGGCGCAGAGCAGCGCCGCGTAGCCCTGACGCACCACGGCGTGGTCATCCACCAACAGGATCTTCATGCTCGGGACTCCTCCAGAGGGATGCTCAGGCACAGCGCCAGGCCGGCGCCGGGACGCGTCAGCAGCCTGAGTTCACCGCCCAGGCAGCGGGCGCGTTCGCGCATGGAGCGCAAGCCGATGCCTGCGCCCCCGAGGCTTTCGGCACCTCGTCCGTTGTCCCGCACCATCAGGCGCAGGCGCCGCCGTCCGGCGCGCAGGCGAACGCGTACTTCACTGGCGCCGGCATGCCGCGCGACATTGGTCAGGGCTTCCTGCAGCAGGCGATAGAGATGGGCCTTGGCCTCGCCCGAAAGCGGCGGCAGGTCTTCGGCCAGCTGCATGCGGCAACCGATGCCATTGGCCTGCTGCCATTGCTGGCCGAGCAGGTGGATGGCTTCCGCCAGTTCCAGGCGCTCCAGCACCACCGGGTAGAGATCGCGCACCAGCGCACGGAAGCCATCCTGCAAGTGCTGGCAGTTGCCTTCCAGGGCCTCCACGGTGCGGTTCACCACTGGCTGCTGCCCGGCAACGCTGCGCAGCAGGAAAAGCTGGGCGCGGATGCCCGCCAGGTACTGGCCGAGGTCGTCGTGCAGGGCCTGGGCCAGCTGGCGGCGCTCGCGTTCCTGCAGCGCCAGCAGCGCCTGGGTGAGTTCGGCGTTCTCGGCCTTGACCCGTTCAAGGGAGCCGGCCATCTGATTGAAGTGGCCCGCCAGTTGCCGTGACTCGGGGGACGAATGCACCGGCAGGCGCGCCTGCAACTCGCCCCGGGAAACCTGCTGCAGGGCGCCCAGCAGCTCCTCCAGCACCCGCAGCCCACGCCGCACCGCCCAGCGGATGGCCCACAGGCTCAAGCAGAGCGCGATGGCGAACAGCGCCAGGAGTTGCTGCAGGGAATCGCGGATTTCGTCGACTTCGTCGCGCGGGTCCACGCTGATGCGCACGCGGCTGCCGTTGGCCAGGCGCAGTTCTTCTCCGCTGGCCTCGGCGCCCGGATACAGCCAGTGCGCCAGCCAGCTTTGCAGGGGGCCGCGCTCCGGTTCGTCGGCCGTCTGATCGAGGCGGTGCACGCGCACATGGCGCAGGTTGGCGGTGAGGCGCGGCTGCAGCGCGGCCGGGTCGCGCAGGGCCGCCGCCCGCAGGTATTCGACCACCGCCTCGGCGGCCACCAGTTCACGGCGCACGTCCTGTCCGGCCTGGCGCAGCATCAGCGCCAGGCAGACGCTCCCCACCAGGACGAAGAACAGGGTCACCAGCAGGTTGATGCGCCACAGCGCGGACATGGCGGCTCACTCCGCCAGCCAGATGACCGGCAATACCGTGGCGCCACTCTGGTGGTGGAGGCGGACCGGGTCGACGCGGTCGAAGCCGAGCAGGCTGAGGATCAGCAGCAACGGCAGCAGCAAGTGTTTGAGGATGCGCATGGACGGCTTCCTTCTGGTTTTTGTGTGGTCATCCTATGGCCTGATCGCTGGCCGCCTTCTACTACCTTGGTACTGACTGACCGGTACTTTCTTCATATTTCCCGCGCCCGGCCCCATTCCTATGCTGGCTCCACGTTCAGAGGAGCCACGAAATGCGCCCTTACCTGCTCCACGGCCTAACCTACTTGCTGGCACTGGCCAGCGCCGCCCTGGTCACGACCCATGTCCACGCTGAAGGCGACGGCCTGGAGGTGCGCATCGGCTACCTGGCCTGGGAGCCCCCGCGCGGCCCGCTGCTGTCCAACGTGATTCCCGAACCGGAAGACGCCGGCCTGCGCGGCGCCGAACTGGCGATCATCGACAGCAACAGCACTGGCCGCTTCCTCAGGCAGAGCTACGCCCTGAGCGCCGTGCGCACCGCCACCCCCGAGGCCTTGCTGACCCAGGCGCGGGAACTGCATGAACAGGGCCTGCGCCTGTTCGTGGTCAATGCCCCGGCCAGGGAGCTGCTGCAACTGGCCGATGCCCTGCCGGACAGCCTGCTGTTCAACGCCGGCAGCGCCAGTGACGAACTGCGCGGTGGCGAATGCCGCGCCAATCTGCTGCACAGCCTGCCCAGCCGCGCCATGCTGGCCGACGCCCTGGCGCAGTTCCTCGCCACTCGCCGCTGGCAGCGCTGGCTGCTGGTCACTGGGCAGACCGCGGACGATCTTTCCTACGCCGCCGCCCTGCGTCGCGCCGCCGGGCGCTTCGGCGCGAAGATCGTCGAAGAGAAACCCTGGACCTTCGACAACGACCAGCGCCGCAGCGCCCAGGCGGACATGCCGTTGTTCACCCAGGCCCGCGAGTACGACGTGGTGCTGGTGGCGGACGAGCGCGGCGATTTCGGCGAATACCTGCCCTACAACACCTGGTACCCGCGCCCCGTGGCGGGCACCCAGGGCCTGATGCCCACCGGCTGGCACAAGACCGTGGAAACCTACGGCGCCGCCCAGTTGCAGAAGCGTTTCGAGGCCCTGGCCGGGCGCTGGATGAACGACCGCGACTTCGCCGCCTGGATCGCCGTGCGCAGCATCGCCAGCGCCGTGACCCGCCTGAAGAACGCCGACGCCCAGGCCATCCGCGCCCTCGCGCTGTCCGCCGACCTGCCGCTGGATGGCTTCAAGGGCCGCAAGCTGAGCTACCGAGACTGGGACGGCCAGCTGCGCCAGCCCATCCCCCTGGTGCAGCCGCGATCCCTGGTCAGCACGTCGCCCCAGGACGGTTTCCTGCACCCGGTGAGCGAACTGGACAGCCTGGGCTTCGACCGCCCCGAAAGCAGCTGCCAGCGCTTCACCGCGGCCAACTGACAACAACGAGAAGGAAGAACGCCATGCCCACTCCCCTTGCTGCCACCCTGGGCTCCGCCCTGCTGCTGTTCGCCGGCCAGGCGCTGGCCGCCACGGCCTACGTCTCCAATGAGAAGGACAACAGCATCAGCGTCATCGACCTGGACAGCCTGGAAGTCACCGCCAGCCTCGAGGTTGGCGCGCGCCCCCGTGGCCTGGCACTGTCCAGCGACAACAAGCTGCTCTACATCTGCGCCAGCGACTCCGACACCGTGCAGGTGATGGACCTGGCCACGCGCAAGTTCATCAAGGAGCTGCCCTCCGGCGCCGACCCGGAGCAGTTCGCCCTGCACCCCAATGACCGCTGGCTGTACATCTCCAACGAAGACGATGCGCTGGTGACGGTGGTGGACACCCAGAGCGACCAGGTGCTGGCGCAGATCCAGGTGGGCGTGGAGCCCGAGGGCATGGCGGTGAGCCCGGATGGCAAGTGGGCGGTGAACACCAGCGAAACCACCAACATGCTGCACTGGATCGACACCTCCACGCAGGAGTTGGTGGACAACACCCTGGTGGACCAGCGCCCCCGCCATGTGGAGTTCAGCCCGGATGGCAAGCTGCTCTGGGCCTCGGCGGAAATCGGCGGCACGGTGACGGTGGTCGACGTGGACAGCCGCAAGGTATTGAAGGTGCTGAAGTTCCAGATCAAGGGCGTGCACCCGGACAAGGTGCAGCCGGTGGGGGTGAAGCTGACCCGCGACGGCAAGTACGCTTTCGTCGCCCTGGGCCCGGCCAACCATGTGGCGGTGCTGGACGCCAGGACCTATGAAGTCCTCGACTACCTGCTGGTGGGCCGGCGCGTCTGGCACCTGGCGTTCACCCCGGACGAGAAGCGCCTGCTGGCCACCAATGGCATCAGCGGCGACGTGTCGGTGATCGATGTCGACAACCTCAAGGTAACCAAGTCGATCAAGGTCGGCCGCTATCCCTGGGGTGTGGTGGTGACGCCGTGAACGCCCTCGACCTGGTGGATGTGGGCTTCTCCTATGGCCCGCGTCGCGCGCTCTCGGAAGTCGGTTTCCACCTCGCGGAAGGCAGCTTCACGGCGCTGCTGGGGCCCAACGGGGCGGGCAAGTCCACCCTGATCGCCCTGCTCACCCGGCTCTACGATTTGCGCCAGGGCGAGATTCGCGTCTGCGGCTATTCCCTGCGCCAGGAACCGCGCAAGGCCCTGGCGAACCTGGGAGTGGTGTTCCAGCAGAGCACGCTGGACCTGGACCTTTCCGTCGAACAGAACCTGCGTTACCACGCCGCCCTCCACGGCCTGCCGGGCCGCCTGGCGAGCGAGCGCATCGAGCGTGAACTGGAGCGGCACCAGCTGGGACCGCGCCGGCACGACAAGGTGCGCCTGCTCAATGGCGGCCACCGGCGTCGGGTAGAGATCGCCCGCGCGCTGCTCCATGAGCCGCGCCTGCTGTTGCTGGACGAAGCCAGCGCCGGCCTCGATCCGGCCAGTCGCGAAGGCCTGAACCGGCACGTGCGGCAACTCTGCCGCGAGCAAGGCGTCGCCGTGCTCTGGACCACCCACCTGCTGGACGAGGTGCGGCCCGAGGACAACCTGCTGGTGCTCAACCAGGGACGCATCATCGCCAACGATCGCGCCGCCAGCCTGGGCGCACAGCAGGAAGGCGGCCTGGCCGCGGCCTTCGAGCGGCTGACGGCATGAACCAGCCCGGCCTGTGGGGGCGAATTCATTCGCAAAAGGACGGCGCAGCCGTCCCCAAAACCGTCCAATGGCGACCCCGCAACCCGCTTCGCGATTGAAATCGCTCCCACGAGAAGAGTTTCGGAGGCATGACGATGTTCGCTCCCTACTGGCATTGCCTGCGCGGCATCCTGCTGCGCGAATGGCTGCGGTTCGTGCTGCAGCGCACGCGCTTTCTCAGCGCCCTGGTGCGCCCGCTGCTCTGGTTGCTGGTGTTCGCCGCCGGTTTCCGCGCGGCCCTGGGCATCGCCATCATCGAGCCCTACGACACCTACATCACCTACGAGACCTACATAGTCCCGGGCCTGGCCTGCATGATCCTGCTGTTCAACGGCATGCAGGGTTCGCTGTCCATGGTCTACGACCGCGAGATGGGCAGCATGCGCCTGCTGCTCACCAGCCCCCTGCCCCGCCCCTTTCTGCTGGGCGCGCGGCTGCTGGCCACCTCGCTGGTGTCGCTGCTGCAGGTCTACGCCTTCCTCGCCATTGCCTGGCTCTATGGCGTGCAGCCACCGGCCTTCGGCCTGCTGGCGGCATTGCCTGCACTGCTGGTCGCTGCCCTGCTGCTCAGCGCCCTGGGCCTGTTGCTGTCCAACGGCATCCGCCAGCTGGAGAACTTCGCCGGAGTGATGAACTTCGTGATTTTCCCGCTGTTCTTCCTCTCCTCGGCGCTCTACCCCTTGTGGAAGATGCGCGAGGCCAGCGAGTGGCTGTACTGGCTCTGTGCCCTGAACCCGTTCAGCCATGCAGTGGAGATGGTGCGCTTCGCCCTCTACGAGCGCTTCAACGGCCTGGCGACCGCCGTGTGCCTGGCGCTGACCCTGTTGTTCGCCATCGCTGCGATGCTCAGCTTCAACCCCCAGCACGCTGCCTTGCGCAAGGCCGGCTGAAGGAAGGATCGGCGTCATCCGGCTTCTGCGGTGGCCGCTGCCGGACGCGGGGCCGGTGCGGCCATCTACTACTTTGGTACTGGTTTTCCCCTCTCAACGTCGAATACCCAAAGCAGCGGCACTGGCCTGTAATGGCTGCATAAAAAGAACAGAGTGTCCGCCATGAAGCGCCTACTCACTTGCCTCGCCTGCATTGCCCTCGCGCTGCCCGCCTTCGCCGGCGAGACGGCCGATACTCCGCTGTTTTCCGCCGACGGCTACCGCCTGACGCGCTACCGCAGCCCCACCCCCGCCAGCGCCGACGCCGCCCAGACCCTGGATACCGCCCAGCTCCGGGCCCAGTTGCAGGCCGAGCCCGACACCCTGCTGGTGGACGTCTATCGCCGCCAGTGGCTGCAGGGGCGCTTCATCGAAGACGAGCCCCATGCCAACCTGCCCGGCAGTATCTGGCTGGCCAACACCGGCGACGGCGAGCTCAGCCCCCAATGGCAGGACTACTTCAGCCGCAACCTGCAGCAGGCCAGCGGCGGCCGACGCGACCGCGCTATGGTGTTCTACTGCCGCTCCGACTGCTGGCTCAGCTGGAACGCGGTGAAGCGCGCTGCCGCGCTGGGCTACACCAACCTCTACTGGTACCGTGACGGCATCGACGCCTGGGAACAGGCCGGCCTGCCTCTGCAGCCCGCCCGTCCCGTGCCCTTCCCCTGACCCGGCGCTTCCGGGCATGCCACACCATAATGAGAAAAACGAGGTGAAAGGCCGTGTACAAGATCCTGATTGCCGATGACCACCCGCTGTTCCGCGAAGCCATCCATAACGTCATCAGCGATGGCTTCCCGGAAAGCGAAGTGATGGAGACCGCCGACCTGGACAGTGCCCTGGCGCTGACCCAGGAGCACGACGACCTCGACCTGATCCTGCTGGACCTGAACATGCCCGGCATGCATGGCCTGAACGGGCTGATCAACCTGCGCAACGAGGCGCCCACGGTGCCGGTGGTGATCGTCTCCGCCGAGCAGGACAAGCAGGTGGTGCTGCAAGCCATCACCTACGGCGCGGTAGGCTTCATCACCAAATCCTCGCCACGGGCGCAGATGACCGACGCCATCGAGCAGATCCTCAACGGCAACGTCTACCTGCCGTCGGACATCATCCGCACCCAGAAGGCCTCGCCACGCCGCCACCACGAGGAAGCCGGCATTCCGCCCGAACTGCTGCAGGCCCTGACCCGCAAGCAGCTGCTGGTGCTGGAGCGGATGACCAAGGGGGAATCCAACAAGCAGATCGCCTACAACCTGGACATCGCCGAAACCACGGTGAAGGCCCATGTCTCGGCCATCCTGCGCAAACTCAACGTGCACAACCGGGTGCAGGCCATTCTCTCGGCCAGCGATATCGACTTCACCGCTTACCTGCGTCGCTGACCATCCGGGTACTTCTCCAAGGACGACCATGCCTGCCGCCCGCACGCTGCTGTTCACGGCCCTGGCCATGCTGGCCTTCGCCGGCAATTCCCTGCTCTGCCGTCTCGCCCTCAAGCACACCGACATAGACGCGGTGAGCTTCACCGCCATCCGCATCGCCTCCGGCGCCCTGATGCTCTGGCTACTGTTGCGCCTGCGCCGCCAGCCCCTGGCCGCCACCGGCAACTGGCGCGCTGCCGCAGCGCTGTTCGTCTACGCCGCGGCCTTCTCGTATGCCTACCTGCAACTGGACGCCGGCGCCGGGGCATTGCTCCTGTTCGGCGCCGTGCAATTGTGCATGGTGGTCTTCGGCCTTGTGCGCGGTGAACGCCTGAACCTGCAACAGGCCCTCGGCTTCGCCCTGGCCACCGGTGGGCTGGTGGTCCTGCTGCTGCCCGGCGCCAGCGCACCGCCGCTGGTGGGCGGCCTGCTGATGCTGCTCGCGGGCCTTGCCTGGGGCGCCTACACCCTGCTCGGGCGCCAGGCCGGCCTGCCGCTGGCGGCCACCGCCGGCAACTTCATCCGCGCATTGCCCTTCGCCGCGCTGCTCATGCTGCCCTTCATCGACCAGCTGCGCCTCGATCTGCCGGGTTTCGTCTACGCCGTGCTTTCCGGCGCCCTGACCTCCGGCATCGGCTACGCCGTCTGGTACAGCGCCCTCCCCGGCCTCGGCGCCCTCCAGGCCGCCAGCGTGCAACTGAGCGTCCCGGTCCTGGCGGCACTCGGCGGCGCCCTGCTGCTGGGCGAACACATCAGCCTGCGCCTGGCGCTGGTGTCGGTGGTCGTCCTCGGCGGCATCGCCCTGGTGCTGCGGGCGAAGTTCCAGGCGGTGCCGCAACGGGCTTGAGGCCGGACCCTGGCGCGCGGCGCTGCCTGGCAGGGGGGCGCCAGGTGCATCGATTCAGGTGACCAGATGAATCCGTACTACCCGGACACACCGCCGGTGTGCGCCGCGCACACCGGATTCACCGCTCCAACAAATGACTCATCGCCGTCTTCAGCTTCATCGGCCGGACCGGTTTGTGCATCAGGGTGTGGCCGAGTTCGCGCATCTGCTGCTTGAGCTCGTTGCTGTAGTTGGCGGTGATCATCAGGGCCGGCAGCGGTGTGCTGCGGCGGGCGTTGATGGTGGCGACGGCGTCGACGCCATTGCAGCCGTTGTCCAGGTGGTAGTCGGCGATCAGCAGGTCGGCGTCGGCGTGGAAGTTTTCCACCTGGCGCGCCAGGTCTTCTTCCGAGAGCGCGGTGGTGACCTGGCAGCCCCAGCCTTCCAGCAGGGTACGCATGCCTGCGCAGATGGCCGCGTCATTGTCCAGCACCCAGATCCGCGCACCGTTGAGCCGTTCCAGCACGGCCTCGGGCTCGCTGCGTTCCGGTTTCTGCCGGGGGACGCGCCTTGCAAGCGGCACCTCCACGGCGAACAGCGAGCCCTTGCCCAGTTCCGAGGAGACGTGGATGCGATGGCCGAGCATGCGCGCGATTTTCTCGACGATGGCGAGGCCCAGGCCAAGTCCGCGGTCCTGCTTCTCGCGCACCACCTCCCCGCGTTTGAATTCCTGGAAAATCTCGCCGAGCTTGTCCCGCGGGATGCCAACGCCGGTATCCCATACCTCGATCCACAGGCTCTGGCGACGACGACGGCAGCCCAGCAGGATGCGGCCTTGCGGGGTATAGCGGATGGCGTTGCTGAGCAGGTTGCGGAGGATCCGCGCCAGCAGTTGCAGGTCGCTGCGCACCAGGGCCGAACTGGGCACGAAGTCCAGCTGCAGGCCCTCGCTGGCAGCGATCTGGCGGTATTCCACGGCCAGGTTGTCGAGCAGCTCGCCAACGGCGAAGGACGCGATATCCGGCTTGATCACCCCGGCATCCAGCTTGGAGATGTCCACCAGGGTTCCCAGCAGGTTCTCCACGTCTTCCAGCGAGTTGCTGACGTTGCGCACCAGGGCCAGGTTGCAGGCCTGGCTGCGTTGCTCCAGTAGCGCACTGGTGAACAGCCGTGCGGCGTTGAGCGGTTGCAGCAGGTCATGGCTGACCGCCGCGAGGAACTTGGTCTTGGACAGGTTGGCCTTCTCCGCCTCGAACTTGGCTTCGCGCAGGCGCAGTTCCATCTGCGCGCGCTCGTCGATTTCGCGGCGCAGCTGGCTATTCAGTGCGGTGAGTTCGGTGGTGCGCTCGCGTACCCGTTGTTCGAGGTTCTGGTAGGCCTGGTGCAGGGCCTCGGCGGTGCGGCGGCGTTCGGTGATGTCGCGGATCAGCACGAAGATGCCCACCACCTCGCCATTGGCCAGGCGATTGGGCACATAGGAACGCAACATGCAGCGCTCCTGGCCGTTGTGGTTGGTTTCCGTGACTTCGAAGGACAGGCTTTCACCGTTCAGCGCCCGCTCCACGTAGGGCTCCAGGCGCAGCCAGTGTTCTTCGCTGTGCACCTCGCGCAGGCTCTGGCCGAGCATCGAGCCGCGCGGCCAGCGGTACCACTCCTCGTAGACCTTGTTGGTGAATTCGTAGACCAGGTCAGCGCTCAGGTAGGCGATCAACGCCGGCACATGGTCGGTGATCAGGCGAATCCAGCGCTCGCTTTCGGCCAGTGCCTCGGCATGGCGATAGCGCTCGGTGATGTCGGTGAAGGTGTTGACGAAGCCGCCGGTGGGCAAGGGATGGGTACGCACTTCCAGCACGCGGCCGTTGTACAGGCGCTGCTCCATCTCGCGGATGGGGCGGCCATTGGCGTCGCGGGTGTCGGGGGTGAGCAGCGGCAGTTCGCTGTCGGACATTACGCCGGCGAAGGTGCGATGCGCCTCCACCGGGGCCAGCCCGCAGAGTTCGAGGAAGCGGTGGTTCCACAGTTCCAGGATGCCCTCGGCGCTGACCATGGCCACGCCCTGGGACAGGTTGTCGACGGCGCGCTGCAGCAGGCGTGACTTCTGCGCGATCGCCTGTTCGCGGCGGGCGGTTTCGCTCTGCTTCACTTCGGTGATGTCGGTATAGAGAATCACCAGCCCGCCTTCGCGGGTGGGCCGTTCGCTGACCTGCACCCAGCGACCGTCATGCAGCCGGTAGAGGACGTTGTCGTCGCTGCCGCGATGCTCTTCGACGATCAGCCCGGTGCTGTCCGCCAGGCGCCGGATTTCCGAGAGCCGGGTGCCGGCACCGATGCGCGCGCGGGTGCGGGCCCAGAAGGACTTGAAGCGGCTGTTGAAAAGGACGATCCGCTGGTCGCGGTCGAACAGCACGAAGGCGTCGGAGATGCTTTCGATGGCGTCGATCAGATGCTGGTGGGCGGTTTCCGCCCGCAGCCTGGCATCGCTCAGCAGGCGATTGCTGGCCTTGAGTTCGGCCATGGCCTGGTTCAGCGCATCGGTGCGTTCGCGTACCTGCTCGGCCAGCACCACCGAATGCTGGAAGGCGGCGTAGCTGTCGTCGCGGCGGGAGGCGCTGGACTCCACCCGCTCGATCAGGGCCGCGTTGATGCTGCGCAGCTTGCGGTTCTCTTCCTCCAGCGCCGCCAGCCGAGCCTGCTGTTCAGTGGCCTCCATTGCGCCCCCGGCGGCCGATGGCGACTCCGGTGAAGGTCTGGTTGATGTGCATGCCATTGAACTGCTCTCCATAGGAGTTGAAGCCGATGACCCGCTGCCGACGCAGGATTTCAGAGGTGCGAGCCACGGCATCTACATCGTTTTCTATTTCCAGGCGACGCAGGAAGCAGTCGCAGCCAATGGTCAGCAAGGGCGCGCCGAGCCGCTCACCAAGACGCTCGAACAGCGCCTCGAGGTTGGGCAGCAGTGGTCCGGTTCGCATGGCGGTCAGGACGATGCCGTTCTCCACCGCGCAGTAGAAGGTCAGGCTGAGGTCCGGGTTGACCCGCTGGATGGAGCGCACGTAGTACGAATCCCCCAGCCGCACCGCCAGCGGGTGCGCGGCGAACATGCGCAGGTCGAGAGCGCCGAGCGGAACGCCGATCATCCGCGCATAGACTTCCGCCGCCGGTTCGGCATTCAGTTCGAAGACGCGGCGGCTGGCGTTGTCGGCGCGGGTGACCACCAGCTTTTCCGTTCCCGGCAGGATGTGGTGGGTGCTGAACACCTCGAAATCCAGCGCCGTGTTCACCAGCACCACCACCGCCGCGCCAGCGTGGAAGCGCCCTTCGTAGTAGACGTGGGTGTGCTTGAGGTGATGGTCGTCGGCCGCCGAACCGCCGAAATGCGGGATGCTGCCGAAGGCCGCGCCGAGTGCCGCCAGCACCACCTCCTCGCGGCTGGACAGGCCATCCAGCAGGGTCAGGGCGAAGCTGTGGCCCTTGATCGGCGCCAGGGAGTTGGCCCGGCAGTCCTGCACCAGGCGCTCCACCAGTTGCTGGGCGTCGATCAGGCCGAAGCGGTCCATCTCGTCCACCAGGGCGCTGGCGATGGAAAAGCTGCGATGGTCGAAACCCACCGCGCTGACGCAGTTGCGGCCGTAGCCCAGGGGCGTGATTTCGCCAGCGCTGGTGCAACCCACCAGCCGCACGCCGCCGAAGTACTGCTCCAGGGCCTGGCCGAGAGCTTCGAGGTCGTATTCCGCCGAGCAGAAGAACAATACGAAACCCAGGTACGGGTGAATGAGCTGGCGCGCCAGGTCCTGGGCCACGGCCTCCGCCTCGCTGGCCAGGGACATGGCGGTGACGACGCCCTCTGCCGGTTCTTCGAGCATCCTCGGCCTCACTCAATAAGCCTGTTCGCGATGTGGAAATTCTACGGAGGGGGTCCGGGGCGCCCCATCCTTCTTGGGTAGCGGCGGACTAGTTCGAAGGTAGGGGCTAACCGGTACATACCCCGTAGGGGCGAATTCATTCGCCAAGGGCTACGCAGCGGCCCGTGGGTTCATTTCGCGAATGAATTCGCTCCCACAAAGAACGGGCAAGCAAAAAAAGCGGGAGGACATCAGCCTCTCCCGCCAAAACCGGAGCAATCTGGATCAGGGCTTACCAGGTCAGCACGGCACCCAGGGCGACGGTGTCGGTGTCTTCGTTCTGGGCATCACCCTCGTGGCCGTCGATCTCGAACTGGTTGTACTCGGCCACCAGCTTGAGGTTGTCGTTGATGTCGTGGAACAGCGCGATGCCGCGAGTTTCGTAGTCGGCACCGGTGTTCACCACGCCGTTGCCGTCGTCCTTGGTCTTTCCGTAGGACAGGGCCAGGCGGTTCTTGCCGAAGCGGTAGGAGCCCTGCAGCAGGTAGCCGTCGCTGTCCACCTCGCGCAGGGTCGGCTCGCCGGCGTTGTTGGTGAAGAAGGGGTTGATGCCCTTGGCCTGGAAGCCGGAACCCACCAGGGTGAAGGCGCCCATCTTGGCCTGCACGCCGTAGCCCAGGCCCTTGGAGGTAACGGAATCGACGTTGGGATCGGTGTTTTCCGAGGTCTGGTAGGCGCCGTTGACCCAGGAGTAGATCTGCGCGCCACCCAGGTCGAATTCGTAGGTGACCTCGCTCTCGAAGCGCGGGTTTTCCTGGTAGGCCTTGCCGGTGGCGCTGTCGTCGTTGGTGTCCACCGGGTCCATGATGCCCACGGCGGCGCGCAGGCCGTCGGTTTTCGGGCTGCGGTAGGTGATCTGCGAGGTCGGGAAGGGATAGGGGTAGCCACTGCCGATGTTGCCGAAGGATACGCCGCCACCATCCACCAGGCCGAGGGTATCGCTGACCTGGCCGTAACCGGCAAGCAGTTCATCGAGCAGGATGTTGGAGCGGGCAAACAGGCCGAAGTCCTTGCCCACCAGCACTTCGCCCCAGTCGCTGCCAGCGGTGCCGTAGAACTGGCGGACGTCGATGGCGGTGGCGGTGCCATTGGTTTCGCTGTCGTTGATGGTGACCCAGAAGGAGGAACGGGCGCCGAGCTTGAGGTCGTCCACCTGCTTGCCCATGTTGAAACCGATCCAGTTCGGCAGGAAGCCCATCTTTACCCGCGACTGACGGCGGTCGAACTGCTCGCCGTCGCGATCCACGTCGCTGTTGACGTAGAAGGCGTTGACGTAGCCGTCGGTGGAGAAAGTGGTCTGGTCCTTGTCGTACAGGACGATCTCCGCGGCGGCCTGCTGGGTGGCGAGGGCTACCGCTGCCGCGAGGGCAAGGCGGGACAAACGGGCTTGGGCGATCTTCTTGTTGTGCATGACGCTCTCCGCTGTGGGTTGACGACCGGGCAGGTCAGTCGAGTCGGAGGCGATTATCGAAACGCCATCGGGTCCGCCATAGGCTGCATTCGCGGGGGTTTCGCCCTGCTTTGGCCGGGTTCTGCAAGTCGCGCCGGAAAGGCTTAATACCGGGCTCGTCCAAGGTCGTAGCCCGACGGACGGTCGAACAGCACGAAAGGACGCAGCCCTTTCGGGCTCGTCCTTCAGCACAGGAATGGAGAGGGAAATCAGTACGGGTGGTGCCAACCCGACGCAGAGGTTTCGGCATTGGCCAGGGCAAGGCAGCTCATCCCGGCGATCAGGCGGTCGAGTTGCTCTTGCAGGTGGCTGGGTTGCAGCTCGGTCAAGGCCTGGTGCACCCGCGAGCGATGGTCGGCGGGCAGGCCGGCGAGATGATCGAGCCAGCATTGGCGGGCGTAGCTGGCGAATTCCGTGTCGTCCCGGACCAGCCGCTGCGCGAGGGTCAGGCGCAGAACATCCAGTTGTGCCTGGTCCAGCGCCGCCAGACGCTCTCGTTGATGCTGGAGGAAGTCCTGGAGGTGCGCGAACAGCCCGGCCACGGATTCACGCGGCGACTGCACGGCGAACAGCAGGCCACGGTGCCGCCCGAATTGCCTGAAACCACAGGCCAGGGCGTAGCCCAGTCGCAGTTCGCCCCTCAGCCGTTGGTGGAAGGCCGGCTCCAGAAGACTGGCCAGCAGCCGCGCGGAGACCTCCATCGCGGCGCGGACTGGATCGAGTGGATAGAAGAGCAGCAGCGCCGCTTCGCCTTCCATCTCCAGCCGATGCCAATTACGTCCGCTCTGCCCGGCCAACACGCCGGGCAGGGCAGGCAGCCCTGGCAGTTCGGTATCCATCACCACGTCGCCCACGGCCAGGCCCTGCCAGCGTACCTGACGCCAGAAGTGCGCCAGGGCATCCGCATCGAGCACGGCCGGCCCGTCCGTGGCCGCTGTCAACAAGCCCGGCAGGTGCTGCAGCATCTGACGCAAGGGCAGCTCACCGGAGTTGCGGCGCAGGGCACTTCGCTGCAGGCGCGGCCCCTGGGCAAGACTCCAGAGCGGTGGTGCCTGGAGCAGCGGCAGCATATCGCCGCTCACAGGGCGCAGCAGACGGGCATCGCCCAGCAGCTCAAGCGTGATCCCGCCCTGCTCCGCCTTGAGCCCGCCGGTCACACCGGCCCCGGCGGCGGCCCCCAGGATGGGACGCAGCGCGCGCTGCAGTGCAGGGAGGAGCCCATGGGGCAATCCGCCTACTGCGGCATGCCAGCGCAGGAACAGCGCGCCCTGGCCACGGGCATCGGGCAAGCCAGGCCTGGCGGGCAGCCTTGTGTGGATCGCCGTCAGAGGCACCGGCGGGACCAGGTAGGGGTTGGGCGGCGGCAGTCGCCAGTTGGCGGCGGACGTTCTGCCGGGAGCCACTCCAAGCCGCTCCAGATTCAGGGAGAAGCCGGCCGAAACATGGTTGTTCGCGCGGTCGGAATCTTCGGTCTGGAGATGGATCAGGCGTTCGGCGCGCAATTGCTCCAGCAGCGAGCGGACTTCCGGGAGCGTTGGCAGCCGGGGCGCCAGCGCGGCATCCAGCGGCGCCAGTTCGGCGTGCCGGCGGCGCAGGCACTCCAGCCGCTCCTCCCAGAGCCCCGGCCAGGGTGCGGTGGTGCGCAGAAAGTCCAGCCAGCCCAGGACCTCGGCCTCCAGTTGTGCGCAGTCGGCGTCTTCCACCCGTTCGAGGTCCATCACCAGCAGGCCTTGCCCGCCATCGGCACAAGCCAGGCGCAGGTGCACAGCGTCGCCGAGTTCAAGTGCGCTGAGATGCTCTTGCAGGCCGCCGGTCGAGTCGTCCTGGATCAGGCATTCGAGAAAAGCCGTGGCCGCCTCCAGGGCATCGCCTCGTTGTTGCAGGGCGAACGCCAGCAGGAGCCGTCCGCCTCCGCCCGGTACACCAAGCCGGAGCCGATTCGCACGAAGCGGCAGCATGGGCGGCACCACCGGTTCCGGCAGGCGCCTGCCCGCCTGCAACGGTTCGCCGTAGCGGCGGGTGAGTTCCAGCTGTTGGTCCAGGGGATGCGGCGCTACCAGGGTCAGGCACATGCGGCCCGGCTGGTAATGCTCCCGATGGAAGCCATGCAGCGCAGGCATGAATGCGGGGGATTCCAGTTTCAGGCTGGCGGCGTTGCCCGCATGAAAATCCGCCAGCGGGTGACCGGCCGCGAGCGCCCATGCCAGCGCGGCGTCGCAAAGGGTCCGGCAGTCCCGCGCGCGGGCACTGAACTCGGCCTGCAGCACTTCCCGCTCACGCCAGAGCGCAGCCGTTTCCAGCAAAGGATTGGCCAGCATGTCCAGAAGCCGCGCCAGGGCCTGATCGAGGTGCGTCGCCGGCACCTCGCAGAAGAAGCGCGTGCTGCGGGGCCGGGTACTCGCATTGACCCGGCCGCCCACACCCTGGACGAATGGAATCAGGCCCCGCTCCGGGGGGAAATCGCGGCTGCCCAGGAACACCAGGTGTTCGAGAAAGTGGGCCAGCCCCGGATAGTCGCCAGGTTCGTCGTGGCTACCCCCCTGCACGTCCACCAGCAGCGCGCAAAGCGTCGTACCGGGTCGATGCAGCAGGCGCACTTCCAGGCCATTGGCCAGGCGCGTAACCAATGGCGGCTGCTGATCGGACGACTCGACAAGGCTGGACATGGCACATCGGAAACGGGAAGGACCTGGTCCTAGGTTCCTGCCCACCTTCCGAGGTAGCAATGCTTCTTTGGAACTGGTTCAGTGGTTCATGCGTCCTATCCGGCCGAGTAATAGAAGATTTCCTACAGCGCGTTCAGAGATTTGCCAGCCCCTTGCATGGGCGTGACTCCATCGTTGCCACTGGCATCTCAAAACGATAATGGCGCAATGCCATATGGACTGGTGGCCCAATCGGAGCATTCATGGAACAGACTCCCCAACAACAAGTACCGCCAAGCGAGATCGCCTTGCTGGCCAATATCCTGGCCCTGACTACCCGCAACATGACCGCCATCACCACTCTGTTGGCGAAGGTCACCGCGAACATGGCCAGTTCCACCGACAGCAACCTCCAGGCGGCGTCGGTCGGCCTGCTGGACCAGGTCACGGGCCTGGGCCACGACCTGGAACTGCAGTGGGACCTGATCCAGTCGCTGGACCGTTACTGCCCCCTGCTCGCCCGCACACCGCCGGCGCGAACCTCGCTGGTCACCGAAATCAACATCAGCCAACTACCGCTCAGTCACTGAAGGCTTGATTTTTGCTAGGCGATCCTTTAGGGTCGCCATCGTTAGTACCAAGTTGTAAGTCAATCGGCCTTTCGATCCCTCGCCTCTCTTCCCAAGCGGGCCAACCCAAAGGGACCAGGCCAACCCCGCCGACTCACCGACCGCACTCCCGCCCCAGGCGATGCAGTAAAGCTGTCATGAGCGAGCGCTAGATTGACCAGGACTGCCGATCGGGCCAGACCCTTACCCGACGCAGCACCTGGCACCCCAAGTACCAGCTGCCAGAGCTTGAACCCGATCGGGGAACTTCATGCCGGCACCCTTGCTCCGATAAGGATCATCCGACCAGAGTCTGTTGCTCGGCGGATTCGGAGCCATTGTCTGGCGGCCCATGGCCGCAAAACGAAGGAAGCAACACGATGACCATCCATCATCAAGCCCAAGCTGCAATCAGCACCCTGACCCGCGCATTTGCGCCGTTCACCTGCCATATAACCGCCGCTCGCAACGGCAATTTCAGCTTCACCATCGTCAACGAGTTCGGTGTCGCCCGTCACAGCGAGCGTTTGTACCCGGAGCACTATGGCGACGCCGACCACCTGCAGAATGTGATCGACCGGACGCACAAGGCGCTGAGTGCCTGAGGATGCAGCCCACGACAGAAGCCCCGCAAATGCGGGGCTTTTTCGTGGCCATAACCACAATCTGCAGGAGCGAATTCATTCGCGATGGGACGCGAAGCGGCCCCACCCTCTCCTGCCAGGCAGGCCTTCGGCCTGCATCGAGAATGAATTCGCCCCAACACAGAGCAGGTCATGCAGGACTACGCAGGCCTGTTACCTAAGCACGACAGACCGGGCATAATTCGCCCCTTCAAATCGCCAGCCCAGCGTTTCCATGCGAATTCACGTCACCTTCATCGACCGCGTCGGCATCACCCAGGAGGTCCTGGCCTTGCTCGGCGGCCGCAACCTCAACCTGGATGCGGTGGAAATGGTGCCGCCCAATGTCTATATCGACGCCCCCACCCTCAGCCCGGAAGTGCTCGACGAGCTGCGCGACGCCTTGCATGCCGTGCACGGCGTGCAGGAGGTGACGGTGGTGGACATCCTCCCCGGCCAGCGTCGTCGCCTGCAGCTGGATGCGCTGCTGGCGGCCATGACCGACCCGGTACTGGCGGTGGATGGCAAGGGCCGTATCCTGCTGGCCAACCCGGCACTGATCGCCCTCTACGGCGCCGAGCCAGAGGGCCAACCCCTGGCGCAACTCTTCGGCGACGACAGCCTGCACAGCGCCCTGCTGGAGCACGGCTTCCGCCTTCCCCTGCGGGAAATAACCCTCAAGGGTCAGGCATTGCTGCTGGATGCGGTACCGATTACCGAGGGTGATCACCTGACCGGCGCCCTGCTTACGCTTTACCAGCCCAACCGGATTGGCGAGCGCCTCTCGGCGCTGCATCACGACCATGCGGCCGAAGGTTTCGACGCCCTGCTGGGCGACTCGGCCCCCATGGCCACGCTCAAGGCCCGAGCCCAGCGGGTGGCGGCCCTGGACGCACCATTGCTGATACGCGGCGAAACCGGCACCGGCAAGGAACTGGTGGCTCGCGCCTGCCACGCCGCCAGCGCGCGCCGCAATCAGCCGTTCCTGGCGCTGAACTGCGCCGCGCTGCCGGAGAACCTGGCCGAGAGCGAGCTGTTCGGCTATGCCCCCGGCGCCTTCACCGGCGCCCAGCGCGGCGGCAAGCCCGGCCTGCTGGAACTGGCCCACCAGGGCACTGTGTTCCTCGACGAAATCGGCGAGATGTCGCCCTACCTGCAGGCCAAGCTGCTGCGCTTCCTCAGCGACGGCAGCTTCCGCCGCGTGGGCGGTGACCGCGAGATCAAGGTGGACGTGCGCATCCTCAGCGCCACCCACCGCAACCTGGAGAAGATGGTCGGCGAAGGCGCCTTCCGCGAAGACCTCTTCTATCGCCTGAACGTACTCAATCTGGAAGTGCCGCCGCTGCGCGAGCGCGGCCAGGACATCCTGCTGCTGGCCCGCTTCTTCATGCAGCAGGCCTGCACCCAGATCCAGCGTCCGGCCTGCCGCCTGGCGCCCGGTACCTTCCAGGCGCTGCTGGGTAACCGCTGGCCAGGCAACGTGCGCCAACTGCAGAACGTGATCTTCCGTGCCGCCGCCATCTGCGAGAGCAGCCTGGTGGAGATCGGCGACCTGGACATCGCCGGCACCGCAGTGGCACGCCAGAGCGACGGCGAGGTTAACAGCCTGGAAGAGGCCGTGGAGAACTTCGAGCGGGCGCTGCTGGAGAAGCTCTTCGTCACCTACCCCTCGACCCGCCAACTGGCCGCTCGGCTGCAGACCTCCCATACCGCCATTGCCCACCGGCTGCGCAAGTACGGAATCCCGGGCAAAACCTGATATTTATTCGAGATAAATAGCATATCTTATTGATATATAAAGCTTTTAATCTGGATAAGCACAGGCGAAATCCGCATCGTAGGCAGTGCTGGCCGGCCCCGTGGAGTGCGCCATGCGCACCGACCCCGGGATCGGCAGCGGCACCGTTGCAAACTTCTGGTGCGCGCGGCGCTCCCTGCTTGAATTCGTCGCAGCCAACATCAAGTAACTAATATAACTATATGTTTTTATTCTATTTATTTTGAATGACAACGCACGCCGTAGCGAAATCGCTACAGCGTAACGATTCCGCAACATCCAGCCAGAGCCCGCGCCACTAGTGGTTTCTCCGCCACTCATGCAAAGAGCGCTCTCCACCCTGTAGCGATTTCGCTACAGCCACGATCATGCATTTCCTCAAAAAACCCTCTCAACACCTTGATTTACAAGGCACTCAGACTTCTGGCACTGCCCTTGCTAATGGCCGGGCAACAGCGCGCGGCAATGACCGCGTGCGGGGCTAAGCGCCTGGCAGAAGAAACAGGCGCGTCATACGAGTTGAGGACCAAAGATGAGCGTATTGCGTTTCACCGCCGACCACGAATGGCTGCGTCTGGAAGAGAACGGCAGCGTCACCGTAGGCATTACCGAGTACGCGCAGGACGCGCTGGGGGATGTGGTCTTCGTTCAACTCCCGGAACTGCAGGCCTATGCCAAGGGCGAGGAAGTCGCCGTGCTGGAGTCGGTGAAGGCCGCCAGCAATATCGTCATGCCGCTGGATGGCGAAGTGGTCGAAGTGAACCAGCAACTGGCGGACAGCCCTGAGCTGGTCAACGAAGAGCCCCTGGGCAAGGGCTGGTTCTTCCGCATGCAGCTGGCTGACACCAGCCTCCTCGACGGCCTTCTCGACCAGGCCGGCTACGAAAACCTGCTGAAAGCCAACGGCTGAGGAACGACCATGAGCATCGAGACCCCTGCCCTCGGCACCGCCAACGAATTCATCGCCCGCCACATCGGCCCGCGCGAGGGCGATATCAAGGCCATGCTGCAACTGCTCGGCCATGAAGACATCGAAGCCCTGACTGCCAACGTCATCCCCGACAGCATCAAGGGCACCAGCGTGCTCGACCTGCCCGCCGGCCAGGGCGAGGCCGAAGCCCTCGCCGCGATCAAGGCCATCGCCGCGAAGAACCAGCTGTTCAAGAGCTACATCGGCCAGGGCTACTACCCCTGCCACACCCCCAGCCCGATCCTGCGCAACCTGCTGGAAAACCCGGCCTGGTACACCGCCTACACCCCCTACCAGCCGGAAATCTCCCAGGGTCGCCTGGAAGCCCTGCTGAACTTCCAGACCCTGGTCAGCGACCTCGCCGGCCTGCCGGTGGCCAACGCCTCCCTGCTCGACGAAGGCACCGCCGCCGCCGAAGCCATGACCTTCTGCAAGCGCCTGGCGAAGAACAAGGCCAGCCAGGCCTTCTTCGCCTCGCAGCACTGCCACCCGCAGACCCTCGACGTGCTGCGCACCCGCGCCGAGCCGCTGGGCATCGAGGTGGTGATCGGCGACGAGCGTGAGCTGAGCGACGCCAGCGCCTACTTCGGCGCCCTGCTGCAGTACCCCGCCGCCAACGGCGATGTCTTCGACTACCGCGCGCTGGTGGAGCGCTTCCACGCCGCCGGCGCCCTGGTCGCGGTCGCCGCCGACCTGCTGGCCCTGACCCTGCTGACCCCGCCCGGCGAGTTCGGCGCCGACGTCGCCCTCGGCAGCGCCCAGCGCTTCGGCGTGCCGCTCGGCTTCGGCGGCCCGCACGCGGCCTACTTCGCCACCCGCGACAGCTTCAAGCGCGACATGCCCGGCCGCCTGGTCGGCGTCTCCATCGACCGCCACGGCCAGCCGGCCCTGCGCCTGGCCATGCAGACCCGCGAGCAGCACATCCGCCGCGAGAAGGCCACCAGCAACATCTGCACCGCGCAGGTGCTGCTGGCCAACATCGCCAGCATGTACGCCGTCTACCACGGCCCGCAGGGCCTGACCCGCATCGCCAACCGCGTGCACCAGCTGACCGCGATCCTCGCCGAAGGCCTGAGCCAGCTCGGCGTGACCGTCGAGCAGGCGCACTTCTTCGACACCCTGACCCTGGCCACCGGCGCCCGTACCCTTGATCTGCACGCCGCGGCCCGCGCCCAGCGCCTCAACCTGCGCGAAGTGGATGCTGTCCGCCTCGGCCTGTCGCTGGACGAAACCACCACCCAGGCCGACGTCGAGCAGCTCTGGGCGCTGTTCGCCGACGGCCAGGCCCTGCCGGCCTTCGCCGACCTGGCCGCCACCGTCGCCAGCCGCCTGCCGGCCGCCCTGCTGCGCCAGAGCGCGATCCTCGCCCACCCGGTGTTCAACCGCTACCACTCGGAAACCGAGCTGATGCGCTACCTGCGCAAGCTCGCCGACAAGGACCTGGCACTGGACCGCAGCATGATCCCGCTGGGCTCCTGCACCATGAAGCTGAACGCCGCCAGCGAGATGATCCCGGTGACCTGGGCCGAGTTCGGCGCCCTGCACCCCTTCGCCCCGGCCGAGCAGTCCCGGGGCTACGCCGAGCTAACCACCGAGCTGGAAGCCATGCTGTGCCAGGCCACCGGCTATGACGCCGTGTCCCTGCAGCCCAACGCCGGCTCCCAGGGCGAATACGCCGGCTTGCTGGCGATCCGCGCCTACCACCAGAGCCGCGGCGACGACCAGCGCGACATCTGCCT
Source organism: Pseudomonas lalkuanensis (assembly GCF_008807375.1). Lineage (NCBI taxonomy): Bacteria > Pseudomonadati > Pseudomonadota > Gammaproteobacteria > Pseudomonadales > Pseudomonadaceae > Metapseudomonas > Metapseudomonas lalkuanensis. The sequence continues at coordinate 2,614,149 of NZ_CP043311.1, read as the reverse complement.
GATCCCGCAATCGGCCCACGGCACCAACCCGGCCACCGCCGCCATGGTCGGCATGCGCGTGGTGGTCACCGCCTGCGACGCCCGCGGCAACGTCGACATCGCCGACCTCAAGGCCAAGGCCGAGGAGCACCAGGAGCGCCTCGCCGCGCTGATGATCACCTACCCGTCCACCCACGGCGTGTTCGAGGAAGGCATCCGCGAGATCTGCGAGATCATCCACGCCAACGGCGGCCAGGTGTACATCGACGGCGCCAACATGAACGCCATGGTCGGCCTCTGCGCCCCGGGCCAGTTCGGCGGCGACGTCTCCCACCTGAACCTGCACAAGACCTTCTGCATCCCCCACGGCGGCGGCGGTCCGGGCGTCGGCCCGATCGGCGTGAAGGCCCACCTGGCACCCTTCCTGCCCGGCCACGCGCAGATGGCGCGCAAAGAGGGCGCGGTCAGCGCGGCACCCTTCGGCAGCGCCAGCATCCTGCCGATCACCTGGATGTACATCCGCATGATGGGCGGCGACGGCCTGCGCCGCGCCACCCAGCTGGCGATCCTCAACGCCAACTACATCGCCCGCCGCCTGGAGGAGCACTACCCGGTGCTCTACACCGGCAGCAACGGCCTGGTGGCCCACGAGTGCATCCTCGACCTGCGCCCGCTCAAGGAGACCAGCGGCATCAGCGTCGACGACGTCGCCAAGCGCCTGATCGACTACGGCTTCCACGCCCCGACCATGAGCTTCCCGGTGCCCGGCACGCTGATGATCGAGCCCACCGAGAGCGAGTCGAAGGAAGAGCTGGACCGCTTCTGCGACGCCATGATCCGCATCCGCGAGGAAATCCGCGCGGTGGAGGCCGGCGAACTGGACAAGGACGACAACCCGCTGAAGAACGCCCCGCACACCGCCCACGAGCTGGTCGGCGAGTGGACCCACCGCTACAGCCGCGAACTCGCCGTGTACCCCACCGCCAGCCTGGTGGACGGCAAGTACTGGCCGCCGGTGGGCCGCGTGGACAACGTCTACGGCGACCGCAACCTGGTCTGCGCCTGCCCGTCCATCGAGGCCTATCAGGACGCCTGATCCAGCCCGCCCCTGTGGGGGCGGATTCATTCGCGAATGAATTCGCTTCCACAATCCCGGACAAGACATGGAAGTTCGGCGGTCGGACCTTCGGGCCCGATCGTCCGGGCTGTCTACGCTGACTAATAAGAAAGAGCCGAGCGCACGCTCAGGAGCGCGACATGTCCCTCAGTGTCTTCGACCTGTTCAAGATCGGCATTGGCCCCTCCAGCTCCCACACCGTTGGCCCGATGCGCGCCGCCGCGCGTTTCGTCGAAGGCTTGCGCCGCGAGAGCCTGCTGGCCGACACCCAAAGCCTGAAGGTGGAGCTGTACGGCTCCCTTGGGGCCACCGGCAAGGGTCACGGCAGTGACAAGGCCGTGCTGTTGGGTCTGGAAGGCGAACAACCGGATACCGTGGATACGGAACGCGTGGATGAGCGCCTGGCGCGCATCCGCCAGAGCGGCGAACTGCTTCTCGGCGGCGAAAAGCCGATCCACTTCGTGGAGAAGGAGCACCTGGCGCTGATCAGGAAGCCGCTCCCCTACCACCCCAACGGCATGATCTTCCGCGCCTTCGACGACGCCGGCATCCAGATTCGCTCCCGCGAGTACTACTCGGTGGGCGGCGGCTTCGTGGTGGACGAGGAAGCCGCCGGGCTGGACCGCATCGTCGAAGACCGCACGCCGCTGCCCTACCCGTTCAAGACCGGCAAGGAGATGCTCGCCCAGTGCGCCGCCAGCGGGTTGTCCATCAGCGGCCTGATGCGCGAGAACGAGAAGGCCTGGCGCACCCCGGAGGACACCAGCGCCGGCCTGCTGAAGATCTGGCAGGTGATGCAGGACTGCGTGAAGGCCGGTTGCCGCAAGGAAGGCATCATGCCCGGCGGGCTCAAGGTCAAGCGCCGCGCCGCCGCGCTGTACCGCCAGCTCAGCGAGCAACCGGAGGCCAACCTGCGCGACAGCCTGTCGGTGCTCGACTGGGTCAACCTCTACGCCCTGGCGGTGAACGAGGAAAACGCCACCGGCGGCCGCGTGGTCACCGCGCCCACCAACGGCGCGGCCGGCATCGTCCCGGCGGTGCTGCACTACTACAGCCGCTTCGTGCCCGGCGCCAACGACGACGGCATCGAGCGCTTCCTGCTCACCGCCGCCGCCATCGGCATCCTCTACAAGGAGAACGCCTCCATCTCCGGCGCCGAGGTCGGCTGCCAGGGCGAGGTCGGCGTGGCCTGCTCGATGGCCGCCGGCGCGCTCTGCGAAGTCCTCGGCGGCACCCCGCAGCAGGTGGAGAACGCCGCCGAGATCGGCATGGAGCACAACCTCGGGCTGACCTGCGACCCGGTCGGCGGCCTGGTCCAGGTGCCCTGCATCGAGCGCAACGCCATGGGCTCGGTGAAGGCCATCAACGCCGCGCGCATGGCCCTGCGCGGCGACGGCCAGCACTTCATCTCGCTCGACAAGGTGATCCGCACCATGCGCCAGACCGGTGCCGACATGAAGAGCAAGTACAAGGAAACCGCCCGCGGCGGCCTCGCCGTGAACATCATCGAATGCTGATCAATCGTCCGTAGGGTGCGCCGCGCGCACCACAGACGTTCATCGGTGCGCCTGGCGCACCTTACTGGAGATTCCGCGTGACTACTGAAACCCTCGCCCAAACCCCGCTGCACGCCCTGCACCTCGAACTCGGTGCGCGCATGGTGCCCTTCGCCGGTTACGACATGCCGGTGCAATACCCGCTCGGCGTGCTCAAGGAGCACCTGCACACCCGCGAGCAGGCCGGCCTGTTCGACGTCTCGCACATGGGCCAGATCCTCCTGCGTGGCGCCAACGCCGCCCGCGCCCTGGAAAGCCTGGTGCCGGTGGACATCCTCGACCTGCCGATCGGCACCCAGCGCTACGCGCTGTTCACCGACGAGAACGGCGGCATCCTCGACGACCTGATGGTCGCCCGTCTCGCCGACGACGAACTGTTCCTGGTGGTCAACGCCGCCTGCAAGGAGCAGGACCTGGCGCACCTGCAGAAGCACCTTGGCGAACAGTGCGCCATCGAGTCGCTGTTCGAGTCCCGCTCCCTGCTCGCCCTGCAGGGGCCGGCCGCCGCCGCGGTGCTCGGCCGCCTCGCCCCGGAAGTGCGGGCGATGACCTTCATGCAGTTCGCCAGCGTGAACCTGCAGGGTGTGGCCTGCTACGTCAGCCGCTCCGGCTACACCGGCGAGGATGGCTACGAGATCTCCGTGCCGGTGGCCGAGGCCGAAGCCCTGGCCCGCGCCCTGCTGGCCCAGCCGGAAGTCCAGCCGATCGGCCTCGGCGCGCGTGACTCGCTGCGCCTGGAAGCCGGCCTGTGCCTCTACGGCCACGACATGAGCACCGCCACCACGCCGGTGGAGGCCAGCCTCGGCTGGGCCATCTCCAAGGCCCGCCGTGCCGATGGCCTGCGTGCCGGCAACTTCCCCGGCGCCGGCCAGGTCTTCGCCCAGCAGCGCGACGGCGTGCCGAGCAAGCGCGTCGGCCTGCTGCCACAGGAGCGCGTGCCGGTGCGTGAAGGCGCGGAGATCGTCGATGCCGACGGCACAGTGATCGGCCGCGTCTCCAGCGGCGGCTTCGGCCCCAGCCTCGGTGCCCCGGTGGCCATGGGTTACGTCACCGCCAGCCACGCCGCCCTGGACAGCGAGGTCTGGGCCCTGGTGCGCGGCAAGCGCGTGGCCATGAAAGTGGCCAAGACCCCCTTCGTGCCGCAGCGTTACTACCGCGGCTGATACAGAGTCCCTCGACTGCCCCGCCCCGGCGGGGCCTTGCAGGGTGAAGACGCAAGTCTTCACCCTTTTCTTTTTCCGGCAGAACAGCCTCAGTGGCATCGGTGCGCACGGAGCCCCCTACCAAGGGGCCGCGTGCCGGCGTTCTGCTGCAGCCCACCACACAAGGCTCTCTCCTTGTCTGGGAGAACGACAAGGGCGGTACGCGCGGCGCACCCTAGCGGGCAGTCGCGGAATTCAGCCAACTTCAAGAAGCGCTTCTAACCAACTGAAATACAACGCCTTCCCTCATTCATCGCAACGACACAATCCCGTCATCAGCCAGTCATCAGCCGCAGGCAGATTCTCTGCTCAACTTTCCTGGGGAGGACCTCCGATGAACCACAAGAAGAACCTGATCAAGCCCCTGGCCGCCGCGCTGTTGGCCGCCATGCTCGGCGGCTGCGCCATGCAGGCCCCGGCTCCCGTCAAGCCGGTAGCCCTGGATAACGAAGACTGGTACCAGATCCGCACCGAGAAAGAACTCTTCGTCTTCGACGACTACGCCACCTACCGCGAGTTCGTGAAGAGCGGCACCACGCCGGTCAAGCACAGCGTCGGCAAGAAAGACGGCTTCGGCCGCGATATCGTCCTGGTGCTCAAGTCCGCCGACCAGGGCAAGGACGTGAAGACCCTGTCCGCCCAGCGCTTCCTCGACATCAGCATGCCGCCGGCACAGCCCTTCTACGGCGAGCTGCGCGATGAAGAAGGCATCATCTACGTGTTCAGCCGTTACGGCGACATGATGGACATGTACCGCATCGGCGAGCCTACTTTCAGCTACGTCGACATCGGCGGCGGCCCGGACGGCCAGCGCGTGGTCTACGTCCTGGCCAAGGAAGAGCCGAAGCCGGTGAAGCAGATCGCCCTGTTCCACGACAAGTACAAGTGATTTCCCGGAGGCGGCCGGATTCCCCCACTTTCCGGCCGCCTCCATCCCGCCCAAACCGCTCTACCGCCTGCCCTCCTTTCCCTGCCGCCCGTCTTCGCGACACATTTTGAAACACTCAGCGCCGTGCCTAGAGCCAGAAGCGACTGGCCAGCACTCTCGGCATTTTTTTGGCTTCTCGCCAATTGCACTCACTAAGTGAGAAGTCTTTAGTCGGCTTATTGGCGCTTTGGCCGCGCGAGCCAATGACTGGCGGCCTGCACCTTCGCGTGAACGCATGGGGACAACGAGCCTTGGAGCATTGCATCCAGGGCGGGACGTTGACGCGAGTTCGCTGTGGGGAGGTGGAGTACATCCATGAAAGGCAAGAACCCTCGAACCGCCAAGAACAAGAAAGACAGGCAGGTGGATACCGCACGCCGGAACTTCCTCAAGCTTTCAGCCGCCGCCGCGGCCGCGCCTGCGCTGCTACGTGCCCCGGCCAGCCAGGCCATGGTGCCGATACTGCCCCCGAGCCCGCCCACCACGCCCTGGGTAATGGAGCTGCCCACGCAGATAGTGCCCGCCGCCGGCGTTGCCTACCTGTCCCCCGCACCCACCGAACTGGCCAATGTGGCAGGCGGCGAGGCCGGACGTGGCCGCCACCAGCGCTGGGCACAGTTCCGCCCAAATGCCGAGTACTACGAGCTGCGGGCCAAGGAACACAACTGGGTCTTCAACCCGGCTTACCCGCAGCAGAAGATCTGGAGCTATCGCGCCGCCAACACACCGGCCAACGAATTCAGCGCAACGGTCATGACCCACTATGGCCAGCCGATGATCTGCCGCATCCACAACGAGCTTCCGGCCAATCACACCGGTTTCGGCACACCGGAAATCTCCACCCACTTGCATAACTTGCACGATGGCTCGGAGAGCGACGGCTTCCCCGGCGACTACTACAGCAAGACCAAGGCCGGCCCAAACCTGACGGCACCGGGACGATTCAAGGATCATCTGTATCCCAACGTCTATGCCGGTTTCGAGGACCTGCAGAACAACGTCGGCGACTATCGCGAAGCGCTGGGCACACTCTTCTATCACGACCACACGCTGGACTTCACATCGCCCAACCTCTATCGCGGACTGGTGGGCTTCTACCTGCTGTATGACCACCTGGACTCCGGCAACGAAGCCGACCCGAGCCCCAGCGCACTGCGCCTGCCGAGCCATCCCTACGACTACCCGCTGGTGTTCGCCGATCGCCGTTTCGACGCCGCCGGGAAGCTCTTCTATGACGAGATCAACCCCGAGGGCGTGCTGGGTGACAAGGTACTGGTCAACGGCATGATCGAACCGGTGCTCAAGGTGGCCGCCCGCCGCTACCGCTTCCGGTTGCTCAACGGTGGGCCGGGCCGGTTCTACAACTTCGCGCTGGTGAATCCCAACAACGTGAGGCAGAACTTCACCTACATCGGTAACGACGGAAACCTGCTGCCCAAGCCCCTGCTCAACCAGCAGAGCGTGACCCTGGGCATGGCCGAGCGCGCCGACATCGTGGTGGATTTCTCCAAGTACCTGGTGGGTACCACGCTCTACCTGGTCAACCGCATGCGCCAGGAGGAAACCCGTCGGCCCAAAGACATCAAGGAGCCCGGCGTGCGCGTGCTGAAGATAGTGGTGGACCGCTGGCCCAGCGCCCAGGACCTCAGCCAGGTGCCGGCCAACCTGCGCCCGCTGCCGCCGATAGATCCGGCGGTGGTCGCGAGCGCGCCGGTGCGCCGCTTCGTCTTCGAGCGCGCCAACAACATGTGGGCCATCAATGGCCAGTTCGTGAACGTCAACGCCCCACGCTTCAAGGTGCCCAAGGGGCGCTACGAAATCTGGGAGCTGATGAACATCGACAACGGCTGGTCGCACCCCATCCATATCCACCTGGAGGAAGGCCGCATCCTCGCGCGTATCAAGAATGGCGTTTCGATCCCCATCCCCGCCCATGAGCAGGGGCGCAAGGATGTGTATGTGATCAACGAAGCCGAAACCGTGCGCGTGCTCATTCGCTTCCGCGACTACGTCGGCAAGTACGTGATGCACTGCCACAACCTGATTCACGAAGACCACGCGATGATGCTGCGCTTCGACGTCGAATGACGCCAGCCGGAGGTATGCCATGAATACACGCAGAAACCTGATCGGCGGGCTCGGTGCCGGCGTACTGGGGCTGGCCGCCCTGGGCTCGCTGGGCGCCGCCGCGGAACGCCGGCCAAACGTCCGTCAGGGCGATGACAGGTTCCCCAACCCGACACTCGTCACCCATCTGGGCAGGAAGGTCCGTTTCTACGACGACCTGCTACGCGGCAAGGTGGTGGTGCTGAACATGATGTACGCGAGCTGCGGCCGCAATTGCCCGACCGCCACCGCCAACCTGCGCAAGGTGCAGCGAATGCTCGGCGAACGCGTGGGAAGGGACATCTTCATGTACTCCATTACCCTGCAACCGGAGCTGGACCAGCCCCGCCACCTGCAGGAGTACGTCGACAAGTTCGACATCGGCCCCGGCTGGGAGTACCTCACTGGCGATCCGCAGGACATTCTCGACCTGCGTTACGCGCTGGGTTTCTATGACGTGGACCCACTGGTAGACGGCAACCAGCTCACCCATACCGGCATGGTGCGGATCGGCAACGAACCCATTGGCCGCTGGACCATGTCACCGGCCCTGACCGACCCCGAGCACATCCTGGCTGCGATCAACCACGTGGACCATCGCGTCCAGCTCACCGGCTGGCAGGTGGAGCAGCCCGGTTGAACCGCGATGCCCGCAGGCCCGCCCTGAGGCCGGCCTGCGGGCAGTTGGTGTATGATGCGCGCCTCCGGCCCGTTAGCGGGCCAAGCCCGCACAGAGCAGAAGCACCATGAACAGCGAAGACCTCGACCAGGCCGAAGCACAGCCCCAGGAAACCGCGGCCACTCCGGACGCGCCCGCCAAGCCGAAGAAGCAGAACATCCCTTACTACCAGACCCTCAAGGGGCATGATCGCGGTTCGCGCCTGCATCCACCGCCCCGCGGCTCCCGCCGCTCCATGGGCAAGCGCTGATTTCCGGCGAGCCTGCGATCGGCAGGTCGGGGTGAGTGCATTCGCTCCGACCTGCCGCCGAACTCCTTCCTCTCCTCCCCTGAACTACGCCAACAGCCGCTCTGGCGCTGGCCATCCAGGCCGTTCTCCGACCGTTGTCTGCCAGCGTCTCGACCTTTACATCGAATACTTCGATTATTCCAATTCCAGGAAAAAGCCTTTCCAGACGACGTAAAAGCGTTAACGATCAAAACCTAACACATTGTTTTTACTAGATATAAAACAACTATTATTGACGTCGATGGTAACCATCACGCGGCATCACTTCTTCATCGAAATCACATCAGTAACATGGGCCCCGTAGACGAATTCCAACCCTCACCGAGGTGCCCGAAAATGAAAAAGCAAATCCTTGCCAGCCTGTTCATCGCCAGCCTGTCCGCCACTGCTTTTGCCCTGCCCCAGGGTGCCGTAGTCGCTGAAGGTGGCTCCGACCGCACCAGCATCCACCGCGTAGCCGAAGGCGGTGCCGACCGTACCGGTGCCAACCGCATTGCTGAAAACGGTTCCGAGCGCTCCCAGTCGCTGCGCGTCGCTGAAGGCGGCTCCGACCGCACCAAGGCCTTCGACGTAGCCGAAGGTGGTTCCGACCGCACCAAGGGCTTCGATGTCGCCGAAGGCGGTTCCGACCGCACCAAGGCCTTCGATGTCGCCGAAGGCGGCTCCGACCGCACCAAGGCCTTCGACGTAGCCGAAGGCGGCTCTGATCGCACCAAGGCCTTCGATGTCGCCGAAGGTGGTTCCGACCGCACCAATGGCTTCCGCGTAGCCGAAGGTGGCGCCGATCGCACTGGCGCCAACCGCATCAGCTGATCCCGGGGCACCGTTCAGAGGCAGGCAATCACGATGTATGCGATACCTCGAAAGGCAGAAGGCGCCACCTGTGGCGCCTTCAGTCTTTTTGGGAAGCAGGATTACGAGCAGCCAGCGCACGACCTTGCCTATGGGGCGATTTCAATTGCGATGCGGACCGCAGGTTCGCCTTTCAGCCTCCCTCCCCGGCACCCGGCTGAACGCCCCACGCACAGTTTCCGGGGCCGCCCCCGCGCAACGCGCAACCGCCGCCCTACTTCACCAGGCTCAGGCGCTTGTCGGTGAACACGCAGATCACCCCCGCCTCGTTGTACATGACCTGGTGATTGAAGTCGCAATACGCCGCCGCCACGCTCAGCGGCAGGGACTGGTTGACCGCCTTGCCCGCCTTGAACCAGGACATCTGCCCGGGCTTGCACAACTTGGCCTCGGCATCGGTGCTGTAAGTGCAGAGCACCGCCTGGTCGATGGGTTCCTCTTTCATGCAACCAGCCAGCGGCAAGGCCACCAGGCCAACGAGCGCGAGTTTCTTCAAAGGGGTCATGGATAGCTCCGTAGTGGGATGATCCGCCGAATCTGCGGACCCGGGGCCTTTGATCCATGGCCCCGTGCCAGGTTCCGCGGCAGGATCAGGTATAGCCGGTGTACAGCAGCATGCCCCAGGACATCAGGAAGATCGCTGCCAGTCCAACCAGATAATAGACACCCGCCAGCAACAGCCTGATGGCTAGTGGGCGGGGGGAATCATGGATCAGCGGAAGCGCCGAAATGGCCGGCACCAGGAACATGCCGAAGGTGCTCAGGCTGGAGTTGAACAACCAGTTGATCTGGAAGAATTCGTGGAGCAACTGGGCGAGGAAGATGAACAGCACAGGGGACCAGACCGGAGCGACCAGCAGCAGGGCCTCCACCGGATCCCGAAAAGGATGCTTCTGCTCGCTATGGACGCCCATTTCGCCCCCTGTTCAGGTGGCCCAAGGTTCTTTTGCAACATTTTGTGTGAGGCTAGCCAAGCCTGAATCCAGCGCAAGCCCGCGTCAGCCGCAGCCGACATGCTGCCATCCGGCGGTCATGGTCGGCACAGGGTCTATAGTCGTTGGAGGTCTTTCATTCCCGTTCAACGCCCTACCGGAGACCCGTCATGGATACCAGCCATCATTCCCTCAGCGCCCTCTTCGACCAGCTCGGCCTGCCTTCCGACAAGAACGGGATAGAGCGTTTCGTCACCAACAACCGCCTGGCGGTGGGCCAGCCCCTGCCGGATGCGCCGTTCTGGAACAAGGCCCAGTCCGCCTTCCTGCGGGACGCCCTGCTGGAGGATTCCGACTGGGCCGAGGAAGCCGACGAACTGGCGGTACTCCTGAGCAAATGACCGGAACGAGAAAAGGCGGCCACAGGGGCCGCCTTTTTCATGCCACGGATCAGAAGTCCTGGACCGTGGGCCGCAGGACCACTTCGCTGATATCCACATCGGCAGGCTGCTCGATGGCGTAGGCGATGGCCCGCGCCACGGACTCGGCCGGAATGGCCATCTTGTAGAACTCGCCCAGGGCCTGGCTGCTTTCTTCGTGGGAACTGCCGTGCTTCAGCTCCGAGTCCACCGCGCCGGGAGAGATCACCGTGGTGCGGATGCTGCCACCAACCTCATGGCGCAGCCCTTCGCTGATGGCACGTACCGCGAACTTGGTAGCGCTGTAGACCGTACCCCCCGGGCTGAACACCTTGATTCCGGCCACGGAGGCGACGTTGATGAAATGCCCGCTACCCTGCTTGCGGAACAGCGGCAGCGCCGACGCCACACCGTGGAGTACGCCCATGACGTTGATATCGAACATGCGCGACCACTCGTCGACCTTGACCTCGTCCATGGGCGCGATCGCCATCAATCCGGCGTTGTTCACCAGCACATCGACACGACCGAAGCGCTGGACCGCGCCTTCGATCAGCGTCGCCACCTGGCTTGCGGAGGTGACGTCGGTGGCGATGGCCAGGGCTTCGCCGCCAGCGGCTTCGATCTCGGCGACCAGGCCCTGCAGGCGCTCGACCCGACGCGCGCCGAGTACCACCTTGGCACCCAGGGATGCCAGGTGGCGGGCGGTGGCTTCGCCCAGCCCGCTGCTGGCACCGGTAATGACCACGACCTTGGTGGAAATGTTGTTGCTCATGAGGGCACTCCCAGGAAGCCCGGAGTCGGGATGAATCCGGTAACTGGACGCCAGTATCGGGAAGGTCTTGCCGTCACTGAATGGAATAGTCAGGATTTTGAAATTCCACAAAATGGAACACCGAACATGTTCAATCGAATCGAATTGCTGCGCATCCTCTGCGTCGCCGCCGAAACCCCCAGCTTCCGCGAAGCCGCTACCCGCCTGGGTGCCTCTCCGCAAACCGTGACCCGCGCCATCAAGGACCTCGAAGACCAGTTCGGCGAGCCGCTGTTCCACCGCAGCACCCGCCACGTGCAGATCACCGCCTTCGGCGAGCGGCTCGCCAGCCAGGCCCGTGAAGCCCTGGCTGGCCTGGACCAGTTGTTCCAGCAACATGGCGGCAAGCGCGAAGAGGAGCTCGCCGGACGCGTAGGCATCGCCGCGCCCCGTTCGGTCGGGAGGCGTTTCCTGCTTCCCGTGCTGGCGCAGATCGCCCGCGAGCATCCGCGCATCCATTTCGACATGCGCCTGTCAGACCAGCTCACCGATTCGGTCGAGCAGCAGATCGACCTCGGCGTGCGCATCGGCTTCATCCGCGACCGTCGCTACATTGCGCGGGCGGTTGCGCAGATTCCGCTGCTGGTGGTGGGCGCTCCGGAACTGCTGCAGCGCCATGGCGCGCCGAAGTCGCTGGACGATCTGCACCAGTTGCCCACCACGGCGCTGATCGACAACAACACCGGCCGCGTCTGGCCCTGGATGTTCGCCGAGGGGCAACAGATCCAGCCGGCCAACGCTGCGTTCTGCACCGACGACCAGGAAAACGAAGTGGAGGCCGTACTGGCCGGCATCGGTTTCGGCCAGCTGCCCATCTACCTGGCCGAACCGTACCTTCGCGCGGGCCGCCTGGTGCCGGTGTTGCAGGACCAGGCGCCGCCACCCTGGGAAATGTTCATCTACCGCCCGCAGCAGGGCCCCGTACCGCCCCGGGTAAGGCTGGTGCACGACCTGCTGGTACAGCACCTGTCCGATCCGGCCTTTGTGCCTCAAGGGTGATCGGGAGGCTCTGGCAGGTGATGAGGGGCGACTTCTTCAGCGCGGTCCGGGTCGCAGGGTGAGTCGGGCGCACCAATTCCGGGATCGGCTTCATCCTGCCAGCTCGCGGATTCGAATCGCCACAGGTGAAGCGGCTCCGGGCCATCGACAGGAATGATGTTCACCATCACCGCCTTTCAATTCCGCGCAGGATGCACCGGCGGCACTATCGCTCCATCGGCCCTGCGGCCAACCGGAACGAGATCAACGCCATGTCTGCCGACCCTCGTATCAGCGACAGCCTTTACCAGGTCACCCACGTGACCCTCGACGAACTCCGCCTGCACTTCGAAACCGAAGTGGTGGTCAGCCTGGACGACGGCCGCCTGGCCGTGCGCGAGGCCCCGACGCCAGTGGCGGAGCGCAAGGCCCTGCGCGAGCTGATCTACGCCAGCCAGGCCGCCTGATTCCCTCGGCGGGCTGTATCAGGCCTGCTGCACCTGCCGAGGCAGCGGCAGCTTGTAGATGCGCTGCCCCACGGCCGCGTAGAGGGCATTGGCCACCGCCGGCGCGATGGGTGGCACTCCCGGCTCCCCTACGCCGGTCGGCGCTTGTGCCGACGGCACGATATGCACCTCCACCACCGGCATCTCGTTGATCCGCAGTACCTGGAAGTCGTGGAAGTTCGATTGCTCGACCACGCCATCCTTCAGGGTGATGGCGCCGTGCAGTGCTGCCGCCAGGCCGTAGCCGATGCCACCTTCCATCTGCGCACGGATCACATCCGGATTGACCGCCAGGCCGCAGTCCACCGCACAGACCACGCGATCCACCTTGAAGCTCCCGTCCGCCTTGACCGTCACCTCCGCGACCTGGGCGACGAAGGAGCCGAAGGACTCGTGCACCGCGATGCCACGACCACGCTTCTCGCCTTCGGCCCCCGGCTTCAGCGGCTGGTCCCAGCCGGCCTTCTGCGCGGCCAGCTCCAGCGCGCCGAGATGGCGCGGTTTCTTGCCCAGCAGCTCGTGACGGTAGGCGTAGGGGTCCTTGCCGGCGGTAGTGGCCGCCTGGTCGATCAGGGTTTCCACCGCATAGGCGGTATGGGTATGGCCCACCGAGCGCCACCATTGCACCGGAACGCTGATGTCATCCGGCGTATGCAGCTCTACCTGCAGGTTGGGCACCGCGTAGGACAGGTTGGCCGCCCCCTCGACCGAAGTGTGGTCGATGCCTTCCTTCACCAGCGCAGCCTCGAAGGCCGTGCCCTTGAGGATGGACTGACCCACCACGCGCTGGTGCCAGCCCTGCAGCTTGCCTTCGGCGTCCAGCGCCAGGCGGGCACGGTGCAGGTAGGCCGGGCGGAAGAAACCGCCGTGGGTGTCATCCTCGCGGGTCCAGACCAGTTTCACCGGCACTTCGTGCCCCTTGGCTCGGGCCGCCTTGGCAATGGCCACGGCCTCCAGCAGGTAATCCGACTGCGGATTGGCGCGACGGCCGAAACTGCCGCCGGCGTAGAGCTGGGTCAGGCTGACCTTCTCCACCGGAATGCCCAGGTACTTGGCAATGGACAGCTGATCCACCGTCTGGAACTGCTCGCCGTTCCAGACATCGCACTGGCCGGCGGAAATCTTCACCAGGCAGTTCATCGGTTCCATGGCGGCGTGGGCCAGATAGGGGAACTCGTAGTCGGCCTCGATCAGCTTGGCAGGTTGCGCCAGGGCCGCCGCGATGTCGCCCTGCTTGCCGGCGATCCGCCCTTCCTTGCTCGCCGCCTCGCGGTAGCGGGCGAAGATCTCTTCGCTGCCGAGCCTGAACGCCTTGCTTTCGTCCCACTCCACCACCAGGGCGTCACGCCCCTGGCGCGCGGCCCAGGTGTTCTTCGCCAGCACCGCCACGCCGGCCCGGCCATGAGGCGTGTCCTTGAACTCCACCACCTCGATCACGCCGGGCACGGCCTTGGCCTTGGTCGCATCGACGGACTTCGGTACGCCGCCGAAACGCGGCGGATAGGCGACCACCGCCACCAGCATGCCGGGCAGCTTGAAGTCCTGGGTGAAAATGGCGCTGCCGTCGGTCTTGTCGGCGCTGTCCTTGCGGGACAGGCGCTCCTGGCCGATCAGCGTGAAGTCCTTGGGCGACTTGAGCTTCACCTCGCTCGGCAGCGGCTGACGCGCCGCAGCCTCGGCCAGTTCGCCGAAACCGGCCTGCTTGCCGGACGCGACATGGCTGACCACGCCCTTGCTCACGCTGATCTCCGCGGCCGGCACCTTCCATTGTTCCGCGGCGGCCGCCACCAGCATGGCGCGGGCGCTGGCACCCGCCTTGCGCATCTGCTCGAAAGAGTTGGCGATGGCCGAGCTGCCGCCGGTGCCCTGCATCGGGCCGAAGGCGAGGTTGTTGTAAAGCGCGGCGTTGGCCGGCGCGCCCTCGACGCGCACCTGACTCCAGTCGGCATCCAGTTCCTCGGCCAGCAAGGTGGCGAGGCCCGTGTAGGTGCCCTGCCCCATCTCCACATGCTTGGCCAGGATGGTCACGCTGCCATCACCAGCGATACGGACGAAGGCATTGGGCGTGAAGGGTTCGGCAGTGGCTGCCAGTGCTTCGCCACCCCGCAGCAGCGGTGCGAAGGCGATGCCGAGGGCAAAACCACCGCTGCCCTTGAGGAAAGTGCGCCGGCTGACGTTGAGAATGCCGCTGGCCGCCCGGGTTTCGGTTTCGAAGGTGCCCATGTCTATTCTCCTCAAGCCAGGGTGCCGGCGGCTTCATGGATGGCGGCGCGAATCCGCACATAGGTAGCGCAGCGGCAGATGTTGCCGCTCATGGCCGCGTCGATATCCGCATCGCTCGGTTTGGGATTGCCCCGTAGCAGCGCGGTGGCAGACATGATCTGCCCCGACTGGCAGTAACCACACTGCACCACGTCGAGCTTGCGCCAGGCGGCCTGCACCGCCTTGCCCACCGGGTCATCGCTCACTGCCTCGACCGTGGTGATCGCCTTGCCCACCACCGCCGAAACCGGTGTGACGCAGGAGCGGGTCGCCTGGCCGTCGATATGCACAGTGCAGGCGCCGCACAGGGCCATGCCGCAGCCGTACTTGGTGCCGGTCAGATTGGCGACGTCACGCAGGGCCCACAGCAGGGGCATGTCCGGGGGAACGTCGAGTTCGTGGTCCTTGCCGTTCAGGTTGAGAGTAATCATCAGGCTCACCACCTCTGTCTGGATGGTTCAGGAAAAGCCGCTCGGCGATGCCGAGCGCATTCGGGATAAGGATGGTCCAGGGCGCCCCTGCCGGGGCGGTTTCACGCCGACTGGCGCAGGCGCGCAATGTCCCGCACGGGCGGTGCGCCGAACAGCCGGCTGTATTCACGGCTGAACTGCGACGGACTTTCGTAGCCCACGCGGCCGCCTGCACTGGCGGCGTCCAGGGCTTCCACCAGCATCAGCCGACGCGCCTCCTGCAGGCGCAATTGCTTCTGGAACTGCAACGGGCTCATCGCCGTCATCGCCTTGAAGTGATGATGCAGCGCCGAGGTGCTCATATTCACCTCATTGGCCAGGCGCTCGATCTGCAGCGGCTGGTGGAAATTCTGCCGCAGCCAGTTCACCGCGCGGCCGATGCGATGCCCCTGGGTGCCACTGCTGGCGATCTGGCGCAACTGGCCGCCCAGCTCGCCGCGCAACAGGCGGTAGAGGATTTCCCGGCGAACAAGCGGCAACAGCACGGGGATGTCTTCCGGGGCATCCAGCAGGCGCAAGAGGCGCAACACCGCATCCTGCAAGGACGTCGTCAGGCGGTTGACCGCCAGGCAGCGCGGGCAGGGGCGCAGTTCCGGGGCGGAAATGTCCAGCTCCATCAGCAGCGCACTGATTTCCTTGGGGTCCAGTGAAAGGCGCAGGCTGAGGAAAGGGACTTCCGGACTGGCCTCGAGCACCTGTCCGATCACAGGCACGTCGACCGATACGATGAGGAACTGCGACGGCCCGTAGAAATAGGTTTCCTCGCCCAGCAGCACCTTCTTGCGCCCTTGCACCACCAGGCCCAGGGCCGGCTCATAAAGGCAATGCAGCGGTTCGCTGGGGAGGGAGGTGCGATAGACCAGCAGGCCGGGAACGTCCGTTTCATAGGCACCGTCCTGGCTGGTGAATCGTTCAATGAATTGCACCAGCTCCTTTTGCTGGCGCGCAGCCGTATCCGATTCCTGCGCAGCAAGGAAGGCATGTGCATTCATGGTTTCGACCCTCGAAGAAGATGGGTCAACTCTACCCATGAGTTGTAGAGGTAGTCTCGCACTTGAAAGCGCTTCAGGAGGATCAGGCAATAATCCAGCAGAAATCGGCTATCGACCCGGCCGCCTCGCGCGGCACACTGCCCAACATTCCACAACAAGACAGATTCGGGGCGGACCCAACGGCCCGCCCCGCCTTCCTCAGTCGGCAACCTTCATCACCACACGCCCGCCTGCCGGGCAGGTTTCCATGTGACGGTTGGCCTCGACGAAGTCCTCGAACGCGAACACGCGATCAATCGGAGGCTTCAACAGATGATCACGAGTCATCTGGTTGATATGGTCCAGCGCCCGCTTGACCGCAGCCTCATTGGCCTCGATGCCCAGCTCCGGAGAACCGGTGAAGTCGAGTACGCAATGACGATAGAACTGCAGATGTTTCTTGAACGCGGCGCAAGCCGGGAACGCGGTGTCGTTGCCGCCGTTGCAGCCGTAAACCACCAGCTTGCCGCGCTGCGCGGCGACGTCGCCCAGGAGCTTCATCTGCTGGCCGGCGCACTGGTCCAGGACCACTTCAACGCCCTTGCCCTGGGTGAAGCGCTCGACTTCCAGGACCAGGTCCTGCTCCTCGGTGACGATGATCTTGTCGGCACCCAGCTGCTTGAGGAAGGCACGGCTTTCCGGGTAACTGGTGGAGGCGATGACCTTGGCACCCAGCGCCTTGGCCAGCTGGACGGTCTGCGGCGCCAGGCAGTGCCCGGCCTCGGTAACCAGAACATGCTGCCCCGGCTTCACACCGCCCAGGTCGACCAGTGCGAAATAGGCCATCAACAGTGCCGTGTAATGAATGCTGGCTTCCTCCGGCGTCAACGCGTCGGGATAGGCGACCAGGCCGCTGCGCGGCATCAGGACCAGGTCGCCCCAGGCCGGATGCTGGCTCGGCGTGCTGGCCGGGAAGCTGGCAACGGGCGTGCCGACGGTGAGGTCTTCAACACCCTCGCCAACGGCTTCCACGATGCCGGCCATCTCCGAGCCAAGGCCGGACGGTAATTGCGCTGCCTGTTCGGCCGCCAGGTTCTGCCGCCAGAGCACGTCCCTCCAGCCCACACCCAGGGCCTGGGTACGCACCAGCACTTCACCCGGCCCCGGAACGGGGGTCGGCAGCTCATCCAGTTGGAGGACTTCGGGGCCTCCGAACTGATGGAAACGGATCATGCGGGACATCACATACCTCGCCTTTTGACTCTTCATAGCCACGGACTCTATCCGGGCTTTATCCACAAAACCACCCGCAGCCATTGATAGTTGTCATAAACGGCGATGATGTGAGCCTTGACGACCGGACCGGGGAATTGCACCTTTCACACATTAATTACGGATGATTCCATGAACCGGAACGACCTGCGAAGAGTTGACCTCAACCTTCTTATAGTGTTCGAGACGCTCATGCATGAGCGTAGCGTGACGCGTGCGGCGGAAAAGCTCTTCCTCGGCCAGCCCGCGATCAGCGCGGCGCTGGCACGACTGCGCACCCTGTTCGACGATCCGCTGTTCGTCCGCACCGGCCGCAGCATGGAGCCCTCGGCGCGAGCCGTGGAAATCTTCGCCCTGCTCTCCCCGGCGCTGGACTCCATCTCCACCGCCGTCAGCCGCGCCGCCGACTTCGACCCGGCCACCAGCAACGCCGTATTCCGCATCGGTCTGTCGGACGACGTCGAATTCGCCCTGCTCCCCGCCCTGCTCCGCCGCCTGCGCGCCGAAGCGCCCGGCGTGGTGCTGGTGGTACGACGTACCAACTATCTGTTGATGCCCAACCTGCTGGCTTCCGGCGAAATCTCCGTGGGCGTCGCCTATACCGAAGAGTTGCCGGCCAACGCCAAGCGCAAGACCTTGCGCCGCTCGAAACCCAAGCTGCTGCGCGCCGACTCGGTGCCCGGTGCGCTGAGCCTGGATGATTACTGCGAACGGCCCCACGCCCTGGTGTCCTTTGCCGGCGACCTGGGTGGTTTCGTCGACGAAGAACTGGCCAAGGTAGGCAAGACCCGCAAGGTCGTGCTTGCCGTGCCGCAGTTCAACGGCCTGGGCACCCTGCTCGCGGGCACCGACCTGGTGGCCATGGTGCCGGACTACACCGCCTCCGCGCTCACCGCCGCCGGCGGCCTGCGCGCCGAGGATCCGCCCATGCCGACCCAGGCCTTCGAGCTGTCCATGGCCTGGCGCGGTGCCCAGGACAACGACCCCGCCGAGCGCTGGCTGCGTTCGCGCATCCAGATGTATTGCGGTGATCCGGATAGCCTGGAATAGACAGCCCGATCGCTCTGCTCTTGTGGGAGCGAATTCATTCGCGAAGGGATGCGCAGCATCCCCCAAAATCCTGGTGGCGGGCCTTCGGCCTGCATTCGCGAATAGATTCGCTCCCACGATGTGTTACCTGTGCCAATCATCGCATCTCCCATAACTCCACCCTGATCAATCACTTCCAGTGATATTCATCTTCAGGGCATTCGATTCGTCTGGTCGAATCCCAGCTTGCAGACTCCGCCCATTCATAAAACCAATTGGCGGAGCTGTCCCATGGAAGCACTTCACAAGAATCTCTGGCGTTATCCCCTTACCCTTGCAGCAGCAGTGGTACTGGTCGCCTGCGGTAAGGCACCGGAAGCCAACCTCAACCACGCAGCCCCCAAAGTCTCAGTCGCCGAAGTGATCGAGCAGCCCCTCAACGAGTGGGATGAATTCACCGGCCGCCTGGAAGCCCCCGAGTCTGTCGAGATCCGTCCGCGCGTGTCCGGCTACATTGACCGCGTGGCCTTCGACGAAGGCAGCCTGGTGAAGAAAGGCGACCTGCTGTTCCAGATCGACCCGCGCCCCTTCGAGGCCGAAGTCAAGCGCCTGGAAGCCCAGCTGCAACAGGCCCGCGCCAACCAGGGCCGCGCCGCCAACGAAGCCCGCCGCGGCGAGCGTCTGCGCCAGACCAACGCCATCTCCGCCGAACTGGCCGACGCCCGCACCACTGCCGCCGTCGAAGCCCAGGCCGCAGTGGCCGCCACCCAGGCCGAACTGGACAACGCGCGACTGAACCTCAGTTTCACCCGCGTGACCGCGCCCATCGACGGCCGCGTCAGCCGTGCCGAAATCACCGAAGGCAACCTGGTCAACGCCAGCCAGTCGCTGCTGACCTCGGTGGTGTCCACCGACAAGGTCTACGCCTACTTCGACGCCGACGAGCGCGCCTTCCTCAAGTACGTGGAACTGGCCCGCAAGACCGGCTCCGACACCCGCGCCGCCAGCCCGGTGTACATGGGCCTGTCCAGCGAAACCGGCAACCCGCACCTGGGCCAGCTGGACTTCCTCGACAACCAGGTCAACCCGCGCACCGGCACCATCCGTGGCCGCGCCGTGTTCGACAACAAGGACGGCAAGTTCACCCCCGGTCTCTACGCCCGCATCAAGCTGGTGGGCAGCGAGACCTACCCCGCCGCGCTGATCAAGGACGAAGCCATCGGTACCGATCTGGGCAAGAAGTTCGTCCTGGTGCTGGGCGACGACAACAAGGTGAATTACCGCTCCATCGAACTGGGTCCGAAGCTGGAAGGCCTGCGCATCGTCCGCAACGGACTGGCCAAGGGCGAGAAGATCGTCGTCAACGGCCTGCAGCGCGCCATGCCTGGAGCCCCAGTGGAACCGGAAGCCGTGCCCATGGCCGACGAAGCCACCCTTGACCAGCTGGCACGCCTGCGCCAATCCGTGGAAGAGCGCGACGCCCCGCGCGTTGCCGAGCAGAACGCCACCAAACCTTCCGTCGGTCCGCGCGGCTGAGGTAGCACGACATGAATTTTTCCCAGTTCTTCATCCAGCGGCCGATCTTCGCCGCCGTGCTGTCGCTGCTGATCCTGATCGGCGGCGCCATCTCGCTGTTCCAGCTGCCCATCAGCGAATACCCCGAAGTGGTGCCGCCGACGGTAGTCGTGCGCGCCACCTTCCCTGGTGCCAACCCCAAGGTGATCGGTGAAACCGTCGCCTCGCCGCTGGAGCAGGCCATCGTCGGCGTGGAAGGCATGCTCTACATGTCCTCCCAGGCCACCGCGGACGGCAAGCTGACCCTGACCATCACCTTCGCCCTGGGTACCGACCTGGACAACGCGCAGGTGCAGGTGCAGAACCGCGTGACCCGTACCGAGCCCAAGCTGCCGGAGGAAGTCACCCGGATCGGTATCACGGTCGACAAGGCCTCGCCCGACCTGACCATGGTCGTGCACCTCACCTCGCCCGATAACCGCTACGACATGCTCTACCTGTCCAACTACGCCGCGCTCAACGTCAAGGACGAGCTGGCGCGCCTGGATGGCGTGGGCGACGTGCAGCTGTTCGGCATGGGCGACTACTCCCTGCGCGTATGGCTTGACCCGAACAAGGTGGCCTCGCGCAACCTCACCGCCACCGACGTGGTCAACGCCATCCGCGAGCAGAACCGCCAGGTGGCCGCGGGCGCCCTCGGTGCGCCGCCGTCCAACGCCGGCAACAGCTTCCAGCTCTCGATCAACACCCAGGGCCGCCTGGTCACCGAGGAAGAGTTCGAGAACATCATCATCCGTTCCGGTGAAGACGGCGAAATCACTCGCCTGAAGGACATCGCCCGCGTCGAACTGGGCTCCAGCCAGTACGCCCTGCGCTCGCTGCTGAACAACCAGCCGGCCGTAGCCATCCCGGTATTCCAGCGCCCCGGTTCCAACGCCATCGAGATCTCCGATGCCGTGCGGGCACGCATGGCCGAGCTGAAGCAGAACTTCCCCCAGGGCATGGACTACGAAATCGTCTATGACCCGACCATCTTCGTACGCGGTTCCATCGAGGCGGTGGTGCACACCCTGCTCGAAGCCATCGTGCTGGTGGTCCTGGTGGTGATCCTGTTCCTGCAGACCTGGCGTGCCTCGATCATCCCGCTGGCCGCCGTGCCGGTATCGCTGATCGGTACCTTCGCGGTGATGCACTTGTTCGGCTTCTCGTTGAACGCCCTGTCGCTGTTCGGCCTGGTACTGGCCATCGGCATCGTGGTGGACGACGCCATCGTGGTGGTGGAGAACGTCGAGCGGAACATCGGTCTCGGCAAATCCCCCATCGACGCCACCCGCCAGGCCATGAAGGAAGTGACCGGTCCGATCATCGCCACCGCCCTCGTGCTGTGCGCCGTGTTCGTGCCCACCGCCTTCATCTCCGGCCTCACCGGACAGTTCTACCAGCAGTTCGCCCTGACCATCGCCATTTCCACGGTGATCTCGGCCTTCAACTCGCTGACCCTGTCGCCGGCCCTGGCTGCCGTGCTGCTGAAGGATCACCACGCACCCAAGGACCGTTTCTCCCGCGTGCTCGACAAGCTCTTCGGCGGCTGGCTGTTCGGCCCGTTCAACCGCATGTTCGAACGTGCCGGCGGCGGCTATGTCGGCACCGTGCGCCGTGTGCTGCGCGGCAGCAGCATCGCCCTGGTGGTCTACGGCGGCCTGCTGGTGCTCGGTTACCTGGGCTTCTCCAGCACCCCGACCGGCTTCGTTCCGCAACAGGACAAGCAGTACCTGGTGGCCTTCGCGCAACTGCCGGACGCCGCCACCCTGGACCGCACCGAGGCCGTGATCAAGCGCATGTCGGAGATCGCTTCCAAGCATCCGGGCGTGGAGAACACCGTGGCCTTCCCGGGCCTGTCCATCAACGGTTTCACCAACAGCCCGAACAGCGGCATCGTGTTCACCCCGCTCAAGCCCTTCGATGAGCGCAAGGACCCGTCCATGTCCGCCGGTGCCATCGCCGCCGAGCTGAACAAGCAGTTCGCCGACATCCAGGACGCCTACATCGCGATCTTCCCGCCGCCCCCGGTACAGGGCCTCGGCACCATCGGCGGCTTCCGCCTGCAGGTCGAGGACCGCGGCAACCTGGGCTACGAGGAGCTGTACAAGCAGACCCAGAACATCATCGCCAAGGCACGCCAGTTGCCGGAGCTGAACCCCATGTCGGTGTTCACCAGCTACCAGGTCAACGTGCCGCAGGTGGATGCCGCCATCGACCGCGAGAAGGCCAAGACCCACGGCGTGGCCATCAGCGACATCTTCGACACCATGCAGGTGTACCTGGGCTCGCTGTACGCCAACGACTTCAACCGCTTCGGCCGCACCTACCAGGTCAACGTCCAGGCAGAGCAGCAATTCCGCCTGGAACCCGAGCAGATCGGCCAGCTGAAGGTACGCAACAACCGTGGCGAGATGATCCCGCTGTCCACCTTCGTCAAGGTGGAGAACAGTTCGGGCCCTGACCGCGTGATGCACTACAACGGCTTCATCACCGCCGAGATCAACGGCGCTGCGGCCCCCGGCTACAGCTCCGGCCAGGCCGAAGCGGCGATCGCCAGGCTGCTGGACGAAGAACTGCCCAACGGCATGACCTACGAGTGGACCGACCTGACCTTCCAGCAGATCCTCGCCGGCAATACCGCGGTGTTCATCTTCCCGCTCTGCGTGCTGCTGGCCTTCCTGGTGCTGGCCGCCCAGTACGAGAGCTGGAGCCTGCCGCTGGCGGTGATCCTGATCGTGCCGACCGTGCTGTTCTCCGCCATCACCGGGGTGATCCTGGCTGGTAGCGACAACAACATCTTCACCCAGATCGGCCTGATCGTACTGGTGGGCCTGGCGTGCAAGAACGCCATCCTCATCGTCGAGTTCGCCAAGGAGAAACAGGAAGAAGGCCTGGACCGCATCGCTGCCGTCCTGGAGGCCTGCCGCCTGCGTCTGCGCCCGATCCTGATGACCTCCATCGCCTTCATCATGGGTGTGGTGCCCCTGGTGATCTCCTCCGGCGCCGGCGCGGAAATGCGCCACGCCATGGGTGTAGCGGTGTTCAGCGGGATGATCGGCGTGACCTTCTTCGGCCTGCTGCTGACCCCGGTGTTCTATGTCCTGATCCGCGGCTTCGTCGAAAAAGGCGAAGCCCGCAAGGCCGCCCGCGCCCAGAAACTGAAGGAAGCCCACGCATGATGTACAAGGCTTTTGCCCCTGCCCTGCTGGCACTGGCGCTCTCCGCCTGTGCCGTAGGCCCGGACTACAAGGCCCCTGAAAGCGAGCCCGCGCGGCTCGCCTCGGCGGACGCCGTGAAGGTCGACCGTTCGCGCTTCGAGAGCCTCTGGTGGCAACAATTCGACGACCCGACCCTGAACCAGCTGGTGCAGCAATCGCTCCAGGAAAACCGCGAGCTGCGTGTGGCCTTCGCCCGCCTCAAGGCCGCCCGCGCCATCCGCGATGACGTCGGCAACGACCAGTTCCCGGTGGTCACCGCAGGTGCCAGCGCCGAGATCGGCAAGGGCCAGCAACCCGGCGTCACCGAGGAGCGGGTCAATGCCGAACGTTACGACCTGGGCCTGAACATGGCCTGGGAACTGGACCTGTTCGGCCGTATCCAGCGGCAGATCGAGGCCAGCGAAGCGGAATCCGACGCGGCCCAGGCCGACCTGCAACAGCTGCAGGTGAGCCTGATCGCCGAGTTGGTGGACGCCTACGGCAACCTGCGCGGCGCCCAGCTGCGTGAACGCATCGCCCGCGAAAACCTGGAAAACCAACGCGAATCCCGGGCCCTGACCGAGCAACTGCGCGATGCCGGCGTCGGCAGCGAACTGGACGTGCTGCGCGCCGATGGCCGCCTCGCCGCCACCGAAGCCAGCGTGCCGCAACTGCAGGCCGAGGAAGCCCGCGCCCGCAACCGCATCGCCACCCTGCTCGGCCAGCGCCCGGAGCAGCTGACCGTGGACCTGTCGCCCAAGCCGCTGCCGGTGATTGCCAAGGCGCTGCCCATCGGCGACCCAGCCGAGCTGCTGCGCCGCCGTCCGGATGTGCGTTCCGCCGAACGCCAGCTGGCCGCTGCCACCGCCGGCGTGGGCGTGGCCACCGCTGACCTGTTCCCCCGCGTGAGCCTTTCCGGCTTCCTCGGCTTCACCGCCGGGCGTGGCTCGCAGATCGGTTCTTCCGCTGCGCGGGCCTGGGCCGTGGCACCGACCATCTCCTGGGCGGCCTTCGACCTGGGCAGCGTCCGGGCCCAGATCCGCGCCTCCGAAGCCGATGCCGAAGGCGCGCTGGCCAGCTACGAGCAGCAGGTGTTGCTGGCCCTGGAAGAGTCGGAAAACGCCTTCAGTGACTACGGCAAGCGCCAGGAGCGCCTGGTTTCCCTGGTGCGCCAGTCGGAAGCCACCCGCGCCGCTGCCGAACAGGCCGCGACCCGCTATCGCGAAGGCACCGTGGACTTCCTCGTGCTGCTGGACGCCGAACGCGAGCGCCTGGCCGCCGAAGACGCCCAGGCCCAGGCGGAAACGGATGTCTATCGTGGCATCGTCGCCATCTACAAGGCCCTCGGCGGCGGCTGGCAGCCCCAGGCCTGACCCTCTCCTCCCTTGCCCGGCCTCCCCCGGCCGGCAACTTCACCCCGCGGAGTGGTGCTCCTCGCCGCGGGGCTTTTTTTCCAGGTCCGCGCGGGCATCCGCGGGCGACCGGCAACGCCGGCCCCCGGGTCCCACGGACCGCTTCAAGGACGGTTGCAACGAATTCGGAGACTGCTCTGGATACCCCACCCCTTGATCTCGACAGGAGACCAACCATGAAAACCCTTATCACCTCCGCCACCCTGCTTGCCGTAGCCCTCTGCGCCGGTAGCGCAATGGCCTCGGGCGGCGGCGACCGCACCATCTCCCGCTACGAGAAGCGCCTCGTGAAGATCGAGCTGCAGCGCAAGGCACAGGAAGAAGTCGCGCAGCAGAAAGAACTCGCTGAAAAAGCCAAACGTGGCTAACACCCCGGGAGGGGACGGGTCCGCCCGTCCCTTCTCACCTGTTGCACAAGCGCCCGGTCCCACCTCCACGACCGTCGATGCCGGCCCCCTTGCCCGTGGAGCGTCCGCCGGCTAGCGTCATCCGGACTTCAGACGACGCCAGCGCCATGCCCACCGACACCCAGATCCTCGCCGCCATCGATGCCGCCTTCGGCGACAGTCCGCGCCCCGAGCACTTCACCCACTACCGCCACTGCTGCGAATGTGCAGAGCACGACGAGCTGCTGCGCCATCGCGACCGCGAAACCCTGCAGCACGCCGACGTCGGCAACGCCGGCTGGGACCCGATCTGCTTCTGCTCGCCCGAAGGCATCGCTTACTACTTCCCTGCCCTGGCGCGCTTTGCCCTGGCCGAACCGGTGCCGGAACTGGACTGGTACGGCTGGCAGATGGTCTTCCACCTCGACTACGGCGGCGCGGAGAACCCCTTCTTCCAGCACTGCGCCCCGCAACAGCGCCAGGCGGTCGCCGGACTGCTGGCGCATCTGCTGGAAACCCGTACGGGATTGCTGGAAATGGACGCCGACAGCGCCCTTCGCGCCCACGGCGTCTGGGCCGGCTGAGGGCCCTCAGCCAGCCTGGGTCCGGCGGCTCTGTTGCTCGAGTGCTTGCTTGCGCCGCGCCACCAGGGTCTTGGCTGCCGTCAGGTGAACGGGACCACCCTGATAGGTGGGCAGCTCGCGGGACACCCAATCGACGCCCTTGTCGTGCCAATGCACTTCTCCGGCTTCCAGCTTCAGGTCCCTTTGCAACTCGTGAATCACCTGGCGTACGCGTTCATCGCTGTAGAAGGCCTCGCTGTCGATGGCCTTGCACACGGGTTTGCCGTCCCGCCCCTGCAGGGTGAGCAGCAGCGAACCATCGGGGCGCGGCTGGACTGTTACCTGATGCTGCGGGAAGGCGTCGTAAAAGGCGGTGAATGGCAGCTTCATCCGGGACTCTCCTGTCTGGTTGTCGCATTCCTTTACCTAGCGAAGGCCGTGCCCAAACCTGTGTTTCAGGGGATTGCTTGGTAATCAGCCACATGCGCCCGAGGTTCCGGAATGGGCGGCGGGAAACTTGCACGATTGCCTCGCATCGAGTCATGCAGGATGCACGAAACCGGATTGCGAAAAGTCATGGAGGACCGGCTCCTCGGCTGAAGCACCTGTTGCCAGCGCGCCCGATTCCTGCGAAAAGGCTGCCCGCGATCGTCACAGGCAAAGCCGGTGACTCATGACCACGCCCCCAGGCGCTGGTTTTCCACGATCAAATCAAGGAGCACACCCGTGGGTGACGAACTGCAGATAACCGATATCCAGCTGGGCGACGGCAAGGAAGTGGTCAAGGGCGCCCTGATCACCACCCAGTACCGGGGCACGCTGGAGGACGGCACCGAGTTCGATTCCTCCTACAGCCGCGGCAAGCCCTTCCAGTGCGTGATCGGCACGGGCCGCGTGATCAAGGGCTGGGACATCGGCCTGATGGGCATGAAGGTCGGCGGCAAGCGCAAGCTCTACGTCCCCGCGCACCTGGCCTATGGCGAGCGCCAGATGGGTGCCCATATCAAGCCCAACTCCAACCTGCTGTTCGAGATCGAGCTGCTGGAAGTCCTGACCCGGGACGATTGAGCCGCTTCCGGCATCGGCGAACGCCTTGGCGCCTGCGGGCGGCCGGTTGCAGGCTTGTGGCCTGGAACCGCCGCCGAACCACATGGGAAGGGAGAGCGCATGCCCGGCAATCGTGTCACCGGACGGCGGCAGGATACCGGGTATTTCTGTCAGCAAGCTGTCAGCTACCCTGCAATGAATTTCTTCGCGCAAGCGGCTGGTCGAGCCGAACGTCCGGCAGTTCCGGCTCGACGGTGGAACGGCTGTCGATTTCAGTGCACGACAATCGACCAGTCAGCGAATCCGAACCTTCACAGGAGTCGCCCATGTCCCTGCAATTGTTCGCCCACCCCTTCTCTTCCTACTGCCAGAAGGTGCTGATCGCGCTCTACGAGAACGACGTTGCGTTCCGTATGCGCCTGCTTTCCCCGGACGATCCGGCCACCTTCGAGGAACTCCAGCGCCTCTGGCCGATGCAGCGTTTCCCCCTGCTGCTTGACGGCGAGCGGGCGGTGATGGAGTCGAGCATCATCATCGAGTACCTGCAGCAGCGTCATGCCGGGCCAGTCAAGCTGATTCCCGAGGCAGCGGAGGCGGCGCTGGAGGTGCGGATGCTCGATCGCTTCTTCGACTGGTACGTGATGACGCCGATGCAGAAACCGGTGCTGGACAGCCTGCGCCCGGAAGGTCATCGCGACGGGTACGGCGTGGACGAAGCGAAGCGCCAGCTGGAGCGCGGCTACGCCTGGCTCGACGAAAAGCTCGCAGGCCGAACCTGGGCCGCCGGCGAATCCTTCAGCCTGGCCGACTGTGCGGCGGCACCGTCGCTGTTCTATGCCGACTGGGTGCATCCGATCGATGGAATCTTCGGCAACCTGCGCGCCTATCGGCAACGCCTGCTGGCCCGCCCTTCCGTCGCCCGCGCGGTGGACGAGGCGCGCCCCTACCGGCCGCTGTTCCCGCTGGGTGCGCCGGATCGCGACTGAGCCAAGCCTTCCAGGGCTTCCACCACCTTGCGCAACCCCACGCCCACAGGCTTGTCCTGACGCAGCACAAGCCCCGGGGTGCGCGACAGCTCCGGGGCCAGCGGCTGCACCTCCAGGCCACACCGATGGTGCGCGGCCGTGACCGCCATGCTCGGCACGATGCTGCAGCCGAGGCCCGCAGCCACCCTTTCCCTGATGGCCTCGATGCTGCCCGGCTCCATCACCGCACGCGCTGTATCGAGTACCGGGAGTCGAACTCGCCGAGAAGTGAACCGCCATGAATCGCCACGTCAGTGGGAAGGACTGTTCCGCCGCTGGAGCCTTTCGCCAGGTGGCCGCTCGCGAGTAATGTTGCCCATCCGCTCCTCGACCTGAACAGGATGTCCCCATGAATGATCTGTCGGCTTTCACCATTACCCGCAAATGGCCCGCGACCCAGCCGGATCGCCTGCAGCTCTATTCCCTGCCGACGCCCAACGGCGTCAAGGTCTCGATCATGCTGGAAGAGACCGGCCTGCCCTACGAGCCGCACCTGGTCAGCTTCGAGACCAACGACCAGATGTCACCAGAGTTCCTCTCCCTCAACCCGAACAACAAGATTCCCGCGATCATCGACCCCAACGGGCCGGATGGCCGCCCGCTACCGCTTTTCGAGTCCGGCGCCATCCTCATCTACCTGGCGGACAAGACCGGCCAACTGATCCCGCAGGACGCCGCCGGCCGCTATGAATGCATCCAGTGGCTGATGTTCCAGATGGGCGGCATCGGCCCGATGTTCGGCCAACTCGGTTTCTTCAACAAATTCGCCGGCAAGGACTACGAAGACAAACGCCCCCGCGACCGCTACGTGCAGGAGTCCGCGCGCCTGCTGGCGGTGCTCGACCAGCGCCTGGAAGGCCGCAACTGGATCATGGGCGAGCAGTACAGCATCGCCGACATCGCCACCTTCCCCTGGGTGCGCAACCTGATCGGCTTCTACGAAGCGGGCGAGCTCGTGCAATTCGAACGTTTCACCCATGTGAAGCGTGTGCTGGACGCCTTCCTGTCGCGCCCGGCAGTGATACGCGGCCTGGGAATTCCGAAGCGGGATTGAATCCGCGGCACGCACCTCGGCAGGGTGCGCCATGCGCACCGATTCGGCGTCACATGAGCAACAGTCGTGGCTCCAATATCGGTGTTGCGCGCAGCGCACCCTACGCACTGCACAGTCCTTTGCGATTGGAATCGCCCCACAGTCGCGGCTATTTGCCTTGCAGCGCCTTCGTCACCCTGGACTGCATCTCGTAGGCCGGTTCCTCCACCGCGGCGGCGTCCTCGGTATAGCGCCTGGCGAACTCCTCCACACCCCATTCCCGGTACTGCTGCACGTGCTTGAGCTCGTGGGCCCAGAGCGCCACGTCGTGCAACGCGCCTTCCTCGTTACGGAAGAGAATGATGTCCACGAGGGTGACGGCCTGGGTATCCGGGTCATTGAGCATGGCGGCGGCGGTACCCAGTTCGTTGCGATTACCGACGCGATAGCGCACCGCATCCAGCAGGGCGGCGTCGTAGTAGCGCGTCAGTTGGCGGCGGATGTCGGGTGGTATCGGTTTCACGCCCGCGGCTTGGGCATCAGCGCGGGCCTGCACCAGCCAATGCTGCATGGCCCCTGCCGCCACGCGGATCACTTCGCCCGGTAAAGACCCCAGCACCTGGCGGGCATCGGGCACGCAAATGCAGTAGGTAACGCAGACTTCGTACTGGCCGGGCGGGCAAACCTGGGCCGTAGCCCCCAGGCAACAGGTTCCCAACGCCACCATCACCCTCGAAGCCGAGCCGGCCATTCGACCCTCCCCTGCAGGCCCGTCCCTGCAATGAATCAGACCTCGCGCCAGGGTGGATGTCGCCAGCCAACCGGCGGACGGCCCCGTTTCAGGCGCCCCGGCGCTCTGCTACCGTGACACAGGCTCACTCGCGGAAAGGAATTCATGCTCGCATTCATTCAGAACCACCCCCTGGTGTTCGGCGCACTCCTGATCCTGCTCGACCTCACGGTCTGGCGCGTCATTCCGGCCGAGCAGCGGACCTTGAAGGTGCTCTGCCGTCTGGCGCTGTTCGTGCTCTTCAGTGCCGTGATCATCGATGCGGGCATGAGCCCCCTGCAGCCGCCGCCATGGCCGGAGCCCACGCTCAATCTGGTGGCCACCGCGATGGAAATCGGCTGGTGGCTGTACGGTGCCCGCACCGCCACCGTGGTGCTGGGCCTGCTGATGCCCCGCATCGGCCATGCCGGCCGGCTGCTGCAGGACGTGATGGGGGCGCTGATCTTCCTGGTGGCGATAGTGGCTGCGGCGGCCTACGTGATGCAGCTGCCGGTGAAGGGTTTGCTGGCCACTTCCGGGGTCATGGCCATCGTCATCGGCCTCGCCCTGCAAAGCACCCTGAGCGACGTGTTCTCCGGCATCGTCCTCAACACCACCAAGCCCTACCAGCTGGATGACTGGATCTCCATCGATGGCACCGAAGGCAAGGTGGTGGAAATCGACTGGCGCGCCACCCACCTGCTCACCAACAAGGGCAGCACCGTGGTGATCCCCAATTCGGTGGCGGCCAAGACCAAGGTGCACAACTTCAGCCGCCCCTACGAGCTGACCAACGTCTCCATCAGCCTCCGGGTATCCACCCAGGTGCGCCCGCGCCGGGTGCTGGATGCGCTGGAGAAGACGGTGCAGGGCATCAGCGCCCTGCTGGCCGATCCCAAGCCCAAGGTCGCGATCAAGGAGTCGGACCTGGAGTCCATGGAGTACGAGGCCAGTGGCTTCATCCGCACCGGCCAGAACAAGACGGAAGTGCGCAACCTGATGTACGACCTGGCGCACCGGCACCTGGAAGCCGCCGGTATCGCCTTCAGCAGCGAGGCCGCACCGCAGCCCTGGTCGCGACCACGCCTGCTGCTGGAAGACGTGAAGATCTTCCGCGCCCTGAGCAGCGAAGAGAAAGACGCACTCAGCCAGGTCATGGCACCCCTGGCGTTCTCTGCGGGCCAGGTGGTGCTGGAACTGGGCGAAGTCGCCGATGGCCTGCTGGTGATAGGCACCGGCGTCGTCTCGGCATCGGTACCCGACGGCATCGGCATGCTCGAAGCCGGACGCATGGGGCCGGGGGAAATCCTCGGTGAGGAAGGTATCGCCAACGACGCGCCGTCCCAGGCGCGGTTCACCGCCCTCTCCTCCTGCGTCCTCTACCGCATTGAACGGGACGCCATCCGCACCTGCCTGGACGCGCGCGTCGAAGTCCGCGCCGCCATCACCCGACTGCGCACCTTCCGCGAGCAGGCCAGCCGCAACCTGCTCCTGCAGAAGCCCCAGGCAATCAAGAAAGGCGGCTTCCTCAGCTGGCTGCAGAAAAGGCAGTAGCCCACCCGGAAGTCTGCGAACTGGACCTTGCCCTCATTGGCACCCTGGGTGGCGGCGAGGTGGGCCACACCGAATGCATGGTCCGCCAGGGCCGGGTCTGCCGTTTCCGCATCAGGCGCCGCCACTGGCGGGTTTCCGCCCTTCTCGAGACCCAATATCAGTCGGTCCGGGCGGATTCCCGCCACCCTTCGCCTTCCTGGAGTCCCTGAAAGCCGTGGAGTGAATCGTTTCACGGCGTTTTCCCGATTCCGGCACGTCCTTTGCCTACGCACCGCCCTTTTCGAGAAAAGCAAAGGGAACCTCCCCATGAAAAAAGTCCTCACAGGACTCCTGTGCCTTGCGATGCTCGGTTGCGCCAAGCAACCGGAACCGGAGAAGACCGTCGACGTGCTGCTGATCGGCGCCGGCATCATGAGTGCCAGCCTCGGCACCTACCTCCACGAGCTGGAGCCGGACTGGACCATCGACATCTACGAACGCCTGGACCAGGTCGCTGCAGAAAGCTCCAACCCCTGGAACAACGCCGGCACCGGCCACTCCGCCTACTGCGAACTGAACTACACCCCGGAAACCGCCGACGGCGGCATCGACATCAGCAAGGCGGTGGCGATCAACGAATCCTTCGAGATCTCAAAGCAGTTCTGGGCCTATCAGGTCGAGCGCAATGTGCTGAGCAACCCGAAGTCCTTCATCAACGGCGTACCGCACATGAGCTTCGTCTGGGGCGATGACAACATCGCCTTCCTCAAGAAGCGTCACGCCGCCCTGCAGCACAGCTCGCTGTTCCGCGGCATGGAGTACTCCGAGGATCACGAACAGATCAGCAAGTGGGTTCCGCTGGTGATGGAAGGCCGCCCGGCCGAGCAGAAGGTCGCCGCCACCCGCATGGCCATCGGCACCGACGTCAACTTCGGCGAGATCACCCGCCAGCTCATCGGCTCCCTGACCAGGAGCGACAAGGTCTCGCTGAACCTCAAGCACGAAGTGCGCGACATCAAGCGCAACGACGACGGCACCTGGACCGTGGTAGTCGCCGACCTCGGCGACAACGAGGCGGTAACCAGCGTCAAGGCCAGGTTCGTCTTCATCGGCGCCGGCGGTGGCGCCCTGAAGCTACTGCAGAAATCCGGCATTCCGGAGGCCGAAGGCTATGCCGGATTCCCGGTGGGCGGCCAGTTCCTGATGACCCGCAACCCGGAGGTGGTGGCCCAGCACCAGGCCAAGCTCTATGGCAAGGCCTCCGTGGGCTCGCCGCCCATGTCGGTGCCGCACCTGGACACCCGCGTGATCGATGGCCAGAAGGTGCTGCTGTTCGGCCCCTTCGCCACCTTCTCCACCAAGTTCCTGAAGAACGGCTCGCTGCTGGACATGTTCGGCGCCCTGACTACCGACAACATCGGCCCGATGACCAACGCCGGCCTGGATAACATCCCGCTCAGCACCTACCTCATGGGCCAACTGATGCTGAGCCAGGCCGACCGCATGCACGAGCTGCGCGAATACTTCCCGGATGCCAGGGACGAGGACTGGGAACTGCTGACCGCCGGCCAGCGCGTTCAGGTGATCAAGAAGGACGCCGAGAAAGGCGGCATTCTGCAGTTCGGCACCGAAGTCGTCAGCTCCGCCGACGGCAGCATCGCCGCCCTGCTGGGCGCATCGCCGGGCGCTTCCACCGCCGCGCCGATCATGCTCACCGTGCTGGAGAAGACCTTCAAGGACAAGATCCAGACACCGGAATGGCAGGCCCGCCTGAAGGAGATCATCCCCTCCTACGGCCGCAAGCTGAACAACGACCTGGAGCTGACCAACCAGGTCCGCGCCTGGAGCAGCGAGCGCCTGCAGCTGGAACACGTTCCAGTGCTGCCCGAGGTGGCTGCGCAGTAAACGCCCTCACCCCCAGCGCAGTCCTGCCCATATCTCTGTGGGAGCGAGTTCATTCGCGAATGAATTCGCTCCCACAACCTCACGCCACCGCGCCCGGAAGCCACCTGCGAAGGCACATGCGCCTGGCCCCAACATCCCCTTCACAACTCCTACATTTTCCATAGGTTTTCTTCACAAAAGTTTGACCCTGCCGTTTCCAGACTTGGCGCCGTATCCATGAGGGATACGTCGTCACAGCGAGCGGATCATGTTCAAAAGCATCTCGGTACGCCCCGAAGCTCTGGCCTTCCTGGCCAGCTTCCTGCTTCTCTCGATCTACAACCTTCCGCTCTGGCAGCACCTCTTCTCCATCATCCCGGCGGATGCCGGCGGCCTGGGCATGGGCGCGGCGTTCGGCGTCATGGTGCTGGCCGTGTTCAACCTGGCATTGGCGCTGGTGTCGTTCCGCTGGGTGTTCAAGCCGGTCCTCATCTTCCTGTTCCTCGCAAGCTCCGGCGTCGCCTACTTCATGAGCCAGTACGGCGTGCTCATCGACGCCAACATGCTGCGCAACGTCGTGGAAACCGACGTCAACGAAGTGCGCGATCTGCTCTCGTTCAAGCTCGCGCTGTTCATCCTGGTCCTCGGTGTACTGCCAAGCTGGCTGCTGTGGAAACTGCCGGTGCGCCACCAGCCGCTGCGTCGCGAACTGCTCGGCAAGC
The DNA here is from genome assembly GCF_008807375.1 of Pseudomonas lalkuanensis. Lineage (NCBI taxonomy): Bacteria > Pseudomonadati > Pseudomonadota > Gammaproteobacteria > Pseudomonadales > Pseudomonadaceae > Metapseudomonas > Metapseudomonas lalkuanensis. Next base: position 2,580,660 of record NZ_CP043311.1, on the reverse strand, counting down.
TGGTCCTGGCCGTGGCCTCGGTGGCCGTGCTGGGCGCCGTGGCGCTGGCCAACTACCAGGGCCTGGCGTCGCTGCTGCGCAACCACCACGAGCTGCGTCTGCTGGTGGTGCCCAGCAACTACCTGAATGCCTCCTTCGGCTACCTGAAGGAGCAGCTGGCAGTGGCCGGCGAGCCGCTGCAACAGATCGGCACCGACGCACGCAAGGCGCCGGCCTGGCAGACCCACCAGCGCAAGTCGCTGACCGTCCTGGTGATCGGCGAAAGCGCGCGGGCGGACAACTTCGGCATCCTCGGCTACGGTCGCGACACCACACCACTGCTCAAAGGCCAGCCGGGCGTCACCGCATTCAGCAATGTGCGCTCCTGCGGCACCGAAACCGCGGTCTCGGTACCCTGCATGTTTTCCAACATGGGCCGCCACGACTACGACGCAGCCCGCGCCCGCAGCCAGGAAGGCCTGCTGGATGTGCTCAAGCACGCCGGGATTGCAGTGACCTGGCTCGACAACCAGTCCGGCTGCAAGGGCACCTGCGACCGAATCACCCAGGACAACCTCAGCCATCGGAAAGACGCGACCTTCTGCACCGGCGGCGAGTGTCACGATGAAATCCTGCTGAACGGCTTGCAGACCTACATCGACCAGCTCAAGGACGACTCCGTGCTGGTCCTGCACCAGATGGGCAGTCACGGCCCGGATTACGCAAAACGCTATCCCAAGCGTTTCGAGAAATTCACCCCGGTGTGCACCAGCAATGCGCTCAACCAGTGCAGCGAGCAAAGCATCGTCAATGCCTATGACAACACCCTGGTCTACACCGACTATGTGCTGTCGAACCTGATCAACCTGCTGCGCAAGAATCAGGACAAGGTCGACACCGCCATGCTCTACATCGCCGACCACGGCGAATCCCTCGGCGAATACAACCTCTTCCTGCATGGCACGCCCTACCTGCTGGCCCCCGACCAGCAGAAGCACGTGCCCCTGCTCACCTGGTTCTCCGACGGCTATCGCAAGGATTTCGCCCTCGACACTTCCTGCCTGGGCAAAGAACGGGACAAGCCGCTGAGCCAGGACAACCTCTTCCATTCCATGCTCGGCCTGCTACAGGTGCAGACCGGGGAATACAAGGAAGGCCTGGACCTGTTCGCCCCCTGCCGCGCCGGGCGCGCAACCGTGACCGGTGCCTGACGGCCCTGGTCGTCGATTGGTGGCGCCATGACATTTTTTTCACGGGCTTTTGACCTCGCCACAACAGCCCGCCCTCTAGATTGAACAGATTCCTACACGGACCGGTGCATACATGCCACAACCACGGCCGAAGCCTTTCGAGCTGGACAGCTCTGGCGACCACGACCGCGCGTACGCCGAACTTCCGTCGCCGTCGCGTCGCGAGCACCTGGCCCGGCGCCTGGCCGACTGGCGCGAGGACTTCATGGCACGGCAAGCCATGCGCATCGCCGGCGAGCCGAACCTGGTGCTCGACCTGCCCTGCGGCAGCGGCCGCTTCTGGCCGACCCTGACCCGTCACCCCAATCGCCTCGTGCTGGCCGCCGATGAGCCTGCGCCTCCGCTCGCCCGCCCCCACTCAAGCCGGCGCGTGGAGATTGCCGAGCGCATCTGTGCACTGCACACCCCGGCTTTTGCCATCGACCTCGGCGAGAACGCCGTGGACGCCATCTTCTGCATGCGTTTCCTGCACCGGCTGGACGGCGCTGACCGGCGTATGGAAGTGCTGCGGGAGTTCCACCGGGTCACCCGCGACACCCTGATCGTCTCCCTCTGGGTGGACGGCAATTACCAGGCCTGGAGGCGCAAGCGCATGGAGCGGCGACGCAACACCGATGGCCTCGGCGGGCGCCGGCCTGGCCGCTTCGTAGTGCCGCGCGCAGAGATCGAAAGCGAGTTCCATAGCGTCGGCTTCGACATCCTTTCCCATCTGGACCTGTTGCCGGGTTTCGCCATGTGGCGGGTTTACGTCCTGCGCAAGGCGTCCTGAGCGAAGGAGCGTTTCATGTCTGCAGATTCCGCCTCGATACCCTACCGCCGCTCCCCCATCCGCAAACGGCCGCGCTCCGGGACACAACTGCTGATGCTGCTGCTCGACCGGCGCGCCGCACGCTGGTTGTTGGCGGGTGCCGCCCTGCTCCTGCTGGTGGGTGCCGGAATACCCGCCTGGCACCACCTCTACCCGGCCACCGCCGCACAGGGCTGGCGCTACAAGGTGCAACTGGATGCCATCGAACGGGTCAGCGCGCTGCTACCCGACGGCCGGGGCGGCCTGTACCTCAGCCAGGAGATTCAGGATGGCAGGGGGCGGATTCTCCGCACCGGGCCGGGCGACCAGCGCAGCGTGGTGGAAACGGGCCTGTCCAAGCCCGACGGCATGGTGCGCTATCGCGGCGGCGTCGCCTTCAGCCAGGAACAGGGCGAACATCCGGTGCTGTGGCTGAACGACCAGGGCACCCGGCAGCTGTTCAGCGGCGACAGCGTCGAAGGCCTGGCGACCGACGGCCACTACCTCTATGCCATCGAGGACCTCCACAAGAACGGCCGGCTGCTGCGCTACGACCCGGAAACCGACAGCGTGACCACCCTGCGCAGCGGGCTGGACGAGGCCGAGGCGATCGCCTCCTGCCCCGATGGCCGGCTGTTCTACACCGAGAAGCACTTTGGCCAGGTTCGCCAGCTTCGCGCCGATGGGCGCGACCCCGTGGTCCTCGACGGCCTGCGTGAACCCGGATTCCTGCTTTGCAACCGCGAAGGCCTGTGGATCACCGAAGATGCCACCCACATGGCGCGCGTCCTGCTGCTGGACGGCCAGGGCGGCCTGAATGTCGTGCTGTCCCACCTGCGCTCGCCGCAGACCATAGTCGAGACTGCTCCGGGCCGTTATCTGGTCGCCGAGCAGGGCCGTAACCGGGTGCTGGCACTGGCGAGACAGGACGATCGCCCCTGAAGCCGGCGCCCGCTAGGCGCGCTACATAAAAGCGCGAGAAAACTCAACAGACTGAAACATCAGCACACAATTTTCACATTTTCCCTGTTAGGTTGTTCCCAACGCCCGCTCGCCGGGTCGGCCGGGAGGGGCCGGGACCGGCGCACCAAAAGGTCGCCAGACGGGCAGAGATAACAACAAACAGGCGCTGAATGAACATCACCATATTCGGAACCGGCTATGTCGGTCTGACCCAGGCAGCCTGCCTGGCAGAAGTAGGCCATACCCTGTGTTGCGTCGATATCGACGAGCGCCGAATCGCCCAGCTCAGGCAGGGCCTGTCACCGATCTACGAGCCTGGCCTGGAAGCCCTCCTGCGGGGCAACCTCGCCGCCGGTCGCCTGACCTTCACCACAAGCGCCGCTGAGGGCGTGGCCTTTGCCAAGGTCATCTTCATCGCCGTCGGCACGCCGCCGGACGAAGATGGCAGCGCCGACCTGCGGCATGTCTTCTCCGTCGCCGAAGCCATCGCCACGCACGCCACCGAGGCCAAGGTGGTGATCAACAAATCCACCTCCCCGGTAGGCACCGCGCAGCGCCTGAAGGCTCACCTGCACGAAGCCCTGACACGGCGCGGTCATGGGTTTGACATGCAGGTCGTGTCCAATCCCGAGTTTCTCAAGGAAGGCTCGGCGGTGGAGGACTGCATGCGTCCCGAGCGCATCATTATCGGCGTTGACGGCGCACAGGACATCGACCTGTTCCGCGAGCTTTACAAACCCTTCAGTCGCAACCATGAAAAGCTGATCGTCATGGACAGCCGCAGCGCCGAGCTGACCAAGTACGCGGCCAACAGCATGCTTGCCACCAAGATTTCCTTCATCAATGAGATGGCCAACCTCGCCGAACGCCTGGGCGCCGACATCGAAATGGTGCGCAAGGGCATCGGCTCCGATTCGCGAATCGGCTACGACTTCATCTACGCCGGCTGCGGCTACGGCGGGTCCTGCTTCCCGAAGGACATCCAGGCGCTGCAACGCACCGCCGCCGAAGTGGGCTACCACCCGCAACTGCTGGAGGCCGTGGAATCGGTCAATCGCCGGCAGAAGCACAAGGTGTTCGAGAACATCCACCGCCACTACGACGGCGACCTCAGCGGCAAGACCTTCGCCCTCTGGGGCCTGTCCTTCAAACCCAATACCGACGACATGCGCGAGGCGCCGAGCCGGGTCCTGCTGGACGCGCTATGGGCGGCCGGCGCGCGCGTCCGCGCCTTCGACCCCGAGGCCATGCCGGAAGCCCGGCGCCTCTATGGCGACCACCCCGACCTGCGCCTGGTCGACTCCAAGGAAGAAGCCCTGGACGACGCCCACGCCCTGGTGATCCTCACCGAGTGGCTGAACTTCCGCGTTGCCGACTTCGGCCTGATCCACCAGCGACTGGGCGACAAGGTGGTCTTCGATGGTCGCAACATCTTCGAACCCGCGCACCTGGCCCGCGAAGGCCTGGCCTACTACCCGATCGGCCGTGCCGCCGTAGGACTCACCGCGCAATGAAGATCCTGGTCACCGGCGCCGCCGGGTTCATCGGCTTCCACACTGCGCTGCGCCTGTGCAACGCGGGGCACCAGGTAACAGGCGTCGACAACCTCAACGACTACTACAGCGTCGACCTCAAGCTCGCCCGCCTGGAGCGGCTGCGTGCGCTTCCCGGCTTCGTCTTCCACAAGCTGGACATCGCCGACCGCGCGGCTGCACAGGCGCTGTTCCACGAGCAGGGTTTCGAGCGTGTCATCCACCTCGCGGGCCAGGCCGGGGTGCGCTATTCGCTGGACAATCCCCACGCTTACGCCGAAGCCAACCTCACCGGCTTCGTCAACGTCCTGGAGGGCTGCCGCCACAGCGGCGTCCAGCATCTTGTGTACGCCTCCAGCAGCTCGGTCTACGGGACCAACGCCAAGGTGCCCTTCGCCATCGAGGACGCCGTCGACAACCCGATCTCGCTCTACGCCGCCACCAAGCGCGCCAACGAGCTGATGGCCCACACTTACGCCCACCTCTACCGGCTGCCCACCACCGGCCTGCGCTTCTTCACCGTTTACGGTCCCTGGGGCCGTCCGGACATGGCGCCCTTCAAGTTCACCCAGGCAATCCTCGAAGGCCAGCCGATCGATATCTACAACGAAGGCGACATGTCGCGGGACTTCACCTATATCGACGACGTCGTCGAAGGCATCGTGCGCATCCAGGACTGCCCGCCGCCTTATGCCGACGAGTCGGAGCAGACCCGCCTGGGCGCTCCCGCGCGGCTGTTCAACATCGGGCTGGGCTCACCGGTGCGCCTGCTGGACTTCGTGCGCTGCATCGAATCGGCTACCGGCGTCGAGGCGATCAAGCAGCTGACGCCCATGCAGCCTGGCGACGTGCCACAGACCTGGGCCGACGTCAGCGCGCTGGCCAGGCGCACCGGCTTCCGTCCCGGCACACCACTGCGCGAAGGCGTCGGTCGTTTCGTCGACTGGTACCGGACCTTCTACGGAGTCTGATCGGATATGGGCAACGAACCGCGCCAGCTGACCGAGATCCAGCGCTCCCGCCTGCAGCAGGAAGCCCCCCGCCCCCACCAGGCTGCGGTCTTTGCGGCGCCACGGGCGATGCTCAAGGGCCTGGGACTGATCCTCAGCCTGGCGCTGATCGGCTACCTGTTCGACAGCAGTGACCTGGGCAACGCAGTCAACGAAACCTGGATCGACGCCCATATCCGCGGCCACGGCGTCGAGGGCACCTTGCTCTTTCTCGTCGTGGGCATGTCGTTCACCGCGCTCGGCCTGCCCCGGCAGATCATCGCCTTCCTTGCCGGCTACGCCTTCGGCCTGCTGCCCGGCACCCTTGTCGGCACCCTGGCGACCCTGTGCGGCTGCCTCCTCACGTTTCTCTATGCCCGGCTGTTCGGCCGCAGCCTGCTGCGCGACCGCCTCGGGGCCCGCGCCGCGCGCTTCGACCGCTTCATCCACGAGCACCCGTTCTCGATGACGCTGCTGATCCGCCTGTTGCCGGTGGGCAGCAACGTGCTGACCAACCTCGCCGCCGGCATCTCCAGCGCGCGGCTCGCGCCCTTCCTGGCTGCCAGCTTCATCGGTTTCCTGCCGCAGTCCCTGGTGTTCGCCCTGGTGGGCAGTGGCATCTCGGTCGCGCCGACGCTGCGCATCGGCCTGGCAGCCGCGCTGTTCCTGATCTCCGGCATGCTCGGCGCCTGGTTGTACCACCGCCATCGCCATGGCCTGGGTATCGATGACAAGGTGGATGCCGCACTGGGCGAGGCGGAACAGCCCTGATTGGCCTCCAGCATGGACAGGCAATGATGGCGCCGCAGCCAGGGGCCACAATGACTCGTATGAACCCTTCTGAAGACGGACACCGCATGTCGAACAGGCCTTACCTCTCCGTACTGATCCCGGCCAAGAACGAAGCCGAGAACCTGCCCACGCTGCTGCAAGAGATTCGCCATGCGCTTGCCGGCGAGTCCTTCGAAGTGATCGTGGTCGACGACGGCAGTACGGATAACACCGCCTCGCGCCTGCTCGCCATCAAGCACGCCGGCTACCCGCAATTGCGCGTCCTCAGCCATGACCGCTCGCTGGGCCAGAGCACCTCGATCTACCATGCGGCGCAAGCCGCCGAAGGCACCTGGCTGGCCACCCTGGATGGCGACGGGCAGAACGACCCGGCGGACATCCCCGGCATGCTGGCCATCGTCCGCGGCCCGGACGCCCCCATCAATCTCAAGCTGATCGCCGGCCACCGGGTGAATCGCCGCGACACCGCCAGCAAGCGCTGGGCCTCGCGTTTCGCCAACCGCCTGCGCGGCCGCCTGCTCAAGGACAACACCCCGGACACCGGTTGCGGCCTCAAGCTGATCGAGCGCGAAGCCTTCCTCCGCCTGCCCTATTTCGATCACATGCACCGCTTCATCCCGGCACTGATCCAGCGCCACCAGGGCGGCATGCTGGTCCACCCGGTGAATCACCGCCCGCGCAGCGCCGGCGTTTCCAAGTACGGCAACCTGGACCGCGCCCTGGTGGGGATCCTCGACCTGTTCGGCGTCTGGTGGCTGATCCGCCGCACCCGCTTCAACACCACGGCCCGCGAACTGGAGGGCTGAGCATGGGTCGCCTCTCGCCCACCCTGGACGGAACCGACGAACCCCTGAGCCTGCTGAGCTCCCGGCGCATCTCGCTGCTGCTCCTGCTGTTGCTCGCCGCCGCGATGATCAGCGCGGGCCTGGGCATGCGCCACCCGTCCAACGTGGACGAGGAGCGCTTCCTCGGCGTGGCCCTGGAGATGCTACAGGGCGGCGACTGGCTGATTCCCCATCGCGCAGCCGAGATCTACCCGGACAAGCCGCCGCTGTTCATGTGGGCCATCGCCGGCCTTACCCGGCTCGGCATTGCGCCGACCATCGCGCTGTTCGTGCCGGCTCTGCTGGCCGGCCTGGTCACCGTCGCCTGCCTGCACGACCTCGGTGCGCGCTTGTGGAACCGCCGTGTCGGCGTGATCGCCGGCCTGCTGTTCCTGGCCACCTACCAGACCTACAGCATCCAGCGCGCCGGGCAGATCGACGGTTTCCTGCTCCTGTGGACCGCCCTCGGCCTTTACGGCATGGCCAGGCACCTGTTGCTGGGTCCCGCCTGGGGCTGGTTCTACCTGGCCTGCGCCGCCATGGGCTTCGGCATCATCAGCAAGGGCGTGGGCTTCCTCCCGGCGCTGATGTTGATTCCCTATGCCTTTGCCGCACGCCGTGGCTGGCACGGCGTGGCGCGGATGCCGGGCGAAGGCCGCGCCTGGCTGCTCGGCCTGGTGGTGGCCCTGGCGGCCATCGGCACCTGGCTACTGCCGCTGATCATCAAGGTGGTGCTGTTCGGCGACCAGGCCAGCCGCGCCTACCTCAACGAAATCCTCTTGCGCCAGACCGCCCACCGCTACGCCAACGCCTGGCACCACCGCGAACCCTTCTGGTTCTTCTTCACCCATGTGATCCCCAAGTACTGGCTGCCCCTGGTTCTGGCCCTGCCCTGGCTGGTACCGGCCTGGCGCCGCCAACTGACCAAGCGCGACGGCCGTTACCTGGTGCTGCTGGGCTGGGTCGTGCTGGTGCTGATCTTCTTCAGCCTCAGCTCAGGCAAGCGCAAGCTTTACATCTACCCCGCCCTGCCCGGCCTGGTGCTGGCCACGGCGCCCCTGGTTCCCTGGTTGCTGCGCCGCTGGTTCGCCAGCCGTCCGCGTGGCCGGAAGATTTTCATTGGCCTCGCCCTGTTCTGGTTCTTCGCGTGGTTCGCCCGGGGGTTCGTCGAGCCGATCAAGGAAGGCGTCAATCCACGCCAGACCCTGATGACCGAGGTGGCCGACGTCACCAACGGCACCGAACTGATGCTCACCCACTGGCGCGAAGGCCACTGGTTGTACGCACGCCAGCCCTTGGTGCACTTCGGCATGGTTGGGCCGCAACAGGTGGAGAAAGCCGCCGAGTGGCTGCGCAGCCACCCCGGCAACTCCGCGCTGATCCGGCCTGAAGACCTGCCCCGCTGCTTCAAGCCGGAACTGGCCAAGCGCGTGGGCGATGGTGACGACGAAGACTGGTACCTGGTACAGGGCAACGCCGACAACGGCCAGTGCCAGGACGCTGCGGCCCGGCAACAGCAGCCCTATCGATTCGCCTGGAAACGACCACTCGACTGATGGACCGATAACGGAGTGCGGCCCCTCACCGTGGGGGGCTCGCGGCCGGCGCTCGTCCGAAGTACAGGATAAAAACGATGAACAGTGCAGTAGATCTCAAGCGACACGGCACCCGGCCGGGGCCGAACCTGCGCCGGCTAGGCCTCTGCGGACTGGGGCTGGTGGCCCTGCTCGCCGCCGTGGTCGCCACCGCCAAGTTCCACTGGCACCAGCGAGCCTGGTTCTACGTCACCAGCAACCTGCACGCGGAAGCCTGGGCGGGCCGCAGTGTCTGGCTGCCGGATTACCGCGTCGAGGTCGAGGCCCGTCCGGTGGAAGGGGTGAACGACGACCTGTCCGCTATCGACTTCGCCCCGGATCGCAAGGGCCTGCTGGCGGTAACCAACGCGCCACCGATCAAGCTGCTGGAGCTGGACCACGAGGGGAAGATCACCGCGCAGTACCCGCTGGAGGGCTTCGAGGACGTCGAAGCCCTGGCCTACATGGGTGACGGCCAGGTGGTAGTGGCCGATGAGTTGCAGCAGCAGTTGGTGTTCTTCCACCTACCCGGACAGCCCGGCCAGGCCATCGACAAGCGGGACAGCCAGAGCCTGGCACTGCCGCTGGCCTCCAGTGCCCACAACAAGGGCTTCGAAGGCGTGGCCTACGACGCCGCCCACGACCGCATTTTCGTCGCCAAGGAGCGTGACCCGCGCCAGCTCCATAGCGTGAGCGGCGTCAAGGCGAGCCTCGGCGGCAAATTGCAGCTCAAGGTGGAGGACCTTGGCGACTGGATCGATCGCAGCGTCTTCACCAGCGATATTTCCGACCTGCATTTCGACGCCGCGACGGGGCACCTGCTGGTGCTCAGCCATGAATCGAGGCTGGTGATCGAACTGGACGAGAACGGCGATCTGGTCAGCTTCCGCACCCTGCTCGGAGGCTTCGGCGACCTGAAGGAAAGCGTGGGCCAGGCCGAGGGCCTGACCCAGGATGACGCGGGCAACCTGTACGTGGTGAGCGAGCCGAACCTGTTCTACCGCTTCAGGAAGAACTGACCGGCAGCGCAGCGTCTGCCTCCACCCGTGCCGGACGGTAGAGTATCAGGCGGTAGCAGACCAGGCTGATCATCCAGTCGAACAGCAAGGTCCAGACATTGTGGGAGAGGAAATGCGCACCCTGCATCATCCGCCCCAGGGAGAACAGGCTGCCGAGAGCCAGGGCGCCCACCAGCGCCACTCGTGCCAGGCGCGGACGACGGTCACGCAGGGCGAAGAACAGCGCCAGCAGGGAGAAGCCGGCCGAAGCATGGCCGCCAGGCCAGCAGCGCCCGGGCTTGTCGACATAGGGGTGGTGGCCCACCAGCGGCGAGTACGGCTCGACGCCGCCGAACGCCTGCAGGCTCCAGGGGCATTGCACGGCGGTGACAGCCTTGAGTGGGGTGACGATGGCCGTTGACAGCCCCAGGGCCAGAACCAGGTAGCCCAGCGTACGACGCCACTGGCGCAGGCCGCTGAGCAGCAGGCTGGCGATGAAGCCGGCGATGGCCAGCACGCCGAGACCGATCACCGCCTGCTTGGCGCGGTCGTGCAACACGTCTTCGAGGAAGGCGCTGTGACGGCCGATGAAGCCGGTCTGCGGGTCGTAAAAGAGATGGGCAAGGGCAAAGTCGAGCCGTGGTACGTCGACCAGCAGCAGGAGCGCCATGGCCGCCAGCGGCAGGCCGCTCCAGAGCGCGAAATTGAAGGGTCGCGAGAGGGGCATCGTGAAGTCCTGGGTGAGGAAAGGCCGCCGCAGTCTGGCCTCCCTCGTGTGAGCAACTGGTAAAGGTCTTGTGAAAAAAGCATCAACGGCGCCCAGGCGCCGGAGAGGGGGCAACACGTGCGCATACTGATCATCGAAGACAACCGCGACATCCTTGCCAACGTGCTGGACTACCTCCAGCTCAAGGGCTACGGCGTCGACTGCGCCCAGGACGGCCTCTCCGGCCTGCATCTGGCCACCACCCAGCACTACGACCTGATCGTGCTGGACATCATGCTGCCCGGCATCGACGGACTGCAGCTGTGCAACCGTCTGCGCCAGGAAGCCCGCCGCGACACCCCGATCATCATGCTCACCGCCCGCGACACCCTGGAGGACCGCCTGGCCGGGCTGAGGTCCGGTGCCGACGATTACCTGGTCAAGCCCTTCGCCCTGTCCGAGCTGGTGGCGCGCATCGAGGCCGTGGTGCGCCGCAGCCACGGCGGGCGCAAGCGCCAGCTGCAAGTAGCCGACCTCAGCTACGACCTCGACACCCTCGAAGCCACCCGTGCGGGCCAGATCATCAAACTCAATCCCCTCGGTCACAAGCTGCTCACCACCCTGATGCGCAGGAGCCCGGCGGTGGTTCGCCGCGAAGTGCTGGAAGAAGCCCTGTGGGGCGACAACTGCCCGGACAGCGACAGCCTGCGCAGCCATATCCACCAGTTGCGCCAGGCCCTCGACAAACCCTTCCCGCGCCCGCTGCTGCACACCATCCATGGCGTCGGCTATCGGCTGGCGGACCTGGAGGAACGGGACTGAGGGCGTGTTTCTCGTTGGGGGCGAATTCATTGGCCATGAACGCGTTAGCTGTTGCCAGAGATCGCCCATCGGTCCGGGAAACCTTTAGGAGCCAGCTTGCTGGCGAAAAGGGGCCATTCGCTGGCAAGCCAGCTCCTGCGTGCAATGCAGCTGCTTGCAACACTTGATGCAGACACAGCGAATTCATTCGCCATGTCTGCGTTGGGATGCAGGGGCAAGCCTGTTTGGTTCCTTTTTGTGGGCAGCATTCCGACGCTTGAAAAAAGGAGTCGCCCGGCAAGGCGAAACCAGAAACATCCGCAGAACTCGGCAAGCAGCGTGGCTGAAAACGTTCTAACAGCTCAATCGCCAAGGGACGCGCAGCATCCCCCAACCGGTTCGCCGGCCGGACCTGCGGCCCGGCCGGCGAATGCATTCGCGTTCACAGATTCTTGCCCCCCTTCTTGCCTAACCTGAAACAGACCGGAACCAACAGGACAGGGACATGCCCGCTGCCACAACCACCTCCCGCATCCCGCGCACGGTCTGGGCGCTGGGTTTCGTCAGCCTGTTCATGGACCTGTCCTCCGAACTGGTGCATGGCCTGCTGCCGCTTTACCTGGTGGGCAGCCTGGGCGCCAGCATGCTGGCCGTGGGGCTGATCGAGGGCCTGGCCGAAGCCACGGCCCTGGTGGTCAAGGTCTTCTCCGGGGCCATCAGCGACTATCTGGGCAAGCGCAAGGGCCTGCTGCTGTTCGGCTACGGCCTGGCGGCGCTGACCAAACCCCTCTTCCCCCTCGCCGGTTCCGCTGACCAGGTGCTGCTCGCCCGCCTGCTGGACCGGGTCGGCAAGGGTATTCGTGGGGCGCCTCGGGATGCCCTGGTGGCCGACGTCGCCCCGCCGGAGATCCGTGGCGCCTGCTTCGGCCTGCGCCAGGCCATGGATACCGTCGGCGCCTTCCTCGGGCCGCTGCTGGCGATCCTGCTGATGACGCTGCTGGACGGCGATATCCGCCTGGTGCTCTGGTTCGCCGTGCTGCCGGCCCTGGTGTCCGTGGCCTGCATCCTGGTCGGGGTGAAGGAGCCCGAGGCTTCCCGGCCTTCCCGACAGCTGCGTTCGCCGCTCCGCTTCCGCGCCTGGCGCAGCTTCCCCGCAGCCTACTGGTGGGTGGTGAGCCTCGGCGCCCTGTTCAGCCTGGCCCGTTTCAGCGAAGCCTTCCTGGTGCTGCGGGCGCAGGACGCCGGCTTTTCCACCACCTGGATCCCCTTGGTGATGGTGGTGATGGCGGGCTTCTACATGCTGTCGGCCTATCCGGCCGGCAAACTCTCCGATCGCGTCAGCCCGACGGGGTTGCTGGCGTTTTCCCTGGTGCTGCTGATCGTTGCCGACCTGCTGCTGGCCCGTGCCGACTCCCCCGCCCTGCTGCTGGCCGGCGTCGCCCTCTGGGGCCTGCACATGGGCTTCAGCCAGGGCATCCTCGCGGCGCTGGTGGCCGAGACCACCCCGACAGACCTCAAGGGCAGCGCATTCGGCCTGTTCAACCTGGCCAGCGGCGCCGCGCTGCTGGTGGCCAGCGTGCTGGCAGGCTGGCTGTGGCAGAGCCTGGGCGCAGCCAGCACCTTCCTTGCCGGTGCCGTCTTCTGCGTGGCGACGCTCCTGCTGCTGGCCCTGCGTCGACGCTAATCGAAAGGCGGGCTGCCCTACTTGCCCGCCGGCGCGAACCTTGGTCCGATGGCCCGGGGCGGGTGCCGTACTCCGGGTTGCATGGGACGACGACAAGGATAAGAAAATGCCCTGGTACTTCGAAGCGCTGATCAGCATCCCCGCCGGCCTGCTGCTCGGCAATTTCACCGAATGGTGGTTCCACCGCATCGTGCTGCACGGCATGGGCCGCAAACGCGGGACTTTCTGGAGCTTCCATTTCCACGAACACCACCGCAACGCCCGCCAGCACAACTTCTACGACCCCTGCTACCGCCGCCCTCCCCTGGGCTGGCACGCCCAGGGCAAGGAAGCCTGGGCGCTGGTGGCCGCCAGCGTGCTGGTGGCACCGCTGATCCTCTGGGCGCCCTGGCTGTGCCTGACATTGTGGTACTGCGCCGGCAACTACTACCTCACCCACAAGAAGGCCCACGACCATCCCGACTGGGCACGCAAGAACCTGCCCTGGCACTACGACCACCACATGGGCCCCAACCCGCAGGCCAACTGGTGCGTGACCAGGCCCTGGTTCGACTGGGTGTTCGGCACGCGGGAGCATTTCGTGGGGAGGGAGCGGGAGGCGGGGGCGGCTTCTTGAAACTCAGGGTCCGAGCGGCCTGAAACACCCTCACCCCCGGCCCCTCTCCCTGAAGTGGAGAGGGGTGACTCGCGCCTGTACCTACGTGCCACAGACAGATCCATCTGCTGTGGGAGCGAATTCATTCGCGAAAGGCGTCTGAATCCGAGCTATCCGCAACCACACTCTCCCCGGTCCCTCTTCCTGAAGGGATAGGGGTGACTCAACGCCCACCATCGGCGCCATCCCGGTACGGGCGAATTCATTCGCCAAGCGGGCCGCAGGTCCGCCCGCGCGCCACTTTGCGCATTCCTGATATCGCCTCCCCTTGCCCCGCCTTAACGTCTCTCTTGCAGGCGCGGGGCTCCCGCGCCTGTTCGACAACAACAATAAGGAACCACCGCCATGCTCAAGAAAGCTGTACTCGGCTGGCCCCAGATCGCGGGGCTCGGTATCTCGCTGGTGATCGCCGGCCAGTTCTCCGGTTGGAATTTCGGCCTCGCCGACAACGGCTGGGCCAACATGCTCCTGGCCACCCTGCTGATGGCCATACTGAGCTGTGGGCTGGCCCTGTGCATCAGCGAGCTGTCCACCGCCATGCCCCATGCCGGCGGCGTGTTCGCCTATGCGCAAAGCGCCTTCGGCCCCTTCGTCGGCTACCTGGTGGGCTCAGCCTGCACCCTGGCGCTGACCATCGGTACCGGCGCCGCCGCCAGCTTCGTCGCCTCCTACATGGAATCGGTGTTCGGCTTCGGCGGCTGGCCGGTGAAGCTGGCGCTGTTCGCCCTGATCATCGGCGTGCATATCCGCGGCGTCGGCGAGGCCCTGGGGTTCACCCTGCTGGCTGGCGCCATCGCTGCCGCGACGCTGCTGGTGTTCGGCGCCGCCATGCTGCCGCACCTGGAGGTCGCCAACCTGACCGGCACTTCCGGCCGCTTCGGCGAGGCCCTCAGCCTGCACGGCATCTTCGCTTGCGTACCTTTTGCCATCTGGATGTTCATCTGCATCGAGCAGGTCAGCTCCGCCGCCGAGGAAGCGGTCGATCCGGGCCGCAGCATGTCCCGCGGCATCATTGCCGCCGTCGCCACCCTGCTGCTGACGGCCATCACCGTACTGGTTTGCGCACCGGGCGCCGCTGGCGTGCAGGTGGTGGGTTCGGCTGCGGACCCGCTGTACGCCGCCATGACCCACAGCGGTGGTCATGACGAGTCGAGCTGGCTGGCGCAGCTGGTAGGCATCGGCGCCATCTGCGGCCTGCTGGCCACCTTCTTTTCGGTGGTGTATTCGGCATCCCGCCAGCTCTTCGCCCTTTCCCGCGACGGCTACCTCCCGACCGTGCTGGCACGCACCAATCGCCGTGGCTCGCCCTATGTCGCGCTGCTGGCGCTGGCGGCCATAGGCCTGCCGCTGACCCTGGTCAGCCCGGAGAAACTGCTGCTGTGCGTGGTGCTGCTGCTCTGCACCTGCCACCTGTTCCTGTTCGCCGCCTATATCCGCATGCGCCGCACCCACGCCCACCTGGCGCGGCCGTTCCGCCTGCCTGGCGGCCCGGTGATCGCCGGCCTCGGCATGGTGCTGACGCTGATGGTGATCGCCGCCTGCTTCCAGCTGGAGGTCGAAATGCTCAGCGCCCTTGCCGTGCTGGCCGTGCTGCTGGTCATCAACTACCTGGTGCGCGCCTCGCGCGGCGCCAAGCCCATCGCCTCGGAGAACCCCGACCATGTCTGAACTGGACCTTCTGCAACGCCGCCACCGCGCCATGGGCGACCAGTCGCCGCTGTTCTACGACCAGCCGCTGGAGCTGGTGAAGGGCCACGGCGTATGGCTCTTCGATGAGAGCGGCAAGCGCTACCTGGACGTCTACAACAACGTGCCCTGCGTGGGCCATTGCCACCCGCGCGTGGTGGAAGCCATGGCCAGCCAGGCGGCCACCCTGAACATCCACACCCGTTACCTGAACGACCGCATCGTCAGCTACGCCGAACGCCTGACCGCCACCTTCGACCCGTCGCTGGACTGCGTGATGTTCACCTGCACCGGCAGCGAGGCCAACGAACTGGCCCTGCGCATGGCCCGGTTCTGCACCGGCGGCAACGGCGTGATCGTCAGCAGCTACAACTACCACGGCAACACCACCAGCCTGGCCGAGGTGACCACCGCCCTGCCGAGCTCCGAGCCCTTCTCGCCCGTCGCCCGCGCGGTGCCGATTCCCTGCCTGTACCGGGCGCCGGCAGGCACCAGCGCGGCCGAACTGGCCGACCAGTATGTGGCCCGCGTGGCCGCGGCCATCGACTCGCTGAAGGCCGAGGGCGTCCAGCTCGCGGCGATGCTGATCGACACCCTGTTCGCCAACGAGGGTTTGCCGCGCCTGCCCGCAGGCTATGTCGAACGCATCGCTGCGCTGGTTCACGAGGCCGGGGGCCTGTTGATCGTCGACGAAGTACAGGCCGGTTTCGGCCGCACCGGCGAGCACATGTGGGGCCACCAGGCCCACGGCGCGGTGCCGGACATCGTCACCCTGGGCAAACCCATGGGCAACGGCTTCCCCCTGGCCGGGCTGGTGGCCAGCCGCGAGCGCGTGGAAGCCTTCGGTGGGCGCAACCTGTACTTCAACACCTTCGGCGGCTCGCCGGTGGCCGCCGCCGTGGGCAGCGCGGTGCTGGACGTGATCGAAGACGAACAACTGCTGCGCAATGCCCGCGAGGTGGGTGCGCACCTGGCCAACGGGCTGGAGACTCTGGCCGGCCGGCATTCGATCATCGGCGATGTGCGCGGCAAGGGCCTGTTCTTCGCTGTCGAGCTGGTGCGCGACCGTCACGCCAAGACGCCGGCAGGCGCCGAAGCACGCCGGGTGGTCAACCAGATGCGCCAGCGCGGCGTGCTGATCAGCAAGATCGGCCAGGACGACAACCTGCTGAAGATCCGCCCGCCGCTGGTGTTCTCCCGCGCCGATGCGGACCTGTTCATCGACACCCTCGACTCTGTCCTTCGCGAACTCTGAGGCCAGCGCCATGAGCCGATTCCACACCCTCGACCACGAACAGCAGGTGGCCAGCCTGCAACGCCTGGCCTACGACGCCCTGCGCCAATGGGACGGCGACTACGTTCGCCTGGACCTGATCAAGTACCGCGAGAACGCTGTGTTCTGCGCCACCCGCAGCGACGGCCGGCGCAGCGCCCTGCGCGTGCACCGCGACGGCTACCACTCCGAGGAAGCCCTGCGTTCGGAGCTGCAATGGATGGAAGCCCTGGCGGCCGACGGCATCCGTGTGCCGCAGATCATCCGCACCCGCGCCGGCGAACACCTGGCGCAGGTGCACAGCGAGGAGCTGGGCGAGTCGCGCTACATCGACATGCTCGGCTGGCTCGGCGGCGCCAGCATCGGTTCCGCCGAACATGGCCTGGAGGTGGATGCCGACATCGCCGGGCTGTTCTTCGATGCCGGCGCGGTGGCCGCGCGGATCCACCTGAGTTCGGCCCGCTGGGAACAACC
The DNA here is from genome assembly GCF_008807375.1 of Pseudomonas lalkuanensis. Classification (NCBI taxonomy): domain Bacteria; kingdom Pseudomonadati; phylum Pseudomonadota; class Gammaproteobacteria; order Pseudomonadales; family Pseudomonadaceae; genus Metapseudomonas; species Metapseudomonas lalkuanensis. The sequence goes on along the minus strand of NZ_CP043311.1, from coordinate 2,563,693 downwards.
CAATGCCTTCAGCCGCCATGCCTGGGACGAGGAAGGCCTGATCGGCCAGCGTCCGTTCTGGGGGCCGTACTGGCAGCTCGACCTGCTCGACGACGGACAGCGCGAGCTGTTGCACGCCACCCGCCAGGCAGCCCGCGCCGACTTGCGCCGCTACGGTCGCAACCTGGACAACTTCGGCATGATCCACGCCGACCTGGTGCCGGAAAACCTGCTGCTGGAAAACGCGCGGCTGCACCTGATCGACTTCGACGACGCCGGTTTCGGCTGGCACATGTTCGAGCTGGCCACGGCGCTGTACTTCTGCCTGGACGACCCGCGCTTCACCGAAATCCAGGCGGCGCTGCTGTCCGGCTACCACTCGGTGAAGCCGCTGACCCCGGACGACCGCGCTACCCTGCCGCTGTTCCTTGCGCTGCGCGGCCTGACCTACCTGGGCTGGATCCACACCCGCCGGGAAAGCCGCACCGCCGAGGAACTGGCGCCCATGCTGATCGAGCGGGCCTGCCGCCTGGCGCAGGCCTACCTCGGCCAGCGCGGCTGATCCGTCGTGCCGGCACCTGGCAGGGATGCACAAGTGCCTGGCGCGCATGGCAATGCCGGTTGTGCGACGCTCCGCCATCATGGCCCGGAGCGTCCGCCACCCGCGCTCGACAGGTGAACCGACATGACAGGCATAGCCCGACACCAGGCATCCGACTCGGACGAGCTCGCCGGCGCGCTGTCCGGCTGGAGCCAGGACTACACCCAGCTGGGGCGTGGCCGGCTGCACGCCGAGTTGCTGCACATCCAGCTCGTCGAGGCATCGCTGATCTACGAGCACTCCAACCTGCACCTGCACGAAAACATGACGCCGCCGGAAGGCCAGGTGGTGTTCGGCATTCCCTTGTCGATGTCCACGGATTCGACCTTCAACGGCGGCACCCTGGCCCGCGACACCCTGCTGGTGCTGGAAGGTGGCCAGGAGATGGAAATCTGCGCTCCCGGCGAGATCGGCATGCTCGGGATGACCATCGACCGTCGCCTCCTTGCCCACCTGCTGGGGGCCGAAGAACAGGAGCGCCTGGAGCAGGCCCTCGACCGGCGCCGCCTGGATATTTCACCGCTGTCCGCGCAACGCCTGCGCCAGGATCTCTGCACCTCGATCGGCGCCTTCGAGCGTGCCGAGTTCGATCCGCGCTCCGCTGACGATGGCCTTCGCGCCGTGATGCCGGGGCTGGACTGCGTGTTCCAGGGGCTGGACGAGGTGCTGCGCGCGCCCGCCCGGCACAGCGGCGTCATGCCCCGCTCGCTGGAACAGCGTCGCCGCCTGGTGCTGGCGGCGGTGGAGATCATGCAGGCCCGCCTTGACCTGCCGTTGTCCATGCCGGAGCTCTGCCAGGCACTGAACACCAGTCACCGCACCCTGCAGTACTGCTTTCGGCAAATCTGCCAGGCAACGCCCCAGCAGTTCTTCCTCTCGCTGCGCCTGGCCGAGGCCCGGCGCCGGCTCAAGCAGGACCCGGTGCAGAGCATCACCACGCTGGCACTGGACCTGGGTTTCGCCAGCTCCAGCCATTTCTCTTCGCTCTACAAGCGCCTCTACGGCGAGCAGCCCTCGCTCACCAGCCGGCGTGCTTAGGACTGTACGAAAGGTCGTCGAGCGAAGGTCAGGCAAGGCGAAATCGGCCGAAGAAGCGCAGTTCACGAGTTGTAAATGAGCATTCTGATCGGACTCGCGCACGAGGCCGATTTCAACGCAGCATCACCGATGCGCAGACACTTTTCGTATAGCTCCTAGGGCTGTACCCAGCCTTTGTCCAGTAACGGACGGTCCCACGCCGGCTCGTCGCTGATGCGCTCCACCAGGAATTCGATCAGGGTGCGCACCTTGAGCGCCCGGCGCTGGGTGGCCGGGTACACGGCGGAGAAGTTGAAGGAAGTCAGCGAATAGTCGGTAAGCACCGGCACCAGGCGGCCGTCCAGCAGGTCGGCGCTGGCCGCGAGGGTGGGCAGGCAGACCACGCAGGCGCCGGTGATGGCGTAGTCCCGCAGCAGGTGCACGGAGTTGGAGCGCACTTGCCCGGTGAGGTTGAGCTCCACCGGGTCGATGCCGTTGAACACCCACTTGTTGCGCGACGGGTAGCCCTCGTAGAGCGCCACCTTGTGCGCCTGCAGATCCGCCGGCACGGCAGGCGCGCCATGACGCTCCAGGTACTCCGGGGATGCGCAGAACAGCCGGCGCACAGAGAACAGCTTGCGTTCGATCAGCGATTCGGCCAGCGGCGGGAACATCTGGAACGCCACGTCGAAGCCCTCTTCGATCGGGTCCACCACCCGGTCATTGACGATCACGTCCACCTCGATGTCCGGGTACAGCCCGGTGAACTCCGCCAGCAACGCACCGAAATGACCGAGGGCGAAACCCGGCAGCATCTGGATGCGCAGCTTGCCGCTGGGTTTGGCACGCAGGTCGCGCATCTGCTCGGTGAGGCTGTTGAAGCTCGCCACCATGTCGGCGCACTCCTTGTAATAGGTCTCCCCGACTTCCGACAGCCGCACATGGCGGGTGCTGCGATGGAACAGCGGCGCGCTGATGTACTCCTCCAGCTGCTGGATGCGGTGGCTGATGACCGAACGAGTCACCCCCAGCTGCTGGGCGGCCCTGGCGAAGTTGCCGGTTTCCGCGACGCGGACGAAGGCTTCGATGCTGAGCAGGCGGTCCATGTTCGATTCTCAAAGGTCATTGTTTTTGTGGGAGCGAATTCATTCGCGAATGGGCTGCGACGCAGCCGGTATTGTCCATCGCGAATCAATTCGTTCCCACAGGGTAAAGGTCAAGACCTCAGCCGCTCACCAACCGCCGCTGCATCGGAAACAGCTGCCAACCCAGGCGCTCGCTCACCAGCCCCCACACGCCCTGGGGTGCTTTCAGCATCATCACCACCGCCACGCTGCCAAGGATGATCATGTACAGCGCGCCGAACTCGGCGAAGCAGCTGCGCAGCGCGAAGTAGATCAGGGTGCCGATCAGCGGGCCTTCCAGGGTGCCGATGCCACCGATGATGACGATGAAGATCACCGCGGCGGTCCAGTCCTGCACGCTGAAGGCGGCGTCCGGGGAGATGCGCAGCTTCTGCAGGAAGATCAGGGCGCCCACCACGCCGGTGCAGCCGGCGGCCAGCACGTAGACCATCAGCTTGGTGCGGAACACATTGACGCCCAGGCTCCCCGAGGCCGGCTCCGAGTCGCGAATGGCGGTCAGCGCCAGGCCCTGGCGCGAACGCAGCAGCAGGTAGACCACCAGCACCGCGCCAACGGCAATGGCCAGTGCGCTGAAGTACAGCAGCATCTCGCGGCCATCGCGGCTGCTGCCGATCTGCCGCACGATGGACGCCGGCAGGCTCTGCCCGGAGCCGCCGCCCAGGCTGCCGACCTGGGCCAACCCAAGGCGGAACACCTCGGCCACCACCCAGGTGCCGATGGCGAAGTAGGCGCCGCGCAGGCGGAACAGCACCAGCGCCGTGGGCACTGCAAGCAGCGCCACCACCAGCCCGGAGAGGAACACCGCCGCCAACGGCGGCACGCCCAGTTGCGAGGCCAGCACGAAGAGCAGGTAGCCCCCCAGGCCAACGAAAGCCTGTTGCCCCACGGAGACCATTCCGGCGTAACCGGCCAGCAGGTTCCACATCTGCGCCAGGGCCAGGTAGTAGGCGAATTCCACCACCAGGCGCAGCAGTGCGCGGTCCGCCCAGAACGGCAGGGACGCCAGCAGCAGGACCAGCACACCCAGCAGCGCCAGGCCCACCCGGCTGCTGCGGGTAGCGCGCTGGACAAGGTAGGCATTGTTCATCGCATTCATCAGTCGACACTCCGGGGGAACAGGCCGCGCGGGCGGAATACCAGGATCAGCAGGAACACCAGGTGGCCGGCGAGGATCTGCCAGCCCGGATCGATGCGCGCACCGATGGCCTGGGCGACGCCGAGGATCACCCCGCCAGCCAGGGTGCCCCAGAGGCTGCCGAGGCCTCCGATGATCACTGCCTCGAAGCCGTAGAGCAGGCGCGCCGGGCCAACACTGGGATCGAAGCTGGTGCGCACCGCGAGGAACACCCCGGCGATGGACACCACCGCCATCGCCAGCGCCATGGCCAGGCCGAAGATGTGGCGGTTGTCGATGCCCATCAGTTGCGCGGTGGACTGGTCGTCCGAGGTGGCGCGGAAGGCGCGGCCGAGACGGGTCTTGTAGAACAGCAGCTGCAAACCGCCGATCACCGCCAGGGCGCAGCCGAACACCAGCAGCGGCATCACGCCGAGGCTGAGGCCGCCCACGGCCACGCTGGCCACTTCCAGGTCGCCCTGGGAGAGCTTCTGGCTGTCGGCGCTGAAGAATTCCAGCAGCAGGTTCTGCAGGATGATCGACAGCCCGAAGGTCACCAGCAGCGGCGGCAGGATGTCGTTGCCAAGGGTGCGGTTGAGCAGTTGGCGCTGCAGGCAGTAGCCGACCACGAACATCAGCGGCACCACCAGCACCAGGCTGGCCAGGGGCGACAGGCCAAGCACTTCCACCACCACCAGGGCCAGGTAGGACGCCAGGACGATGAAGTCGCCATGGGCGATGTTGACCAGGCGCATGATGCCGAACATCAGCGACAGGCCGACCGCGAACATGGCGTAGAGGCCGCCGAGCAGCACGCCCTGCACCAGGGTATTGAGCCATTCCATCGTCATGCCTCCGCCAGGCCGAAATAGGCCGCCTTGATCTGTTCCTTGCTCACCTGGCCCGGCTTGCCGGACAGGGAAATGCGCCCTTCCTGGAAGCAGTAGAAACGGTCGGCGACGCTGAGGGCCTGGTTGATGTCCTGCTCCACCAGGATCACCGCCGTACCATCGGCCTTGATCGAGGGCAGCGCGGCGTAGATGTCCTTGATGGTCGTGGGTGCCAGACCCAGGCTGATCTCGTCGCAGAGCAGCAGGCTCGGGCTCGACATCAGCGCGCGGCCAATGGCGACCATCTGCTGCTGGCCGCCGGACAGCGCGGTGCCGGGGCGTTTGCGCAGTTTCTCCAGCACCGGGAACAGGCCGTAGATGCGCTCCAGGTTCCAGGCGCCCTGGCGCTTGCTGTAGGCACCGATCAGCAGGTTCTCCTCGACACTCAACGAGGGGAACAGCTTGCGGCCTTCCGGCACCAGGGCGATGCCGCGTTCCAGCACCCGGTTGGCCGGCAGGCTGCCGATGTATTCGTCCTTGAAGCGGATGGCGCCGGAATCGTTGCGGATCAGCCCGGCCAGTGAGCGCAGGAAGGTGGATTTGCCGGCGCCGTTGGAGCCGATGATGGCGACGGTTTCCCCCGCCGCCAGGTCCAGGTCGATGCCGAACAGTGCCTGGAAGTCGCCGTAGCCGGCGCGCAGTTTGCGGATCGTCAGCATGCCTTCAGCTCCCGATGCCCATGTAGATTTCCTGCACCTTCGGATTGGCCATCACCGCATTGGGCTCGCCCTCGTCCAGCTTGCGGCCGAAGTTGATCACCGCCAGGCGGCTGACCACCGCCAGCAGCGCGTGGACGATGTGCTCGATCCAGATGATCGCGGTGCCGGAGCGATGGATGCCCTGGATGGTGCCCACCAGCTCCAGGCACTCCGGCTCGGTGAGGCCGCCGGCGATCTCGTCGAGCAGCAACAGTTGCGGCCGGGTGGCCAGGGCGCGGGCCATTTCCAGGCGTTTGCGTTCCAGCAGCGTGAGCGAACCGGCCGGGGCGTTGGCTTTCTTCATCAGGCCGGTGAGTTCGAGGATGTGCGCGCACCAGGCGTAGCTGTCCTTCTCCGACTGGCCGGCGCCGAACGTGGCGCCCACCAGCAGGTTCTCGAACACGGTCATCTTCACGAAGGGATGGGGAATCTGGTGGGAGCGGCCGATGCCACGCTGACAGCGCTTGAACACCGGCTCGCGGGTGACGTCTTCACCCTGAAAGCTGATGCGCCCGCTGTCGGCGGCGACGCCCCCGGCGATGAGGTTGAACAGCGTGCTCTTTCCGGCGCCATTGGGCCCGATGATGCCCAACGCCTCTCCCGGCGCCAGGGCCAGACTGAGATCGTCGGTCACCTTCACCGAGCCATAGCGCTTGTGCACCTGCTCCAGTACGAGGAGTTGTTGCATGTGTCGATACCTGCTTCATACCGCTCCCTCTCCCCGTGGGGGAGAGGGCTGTGGGGAGGGGGTAAGAAATCAGCCGCCGTAAGTGATCGCCTGCATCTCCCCACCAACGGGAATCTGCGGCGCGGTCTGGTTGCTGGTGATCACCAGGTCGTAGGTGAAGGGCCCGCCCAGACGCCACTGGCCGGACACCAGCGGCGTCTTGGCGACGTTCTTCACCGGACCGCTCTTCCAGCTCACCGGGCCGACCACGGTGTTCAACTCGGTCTTCAGCAGCGCATTGCGGGTGGCCTCGGGATTACCCACTTCCTCGGTGCGCTGGAGGATGTCCACCGCCAGCTCGAACAGCGCATGGACGAAACCCAGCGGCTGGGTCCACTGCTTGCCGGTGGCCTTGGTGTAACGCTCGGCCAGTTGCCCGGCGGTGAGGCCATTGAGCGATGAACTGAAGGGATGGCTGGGGCTCCACCAGATTTCCGTGGAAAGGTTGTGCCCTGCCTTGCCCAGTGCCTCCACCGCCGAGGGGAACAGCAGCGCCTTGCCCACCGACATGGCCTTGGGCTGGAAGCCCTGCTGGCGCGCCTGGGTCCAGAAGGTGGTGAGGTCCGGCGGGATGACCACGCCTGTGACGATCTCCGCCTCGGCCTTCTTGAAGGCGGAAATCTGCGCGGAGAAGTCGTCGGTCAGGCTCTGGAAGCGCCCCGGGTCCACCAGTTGGAAGCCCTTCTGCGAGAGCACCGGCGGGAAGCCCAGCTTGCTGTCGCCCCAGGCATTGCCGTCGCCGTCGTTGGGGAACAGGCCACCGATCACCTTGTTGCTGCCCATGCCGCCCCACATGGCGGTATAGGTGGCGATCACGTCTTCCAGGCCCCAGAAGAAGTGGTAGGTCCACTGGAAGCCTTCATCCGGCTTGCCGCCACGGGTGAAGAACCAGGGCTGCCAGGGCGCCACGGTGGAAATGCAGGGGATTTCGTTGATCTCGCACTGGTCCGACACCGGGTTGGTGGTTTCCGGGGTGGACGACACCAGCATCAGGTCGATGCCGTCGGAAAGGATCAGCTCGTTGGCCACCTCGGCGGCGCGGTTGGGGTTGGACTGACTGTCCTTGACGATTACCTCCAGACGGCAGCGCTGGCCGCCCACGGTGATGCTGTTCTTCAGCACCGACGCCAGGCTCTCGATGATGTAGGCGTCCGCGGCGGCGAAGGGGGCCAACGGCCCGGTCTGCGGGCTGACGTAGCCGATGCGGATGACCTTTTCCGCCGCCAGCAGCGGAGCTGAAGAAAAGCCTGCGAGCAGCGAGCCGCCAGCCACGACGCCGCTGGCCCGCAGGAAATCACGCCGGGAAAGCCCGGCACCGAGGAGTTTCTTGTTGTTGTCCATGACGGATACCTCGACGGAAGGATGAGTTCCGGCGCGAACGCACGTTGGCGCCCGGCCGGGAGGGCAGTGGTCGGGAGCCGGATCAGAAGAAGACGGTGATGTCGAAGGAGCCCACCAATTGGCTGTCTTCGCGGCCATCGCCGAAGGCGTCGCGGCCGTTGCCGCTGTGGATGTCGTAGCGCAGTTCGGGGCGCAGGCGGACGTTGGGCACCGGCGTCCAGGCCAGGTTGGTGGTGAAGCCGTAGAAGCTGCCCCAGCTCGGGTCGGGGATGCCGGTCTGCGGGTCGATGTTGGCCATCACCACGTGCACCGGGGCGTCGGTGTAGAACCACTCGGCGCGGCTGTTCCACATCAGGTTGTCGCCCAGGCGGTGGTACCAGTTGACGTCAGTGCCGTACCAATGGGCGTTGCCCTTGTTGGCGAAAGCGGCGAAGGCCGCGTCTTCCTGCTGACCGTAGTTGAACTCCACGGCGACCCGGTTGCGCTCGTCGAGCACATGGGAAACCGTCAGGTAGGAGGCGTAGCGGGTCAGGTCCTCGTCCCTGGTGCCGGCCGGAATCGGCGAGCCGCAGGCGCATTCGGCGAAGCTGTCGCCCGCGCCGTTGCCGTAGATGTTTTCCCAATCCACCCAGGTGCGGAAGTCGGCCGAGCGCCAGCGCAGGTTGGCGATCAGGTCCGGGTCGCCGTTGGGGTCCTGCATATTGTTCCAGCCCTGCACCAGGCCCAGTTCGAAACCGAGCATGCTGCCGCTCTCCTCCTGGGGCAGCTTGAAGGAGTAAAGCGCGCCGGTGTGCTTGGCCGGGCCGTGCATGAACGAATAGGTGTGGCTGTAGAAGTCCGCCGGGGCCGGGCTGCCCAGGGCGAAGCCGATCTCGTTCTCCAGCGGCGTGTGGAAGACGCCGAGCATCAGGTTGGAGCCGCCGAGCACCGGGAGGTAGAAGTCCAGGTAGGCCTGGGCGATGTTGAAGTTCTCGTCGTTGGCGTCGGCGCTGCGGTTGACGCCCAGGTCTTCGTCGAAGCCATAGGTCTTGAAGAAGCGCGCGTCCTTGCCATAGAGCGCGGTGACGTTGAAGCCCCAGTCGGCTTCCTGCGGCATCGGCCCCGGAAACGGGCCGACACGGCCCACCACGTTGCCCTTGGGCGTCTTCTCGATGGCCAGGGCGAACTGGTTGAGGTTGAAACCTTCGTCGTTGTTGAAGAAGGCCTGCTTGCTCACGTCGTCACTGCCGTTGTCGTTGTAGATCCAACCGGCCTGGGCCCAGCCATGGACCTTGATGCCGTAATCCTTTTCCAGGCCGTCACCGAAGGCGCTGCGAAACAGCGAACCGGACGGACCCGGCTCGGCGGCCTGGATGATGTGGGGGAACAGTGCGGCGGCCGCCAGGACCGGGGCGAACAGGGAGATTGCGGAACGATGCTTGCGAGGGATCATGGCAGCTACCTTGTTGTTATTAGTCAGCCTGATGCGGACGCGCCCCGCTGGCAGTGCGGGCCCGGCTGTCCGGTTGGGTCGCAAGCTACAAGCGGCCCTCACCTCCAACAATTCCGGTTTCAGCGATATGAGTGTTTGCGAATCGAGAACAATGACGCCTGCCCTGAGCTAGAGCGGCTGATGAGGGAATGGGGTACGGCGGGATGGGCGATTATCGGACGGAATTGGCGGGTTAGCGCTGAGCGGGCCATCTCCCTCTCCCCCGTCCGCTCTCCATGAAGGGAGAGGGTAAAGGCCGTGGGCTGCTTCAACGCCTCTTGCGCAATGGCTCCAGCAACGGCTTCAACCCGTTGTGGTCGATCTCCTGCATGAGCATCAGCAGCCGTCCGATCTCGCCCTTGGGGAAGCCTTCGCGAGCGAACCAGTTGAGGTAGTGGCCGGGCAGGTCGGCGATCAGGCGGCCCTTGTACTTGCCGTAGGGCATCTCGCGGGTGACCAGGAGCAGCAGGTCTTCGGGGTTCATCGGGCGGCCTTGCAGGTAGTGGAAGCGAAGATTGTCGCAGAGCCAAGGTTCAGGCATCCACCGGCGCGCCCAGCAGGCCGAACTCCGCCGGCACCTTCACGTAGAACAAGGTCAAGCCCTCCTCTTCCAGGCGCTTGAGCAGGGCGTCGCACTCCGCCTCGCTGAGGGCCATGAGGATCAGCATCGGCTGGTCGGCCATCTCGAAGAAGTGATGGGAATGGAAGTGCTTGGTATGCCCGAACCCTTCGATACCGGAAACCAGGGTGGCACCGCGCAGACCCATATCCATGGCCAGGCCGACGATCCAGTCGGCGAGCATCTTGCCCTCGTGGCGGCGGTTCTGCTGGGTGTAGAGGGTGAGTTGATAGCCGTTCATGCAACCTCCTCGTGGTTCGCGCGAGCTGCAAATGAACCAGCCCGAAGCCATTCGCAACGCTGCTGTTCCGATGCGCAGCCGATCATGGGCAGGCTCTCAGATGATGCCGCCATTGACGCGCAATGTCTGGCCATTCACCCAGGCGCCCTCCGGGCCCACCAGGAAAGCCACCAGGTTGGCGATGTCCTCCGGGTTGCCCAGTCGCTCCAGCGGAGCCTGCTTGGTCAGGCGTTCTACCAGCTCCGGGGGTTTGCCGTCGAGGAACAGGTTGGTGGCCGTGGGGCCCGGCGCCACGCAGTTGACCGAGATGCAGCGGCCACGCAATTCGCGGGCGAAGATCGTGCTCATGGTTTCCACCGCCGCCTTGGACGCCGCGTAGACGGCATAGCCCGGCAGCCCCATCCCCACCACGCTGCTGGACAGGTTGACGATGCGCCCGCCGTTGCGCAGGCGCGAGGCAGCCATCTTGAGGGTGTTGAAGGTTCCGCGCGTGTTGATGGCGAACATCCGGTCGTAGAGCGCCACTTCGGTATCGGCCAGCGGCACCAGGCCAGGCTGGATCACCCCGGCGTTGTTCACCAGGATGTCGATGGCGCCGAACTCCAATTCCGTCTGGTCGAACAACACCGCGACCGCGACCGGGTCGCTGACATCGGCCAGCACCGGATACGCCCTGCCACCCGCCCGCCTGATTTCGTCCACCACCCGCTCGGCGGCTTCCGGCCGCGTGGCGTAATTGACGACCACCTGGATACCGTCGGCTGCGAGACGGCGCGCAATGGCGGCGCCGATACCCCGGGAGGCTCCGGTGACGATTGCGGTTCTGGCAGTTTCTGGCATGCGGCTCTCCCAAATGGCCCTCGAAGCCACGGCTGGTGCCGCTTGCGGGGGCCTTTTCAGTGGTATAGCCGCAGATGGCGCACTGTGCGGGACCGGCTATCCGGCGGCCGTAGGGTGCGCTGTGCGCACCGATTCCGGGATCGACTTCGGCACCACGTCTGACCGCCGGTGCGCATGGCGCCCCCTACCGGACTGCGCAACAGCCCTGCTGGGTGGATCAGGTTGGGACTCCTATCCCAGTTCGGCCACCGGCTCCTTGGCCATTGCCGGGCGATAGCTGGCCGGGCTGAACAGCCGGGTCACCCCCAGCATCAGCAGCACGCCGACCACCAGCACCAGCCAGGCGGCAGTGAAGCTGCCGGTGACCTCCCGCAGCCAACCGCTGAGCCAGGGCGACACGGCATTGATCAGGAAGCCCACGCCCTGCACGAAGGCGGCCAGCTGGCCCGCCTCACGCGGATCGCGGCGATGATCGAGGGTGAGAATCAGGCTGAGGGCGAAGCACGCGCCCAGGCCGTAGCCGATCAGGGCGATCCACAGGGCGAACAGTTCCAGGGGCGCCCAGATCAGCCCGGCGAAGCCCACCGCCTGGGCGATCAGGCTCACCGACAGCAGCGGTCGGCGGTCCGTGCCGCGTTGCGCCAGGGCGGGCATGCCCAGGGCCGCGATCACCTGGAAGATGGTCATGAAGGCCAGCAGCGAGCCGCTGCGGGTCGGGCTCCAGCCCAGTTGCTGATAGTAGGCCGGCAGCCAGGCCACCATGCTCATGTAGCCGCAGTTGACCAGGCCGAAATACAGGGCGAGCAGCCAGGCGCGGCGATTGCCCATGAAGCTCACGGACCGGCCGCCGGATACAGGCGCAGGGCTCGGCAAGGGGCGCGACAGCCAAAGCACCAGGGCCAGCAACGCCGGCACCAGCCAGAGCCCAAGCCCCGCCTGCCAGTGCTCGAAGTGATGGGCCAACAACGGGCTAGTCAGCGCTGCCATGCCACCACCGCCCATCAGGGAGGCGGAATACACGCCCATGGCCAACGCCACCCGGCCCTCGAAACGGCGCTTGATCACCGCGGGCAGCAGTGCCTGGATCAGCGCCACACCGGCGCCACCCAGCAAGGCGGTCGCCAGCAGCGGGCCGGCCTGGCCACACAGCAGCCGCGCCAGGCAGGCGCCGGCGATCAGCCCGAGTCCGAGACCGATGCCACGCCGTTCTCCCAGACCACCCAGGCGGTTGCTCAGCAGCGCCACCAGGCCCATGCAGATGACCGGCAGCGTGGTCAGCAGCGCGGCGGTCTGGAAGCCCATTCCGGTGGCGCTGCGGATGTCCGCCAGGAGTGGGCTGACCGAGGCGAGGATGGGCCGCAGGTTCAGCCCCACGACCACCAGCAGCGCCCAGGCGGCGAGGTTATCGAGACGGTCAGCGCGCGGCATGCAGGGCCTGCCAGCGCGCATAGACTTCGCTCATGGCCGGTTGCGGCAGGTGCTGGATGTCCAGCTTCTGTGCTTCCAGAGGCAGCGCCATCTGCTGGTACACGGCCGCAGTGGACAGGCCGAAAGGCTCGCCCACCGCATTGGCCGCAGCGAACACCACGCGGCTCACGCCGCACATATGCATGGCCGCCAGACACATGGGACACGGCTGGCCGCTGGCGTAGATCACGCAGCCATCCAGGCGTGGGCCCAGTTGCCGGCTGGCGGCGCGGATGGCCTGGAGTTCGGCGTGGCAGGTGGGGTCCTGGGTCAGGTGGATTTCATTCACCGCGCGGGCCAGCACCTGGCCTTCACGCACCAGCAGCGCGCCGAACGGGCGACCGCCCTGCTCCACGTTCTGCCGTGCCAGCTCCACGGCCTGTTCCAGGTAGTTGCGATCATCGGACATGGGGAAACTCCATCAATCAGCGGGCGCCAGCGGCGCGCAGCCTGGCGGCGATGGCCTGCTGGCCGCGCTGTTCGGCATGTTGCAAGGGGGTGACGCCTTCGTTGTCGGGCAGGTCGAGGTCGGCATCGGCGGCGATCAGCAGTTCGACGATGCGCTGGTGGGCCGGTCCGCCGTCGCCCAGCAGCACGGCCTCCAGCAGGCAGGTCCAACCGAGCTTGTTGACGTGGTCGAGGTCGACACCGGCAGCGATGAGGGTGCGCACGGTGTCCACATGGCCACGCTCGCAGGCGGGAATCAGCGCGGTGCCGCCGAAACGGTTGGTGCTGCGCAGATCGGCGCCGTGGGCCAGGGTCAGTTCGAGGATCTGCTGGTGTCCACTGGCGCCCGCCAGCAGGTAGGCGCTGTCCTGCATGCGGTTCTGCAGGTTGACGTCAGCGCCGGCCTCGATCAGCCGGCGGGCCACGTCCACCCGGTTGGCGGCGGTGGCGAGCAGCAGGGGCGTGTTGCCCTGGCCGTCGCGCACATCCACCGGCACGCCCTGTTGCAGCAGGCCGTCGACGCTGCCCAGGTCACCCGCTCCGGCAGCCTGCAGCAGGCGTTGGGCGGCGCTGTCATCGGCCCTGGCCTGTGTCGCCAACAGCAGGCCGCTGGCCAGGAACAGGCACTGGATGAGTCCGGCTTTCATGGTTCGCCTCCGCACTTGGTCGAATGCGCGAAATTATGTCCGGCTGGTCAGGTATTCTGAAATTAAATATAACCATGCCTATCAGTGGCATATGGAATACATCCATGTTCGATCCCCTCCTCCTGCGCAGCTTCGTCGCCGTCGCCGACTGCGGGAACTTCACCCGCGCCGCCGAACGCCTGCACCTCACCCAGTCCACCGTCAGCCAGCAATTGCGCCGGCTGGAAGAAAGCCTCGGCTGCCGCCTGCTGGATCGCAGCCAGCGCCAGGTGGTGGCAACCGCCGAAGGCGAACAGTTGCTCGGCTACGCCCGGCGCATCCTCGCCCTGCAGGACGAAGCCGCCGAGGTGCTGCGCCACCAGCCCGGCAGCGGTGTGCTGCGCCTGGGAGTGCCCGAGGACTTCGCCGCCGAACGCCTGATGCCGGTACTCGCGGAATTCTCCGCCGCCTGGCCCGGCGTGCGCCTGGAGGTGACCAGCGGCCTCAGCCCGGAACTGCTGCGCCTGTACCAGGGCGGCGAGTTCGACCTGCTGCTGGTCAAGCGCATGGGCGACGGCGGCGACAGCCTGGCCTCCTGGCCGGAACCCCTTGGCTGGGTGGACAGCACCTCCCGCCCGGCCTACGGCCGCGAGCCGCTGCCCCTGGTGGTGTTCCCCAGTGGCGGGTTGTATCGCAACGAGATGCTCCACGGTCTCGATGTGCAGGGCCGGCGCTGGCGCATCGCCTACTCCAGCGCCAGCCTGGCCAGCGTGCGCGCGGCGGTGGCGGCGGGTCTGGGCGTCAGCCTGCTGCCGTTGCGCGTGCTGGGGCCGGAGCATCGGCTGCTCGGCAAGGAAGAGGACCTGCCGGAGATACAGGGATTGCGGCTGGCACTCTACGGGCGCAAGGGATTGGGGCGTGCGGAGGAGGAGTTGGTGGGAAGGTTGAAAGCGCTCTGCGGAGCGGATGACTCTTGTGGGGGCGAATTCATTCGCTAAGCGGGCCGCAGGCTCGCCCTGGAAGTTTCATTAGGACAGCTGCGCTGTCCTTCGCGAATGAATTCGCCCCCACAGAAAAGCAATCAGGGCGACTCAGCGGAATCCGAATCCACCTTCTCCAGCTGCCCCTGATCCCAACCGCCACCCAGCGCCGCGATGAGCTGGACGCTGGTGGTCAGGCGGCTGCCCATCAGGGTCAGGACGGTGCGTTCATTGCTCAGCGCGGTGGCCTGGTTGGTGACCACGCTGTTGTAGTCCACCGTGCCGGCCTTGTACTGGTTGGTGACCAGGCGCAGGGCTTCGCGGGCCGCGTCCAGGGCTTCCTGTTGTACCGCGCTCTCCTCTTCCAGGACGTCGAGCTGGACCATGTAGTCCTCGGTTTCGCGGAAGCTGTCCAGCACGGTCTGGCGGTAGGCGGCGACGGTCTGGTCGTAGCTGGCTTCGGCCTGGGCTACCTGGGAGCGGATCAGACCACCATCGAACAGGGTCATGGCGAATTCCGGCCCGATGGACCAGAAACGGTTCGGCGTGGTGATCCAGTCGTGCAGGCTGCCGCTGCGATAGCCGCCGGCGGCGCTGAGGTTGAGGCTGGGAAAGTAGGCCGACTTGGCCACGCCTATCCGGGCGTTGGCGGACATCACGTCGCGTTCGGCCGAGGCCACATCCGGGCGACGCTCCAGCAGTTGCGACGGCAGCAGGGCCGGCACGCTCGGCAGTGCCGGAACGCTGTCCACCTCGGCCAGGCTGAACTCCGCCGGCGGCACGCCGACCAGCACGGCGATGGCGTTCTCCAATTGCGCGCGCTGGTACTTGAGATCGATGGCCTGGGCCTCGGTGCTCTTGAGCTGGGTGGTGGCCTGGGCCACGTCGGCGCGGGTGACGATCCCGGCCCTGTACTGGTTCCGGGTCAGGGTCAGGGCACGCTGATAGCCGGCGATGGTCGCTTCCAGCAGGCGCTTCTGGGCGTCCAGCACGCGCAGTTGCAGGTAGTTCTGCGCCAGCTCCGATTGCAGGCTGAGGCGCGCGGCGGCAAGGTCGGCGGCGCTGGCCTGCATACTGGCGGTGTCGGACTCCAGTTGCCGACGCAGCTTGCCCCACAGGTCGATTTCCCAGTTCACGCCAAGGCTGGCGTCGTAGCTCTTGGACACGCCACCACCGCCGGAGCTGGTGACCGTGGAGCCATCGGACAGGCGCACGGTGCTGTCGCCACCGCCCTGCCCCGAGCGGGTCTTGCCGGCGTTGGCGGTCACCGAGGGGAAGAACGAGGCACGTGCGCCTCGGGCCAGGGCCTGGGCCTGGCGGTACTGGGCGACCGACTGGGCCAGGGTCTGGTTGGACTGTTCCAGGCGCAGTTGCAGGTCGTTGAGGGTAGCGTCGCCGTACAGCTCCCACCAGCGGCCGCGGTGCTCCAGGTCCGCCGGGCTGGCCGGGGTCCAGCCTTCGGCATGCTTGAACTGTGCGGGCACGCTCTGCTCCGGACGCTTGTAGTCCGGGCCGATGGCGCAGCCGCCCAGCAGCAGGCCGGCAAGGGCAAGGGCCATGGCGCGACGCAGGGGTTTCAGGGAAGTGGCAGCGGTGTTCATAGGGGTGTTTCCAGAGCGGCGTCAGTGCGCACGCCACGCCAGCGGTTGAAGCGATGGCGCAGACGGTCGAGATAGAGGTAGACCACGGGGGTGGTGTAGAGGGTCAGCAACTGGCTCAGCACCAGGCCGCCGATGATGGCCACGCCCAGCGGCTGGCGCATTTCCGCGCCTTCGGCCCCGCCGATCAGCAGCGGCACGGCGCCGAGGATGGCGGCGATGGTGGTCATCAGGATCGGCCGCAGGCGCAGCAGGCAGGCCTGGCGGATGGATTCGTCCGGGGACAGGCCGTCGTTGCGCTCCAGCTGCAGGGCGAGGTCGATCATCATGATGGCGTTCTTCTTCACCACGCCGATGAGCAGGAACAGGCCCAGCAACGAGATGAGGCTGAACTCGCCCCCGGTGAGCAGGATCGCCAGCAGCGCGCCGACACCCGCCGACGGCAGTGTAGAGAGGATGGTCAGCGGGTGGATGTAGCTCTCGTAGAGGATGCCGAGCACCAGGTACACCAGCACCAGTGCGGCGAGGATCATCCACGGCTGGTTCTGCTGGGTGCTCTGGAAGGCGTCGGCGCTGCCGCCCATGCGGGCGATCACCGAGCTGGGCAGGCCGATGGCGGCCACCGCCTTCTCGATGGCCACGGTGGCCTTGTCCAGGCTGACGCCGGGCGCCAGATCGAAGGCAATGCTCTCCGAGGCGAACTGGCCTTCGTGGTTGACCCGGTCTTCCTCCAGGCTGCGCTCGTAACGGGCGAAACTGGACAGCGGCACGCGCTGGCCATCGGCAGTGACCAGCTGGACCTGCTTGAGGGTTTCCGGGTCCTGGGCGTACTTCGGGTTGACCTCCATCACCACCTGGTACTGGTTCAGGGTGTCGTAGATGGTGGAGATCTGCCGCTGGCTGTAGGCATTGTTCAGGGCGGTGGTGACCATGGACATGTCGATGCCCAGGCGCTTGGCGGTGTCGCGATCCACCTTCAGGGTGACCTGCTGGGCACCCTCCCCTTCGTTGGCGTCGATGGCCGTGAGCTCCGGCAATGCCTTGAGCGCGGCGGTGACTTTCGGCGCCCAGGTGCGCAGGTCGGACAGCTCGCCGCTCTGCAGCACGTACTCGTACTGCGAGCTGCGCTGTTCGCGCCCACCGCCGAACTGCAGGTCCTGGTCGGCCATCAGCATCAACCGGCCGCCGGGCACCTTGGGCAGTTCGGCGCGCAGGCGTTCGATCACTTTCTGCGCCGACACCTTGCGCTCGGCGATGGGTTTCAGGCGCACGATCATGAAGGCGTTGTTGATGCCGCCACTGCCGCCGATGAAGCCGGCCACGCTTTCCACCGCCGGGTCCTTGAGGACGGCGCGGCGGAAGATTTCCATTTTCGGCTGCATCACGGTGAAGGACAGGCCATCGTCGCCGCGGATGAAGCCGATCAGTTGGCCGGTGTCCTGCTGCGGCAGGAAGGTCTTGGGCACCAGCACGTAGAGAGCGATGTTGCAGCCGATGGTGAGCAGCAGGCTGGCCAGGGTCAGGCGCGGATGGCGCAGGGCGACGCCCAGGGTCCGGTCGTAGAGGTCCACCATGCGCGTATGCAGGGCCTCGCTCCAGCGTTGCAGGCGGCTGTCCTTGTCGGGCACGTGGGGTTTCAGCCAGCGCGCGCAGAGCATCGGCGTCAGGGTCAGGGACACCAGCAGCGAGACCAGGATGGCCACCGCCAGGGTCAACGAGAACTCGCGGAACAGCCGGTCGATGATGCCGCCCATGAACAGGATGGAAACGAACACCGCCACCAGCGAGAGGTTCATCGACAGCAGGGTGAAGCCCACTTCGCGGGTGCCCTGCAGCGCGGCCTTGAACGGCGCCATGCCGTCGTTGATATGCCGCGAGATGTTCTCCAGCACCACGATGGCGTCGTCCACCACCAGGCCGGCGGCGAGGATCAGCGCCATCAGCGACAGCACGTTGAGCGAGAAGCCCATCAGGTACATCACGGCGAAGGTGCCCACCAGGGACACCGGCACCGCCAGCGCCGGGATCAGCGAGGCGCGCAGGTTACCGAGGAACAGGTAGACGACCAGAATCACCAGTGCCACGGCGATCAGCAGGGTGCGCTCGGCTTCGTGCAGGGTGGCGCGGATCACCGGCGAGCGGTCCATGGCCAGGTCCAGCTTGACGCTGGCCGGCAGCACCGCCTGCAGCGCGGGGAGCTGCTGCTTGATGCTTTCGATGGTCTCGATGATGTTGGCGCCGGCCTGGCGGTTGATCACCAGCAGCACCGCCGAGTCGTCGTTGAAGAAGCCACTGTTGTAGCGGTCTTCCACCGCATCGCGGACCTTGGCCACGTCTCCCAGGCGCAGGGCGGCGCCGTCCTGGTAGCGGATGATCAGCGGCGCGTAGTCGGCGGCCTTCTCCAGCTGGTCGTTGGCGCCCACCTGCCAGTGGCGATCGGCGTCTTCCACCGCGCCCTTGGGCCGGCGCTGGTTGGCGGCGGCAATGGTGCTGCGCACGTCATCCAGGGCGATGCCGTACTGGGTCAGCAATTGCGGTTCCAGTTCCACCCGCACCGCCGGCAGGGAGCTGCCGCCGATCTGCACCTCGCCCACGCCCTTAACCTGCGACAGGCTCTGGGCGAGGATGGTGGAGGCCAGGTCGTAGAGCTCGCCCTTTTCCTTAACGTCGGAGGTCAGCGACAGCACCATGATCGGCGCCTGGGACGGGTTGACCTTCTTGTAGGTGGGCATGCTGCGCATGCCGCTGGGCAACAGGTTGCGCGAGGCGTTGATGGCCGCCTGCACGTCGCGGGCGGCGCCGTTGATGTCACGGTCCAGGTCGAACTGCACGATGATCCGTGTCGAGCCCTGGCTGGTACGGCTGGTCATCTGGTTGATGCCCGCGATGGTGCCCAGCGAACGCTCCAGCGGCGTGGTGACGCTGGACGCCATGATCTCCGGGCTGGCGCCGGGCAGGCTGGCCTGCACGGTGATCACCGGGAAATCCATCTGCGGCAGCGGCGACACCGGCAACAGGCCGAAGCTGACGCTGCCCAGCAGCAGGATCGCCAGGCTCAGCAGCATGGTGGCGACCGGGCGGTGGATGAAGGGGGCGGAAAGATTCATGACTGTCTATACCCTCACCCCAACCCTCTCCCGCACGCGGGAGAGGGAGCAGAAGCGGCTCATACGGCCACCCCTGCCGCGCTGCGGCCGGTGAAGCGGCGGGCCAGGCGGTCGAAGGCCAGATAGATCACCGGGGTGGTGAACAGGGTCAGCACCTGGGACAGCAGCAGGCCGCCGACCATCACCAGGCCGAGGGGTTGGCGCAGTTCCGCGCCGGAGCCGGTGGCGAGCATCAGCGGTACGGCGCCGAACAGGGCCGCCAGGGTGGTCATCAGGATCGGCCGGAAGCGCAGCAGCGCCGCCTGGTAGATGGCCGCTTCGGGGGACATGCCCTGGTGCCGCTCCGCCTCCAGGGCGAAGTCGATCATCATGATGGCGTTCTTTTTCACGATGCCGATCAGCAGGATGATGCCGATGATGGCGATCAGGCCCAGGTCGTTGCCGGTCAGCAGCAATGCCAGCAAGGCGCCGACGCCCGCCGAGGGCAGCGTGGAGAGGATGGTCACCGGATGGATGTAGCTCTCGTAGAGCACGCCCAGCACGATGTACATGGTCACCACCGCCGCCAGGATCAGCAGCAGGGTGCTGGACAGCGACGCCTGGAAGGCCGCCGCCGCGCCCTGGAAGCGGGTCTGGATGCCTTCGGGCATGCCGATGTCCTGTTGCACCCGCTCGATCACCGCCACCGCCTCGCCCAGGGCAACCCCCGGAGACAGGTTGAAAGAGAGGGTTACCGCCGGGAACTGGCCGATATGGTTGATGGCCAGCTGGGTCTGGCGTTCCTCGACACGCGCCAGTGCCGACAGCGGTACCTGCCCGCCGTCACGGTTGGCGACGTGGATCTGCTGCAGTGCCTGCGGACCGATCGCCTGGCCGGCGGCGGACTCCAGTACCACGCGGTACTGGCTGGCCTGGGTGAAGATGGTGGATATCTGCCGCTGGCCGAAGGCGTCGTAGAGCGCATCGGTGATGGCGGAGATCTCCACGCCCAGGCGCCCGGCCATGTCGCGGTCGATGTTCAGGTACACCTGCAGGCCCTTGTCCTGAAGGTCGCTGGCCACGTCCGACAGTTCAGGCTGCTGACGCAGCGCGTCCACCAGCTTGCCCGTCCACTCGTCGAGCAGATCGGCGTCCGGGGATTCCAGGCTGAACTGGAACTGCGTGCGGCTGACCCGGTCCTCGATGGTCAGATCCTGCACCGGCTGCAGGTAAAGGCGGATGTCGCTTTGTCTGTCCAGCTCGGGCTGCAGGCGCGCGATCACCTCGCTGGCGGTTACGTCACGCTCGCCGTGGGGCTTGAGGTTGATCAGCATGCGGCCGCTGTTGAGGGTGACGTTGTCACCGTCCACACCGATGTAGGAGGTCAGGCTGGCCACCGCCGGGTCCTTGAGGATCAGCGCGGCGACCTTCTGCTGGCGTTCGCTCATCGAACGGAAGGACACCGACTGCGGCGCCTCGGTGATGCCCTGGATGACGCCGGTGTCCTGCACCGGGAAGAAGCCCTTGGGCACGGCCAGGTAAAGCACCACGGTGAGCACCAGGGTGCCGACGGCCACCAGCAGGGTCAGGCCCTGGTGCCGCAGTACCCACTGCAGGCCGCGGCCGTAGCGTTCGATCATGCCGTCGATGAAATCGCCGCTGGCCTTGTAGAAGCCACCCTCCTCTTCTTTTTTCTCCCGCTTGAGCAGGCGCGCGCACATCATCGGCGTCAGGGTCAGGGACACCACCAGCGAGATCAGGATGGCCACCGCCAGGGTGATGGCGAACTCGCGGAACAACCGGCCCACCACGTCTGCCATGAACAGCAGCGGGATCAGTACCGCGATCAGCGAGAAGGTCAGGGAAATCAGGGTGAAGCCGATCTGCTTCGCGCCCTTGAGCGCGGCGTTGAGCGGCGTTTCGCCCTCCTCCAGGTGGCGGGCGATGTTCTCCAGCATGACGATGGCGTCGTCCACCACGAAACCGGTGGCGATGGTCAGGGCCATCAGCGTCAGGTTGTTGATGGAGAAGCCGGCCAGGTACATCACCGCGAAGGTGCCGACCAGGGACAGCGGCACGGCGATGGAGGGGATGATGGTGGCGCTCATCCGGCGCAGGAACAGGAAGGTCACCATCACCACCAGGGCGATGGCGAGGAACAGCTCGTGCCGCACGTCGGTGATGGCGGCGCGGATGGTCTGGGTGCGGTCGGTGAGCACCAGGACATCGATACCCGCCGGCAGGTTGGCGGTGATCGACGGCAGCAGCGCCTGGATGCGATCCACCACCTCGATCACGTTGGCCCCCGGCTGGCGCTGGATGTTCAGCAGCACCGCCTCGTTCTGGTTGGCCCAGGCGGCGAGGCGTTCGTTCTCGGCACCGTCGACGATCTCCGCCACGTCCTTCAGGCGCAGGGCGGCGCCATTGTTGTAGGCGACGATGAGGTTGGCGTATTCCTCGGCGGACTTGAGCTGGTCGTTGGCGTCCAGCATGGACACGCGGGTGGGGCCGTCGAAGTTGCCCTTGGGCTGGTTGACGTTGGAGGCGCTGACCAGGCTGCGCACGTCCGACAGGTTCAGGCCGTTGGCCGCCAGGGCTTCGGGGTTGACGCGTATGCGCACCGCCTGGCGCTGGCCGCCGGCGATGCTGACCATGCCCACGCCGCTGATCTGCGCCAGTTTCTGCGCCATGCGGGTGTCCACCAGGCTATGCAGCTTGGGCAGCGGCATGGTCTTCGAGCTGATGGCGAGTGTCAGTACCGGGGTATCGGCCGGGTTGACCTTGTTGTAGACCGGCGGCGCCGGCAGGTCGTTGGGCAGCAGGTTGGTGGCCGCGTTGATGGCCGCCTGCACCTCCTGCTCGGCCACGTCCAGTTCCACTTCGAGACTGAAGCGCAGGGTGATGACCGAAGCCCCGCCGGAGCTGGTGGAGGACATCTGGGTCAGCCCCGGCATCTGCCCGAACTGGCGCTCCAGCGGCGCGGTGACGGCGCTGGTCATCACGTCCGGGCTGGCCCCCGGATAAAGGGTGAGGACGCGGATGGTCGGGTAATCCACCTCCGGCAGCGCGGAAACCGGCAGCAGGCGGTAGGCGATCAGGCCGGCGAGGAGGATCGCCAGCATGCTCAGCGTGGTGGCGACCGGTCGCAGGATGAACAGGCGAGAGAGGTTCATACGCCGCCTTTCGCGTCCTGGCCTTCAGGCTTGGCGCCTTGCAGCTGTTCGGTTGGCTGGCTGGGGATTTCGTCGGCGTCGTGCACCACTTCCACTTCGCTGCCGTCGCGCAGACGGTCAGTGCCTTCCAGCACCACACGCTCGCCCGGCTGCAGGCCGCTCTTGACCACGGTGCGCTCGCCGTCGTCCGGGCCGGTTTCCAGCTTGCGCACCTTGACCTTCTTCTCACCGTCCATCACGTAGGCGAAGGTGCCCTGGCTGCCGAACTGCACGGCGGCGGACGGGATCAGCACGGCTTGCGGCAGCATCTCGGCGCGCAGGCGGATGTTCACGAACTGGTTGGGGAAGAGGGTTTCGTCATCGTTGGCGAAACGCGCCTTGAGCTTCAGGGTGCCGGTGGTGGTGTCGATCTGGTTGTCCAGGCTCTGCAGCACGCCTTCGGCCTGCAGGCGTTTGTCGTTGCGGTCCCAGGCCTCGACCGCCAGGGGCTGGCCGGCGCGGAAGCGGCTGACAACCTCAGGCAGCTGGCCTTCGGGCAGGGTGAAGGCAACGCTGATGGGCCGGGTCTGGGTGATCACCACCAGCGGCGTGGTGTCGCCGCTGCTGACCAGGTTGCCCAGGTCCACCTGGCGCAGGCCGAGGCGGCCGGAGATGGGTGCGCGCACCTGGGTGAAACCAAGGTTGAGCCTGGCTGAGGCAACGGCCGCCTCGTCGGTCTTGATGGTGCCGCGATATTGCGCCACCAGCGCTTCCTGGGTGTCCAGGGTCTGCTTGGCGATGCTGTCCTCGGCATACAGGCCCTTGTAACGGGCCAGGTCGATCTCGGCGTTCTTCAGCTGCGCGCGGTTCTGTGCAAGGGTGCCTTCGGCCTGCTGCAGGGCGACCTGGTAAGGACGCGGGTCGATCACCGCCAGCAAGTCGCCGGCCTTGACCTGCTGGCCCTCCTCGAACAGCAACTTGACCAGTTCCCCATCGACGCGGCCGCGCACGTTCACCGTGTTCAGTGCGGTGACGGTGCCCAGGGCCTTGAGATAGACCGGGAAATCGCCCTGGGTGATGGTGGCGACGCGCACCGGCACCGGCCCCGAGAACGCGCCGAAGCCGGGGCGTCCCGGCCCGCCCCGGCCTCCCTGGTGATTGGGCTTGGCGGCGGTTTCCGGCCAGAACCACCAGATCAGCAGCACGAGCGCCAGCAAGGCGACGGCGATGGCCAGCCAGTTACGGAAGGAACGGGAGTTCGGGGATTTCTCAGGGATCGGAGACATGATTCAGGTCGAGATAGGCGAGAGCGTGAACGATAAGCAGTTGAAAGCAGAAGGCAAAGTCAATTTACCGGCTATTTACCTAGGCCTGACGCAGCGAACTATCCTTTATGACCTGCAATCGCCCTGCTTTGAGGGCACAACTGATTTCACCGGACCAGGGAGAGCTCCGTGTTCGAAAGTTTCAGGCAGCGTTTCGCCGCCCTTGCCACCCGCGCCGAGTTCCATTCCCTGCGCGTCGTCCGCCAGACCAGCGAGCAGGCCCTGCTGCGCCGGGGCGTCGCCGAGCCGCCGTCCCTCAGCCAGGACATGGGCGCAATGCTCAGCGTACGCCTGGCCGGCGTGGAGGCCTACGCGGCCACCGCCGACCTCAGCCAGGCTGGCCTGCAGCGGGCGCTGGACCAGGCCGAGACGCTGGCCCGGCAGATCGCCCGCTACGCCCTGATCGACCAGAGCCGGCTGGACCCGCCGCCTTTCAGCGCCCAATACCGTTCGCCGGGGCTGGACCAGCCCTACCCCAGTCTTGCCGAGCGCTTCGAGTTGCTCGCCGAGGAGTCGGCACGCATTCCCGGCGACCCGCGCCTGGTCAACTGGAACCTCTATCTGGACGCCCAGCGCCATGAGCAGCTCTACCTCAACAGCGCCAGCGCCGAGCAATGGCAGGACTTGCGCTTCACGTACCCGGGCATCAGCGTCACCGCCTTCGACGGCAGCGACAGCCAGACCCGCACCTTCGGCGGCTACGGCAGCGGCCAGCAGGGCGGCATGGAAGTCCTGCAGCGCCTGGGCTTTGCCGGGGCCGCGGCCAGGGTGGCGGACGAGGCCCTGCAATTGCTGATGGCGCCCAATGCGCCCAGCGGCACCACCGACCTGCTGCTGATGCCGGACCAGATGATGCTGCAGATCCACGAATCCATTGGCCACCCGCTGGAGCTGGACCGCATCCTCGGCGACGAACGCAACTACGCCGGCACCAGCTTCATCGGCCTGGAGGATTTTGGCCGCTACCAGTACGGATCGAAGCTGCTGAACATCAGCTTTGACCCCGGCGTACCGGAAGAGCTGGCCAGCTACAGCTTTGATGACGACGGCCAGCCGGCGCGCAAGGAAATGCTCATCAGCGACGGCCTGCTTCTGCGGCCCTTGGGTGGCGCACTGTCCCAGCAGCGCAGCGGTCTGCCCGGCGTGGCCAACAGTCGCGCAAGCAGCTGGAACCGCGCGCCCATCGACCGCATGGCCAACCTCAACCTGGAACCGGGCGACCAGAGCCTGGCCCAGCTCATTGGCGGCATCGAGCACGGCGTGCTGATGAGCACCAACCGGTCCTGGTCCATCGACGACTCTCGCAACAAGTTCCAGTTCGGTTGCGAATGGGGCCGGGTCATTGAAAATGGCGAGCTCGGGGCTGTAGTGAAGAACCCCAACTATCGAGGCGTATCCGCCCATTTCTGGCGTAGTCTTGCTGCCGTGGGCGATGCCAGTACCGTCGAGGTGCACGGCACGCCCTACTGCGGCAAGGGCGAGCCCAACCAGGTGGTGCGCGTGGGCCACGCCTCGCCCGCATGCGTCTTCAGACAGGTGGAAGTCTTTGGAGGAGCCCAGTGATGGCCGACGCAGAATCCCGCTTCACCGCCCTGGCCGAGAGCCTGCGCGCCAGCCTGCAGGCAGGCGAGGACTTCAGTCTCTGGTACAGCGCCGAGGAGTCCGAGTTCGTCCGGTTCAACCGCGCCCAGGTGCGCCAGGCAGGCCATGTGATCCAGGCCACCGGCCGCTTGCGCCTGATCCGCAACGACCGCAGCGCGGAAATTGCGATCACCCTCTCCGGCGACCTGGACAGCGACCGCCAGCACCTGGCCGAAGGCCTGGTGCAGCTGCGCCTGGTGATCTGCCAACTGCCGCCGGACCCGTACCTGCAAGTGGAGCGCTCGGCCTGGCACCGCCGTGCGGTGGACGACGCCAACCTCCCCGACTGCACCAGCGTGCTGGCCGAGATCGACAAGGCCGCCAACGGCCTCGACCTGGTGGGCATCTACGCCGCCGGACCGCTTTACCGGGGCTTCGCCAACAGCTTCGGCGCCCTTGGCTGGCATGCCGCCCACTGTTTCAACTTCGACTGGAGCCTGTTCCACGCCAACCACCAGGCGGTGAAGGCCGACTACGCCGGCGCACGCTGGGACGCTGCCGACTTCGCCAGCCGCTTCTCCAATGCCCGCCAGCAACTGGAGCACCTGGGCAAACCGGTGCGCCACCTGCAACCCGGCGACTACCGCGCCTACCTGGCCCCGGCAGCCCTGGACGAAGTGCTGGGCATGCTGTCCTGGACCGGCTTCTCCGCCCGCGCCCTGGCCAACAAGGAAAGCCCCCTGCAGCGCCTGCAGGACGGCAGCGCTTCTTTCAGTCCGCTGCTGAACCTGGACGAACAGGTGGCCGGCGCACTCGCCCCGGCCTTCGGCCCCGAGGGTGCACCGCGCTGCGACGTGGCCCTGGTGCGCGACGGCAAGCTGGCCGGGCAACTGGTCTATCCCCGCAGCGCCCGTGAGTACGGGCTGGAAGCCAACTGCGCGGACGCCAATGAAGCCACCCAGTCGCTGGTGATGGGCCCCGGTACCCTGCCCGTGGACAAGGTTCTGGAACAACTGGACCACGGCCTCTATATCGGCAACCTCTGGTACCTGAACTGGTCCGACCTGCCCGCCGCGCGCATGACCGGCATGACCCGCTTCGCCACCTTCTGGGTGGAAGACGGCCAGATCCAGGCGCCGGTGGACACCATGCGCTTCGACGACAGCCTGTTCAGCCTGCTCGGCGACCAGCTGGAAGCCCTGACCCAGGAACGCCAGCTGCGCCTGTCCAGCAGCACCTATGGCGAACGCCAGACCTGGTCGGCGCTGCTCCCGGGAGCATTGCTGGGAAACCTGAAGCTGACGTTGTAGGTGTCCCTTCCATCTGTGGGAGCGATTTCAATCGCGAATGAATTCGCTCCCACAGGTCAGCCTCGATCCCGCAGCGCGCACAAAAAAGGGAGGCCTCAAGCCTCCCTTCTTCATTTCCGCATCCGTTACAGGACGGCGATGGCAGCCGCGTAGTTCGGCTCGTCGGCGATCTCGCCCACCAGCTCGCTGTGCAGGACCTTGTCGTTCTCGTCCAGCACCACGACGGCACGGGCGGCGACGCCGGTCAGCGGGCCGCTGGCGATGGCTACGCCGTAGTCCTTGAGGAAGTTGGCGCCGCGCATGGTGGACAGGTTCACCACGTTCTCCAGGCCTTCAGCGCCGCAGAAGCGCTTCTGGGCGAACGGCAGGTCGGCGGAGATGC
Source organism: Pseudomonas lalkuanensis (assembly GCF_008807375.1). Classification (NCBI taxonomy): domain Bacteria; kingdom Pseudomonadati; phylum Pseudomonadota; class Gammaproteobacteria; order Pseudomonadales; family Pseudomonadaceae; genus Metapseudomonas; species Metapseudomonas lalkuanensis. The sequence continues at coordinate 2,537,056 of NZ_CP043311.1, read as the reverse complement.
ACAGCACCACGGTGTTCGGCAGTTTGCTGGCTTCGACGTTGAATTTGCGCACGGAAGTGGCGCAGGTCGGGGTGTCGATGCTCGGGAAGATGTTCAGTACCTTGCGCTTGCCGCTCAGGCTGGCCAGGGTCACGTCGGCCAGGTCGCCGCCGACCAGGCTGAATGCCGGAGCCTGCTGGCCCTTCTGCGGCAGCTGGCCATCGACGTTGATCGGGTTGCCCTTCAGGGTTACTTGAGCCATTGCAATAGTCCTTGTTTGAGGTGGTGTTGTAGGAAAACGCTGAGTTAACCACGAGCCAGAAAGATTGTCCTGACTTTCGAGTCAGCCAGCGCCGAAAAGTCCTTCTGGATGCTAGCTCATTCGATTCCACGGATGAACGCGGCGATTCGATGCCCCCGATCAACCCTGGCTGGCGATGGCCAGGGCCAGCTGCATGTCGCTCAGCGTCGACTGCGGATGCATGTGCCGGTAGTGACGCAGCGCCTGCTCCAGCTGAGCACCGTGGATGCCCCCGGCGGACGCGACGTAGGCCAGGGCGTCGTCACGGGCGGCCGTGTAGGGCTGCACGGGATGGCTGGTGGATTCGCTGACCGCCGCGGTGCCGAGGCTGGTGGCGACGGTGAAGTGATCGACGGAGTTGCCCTGCCCGTCCATGGCCCGTGCCGGGCCGCAGGCCGCCAGGAGTGTGGCGATCATCAGTGCGCGTAGTCGGTCCATGGCATCGCTTCCGGAGCAGAACATCACCCTTGAGCGGGCGCTTCCCTGCTCCCCAGGGACCCCAGCAGCACCATCAGGGCGCCGACGTTGATCGCGACATCGGCAAAGTTGAAATTGGGAAAGCCCCGCCCCTGCCAATGGAGCAGAACGAAATCGATCACGTGGCCGAAGACGACTCGATCGATCAGGTTGCCGGCGGCGCCGCCAAGTACCAGGGCCAGGCCGAGAACATGGATAAATCGGTCATTGGACTGCCGGATGATCCACACCAGGAGTGCCGCGATGACTACCAGTGCGATGGCGGCGAACAGAATGCGCTGCCAGCCGCCCGCATCACCCAGCATTCCAAAGGCGGCACCGGTGTTGTAGGAGAGCTGGAGATCGAAGAAAGGAAGGACGGCTACCGCGCGCCCGAACTCCAATGAGGCATCTGCCATGTACTTCGTCAGCTGATCGACGACGATCACGATCAGGGAAACCAGCAGAAAACCCGACTTCGACCACACCCTGGAATCCAACTCGACATCTCCCTTCTCGTCCTGCTCCAGCAGGTTTTTTCCATGAACTCAATGTGCCGGCCCGCCGGCAACGGCACAGATCGGCGGGACCGGCACTATACACAAGCACTTCAAGCGCTGCTGCGCCCGTCGCATGCGCATAGCGCTGCCTTCTCGCTGCCCGCCCGTTTCAGCACATCGGTTCCGGCAAAAGGGACAGCCGGCGGCCCACCCTCGAACAGTCCAATCGGGACAGACACGGAATGTCGAAACCAGGGTCCTGATAGACGCGGGTGAACCTGGTGCCCTTCATCGACGGAATCTCCCATCACAGTTGGCCGCGCTGGCCTCATAAGCCCCCCTTGTTGGCCGCCAATACCCTCAGGCGCGGGCAGCGCCTGCCTTAGTGTTCCGTTCTGCCTGTCACAACAAGAACCCGTGTCCGCCTGGCGGGCACGGCACAAGAGAGGAACGCCATGCAGACACCCAGAACGAGGCCGCTGACCAGGCGACCCTGCCGCACAGCTGCCTTGCTGGCCCTGGCCGGACTGCTCGCCGGCTGTGGTGAAGCCCCCGAGTCCGCCACGCCACGCGCCACCACTACTGCGCTGACTCCCGCCAACAAGGAACTGGCGCAGGTCTACGACAACAGCTGCAAGATGTGCCACGCCAACCCGGCCTCCGGCGCACCGCAGACCGGTGATGTCGCTGCCTGGAGCCCACGCGTCGCCCAGGGGGCGGACAGCCTGCTGGATCACAGCATCAACGGCTACAAGGGCATGCCGCCGATGGGCTTGTGCATGCAGTGCTCGGAAGAAGAGTTCCTGGCACTGATTTCCTTCATGTCCGGTAAGCCCGTCCAATAAGCACAAGGTTCCCCATGGCTATACACCTCACCAGACGTCAGCTGCTGCAGCGGGCCGGCGTCGCTGCTGCCTTCACGGCACTGTCCAGCTCCCCGGCAATGGCGCAGCTGGTTCGCGCCCCCCGCCTGATTCCCTGGCGCAACTGGTCCGGCGGGCAGAGCTGCCTGCCGCAGGCGCGAGTGGCACCGAAGAGCCTGGACGAACTGGTCCAGGTCATCCGCCAGGCTGACGGCAAGGTCCGCCCGGTGGGCTCGGCCCATTCCTTCAGTGCCCTGGTGCCCACCGACGGGACCCTGCTCTCGCTCAGCTACTTCAATGGCCTGCTCGGGCACGACGCCAGCACTTTGCAGGCGGAATTCGCCGCCGGCACACCGATGTCACTGATGGGCGCGGCGCTGAAGGAGATCGGCCAGGCACTGCCCAACATGGCCGATATCGACTACCAGACCCTGGCCGGGGCGATTTCCACCTCGACCCATGGCACCGGCGTCGGCTTCGGTTCCTATTCTTCCCTGGTCACGGGCCTGCAACTGGTGACCGCCAGCGGCGAAGTGCTGGATTGCGACGCCCAGCGCAACCCCGAAGTCTTCAACGCCGCGCGAGTGTCCCTCGGCGCGCTGGGCGTGGCGACTCGGGTGCGGCTGCAGAACCGCGCGTCCTATCGCCTGCGCGAGCGGCAGTGGATCGCCGGCACCGAGGAACTGCTGGAGGACGTGGAGAAGAACACCCGCGAGAACCAGCACTGGGAAATGCTGGTGATCACCCACTCCGACTATGCGCTGTCCGTCGCCCTGAACGAGACCAGCGACCCGGCCACTCCACCACGGGACCCCGCACAGGAGGGTGGCAACGAGTTCGTCAGCCTGATCGAAAGCCTCGACAAGTACGGCAGCGACTTCCCGTCCGCGCGCCGGGCGCTGCTCAACAGCCTGCGTCATATCGCCAGCTTCGAGGACCGGGTCGGCGAGTCCCACGAGATCTACGCCAACGTGCGCAACGTGCGTTTCAACGAGATGGAGTACTCGGTCCCTGCCGAGTACGGCCCGGCCTGCCTGCGCGAGATTCTCAAGCTGATCCGCGACAGGGACCTGCGCACCTGGTTTCCAATCGAATACCGCTACGTGAAGGCCGATGACATCCCCCTGAGCATGTTCGAAGGACGCGACAGCTGCTCGATCTCCGTGCACCAGCACTACAGCATGGATCACCACAATTTCTTCGCCGCCATCGAGCCGATCTTCTGGAAGTACGCCGGCCGGCCGCACTGGGGCAAGTTGCACACCCTGAACGCCCGGACCCTGCAACCGCTCTATCCGCGCTGGAGGGAATTCACCGAAGTGCGCCGGGAGCTGGACCCCCACGGCAAGTTCCTCAATGCCCATCTGTCATCGATCCTGGGCGTGGCCTGACAACAAGGAGAACCCATGAATCGCCGCAACTTCATCGTCGGTACGGCCGGTGCGGGCGTGCTGCTCGCCGGGGTTGGCGCCTGGCTGCGGCCAGCCGACAAAGGCGCCCCGTACAGCGAGTACTTCGCCAGGCTGAATCGCGAGCTCAAGGCCCTCGGGCCGATGAGGCCGGTCATGCTGATCGACCTGGACCGCCTGGATCACAACATCGATGTGGTGGTGCAGTCGGTACGCCGCGCCGGCAAGGCACTGCGCCTGGTGGAGAAGTCCCTGCCTTCCCCGCGACTGCTCGACTACATCGCCCGCCGCGCCGGCACCCGCCGGCTGATGTCGTTCCACCAGCCTTTCCTCAATCACGATGCCGAGCGCTTTCCCGACGCCGACCTGCTACTCGGCAAGCCGTTGCCGGTCCGCTCGGCGCTGCTGTTCTACGAGAACCACCGCGGCCCCTTCGACCCGGCCGCCCAGTTGCAGTGGCTGCTCGATACCCCCGAGCGCCTGCAGCAGTATCTGGGGCTGGCCCAGGCCCTGAACAGGCGGCTGCGGATCAACATCGAGCTGGATGTCGGGCTGCACCGTGGCGGGGTGCAGGACCATGCGACCCTGGGGCGGATGCTCACCCTGATCGGTGCCAACCCGCAGCATCTGGAGTTCTCCGGTTTCATGGGCTACGACCCCTTCGTCGGTATGGGCGTGCCCGGCATACTCGGTTCGCCGGATGAGTTGTTCGCCAGGGTCATGGCCCTCTACGACGGCTTCGTCGACTACACCCGCACACGACACGCCGCGCTCTGGCGTCCGGGCCTGACCCTGAACACCGCCGGAAGCCCGAGCTACCGCATGCACGAGCACGAGCGCACCAGCAGCGAGGTTTCGGTGGGCTCGGCGCTGCTCAAGCCGACCCACTACGACCTGCCTTCCCTAGCAGAACACCAGCCCGCGGCCTACATCGCCAGCCCGGTGCTGAAGAGCACCGGGACCGTGAAGATTCCGGCGCTGGACGGCAAGTCGGCACTGTTCTCCTGGTGGGACCCCAACCAGCGCGAAACCTACTTCATTTACGGCGGCAACTGGATGGCCGAGCTCGAGTCCCCCAGCGGCCTGCAGTTCAACGGCCTCTATGGCCGCAGCTCCAACCAGGAGATGGTCAACGGCTCCAGCGCCGTCGGCCTGGGCGTGGACGACCAGGTATTCCTGCGGCCGGCCCAGTCCGAATCGGTGCTGCTGCAGTTCGGCGACCTGCTGGCGGTACGCGATGGCCGGATCGTCGAGACCTGGCCGGTGTACAGCTGACCGCCAGCGCCTTGCAGGGTGGGCTTCCGCCCACCACCCAGGTCCATGGCGGAACACTCCTGCCATTGCCCAATGGCGGGTTTCGCTCCGCTCTACCCACCCTACGAAAAGCCGAAGCCTGGTGATGCCAGGCTTCCGGCGCTCGACCGGAAACCTCAGGTCACCGACCTGAGGCTTTACTCTTTCCGGGGAAGGATCAGAGGGTGAACGGCAGGTTCAGCTTGGCCCAGAACATCTCGCCTTCGGGACGATTTTCCACCGCGAATTCCTTGGCACAGCGCATCTCGAAACTGGCGTACTTGAGGAAGGTCAGATGCACGGCCGGTCCGATGGCGAACACCTGGCCGCGCACACCGTCGTCGACATCCTCGCCCATGAAGGTCACGGCCCTGCCGAACTGCTCGTCGTCGGTGGTCTGCTTCAGGTAGTAGCCGTTCAGCCCCAACCGGAGGTTGTCGGTCACCCTGTAGCTGGTGGAATAGTCGAAGTGGAACAGTTGGCCCGAGCGGTAGTCGGTGTCGTGGTTTTCCTCGTTGAAGCTGTAGGTAGCCTTGACCGACAGCTCGGTGAGCTCGGTGGGCAGCCAGGTCGCGGAAAACAGTGGCTTGCAGGTGTAGAAGTTATTGCTGGTATTGGCCGGGCGCGCCGCATCGTAGTCGCCGGTGGGCACGGTGATCTCCAGCGCGGCCCCCAGGGTCAGGTCCCTGCCCATGTCCCAGAGGATGATCGGTGCGACCGTGGTGTCGCCCTGGCTCTCGCGACGGCTATCCAGGCCGAACAGCGAGACCTGCTGGCGCATGTAGGGTTGCGCGACGTAGCCACCCACACGGCCGCCGAAGATCCTCAGCGGGCTCAGGTAATCCAGGCGCGGGATGATCGCGTCGGACCTGATCTTCACGTCCGGCACCTTGCCACCGAGGGAACTGATGTCCAGCTTCTTCGCCTCGTAATGGTTGTAGTAGAGGTTGAAGGCGAACATGTGGTCCGGCAGGTTGTTCACGTCCAGCGGCAGGGTGAAGAAGCCATCGGTCCCGGGACCAATGTTGTCGACGCCGTTTTCGGTGGCGTGGGCCGGTAGCACGAGGAATGACGCAATGGTGACGGCGGCTGCCAGCGACGGCGGCCGGGGAACACGAATCGGGTTCATGGCTGGGCTCATTCTTATTGTTGGCGAACAACACCCGGGCATGGCCCGGGCCCCGCATAGAAATAAGCCTTCCAGGCCAGACGATGCAGGGCATTGCCGGACAATCAGGGGGACTTTCGGGGACAGCCCGCAATCTTTTGTTACACCCAACCATGGTCCACCCCGAACGCGATATGATGCTGCCGCCGCCGCGCCCAGGCCGCGCGCCGCAATCCAGAACAAGAACCCAAGGCGTTCCGGATCGGGAACAGCTCCATGCCCATGAAAACCATCGACTCCCAATTTGAACTGGCCCTGGTTTCGCCCTTCCTGCTGCAAACCCTGGCAGAAGTCGCGAGCGATAAAGGCGTCAGCAGCGAGCGCCTGTGCCGGGGCCTGGGTTTCACCCCGGACGACCTGCAGGACCCTGCCCAACGCATCTCCTATCGGCAGGCGGCGACAATGATCCAGCGCACGCTCGCGGCACTGCCCGACCGTGGTCTGGGCCTCTGGGTCGGAAACCGTAACGTGGTTGGAACCCTCGGCCTGCTCGGCCATGTGCTGTCACTGTGCAGGACCCTGCGCGACGCCCTGGAGATCGGCGTGCGCTTCCAGCACACATCCGGCGGCATGGCCGTGTCCAGCCTGCAGGAGGGCGTCGAAGAGAGTTTCCTGGAGGTGGAATGCCGGCTGCCTTACGCCGATGTCCAGGTGTTCGCGGTGGAGGAGTTCTTCGCCAGCGTCATGGTCTACAACCGCGCGCTGATCTCCGCCGACTTCCAGCCCCTGCGTTTCGAGTTCACCCACGCCGCGCCGAGCTATGAAGCCGAGTACCGACGCCTGCTGGGGCCGAACGTGCATTTCGGCTGCCTGCACAATCGCATGGTGATCGCCAGCCATTGGCTGGACACGCAACTGCCCACCCACCAGCCGGTCGCCCTGCGCCAGGCGCTCCACCTGCTGGAACTGGAAAGCGCACAGGTGCAGCAGAAAATAGACCTGCTGCAGACGGTGGAACGCGCCATCGCTCGCGACCTGCCCCATGGCAGCCAGATCGAGAAGGTCGCGAGCGACCTCAACATGAGCAGCCGCACCCTGCGCCGCCGTCTGGCCGAGCACGCCGTGACCTTCGACGCCCTGCTGGAGCAGGTACGCCGGGCGCGCGCCATGAGCCTGCTGAACAACCCGGAAATGCCTATCGAACGAATTGCCGAAGAACTCGGCTACAGCGACGTGCGCGGCTTCCGCCGGGCCTTCAAGCGCTGGACCGGGCTAAGCCCCTCGGCCTGCCGCGACGAAGTTGTGGCCTCGCCCAACTGACCCGGCGACTTCGCTCAATCGGTCTCAGGAAGCTGCCGGTGCGCACGGCGCACCCTACCGGCTCGACTTCATCCTGCTAGCCCAACCATTCGAATCGTCACAGGCAGGGCCGGTGAAGCGTGGTCCACCCTACGCCATACAGGCGATTTCAATCGCGAATGAATTCGCGCCCACAAGGCATGCGCGCTTAGAAGTCCCGCTTGTAGAACAGGTCCAGGGAGCTGGCCAGGCCGCTCGCGGCTTCGAGGTAGAGGCGTTTGGTCAGTTCGTAGCGCAGCGCGACGACGCTGGTGGAGTCGACCACACCGAGGCCATAGCGAATGCTCAGGCGCTCGGTAATCTGGCCCGTCGCTCCGTCATCGTCGAGCTGCAGGTCCTTGAGGCCGAGTCGCTGGGCCAGTTCGCTGGTCAGCGGCGCGCTGCCGGACAGGCCCATGGCCAGCGCCGCGCGGCCCACGGCATTGCCGTCGCCTTCGCTGCTGTTCAGCGGGCGGCCGAGGATCAGGTAGGACAGCGCCTGTTCCTGGCTCATGGCCGGGTTGGAGAAGACTTCGGTGCTCGGCTCGTCGGCGCGGCCGTTCAGGCGCAGGCCGGCGGTGACGTCACCCACATTGCGCACGGCCTCCACATCCAGGTACGGCTGGTCCAGCGGGCCGGCGAACAGCAGGCGTGCGCGGCGCAGGTCGAGGCGCTGGCCATAGGCGCGGTAGCGGCCATTCTTCAGCACCAGTTCGCCGTTGCCGGTGAGGTTGTCGCCGACCTTGAGATGGCCCAGGAGGTCGGCGGTCAGGCCGAAGCCGGAAAACTGCAGACGGTCCTGGCCGACTTCCACGTCCACATTCATGGCCATTTGCAGGGGCTGCTGTTCCTCGTCCTGCTCACCCACCACGCGAGCGTCCGGGGAGACCTTGACCGCCTGGGGCGGCAGCTCGCGGACCTTGATCTTGCCGCGCGGCACCTGCACCTTGCCGGTCACCGCCAGACGCTCGCCGGCAAGACCGATGCGCAGGTCCGGCTCCACTTCCAGGTTGGCGTAGGGCTCCACCACCAGCGGCAGGCGCGATCCACGCAGTTCCAGGTCGACATCGATCCCCTTGGCCCAGGCCAGGTTGCCGGACAGGCTGCCCTGCCCCTGTTCGCCGCTGCGCCATTGACCAGTCAGCTCCAGGCTCTCGCCGGCAATGCGCGCGTCCAGGCCCAGCGCATCGAAGCTCATCGGCAAGTCGCCGCCACCAATGCGGCCATCGGCCAGGCGCAGGTTGCCCAGCACGTAAGGGGCCTGCAGGGTACCGCTCAGGCTGCCGGCGCCCTGCAGGCGGCCTTCCAGGGTTTCCACCCTGGGCACGAAGGGACGCAGTACGGCGAGGTCCAGTCCATCCAGACGGAACTGCCCGGACAGCGGCTTGTTCGCCGGGCGCGGATCGATTCGCGCGTCCAGTTGCAGCTCGCCCAGACCCTGTCCCTGGAAGCTCAGCTGGCTGTCGATGCGTTGCGGGCGCAGGGTGCTGTCCAGCGACAGGCGCTGGTAGGGAAAGTCGAGCCAGCGGTCTTCTTCCTTCAGGCGCAGTACGCCCCTGCCGGCGTCCACGGTGATGCGGCCATTGGGGCCGCTGGCCGGCAGGTCGAGCTTGAGGTCGGCATTCAGTTCGCCCTGCCAGGCGAAATCTTCCGGCAGCCAGCGTGCCAGGCTGGCCAGGGGGAAGTCGCGCAGGCGGTAGTCCAGTTTCGGCTCGGGCATCAGGCGCTGTTCGCCACCGCACAGGCTCGCCTGCCCGGCACGCCAGCAATGGGCGCCGAAGTTGAGCTTGCCATCGGCCAGCCGCTCCAGCCGCGCCGGCGCTTCCAGGCGCCAGTCCTGGCCGCCTGCCTGGATTTCGCCGCGCGCCAGCCGCCCGCGCCAGTTTCCGGCGTCCAGCTTGCCGTCCAGCGCCAGCAACAGGTCGAGCATCGGCCCCTTGAGATTGAGTTCCAGCTGCTGGCGCACGCGGTCACCGGAACCTTCGGCGGTCAGCGTGCCGAACTCGTTGTCACCGGCTGCCAGGCCGTCCACCTGCACTTGCACACGGCCGCGCTGGGCGGCATCGAGTTGTGCAACCAGCTTCAGGCGGTCGAGGCGGTTGTCGCCCTGCCCCATGCGCTCGCCGGTCAGCGCCAGCTTGCCTTGCGGTGCCTGCAGGGTACCGGCGAGGTCGAGGCGCCCCTGGGCCTTGCCGAACAGCTTCGGCCAGAGCTGGCCCAGGCGGTTCAGGGCCAGGTCGAGATGACCGCTGAGCTTGTGGTCCAGTTGCCCCCGCCCTTCGATCCGGTTGTCCCCCAGGCGCACGTGCAGGGCATTGAGCAGCCAGCGCTCGCCTGCACCCTCGGCCCTGGCCTGGAGCAACGCGGGCTGGCCACGCAGCTGGCCCTTGAGGTCAAGGTCGGCGTTCAACTCCAGCCGCTGGTCCCGCCAGGCGCCCCGGGATTGCAGCTTGCCGGCGAGGGCTCCCGGCAGTTCGGCGAGCCAGAAGGAAGGGTCCAGGTCACGCAGGGCAAGTTGGCTGTCCCAGCCGACACCATTGGCGAAATCGATCTTCACCTGGCCTTCGGCCTTGCCCTGCCCCGCCTTCAGTTGCAGGTCGGCCAGGGTGACGCTGGCCAGGTCGCCCGCCACCGGGCTGCCGAGGCTGAAATCACCGGCCGGGCCCTCGAGCCTGGCGTCGAAGCGGCCTTCGTAGCGTGACTCGGCGTAGCGCACTTCGGCATCCAGTTGCCGCATGTCCACCGGCGGTGGCTGCTCCTGGGGGAACAGCCGTTGCCAGGGGAAGTCGCGCCACTGCAGGCGGCTGTCGATGGCGAGCGCCTGCTGCCAGTCGACGCGGCCCTGCACCGCCAGGGTCTGCTGCGGATCGCCGGTGAGCAGGAGCTGCTGGATATCCGCACCGCGGGCATCGACGCGGCCCGCCAGGTCCAGCGTTACCACGCCACCGTCCCCCGGTAGGCCGGCCTTGCCCTGGACCGTGTAACCCTCCTTGAGGTCGCCCTTGGCGCTCAGTTCCACCTGATTGAGGGTCAGCGTTTCCGGCAGGTCGGCGCTGGCCTTGAAGCCGTCGGCCCGCAGCGTGGCGCTGGCCGGCAGGTTTTCCGCCAGGGGGTGCAACTCGCCATTCAGACGGCCGTCGAGATAGCCGCTGCTGTCGGCCTGGAGCTTGAGCGTGCCTTGCAGGTCACCGTCGGCTTTCAGCGCCAGCTTCCAGGGCATCTCGCCGGGCGCCGGCAGTTGCAGGCTGCCTTCCACCGTCAGCGGCCAGTCGCCGTCAGGACGCAGGGTGCCGTGCAGCTCCAACGCCAGTTCATCGCGACGCAGGCTGAGGCGCTCCAGTTGCAGGCCGTCTGCCTGCCAGTGGGCCACCAGGTCCAGTTGTTGCAGCTGGTCGTCGCCATCGAGCACGAAGCGCCCGACGCGCACCTGTCCGATCTCCAGCGCCAGGGGCAAGCACAACTCAGGCAGGCTGATGGGGCCGGAATCTTCGTCGGGAGCGGTTGCGGGCAGGTCCAGCTGGATGCTGTCGCTGGCCAGTTCGTCGATGCAAAGGGTGCGACGCAGCAGGCAACCGGGTGACCACGCCAGCAGCGGCGCCTCCACCTTCAGGGCGGTGCCGTCCTGCTGCCAGCTCAGGCGCGTGGCGCTCCAGCGTCCACCCAATGTGCCGTCGAACCCCTCCACCGCCAGCCCCGGCACCTGGTCCAGCAACCAACGGCCACCGGTTTCCGTGAACAGCAGGACCGCCGGAATCGCCACCACGCCCGCCAGAACGGCGGCCAGCCCCGCGAGGCCGACTTTCAGCGCGCGCCTCACAGTTCCGGCCCCATGGAGAAGTGGATGCGGTAGCCGCCCGGATCATCCAGGGCCTTGGCCAGGTCGAGGCGGATCGGCCCCACCGGCGAAACCCAGCGCACGCCCAGGCCGGCGCCGCTCTTCATCGCGGCATTGAGGGAATCCATGGCATTGCCACGGTCGACGAAGGCCGCCAGGCGCCACTTCTCGGTGATCGGGAACTGGTATTCCGCGCTGCCCACCAGCAGGTAGCGGCCGCCCACCTTCTTGCCGTTGCTGTCTTCCGGCGAGAGGGTCTGGTAGTCGTAGCCGCGCACGCTCTGGTCGCCACCGGCGAAGAAGCGCAGGGACGGCGGAATGGCGTCGAAGTCGGTGGTGGCGATGCCGCCGGCCTGGACCCGGCCCAGCACACGATGGCCGCCGGGCAAGGTGTAGAGCCCCTTGGCCATGGCGCTGGCGTAGGTGAAGTCGGTGTCGGAGAGGATCCCCTCCTTGGCGCCACGCACGTCGAACTGCAGCGAATAGCCGCGATTGGGGTCGAGCTTGTTGTCGCTGCGGGTCACGCCGTAGCTGATGCCGGGAATGAGGAAGCTGCTGCGGCCATCGTCGCTGCCATCGCCGAAGTCGAAGGTTTCCTGCTCCCAGCGCAGGGACACCACCCGCTGCCAGTCGCTGGGCAGCTTGGACTGCCATTGCCCCCCGATGGTGAAGCGACGGCTTTCCACGTCCACCAAATTCTCCCGTTGCAGGCCGGTGGAGAAGCGCAGCGTGTCGGTCAGCGGCGGGTCCAGGGGAATTTCGTACCAGGTGCCGACGTTCTGCCGCACTGGGGAAACCTCGGTTTCCGCGCCCAGGCGATGACCCTGGGGGTTGATCCAGTGGCGGGTCCAGTTGGCGCGGGCACGCGGGCCCACGTCGGTGGAGAAGCCGACACCCAGGCCGACGGTACGCGGCTTCACCGCCGCCAGCTTGACCTTGACCGGTATCACCCGGCCGCCGCCCTTGACCGGGCTGGCGTCCACCCGCACTTCATCGAAGTAGCCACTGGCCTGCAGGTTCTGGCTGAGCTTGGCGACCTGGTCGGAGTCGTACGGTGTATTGGCCGGGAACGGCACCAGCCGCGCCAGCAAATCCGGGTCGAAGGGGGTGTCGCCGTCGAAACTCACGGCCCCCAGGCTATAGCGCGGGCCACTGTCGTAGACCAGCTCGATATCGGCGAAGCCCGCGCGCGGGTCGATGTCCAGGCGCTGGCGCGTGAAGCGGCCATCGAAGAAGCCGTAGCGCAGGGCCTGGTTCTGGATCAGTTTCTTGGCGTCCTCGTAGGCGCCCTGGTCGAGCTGGGCGCCCTGGATCAGCGCCTTGCTTTGCGGCACGCGGAAGCCCTTGTGGGCACTGGCTTCGCCTTCGATCCGCACCACGACATTGCGCAGACGCACCGGCTCGCCGGGAACCACCAGCAGGTGCAGGGAGGGGTCCTTGCCGCCGTCGATGCGGCTGTCGATCTCGGCCTGATAGTAGCCAAGTGCCTTCGCGGCCTGGCGCGCCTGGTCCTCGGCGGAGCGCCGGAAACGTCGCAGAGCTTCTTCATTGCGATCGCCAAGGGCGCCGATGTAGGCCTCGATATTGGCCTTCAGCGCCGCATTGGCAGGTTCGATCTTCACATCCAGCGTGGCCTTGGCCAGCGCCAGACTACTCGTGCAAAGCAGGCCCAGCAGCAGTGGCCCACGCAATCCTTGGCGGTATTTCATGCGCGGCATGCTAGCACGGCAGTCCGGCGATTCCGTGAGAAAGCTCTGTCAGAGGTTGGCACGCATCAGGGGTCGAGGATTGGGGTGGAAGAACACATGCTCGACCACCGGCCCCAGCGCCACCTCCCCCACTTCCTCGTAACCCTGGCGCTTGTAGAACTCCAGGTAGCGGACGTTGCCGGTATCCAGCACCACCCCCTGGGAGCCATCGTCCTCGGCGCACCAGTTGTGCAGGGCCTCCAGCAGTTTCTCGCCGAGGTGACGCCCCTGGAACTCCGGGTGGATGCCCAGCAGCGGTAGCACGTGATATGGCCCCGGCGGCAGGCAGGCGAGCACCGCGTCGTGGTAGTCGAGGTAACGCCGCGTGCAGCGGAAACCGGTGGTGAGCAGCATGCGCAGGCGCCAACCCCAGCTTTCGGTGATGTCCAGACGGCGCTGCGGCGGCGCTATCAGGGCGACACCCACCAGGCGCTCTTCGATCAGCAGGCCAATGGCCGGCAGGTCCTCCAGGAAATGCTGCTGCACCAGTTCGCGCACCGTTGCGCGCACCCGCTGCTCGTAGCCGGGTCTTTCGGCATCGAACAGATAGGCGAAAGTGGGTTCGTGACGATAGGCGTGATACAGCAGCGACCGTGCTTCGCGAGCGTAACCGCCGTCCAGCATGCGCACCTCGACCGGCGCGGTAGGGATGTAACCGGGCATTCACGGCACCTCATTTGTTATGGGTTCTATCGGGCCTCAAGGGAAATTAGCACCAGTTCTCCAGACCAGCCACGCGGCTGGCCGGCCAGTCATCCATGGGCTAGCATCGCCTTTTTGCCAGGATGTCTCGCGATGAAGATCGTTTCTTTCAATATCAACGGCCTGCGGGCACGTCCCCACCAGCTCGAAGCGCTGATCGCCAAGCACCAGCCGGACGTCATCGGCCTGCAGGAAACCAAGGTCTCCGACGAGCAGTTCCCCGAAGACGAAATCCGCCAGCTCGGCTACCACGTGCACTACCACGGGCAGAAAGGCCACTACGGAGTCGCCCTGCTCTCCCGCCAGGAACCCCTGGCGCTGTCCAAGGGCTTCCCCGGTGACGCCGAAGACGCCCAGCGCCGCTTCATCTATGGCACCTTCGCCGACGCCCAGGGCAACCCGGTGACCGTGATGAACGGCTACTTCCCCCAGGGCGAAAGCCGCGATCACCCCATCAAGTTCCCGGCCAAGGAACGCTTCTACGCCGACCTGCAGGTCCTCCTGGAGCAGCAGTTCCAGCCCAGCCAGCCACTGGTGGTGATGGGCGACATCAACATCTCGCCGGAAGACTGCGACATCGGCATCGGCGAAGAGAACCGCAAGCGCTGGCTGAAGACCGGCAAATGCAGCTTCCTGCCAGAAGAGCGCGAATGGCTGGCGCGCCTGAAGAGCTGGGGCCTGGTGGACAGCTTCCGCCAGCTCAATCCGGAAGTGAACGACCGCTTCAGCTGGTTCGACTACCGCAGCCGTGGCTTCGAGGACGAGCCCAAGCGTGGCCTGCGCATCGACGTGATCCTTGCCAGCCAGCCGCTGCAGGCGCGCCTCAAGGATGCCGGTATCGACTACGAACTGCGCGGCATGGAAAAGCCGTCGGACCATGCGCCGATCTGGCTGGAGCTCGCCTGACGCCCCACACGGCGCTGTTTCCGCCCCACGAAAAAGGCCCATCGATGATGGGCCTTTCTTCATTCAGTGCCTGTCTCAGGCTTCCTTCACCTGCTGGGTCGTACCGACCCGCATGATGGTTTCGATGGCGTGCTGCAGGGCGATCTCGGAATCGTACAGATGGCTGCGCACGATCACGTCCTGGTTGGCGGCACGCAGCTTGAAGTAGTTCTTGCCGCCTGAATCGATGCGCCGCACGAAGCGTTCCTCACGCACGCAGTTCTCGCGCAACAGGGCCATGGCGTCTTCCGCGGTGGCCCTGTCCTGGTACACGCCACTGTCCAGCAGGGTCCGCGCATCGGCCGCTTTCAATCGCAGGCGCCAGGTGCCGCTGCTGTTCTTGCGCAGCTCATACCAACCACTCATGTCACAAAACTCCTTCAGGTTTCGGGGAATGCGCTGCAAGACACCGTTGGGAGCGCTTGCAGAGGCCGGCCACCCTACAGGCGAAGGTGATGAGCCGGGGCTCAGTTCCATGAAGGCACCTGGCCCTTCGCTGAAGGGAATTTTCCTAGGCCCGTGGAAAACCGCAGAACAGAGCAGTCCTGTCATATCTCCGTCACCCGACTGACTTAATCTCGCGACTCCCTCCAAACCCAGAACAAGGTGTCTGCCCATGCCGCGCGCCATGACCGCCAGCGACAAGGATCTGTGGGGTCGCACCCTCAGCATGTTGCTGCTCGGTTTCATCTGCTACGCATTCCCCTGGTCGGTGTTCGCCGCCCAGCCCGAAACCGTCCTGCGAATCCAGGGCTCCAACACCATGGGCGCCAGGCTTGGGCCAGCCCTGGTCAAGGGGATGCTGGAAGAAGAAGGGATGCGCGCCGTCCACCAGACACCGGGTGATCGCGAGAACGAGGTGCACATCCTCGCCCACGATGCCAATGGCAACGAGGTCCGCGTGGAACTCGCGGCCCACGGTTCGTCCACCGGCTTCGCCGCGCTCAAGGACGGCAGCGCCGACCTGGCTGCCGCCTCCCGCCCGATCAAGGACGCGGAATCCCGGGACCTGTCCTCCTTCGGCGACCTGCGCGGCCATCAGGCCGAACAGGTGATCGCCATCGACGGCCTGGCCATCATCCTGAACCCGGACAACCCGCTGCGTGCCCTGACTACCGCGCAACTGGCCGCGGTCTTCGCGGGTGAGGTGAAGACCTGGGAAGAGCTCGGCGGCAAAGGCGGCGCCATTCATATCTACGCCCGGGATGACCAGTCCGGCACCTACGACACCTTCAAGGAACTGGTGCTGGCCCGCCAGGGCAGGACCCTGGCCGGCACCGCCCAGCGCTTCGAGTCCAACGACAAGCTCTCCGCCGCCGTCAGCGGCGACCCGCAGGGCATCGGCTTCGTCGGCCTGGCGTCGGTCAACCAGGCCCGCGCCCTGGCCATCGCCGACGGCGACTCGCAGACCATGCCGCCCAGCGCCGAGCTGATCGCCACCGAGGACTACCCGCTGTCGCGCCGGCTGTTCTTCTACATCAGGCCGGGCGAGCAGAACCGCTGGGCCAAGGCCCTGGTGCACTTCGCCCAGAGCCCGCGCGGCCAGGCGATCGTCGACCAGACCGGCTTCGTTGCCCAGCAGGTGCAGGCGATCAAGGTGCAGGTTCAGCAGGACATGCCGGAGAGCTATCGCGAACTGGCCACCAATGCCCAGCGCCTGTCGGTGAACTTCCGCTTCCAGGAAGGCAATGCCAACCTCGACAACAAGGCCCTGCGCGACGTGCAGCGGGTACTGGACTACCTGAAGCAGGCCGACAAGCTGCAACGGAAGGTGGTGCTGGTGGGCTTCGGCGATCCGAAGGCGGACCCGCAGCGTGCCGAACTCCTGTCCAAGCTCCGCGCCATGGCCGTACGCCGCGAACTGGCCAAGGGCGGCGTCACCCTGAAGGACGTGACCGGTCTGGGTGATGAACTGCCGGTGGCAGCCAACACGGCCGAAGAGGGACGGATTCGTAACCGTCGGGTGGAAGTCTGGGTGTATTGAGAACGTAGGAGCGAGCTCTGCTCGCGAACAGTTCGAGCAAGGCCCTTCGCGAGCAAGCTTGCTCCTACAGGAAATCAGGGGCCCCTTTCCCGGTCGGGACAGGGGCCTCGCCGCATCAGAAATCGAAGCGGGTGGTCAGGGTGAAGCTGCGCGGATCGCCATAGAAGCCACCGTTGTAGAAGCCCAGGTTGCTGAAGTACTTCTCGTCGGTGAGGTTGTTGCCGTTCAGGGTGACGGAAACCTGCTCGGTCACCTGGTACTTGGCCATTGTATCCAGCACCCAGTAGCTGCCCTGGGTGTAGCGCTGCGGGTTCACGTCCGTCCAGATCTTGCTCTGCCAGCTGGCCGAACCGCCGATGCTCAGCTTGTTGAACCGGCCCGGCAGGCGGTAGTGGGTGGAGAGACGGAACATGTCTTCCGGCTCGGTGGTGGAGATCTTGTCGTCGTCGCCATCACGGGTGATGCGGTGGGTGTAGCCGCCCTGCACCTGCCAGTCCGGCATCAGTTCACCGGCGACTTCAAGCTCGAAGCCTTTGGTCTTGGCGCCCTGCACCGCCCGGAACACGCTCCGGTTGGTGACCGGATCGATGACACCGGTATCCACCGCCAGGTTGTCCTGCTTGACCTCGAACAGCGCCAGGCTGGCGTTCAGGCGGCAATCGAAGAACTCCCCCTTCAGGCCCATCTCGTAGGCGTCGCCCTCTTCCGGCTCGATGGCCTTGCCGCTGGCGTCCGTTTCGCTTTCGTGGGGCTTGAAGATGCTGGTGTAGCTGGCATAGACCGACCAGGTATCGTCGAGGTCGTAAACCACGCCGGCATAGGGCACCACCACACCGTTTTCCTGGAGGTCCTGCAGCTTGCCGCTCTGGCCGCTCACCAGGTTGGTCCCGGTGCTGTCCATCTCCCAGTTGGAAACACGGCTGCCCAGGATGACCGACAGGCCTTCGGTGGGTTTGAAGCGTCCGGCCAGGTAGGCCGCGGATTCCTTCAGCTCGTCATCCTGCCTGGATATCGGGTCGCCCCAGGCGGGCTCGGGGAAGTCGCCGGTCCAGCCGTTGATGTCGGACACGCTGTCGAAGAAGAACGGCCAGTTGCTGGACGTGGACTCGATGTCACGGTGCGACAGGCCGACCACCAGCTCATGCTCCCGGCCCAGCAACTGGAAAGGTCCGTTGGCGTAGAGATCGTAGGCGTTCTGGCTGGTCTCGTAGCGATACTTGCCACGCCAGATGGACATGCCGCTGCCATCCGCCGGATTCGGGTTGCCGCTGGCCGCCGAGCCCAGGGTGATGGGCGCATCGGTCTCGGTGCGGGTGATCGACGCCTTCACCGTCCAGTCGTATGCCAGGCGCTGTTCCAGGGTCACGAAGGCGTTGTCGTTGGTGTTGTCCCACTGGCTCCACTTGGTGCCGGGGTTGAACGAGCGGGAGAAGCGGAACTGCTTGCCATCGCTGTCGAACAGCGGCGTCGAGGGCCCCCAGGAGGAACCCTCCGGACGGTTGGTCTGGCGGCTCACGCCTGCGCTCAGCAGGGTGTCCTCGGTGATGTCGGTTTCGAGGATGCCGTAGAACACCTGCTTCTTCTCGGACAGGTGGTCCATGAAGGACTGACTGTCCTCGTAGGCGGAGACGAGACGGCCACGCACGTCGCCTTCGGGGGTCAGCGCGCCGCCGATGTCGAATTCGCTGCGGTAGGTATCCCAGCTGCCCGCGCTGGCCGAGACGTAGCCGGAGAACTCGCGGGTCGGGCGTTTGCGCACCAGGTTGACGGTGGCCGACGGGCTGCCGAAACCGCTGAGCAGGCCCGTGGAGCCCTTCAGCACTTCCACGCGGTCGTAGATGACCATGTCGGTCTGGTCGATGCCGTTGCCGAAGCGAAAGGCCGCCGGCATGCCATCGACCTGGAAGTTATCGATCTCGAAGCCGCGGGACTTGAAGCTGGCGCGGCTGCTGTCGAGCTTGTTGACGGTGATGCCGGGGGTCTTGGACAGCACTTCGCCGATATTGGTCAGGCCCTGGTCATCCATCTGCTGGCGGGTGATGACGCTGACCGATTGCGGGGTCTCGCGGGGCGAAAGCGCCAGCTTGGTAGCAGTGCGCGTCGAGCCGGTGGTGTAGGAGCCCGTGCCTTCGGTGGTCTCCCCCAGGCGGTTGTCGGTAATGGCTGTAGCCCCGATTTCCAGCGTACCTTTGCCGCTCTGCTGCTCTTCGGCCAGCACCATTCCGGTCTGCATTGCCAGGGTCATCCCCAGGATCGCCATGGATAACGGATGGCGCGTGAGCCGCGCGGCAACGGCATCCCCAGCCGTCCCTGCCGCGTTGAACGCATTCTGCTGTTGCACTCTCAAACCCCTTGGATGGTCTGTCTGCTTGTTGGCCGGCTAACCAATGGACTTGTTCTTCTGTGCGGCGCTCTTGGCTGGCGCCTGGGGACCACGCAGACGGGATCGCATCCGGCGGCGGGTGCGAAATCTAACATCTAATGCTACTTATTTGCACCTGTGTATTTAACGCATTCCTACACGTGCAGCGGGAGATTTCCCACAACGGGCAAAGAATTGTTACAGCAGGTCCGTTCCTCCTTTCCCTGACCAACGGTTAGGCTTCCTTCTGTGACGCCGGGCCCCTCTGACGGCTTGCCAGCCGCCATGTCGGAGTCACGTTTTATCAACGACAGAAGGAGGGGCTCATGGCAGCTCTACATGCATTTCTCACCGCCGACTTCCTCGGCACCGCCACCTGGTTGTGGCTTGCCTTCCTCACAATCGTCCTCGCCCTGCTGATCTTCGACCTCGGCGTGCTGCACCGTGACCAGCACGAAATCGAGATGCGTGAAAGCCTGCTGCTCTACGGCGGCTACTTCAGCGTCGGCGTGCTGTTCGGCGTCTGGGTGTGGTTCGAGCTGGGTGCGCAGAGCGCCCTGGAGTTCTACACCGGCTTCCTGGTCGAGCAGTCGTTGTCCATGGACAACGTCTTCGTCATGGCCATGATCTTCGGCTTCTTCGCCATCCCCCGCCGCTACCAGCACCGCGTGCTGTTCTGGGGCATCCTCGGCGTGGTGGTGCTGCGCGCCATCATGATCGGCCTGGGCAGCGCCCTGGTGAAGGAATTCGACTGGATCCTCTATGTGTTCGGCGCCTTCCTGCTGTTCACCGGTGTGAAGATGCTCTTCTCGAAACAGGAAGCTCACCCGGACCTGGCCAACAACCCGGTGCTGAAGTTCGTCCGCCGCCACATCCGCGTGACCGACGACCTGCACGGCTCGCACTTCTTCGTGCGCCTGAAGCAGGCCGGCGAGAGCAAGGCCCTGCTCTACGCCACCCCGCTGTTCCTGGCTCTGGTACTGATCGAGCTGGCTGACCTGGTGTTCGCGGTGGACAGCGTTCCGGCGATCTTCGCCATCACCCAGGACCCGTTCATCGTCTACACCTCGAACATCTTCGCCATCCTCGGCCTGCGTGCCCTGTACTTCGCCCTGGCGGCGCTGATGCACCGCTTCGTCTACCTGAAGTACGCCCTGGCCCTGGTGCTGATCTTCATCGGCGGCAAGATTTTCCTGCATGGCTTCATCGGCAAGATTCCCCCGCTGCTGTCCCTTGGCGTAACCTTCGGTCTACTTGCCGGTGGTGTGCTGCTGTCGCTGCTGAAGACCCGCGACCGTCCGGCCCAACGTACGGGAGACCTGGAGAAACATGGATGAAGTCCTTATCGAGCCTTTCGAGAAGAGCGGCCGGACCTACTGGCGGGTACGCCTGGGGCATCGCACCCTGACCTTTCAGGAAGAGCTGGCCGCCCGCGCCTTCGCCGCCCAGCTGCACCTGCGGATGGGCTGGTGGAAGGCCAGGAACCCGGTGCCCGAGAAGGACTAGGCGGCCATTGCGCAGGTGGGAGCGAATTCACTCGCGATTGAAATCGCTCCCACAGCAAGGCGAAACAAAAAAGGCCCGCAATGCGGGCCTTTTTCATGGGTGGCGATCACTGACCGCTGCGCAGCATCTCCTTCGGAACGTATTTGCCGATCTCGTACTTGCCGATGGCTGCGCGGTGCACTTCGTCCGGGCCGTCGGCCAGGCGCAGGGTGCGCTGCATGGCGTACATGTAGGCCAGCGGGAAGTCGTTGGAAACGCCAGCGCCGCCGTGGATCTGGATGGCACGGTCGATCACCCGCAGGGCGACGTTGGGTGCCACGACCTTGATCTGGGCGATTTCGCTCTTGGCCACCTTGTTGCCGACGGTGTCCATCATGTAGGCCGCCTTCAGGGTCAGCAGGCGTGCCATGTCGATCTCCATGCGCGAGTCGGCGATCTTGTCGACGTTACCACCCAGACGAGCCAGCGGACGACCAAAGGCGGTACGGCTGACGGCGCGCTTGCACATCAGTTCCAGGGCGCGCTCGGCCATGCCGATGGAGCGCATGCAGTGGTGGATACGGCCCGGGCCGAGGCGACCCTGGGCGATCTCGAAGCCACGGCCCTCGCCGAGCAGCACGTTCTCGTAGGGCACACGCACGTTCTCGAACACCACTTCGGCGTGGCCGTGGGGGGCGTCGTCATAGCCGAATACCGGCAGCGGACGCAGGATCTTCACGCCGGGTGCGTCGGTGGGCACCAGGATCATCGAGTGCTGCTGGTGGCGCGGCGCGTCCGGGTTGGACAGGCCCATGAAGATCATCACCTTGCAGCGCGGGTCGCAGGCGCCGGAGGTCCACCACTTGCGGCCGTTGATGACCCACTCGTCACCCTGGCGCACGGCGCGGGCTTCCATGTTGGTGGCATCGGAAGACGCCACGCCCGGCTCGGTCATGGCGAAGGCCGAGCGGATCTCGCCGCGCAGCAGCGGTTCCAGCCACTGGCGCTTCTGCTCTTCGTTGCCATAGCGCACCAGTACTTCCATGTTGCCGGTGTCCGGCGCGGAGCAGTTGAACGGCTCCGGACCCAGCAGGGAACGGCCCATGATCTCGGCCAGCGGCGCGTATTCCATGTTGGTCAGGCCGGCGCCCAGCTCGGATTCCGGCAGGAACAGGTTCCACAGCCCTTCCGCCTTCGCCTTGGCCTTCAGCTCTTCCATGATCGCGGTGGGCTGCCAGCGGTCGCCCTCGGCAACCTGCTGCTCGAATACCGGCTCGGCCGGGTAGACATAGGCGTCCATGAATGCGGTGACACGTTCACGCAGTTCCTGGACCTTCGGGGAATAGGCGAAATCCATGCGGGGCTACCTTTTTGCGGGGCTGTTAGTGAGGTCTGGTAAGGATGCTAGAACAGGGCGTAAGATTTCCCTAGTCTATTTTCGGCATCTATGAACATTCATCACCGATATATGATCCGCTGATAAAAACAACTTTCAGGAGCACGTCCGGCATGAATCTGAACAAGGTAGACCTCAACCTCTTCATCGTCTTCGACGCCATCTATACCGAGGCCAACCTGACCCGCGCCGGCCAGATCGTCGGCATTACCCAGCCTGCCGTCTCCAACGCCCTCGCCCGCCTGCGCGAGACCTTCAACGATCCGCTGTTCGTGCGTACCGCCCAGGGCATGGTGCCCACGCCCATGGCGCAGAACATCATCGGGCCGGTGCGCAACGCCCTGCAGCTGCTGCGGGTTTCGGTACAGGAAAGCCGCACCTTCAATCCGGCGCAGGCGAACAAGACCTACCGCATCAGCATGACCGACCTCACCGAAACGGTGATCCTGCCGCCGCTGTTCCAGCGCCTGCGCCGCCTGGCGCCGACCGTGCAGATCGAGAGTTTCCTGGCCAAGCGCCGCGAAACCACCAAGGAGCTGGCCGCCGGCCGCCTGGACTTCGCCGTGGATGCCCCGCTCAACACCGACCCGCAGGTGCGCCACGTCAAGCTGTTGGAAGACCGCTACGTCTGCGCCATGCGTCGTGGACACCCATTGGCCAAGGACAAGATCACCCTGGACGAATACCTGTCGCTGTCCCACATCCACATCTCCAGCCGCCGCAGCGGCCTGGGCTATGTGGACCTGTCGCTGGGCAAGATGGGCATCCAGCGCAAGGTGACCCTGCGCTCGCAGCACTATCTGATGGCATCCACCGTATTGCACGGCACCGACCTCGCCATCACCGTTCCAGAACGCTTCGCCCGCCGCCAGGACCTGCATTACGTGGACCTGCCGGTGCACGACGTTCCTGCCCTGGAAACCCACCTTTACTGGCACGAAAGCACCGACCAGGACCCGGCCAACCGCTGGATGCGCGAGCAGATCATCGAGATCTGCCAGCAAGTGATGGCGCAGGAGCAGAAGGAGCGGGCGTGATTTCTACGGAATGATCGCCATCCCGATGTTGTGGGAACGATTTCAATCGCGATTGCAGTCCGAAGGGCTAGCTTGCCACCCATCAAGGGCCGCTACTCAGCCCACTCGCGAATGAATTCGCTCCCACAGTGAATCTGCATCCACAGACTACATTCCGACTACCGCCCGAACACCGGCTTCCTCTTCTCGATGAAGGCCCCCATGCCTTCCTTCTGATCCGGCGTGGCGAACACCGCCTGGAACATCCGCCGCTCAAAGCGCAGCCCCTCGCCCAGCGATCCGTCATCCACCCGATTCACGCACTCCTTGAGCATCATCACCGCCGTGCGCGACTGCCCGGCGATGCGGCTGGCGCTGTCCATGGCTTCCTCCAGCAATTCGGCGGCGGGCACTACCCGCGCCACCACACCGCAACGCTCGGCCTCGGTGGCATCCATGCTGCGTCCGCTCAGGAGCATTTCCATGGCCTTGGCGCGGCCGACAAGCCGGGTCAGGCGCTGGACGCCGCCCGCACCCGGAATCACCCCCAGCTTCACTTCCGGCAGGCCGAAGCGTGCCGTGTCGGCAGCGATGATGAAGTCGCACATCAGCGCCAGTTCGAAACCGCCGCCCAGGGCGTGGCCGGCCACGGCGGCTATGATCGGCTTGCGCCGCTGCGCCACGCGGTCCCAGCGGCCGAGGAAGTCGTCCAGATAGGTGCCGGGGAAGCACAGCGGCGCCATTTCCTTCACATCGGCGCCGGCGGCGAAGGCCTTGGCGGAGCCAGTGATCAGCACGCAGCCGATGGCAGCGTCCCGCTCGAATCCGTCGAGTACCTGGTTCAGCTCATCGATGAGCTGGGTGTTGATGGCGTTCAGGGCTTCGGGGCGATTGAGGGTGACCAGGCCGACAGCGCCGGCCTGCTCCACCAGCAGGGTCTGGTAGGTCATGGAGAATTCCTTCAAATGGGATGGGCAGGCCTGCGGCCTGCAATCGCGATTGAAATCGCTCCCACGAGGGTCGCCATTACCTCGGCTGTGGGAGCGAATTCATTCGCGAAAAATCAGAGGCTGCGGGCAATCACCATCCGCTGCACATCCGAGGTGCCTTCATAGATCTGGCACACCCGCACGTCACGGTAGATGCGCTCCACCGGGAAGTCCTTCAGGTAGCCGTAGCCGCCGAGGGTCTGGATGGCCGCCGAACAGACCTTCTCGGCCATTTCCGAGGCGAACAGCTTGGCCATGGACGCCTCGGTCAGGCAGGGCATGCCGGCCTCGCGCAGGCTGGCGGCGTGGTGAACCATCTGCCGCGCCACGGCGATCCGGGTCGCCATGTCGGCCAGGCGGAAAGACACTGCCTGGTGCTCGATGATCGGCTTGCCGAAGGTCTTGCGCTCGTGGGCGTAGTCCCGCGCCGCCTCGAAGGCCGCGCGGGCCATGCCGACGGACTGCGCGGCGATGCCGATGCGCCCGCCCTCCAGGTTGGACAGGGCGATGCGGTAGCCATCGCCCTCCTCACCCAGACGCAGGGACGCCGAGATACGCACATCATCCAGTTGGATCTGGCAGGTATCGGAGGCGTGCTGGCCGAGCTTGTCCTCCACCCGCACCACCTGATAGCCGGGGGTATCGGTGGGCACGATGAAGGCGCTGATGCCCTTCTTGCCGGCCTGCGGATCAGTCACGGCGAAGACGATCACCATTCCCGCATGGCTGCCCGAGGTGATGAACTGCTTGGCACCGTTCAATACGTAGTGGTCGCCGTCGCGGCGGGCGCGGGTGCGCAGGTCGCTGGCATCCGATCCGGCCTGGGGTTCAGTGAGGGCGAAGGCGCCGATCATCTCACCCGTGGCCAGCGGACGCAGGAAGCGCTCCTTCTGCTCCTGGCTGCCGTACTTGAGGATGGGCATGCAGCCCACCGAATTGTGCACGCTCATGATGGTGGAGCAGGCGCCGTCGCCGGCGGCGATCTCTTCCAGCGCCATGGCATAGGCCAGGTGGCCGGTGGCCGCACCGCCCCATTCTTCCGGCACCAGCATGCCGAGGAAGCCCAGCTGCGCCATCTCGCGGATGGCCTCGGCGGGGAAGCGATGTTCGCGGTCCCAGTCAGCGGCGAAAGGCTTCAGGCGCTCCTGGGCGAACTGCCGCGCCATGTCGCGGATCTGGATTTCGTCTTCGTTCGGGATCATCGCCCAGCCCTCACTTGATGAGTTCGATAGCGACAGCAGTGGCCTCGCCGCCACCGATGCACACCGACGCCACGCCACGCTTCAGGTCGTACTGGGACAGCGCATTGAGCAGGGTCACCAGCACCCGCGCGCCGGAGGCGCCGATGGGGTGGCCCAGGGCGCAGGCGCCGCCGTGGACGTTGATCCTGTCGTGGGAGATGTCCAGGTCACGCATGGCGACCATGGGCACCACAGCGAAGGCTTCGTTCACTTCGAACAGGTCCACCTCGCCCAGGCTCCAGCCGGTGCGGGCCAGCAGGCGCTGGATGGAACCCACCGGTGCAGTGGTGAAGAGGTTCGGCGCCTGGGCGAAGGAGGCATGGCCGGCAATCTGGGCCAGCGGCTTCAGGCCGCGCTTTTCCGCTTCCTCCAGACGCATCAGTAGCAGGGATGCCGCGCCGTCGGAAATGGAACTGGAGTTGGCCGCGGTGACGGTGCCGCCCTCGCGGAACGCCGGCTTGAGGGTGGGAATCTTCTCCAGGCGCGCCTTCGGTGGCTGCTCGTCCTGGCTGATGGTCACCACCTCGCGGCCGGATTTCGCCTCCACGGGAACGATCTCGGCAGCGAAGCGGCCGTCGGCCATGGCTTTCTGCGCGCGGGTCAGGGAGGCAATGGCGAAAGCGTCCTGCTGCTCGCGGGTGAAGCCATAGGCCTGGGCACAATCCTCGGCGAAGGTGCCCATCAGGCGGCCCTTGTCGTAGGCGTCTTCCAGGCCGTCGAGGAACATGTGGTCCAGCACCTTGCCGTGGCCCATGCGGTAGCCGGAACGGGCGCGCTCCAGCAGGTAGGGCGCGTTGGACATGCTCTCCATGCCCCCGGCCAGGACCACATCGGCACTGCCGGCACGCAGCAGGTCATGGGCGAGCATTACGGTCTTCATGCCCGAGCCGCACATCTTGTTCACCGTGGAGCAGACCACGCCCTGGGGCAGGCCCGCGCCGAGTGCGGACTGGCGCGCCGGAGCCTGGCCCTGGCCGGCCTGCAGCACGCAGCCCATGATGACCTCGTCCACGGCGTCGCCCGGAACGCCCGCGCGTTCCAGCACGGCACGGTTGGCGGCCGCACCCAGTTGCGCGGCGGTCATGTCCTTGAAGTCGCCGAGGAAGCCGCCCATGGCGGTACGGGCAGCACTGACGATAACGATGGAATCCTTGTTCATGGCGTCCTCCTTACTTTGCGGCCATACGGATAGCGCCATCGAGGCGAATCACTTCGCCATTGAGCATGGCGTTCTCGACGATGTGGCGGACCAGAGCGGCGTACTCGGCCGGACGGCCAAGGCGCGGCGGGAAGGGCACGGCAGCACCGAGGGAGTCACGCACTTCCTGGGGCATGCCGGCCATCATCGGGGTTTCGAAGATGCCGGGGGCAATGCACATCACGCGGATGCCGTGGCGTGCCAGTTCGCGGGCAACAGGCAGGGTCATGCCAACCACACCGCTCTTGGAAGCGGAATAAGCGGCTTGGCCGATCTGGCCGTCGAAGGCCGCGACCGAGGCGGTGTTGATGATCACCCCGCGCTCGCCCTCTTCGTTGGGCTGCCCCTGGGACATGGCCTCGGCGGCCAGTCGCAGCATGTTGAAGCTGCCGACCAGGTTGATGCTGATGGTGCGGGCGAAGCTGTCCAGGCCGTGGGCGCCGTTGCGGCCGATGACCTTCTCGGCCGGCGCGACGCCAGCGCAATTGACCAGCCCGTGCAGGCCGCCAAAGATTTCTACTGCGGCGGACACGGCAGCGCGGGCGTCTTCTTCACGGGTGATGTCGGCTTTCACGAAGCGGGCATTGGCGCCCAGTTCTTCGGCGCGGGCGTTGCCGGCTTCGGCGTTGATGTCCACCAGCACCACCTTGCCGCCCTGCCCCACCAGTTCGCGGGCCGTGGCCAGGCCAAGGCCGGAACTGCCGCCGGTCACCAGGAAAACGGAATTCTCGATACGCACGGTTGTACTCCTTCGGATCAGTGAGCGGCGGCCGCCTGGGCCTTGGCGATCTCCTGGTTACGCAGGAGGAAACGCTGGATCTTGCCGCTCGGGGTCTTGGGCAATTCCGCGACGAACTCGATTTCGCGCGGATAGGAATGGGCGGAAAGGCGCTTGCGCACGTACTGCTGCAGTGCTTCGGCCAGTTCGGGGTTGGCGCTGTGGCCGCCATGCAGCACCACGAAGGCCTTGACCAGTTCGGTACGCTCCGGGTCGGGCTTGCCGATCACTGCGGCTTCGATTACCGCCGGATGCTCGATCAGCGCGCTCTCCACATCGAAGGGGCCGACGCGGTAGCCGGAGGTGGTGATCACATCGTCGGCGCGACCGACGAAGCTGATGCTGCCGTCCTCGTTCAGTTCCACGGTGTCACCACTCAGATAGTAGTCACCGACGAAGGCCTTGGTGGCCATGCCCTGATAACCGGGGAACCAGAACAGCGGCGAGCGCGGCATGTCCAGGGCGAGGATGCCGGGCTGGCCGGCGGGCAGCTCGCGGTGCTGTTCGTCCAGCACCACCACGCGATGGCCGGGCATGGCGAAGCCGGCAGCGCCCAGGCGCACCGGGTGCTCCAGCGCATGGTGGTTGCACAGCACCATGCCCAGTTCGGTCTGCCCGTAGTGGTCGTGGATGGTGCAGCCAAGGCCCTCGCCGAACCAGCGGATGACCTCCGGGGTCAGGGGCTCGCCGGCACTACTGACGGCGCGCAGGTTGCCCTTGATGGCGGCCTCCACCTCGTCCCGGGCGGCCAGTAGCAGGCGGTAGGCGGTGGGCGAGCCGGCCAGGTTGGTGATGCCGTATTCGCGGATGATGCGGCAGGTGCTCTCCACCGTGAAACCGCCCTCGTAGAAGGTGGTGGCATGGCCCATGGCGAGCGGACCGGTCACGGCGTAGTACAGGCCGTAGGCCCAGCCCGGATCAGCCAGGTTCCAGAACTTGTCGTCCGGGCGCAGGTCGACCGCGTCACGCATGTAGCTGACGAAGGCGACTATGGCCTTCAGCGGCACGGCCAGCGGCTTGGCAAGACCCGTGGTGCCCGAGGTGAACATCAGCAGGAAGGGATCGGAGGCCTTGCGCAGCACCGGCTCGAATCGGTCCGGCTGGCGCTCCAGCTCGGCCCAGAAGTCATCACCCACCGTCAGCACCGGCGGCACCCCTTCCACTTCATCCAGCTTGCTGCGGTTGGTGAGGTCGGTGACTACCAGTTTCGAACCGGCGCCCTGCACCCGGTGCTCAATGGCCTTGGGCCCGAAGGCGGTGAACAGCGGCTGGTAGACGGCACCGGCACGCCAGGTGCCGAGGATGGTGATCAACAGTTCCGGGGTACGCGGGAGCATGCCCGAGACGCAATCGCCGGGCTTGACGCCACGGGCTTGCAGCAGGTTGGCAAAGCGCGCCGACGCGTCCTTGAGCTGGGCGAAGGTCCAGGTGGCCTGCTCGCCATTGCGCCCCTCCCAGACCAGCGCGACGCGGCCTGGCTCGACATGGCGGTCGCAGCATTCGACACAGGCGTTCAGGGCATCGAGATTGCCCGCCAGGGTGGTGGACGCGGCGCTGGCGTAGTCGAACTCGTGGGCAGCGGTGAAGTAGTCGCGCATCGGGTGGACTCCCAGGTTGTTTTTGTTGGAGTACCGGGATGGTCGCGCCAGGGGCCCGTGGCGGCAATGTCGAAAGGCATCAACCTGGGTGAGCGGAATTGACAGGGGGATTGGGAGCGCAGGACGGTGCCCTGCTTTCGCGAATGAACTGGCTCCCACGCCGGGCTCTGCCGCGCTGGTGGATGCAAAGCGCGACATTCACCCTACGCGCGGAACTGATCCATCAGCCCCTGCTGGTGGTTGGCCAGGCGGTTCAGCGCCTGGCTGACCTGGGCCGACTCCTCGGCCTGGCCGGAAAGGGATTCGGTGACGTCGCGGATCGCCGCCACGTTGCGGTTGATCTCCTCGGCCACCGCGCTCTGTTCCTCGGCGGCAGACGCGATCTGCAGGTTCATGTCGGTGATCACCGTCACCGCCTCGCCGATGCGCTGCAGCGCCGCCACCGCCTGTTCCACCTGCTCGACGCTGCCCTGCGCCTGGCGGTGGCTGCTGTGCATCGAGCCGACCACTTCGCGGGTGCCGTGCTGCAGGCCCTCGATCACCTGGCGGATTTCCTCCACCGAATCCTGGGTGCGCTTGGCCAGGTTGCGCACCTCGTCGGCCACCACCGCGAAGCCGCGCCCGGCCTCGCCGGCCCGCGCGGCCTCGATGGCGGCATTGAGCGCCAGCAGGTTGGTCTGTTCGGCGATGGCGCGGATCACTTCCAGCACCGAGCCGATCTGCTCGCTGCTGTTGGCCAGGGCCTGCACTTCTTCCATGGCCGCGCTCATTTCGCTGGCCAGTTGCTCGATGGCGCTGGTGGTCTTGCCGATCACGCCGAGGCCTTCCCGGGTGGCATGGTCGGCGCCGCGGGCGGCTTCGGCGGCCTGGGCGGCGCTGCGGGCGACGTCCTGGGCGGTGGCGCTCATCTCGTTGGAGGCGGTGGCCACCTGGTCGACTTCGCGGTACTGCTGCTGCATGCCGGCGCTGGTCTGGCTGGCGATGGCGGCGGACTGGTCGGCGGTGCCGCGGGCGTCCTGCACCGAGCGCTTCACGTCGGCGATGATCGGCTGCAGCTTGTCGAGGAAACGGTTGAACCAGCCGGCCAGCTCGCCCAGCTCGTCCTGGCGGGCGTAGTCCAGGCGCCGGGTGAGGTCGCCCTCGCCGCTGGCGATGTCACGGAGCATGTGCGCCACGCCCTGGATCGGCCGGGTCACGCCGCGGGCGGTGAGCCACACCAGCAGCAGGCCGGCGATGGCGGCGGCAACGCCGAACAGCAGCTCCAGCCAGGTGCCCTGGGCGTTGCGCGCATCCAGGTCCTGTTGCAGTTCAAGGGCCGGAGCCAGCAGAGTCTGCATGGGCACGTCGAGGAGCACGGCCCAGGGCTTGGATTCCGGAATCGGCTGCAGCGGCGCGAGCACCTGCAAGTGGTCATCGGCCTGCTGCTCGTGGGCCTTGCCCTCGCGTTGCAGGCCGAGCAGCGTATTGGCTTCATTCGGGTAGGCCTTGGCCAATCCCTGGCCCAGCAGACCGGCGTCTTCGCTATGGCCGGCGAGCAGGCCCGCCGGGCTGAGGATGCTGATGGCGCCCTGGCCGTCATACAACCCCTGGCTGCCGGCACTGGCCAGCTGCTGCAGATTGCTCAGGCTGATATCCATGCCGACCACCGCGAGCATCCTGCCGTCCTCGATCACCGGGAAGGTCAGCGTGGTGATCAGGGTCTTCTGGCCCGAGGCGTCGTCGAAGTACGGGTCAAGCAGGCAGGGCTTCAGGGTCTGTTTCGGGCAGTTGAACCAGGTGTTGAACGGGCTGCCGTCGAGCATGGGCGTGGCGTCGCTGATCATCGCTTCGGTGGGCGCCAGGCTGCTGAGCTGGCCACCACGCTGCGCCCAGTAGGCAGAGAAGCGGCCCGCCTCGTTGCTGCCAAGTTCAGTGCGATTGGCGTAGAGCGCGTCGTTGCCGTCCAATGCGTTCGGCTCGAACACCAGGTAGAGGCTGAGCAGCTGCGGGTTGGCCTGCAGGGCTTCCTTCACCTGCTGATTCAGGTCGTCGCGCAGCGCCTGGCTGTCCAGTTGCAGTTTCTGCGCCTGGCGCTTCTGCAGCAGCACCTGGCGGGAGAAGTTGAGGCCGTCCTGGTAGGACGAGAGGAAGTAGCGCTGGATGGTCAGCGCCTGCACCTTGCCCTCCCCTTCCATGCGCTCGCGAGCCGAGGTCTCCAGCATCTGAGCACTGTTCGCCTTGACCAGTTCGGTGCCGGCGCCCATGCGGTAGAGCGAAATACCGATCAGCACGGCGACGATGGCCAGCAGGCAGAGGCCCGCCAGCAAGGTGATCTTCCACTGGATGGAAAGTCGGTTGAGGGGCATGGAAAGGGTCCTGTGTGTTTCTGGTCGGCAATTGGGTGCAGGCATCGGCCGCCCTGTCATACAGCGGCGGAAAGGCGCCTCAACTTGAATCCGGATGAATCAAGGCGCGGTATTGCCCGGGCGTTGAGCCGGTCCATTTCTTGAATGCCTTGTAGAAGGCGCTGGTGTCTGCAAAGCCCAGCTCGAAGGCCAGCTCGGTGAAGTTGCCTTCCCCGTTGTCCAGTCGGGCGATGGCCAGGTCGCGCCGGACCTGGTCCTTCAGCCCCTGGTAGGACTGCCCTTCCAGGGACAGCTTGCGGCGCAGGGTGGACGGCGCCATGTAGAAGTGGCTGGACAGCGCTTCCACGTCGGGCCAGCGCTCGGGGCGGATGCTGCGCAGGTAGGCGCGGATGCGCGCCGCGAGGCTTTGCGGATCGCGATAACGTACCAGGATGTTCGCCGGCAAGCCGGCGAGGAAACGCTTGAGGTCACGCGGCGTGCGCCGAACCGGCAGCTCCAGGCAGTCGGCATTGAACAGCAGTCGGCTCTGGGGACGGGAGAAGCGCAGATTGGTGCTGAACATCACCCGGTAGTCCTCGATGTAGTCCGGCACTGCGCAGCGCAGGTCGACGCCGAGGATGGGAATGCGCCGCCCGGCCAGCCAGCACATCAGGCCGTGGATCATCAGCCACAGGGTGAAGTAGCTGAAGGCCCTGCATTGCTGCTCCTCGGGTTCATCCAACGTAATTTCAGCAAGACCGCCCCGACGCTCCAGGCGCGGCGAAAGGCCGTCGAAGACCAGTTCGAGGAATCGCAGGGACAGCTCCAGGGCCGCCCCCACGGTGGGCTCCTTCGCCGCCGCGCGAGTCATGTAGGCGAAGCTGCCGGACTTCATCCGCCGCGGGTTCATGCCGAAGAACTCGTCGTCCATGGTCCGCGCGATGAGCAGCCACAGCTGCCCGTAGAGCTGCGACGACACGCGTCCATAGGGCTTGGCCAGCAGCTCGACGGGAATGCCGCTCTGGCTCAGCAGGTCGGAATCGTCAAAGCCCCGCTGGCGGAGTTCCAGCAGGGCTTCGTGGACCAGGCGGACGGAGATGGTGCCTTTCTCGGCGGACGTGCCTGTCATGGGCTCCCTTGGGGCAGGTGCGAAGAAGCGAACATTGTAGGGGGCTATACCTGTGGGGGCGAAGAATGCCCCTGTCTTCCGGCCCTACCGAATCGCCGTCACCTTGTCGTCCTTCGGCGGGGTCAGCTCCTCGATGCTGATCTCGCGCATGCGGAACTTCTGGATCTTGCCGGTCACCGTCATCGGGAAGGCATCCACGAAGCGGAAGAAACGCGGCACCTTGAAGTGGGCAATGCGTTCCTTGGCCCAGGCGCGCAGTTCCTCTTCAGAGGCGGTGTGGCCGGGGTGGAACTTGATCCAGGCGACGATCTCCTCGCCGTACTTGCTGCAGGGAATGCCGATCACCTGCACGTCGGCCACTGCCGGATGGGTGAAGAAGAACTCTTCCAGCTCGCGCGGATAAATGTTCTCGCCGCCGCGAATGATCATGTCCTTGCTGCGACCCACGATGCAGACGTAGCCGTTCTCGTCCATGGACGCGAGGTCGCCGGTGTGCATCCAGCGGCCGGGGTCGATGGAGTCGGTGGTCGCCTGCGGGTTGTTCCAGTAGCCCAGCATCACGCTGTAGCCACGGGTACAGAGTTCGCCGATGGTACCGCGCGGGACGATCCTGCCCTCGGCGTCGACGATCTTGCTCTCCAGGTGCGGCTGGGTGCGGCCGACCGTGGTCACGCGCAGTTCCAGCTCATCGTCCGGGCCGGTCTGCAGGGACACCGGGCTGGTCTCGGTCATGCCGTAGGCGATCTGCACCTCGCTCATGTGCATCTCGTTGATCACCCGGCGCATCACTTCGATCGGGCAGGTGGCGCCGGCCATGATGCCGGTGCGCAGGCTCGACAGGTCGAACTCGCCGCGCTGCGGGTGATCCAGTTCGGCAATGAACATGGTGGGCACGCCGTAGAGGGCGGTGGCCTTCTCCTCGGACACGGCACGCAGGGTGGTCAGCGGGTCGAAGGCGTCGCCCGGGTAGATCATGGTGGCGCCGTGGGTCACGCAGCCCAGGTTGCCCATCACCATGCCGAAGCAGTGGTACAGCGGCACCGGGATCACCAGGCGATCCTGCTCGGTCAGGCCCAGGCTCTCGCCGACCATGTAGCCGTTGTTGAGGATGTTGTAGTGACTGAGGGTGGCGCCCTTGGGGAAGCCGGTGGTGCCGGAGGTGTACTGGATGTTGATCGGATCGTCGAACTGCAGGCTGGCCTGGCGCTCGGCCAGGGCTTCGACGCTCACTTCCCCTGCCCGCTGCTGCAATTCGGCCCAGGGCAGGAACGCCGCCGGCGGGTTGGTGGCCAGGCTGACCACGCCACGCAGTTCCGGCAGGCGCTCGCAGTTCAGTCTGCCCGGTTCCGCTGCGGCCAGCTCAGGCACCAGGCCGAGGAACATGGCGTGGTAGTCGGAGGTCTTGAAAGCGTCGGCGCAGATCACCCAGCGGCAGCCGGATTGCTTGAGCGCATATTCCAGTTCGCTGCTGCGGTAGGCCGGATTGATGTTGACCAGGATGGCGCCGATCTTGGCGCTGGCGAACTGGGTGATGCACCACTCGGCGCAGTTGGGCGCCCAGATACCCAGTCGGTCGCCGCTGTTCAGGCCCAGGGCGAGCAAGGCACGGGCGTGACGCTCCACCGCTTCGGCCAGTTCCTTCCAGCTGTAGCGCAGGCCCTGGTGCCTGACTACCAGCGCCTCGCGCTCGGGAAACTTGGCAACCGTGGCATCGAATGCCGCGCCTATGGTCATGGCGAGCAGGTCCTTGTCCTGCCGCCCCCGGGTGTAGCTCTGGTGATTCATGGCTTTCCCTTCTTGTCTTTGTGCTGGGATCGACGCTGATCAACTGGCCTCGACTACGGCAGAGAGGCCTGGTACGTAATTGGGCTTTATTTACCTTTACGTAAACGGAAAGGTAAATAAAGCCTGTTTTCCTGTCTAGTGACCCATTGGTCGGATATGGGTTCGCCCCATCGGCGGCAATCCCGATCTGTGGGAGCGAATTCATTCGCGAATGAATTCGCTCCCACACGTTTTGTGCCCTTACCGGATGAACACCTGCGTCGTGGTAATCGCCATATCGCCACCCGGCAGTTTGATGTTCTTCACCTTCTCCAGGCTGTCCGGATCGAACACCGCGATGTCGTTGAAGGTGCCGGCCAGGTAGAGCTTGCTGCCCTTGGTGTTGAAGGCGACGCAGTAGTAGGTGTGCTCCAGGTTCGCGGCCTTGATCAGCTTCTGCTCCCTGATGTCGTACTTCGCCAGACGGTTGAGCACGCCGAACATCTGGTTCGGGTCCTTCGGCGAGCGCAGGCCGGTGAAGTACAGCTCGGTCAGCGGCGCGAAGTCCTGGACCGTGGGTTTGCCGGTCTTCAGGTCGATGCTGACATAGCCATAGATGAAGTCGGCGGTGGCCAGGTCCTGCTTCTCATCCTTGAACTTGGCCGTCGTATAAAGCATCGAGAACTCGTGGTTCGGCGTCTGGTGCGGCCAGAAATACAACACGTCCGGGGCACTGTAGTTCGGGCGCTGCCAGTTGCGGCCGGGTACCGCCACCTCGTACTTGCCGGTCTGCACGTCCATCTTGTAGATGTCCGGCCCGGCGACGAACAGGCTGCCGTCATCGGCGGCGCGCATCAGGTAGACCTGGCGCGGCATCGGGAAGCTGCGCACCGGCTTGGCGTCAAGGCCATCGCTGGTGCGGAACACTTCCAGGCGCGGCTGCTTGACCACGTAATGGTCGCTCATCACCTGGGTCGGATTGACCGTGGTGTAGAGCTCCTTGCCGTCCGGGCTCAGGGCGAAGGAGAACATCGAACGCACCTTCTCCCCCGGATTGCGCGACAGCTTGGCGTGGAACACCGTCTTGCAGTCGTCCAGGTCGACGCCGTAGAGGTCGCCGAAGTGGTTGTTGAGGATGAAGGCAGTCTTGTTGTCCGGCGCCATCATCGCGGTGCCGGGACCGAAGGCGTCTGGCAGGCGACAGGTCTTGTACAGGCTGTCGCTGGCCAGATCGACCACGTGCAGGTTGTTCGGATAGTTGGTTGCGATCATGTATTCATGACCGGCCTTCAGCGCCGGACCGGCTGCATCAGCGGCCCAGGCATTGGTGCCCAGTGCGAAGCCGGCGACGGCGGTCGCCAGGCTGGCGATGGCTTTGAGTTTCATGCGGTGTCCCCTCTTGTTCTTGTCGCCGGTCATTTGTCTTTCGGGAATACGGTGCCGAGGTTGCGCCAGTCTTCTGCGGAGTTGGACGCCTGGGCGTTCCAGTCCTGGTAAGTGCTCATCATGTCGGGCACCTGGGCCGGCCACCAGCAAGGGTCGGAGCAGCCATAGAGGTCGGCTTCCATCGGCTGGCACAGCGAGCTCACCCCGCCGAAGGCATCCACTTCCCAGCCCGGGTCGGTGGTGGCGGTGCATCCGGCCACCGCACTCATGGCCATGACTTCCTCGATGCGATCTTCGGCTGCGGCTTTTTCGAGCATTTGCGCTTTGTTGTTGAGCGGCTTCAGATGTTTCATGTCAGTGCGCCTTCCGCGGAGAGATGTAGCTGCTGATGAAAGCCGGGTTGACGGCCATGATGCGGCTGTAGACTTCGATGCCGAAGTCCACCCAGTCGCGCATCAGCTCGCAGTAGTGATAGGTCGGGTGAGTGGGGTCGCCGTAGCGGGCGTAGCTCTCGTGGTAGCAGCCGCCGGAGCACAGGTTGCGGATGCGGCAGGTGTCGCAGCCGGTGCCGGAGCGATCCAGGCGCTGGGAGAGGAAGTCGTTCAGTTCGACCTGTTTCACCCCGCTGTGCACGTTGCCGAAGGTCGGCATGCTGGAACCGGTGAAACGGTGGCAGAGGTTCAGCTCGCCCTTGTGATCCACCGCCAGCATCTTCAGGCCGGCCCCGCAGGGCAGCGCCTTCTTGTGGCCTTCATGGATATCGGTGATCAGCTGGTGAAGGTTGGAGAAACCGATGTTGCGGTGCTCCAGGGCCGCCTCCAGGTAGCGACGGCCGAGCGCCTTCATGTTGGCGAAGACTTCCACCAACTCTTCGCTGGTGAGGTTGTAGTTCGCCATGTCGCCCGAGGTGACCGGGGCGAAGCCCACCTCGGCGAAACCCAGCTCGTTGAACAGGTGGTTCCAGATGGTCTCGACATCGGTGATGCCACGGGTCAGGGTCACCCGCGCGCCCACCGGGCGGCTGCGGTAGCGCGACAGCAGCAGGTCCACCTTGCGCCGGACCACGTCATAGGTGCCCTGCCCGCCCACGGTGATGCGATTGCGGTCGTGCACCGTCTTCGGCCCGTCGATGCTGATCGACAGCCCGAAGCGATGCTTGTTGAGGTAGTCGATGATCTCTTCGGTGAGCAGCGTTGCGTTGGTGGTCATGATGAACTCCACCTGCTTGCCAGCATCACTGAAGCGACGCTCGCAATAGTCCACCATGTGCTCGATCAGCGGACGGTTGGACAGCGGCTCGCCACCGAAGAACACCACGCTGTAGCGCTCTTCATCGGGCGATTCGCGCAGCAGCATCTCCACCGAGGCTTCGGCGGTTTCCGCGCCCATCTTCTTGCCGGCCGAAGGCTTGTCCAGGTCTTCCTTGTAGCAGTAGGTGCAGCTCAGGTTGCAGCCGGTGTTGACGTTCAGCACCACGGTGTTGAGCGCCGTGCGCTCCACCTTGCTGATGCCGATTTCCGGTGTCAGCGGCGAACCGTCGCTGACCACTTCCAGCGCGATCAGCTCGCGCAAGGTTTCATTGATGTCCTGCCCGGCGAAACGCCCGGCCAGGCGCTGCACCAGGTCTTCGGACGAGCAGCTCTGCTGACGCAGGGCGTCGATGATGCCGCCGGTAACCTCATCGGCGGCGAACAGAGAACTGCTCGGGATATGGAACAGCATGCGGTCGGCATCCACTCGCACTTCGTGCAGGTTGCGTTCGACCAGATTCAAGATTGCGCCCATGGCGACCTCCCGGAATTCATCCCAATCGTCGTTGCGAATCCGGGCGGGGCAGCCCCGCCCGAGCCGATACCGCTTACGGGATCGGCGGGTTGTTCCAGCGTTGCACGGTGACGATCAGGTGCCCTTCGCCCTTCTGACCGCCCTCTTCCAGCTGGGCGATCACCTTCAGGTTGCCGGCGTTGTTGGTCATCATCTTGCGTTCCGGGTTGGGGCCGGCGTCACCAGGGATGAACACGCCATCCTTCTGCATCACACCGGCGAACTTCACGTCCTCATCGTCCTTGGCACGCTCGTCGAAAGGCTCCACCGACCACTTCGCCGGCAGGTAGCCAATGCGATAGGGCTGGCCGTCGGCACCCTTGCCCCAGGCTTCCGCTTCGAAGCGGCCCTGCACCTTGGGTGTGGAGCCGCCGTTATCGCCGACACGGGCGATGGAGAACGCGGGCACTACCCTCACCTCGGCAATGTCCTTGTACACCGCGAGGTCGACACCCTTGAGTTCGCCAAGCGCGACGCTGCGCACACCGGGTGCGGCATCGGCGGCAGCCTTGACCTTGACGCGAACCAGCTTGGGAGTGACTTCCAGCACTTTCACCACCTCGACGCCGGCGCCGAGGTCAGGAGTGCCCTTCAGACCGCTGCCGACCAGGGTCAACTCGGTTTCGCTACCCGCCTTGATGAAGGCGGGCTGTATGGCCAGCAACTTGGCGTTGCCGTCTTTGGCGGCGCTGAAGTCCAGGCCACGCTCGTCATGCTCGGCCTCGAACATGCGGCCCTTCATCTCGCCGTTCAGGGCAGCGAACACCTGGCGCAGGTTGGTCTCGCCGACCTTCACATTGCCGCGCCATTCGTAGCCGTTGTAGAGAATGGCCGAGCCGCTGCCGTTGAACGGCGTGCCGTCGGCGTACTGGCCCTTCACCTCGACCTTGAAGGTGTCACCGGCATCGGCGGTTACGGTCATCACGCCGCGCACATCACCCTTGGCGAGCATGTGGCCGCTGAAGCTCCACTGCCCCGGCAAGGCATCGGCCTTGGGTCTGGCCTTCTGCCAGTCGGCCCAGGCCTGGTTCTCCAGCGGGAAGCGCTTGGCCAGCTCCGGCACCATTTCCTTGAGGGCGAGTTCCAGCCAGTCGCGGTCGCGGGACTGGGCCTGGTATTCGAGAGACGGCCACTGGCCGAGGTGGAAGTTGACCAGGTGTTCCCACTCCTTGGCGGGACGGCGCTGCAGGGCGACGCGGGCGCCGGAGTGGCAACGGCCGCACATCTGGCTGAGCTGGTCGTCGAACTGCTCGACGGTATTCAGGCGACGCTCCATGGCATAGCGCACGCCATCGGTCTCGCCAGGGGCCAGGCCCTGCTTGTCGGCCAGGTATTTGACCAGGGTGCGGCGGTCGTCGTCGCTGATCTGGAGGCCATGCATCACCTGCATGCGCGCAATGCTCATCAGCCAGCCTTCAGGCGTCTTGCGCTGATGGCTGATGCGGCTATAGGAATCGTTGCCCTCGGGGATGTGGCAACCCATGCATTTGGACTTGAGGAGGGCTGGACCCTCCTCGGCTGCATGGGCCTGGGCGAACATCAGGGACGCCATGGCCAGTGCCAGGGTGCCCGCGTGCTGCCGGAGTCGAGTCGTCTTCAAGGTCAGACCTCCACGGTGTTGTTCTTATGATTTGCACCCCACGGCGGAGCGGGTGCAGTTGTCACGGCAAATACATAATGTGTGCCATGCCAATGAAAGTCCTTTTATAACAACGCTTTAGCCGCAAAACACTGGCTTGGCGGGGATGCTGATGGCGGGGCCCGGCGTCTAATTTCGCGACAGACTGTTCCACGCTGAGACTGCGCCCTGCAGCATCCGGTAAAGGTAGACAGTGCGACTGTTCCAGGCTCGTCTCAGCGAGTCTCAAAGTGCAACAGCGAGCAGTTCGACGGCGACCTGAAACAACCTGAGTAATTCTTTTAAATCAATGCCTTAACAGACTTTTACGGCCTTGGCATGGGGGTTGCGAAAGCCGGGTACAACTTCAATGAACAGAGGCTTCCCCCATGCTCGCTGACCTGCCCGTCCTCCCTCAGACCAACGCCTTCCTCAACCGCAAGCTGAAGATGCTGATCGGCGCCGAATGGCAGGACGCCGCCAGCGGCAACACCATGAGCTTCCGCAATCCGGCCAGCGGCGAGATCCTCGGCGAGGTGCCCTCCGCCAGTGCCGAAGACGTCGACCGCGCGGTGCAGGCCGCCCGCCGGACCTTCGACGATTCCGCCTGGAGCCGCATGCGTCCGCGCGAACGGCAGAACCTGCTGTGGCGCCTGGCTGACCTGATGGAGCGCGATGCCCGGGAACTGGCCGAGCTCGAATGCCTGAACAACGGCAAGAGCGCCGCCGTGGCCCAGGTCATGGACGTGCAGTTGGCCATCGACTTCCTCCGCTACATGGCCGGCTGGGCCACCAAGATCGAAGGGAGCACCGTCGACCCGTCGCTGCCGCTGATGCCCAACGACCAGTTCCACGGCTACATCCGCCGCGAAGCCGTCGGCGTGGTGGGCGCCATCGTCGCCTGGAACTTCCCGCTGCTGCTGGCCTGCTGGAAGCTCGGCCCGGCGCTCGCCACCGGCTGCACCGTGGTGCTCAAACCCGCCGACGAAACCCCGCTGACCGCCCTCAAGCTGGCCGAACTGGTGCTGGAAGCCGGCTACCCGGCCGGAGTCTTCAACGTGGTCACCGGCACCGGCCTCAACGCCGGCGTCGCCCTCACCCGCCACCCGGGTGTCGACAAGCTGACCTTCACCGGCTCCACCGAAGTCGGCAAGCAGATCGGCAAGGCGGCCATGGACAACATGACCCGCGTGACCCTGGAACTCGGCGGCAAGTCGCCGACCATCGTCCTGCCCGACGCCAACCTGCAGGAGGCCGCCGCCGGCGCCGCCACCGCGATCTTCTTCAACCAGGGCCAGGTCTGCTGCGCCGGCTCGCGCCTCTACGTGCACCGCAAGCACTTCGACAACGTGATCGCCGACATCGCCGGCATCGCCAACGGCATGAAGCTCGGCAACGGCCTCGACCCGAGCGTGCAGATGGGCCCGCTGATCTCCGCCAAGCAGCAGGACCGCGTCACCGGCTACATCAACCTCGGCCGCGAACTGGGCGCCACCATCGCCTGTGGCGGCGAAGGCTTCGGCCCCGGCTACTTCGTCAAGCCGACGGTGATCGTCGACGTCGACCAGCAGCACCGCCTGGTGCAGGAAGAAATCTTCGGCCCGGTGCTGGTGGCGATGCCCTTCGACGATGTCGACGAGGTGGTGCGCATGGCCAACGACAACCCCTATGGCCTGGGCGCCAGCATCTGGTCCAACGACCTTGCGGCGGTGCACCGCATGGTGCCGCGCATCAAGTCCGGCTCGGTCTGGGTCAACTGCCACAGCGCCCTCGACCCGGCCCTGCCCTTCGGCGGCTACAAGCTCTCCGGCGTCGGCCGCGAGATGGGCGCGGCGGCCATCGAGCACTACACCGAGCTGAAGTCGGTGCTGATCAAGCTCTGAGGCCCGGCCCTGCGGGTGGATGGGAAGAGCGCCATCCACCCTTGAGCCGGAGCATATGCAGGGTGGGCTTCAGCCCACCATCGCTACACCCTTGACCCTCAAGTAGCTACAGGGTGTTCACTCCCACGCATTCCCCTTGCATGGATGAACGCCCCGTGAAACCCGCCCTTCGCAGCGCCATCGACCAGGCCTTCCTGCAGGCCGACCAGGCCCTTGCCATCCGCGATCCACAACTGGCCTGGCCCTGGCTGGAGCGCGCCCACATCCTCACCCAGCGCATGCCCTTGCTTCACACCCGCAGCCATTGGCTGATGCTGCTGGCCGGTTGGCAACAAGGGGATTACCGGGAAGTACTCGGCCAGGCAATGCGCATGCCGGCCGCCCTGCTCTTCTCGCGCATCTGGGTGCCGCTGGGCAACAGCGGCCGCGCCAGGATCAGCGCCTTCCAGCCAATGCCCCTGTCCGAGGAAATGCGCCAGCTCCTCGACTGAAACCTCAGGCCGAATCGTTCACCCCCCTGCTTCGAAACCTGCCTGCCGAGGATTGCTGCGAGGTCCATCCGAAGTCCCCCACCTGGAGCCGTCCAGACTCATGGCCGCCGCTGCGCTGCCGGGCTGATGCGCCCAGCCCCCACCAAGGGCACGGAACAGATCGACCAGGGCGATCTGCCGCTCGGTGCTGGTCTCGATGAGCGCCAGTTCGTTGAGGAAGTCGCTGCGCTGGGCATCCAGGTACCGCAGATGGCTGTCCACGCCGCCCTCATAGCGGGCCTTGGCCAGCTTCAGGGTTTCCGCGCTGGTGTTGGCCAGGGCACGCCGCGCGACCTCTTCACGACGCAGCGTGTCGGTGGCCGCCAGAGCGTCGGCCACCTCGCGGAACGCTGTCTGGATGCTGCCTTCATATTCAGCCACGGCGGCGTCCTTGCGAACTTCGGCCAGGTCCAGGTTGGCGCTGTTGCGTCCGGCATCGAACAGCGGCAGCGACAAGTTCGGCACGAAGCTCCAGGACCGCGAACCGCCACCGAACAGACCGGACATTTCCGCGCTGGAGGTGCCGAAGCTGCCGGTCAGGCTGATGCGCGGGAAGAACGCCGCGCGCGCCGCGCCAATATCGGCATTGCGCGCTTTCAGGCGGCGTTCGGCGGCGAGGATGTCCGGGCGCCGCTCGATCAGGTCGGATGAGGTGCCGGGGGCAATGTCCTGGATCAGCCGCAGTTCGTCCCGTGAGACCGCCGGAAGCTCTTTCGCGGCGTCCTGCGTACCGAGCAGCAGCACCAGGGCGTTGAACGCCTGCTGCTTCTGCCGCTGGTTCCGCTCCAGCTCGGCGCGGGACTGTTCCACCAGTCCCAGCGCCTCCTGGTAGTCCAGCGCGGTGGCAGCGCCAGCGGCTCGGCGCTGCTCGATCAGCACGAAAGAGTCCTCGCGGCTGGCCAGGGTGCGATGGGTCAGTTCCAGGCGCCGCTGGGCGCCGTCGTAGGTCAGGTAGGCCTGGCTGACTTCGGCGACCAGCGCGATCTGCGCACTTCGGCCCGCTTCCTCAGTGGCGAGGTACTGCTCCAGCGCCGAGTCGGTCAGGCTCTTCACCCGGCCGAACAGGTCCAGCTCGTACTCGGGCAGCGAAAGCCCGACCTGGTAGCTGCTGGTGACGTCCGAGACACCTTCGCTGGCCAGGTCCGCCGGCACCCGCTGGCGATTGCCCGAAGCGCCGGCGCTGAGCCCCGGCACCCGGTCGGCGCGCTGGATGCGGTACTGCGCGCGAGCCTGCTGGATATCCAGCAGCGTCTGGCGCAGGGAACGGTTGTTGTCGAGCGCGATCCCCACCAGACGGCGCAGCTCGGCGTCGGTGATGAAGGCCTGCCAGTCGAGGCCGCCGACCTCGGCGCCGGACTGACTGCTGTCGGTGCTCCAGGCCTGGGGAACGGGCGATGCGGGGCGCTCGTAGGTCGGGGCCATGGAACAGCCGCCGAGGGCCAGGGCAAACACCAGCGCCGAGACGGTAAAGACGGATTTGCGCATGGCGATCACTCCAGGGCCTGGGTCGGTTGTTCAACGGGAGTGGGTTTGCTCCGCAGCAGCGACAGCACCCAGACGAAGCAGATGGGCACGAAGATCACCCCCAGCAACGTGGCGCCGAGCATGCCGCCGATCACGCCGGTGCCGATGGCGCGCTGGCTGGCCGCGCCTGCGCCGGTGGCCAGGGCCAGCGGCACCACGCCGAGGATGAAGGCCAGGGAGGTCATCACGATGGGGCGGAAGCGCAGGCGCGCGGCCTCGATGGCAGCTTCGCGCAGGCCGCGTCCCTGCTCCCGGAGCTCCTTGGCGAACTCGACGATGAGGATCGCGTTCTTCGCCGCCAGGCCGATGATGGTGATCAGGCCGACCTTGAAGTACACGTCATTGGGCATGCCGGCGACGATCACCGCCAGCACCGCACCCAGCGCACCGATAGGCACGATCAGCATCACCGTCAGCGGGATCGACCAGCTCTCGTACAACGCCACCAGCACCAGGAACACCACCAGGATGGCCAGCGCGAACAGCTGCGATGCCTGGCCGCTGGCCACCTTCTCCTGATAGGACAGGCCGGTCCACTCGTAGCTGATGCCCGCCGGCAGCTGGGCGGCCAGGCGCTCCATCTCGGCCATGGCTTCACCCGTGCTCACGCCGTACATGGCATCACCGGAAATGCGGATGGAGGGGTAGCCGTTGTAACGCACGATCTGCACCGGCCCCTCTTCCCAGTGGGTGCTGACGAAGGCACTCAGCGGCACCAGTTCACCACCGGTGTTGGGCACATAGAGCTTGAGCACGCTGTCCGGGGTCATCCGTGCACCCTGCTCCGCCTGCACCACCACGCGCTGCTGGCGACCACCGTTGGTGAAGTCGTTGATCACCGCCGAACCGAAGGCGGTGGACAGCGCACTGTTGATCGACTCGAAGCTCACGCCGAGGGTGCGCGCCTTGTCGCGATCGATCTCAAGCCGCAGCTGCGGGGCTTCCGCCAGGCCTTCCATCATCGCGTAGAGGATCTTCGGGTTGCCGTTGGCCTGGCCAAGCAGTTGGTCGCGAGCGGCCAGCAAGGCTTCGCGTCCCAGCCCTCCGCGGTCCTGCAGGCGCAGGGCGAAGCCGCCAGAGTTACCCAGGCCGTCGATGGGCGGCGGCGTCACCGCCATGATGGAGCCGTCGCTGGGTACAGCGAAGTGCTCGTTCACTGCCATGGCCTCCGCCTCGGCGGACTGGTCCGCGCCACGCAGGGACCAATCCTTGAAGGTTGGGAAGGCCAGTGCGGCGTTCTCGCCCATGCCGGAGAAGCTGAAGCCCGTCACCAGGAACGAGTTCTGGATCGCCTCGCGAGATTGCAGGAAGGCCTCCAGCTCCCGGGCGGTGGCGTCGGTGCGCGCGCGGGTCGCGCCGGGCGGCAGCTGGACGTCGACGATGTTGTAACCCTGGTCTTCCACCGGCACGAACGACTCCGGCAGACGCAGGTAGAAGTAGCCCAGCAGCGCAACGATACCGACGTACACCAGCATGAAGCGCCCGGCACGCTGCACCAGGCCGTTGTTCAGCACCGTGTAGCGTTCGGTCAGGCGGTCGAAGGCGCGGTTGAAGGCGCCGAAGAATCCGCGCTTCTCGTGGTGACCATGGGGAATCGGCTTGAGCAGCGTGGCGCACAGCGCCGGGGTGAAGGTCAGCGCGAGGAAGCCGGAGAACAGGATCGACACCGCCAGCGACAGCGAGAACTGCTGGTAGATCACCCCCACGGAACCGGCCATGAAGGCCAGCGGCAGGAACACCGCCGAGAGCACCAGGGTGATACCGATGATGGCGCCGGAGACCTGGCCCATGGCCTTGACCGTGGCGGCCGCCGGGGGCAGCCCCTCCTCGGCCATGATCCGCTCGACGTTCTCCACCACCACGATGGCGTCGTCCACCAGGATGCCGATGGCCAGCACCATGCCGAACATGGTCATCATGTTCACCGAAAAGCCCAGCAGGTACATCACCGCCAGCGTACCCAGCAGGCACACCGGCACCACGATGGACGGAATCAGCGTATAGCGGACGTTCTGCAGGAACAGGAACATCACCAGGAACACCAGCACCATGGCTTCGAGCAGCGTGTGGATCACCTTCTCGATGGCCACGTCGACGAAGCGCGAAGTGTCGTAGGGCACCGAGTACTCGACGTCCGCGGGGAAGTTCACCGACAGCTCGGCCAGGCGCTGCTTGACCGCTTCGGCGGTCTGGATGGCGTTGGCACCGGGGGAAAGCTGGATGGCTCCCGCCACCGCTGGCTTGCCGTTCAGGCGCGAGGTGAAGTTGTAGCTTTCGCTGCCGATTTCCAGTCGCGCGACGTCGGCGAGCTTCACCGTGGAGCCGTCGGCATTGGCACGCAGCACGATGCGGCCGAACTCCTCCGGGCTGTCCAGGGTGCCTTTCACTGCCAGGGTCGCGGTCAGTTCCTGCTCGGTGCTGCCCGGCGAG
Organism: Pseudomonas lalkuanensis; assembly: GCF_008807375.1. NCBI lineage: Bacteria > Pseudomonadati > Pseudomonadota > Gammaproteobacteria > Pseudomonadales > Pseudomonadaceae > Metapseudomonas > Metapseudomonas lalkuanensis. Next base: position 2,492,120 of record NZ_CP043311.1, on the reverse strand, counting down.
CTGCCGAAGCTGCCGGCTGGCACCTGGACGTTCTGCCCGGCGATGGCGGCGCTTACGTCATCGATGGACAGCCCGTAGCCGACCAGCTTCTGCGGGTCGATCCACACGCGCATGGCGGCTTCGGACGAGAAGAACTGCAGCTTGCCGACGCCGGGCACGCGGCGCAGCTCGTTGTTGATGTTGCGCGCGGCAAAGTCGCCCAGCGCCGTGGTGTCGGCGTGCTCGGCGCCTTCCTTGTAGTTCAGCGCATAGATCAGCAGGAAGCCGGCGCTGGTCTGCTCCACCTGGAGCCCCTGGCTGAGCACGGCCTGCGGCATGCGCGCCTCGGCTTTCTTCAGGCGGTTCTGCACGTCCACCTGGGCCAGCTGCGGGTCGGTGCCAGGCTGGAAGGTGACCACCACTTCGGCGATGCCGTTGGAGTTGTTGGTGGACTCGAAATAGAGCAGGCCCTTGGCGCCGTTGAGCGACTCCTCGATGACGCTGGTGACCGATTCCACCAGGACCTTCGCCGAGGCGCCCGGATAGGTGGCGGTGACCGAGATCTGCGGCGGTGCCACGTTGGGATACTGCGCCACCGGCAGCAGCGGGATGACCAGCAGGCCGGCCAGGGAAATGAACAGCGCCACCACCCAGGCAAAGTTGGGGCGTTTGATGAAGAACAGAGACATTGTGAATTCCTCGCGGCGAAGCCGACCTTATTGGCGCGACACCTGCTGGTCCTGCGCCTGCTGCGGCGCGACCCTGGCACCGGGCTGCAGTCCGGCGAGGCCTCCGACTATGACCTGGTCGCCCCCCTTCAGCCCTTCACTGATCTGCCAGCGCGCGCCCTGCATGACGCCGGTTTTCACGGCGCGCACTTCGGCACGGCTGTCCTCGCCGACCACCAGCACCAGGGCACCGCCGTCGGCGGTACGCTGCACAGCGCGCTGCGGTACCAGGGTGGCCCGATCGTCCATGCCCTGGGGGGCCTGCACGCGCACATACATGCCCGGAAGCAGGACGCCGTCCGGGTTGGCGAACTTGCCGCGCAGGGAAACCTGGCCCGTGCCCGGGTCCACCGCCACGTCGGTGAACATCAGCGAACCCTTGCTCTCGTATTCGGTGCCCTCGACGCGAATGGAAAGCGCGCTGCTGTCGCCCGCGGAAAGATTTCCGGCTTTCAGCGCTTCACGCAGGCGCAAGGCGTCCGTCGCCGACTGAGTGAAATCGACATACACGGGGTCCAGTTGCTGGATGCGCGCCATCAGGGTGGCGTCGCCCTGCCCCACCAGCGCGCCCTCGGTCACCAGCGCGCGACCGATGCGCCCGGAAATCGGTGCCTTGACCGAGGCATAACCCAGATTCAGACGCGCGGTTTCGAGGTCAGCCTGGGCCGTGCGGGTCGTCGCCTGCGCGGCACTGAGGTCAGCCATGGCGCTGTCGAAATCCTGGCGGCTCACCGCCTCGATCTCCACCAGCGGCGCGTATCGCTTCACGCGTGCCTGGGCTTCATACAGCGCGGCCTTGGCGCGGGCCAGTTCGCCCTCTGCGCGGGAAACGGCCGCCTTGAGCGGGGCCGGGTCGATCTGGAACAGCAGGTCGCCGGCCTTGACGTCCGCGCCTTCTTCGAAGCGCTTTTCCAGGACGATGCCAGCCACCCGCGCACGCACCTCGGCGACACGCACGGGCTCGATCCTGCCCGGTAACTCCGAGGTCAGCACCAGCGGCTCGGTGGCCACGGTCAACACGGCAACCGGTCGCGCTACTTCTGCCTGGGCCTCCTGCTCCTCCGCAGGGCCGCACCCCGCCAGCGTCATCAACGTCATCAGCGCCACCAGGGCGCAGACCATCCCAACTTCACGTACACGACCCATGATTCACCCACGGCAGATTGAAAACGGCGCAGATGATCTCCTCAAGATTTGAATGAGTCACTATTGTCTCATTTGATTCATTTGTGTTTGGATGTGTCATTGCCTTTTGGACGCGCTGGACTTTTTCTGCACAATGCGCGCAACCCGAAACCGAGCCGAGACCCGCTGATGCCCCTGACTGCCCACGACGAACGACTCCTGAAAGCACTGGCCATGGCCATCGTCGATCGCCCGCGTGCGACGTTGAAGGAATTGGCGGAATCGGCCGGAGTGAGCAAGGCGACGCTGCACCGCTTCTGCGGCACGCGCGACAATCTCGTGGACATGCTGGAGAGCCACGGCGAGGAGCTGCTCAACCAGATAATCGCCACCGCCGACCTGGAGCAGGCCGAACCGCTGGACGCGCTGCGCCAGTTGATCGATGAGCACCTGACCCACCGCGAGATGCTGGTTTTCCTGATGTTCCAGTACAGCCCCGAGTTCCTCACTCCGGAGGCAGGTGGCGCGCGCTGGCTGTCTTACATCCACGCCCTGGACGCCTTTTTCCTGCGCGGCCAGCAACAAGGCGTGTTTCGCATCGACATCAGCGCGGCGGTCTTCACCGAACTGTTCACCACCATGGTCTACGGTATGGTCGATGCCGAGCGCCGTGGGCGGGCGGCCAGTTCCAGTTCAGCCAATGTGCTGGAGCAGATGTTCCTGCACGGCGCGGGTGTCTGAGTTCGCTTGATCCTCATCGCCCGCACTGCGTGCAATGCTCAATCCTCGGTGCGCCCCGTGCCTTCGCGATCACGCTCATACCGCCGCGTGAATGGGAACGGCGGTAACCAGGACTCGCGACGGATGCTCCAGAGCTCGTAGGTCGGCTTCAGCTGGTCAGGAGCATCCAGGGAGCCGAGGTTCACTTCGATTTCGTCAGCGGTGCGCGAATAAACGGATGAGCCGCAACGGGGACAGAAAAACCGCCCGGCGTAGTCGCGCGTTTCGCCCTCGATCGTCACGGCCTCCTGGGGGAACACCGCGGACGCATGAAACAGTGCTCCATGATGCTTGCGACAGTCCAGGCAATGGCAAATGCCGACGCGGTACGGGCGCCCCGTCGCCGCAAGGCGAACATTGCCGCACAGGCAACCGCCGGTGAATCGGTCCATATCACGTCTCCTCTTCCCGTGTGACGTGCCGGCACCGAGGACGATCCTCGAACGCGCCGGACCCTCACTCCAGAGTTGGAACCTGCAACCTGTGTTCCTCCCCCATCAGCCATCCACGGTTGAGATCGGCACAACGATGGAGGTATTCGGCGACGAGGGTTATGCGCTTGAGGCGCCGCAGATCCTCGCTGTAGTAGATCCAGAATTGCCGGGTAACTTCCACCTCGTCCGGCAGCACCGCCTGCAATCGGGAATCACCTGCGACCAGGAAGCACGGCAGGATGGCCAGCGCCCGTCCCTGCAATGCCGCCTGGTACTGGGCGATGACACTGGTGCTGCGCAACTGGCTCATGGCCCCCGGCAGCAGGTCGTTCAGATAGAGCAGCTTGGGGCTGAACGCCAGGTCTTCGACGTAGGTGATGAAGGGGTGTCCCGCCAGATCCTCGCGGGTCTCGATCGGCGCATGCGCGGCCAGGTATTCAGGCGTGGCGTAGAGGCGCAGGCGATAGTCGGCCAGTTTCGAACAGACGTAGGGACCGCGTTCGGGCCGCTCCAGGGTGATCGCGATATCCGCTTCGCGCCGTGACAGGCTGACGAAGTGCGGCACCGGCAGGATGTCGGCGGAGATGTGCGGATAGCGCTCGAGGAAACGACTCATCTGTGCCGTCACGAAGTAGGAACCAAAGCCTTCGGTACAGCCGATGCGCACATGGCCGGAGAGCCCCAGGCGCGTACCCGACACCTGCTCGCAAGCAGCCTGCAGCGTGCTTTCCAGGGTTTCGGCATGGCCCAGCAGGCGCTGCCCTTCCACCGTAAGAACGAAGCCGGCGGCACGCGATTTTTCGAACAGCAGCGCACCCAGTGCCTGCTCCAGGGCGCGCACCCGCCGCGATACGGTGGTGTAGTCGACGCCCAGGCGTCGCGCGGCCCCGGTGGCGGTACGCGTACGGGCGACCTCAAGGAAGAAGCGCAGGTCATCCCACTTCACCTGTTCGAGGCTGGCACTTTTTTGCATGTCCATCAGGATTTTTTGTCTGTTCATTGGTGGATGGATGCCTACATATACTCACAGCCATCGCCCCACGGCCAAGTGATTTTTTCGCGGCCGGGCCAGCCCCTCAGCCAACAAGAACACAGGGCTACGAGCATGAGCGCATGCCTGATCTCCGGCCTCCGTGCCGGGCACATGCCTTGCCAGCGCATCGCCGGATACGCGATGCCCCGATCATGGAGGACCGACGCCGGCACGACTGCGCCCTGCCCTCCGGTTGCCCCTGGGCTGCCGCACATACCGGCTGCCAGACGCCACAGCGCAACCCATCACCTGCTGGCCCCTGGAGGGGCCGGCGGTCGCTGACACCCCTCCCCACTCGAACAGCGACGGCGAACTTGGCGACGTCCCACGGGACGCCGCCGGGAGTGCTGCACGCCCGGAAAAGGCGGCAGCCAAAGGCACGACAACAACAACTAAAGCGGAGCCCGAAATGAACCCTCACCACACCACCCACTCCCCGGCCTATGAGCGCATCAAGGCCAACCCCAAGTTCCAGCGCCTGGCCCGCCAACGGGCGATCCTCGCCTGGTCCCTCAGCGCCCTGGTACTGGCGATCTATTACCTGTTCATCATGCTGGTGGCCTTCGTACCCGGCTGGCTGCACCTGCCGCTGTACGAGGGCAGCAACCTCAGCCGGGGCATTCCGCTGGGCGCCGCCATCATCATCTTCTCCTGGCTGCTGACCGCCTGGTACGTGCGCCACGCCAACACCCGCTTCGACGCCCTGAGCGCGGAAATCCTCGAGGAGAACCTCGCATGAAAGCGCTCATCGCCCTGCTCGCCCTCGCACCGCTGACCAGCTTCGCCGGCCCGATCACAGCGGAGAAGCAGCCGCTCAATCTCCACGCCATCGGCATGTTCTTCGTCTTCGTCCTCGCCACCCTGGCCATCACCTGGTGGGCCGCCCGGCGCACCCGCTCCACCGCGGACTTCTACACCGCAGGCGGCGGCATCTCCGGCTTCCAGAACGGCCTGGCGATCGCCGGCGACTACATGTCGGCGGCGACCTTGCTGGGGCTCTCCAGCCTGGTATTCGCCAAGGGTTATGACGGCTTCGTCTACATCATCGGCTTCTTCGTCGGCTGGCCCATCGTCACCTTCCTGATGGCCGAGCGCCTGCGCAACCTGGGGCGCTACACCTTTGCCGACATCGTTTCCTATCGCCTCGACCAGACCTCCGTGCGCAGCTTCGCCGCCCTCGGTTCGCTCACCGTCGTCTGCTGCTATCTGGTGGTGCAGATGGTCGGCGCTGGCCAGTTGATCAAGCTGTTGTTCGGACTGGACTACCAGCTGGCGGTGGTGGTGGTCGGCGTGCTGATGCTGATCTACGTGATCTTCGGCGGCATGATCGCCACCACCTGGGTGCAGATCACCAAGGCGGTGCTGCTGCTCGCCGGTGGTACCACGCTGGTCCTGATGGCGATGAGCGAGTTCGGCTTCAGCTTCGAAGAACTGGCCGGGCGCGCCGTTGCCGTACACGCCAGCGGCACCAGGATCATGGGCCCCGGCACCCTGCTGGCAGACCCGATCAGCGCGGTGTCCCTGTCGCTTGGCCTGGTGTTCGGCATCGCCGGCCTGCCGCATATCCTGATGCGCTTCTTCACCGTGCCCAACGCCAAGGAAGCACGTCGCTCGGTGCTGTTCGCCACCTTGTTCATCGGCTTCTTCTTCCTTGTGGTCTGCGTGCTGGGCTACACCGCCATCGTCATTGTCGGCACCGATCCGCAGTTCTTCGTCGACGGCAAGCTCGGCGGCGCCCTGGTCGGCGGCGGCAACATGGTGGCCATGCACCTGGCCCAGGCGGTGGGCGGCAACCTGTTCCTCGGCTTCCTCTCCGCCGTGGCCTTCGCCACCATCCTCGCGGTGGTCGCCGGACTCGCCCTGGCGGGTGCCTCGGCCATCTCCCACGACCTCTACGCCACCGTGCTGAAGAAAGGCCGGGCCAGCGAGAAGGATGAAATGCGCGTATCGCGCATCGCCACCGTGGCCATCGGCGTGATAGCCATTGGACTGGGCATTCTCTTCGAGCAGATGAACATCGCCTTCCTGGTGGGCCTGACCTTCGGCGTGGCCGCTTCGGCCAACTTCCCGGTGCTGATCATGGCCATGTACTGGAAGGGCCTGACCACCCGCGGCGCGCTCTGGGGCGGGATGACCGGCCTGATCAGCGCACTGGCCCTGGTGATCTGCGGACCTGCGGTGTGGGTCGGGGTGCTGGGTCACGCCCAGGCGATTTTCCCCTACGACCAGCCGGCGCTGTTCTCCATGCCCCTGGCCTTCGTCGTGATCGTGCTGGTGTCCAGCCTCGACCGCAGCGCCCGCGCCAGCCGTGAGCGCGCCGCCTACGCCGACCAGTTCGTGCGTGCGCAGACCGGCCTGGGAGCGGCAGCCGCCAGCAGCCACTGACCACCGCGTTATCCGGCACGCCGGTCGCTCCTTTGCGGCGTGCCTTTTTTCCTTTGCCATTCCGCTACCGGCCCACCAGGCCGGTACGTCTCCGTTCGTCCACTACAACTACAAGAGGCCTCCATGCAACGCTCCCTCCTCACCTCCAGCCTGCTACTGAGCAGCAGCGCAGTGCTGCTTTCGTCCCCAGCCAGCGCCGAGTTCATCAAGGACTCCAAGGCCAGCCTGGAACTGCGCAACTTCTACTTCAACCGCGATTTCCGCCAACACGCCGCGCCGCAGAGCAAAGCCGAGGAATGGGCCCAGGGCTTCCTCCTGCGCTACGAGTCGGGTTTCACCGAAGGCAGCATCGGCGTCGGCCTGGACGCTATCGGCCTGCTGGGCGTGAAGCTGGACTCCAGCCCGGACCGCAGCGGCTCCGGCCTGCTCAAGCGTGATCGCGAAGCGCCCAAGCGCGCCCAGGACGAGTACGGTGAACTGGGTCTGACCGCCAAGCTGCGTGCCTCGAAGAGCACCCTCAAGCTCGGCACCCTGATGCCCAAGCTACCGGTGCTGCTGGCCAACGACTCGCGCCTGCTGCCGCAGACCTTCGAGGGTGGCCAGCTCAACTCCCTGGAGATCGACGGCCTGACCTTCGACGCCGGACGCCTGCGCCAGGTGAACCAGCGCGACTCCTCCGATTACGAAGACATGGGTGTCACCAGCGTCGGCGTGAAGAACATCCGTGCCCGCCAGACCACCAGCGACGCCTTCGACTTCGCCAACCTCAGCTACAAATGGAACGATGCCCTGACGACCGGCTACGGCTTCGGCCGCCTGGACGACTTCTACCGCCAGCACATGCTGACCTTGAACCACCTGCTTCCCCTGGGTGATGGCCAGAGCCTGAAGAGCGACCTGCGCTTCGCCCGCTCCACTGACGAGGGCGGCAGCAATGTCGACAACAAGGCCTTCGGCGCCATGTTCACCTACGGTATCGGCGGCCACGCACTGGGCCTGGGCTACCAGCGCATGAGCGGCGACACCGGCTTCGCCTACGTCAACGGCAGCGATGCCTACCTGGTGAACTTCGTGCAGATCAGCGATTTCGCCAACCGTGAGGAACGCTCCTGGCAGGCGCGCTATGACTACAACTTCGCCGCCGTGGGGATTCCGGGCCTGACCTTCATGACCCGCTACCTCAGCGGCGACGGCGTGGAACTGGGCACCGGCCGCGAGGACGGCAAGGAATGGGAACGCGACACCGACATCGCCTACGTGGTGCAAAGCGGTCCGCTGAAGAACCTCGGGCTCAAGTGGCGTAACGCCACGGTGCGCTCGACCAATTTCGGCAACGACCTGGACGAGAACCGCCTGATCCTCAGCTACACCCTGCCGCTCTGGTAACGACGAGGATCTGTGGGAGCGAATTCATTCGCGAAAGCGGACCGCAGGTTCGCCCTGGATGTCCCAGGGGGCAGGTACGCTGCCATCGCGAATGAATTCGCTCCCACAAGCAAGGCCTCAGCGCTTGTAGGTTGGCGCAGAGCGCAGCCAGGCCCAACAAGACGAACCCCAACCCCGCCCCAAAGGTCGGTACGCAGCATTCTTGGGAGCGAGCGCTGCTCGCGAACCTTCCGAGCCAAACCTTTCGCGAGCAAGCTCGCTCCTACACAAAAGCTGTGCTGCGTAACTCAATCGACCTGCCGCAGTCGCTTCAGAAAGAGCAACCAGCACCTATGATTTTTTTGCACATCGTACCGGTTTTTCTGCGCGTTCTTATTTGATTTGCGCCCACCTATACTCAACCCACCAACCCGGCCACAGGCCGAAAGACCCGACAAAAACAATCAAGGGCACGCACCATGAACCACAACAGCCTTCCCTTCCTGGCCGCCCGTGACTTCCTGCTGGCCAACCGCACCGACTACGACACCGCCGTACGTGACTTCCGCTGGCCGCAACTGGTCGAGTTCAACTGGGCCCTTGATTACTTCGACGGCATGGCCAAGGGCAACCAGGCCACCGCACTCTGGATAGTCGAAGAAGACGGCAGCGAGCGCCGCTACAGCTTCGAGGAACTGTCCGCACGCTCCAACCGCGTCGCCAACCACTTGCGTGCCCAAGGCGTTCAGCGCGGCGAGCGCATCCTGATGATGCTGGGCAACGACATCGCCCTGTGGGAGACCATGCTGGCCGCCTTCAAGCTGGGCGCCGTGGTGATTCCCGCCACCGCCCTGCTCACCCCCGAAGACCTGCGCGACCGCATCGAGCGCGGCCGTGTCCGCCATCTGGTGGTCGGCAGCGCCAACCTGGACAAATTCAAGGGCCTGGCCGAAGGCTGCACCCGCATCAGCGTCGGCCAGGGCGCACCGGGATGGACGCCGCACAACGCCGCCCTGGAATACTCCGCCGAGTTCGAGGCCGACGGCGTGACCCTGGCCACCGACCCGATGCTGCTCTACTTCACCTCCGGCACCACCTCCAAGCCGAAGATGGTGCTGCACAGCCACCAGAGCTACCCGGTCGGCCACCTCTCCACCATGTACTGGATCGGCCTGCAGCCCGGCGACCTGCACCTGAACATCTCCTCCCCCGGCTGGGCCAAGCATGCCTGGAGCTGCTTCTTCGCCCCGTGGAACGCCGGCGCCTGCATCTTCATCCACAACACCTCGCGCTTCAGCGCCCCGGCCCTGCTGGGCGTGCTGGAACGCTACGGCATCACCAGCCTCTGCGCGCCGCCCACCGTGTGGCGCATGCTGATCCAGGAAGACCTGGCCAGCTACCGCGACCGCCTGCGCCTGCGTGAGCTGGTGGGTGCCGGTGAACCGCTGAACCCGGAAATCATCGAGCAGGTCCATCACGCCTGGGGCCTGTGGCTGCGTGACGGTTTCGGCCAGTCGGAAACCACCGCGCTGGTCGGCAACACCCCCGGCCAGAAGCTCAAGCCCGGCTCCATGGGACGCCCGCTGCCCGGCTACCGGGTGACCATGCTCGACCCCGACGGCCAGCCCGGCAACGAAGGCGAAGTGGCCCTGCCCCTTGATGTACGCCCCCTGGGCCTGATGCTCTGCTACGAGGACAGCCCGGAAAAAACTGCCGAAGTGATGCGCGACGGTTACTACCGCACCGGTGATACCGCGCAGATCTGCGAAGACGGCTACATCACCTTCGTCGGCCGCGCCGATGACGTGTTCAAGGCCTCCGACTACCGCATCAGCCCCTTCGAACTGGAAAGCGCCCTGATCGAGCACCCCGCCGTGATGGAAGTGGCCATCGTGCCCAGCCCGGACCCGGTGCGCCTGGCGGTGCCCAAGGCCTTCCTGATCCTCGCCCATGACGAGCCCGGCAGCGCCGAACTCGCCTGCAACATCCTCGCCTTCGCCCGCGAACACCTGGCGCCCTACAAACGGGTACGCCGTATCGAGTTCGTCCGCGAACTGCCCAAGACCATCTCCGGGAAGATCCGCCGGGTGGAACTGCGGCAGATGGAAGTGCAGCGCCGCCAAAGCGATGCACGGGGTGAGCAGGAGTACTTCGAAGAAGACTTCCCGCAACTCAAGGGCTGACCACCGGCCGGCACCGACGCCGGCCTCCCGACCGAAAACCCGACCGCTCGGCGCCTGGCACCGAGGGGACTCACTCGACCCAACGAAAGCAGGCAGGACCCGTAAATGACTTCTTCCAGCGTTCCCAGCGTCAAGCTGCTCATCAATGGCGAATTCGTCGAATCCAGGACCCAGCAATGGCGCGACGTGGTCAACCCGGCCACCCAGGAAGTGCTCGCTCGCGTGCCCTTCGCCACCCAGGACGAAATGAATGCCGCCGTCGCTGCCGCCCAGGAAGCCTTCAAGACCTGGCGCAAGACCCCCATCGGCGCCCGCGCCCGCATCTTCCTCAAGTACCAGCAGCTGATCCGCGAAAACATGAAGGAGCTGGCTGCCCTGCTCACCGCTGAACAGGGCAAGACCCTGCCGGACGCCGAGGGCGATGTTTTCCGTGGCCTGGAAGTGGTGGAGCACGCCGCCAATATCGGCACCCTGCAGATGGGTGAGCTGGCCAATAACGTGGCCAATGGCGTAGACACCTACACCCTGCTGCAACCGATCGGCGTGTGCGCCGGCATCACCCCGTTCAACTTCCCGGCGATGATCCCGCTGTGGATGTTCCCCATGGCCATCGCCTGCGGTAACACCTTCGTCCTCAAGCCCTCCGAGCAGGACCCGCTGGTGACCATGCGCCTGGTTGAACTGGCGCTGGAAGCCGGTATCCCCAAAGGCGTGCTGAACGTGATCCATGGCGGCGTCGATGCCGTGAACCTCATCTGCGACCACCCGGACATCAAGGCCGTATCCTTCGTCGGCTCCACCAAGGTGGGCACCCACGTCTACAACCGCGCCTCCCTGAACGGCAAGCGCGCGCAATGCATGATGGGCGCCAAGAACCACGCCATCGTCCTGCCCGACGCCAACAAGCAGCAGACCCTGAACAACCTGCTGGGCGCCTCCTTCGGCGCCGCCGGCCAGCGCTGCATGGCCCTGCCGGTGGTGATCCTGGTAGGCGAGGCGCAGAACTGGCTGCCGGACCTGGTGGAAAAGGCCAAGACCCTCAAGGTCAATGCCGGTATCGAGCCGGGTACCGACATCGGCCCGGTGGTGTCCTGCTCCGCGCTGGACCGTATCAGCGGCCTGATCGCCACCGGTATCGAGGAAGGCGCCAAGCTGGTGCTCGATGGCCGCAACCCGAAAGTACCCGGCTACGAGGACGGCAACTTCGTCGGCCCGACCATCTTCTCCGGCGTGACCACGGAAATGACCATCTACCGCGAAGAAATCTTCGGGCCGGTGCTCTGCGTGGTGAATGCCGCCAGCCTGGATGAGGCCATCGCCTTCATCAACGCCAACCCGAACGGTAACGGCACCGCCCTCTTCACCCGTTCCGGCGCCGCTGCGCGTCACTTCCAGGAAGAGATCGACGTTGGCCAGGTCGGCATCAACGTACCGATCCCGGTGCCGGTCCCGCTGTTCTCCTTCAGCGGCTCCCGCGCCTCCAAGCTGGGTGACCTCGGCCCCTACGGCAAGCAGGTGGTGCTGTTCTACACCCAGACCAAGACCATTACCCAGCGCTGGTTCGACGAGGACGATGTCGGCGGCGCGGTGAACACCACCATCACCCTGAAATGACCCCACCGGGCCGGCGCCAGGCGCGCCGGCCCGCCTGGAGAAACACCATGGAATACGAAACCCTGCTGGTCTCGGTACAGGATCGTGTCGGCCTGATCACCCTGAACCGCCCCAAGGCGCTGAATGCCCTCAACTCGCAGCTGGTCGCCGAGCTTAACCAGGCGCTCGACCAACTGGAGGCCGACGCCGGAGTCGGCTGCATCGTGATCACCGGCTCGGCCAAGGCCTTCGCCGCCGGCGCCGACATCAAGGAGATGTCCGCCTTCGGCTTCCCGCAGATCTACCTGGATGACTTCTTCGCCGCCGCCGACCGCATCGGTGCACGGCGCAAGCCGCTGATCGCCGCGGTCGCCGGCTACGCCCTTGGCGGTGGCTGCGAACTGGCGCTGATGTGCGACTTCATCTACGCCGCCGAAAACGCCCGATTCGGCCTGCCGGAACTGACCCTGGGGGTCATTCCGGGCATCGGCGGCACCCAGCGCCTGACCCATGCCCTGGGCAAGTCCAAGGCCATGGAGCTGTGCCTGACCGGCCGCCAGCTGACCGCCGAGGAAGCCGAACGTGCAGGCCTGGTAGCCCGCGTGCTGCCGGCCGAATCCCTGCTGGACGAAACCCTCTCCGTGGCGCGCGGCATCGCCGGCAAATCGCTGCCCGCCGCCATGATGACCAAGGAATGCGTCAACCGCGCCTTCGAGCTGGGGCTCAATGAAGGCGTGCGCTTCGAGCGGCGCTTGTTCCACTCGCTGTTCGCCAGCGCCGACCAGAAGGAAGGCATGAACGCCTTCGTTGAAAAGCGCGCCCCGAACTTCACTCACCGCTGACCGAATTTCCCGGCCCCATATCTGGAGGACGCCAACATGCATATCGGATTCCTTGGCCTCGGCAACATGGGCGGCCCCATGGCCCGCAACCTGCTCAAAGCCGGTCACACCCTCACCGTGTTCGATCCCTCGCCGCTGGCCACCGCCGCCCTCGTGGAGCTCGGCGCCCGCACCACCAACGGCCCGGCGGAACTGGCCCGTGACGGCGTCGCGGCGATCATCACCATGCTGCCCACCGCAGCCCACGTGAAGGATGTCTACCTCGGCGCCGAGGGCCTCCTGGCCAACGTCAACCGGGGCGTACTGCTGATCGACAGCTCCACCATCGACCCGCTGAGTGCCCGCGAAGTGGCCAAGGCGGCTGCCGCCCAGGGCAATCCGATGCTCGATGCACCGGTCTCCGGCGGCACCGGCGGCGCCGCAGCGGGCACCCTGACCTTCATGGTCGGCGGCACCGACAGCGCCTTCGACCACGCCCAGCCCCTGCTCGCCGCCATGGGCAAGAACATCGTCCACTGCGGTGCCAGCGGTAATGGTCAGGTGGCCAAGATCGCCAACAACATGCTGCTGGGCATCTCCATGGTCGGCGTCGCCGAAGCCATGGCCCTGGGCGTTTCCCTCGGGATGGATGCGAAGGTGCTAGCCGGCATCATCAACACCTCCAGCGGCCGCTGCTGGAGTTCGGAAATCAACAACCCCTTCCCCGGTGTGCTGGAGAACGCCCCGGCCTCGCGCGGCTACAGTGGCGGCTTCGGCACCGACCTGATGCTCAAGGACCTGGGCCTGGCCACCGAGGCCGCGCGCCACGCCAAACAACCGGTCGTGCTCGGCGCTGCGGCCCAGCAGCTCTACCAGACCTTCAGCCTGCAGGGCTACGGCGGCCTGGACTTCTCCGCAATCATCAACCTGTTCCGCCGGGAAGCCTGAGCATGAGCGAGCACGAGGCACCGGTCCTGGCCGCTGTGCGCAACCGCGTCGGCCACCTGACCCTCAACCGGCCGGAGGGACTGAACGCCCTGAACCTGCCCATGGTGCGCCTGCTCTGCCGCCACCTCTGGGCCTGGGAGGAGGACTCGGAAATCGTCGCCGTGGTCATTCGCGGGGCGGGCGAGAAGGCGTTCTGCGCCGGTGGTGATATCCGCATGCTCTACGAGAGCCATGCGGCCGGCGACAACCAGCACGAACTGTTCCTCGAAGAGGAATACGCGCTGGACGAATACCTGCACGGCTACTCCAAGCCCGTACTGGCGCTGATGGACGGCTTCGTCCTCGGTGGCGGCATGGGCCTGGCCCAGGCAGCCTCGTTGCGCATCATCACCGAGCGCACGCGGATGGGCATGCCGGAAGTCGGCATCGGCTTCTTCCCGGATGTCGGCGGCAGCTACTTCCTGCCGCGCCTGCCCGGCGAGCTGGGTACCTACCTGGGACTCACAGGCCGCCATGTACGTGCTGCCGACGCGCTCTATGCCGGGCTTGCCGACTACTGCCTGCCCAGCGAACGCATCGCCGAGCTGGACCAGGCGCTGGACAACCTCAACTGGAGCTACGCCCCACGGGAAAACCTCCACCAGTTGCTGGCAGGCCTCGCCACCGAGCGCATTCCCGGCTCGGAGCTGAAGGCCTTCCGCCAGGCCATCGACTGGCACTTCGTCCAGCCCGATATCACCGCCATCCGCCAGTCGTTGCTGGCCGAGGACTGCCCCGAGTTCCGCGACTGGGCCGAGGAGACCGTGCGCCTGCTGGACAGCCGCTCGCCCCTGGCGATGGCCGTGACCCTGGAGCTGTTGCGCCGGGGACGTCACCTGTCCCTGGCCGACTGCTTCGCCCTGGAACTGCACCTGGACTACCAGTGGTTCGACAAGGGTGACCTGATGGAGGGTGTTCGCGCCCTGATCATCGACAAGGACAAGAACCCGCGCTGGAACCCACCGACCCTTGCGGAACTGACACAAGAGCGGGTGCTGTCCTTCTTCAGCGGTTTCAAGGCCGCCCCCGCCAAACCCCTTCGCACCGCCTGACGGCACCAGCCTGCGGGAGAAACGCACGATGCACGATATCGAACTCACCGAAGAACAACGCATGATCCGCGACATGGCGCGGGAATTCGCCCGAGCCGAGGTGGCGCCAAAGGCCCAGGCCTGGGAAAAGGCTGGCTGGATCGACGACGAACTGGTGCAGCAGATGGGCGAGCTGGGCCTGCTCGGCATGGTGGTGCCCGAGGAATGGGGCGGCACCTATATCGACTACGTCGCCTATGCCCTGGCGGTGGAGGAAATCTCCGCCGGCGATGGCGCCCTCGGCGCGCTGATGAGCATCCACAACTCCGTTGGCTGTGGCCCCATCCTCAAGTACGGGAGTGAAGCCCAGAAAGACCGCTGGCTGGCGGACCTGGCCAGTGGCGCCGCCATCGGCTGCTTCTGCCTCACCGAACCCCAGGCCGGCTCGGAAGCGCACAACCTGCGTACCCGCGCCGAGCTCAAGGACGGCCAGTGGGTGCTCAATGGCGCCAAGCAATTCGTCAGCAACGGACGGCGCGCCAAGCTCGCCATCGTCTTCGCGGTGACCGACCCGGAGCTGGGCAAGAAAGGCCTGTCGGCCTTCCTGGTACCGACCGACACGCCCGGCTTCGCCGTCGACCGCAGCGAGCACAAGATGGGCATCAAGGCCTCGGACACCTGCGCCGTGACCCTGAGCGATTGCCGCATCCCGGAAGAGCACCTGCTGGGGCAGCGCGGCAAGGGCCTGGCCATCGCCCTGTCCAACCTGGAAGGCGGCCGCATCGGCATCGCCGCCCAGGCGCTCGGCATCGCCCGTGCAGCCTTCGAGGCGGCGCTTGTGTATGCACGGGAACGGGTGCAGTTCGGCAAGCCGATCATCGAGCACCAGAGCATCGGTAACCTGCTGGCGGACATGCACACCCGCCTCAACGCCGCGCGCCTGATGATCCTTCACGCAGCGCGCCTGAAGAGCGCCGGCCTGCCCTGCCTGTCCGAGGCCTCCCAGGCCAAGCTGTTCGCCTCCGAGATCGCCGAGCAGGTGTGCTCCAGCGCCATCCAGATCCACGGCGGCTATGGCTACCTGGAGGACTACCCGGTGGAGAAGTACTACCGGGACGCGCGCATCACCCAGATCTACGAAGGCTCAAGTGAAGTGCAGCGACTGCTGATCGCACGCGAACTGGCCAATCTGCAACTCTGAGTCACCCACGTTTTCCGGGCGCTCCCTTTCCCGAGGGACGCCCGGTTTTTTTTGCTGGACTGCGCAACATGCCGAATTGGCTCAGGGAGCCAGCGTGGTTGTCAGTCCCAGACCGGGGCCAGGCCCTCGGGGCTGACACCGCCGCCGTTGCGCGCCAGTGCGGCGATCTGCGCCATGTCCTCGGCGTCCAGGCGCAGCTCGCTGGCGAGCAGGGTGCCTCAGGCCATCAGCGCTCGATGGCTCGCTTCAGCGCTGCCAGGCCATCCTCATAGATGGTGGTGAAGAGCGCGGTGGCTTCCGCGTCGCTGATGCCCTCGGGGATGAAGGAACCGAACCACTCCACGCGGGAACCCTGGCCATCGTCTCCGGGCAGGACACGCAGGGTCGCTTCATAGTCGCGAACCGGTGCGGGCCCACTGAGGATGGTGTAGCTGTAGCGACGCTCGGCGTCGTTGAAGTCCAGCAGGCGCTCGATGATGGTGTCGCCGGCGATGCTCTTCAGGGTGCGCACGCGGCCGCCCTCGCTGAGCGCGCTCTGCGGAATGAACGGCAGCCAGTCGGGCAGCGAGTCGAAGCCGCCGATCAGTTGCCAGACCTGGTCGATTTCGGTGTTGAGGTCGATGAAAGCAGTGGCCTTGGCCATGATGTTTCTCCCGGGGCATCGGCCCCAAATGAATCGATGACGGGTTGTGATGCGCCGGGCCGCGAAGCCCGGCGACTGAGGGTTCAAACAGTCGGGACAGGTGCTACGGCGCTGATCAGGCCCTGGGCGCGCAGGTCGCTCCAGAACACGGCCGGGATGACGGCGCTGAGTGCTGCATGGTCTTGGTTGGCGTGCAGCGGGCGGGTCGAACCGGGAATCGCGGCGACCACGGCCGGGTGGGCCAGGGCGAACTGCAGGGCGGCGGCTTTCACGTCGACACCGTGGTCGCGGGCCACGGAACGGATGCGCTCCAGCTTCGCCAGCACGGCCGGGCTGGCCTTCTGGTACTCGAAGTGTTCACCTCCGGCAGTCACGCCCGAGCTGTAAGGGCCGCCGACGACGATGCCGACACCCTGCTCCACCGCCTGCGGCATCACCCGTTGCAACGCGCGCTCATGGTCCAGCAGCGAGTAGCGGCCGGCGAGCAGGAAGCCGTCGGGGCGCGGCTCGTCCAGGTCCAGGGTCAGCTCGATGGGCTCGACGCGGTTCACGCCCAGGCCCCAGGCCTTGATCACGCCTTCTTCACGCAGGCGGGTGAGCACGCGGAAGGCGCCGGTGCGGGCGATCTCGAACTGGGTCAGCCATTGGTCACCGTAGAAGTCCTGGGCGATGTCGTGGATCCAGACGATATCCAGGCGGTCGGTGCCCAGGCGCTTCAGGCTGTCCTCGATGGAACGCAGGGTGGCGTCGGCGCTGTAGTCGTTGACGATGCGGTTGCGGTTGCCGTGCTCGAACAGGCCGCTCTTCTCGCCCAGCTCGCGGGCGACCGGGTCTTCCAGTTCGTCGAGGATGATGCGGCCGACCTTGGTGCTCAGTACATATTCGTCACGCGGGCGGTTGGCCAGGGCGGCGCCCAGGCGGGTTTCGGACAGGCCGGCGCCGTAGAAGGGAGCCGTGTCGAAGTAACGCACGCCGTTGTTCCAGGCGGCATCGACGGTGGCCTGCACTTCCTCGGCGGACACGGCGCGGAACATGTTGCCCAGCGGCGCGGTGCCGAAACCAAGGCGGGTGGGGATCAGGGACTTCAGACTCATGGGGGTTCTCCGGGTTGGGGGGAGTCGCTTGTGAACTCCAGTGGCGGCAATCCTATGCCCGCCCAACCAAGACCGTCCAAGTCATAATTCGACAGACTTGAGACCTAACGCATCATCAAATCCCTTCCACCTGTTAGTCAGACCTTGGCGCCCGCCAGCACCATTTCACGGAAGTCGCCCACTATCGGCCGCAGGTCGACGCGGTGCCAGGCGGCCCACAGGCCAGTGCTCTGGCCCAGCCAGGGCAGTTCGCGCAGCACCACGTTGGGGTTGCGCTCGCCACCGATGCTCTGCTGGATCAGCGCCAGCCCAAGGCCCGCCGAAACCAGGCCGATGGCACTCAGCGGCTCGGCGGCTTCCAGGCGGATCTGCGGGGTGAAACCGGCGGCCACGCAACTGGCCAGGAAACGCTCGCGGCCATTCGGCTGCAACTGGCCTTCCACCATGATCCAGTCCTGCTCGTGCAGGTCGGCTGGCAGGATCACCGGCTTATCCGCAAGCGGGTGATCCAGCGGCAAGGCGAGGTGCAGTGGGTCGTCGAATACGGGAGCGGCGAGCAGATCCGGGTCGTCCTCCGCCGGCGGTTCGCACACCAGGGCGATATCCAGGCTGCGCTGGCGCAGGCCCTCGAACTGCTCCCGGGCCGAGAGGTTGTAGAGCGCGATGTGGATGCCCGGACGCTCCTCGCGCACATGGCGCAGCGCCTCGGGCAGCACGCCGGCATGGATGGCATGGCTGACGTAGCCGATGCACAGCCCGCCCGTCTCGCCCCGGCCCAGGCGGCGGCCGAGGGACTCCAGGCGCTCGGCGTGCTTGAGCAGCGCCTTGGCCTCATGCAGGAAGGTGCGCCCGTCGGAGGTCAGGCGAAGGCGCTGCTGGCTGCGTTCGAACAGCTGCAGGCCGAGGCGCTCCTCCAGCTGGGCGATCTGCCGGCTCAGCGGCGACTGGGAAATGTGCAGCTGCTCCGCCGCCTTTCCGACGTGCTCGACTTCGGCCACGGCGACGAAATAACGGAGTTGTCTGAGATCGAGCATAGACCCTCAAGGACTCAAGTGTGTCGAATTAAGTCATGTACGATCTTACAAGCCGCTCCTAGCATGGCGCCAGATCCAGACGATTACCGGCACATCCCGTGCCCCCTGGATGAGGATCAACGACATGCAGATCGATCTCGGCGGCAAGACCGCCATCATCAGTGGTTCCACCGGCGGCATCGGCCTGGGCATCGCCCGCCAGCTGGCCGCTTCCGGTGCCGACGTGGTCATAGTCGGGCGCAATGCCGCCTCCGTTGACGAAGCCGTGGCCGGCATCCGTGCCGCCAACGGCAAGGCCCGTGGCGTGGTCGCCGATCTCGGCAACGCCGAAGGCGCACAGGCGCTGTTCGACGCCGAGCCCCACGCCGACATCCTGGTGAACAACCTGGGCATCTATAACGACGTCGATTTCTATGAGACCCACGACCAGGAGTGGCTGGACTTCTACGAGATCAACGTGCTCTCCGGCGTGCGCCTGGCCCGCCACTACACCCCCGGCATGGTCCAGCGCGGCTGGGGCCGGGTGATTTTCCTGTCCTCGGAATCGGGCGTCGCCATTCCCGCACAGATGATCAACTACGGCGTCACCAAGGCCGCCAACCTCGCTGTCTCCCACGGCCTGGCCAAGCGCCTGGCGGGCACCGGCGTCACCGTCAACGCCATCCTCCCCGGCCCGACCTTCACCGAAGGCGTGGCGAATCTCGTGGCCGACGCCGTACGCCAGTCCGGCCGCACCGCGCGCGAGGAAGCGGATGAATTCGTGCGCCGCGAGCGCCCCAGCTCCATCATCCAGCGGGTGGCCGAGGTGGACGAAGTCGCCGCACTGGTGACCTACGTCGCCTCGCCCTACTCTTCCGCGACCACCGGAGCCGCCTTGCGCGTAGATGGTGGCGTGGTGGACAGCATGGCCATCTGATGCCGGCAAACAGAAGGCCCCGGGAGTTCTCCTCCCGGGGCCTCTTGCCATTCCGTCAGCAACCAGGTTCAGTCACACAGCGTCGCAGGATTGCTCGGCCAGATCGACCTCGGCGACCTTGCCAGCCCGCCCCAGCCACACCAGCAACAGCCCCAGCGCAGCCAGCAGGCCCCCGGCCACCGGCACGGCGACGTAGCCGAGACCCAGGCCAATGACGCCGCCGCCAAGTGCCGCACCGAGCGCATTGCCAAGATTGAAGGCGCCGACGTTGATGGACGAGGCCAGTCCGGGCGCTTCGGCGGCAGCCTCCATCACCCGCATCTGCAGGGGCGGCACCAGGCCGAAGGTCGCGACACCCCAGACCAGCAAGCCCAGCGCCGCCGCCACGTGATGGGTCAGCGCCAGCGGCAAGAGCAGCATGATGACGGTCAGCCCTGCGAGGAAAATCCGCGTCGAACCGTCGAGTGACCAGTCCGCGAGACGCCCCCCCAGGCTATTGCCGAGGGTGAAACCAACGCCGATCAGCACCAGCGCCAGGGTGACGAAAGCGTCCGAAGCGCCGGTCAGTTCGGCGAGCACCGGTGCCACGTAGGTGTACAGCGTGAACATCGCGCCAGCTCCCAGCACCGTCGTAGCCATCGCCAGCAACACGTTCGGGCGAACGATCACGGCCAGCTCACGACGCACATTGGGTACGCTGCCCCGCTCGCCTCTGGGCAGGGCGAACCAGAGCGCGGCCATTGCGATCAGCCCCAACCCTGCGGTGCCGGCGAATGCCACGCGCCAGCCGACCTGCTGGCCCACCCAGGTCGCCGCCGGCACGCCCCCGATATTGGCGATGGTCAGGCCCATGAACATGGTCGCCACTGCGCTGGCCTGCTTCTCCTTCGGCACGACGCTCGCCGCGACCACCGCCCCGAGGCCGAAGAAAGCGCCATGGTTGAGGCTGGTGACCAGGCGCGAGGCAAGCAGCGTGGCGTAGTCGGGCGCCATCGCCGAAAGCAGGTTGCCAAGGGTGAAGATGGCCATCAGCGAGATCAGCGCACCGCGCCGGCCGAAGCGGCTGAACAGCAGCGTCATCACCGGCGCACCGAGCATCACGCCGATGGCATAGGCGGTGACCAGCATCCCCGCACTGGGAATGCTGACGTCCACCCCCTCGGCGATGACCGGCAACAGCCCCATCGGCGTGAACTCTGTAGTGCCTATGCCGAACGCACCGATGGCCAGCGCGAGCAGTACGTGACCGGACTTCATTGCTCGCCCTCCTCCGTGTCGATCTCTGTCAACGTCCCCTGCATCCGGTGGAAGCTCAGGTCGGTTGCGGTGAAGAACGCTTGCGAACGCCCGTTGGCGAAGTCGTCGACGTGCACCACGGTGGCGCCGTCGGCTTCCTGCCAGGAGATCACATGGATGCCCTCGGCAATTTCCCGCCACTGGCACTCAGCCTCGCCCTGGGCCCCGGCGCAGGGACCGGAGACGATGGCGTAGCGGAGGCGGGAGCCGTCCGCCGAATAGAGGTTGTGCGCGGACAGGCCGTCGTAGTCGACGCGGAAGCTGCGGCCGGCGAAGGCCGGCCGCGAAATGGAAGTCGTCATTTGATCGCTACCGGGTTGATGTTGACCTGGGTGGAGCCGACGTACAGCGGCTGGCCGAGGACGAAAAGGAACTCCCAGGCCTGGTCACGCACCAGCGCGCGGCTGTCGATCAGTTCCAGGTTGTAGATGCCGCGTTTGGCCAGCATGTACTGGTTCACCGGGAACTCATCCTTGCCGTGGGGATTGGGGTAGACCTCCGAGGCCCAGGTATCGCCGCCGAAGGCGACGATGCCCTGGTCGGCCAGCCACTTCGCCGCTTCCATGCCGATGCCCGGCTCGACTTCGAGGAACTGCTTGTTGTCCTTGCCGATCAGCTCCAGCCAGCCGGTGTTGAACAGCACCACATCGCCCTTGCGCAGGGTCAGGCCCTGCTTCTTCAGCACCGCCTGGATGTCGGCGACGCTGAATTCGGTGCCGCCGGGAACGATGGCCTTGCCGTAGTGCGCGGTCATGTCCAGCACCACGCCACGGGTCACGAACGGCGGGACTTTCTCGATGCCGAGCTTCTTCACGCCTTCGACGGTGACGAAGTCGGCCGCCTGGTTACCGTTGTAGTAACGGTTGTCGATGCCGATATGGCCGATACCGTTGAGCTGGGTGCCGACGCCGGTCCAGGCGTTCACCATCTCGTCGTTGAAGGTGAACTTGTTCGGGCCGAGGGACTGGCCGGCCTGTTCGCCCGGCTGGATGTTGTAGAGGTGGAAGCTGCGGTGGCGGAAGGCCGGCAGGTTCTTGTCCACCGGCACCGCCAGCGGATAGGTCTTGCCAGTCCTGACCAGCCCCACCGCCTGTTTCACCACGTCTGGGGTCAGCAGGTTGGCGGCGCCTATCTCATCGTTCGCGCCATAGGCCGACGGATACCAGTCGGCGGCGGAAGCGACCTGCATGGCCAGCGGTAATGCGGTGGCCAGGGCGAGTCTGGTGAAGGTGTTCATCATGACGTTCCTGTATTCGTTCAGGCCGTCGGCGGGACGCAAGGCGCCCTCGCCTGACGGCATTCGGTGATCATCGGGAATCAGCGGCGCGCCGGAGTCAGTCGCGCCAGGGGAGCTGGCGTGGCCGTCAGTCCCAGACCGGGGCCAGGCCCTCGGGGCTGACTTCGCGGCCATTGCGCTCCAGTGCGGCGATCTGTGCCATGTCCTCGGCGTCCAGGCGCAGATCGCTGGCGAGCAGGTTGCTGGCCAGGTTTTCGCGACGGGTCGAGGACGGAATCACCGCATAGCCAAGCTGCAACGCCCAGGCCAGTGCGACCTGCGCAACGGTGGCCTGGTGCTTGGCGGCAATCTCGGCCAGCACCGGGTCCTTCAGCACCTTGCCGTAGGCCAGGGTCATGTACGAGGTGACCGGGATGCCCTGCTCCTTCAGGAAGGCGGTCAGCGCCGCGTTCTGCAGGTAGGGGCTGAGCTCGATCTGGTTGGTGGCTATCTCGTCCTTGCCGACCGCCGCAATGGCCTGCCGGGTCAGCTCGATGTTGAAGTTGGAGATGCCGATGCGGCGCGTCAGGCCCTGGGCCTTGGCCTCCGCCAGCGCCTCCATGTATTCGGGCAGCTCGACGCCGTTACCCGGCGCCGGCCAGTGGATCAGCGTCAGGTCCACCTGATCGGTGCGCAGCTTCTCGAGGCTCTCGCGCAGGCTGGAAACCAGCTTGCCGCTGGCGTAGTTCTCCACCCAGATCTTGGTGGTGAGGAACAGCTCGGAACGGGCGACACCACTCTCGGCGATGGCCTGGCCGATATCGGCTTCATTGCCGTAGATCTGCGCGGTGTCGATGGCGCGGTAACCCAGTTCCAGTGCGCTGCGCACCGAATCGATGACGGGCTGGCCGGTCAGGCGGAAGGTCCCGAGGCCGAAGGAAGGGATGGAGGAGGTGGAAGACATGGCTGCGCTCCGGGCGGTCAATGACTGGAATGGCGCGCAGTGTGTCGACTTTACCTTTATCGATTAAGCCGCTAATCGACCAAAGTTATTTGATTTGAAATCAAGAATCAGCCTGTGGTGCGGCAATTACCAATTCTGCACGAGCAGCTGGATACCGGTGACCAGCAGCCCGGCCCAGGCGACGCGGTAGAACCAGGTGTGGTTGACCCGACTCTGCAGCCAGATACCCAGCCACACCCCGGCGACCACCACGGGAGCCAGCGCCAGGCTGGCGGTCAGGCTGGTGCGGGTGAACTGCCCCAGCAAGGCATAGGGCACCAGCTTGATGGCGTTGGTCAGCAGGAAGAAGCAGTTCACGGTCGCGACGTAGCGCACCTTGTCCATCCGCTGCGGCAGCAGGTACATCAGGACTGGCGGCCCACCGGCATGGGCAACGAAGCTGGTGAAGCCGGCGATGCCGGACAGCAGGCTGCCCTTGAACACCTTCGGCTCGCCGGGTGCCTGGGAAGCGGCGGCATTCAACACGTTGAGCAGGAAGAAGGCGATGGCGATGCCGCCGATCATCAGGCCGATCAGTCGTTCGCTGAGCAGGCCGAAGCTCAGGGTGCCGATCAGCACCCCCACCAGTGCACCCGGCAGCATGATCTTCAGGTTGTGTGGGTCCCACTTGCCGTAGAAGCGGCGCAACCCGGTGATGTCCGCCATGCAGAGGATCGGCAGCATGATGGCCGCCGCCTGGGTCGGCGGCATCATCAGCGCCAGCAACGGCACCGCGATGCCACCCAGGGCGCCGCCGAAGCCGCCTTTGGAAATGCCCGTCAGCAGGACGGCGGGAATGCCCAGGAGAAAGAGCTCGGCGAATGACATCGGAAGATCGGCCTGTTCAGGTGGGGAGCGAACGAGGCGCCATTATGCGGGCTTTTCCCCTGGTCCCCCTGTCCTGTTCGAGTGATTCGGGCGATCAGCGAACGCCCAGCCCTTGCACCGCTATCAGCTACCCGCTTACCTCCGGCAGGAGCAGGACGCGCGCGATAGAGCGCGCGCGAACAGATCGCGCACGCCATTTAAGCAAACACTCGCCAACCGTCCGTCCGGAAGAGTAACGGAGCGCTATTGACGTCGCGTCGTCCCTGCGTGAGTATCTTCACATCGCATACGATTTGTTCGTATCCGACACAATGTAAACAACCACTTCTGTTGCCTTTTCAAACGAACGAATCCACGAGGAACACACCATGAGCCAGATCGAAAAAGTACTGTTCACCGGCAAGACCCACACCACCGTAACCCACCGCGAAGGCGCCTCGCGCAACGACCACGGCCGTCTCGACATCCAGCTTTCCGCTCCCCATGGCGCG
Source organism: Pseudomonas lalkuanensis (assembly GCF_008807375.1). NCBI lineage: Bacteria > Pseudomonadati > Pseudomonadota > Gammaproteobacteria > Pseudomonadales > Pseudomonadaceae > Metapseudomonas > Metapseudomonas lalkuanensis. Next base: position 2,467,954 of record NZ_CP043311.1, on the reverse strand, counting down.
AGTGGGAACCAGGACCTGCGGTTCGACGCCACCCTGCCCCACCCGACCGCCGAGCAACTCTTCGCCGGCGCCTGGTCGGCCTGCTACATCAGCGCCATCGGGCTGGTGGCCCAGCAACGGAAAGTCGCGCTGCCGAAGGATCTGGCCGTGGAAATCGAGGTGGACCTGGGCATGACCGGCAACGCCTATTTCCTCCAGGCGCGCTTCCACGTCAGCGTTCCGGGTGTAGAGCTGGAAGTCGCCGAAGCCATTGCACGGGAAGCCCATGAAGTCTGCCCGTACTCGAAGGCCACCCACGGCAACATCGACATCGCCACGACAGTGACCGCGGGCTGATGCAACAGGAAGCCGGTTCGACCGCAAGGGTCGGGCCGGTTCTGCCGAACGATCGAAAAGCAGATGCAGTGCCAGGGAGGCACTGTCCGAGATGAGGGCGGCGCAAGCCCGCCCGATGAAAGCGCCGGGGCCTTACACGCCCTCGGCTACCCGCCCTTCCGCCGCTTCGAAAATCGACAGGAAATCGCGCAGCGTGCTTTCCAGGTAGCGACCCGCCCGATAGTCGGGCTTCACCGCGTCGCCACCGGCAATCACGTCCTGCGGCCGTTCGATGAAGCGACCGACCAGCTGGAAATCCGCATCCAGCACCAGTACGAGCGGAATCGGGATCCGCTCCAGCTCCAGGCGTTCACGCAGGTCGTCCTCGGCACGCCCCTTGGTGATGACCGCCACCTGGACACGCGGCTGGGTGCTCTGCAGGTGGTCGAGCATCGTGACGTTGATCTGGCAGTCCGGGCACCACATTTCGCCGGCCACCAGCAGGTGGTAGCGACCTTCGATCGCCTGCACGCGTTGCCGCGTGGCTTCGCTGATCGCGCCCGGTTCGGCCAATTGGCGCTGCACGGACTTCACCGCGGCGATTTCCGCCGGCAGGCCGTGGCTGACGAAGGCGTCGAAGCCCTCGCCTATGGCGAAGAGTGCTTCGTAAGAAGCCATTGGCATTCCTCCATTGCAGGGCCGGGAATGGCAATCCCGGCGGAAATAATCATCCACGCTCCTGGAACATCGATTCGCTTGTGGGCGAGGGGCCTGGAGCAAGCTTCGCGCCCTTTCGCAGGGTGCGCCATGCGCACCGGTTCGACGTCAGGTGAGCGATAGGCGCCGCCCGAATCCGGACAGCTGCCGTCTTCGATGCCAGCGCCCCAGGACTCGGCCGTGATACCGAGCGCCCGCAGTGCTTCTGCGCAGAATGCGTTCTCCCGCGTGCGGCCGCGTATCTCGATGCCCCGGGCCGCGTCGCCGGGAATGGCCCTGCGATAGGTTCTGTCCGTCATCTGTCTGACCTGTTCATCCACTGAAACTGGCCGCACAGCCTACAGTAGTCACACTGCGAACGCCGATCCCGAACCAGGACGGCAAGCCTCCAGGGATGCAGCTGACAGCCGGGACAACCACTGTAGCGATTCCCCCGGGCACCAGCTTGGTGCAAAAATTGGCCGCCTGAGAACCTGGCCAGCCCAGGTCGTGACGTACAGACCCTGCCGCACGACGCAGGGAAACGAGGACCGATATGAGAGCCGATTCGAAGATGAGTGATTTCCTTGAGTCCAAGGTGCAGCGTGATGCAGACAGTCGCGGTATCACCCAACAACAGCCGGCGGTGACAGCATGATCGAAGTAACCGAGGTTTCCATCGCCGAACTGCGCGATGCACTGGAGTCCGGCCGCACCACGTCGGTCGAACTGGTCAAGGCCTACCTCGCACGTATCGATGCCTACGACGGCCCCGACACCGCTACCCGGCTCAACGCAGTGGTCGTGCGCAACCCCGACGCGCTCAAGGAAGCCGAAGCTTCCGACGCCCGCCGCGCCCGCGGCGAAACCCTCGGCCCGCTGGATGGCATCCCCTATACCGCCAAGGACAGCTACCTGGTGAAAGGCCTCACCGCCGCCTCCGGCAGCCCCGCCTTCAAGGACCTGGTCGCCTACCGCGACGCCTTCACCATCGAACGCCTGCGCGCCGCCGGCGCCGTGTGCCTGGGCAAGACCAACATGCCGCCCATGGCCAACGGCGGCATGCAGCGCGGCGTGTACGGCCGCGCGGAAAGCCCCTACAACGCCAACTACCTCACTGCCCCCTTCGCCTCCGGCTCGTCCAACGGCGCGGGCACGGCGACCGCCGCCAGCTTCTCGGCCTTCGGCCTGGCGGAGGAAACCTGGTCCAGCGGTCGTGGCCCGGCCTCGAACAACGGCCTGTGCGCCTACACCCCGTCGCGCGGCGTGATCTCGGTGCGCGGCAACTGGCCGCTGACCCCGACCATGGACGTCGTGGTGCCCTATGCCCGCACCATGGCCGACCTGCTGGAAATCCTGGACGTGATAGTGGCCGAGGACGAGGACAAGCGCGGCGACTTGTGGCGCCTGCAACCCTGGGTGCCGATCCCCAGCGTCGCCTCGGTGCGCCCGGCCTCCTACCTGGACCTGGCCGCCAAGGCCGATGCCCTGAAGGGCAAGCGCTTCGGTGTGCCGCGCATGTTCATCAACAAGGATGAAGAAGCCGGCACCAGCGAGAACCCCGGCATCGGCGGCCCAACCGGCCAGCGCATCAACACCCGCGCCTCGGTGATCGCGCTCTGGGAAGCAGCCCGCGAGGCCCTGGAAGCGGCCGGCGCCGAGGTCATCGAAACCGACTTCCCGCTGGTTTCCAACTGCGAGGGCGACCGTCCCGGTGCGCCGACCGTGTTCAACCGCGGCATCGTCTCCAAGGAATTCCTCCACGACGAACTGTGGGAGCTGTCGGGCTGGGGCTTCGACGATTTCCTGCGAGCCAACGGCGATCCCAAGCTGAACAAGCTGGCCGATGTCGACGGCCCGCAGATCTTCCCCCACGACCCCGGCACCCTGCCGAACCGCGAGGGCGACCTCGTCGCTGGCATGGACGAGTACGTCAACATGGCCAAGCGCGGCCTGAAGACCTGGGACCAGATCGAGACGCTGCCGGAAGGCCTGCGCGGCCTGGAAAAGACGCGCAAGCTCGACCTGGAAGACTGGATGGACAAGCTCGGCCTCGACGCCGTGCTGTTCCCCACCGTGGCCGACGTCGCCCCGGCGGATGCGGACATCAATCCGGAGTCGGCGGACATCGCCTGGAGCAACGGCATCTGGGTCGCCAACGGCAACCTCGCCATCCGCCACCTGGGCGTCCCCACGGTCACCGTGCCGATGGGCGTGATGGCGGACATCGGCATGCCGATCGGCCTGACCTTCGCCGGTCGCGCCTACGACGACTCGGCCCTGCTGCGTTTCGCCTCGGCCTATGAGTCGACCGGCTCGAAGCGCATGATCCCCCCGCGCACCCCGCCGCTACCGCGCGGCTGACGGCGAACTGGCTGCAGGCATCAAGAAAATCGGAGCCCCGGTCGGCTAATCACCAACCGGGAACTCCGAGAGACACGACTCTTCACACTACTGACCCGTTATGGAGCCGGACCTGCGACCACCGGGGCGCCAGGGGCGTCCTCGGCTGCTTCCCGGGCTGCATCAGCGGCGTTTTCGGCTGCCTCACGAGCTGCATCGGCGGCGTCTTCAGCAGCTTCCCTGGCTGCATCCGCGGCGTCGTCGTTATCCGGATTCGCAGCCTTTGCAGCGTCCCTGGCTGCATCGGCCTCAGCCCTTGCGGCGTCTCTGGCCGCATCCGCAGCTGCCCTGGCAGCGTCTCTGGCCGCATCCGCTTCAGCTTTCGGCACGCCAGCCGCTCTGGCGGCATCTCGGGCCGCATCCGCTTCGGCTCTTGCAGCATCCCGGGCTGCATCCGCTTCAGCTCTTGCAGCGTCTCTGGCTGCATCGGCCTCATTCCTGGCAGCGTCCCTGGCGTCGTTGTCGTTATCGTCGGCGTCATGGTCGTTGTCGTTGTCGTGGCCCCGGCCCGGTCCCTGGTTACCGGCCATGCCGCCGTTGTCGGCGTCACCGTGTCCCGGACCGCCATGGCCATTGCCGGCATGACCGCCGCCATCACCACCATGTCCGGGACCACCATGACCGCCGCCATCACCACCATGTCCGGGACCACCATGGCCGCCGCCATCGCCGTCACCACCATGGCCACCGCCATGGCCACCGCCGCCGCCATCACCACCGTGGCCGCCGCCACCGCCGTGGCCACCGCCTCCACCTCCACTACCGCTGCCGCCGCCACCGTGGCCGCCTCCACCACTACCACTGCCGCCGCCACCGCCGTGGCCACCGCCTCCACCACCACTACCACTGCCGCCACCGCCGTGGCCGCCGCCTCCACCACCACTGCCACCGCCTCCGTCTTGGGCATGGGCATTGGATGAAATCGAAATGTAATCAGGTACCAGCACGCTGGATGCCGAGAGAACGCCACCAATCGCTAGCGCGAGTAGGCATTTTTTGAAAGACATAATCAGGCCTCCGTCTCAGTTCTCTTGGGTCCCCTCCCCTACGAAACTCATTCTGTTTGAGCTCCCAGTAAGCCCCTTTGCATGGCTGGCCACAGTGTTTTGGACAGACGGGGGCCTTGCGGCAGCATGGCTGCAAGGATTTTCTTGGTGCGTTGGGCAATAACGGGGATGCCCGCTTAACGCAGGCCTTTTTAACGGAGAGCGAATTCGCGGGAAAATTTCCCACATTGATTCACCGGGGAAACAGACGGGGATTTTTCACGGCGGGTTTCGAAGCACGAACGGCGTTTTACATGCAGGTATGCAGGTGACGAACGGTAGGCGGCGGACCTGAAAAATAGCCACTCGCCATGTCGCTGATGCCGTCGAGTTCGCGCCAGGGAATCCGCCACCGCGTCGTACTCAGCCTGAGGGTCTTGATGTGGGAGCGAATCCATTCACGAATGAATTCGCTCCCACAGGCAGTGCAAACACCAACCTACCCGCCAGAGAGACGGGATTGATAACCTGTCCCGCCCCGGCGCCTCCACAACCTTCCCCATGCAGCAGCTCGCCCAGTTAAAGACCCTCATCGCCTCCGACGACGCACGCATGCGCATCCTTCGCCTGGCGAGGGACCTTGATTTGCCGGATTGCTGGGTAGCTGCGGGCTTCGTTCGCAGCGCCGTGTGGGACCACCTGCACCAACGCACCAACTCCCCCTTGCCACCGGATATCGATGTCATCTGGTTCGATGCCAAGCGAACCGGTGTGGAGGTGGACGGCGCCATCGAAGCATCGCTGCGCAGCAGGGACGATTCGCTCAATTGGTCGGTGAAAAACCAGGCGCGCATGCATCTGCGCAACGCCGACCTGCCCTACACCTCGGCCGCCGATGCCATGACCCGCTGGCCGGAGACGGCGACCGCGGTCGCGGTAAGGCTTGACGCAGAGGATGAACTCGAAGTCGCGGCGCCCTTTGGCCTGGACGATCTCTTCAACCTGGTTGTCCGGCCCACCGCGAGATTCGAGACCGAAAAACATCACATCTATCTCGACCGTCTGCGCTCGAAGAACTGGCTCGCCAAGTGGCCGGACCTGAAGGTTCTCGCGGCGGAATGAAGCATTCAGCCGTTCGCGCCGACACAGAAAACCTTGCGCCTCGTGCGCCGTCTACTAAGGTTGGAGGCCGTCGGGGCAGCGCTCTCGGACGAGTCGGAATCAAGGTAGAAAATCCAAGGGAGATTGCAGCGTGGACGCAAAGCAACGCGAGGCATTGCTGGGCACATTGAAGTCCCGTTTCGAAACGAACATGGGGCGGCACAAGGACGTCGATTGGTCGAAGGTGCAGGCAAGGCTGGAATCCTCGCCGGAGAAGCTGCGTTCCCTGGCCGAGATGGAGAGCACCGGCGGCGAACCGGATGTGGTGCTTCATGACCGGGAAAGCGGCGAGTTCATCTTTGTCGACTGCTCAGCCGAAAGCCCTGTCGGCCGCAGGAGCCTGTGCTTCGACCGGGAGAGTCTGGATTCGAGAAAGGAAAACAAACCCACTGGCTGCGCCACGGAACTGGCCGCGGCCATGGGCGTCGAGATCCTCACCGAGCAGCAGTACCGCGCGCTGCAGGAACTCGGGACCTTCGACACCAAGACCTCCAGCTGGGTGCAAACGCCTCCCGCCATCAGGAAACTCGGCGGCGCGCTCTTTTGCGACCGTCGCTACGACTGCGTTTTCCTCTATCACAACGGCGCGCAGTCCTACTATGCCGCGCGCGGATTCCGCGGCGCGCTGAGGGTCTAGCGTTACAGCTGCGAGCGAAGCCCGCCCCGGCTTCCAGCCAGGGCGGGCTTCTTCATGACGCGGTCCCGCCTCAGGTCCCGCTGCGAACTTTGCTCCATACCCGCGTCCTCACCCGCTCCAGCTTCAGCGGCAGCGGCTCGAGGGGGAACAGGGTCGCCATGGTTTCCTTCGATGGGTAGGCACCGGGGTTGCTGCGCAGCTTCTCCTCGACATGGGCAGTGGCGTCCTTGTTGGCGTTGGGGTACCCGAGGTAGTTGGAGCTACGGGCGACCACTTCCGGGCGCAGCATGTAGTCGATGAAGTCCATGGCCGCTTTCGGGTGCGGGGCGTCCTTGAGCAGGACGAAGCTTTCCACCCACACCGGCGCGCCCTCGCGGGGAATCTGATAGGCAATGTGGCGGCCATTGTTGGCGCGCTCGGAGTTGACCTGGGCGTCGTACACGCCGCCGGCCCAACCGACCACGGCGCAGATGTTGCCGTTGGCCAGGTCAGTGATGAACCTGGAGGAGTCGAAGTAGCGCACGTGGGGGCGGATCTTCAGCAGCAGTTCTTCGGCCTTGCGGTAGTCCGCCGGGTCCCTGCTGTTGGGCGGCAGGCCCAGGTAATACAGCGCGATGGGAATGATCTCGCTGGGGGAGTCGAGCATGGCCACGCCGCACTGGCTGAGCCTGGCGATGTTCTCTTCCTTGAAGATCAGGTCCCAGGAGTTCACCGGGGCATCCGGTCCCAGCAGCTGGGTGACCTTGTCGACGTCGTAGCCGATGCCCGTGGTGCCCCACATGTAGGGCACCGCATAGCGGTTGTCGGGATCGTTGCTGTGCACCTTGGCGAGGATTTCCGGGGCCAGGTGGTGCCAGTTGGGGAGCTGGCTGCGGTCCAGCTCCGCCAGCACGCCTGCCTTGATCAGGTTGGGCAGCGCGTCACCGCTGACCACCACCACGTCGTAGCCGGTACGCCCGACCATGAGCTTGCTCTGCATCACGTCGATGCTGTCGAAGGTGTCCAGCACCATGGAAACGCCGGATTCCTTCTCGAAGGTCCTGGGCGTTTCCGGCTCGATGAAGTCGTACCAGTTGTAGAGGCGCACGCTGGAGGTTTCCGCCGTGGCCACACCGCCCATCATCCCCAGCAGCAGGGCCAGGCCGAGTTTCACTGACTTCGATTGCATGTGTTCGCTCCTGGCTGGCCGCCGACATCGGGGCGGCGACCAGCACCTTCAGGCTTCTTGTTGTTGGATGGCGAATCGGTCCCGCTCAGGGAATCAGCAGCTCGCGGCGGCCATCGGGGTGTTCGACGCGTTCGCCCGGCAGTCGGAAGCGCTGCTCGGCCTGGTAGTCGTAGAGCGCACGCGCTTCGGTGAGCTGCGCCATGTCCAGTTCGATCGCGTGGCGGCACTCCTGGCGACCGGCCTCCAGCAGCAGCCGACCGAAGGGGTCCACCACTGCGCTGCCGCCGGCGAAGATGGTGTCGTCATCGCCCTCCCCGACCCGGTTCACCACCACGGCGAACACCTGGTTCTCCTGGGCGCGGGCACTGACCGAAGTGCGGTGCACATGGCCGTAGGGCTCCATGTTGCCGTCGGTGATCAGGATGATCTGGGCGCCGAGCGCAGCCACGGCCCGCGAGGTTTCCGGGAACTCGGTGTCGTAGCAGATCAGCAGGCCCACGCGCACGCCGCGCCATTCCACGGTGGCGAAACGATCGCCCGGCAGCACCAGCTCCGGTTCGCCCACCCAGAGATGGGTCTTGCGATAGCTGAGGGCAACGCCCTCGGGCGTGATGAGCACCGTGGTGTTGTAGTAGCGGCCACCGTCGTTCTCGATCAGCCCCACCACCACGGCGAGATCGCGCTCGCGCGCCGCCGCCTGGATGGCACGGACGCTCGGGCCGTGGAGGGGCTCGGCGCGCTCGGCGATGTTCTGCGAGTTGAGGAATCCGGTGATCTGCGCCTCGGGGAATACGACGATATCGGTACCGGGCGTGCATTGGGCGATGGCATCCAGGGTGCGCGCGAGGTTGTAGGCGGTGTCGCCATCGCGACCCGCGAGCTGTACGAGTTCGAGCTTCATTTTCAGACCTTGTTGTCGAGCTGGGCCCCGGCCGGGAAGTGAGTGACTTTTGCAAAAGGTCGGTGCCAGTATGCGTCCCGCCCGCAAATTTCCTATCACGTCGAGTGCTTAACCCCATGGGGGTAGATACATGATCCCAACCCTGCAGGACATGGCCTGGCATCGTGCCGCCGGCCAGTTGATCGAGCGCCTGGACAAGCCTGACTTCTGGCGCGCCCTGACCCGCCTGGTCAGCGAATACGTCGCGGTCGACAGCTGGGCGGTCCTGCTGTTCAGCGACTCCCGCCCCCTCGCCTTTGCCGAAAGTCCCTATGAGGGAGACGGACCCGACCCCTTCATCCACGACTATCTGCAAGGCCTCTACCTGCTCGATCCCTTCTACATCGCCAACCGGGAGGATCCCGCCACCGGGCTGTTCCGCCTCGCCGACGTGGCCCCCGAACGCTTCAAGCAGACGGAGTACTACCAGCTCTACTTCACCCACTTCGTGGAGGAAGACGAGGTGCATTTCAACGTGCAGCTGGACGAGGTACGGACCCTGTGCCTGTCCCTGGGCAGCCGCCAGCGTTTCAGCCCGGAGCAGGTTTCGCTACTTGAGATGATCCGTCCCTGGGTGGCAGGGCTGATGCGCCAGCGCATGTTCTTCGAGGGAACCCGGGCAGAAAGCGCGCCGCGCCCGGCAGCGCGTTGGCAGGACAACCTGGAAGAGGCCATGGAGCGCCTCGGCACGCCGCTCACCGCCCGCGAACTGGACGTGATCCGGTTGATCCTGAGTGGCTGCTCGAACAAGGAAGTGGCCGGCAAGCTGGCGATTTCCGCCGAAACGGTGAAGGTCCACCGCCGGCACATCTACGCCAAGCTGAACATCAAGTCGCCCCAGGAACTGTTCTCGCTGTTCCTCAAGGCCCACGCGGAGGCCTGAGCGGCCCCTAGTCCATCGCCAGCATCAGGAACAGCCCGATCATCAGCATCGCCGACGCGGCCAGGGCGGTGCCGGTGCGCACATGGTTCCAGCGCGTCCACTCATCCAGGTAGATGCGCCAGGGCACGGAGGAATCCGGATTGCCCGCATCCAGCTTGGCCAGGGCGTTATTGCGCGGGACGTTGCAGAACAGGGTCACGCCGAAGTTGCCGGCCAGGTACAGCAGGCTGCCGAGCAACAGGAAGAAGGTACCGGACACTTCCCAGTGCACGAAGGCGTACAGCGTGAGCAGCGCACAGGCAGCAGTGGTGCCCAGGAAGGTACCGAGGAAGATGCGGTTGAGCACCGTGCGGTTGATCGCCTGCATGGCGGCGATGCCGGCCTCCGGCGAGAGGCGCGCGAGGGCTTGCATGACGAAGTTGGAGAAGGCGAAGAACAGCCCGCCCATGAGGCCGCAGCTGATCACGGCGAGGAAGGCGAGCAGGAAAGCCAGGTCATCGATGAAGGGCATGGTCGGTTTCTCCGAGGTCCACCCATTCCGGGCTCAACCCCGCAACGGCCAGGTGACGGGGCACAGCAGAGCAGCGTTGTCGTGGATTGAGTATCGGCCTTGGGTCGAGAACGGCCAGTGAATTCCGGATCGCCTCCCTCTCCACGGTTCCTAGTAGCCGAAAACGCCGGTCAGGGCGATCTGCTTGTCGCTCTCCAGATTCCCCCACGGATCGGTCGGCAGACGTACAAGGATCTTGGTCGCGATCGCATTGGAAAAGGGCACAGTCCTGAGTTGCGTGTTGGTACTGGTCGTAACCCCCAGCAAACCATTGGCGACCGCGCGGATCAGCAGGTGCTCGCAGTTGTTCTGCCCCTGGAGGTACATCGAGTGTGGACCGTGCACATGGGGAAGGCAGTAGGCACAGAGGATGTTCTTGGCGTAGTTCTTGGGAATTCCCATGATGTGGAACACCTCGGTACGTGATTTCCACCTGTCATTGGCGTTGTCCGCGTAACCGACGTAGGTCGAGTTCTCCGCCGTGTTGTGAATGATGTAGATGCACGCCGTTGTGGCCGGCGCGGGATTCACCGAAGACGTGAACGTAGTGCCGCAGGCGGGGCCCATCGTCCATGAGTGGTGCGATTTGAAGTCGAACTCCACAGTGGCCATTGCGATGCTCCTTCATCTTGGGTGAACGTCACGAACCTGGTCGGGTGAAAACGGCGCAATCATCTGCCTGGAACCTGAATCCGTGTCCGGCGCGCATCACAGCAACGCGATGCCTTCCGGCGCCGAGAGCGGGCTGGGCAGCGATCGAACACGGGGTTGGGGAAACGCCTGGCACCAGGGCGCGCACGGTGAAATCCCCGGATGCGTTGGGTATAGCACAGGCCCGAGAACCTGCATGACGGCCAGCTCGCATCCGAATTGCCCGCGCGAACCTGTCCCGCCCGGTATCACGAATGACTCCCCTGCCCGGCACACCGCACCCGTTTGTCGCGGGTCCGCCCGCGCTCCTTCGCTCCCATTCATGCTGATAGAACCGGGAGGTCCCGCCGCCCGATGGTCAAGCGAACCCATGAGGACAGACGCATGACTGAAGAAGACGAATCCAACCGACACCTCAACGAAGTCCGCCAGTCGCCGGTCTTTCGCTGGGCCCAGGGGCTGCAGTGGTTCGCAGGGGTGATGTTCTTGCTGGCCATCGGCCTGGCGCTGTTCACCGAAGTCACCTCCGCGCCGGGTGGCGTCCCCCTGATCGCCGCGTTCGGCGCGCTCGGGCTGCTGTCGCTGGTTTCAGCTCGTTTCATTCTCACCCTGTACCCGATGAGTCCCGACGAGAAGGCCAGGAAAGGCCAGACGCGGAGCTGACCGCTCATCACGGCAGCTGAACGTGCCGCAGGGTTGGTCGGTCAGGATTCAAACCAACACGGGAGGATTCGCATCATGGACCACCAATGGCAGATCAACGGCCCCGCATACGAACGGAATGTCCACGGCCTGGAGCGGGCGGGTTCCGTCATCTCCGGCCTGCTCCTGACCCGCCACGGCCTGCATCGTGGTGGCGTGCTCGGCATCTGGGACGTTGGACTCGGCGCTGCCCTGCTGCTCCGCGGGCTGACCGGCCACTGCTATGTGAAGGAAGTACTCCACGACCGCCGCGAGGCCCTGCATCACCTGCGCGCGGACCTTGAGCGTCTGCAGCGCGCCGTGGACAAGCTGGCAAGGGAAGGCAAGGCCTAGGGCGGCTCCGGGGTCAGCGCGCGGCCTTGCAAGTCATCTGCATGCCGTACCACTCCACCCTGGCTTCCCCCTGGTGCTCCCGGAAGTCCACGCCATCGTTGCTGTAACGGGCGCCGCTGGCGGTGCGTTGACTGATCGCGATGGTCTGGTCGCCGCCGTAGGTGAAGACGGCGGCATTGGGCTCGGTGTCGTTGTAGAAGGACGCAGCGAACGCCTTGCTGGCGTCGCCACAGGCGAACGCCACTGCCTCGGGCGCCGCCACCGCGCCGGACTGGATCTGCAACTGCACCAGGCGCGTCTGGTAGCTCAGGGTCAGGCACTGGTTCTGGTCGGCGGCCTTCCAGCACTCGTCCCGAGCCTTGAGCCAGCCGCGCTGCTCGGCGCGCAGGCGCTTCTGGGTCGCCGCGTCGGTGGCGGCCAGGGTGCCCGTGTAGACATCGGCCATCTGCCGGTCCAGCGCGCTCAGCTCGGCGCTCGCGCACACCTGCTGCTCAACGCCCTGGGCCTTGGCGCAATCGAAGGACGGACCGGTATCGGCCATGGTGAACGGGCTGGTGGCGCTCAATGCCAGAATCAGTCCTTTTGCGGGGATCATGTCGGCCTCCGTGCCTGGGGGGTTCCTGACGACGAAGTTAAGACCAAAGCGGCAGGAATGTCGCAAACCAGCAGGCATGTCTTGTGGAATCTTGTGGAATGAAGCCGATCCCTGAATCGGTGCGCACAGCGCCCCCTAGGATCCTGACGCTTCCGCTGTAGGGGCGAACTCATTGGCCAAGGGTCGCGCAGCGGCCCCGTAGGCTGGTCCGGGCCCGCGATGTCCCAAGCTGGCCAGGAACAGGCGCCGAAGCGTTGGGTTTCGCTGCGCTCCGGCAGAACGCCGCCCGCACCAACCGACGAATTCCTCCTCGCCCTGGCAAGGCCGCTGTGTGAGCGAATTCATTCGCGATTGAAATCGCTCGCACAGGACGCCGCTAGACCTCGCCGTAGAGCTTGTCGCTGACCAGCATGTGACCCGGCGCATGGGTGATGTAGAGCTCGGGCTCGGCTTCGGCCAGCACCGCCTGGGGAGTAACGCCGCAGGCCCAGAACAGCGGAATCTCGTCGGCGCGCACCGGCACGGCGTCGCCGTAATCGGGGGCAGCGATGTCAGCGATGCCGATCAGCGCAGGATCGCCGATATGCACCGGAGCCCCGTGGGTCATGGGAAAGCGCGCGGTGATTTCGATGGCGCGTACGGCATCGACGGCCTTCATCGGGCGCATGGAAACCACCGTCTTGCCCGCCAGGCGTCCTGCCGGATGGGTGTCGATGGCGGTGCGGTACATGGCGACGTTGCGTCCCATCTCGATGTGACGAAGCTGAATGCCGGCGTCCAGCAGGGCCTGCTCGAACGAGAAGGAACAGCCGATGGCGAAGGCGACGAAATCCGCCTCCCAGAATTCGCCGATGTCGGTCACTTCCTCGAACGCCCGTCCACGCCGATGGATGCGATAGCGCGGCAGGTCGCTGCGCACATCGACGTCGGTGCCGAGCTTCTCGAAGTACGGCGAACCCGGTTCGGTGACGTCCAGCAGAGGGCAGGAACGCGGATTGAGCACGCAGAAACGCAGGAACTCGTCCGCCCAGGACTTCTGCAGGATCACGATGTTGGCCTGCAGGTGGCGCTGGCCAAGGCCGCTGGTGTGGCCGTCGTAGTCGCCACGGCGGATCAGTTGGCGCAATTCGCGGGGGGAAAGTCGGGCGAGGTCGGCATTCATGGGGCGGCTCCGGTTGTTGTTCTGCGCGTTTTGTAGGGGCGCTGCGGCCAGGCCGTCCAACAAGAATTTTCCGGGACCGGGCATCGGGAAAATTGAATCACAGGGGGCGCGGGTGCCGCCCGCCCGAATTCAGCTCGGCGGGTACGAAGCAGTCCTTGCCCACGTTCTCGGCGTAGTGCGCCACGACGGCCTTGCTCACCTCCGCGATCTGGTCCACCAGTTCCAGGCCGGTGCCGCCACGCCAGGACATCACCAGCGGCAGGCTCGGCGGCATGGTGCCGATGCACAGCCGGGTCAGCTCGCCACGCTCCAGCTCCTGGGCCACCAGGGCCGGTGGCAAGGCGCCGATGCCGAAACCGTCGCGCAGCAGCCGGGTCATGGCCGCCACCGAGTTCACGCAACTCAGGTGCGGCGTCATCACACCGTTGGCATGCAGCAGGCCAAGCACATCCTGGTGGGGCCGCGAGTGCTTGGAAAAGGTCACGATGCGCTCGCGGGCAAGTTCGGCCAGGGAGGCGTAGTCGCGGTGGTAGATGGAGCCGGTGGAGACGATCCAGCACAGCGGATAGCTGCCCAGTTCCAGGTTGAGCACCGACTCGTGGCGCAGCGGGTCGGTCTGGAAGATCAGGTCCAGATAGCCCTTCTGCAGCTGCTCGGAAAGGTTGCGCGCGGTATCGGCCATCAGCTCGATCTCCACCGCCGGGTACAGCTCGTTCACCTTCGACACCAGCGGGCTCAGCCAGGTATGGATCACCGTGTCCATGGCACCGATGCGAATGCGCCCCTGGGTGGCGGCGCTGGTGTCGATGGCCTGCCGCAGGGCGTGCATGGTGTCCATCATCTGCTCGGCGTACTCGAGCACCTTGTGCCCCTCGGGTGTCAGCGTCACGCCACGGGAGTCCCGCACGAACAGTTTCACGCCCAGTTCGTCCTCCAGCACGGCGATACGGCTGGAGATGGACGCCTGGGTGCTGAACAGCTTCTCGGCGGTCAGGCGAAAGCTTTTCAGGCGGGCGACCCAGACGAAGGTTTCGAGGAACTTCAGGTTCATGGCGGTTACCGGCAAGCGAGGGGTCAAACGCAGCAAAGGTGAAAAGATACAGTAGATTCAAGCACTTCCTGTGCCAGAGCGGTTCCGGGTCGACGAACGCCGCCCGGCGCCGCAGGAACATCTTCAATCCTGGTGCCGTTGATCGGGTATCGGAAATTCTTATCCCCTGCGGCCGCTTTAATTAGTTGGACGGTCCCGCAACCCCGGCACAAGAATCCGCCCACTGGCTGCGGGCGCCGACTCCGCATCCGCCGAATGCTCAAACAACGCCAAGAACAGCGATCGGAGAACCCCATGGAAAAACACGCGACCCAGATGGGCGGCCTGGACCTCGACCAGGGCGGCCATTTCGGCTGGTACCGGGCCCTCAGCAAGCAGGAGCGCCGGACCTTCTGGAGCTGCAAGATAGGCTACGGCCTGGACGGCATGGACACCCAGATGCTCAGCTTCGTCATCCCCACGCTGATCGCCATCTGGGGCATCACCACAGGTGAAGCCGGTCTCATCCACACCCTCACCCTGCTCGCCTCCGCCGCTGGCGGCTGGGTGGCCGGCATCCTCTCCGACCGCATCGGCCGCGTGCTGACCCTGCAATTGACGGTGCTCTGGTTCGCCTTCTTCACCTTCCTCTGCGGCCTCGCGCAGAGCTACGAACAACTGCTGATCGCCCGCACCCTGATGGGCTTCGGCTTCGGCGGCGAATGGACCGCCGGCGCGGTACTGATCGGCGAAGTCATCAAGGCCAAGGACCGTGGCAAGGCCGTGGGCCTGGTGCAGTCCGGCTGGGCCCTCGGCTGGGGCATGACCGCTATCCTCTACTCGCTGATGTTCAGCATCCTGGCGCCGGAAGACGCCTGGCGCGCGCTGTTCATGCTGGGCCTGCTGCCGGCGATCTTCGTGATCATCGTCCGCCGCCTGGTCAAAGAGCCGGAAATCTACAAGGAAGCCCGCAAGCACAACCAGGGCGCCGAGAAGGTCAACTTCTACGAGATCTTCGCCCCCGGCATGCTCAGCATCACCCTGCGCGCATCCTTGCTGACCACCGGCGCACTGGGTGGCTACTACGCCATCACTTCCTGGCTGCCGACCTTCCTCAAGGCCGAACGCGGGCTTACCGTGCTGGGCACCGGCGGCTACCTGGCGATGGTGATACTCGGCTCCTACGTGGGCTACGTGATCAGCGCCTTCCTCACCGACCTGATCGGCCGCAAGAAGAAC
Organism: Pseudomonas lalkuanensis; assembly: GCF_008807375.1. Lineage (NCBI taxonomy): Bacteria > Pseudomonadati > Pseudomonadota > Gammaproteobacteria > Pseudomonadales > Pseudomonadaceae > Metapseudomonas > Metapseudomonas lalkuanensis. The sequence goes on along the minus strand of NZ_CP043311.1, from coordinate 2,452,503 downwards.
TTCATCCTCTTCGCCGTCGGCTCCTTCGTCGTGGTGCTGCTCTACACCAACCTGCCGGTGAGCAATACCGCCATGCTCTGGCTGGGCTTCCCCCTGGGCTTCTTCGCCTCGGGCATCTTCAGCGGCATGGGCTCCTTCCTCACCGAGCTGTTCCCCACCCGCATCCGTGGTTCGGGCCAGGGCTTCTGCTACAACATCGGCCGCGCCGTCGCCGCGCTCTTCCCGATGCTGATCGGCATCCTCAGCCAGCACGTCTCACTGGGCGTGGGCATCGGCAGTTTCGCTGCAGTGTCCTACGGGGTGGTCATCCTCGCCGCCCTCAGCCTGCCGGAAACCCGCGGCAAGCAGCTGGAAATCTGACCGAGCCCCATCCCACCCAGGATTCCCTCATGTACCCGAACACCCGTCTGGCTGCCGTGCTGATAGCCGGCAGCGGACTGGGCTGGCCCCTGCTCGCCCAGTCGGAACTGCTCGAAGACAGCCACGCCAGCCTGGAACTGCGCAATTTCTACTTCAACCGCGACTTCCGCCAGAGCGGCGCCCGCGACAAGGCCGAGGAATGGGCCCAGGGCTTCCTGCTGCGCATGGAGTCCGGCTACACCGAAGGCACCATCGGCGTCGGCGCCGACGCCATCGGCCTGCTCGGGGTCAAGCTCGACTCCGGCGACGGCACCGCCGGCACCGGCCTGCTACCGGCGGACCAAACCGGTGGCTCCCAGGACGAGTATTCCAAGCTCGGTCTGACCGCCAAGCTGAAGGCCTCCAACAGCGTGCTCAAGGTCGGCGCCCTGCACTTCAAGAGCCCCATCGTGTCCGCCAACGACTCGCGCCTGCTGCCGCAACTGTTCCGTGGCGCGCTGCTCAACGTGCAGGAAATCGACGACCTCACCCTGCAGGGCGGGCGCCTCGACCGCATCAAGCTGAACAGTTCCAGCGACTACCAGGAGTTCAGCGCCAACCGCATCGGCGGCCAGAGCGACACCTTCAACTTCGGCGGCGGCGACTACCGCGTCAGCCCGGCGCTGACCGCGAGCCTGCATTACGGCCAGCTGGAAGACATCTACCGCCAGACCTTCGCCGGCCTGGTGCACACCCTGCCCCTGGGCGAACAGCTGTCGCTGAGGAGCGACCTGCGCTACGCCATCTCCCGCGAGGACGGCAGCTTCCGCGACCTGGACAACAAGGCCAGCGGCGCCCTGTTCACCCTCAAGGCCGGCGGCCACGGCCTGGGCGCCGGCTACCAGCGCATGTCGGGCGACGACCCCTTCCCCTACATCGCCGGCAGCGACCCCTTCCTGGTGAACTTCGTGCAGATCGGCGACTTCGCCAACACTGGCGAGCGCTCCTGGCAACTGCGTTACGACTACGACTTCGCCGCCCTCGGCGTGCCCGGCCTGACCTTCATGAGCCGCTACGTCAGCGGCGACCACGTGGAGCGCGCCAGTGGCAGCGACGGTGAAGAGTGGGAACGCAACACCGACATCGCCTACGTGATCCAGAGCGGCCCGCTGAAGAACCTCGGCGTGAAGTGGCGCAACGCCACGGTGCGCTCCAACTTCGCCAACGACCTCGACGAAAACCGCCTGATCCTCAGCTACAGCCTGGCGCTGTGGTAAGACCGGGCCTGCCTGAAGGACAGACCATGAGCAGACTGCTGCTGAACTGCGATATCGGCGAAAGCTTCGGAGCCTGGACCATGGGCCTGGACGCCGAAGTCATGCCCCTGATCGACTGTGCCAACATCGCCTGCGGCTTCCACGCCGGCGACCCCGGCACCATGCGCCGCACCATCGGCCTGGCGGTGAGGCACCGGGTGAGCATCGGCGCCCACCCCGGCTACCCGGACCTGGTGGGTTTCGGCCGCCGTTCCCTGGCCTGTTCCCCGGCCGAAGTGGAAGACCTGATGCTCTACCAGATCGGCGCCCTCGACGGCCTGTGCCGCGCCCAGGGCGCCCGCGTCAGCTACGTCAAGCCCCATGGCGCGCTGTACCAGGACATGATGCGCGACCCGGCCATCCTCGCCGCCGTGATGCGTGCCGTGGCCGCCTACGACGCGCAATTGCCGCTGATGCTGATGAGCACCCGCGACAACAGCGCCGCCCAGGCCATCGGCGACGAGCATGGCGTAACCCTCTGGTTCGAGGCCTTCGCCGACCGCGCCTACGACGGCAACGGCTATCTCGTGTCCCGCAGCCTGCCCGGCGCGGTCCACCACGATCCGGAGCAGGTGGTGGCCCAGGCCATCACCCTCGCCCGTGGCGAGTCCCTGCGCGCCAGCGATGGCAGCGACCTGCCGCTGAAGGCGCACACCCTCTGCGTGCACGGCGACAATCCCGGCTCGATCGCCGCGGTCAAGCGCATACGCGAAGCGCTGGAGGCCCAATGAGCACCCCGCAACCGCGCATCGAAGTGGCGTCCATCGACGCCTTCATCCTGCGCCTGTTCGACCGCATCGACGAAGCCAACATGCCCTGGATGCTGGCCGCCGGCACCCGCCTGCGGGAGACCTTCGGCGATGCACTGGTGGACCTGGTGCCCTCCTACACCACCCTGCTGCTGCACTACGACCTGCAGCGGCTGGACCCGCGCCAGGCCCGCGAGCTGATTGCCGGCGCGCTCGCCGACCTCAGCCCGGAAACCTGCGCCAGCGGCCGCAGCCACATCATCCCCACCTGGTACGACCCGAGCGTCGGGCCGGACCTGGAGCCCCTGGCCCAGCGCAAGCATCTGAGCGTGCCCGAGCTGGTGCGCCGTCACAGCGAGCGCGAGTACCAGGTATTCGCCCTGGGCTTCACCCCCGGTTTCGCCTTCATGGGGCTGGTGGAGGAAGCGCTCGCTGCGCCGCGCCTGACCACCCCGCGCAAACGCATCGCGCCCGGCAGCGTCGGCATCGCCGAGCGGCAGACGGCGGTCTACCCGGTGGAAAGCCCCGGTGGCTGGAACCTGCTGGGACGCACGCCAGTGGGCCTGTTCGACCTGGACCTACCCGGCTACAGCCTGCTGCAGGCCGGCGACCGGGTGCGTTTCGAGCCCATAGACCGCGCCGAATTCATCCGCCTGGGCGGCGACGACACACCGCTGGAGAGCCTGCAATGAGCCTCGTGATCGACAACAGCACGCCGTTCATCCTCCTCCAGGACAAGGGCCGCTTCGGCTGCCGCCACCTGGGCGTGACCCAGGGTGGCGCGCTGGACTGGGTGTCCATGGGCTGGGCCAACTGGCTGCTGGGCAACGCCCTGGATGCCACCGTGGTGGAAGTGGGCCTGGGCGCGTTCAGCCTGACCTGCCAGCGGGACGGCGTGCTGGCCATCGCCGGCGCCGACTTGGGCGCCACACTGGACGGCCAGCCGCTGCCGGCGTGGGGCGCCTTCAGGGTGCGCAGTGGCCAGCGCCTGGAATTCGCCCATCCGCGCCGGGGTGTGCGTGCCTATCTGGCCGCACCGGGGGGTTTCCGTGGCGAACCTCAGTTGGGCAGCGTAGCGACCGTAGCCCGTGAAGAACTGGGTGGCCTCCACGCGAACGGCAAGGCCCTGGCCAAAGGCGACCAGCTGCATTGGCAGGGCGACGCCCTGCAGATGCGCGACATGCCGCGCGCACAGACTCCCGATTTCAGCGCTGATGCCCGCCTGGAGTTGATCCTCGGCGCGCAGATCGGCGACTTCTCCGGCCAGAGCCTGTTCGATGCCTTCAACAGCCAATGGACGGTGGACACCCGCGCCGACCGCATGGGCGTACGCCTGCTCGGTCCGAAACTGGAATGCAGGACCCAGTCGATGATTTCCGAAGGCATCGCCCTGGGGGCTGTTCAGGTCCCGCCGGACGGCCAGCCGATCGCCCTGCTCAACGACCGCCAGACCATCGGGGGCTACCCCCGCCTCGGCGCCCTCACCCCGCTGGCCGCGGCACGCCTGGCGCAATGCCTGCCCGGCGCCACGCTGCACCTGGTGCCGACGGTGCAGGAAGCGGCGCATCAGGAACACCGCAAGGCCGTGGCCGGGTGGTGGAATGTCTGACATCGGCAGCGAACTCCTGTAGGGGCGAATTCATTCGCCCCTACAGGCAGGAAGCCCACAGGAAAGCCGCCAAAGGGTTTACCATTGCGTCCTTTCCCCTCTGCTGGCTGCCTCCATGACCGATCCCATCCGCCTGTCCAAACGCGTTATCGAACTCACCGGCTGCTCTCGCCGGGAAGCCGAGCTGTACATCGAGGGCGGTTGGGTGACAGTGGATGGCGAAGTGGTGGAACAGCCGCAGTTCAAGGTGGAAGGCCAGACGGTGGCCCTGCTGCCCGGCGCCACGCCCGACCAGCTGGAGCCGATGACCCTGCTGCTCAACCAGCCAGCCGGGCTGAGCTTCGAAGCCGCCCAGCGTGTGCTCACCCCCGAGAGCCGCTGGCCGGACGACCGCGCCAATGTGCGCCTGCTGCATGGCCACTTCTCCCGCCTGTCCACCGCCCTGCCCCTGCAACCCGGCGCCAGCGGCCTGCTGGTGCTCACCCAGGACTGGCGCGCCCTGCGCAAGCTCAATGAAGACGCCGGCAAGCTGGAGCAGGAGTATGTGGTCGAGGTCAGCGGGACGATGACGGAAAACGGGCTGGACAAGCTCAAGCGCGGCGTCCGCGTGAAGTCCGGCGAACTCCCGCCGGTGAAAGCCAGCTGGCAGAACGAAACCCACCTGCGCTTCGCCCTGAAGAACCCCCGCGCCGGCCTCATCGCGTCCTATTGCGAGGCAGTCGGCCTGAAGGTGGTCGGCATGAAGCGCATCCGCATCGGCGGCGTGCCCATGGGCAAGGTGCCGGTTGGGCAGTGGCGCTATCTGGGGCTGGTGGAGAAGTTCTGACAGGACGCCGTCCTGTCGTAGGTTGATCCAAGGAAGGAGGCCCAGCATTGCAGGGCACTGGGAACCGGAGACCGGTGGACGGAAAAAGCGCCTTCCACTCTTTGGGCCAGGGGCAGGTCTGGCGAATCGGTGTGGGAGCGAATTCATTCGCGATTGAAATCGGTCCCACAGCTACAACTGCACCCGCGTCTGCTGCTCTTGCCCGTCACGGCGTTCCTGCCGCCTTTGCTGACCGGACGAAGCCGTCCGCTCGGCGGGATTGGCGCTCAGGCGCTGAAACTCGAACACCGGCGTTGTCGCCGGCCTGCTCTGCGCGGGGGCGCTGCCCGGGCCACGGCCCGAGTACTGGCCGTAGACACCCAGCAGAAACATGCCGATCACCATGAAGATGGCGATACGCTCGACCGACCTGGGATTCTTGCCGGAGGGCTGGTGCAGCACCTGCAATTTCGGCGAATGGGACGGCCGCATCTTCAGTCGTCCAGGACCCGGTCCATCAATTCCAGCCCCAGTCGCTGGGTGCTGGACACATCCCGCAGCTCACGCTGGCTGATGCCGGCCACCTTGGTTCGCGGTATGGCGAGATGGTGGTTGCTGAGGGTAATGGAGCAACTGCCATCGGGTTCCCACAAGCATTCGAACTGAAACGTGACGCTCATCTTGTTCAAGGTGTCCTCAACCTGGCGAAGCATCAAATTATTCATTCTCAGTCCTCCCCACCAATCGAGTGGCCGGACTGAAAAACCTAGCAGGGAAACCCGCCGCGTAAATGTCATCGGGCGGTTATTCATCGGAAAGCATCCCTCGGCTGCATGACGCCCCCGTTGCAGAGCCTTTGCAGACAAACGGTCCTTGCAACCTTCCCCGGCGGGTACGTCACTTGCAGTACGACAAGATCGAGGGGGCCGGCATGCCCAACGATCATCCCGCACCCGGATTCGGCGTCGAGGAAACTTTCTTCCTGGTGGACAGGCGCAGCCGCAATCTCCCCGCGCAACTGCCGGAAGGTTTCCTCCAGGCCGCCCGGAATGCCTTCAAGGAAGGCTTCAGCCAGGAGATGTTCCAGAGCCTGGTACGCCTTGACATGGTCCAGCCCAGCCTGCTGGAAATCGCCGAGGGCCGCGCCAGCCTGCTGGAACGGCGCACCCGCCTGGCAACCATCGCCCGGGAGTTTCAGCTGGCGCCGGTCTGCGCGGGCACCCATCCCTTCGCGGACTGGCACTCGCAGGCGCCGTCGGGTGACCCGCACAACCAATCGTGCTTCGAAGACCATCGGATGATCGCCCACCGCAGCCTGGCCTGCGGCATGCGGGTCCAGGTCGTCGTGCCCGAGAACGTCGACCGCATCATGGTGATGAACCGGGTGCTGGACTGGCTGCCCCTGCTGCTGGCCCTGAGTACCTCATCGCCTCTTTGGGGTGGACGCCCGACCGGGCTGATGAGCTATCGCCAGGCGCTCTGCGCGGAATGGCCGCACAAGGGCATACCCGAGCACTTCCCGGACGAACCGGCGTTTGCCGCCTACATGCAGTGGCTGATGGCGTCAGGGTCGATCCGCCGGGCGAGCGATCTCAGCTGGCGCATCCGCCCTTCCCCGCGCTTTCCAGCCCTGGAGTTGCTGGGCGTCGACGCGTGCCCATCGGTGGAGGACGCCCTATGCGTGGTCTCCCTGTTCCGCGCCCTCGTCGCCTGGTCCATGGATCGGACGGAAGACCTCCCACACGACCCTCTGCTGCAACGCCTGATACTGAAGGAGAACCACTGGCGTGCCATGCGCTTTGGTATCCACGGCCTGTTCCTCGACGCCTCGGGCGAGGCCAGCCTGTCGGCCGGCGCCTGGCTGGCACGGGCCCATGCCTGTTTTGGCGCACTGGCAGAAGCCGAAGGTGACGGCCTGGCCTTCACCCGTGGCCGCCACATCCTGCGCTACGGCAGCAGCGCCGACCGCCAGCTGCAGCGTTACCGGGAGGCCCTGCAGGCGGGCCTGCCCCGGCAGCAGGCGCTGGTTTCGGTGGTGGACGGGCTGATCGCCGAGACCTGCGGCGATTAGCCCACCGGGCTCATCTTGAGTACGTGCGAAATGCTCTGCGTGCGGCCATCCCAGATGTAGCGGAAGTGCGGCCCCTGCACCGGCAGGGTCACCGCCGGCGGGCGGAAGGCGGCCACACACTCGTGACCCGGCAGGCGCACGCTGTTGTACAGCAGCCCCCACTTGTCGGCGTTGCGGTGTTGCCCGGCGAAGGCCTGGCTGGCGCCGTAGCTGGCCGGGTCCGGGTCATGCAGCTCGACTCGATCACGCACGTCGAGCATCGGCTGGACCACCTTGTTCACGTAGGCGCGCAGGGTGATCTCGATGCTCGCCTCCTGGGTCGCCCGCCAGAAGCGCTCCTGGTGGTAGCGGGTTTCGGCGATTGCAGCGTCGATGGAGCTGGCGCAGTAATAGATGCCGAAGGAACCATCGGAAAAGCGGCTGGCGCGGCCGATGTGGGTGAACACGGCCATCACCACGGTAGCGCCGGCGCCACTGACGCGGTCCCCGGGCGCTACGCGGGAAATCTCGCCCACCTGGTCGCGCAGCCTGTCGTTGGTCATGGACTCGATGGCGTAGGCGATTTCCAGGTCATCCGGATCGAGGGTGTCCTCGAACACGGAGATGGGTGGGAAGCAGCTGTTGATCAGGCGGTAGGCCTTGCTCCATTCGGGAATCCGTTCAACCAGAAGCTCCTGGGTCATCAGCCACGCACTCCATCGAGATAGCGTCGCACATCGGCCACATCCACCACCTGGCCACCCAGCATGTAGTCCAGGGCGCTGCGGCCGTTGAAGGGCGCCGCGGCGTTGGGCTTGTGCACCCATTCGTAGGCCCGTGCTTCCTGATTGCTGAACAGGATGCGCAGGGACTTGTGAATGCCCATCAGGTAGGAAATGCGCTCCAGGGTGTCGTGGGGCAGGCGCACGCTGGGCAGCTTCTTGTAGCTGAAATAGGTGGTATTGCCGATGGAGCCCAGCAGGGTGCGCTGCTGCTCCTTGGTGCAACCCCACTTGTCCATCAGGTTGAAGAAGAATTTCAGGGCCACGCGGCCCGCTTCGCCACTCTGGATATCAGGGCTGGCATGGCTGGCGGGAATGCTCATGACGTTTCCTCGAGCAGGTTTCTTGTCTGTAAATCTACTCCTGATCCGAATTTTTTCAAGTTATTAGTTCCGATTGGTAGCATTCACGAGCCCTTATGGGTGGCCCTTGGGCCAATCAATGGAAAAAAGCGCCAATGTGCCGGAGCGCTTTCGACCTAGGCCACGGCAGCCGTGCTGGCTAGAGTGCCGACGCACGCCACTCGCGAGGGCCACCGCCATGCTCGATGCCACCACCGCACACCGCTCCCGCTACATGGAGAACCGCCACCTGGCACTGGCACTGTTCGCCGAACAGGGATACGGCCAGGTGAGCATGCGCGATCTGGCAGCGCAGCTCGGCATCAAGGCCGGCTCCATCTATCACCACGTGGAAAGCAAGGAAGCGTTGCTGTTCGAGTTCATCGAGGAGCTCTACGAGCAGTTGCTGGAGAATGCTGACCTGGCCGCCCGCGTGCACCGCGAACCGGCGGCGCGCCTGGCCGCGCTGATCGACGCGCACCTGGCCCTGCACGAGCCCATGGGGCTGCACTTCCGCCTGGCCGAGCTGGAGGCGCGATGCTTGTCCGGGGAGCGCCTGGAGCAGGCTCGCGACCTGCGCGCGGCCTATGCAGAAGCCTTGCTGGAGCCCCTGCAGGAACTCGCCGGCCAGCCCCTGGACGCCGCCGGACGCGGCGCGGTGGCCGGCATAGTGTCCCTGCTCAATCAGCTGCCGGCCTGGCTCGACGCCAGCGGCCTGCCAACGGAGCAAGGACGGGAACTGATGCAGCGGATGATCCTTGGCACGGTGCGCGGCGCCCTGCGCCTGCCCTGATCTGGGGATCTTGTGGGAGCGAGTTCATTCGCGATTGAAATCGCCCCCACAACTCTGCAGCGCCCTCAGCCCACCGACTCCAGCAAGCCACCCAGCGCCTGCAACGGCCGTACTGCACGAGGCAGCGGATGGCGGCGCCTGCCGGCGAATTGATAGATCGACTCGGCAATCTCTTCGGCGCGCACCGGCAGTACCGACAGCAGCGTGTCGCTCAGGCCGTGGCTGGCCTGGCAGAACCCCTGCATGTAGACGGCGGCCTTGAAGCGCTCGTCGGCCTGCACGCGATAGTCGCGGCCCACCTCGAAGTCGTTGAGGTATTCGGCGACCGGCGCCAGCAGTTCGCGGTGCATCTGCCGCTCATAACCGGTGGCCAGCACCACGGCGTCATAGACATGGCTTTCCACCTCGCCGCTGGCGGTGTTGCGCAGGGTGAGGGCGATGCCCGCGTCGCTGGCGTGCACCGTCTCCACCTTGCGCAGGCAGCGGAAGGCGTGGCGCTGCAGCCCGGAAACCTTCTGCCGGTAGAAGATGCCGTAGATACGCTCGATCAGGTCCAGGTCCACCACCGAGTAGTTGGTGTTGTGGTACTCGCCGATGATGCGGTCACGGTCGGTGCTGGGCTGGCGGAACACCAGATCGGTGAAGTCCGGAGAGAAGATCTCGTTGACGAAGGGGCTGTCGTCCGCCGGCTTCAGCGAGGAGCCACGCAGGATCATGTCCACCTTGACGCAGGGGTAGCTGTCATTGAGGTCGATGAAGGCTTCCGCCGCGCTCTGGCCGCCGCCGATGATGGCGATGCGCATGGGCTTGCCATTCACGCAAGGCTGCTGGGCCATGCGCTCCAGGTACTGGGCGTGATGGAACACCCGGCCATCGCCCTTGAGGTGGGCGAAGGGCGCTGGAATGCGCGGCGTACCGCCCACGCTGACCACCACCGAACGGCTGCTGCGGACGATCTCGCGGCCGTCCGCATCGCGGGAGATCACCCGCAGGCTGTCCACGCTGCCGCCACTCACCATGGGCTCCACCCGCACCACCTGCTCGCCGTAGCGGGCCTGTTCGGCGAAGTGGCCGGCGACCCAGCGCAGGTAGTCGTTGAACTCCATGCGGCACGGATAGAAAGTGCCGAGGTTGATGAAATCCACCAGGCGGCCGTGCTTGTGCAGGTAATTGACGAAGGAATAGGGGCTGGTGGGATTGCGCAGGGAAACCAGATCCTTGAGGAAGGAAATCTGCAGTTCGCTCTGGGACACCAGGGTATTGCCGTGCCAACGGTAGTCGGACTGGCGGTCGATGAACAGGGAACGCAACGCGCCGTGCTCGCCGGAGACTTCCTCCAGCGCGATGGCCAGGGCGATGTTCGAAGGGCCGAAACCAATGCCGATCACATCGTGGTCGGTCGGGGTGTGTATCGGAGTCATCTCATAGTCCTCTGAGTCCTGTGCCAGGCCAGGCGATAGGGGCATGCCGGCGGCATGCGTGCTCAGAAGTAACGAGACGTGTCTGCGGAAATTTAGCGACAGCCCGCCAGGGCTTCTCGTAGGGGCAAATTCAATCGCCCCTGCAGAGTTATCGCCCGGACAGGCGACTCGTCAGCCACCCCACTCCTGGATCCGCACCCGGCAATGCTTCATCGCATTGACGATGTGCTTCTCCACCATCCCCTTGGAGATGCCCAGGCGCTCGGCGATCTCGTTGTGGCCCATGCCTTCGATCTTGCGCAGCAGGAAGGCATCGCGGCAGATGGCGGGCAGCTCGTCGAGGGCGCGCTCGACCATGTCCAGGCGCTGCTTCTGGTAGAGCGAGCGCTGCGGCGACTGCACGCGCGGCCCTTCCTCCTGCTCCAGCACGTCCAGCGGCTCGTTGCGGCGTACCAGATTGCGGCGGTGTTCGTCGATGGAGAGGTTGATGGCGGTGCGATAGAGAAAGGCGCGCGGTTGCTCGATGACGTCCTCGCGCGAGCGCTCCAGCACCCGCAGATAGGCATCGTGCGCGACATCGGAGGCCAGATGACGGTCCCCAAGCGTCGACGTCAGGTACTTCACCAGTTCTCGGTAGTAAGAATCCAACATTACTTTCCCGCCGCGCCGCCGGTGTACTTCCTTGAACCCGTGAAAGTGTGAACAATGCCTGCTATTGGCACTTCAATCCGGCCAAATTTATAATAATTCTCATCAACATTTGAAGCCTGACGACCGATTTACCCGCCGCTCCAGGCCCGCATTGGATCGACTCCCATAATGACCACGCCGCCGCCCGCCACCTCCAGGGGCGAAAAGCTCACAGAGGATGCCGCTTACTGGTGCATGCGCCTGCACGACCAGGACTGCACCGATGAAGAGCGCCTGGCGTTTCGGCAATGGGTCGAAGCGGACCCGGAGCACGCTCGCGAGTTCGCCGAGATGCTGGAAATCTGGGAGATCTCGTCCGAGCTGCCGGTTATCCGCAGCTCCCTGGCGGCAAAGCCCGCGTCGATCATCGAATTCCCCAAGCCCGCAGCCCCCCAGCCGAGCCGCCTGCGCCGGTTGGCGGTCGCCGCCGCCATCGCCCTGTTCGTGGCGCCGGTAGCCGGCTACACCGGCTGGTCCCTGGGTCTCGTGCCCAACGACTATCGCCGCTACGAGGCCGAGAACAGCCGCCGTCATGTGACGCTGCCGGACGGCAGCGAGGTGGACCTGAACCTGGGCACCCGCCTTTCCTACGCCAACTTCAAGGACCAGCGCAGCATCTCCCTGAGCCAGGGCGAGGCCTACTTCCACGTCACCCACGACAACCAGCATCCCTTCGTGGTGAGTGCCGCCAGCGGCACCATCACCGTCACCGGCACCCGCTTCAACGTCTGGAAGTACCAGGACGAAGTGGTGGTCACCGTCACCGAAGGCTCGGTACGGGTCAGCAGCGACCGCCAGCGCAACCAGGGCAGCACCCTCACGCCCGGCTTGCAGGCGCGCTACCAGAGCCAGGACTACCTGCCCGACGTGGGCCCGGCCGACACCTCCGCCACACTCGCCTGGCGTGACGGCAAGCTGATCCTCGACGACATGAGCCTTGCCGAGGCGCTGCCGCTGATCAATCGCTACCTCGACCAGCCCGTCCTGCTCGCCGACCAGGCCACCGCCCAGGTGCGCATCGGCGGCATCTACAACACCGACGACATCGCCGGCCTGGTCAACACCCTGCCCAAGGTCCTGCCGCTGAAGATCGGCAAGAACGACGAAGGCAGTACGGTGCTGAGCCTGCGCTGAGCCCCTGGTTTTTTTGTGGGAGCGAATTCATTCGCTCCCACAGGCCCCGTGCTCAGCCCACTAAATTCCCCCTCCCCCGGTTCGTTCAGTCAGGGATGTGCCAATCCCACCCGCTGCCGGACCCGTTGCATGAGAAGTCGCCGTACCCAAGCCTGGGCCCTCACCCTTCCCCTCGTCGCAACCGCACTGGCCCTGGCGGGTTGGCAAGCGTTCTCCCCCACCGAGGCGCCTCCTGCTTCGGTCACCGTCACCCGCGCCGACCTGGAAAGCAGCGTCACCGCCCTCGGCACCCTGCAGCCGCGCCGCTACGTCGACGTCGGCGCACAGGCTTCCGGGCAGGTGCTGCGCCTGCATGTGGAAGTGGGCGACCAGGTGCAGGAAGGCCAGTTGCTGCTGGAGATCGACCCGTCCACCCAGCGCGCCAAGGTGGATGCCGGCCATGCCCAGATCGACAGCCTTGAGGCGCAACTGGAAGAGCAACAGGCCCAGCACGAGCTGGCTCGCCAGCAGCACCAGCGCCAGAGCCGCCTGGCCAGCAGCGGCGCCACCCGCGACGAAGACCTGCAGACCGCCCAGGCCCAGCTGCGTGCCACCGCCGCCAAGCTGAAGATGCTCAAGGCGCAGATCCGCCAGGCCGAAGCAACCCTGCGCAGCGACGAAGCCGAACTCGGCTACACCCGCATCTACGCCCCCATCTCCGGTACCGTGGTCGCCCTCGACGCGCGCGTCGGCCAGACCCTCAACGCCCTGGAACAGACGCCGCTGGTGATGCGCATCGCCCACCTTTCGCCGATGACCGTCTGGGCCCAGGTGTCCGAAGCCGATATCGGCCGGGTCAAGGCCGGCATGGCCGCCTACTTCACCACCCTCGGCAGCGAAGGCCGTCGCTGGCAGGGCAAGGTCAGGCAGATCCTGCCGGTGCCGCCACGCCCGCTGGAGCAGATGAACCAGGGCGGCGGCAGCCCCGTGAGCGGCACCGGCCAAGGCGCCAGCAGCGGTCGGGTGGTGCTCTACAGCGTTTTGCTGGACGTGGAGAACGACGATCGCGCGCTACTGCCGGAGATGACCGCACAGGTGTTCTTCGTTGCCGCCAGCGCCAAGGGCGCCCTCAGCGTGCCCCTGGCCGCACTCCAGGCGCTGGACGGCACGCCCGACACCTACCAGGCCCGGGTGCTCGACCACCGTGGCGAGCCGCAGGCGCGGGAAGTCCGCACCGGAGTGCGTGACCGCCTGCGTATCCAGGTCCTGTCGGGACTGGAAGAAGGCGATCGCCTGCTGGTCGGCCCCACGTCCGGTGAGCACTGAGGCCGGCCATGAGCGAACCGCTGATCCAGCTAGCCGGCATCCGCAAACGCTACGGCGGCCACAACGGCGCACCGCAGACCGAAGTGCTGCGCGGCGTTTCCCTGTCCATCCGGACCGGCGAGTTCGTCGCCATCGTCGGCACTTCGGGCTCGGGCAAATCCACCCTGATGAACATCCTCGGCTGCCTCGACCGCCCCAGCGAAGGCCGCTACCGCTTCGCCGGCCAGGATGTCGCCGGCCTCGACGACGACCAGCTCGCCTGGCTGCGCCGCGAGGCGTTCGGCTTCGTGTTCCAGGGCTATCACCTGATCCCATCGGCCTCGGCCCGGGAAAATGTCGAGATTCCCGCCATCTACGCCGGCACGCCCGCCGAGCAACGCCACCAGCGCGCCACCGAACTGCTCGCCCGGCTCGGCCTCGACGAGCGCATGGACCACCGCCCCAACCAGCTTTCCGGCGGCCAGCAGCAGCGGGTTTCCATCGCCCGTGCATTGATGAACGGCGGCCACATCATCCTCGCCGACGAACCCACCGGCGCCCTGGACAGCCGCAGCGGCGCCGAGGTCATGGCGCTGCTGGAGGAACTGGCCGACCTCGGCCACACCATCATCCTCATCACCCATGACCGCGAAGTGGCGGCTCGCGCCCGGCGCGTCATCGAAATCCGTGACGGGCAGATCCTCAGCGACAGCGGCAACGCAGCCACCCCACCCCATGCACCGGACGTCATGGCCGAACGCCTCACCCGTGGCGACAGCGGCGGCGCTTCGCTGCTGGCGGACATCCGCGAGGCCATGCAGGCGGCCTGGCGCGTCATGTGGATCAATCGCTTCCGCACCGCCCTCACCCTGCTCGGCATCGTCATCGGCGTCGCCTCGGTGGTGGTCATGCTGGCGGTGGGCGAAGGCAGCAAGCGCGCCGTGATGAACCAGATGGGCGCCTTCGGCTCCAACCTCATCTACCTCTCGGGCCTCGCCGAAACACCGCGCAGCCCGGCCGGCATCGTCACCCTGGCCGACGTCGAAGCCCTGGCCACCCTGCCCCAGGTGAAGATGATCATGCCGGTCAACGGCGGCGATACCACGGTGCGCTACGGCAATGTCGACCACCTGGCCTACACCCGCGGCAACGGCGTCGACTTCCCGCGCATCCTCAACTGGCGGGCGGTGGAAGGCACCTTCTTCACCCAGGCCGACGAAGACAGCGCCGCCGCCGTCGCCCTGATCGGCAAGAAGGTGAAGGAGAAGCTCTTCCGCAATGGCGAAGACCCGCTGGGGCGCTACATCCTGATCAACAACGCGCCGTTCCAGGTCATCGGCCTGCTGGCGGGAAAAGGCGCCAGCTCCGGCGACGAGGACGCCGACAACCAGATCGTCGTGCCCTACTCCTCTGCCAGCGTGCGCCTGTTCGGCCAGCCGAATCCGGAATTCGTGATCATCGCCGCCGCCGACTCCGAGCGCGTACACGAAGCCGAGCAGGCCATCGACGCCCTGATGCTGCAACTGCATCGCGGCGCACGCGATTACGAGCTGACCAACGACGCGGCGATGATCCAGGCCGAAGCCCGCACGCGGAACAGCCTGTCACTGATGCTCGGCGCCATCGCCGCCATCTCCCTGGTGGTCGGCGGCATCGGCGTGATGAACATCATGCTGATGACGGTTCGTGAAAGAACCCGCGAGATCGGCATCCGCATCGCCACCGGCGCCCGCCAGCGCGACATCCTCCGCCAGTTCCTCACCGAGGCCGTGATGCTGACCCTGACCGGCGGGCTGGTGGGCCTGGCCCTGGCCATGCTGATCGGCGGCGGCCTGATCCTCGCCGAGGTGGCCCTGGTGTTCTCCCTGCCCGCCGTGCTCGGCGCCTTTGCCAGCGCCCTGTTCACCGGCATCCTGTTCGGCTACATGCCGGCGCGCAAGGCCGCGCAGCTGGCGCCCGTGGTGGCCCTTTCCAGCGAATGACCCCGATGAAGCCACGCCCGACCCTGTTCTCGCTCTGCATCCTCCTGGCCGCCTGCGGCTCGCCCCTGGAAAAGCCAACCAGCAGCATCGCCCCGCCGGCCGCCTGGCAAGGCCCGGACGATGACGGCGCCGTCACCGTCAGCGCCCATTGGTGGCGCAGCTTCGGCAGCGCGGAACTCAGCGGCCTGATCGAACAGGCCCGACTCGCCAACCAGGACCTTGCCGCCGCACTGGCCCGGGTGCGCCAGGCCGAAGCCTCGGCGCGCATCGCCGGTGCCGCGCTGCTGCCAAGCCTGAACGCCAACCTCGATGCCAACCGCGAGACCCTGATGAGCGGCGACGGCTACAGCGGCATCGACGCCAGCAGCGAAGAAAAGCGCTTCGACTCGTTCAGCGCCGTGCTCAATGCCAGTTACGAAGTGGACTTCTGGGGCGCCAGCGCCGCCGGCCGCGACGCCGCCCTGCAACGCCTGCGCGCCAGCGAGGCGGACCGCGCCACCCTGGAACTGACCATCAGCGCCGGCGTGGCCAGCACCTACATCCAGGCCCTGGCGCTCCGGCAACAGTTGCTGATCGCCCGGCAGAACCTGGCCAATGCCGAGCAGGTACTGGAGCTGGTGCAGTCACGCCACAGCGCCGGCGCCGCCACCCAACTGGAACTGGCGCAGCAGCGCAGCCTGGTCGCCGCGCAGAAACGCCAGCTCCCGCTGCTGGCGCAACAGCAGCGTGAAGCCGAAATCGTCCTGGCGGTGCTGCTCGGCCAGCCGGCGCAAGACCTGAAACTGACCGGCCGGCTGGAAGAATTGGCCAATCCGGGCATCGACGCCGGCCTGCCCAGTGACCTGCTCACCCGCCGCCCCGATATCGCCAGTGCCGAAGCGCAGCTGGTGGCCGCCGATGGCGACCTCAAGGTGGCCCGCGCGGCCATGCTGCCCAAGCTGACCCTCACCGCCAGCCTCGGCAGCGGCGCCGACCGCTTCCATGACGCCATGCGCAATCCCTACTACAACCTGGCCGCCGGCATCGCCGCCCCCATCTTCAGCGGCGGCCGCCTGACCGCCGAGCGCGACCGTGCCAGGGCCCGCCAGGAGGAATTGCTGGGCAGCTACAACACCGCCATCCTCAACGCCCTGGCCGACGTGGAAAAAGCCCTCAGCAGCGCCGACGGCCTCGACCGGCAACGCCGCTGGCAAGGGGAAGCAGTCGAGCACGCACGCATCGCCTTCGAGCTGGCGGAAACCCGCTACGAGGCCGGTGCGGAAACCCTGCTCAACGTGCTGGAAACCCAGCGCACCCTGTTCCAAGCCCAGGACCAGCAGGTCCAGCTGCAACTGGCGCGGTTGCAGGCGTCGGTGAGTCTGTACCGGGCGCTTGGTGGCGGCTGGCGCCCACAGCAGCCTTTGTAGGCAGCGTTGCGCGCTGCATGGCGATTGCAATCGCCCCCACAACGGAGCGGCTCGCCCCGTGGCAGCGAATTCATTCGCGAATGAATTCGCTGCCACGGGAACCAGACCATATCTGGTAGCGATGATGGACCTGGGAAGCGTGGTCCACCCCACGAAACGCCTGCTACACCGTCCTTCCCATGCTCCGCGCATAGAACGGCCTTCGCGGTGCGCGCTCGAGCAGGTCAGGCACATCCTGATCCGCACTGAAGGCAACGCGCAGCGCCAGCTTCATGGTTTCGAGATCGGTCTCCACCCTGGTCATCTGCGCATCCTGCAGCCACTGGCCGCAGCCATGGGTGGTCGGGCCGAGCCAGGGCTCGTCCACCTCCACCCACTTGCCCGGCGCGAACCAGGGCACGCCGTTCACCTCGCGGCGCACCACCTGGCCCGGATGGGCGCGTTCGTGGGCGCGGAACCAGTCTTCCAGGCGGTCATCGATCCAGCCGTGGAACGACCAGAACACCGGGTTCACATGGGACGAGAAGGGATCGCCCAGGTAGTCGTTCTCCGCACGGAACCAGCGCGGCGAGAAGTCCACCGGGTCCCGGTCGAAGATCACCGGCATGCCATTGGACGGATCGCGGGTCACCGCTGCCCAGCGCATGTGCAGCCAGTCGTGCATGCCCAGTTCGAGCTGCGAGCCGAACTCGCCGAGCTTCAGTTTCGCCAGGTACTCAGGGTCCTGGTATTGCGCTTCCCACATCTGGAAGTTGGCGTGGAAGGCCTCGTTGCTCTTGATGTCCAGCAGCCATTTGTTGAATGCCTCGTCCTCCGGCGACTCCCAGGCCGGCGGCACGGCGTAGCCGTCCTGGTTCACCGTCTTGGCGGCGAAGTCCTCCAGGCCGTAGCCGATGTACTGGCGTGGCAACGGCAGGCTGGTCCAGGACGGCAGCGGCTGCAGCCGGCGAGCGGTCATCAGCATGTGCCGGTGCATGAAGAGGAAATCCACCCCCGAGCCATTGCGGTGCTTGGCCTTGCCACGGGCATCGCGCTCCCGCCCCACCGGGCCCGGCTGCCAGCCGAGGCCGCGCAGGGCGTCGCGCTTGGCTTCGGCCAGGTCATCCCACTTGTCCCGCGAGGCATGCCAGAGCTGGTGGAACAGGCGATGCCCCGGCGATACCAGCCAGGCCAGCGTCTGCGGCTGGAGCGGTATGCGTTCACGGGCCTCAGGGAAGGCCTGCTTCAGCCCGAGGAACCTCAGCGGCGCGCGCGCCGGTTCGTCCAGCCAGCCCAGGCTACCGCTGAGCGAAGCACTGCTGCCGTCGCTCAGCCAGGTCCCCCAGACTTCATCCAGCAACGCCGTGCATTCATAGGCCGCAGGGCTGCCGGCCTCGGCCAGGCGCCAGCGCACGCGGGCCTGCTGGCTGCTAGAGAGGTCCCCCAGCACCTGGAAGACCTTGCCATCGGAGCCGCGCAGGACGCCACGAATGGAACGGCCGGCAGCGGCCACATCCAGCAGCAGCTCGCACTCGCCTTGCAGGCCCGGCAACCCGGCATCCACGAGGCTGAAACGCCAGCTGCCGCGCAGGCGATTGCCCAGGCGGGTTTCGCTGGTTTCCGGCAAGGTCAGGCTGGCTTCGTCCGGCGTCAGCTTCGCCGCCTCCTTGCGCTCGCGGTCCTGGTACCAGGCGTGGATGGCAGTGGGCACGACCACTGCGGTGGAGGCTGCCACTCCCGCCATGAAGCGTCGTCTGGTGAAGCGCATAACCTGTCGCCTGTCCTCGTGAGCCGTTGTCTATCAAAGCAAGGACGAGCCGTTGTCCGGGAAATTTAGCGGGGAGCAGAAGCACGACCCTGGCCCGTAACCCCATCGTTCGGCCGTGATGGGTTTCGCTTCGCTCCAAGCCATCCGACGGAACTGAGCCGATCCCCCGTCGCAACGCGCCCTAAATTCCCCCCTCCCTCCCGCGTCCTGTTGCAATACGCGTCCATCATCGAGGGAACCATGCTCCGCTCCAGAAAACTCCTGCTGACCGGCATCGCCCTGTTCGTCCCGGCCCTGGCCGCGGGCCTGTTCTTCGGCCAGAAGCACCTGCTGGAAGAAGGCCCCGCCTACCCGCCCAAAGTGATGAAGCACGCCAACGAGCTGCAGGAGCGCATCCTCTCCTTCGACAGCCATATCAATGTGCCCATCGACTACGGCACCCCGGGTTTCGAGGCTGACAAGGACAGCGGCACCCAGTTCGACCTGCCCAAGGCCGCCCGTGGCCGCCTTTCCGGCGCAGCGCTGACAGTGTTCGCCTGGCCGGAACTGTGGAACGGCCCCAATGCGCCGCACCACCCCACTCCGGCCTTCCTGCCCGAGGCGCAGAAGGAGCAGGAGACCCGCTACCGCATCATCACCGGCATCGCCCGCGACTTCCCCAACCAGGCCGCCATCGCCTACACGCCCGAAGACTTCAAGCGCCTGGCCGGCGAAGGCAAGTTCGCCATCGTCATCAGCATGCTCAACGCCTACCCGCTGGGTAACGACATCAACCGCCTGGACCACTGGGCCGCGCGCGGTATGCGCATCTTCGGTTTCAGCTACGTGGCCAACAACGACTGGGCCGACTCCTCGCGCCCGATGCCCTTCTACAACGACACCCCGGATGCCCTCGGCGGCCTTTCCGATATCGGCCGCCAGGCCGTGGGCCGGCTGAACGAGCTGGGCGTGGTGATCGACGTGTCGCAGATGTCGCGCAAGGCGGTGGAAGAAGTCACCCGCCTCACCCGCGCCCCGGTCATTGCCTCCCACTCCGCCGTGCGCGGCCTGGTGGACATCGACCGCAACCTCAGCGACCAGGAGCTGAAGGCTATCAAGGACACCGGCGGCGTGGTCCAGGTGGTCGCCTTCCCCACCTACCTCAAGCCCCTGACCCAGAAGACCCGCGAGCGCCTGAATGAACTGCGCGCCCAGCACGGCCTGCAACCCCTGGAGAACCTCAACCAGGCGCTGATGCCCGCCGACCCGGTAATCGCCATCTGGCCGGAACAGAAGTTCGGCGAATACGCCGGCGCCCTCTACGGCATCCTCGAAGAAGAACCCAAGGCCACCCTCAGGGACTACGTCGACGCCATCGACTACACGGTGAAAAAGGTCGGCATCGACCACGTCGGCATCAGCTCCGACTTCAACGACGGCGGCGGCGTGATCGGCTGGGACAACGCTGGCGAAGCCCGCAACCTCACCGCCGAGCTGATCACCCGCGGTTACTCCGACCAGGACATCGCCAAGCTCTGGGGCGGCAACTTCCTGCGTGTCTGGGGCGAGGTGCAACGCCTGGGCACAGTCGCCACCCATCCCTGACCACCCTTTTCAATCGGATGCAGTCATGACCGATCGCCGTACCTTCCTGAAGCAGGCCGGCCTGTTCACCGCCAGCCTGCCGCTGCTCTCCGCCGTCGAACGTGCCGCGGCCGCCGTGCCCGCCGCCACCGGCGACAAGTGGAACGACCTGCGCGCGCTGTTCGACCTGGACCCGAACTACCTGCACTTCTCCAATTTCCTCCTGGCCTCGCACCCGCGCCCGGTGCGCGACGCCATCGTGCGCCTGCGCGAGCGCTTCGACGAGAACCCCGGCGAAGTGATGGACTGGCACCGCGAAGAAGTCTGGAAACATGAAAATGACGTGCGCGACCAAGTCGGCCGCTACTTCGGCGTAAAACCTGGCCAGGTCGCGCTGATCGGCAGCACCACCGAGGGCCTGGCCACGGTCTACGGGGGCGTGCAGGTGCGCCCGGACCAGGAAATCCTCACCACCGTCCACGAGCACTACTCTGCCTATACCACCCTGGAATTGCGCCAGCGACGCGCCGGCACCCAGGTGCGCAACATCACCCTGTTCAAGGACCCGCAGACGATTTCCCGCGATGAGGTGCTGGGCAACATCGCCCGCGCCATTCGCCCGGAAACCCGCGTACTGGGCATGACCTGGGTGCAGTCGGGCAGCGGCGTGAAGCTGCCCGCCGGCGAAATCGGCGAGCTGGTGCACGAGGCCAACCGCAACCGCGACGAAGCGGACCGGATCATCTACGTGGTGGATGGTGTGCACGGTTTCGGCGTGGAGGATGCGACCTTCGCCGACCTGGACTGCGACTTCTTCATCGCCGGCACCCACAAGTGGATGTTCGGCCCGCGCGGCACCGGCATCATCGTCGCCCGCTCCGAACAGCCAAAAGGCATCATCCCGACGGTGCCGACTTTCACCCAGGGCGAGAACTTCGGCACCCTCTTCACCCCCGGTGGCTACCACGCCTTCGAACACCGCCTGGCCCTCGGCGAGGCCTTCAAGCTGCACCTGCAACTGGGCAAGGCCGATGTGCAGGCGCGCATCCACCAGCTCAACGGCTACCTCAAGCAACGGCTGCTGGAGCACCCCAAGGTCCGGCTGGTGACCCCGGCCAGTCCGGAATTCTCCGCCGGCTTCACCTTCTTCCGCGTCCAGGGGCGCGACTGCGACAGCGTGGCCGCCCACCTGATGAAACACCGCGTGATCGCCGATGCCGTGGCGCGCGATGTCGGCGCGGTGGTGCGCCTGGCCCCGAGCCTGCTGAACAACGAAGCGGAGATCGACCAGGTGATGACGATCCTCGCCCCGCAGCTTTCCTGATCACTTTCCAGCAAGGACTTTCCATGCGCGCTATCACCCCGCTCCTCGCCGGCCTGTTGGCTATCGCCACCAGCGGCGCCCAGGCCAAGGCCGAGCCCGGCCAGGTGTTCAAGGACTGCAAGCACTGCCCCGAGATGGTGGTACTGCCGGCCGGCAGCTTCTCCATGGGCACCCCGGACAGCGAAGTCGGCCGCCAGCCCGACGAAGGCCCGCTGCACACCGTGACCTTCGCCAAACCCTTCGCCATCAGCCGCTTCCAGGTGACGGCGGCGGAATGGGACATCTACCTCAGGGCCACCCGGGTGAAGATCGCCGATGGCGACACCCGCCCCGGCCGCGAATGCATCGCCAGCAAACCGCGCTACGAGCAGGGCCCGCGCCAGCCGGCAGTGTGCATGAGCTACCCCGATGTGCAGGCCTACGTCGCCTGGCTGTCGAAACGGACCGGCAAGCACTACCGGATGGTCAGCGAGGCCGAACGCGAATACGGCTCCCGCGCCGGCAGCGAAGGCCCGTTCCCCTTCCCTTTCGATGAAGGCCAGCCCTACAGCATCGCCAGGCACGCCAACGTCTATGGCGCGGCGGACGGCTACAACTACACCTCCCCGGCGGGCAGCTTCGAGCCCAATGCCTTCGGCCTCTACGACATGCACGGCAACGTCTACGAATGGGTCGCCGACTGCTGGCACGACAGCTACAACGGCGCCCCCAGCGACGGCAGCGCCTGGATGGACGAGAAGTGCGAGCTGGTGCAGATCCGCGGCAACGACTGGGGCGAGCCGCCGATCTTCTCCCGCTCCGGCAACCGCAATAACGCCTACCCCACCGACCGGGGGGACTGGATCGGTTTCCGCGTGGCGCGGGAGCTGTAAGGGTTCTGTCGGTCCAATCGGATTCGGGCCACTTGTCCGGCCCTAAATCCCCCCTCCCCCCGCTCGTCTTCCCCTGTGTCAGCCAATGCCCTGGCCATCGAGGAATCCCCATGACCACCCGTTCCCCCGGCGCCCTCGGCGAACTGCTCAAGCTGCTCAAGCCCTACTGGCCCGTCGTGCTGGTTTCCACCCTGCTGGGCATGGTCGGCGGCCTGTCGGTCACCGCCCTGCTGGCCACCATCAACGAGGGCCTGCATGCCGAAGGCGGCCTGAGCAATGCGCTGGTACTGGCCTTCGCCGGCTTCTGCGTACTGGCCCTGGCCAGCTCGATCATGTCCGACATCGGCAGCAACTTCGTCGGCCAGCACATCATCGCGAGATTGCGCAAGGAACTGGGTGCCAAGGTGCTGTCGGCGCCTATCCAGCAGATCGAGCGCTACCGCACCCACCGCCTGATCCCGGTGCTGACCCACGACGTCGATACCATCAGCGACTTCGCCTTCTCCTTCGCCCCGCTGGCCATCTCGCTCACCGTCACCCTCGGTTGCCTGGGCTACCTGGCCGTGCTGTCGCTGCCGATGTTCCTCATCACCCTGCTGGCCATCGCCGTCGGCTCGCTGATCCAGTACGCCGCCCAGGCCCGCGCCTTCCAGGGCTTCAACGACGCCCGCGAGGCCGAGGACCTGCTGCAGAAGCACTATCGCGGCATCGCCGAGGGCGCCAAGGAACTGCGCATCCATCGCCCGCGCCGCCTGCGCATGCACGAAGAGAATATTCAGGGCACCGCCGAACGCATCTGCAACCTGCAGATCGGCTCGATCAACACCTATGTGATCGCCAAGAGCCTGGGCTCGATGCTGTTCTTCGTGGTCATCGCCATCGCCCTGCTGGTGCAGTCCTTCTGGCCGGCAGCGGACAAGGCGGTGATCAGCGGCTTCGTGCTGATCCTGCTGTACATGAAAGGCCCGCTGGAACACCTGATCGGCGTGCTGCCGCTGGTGGGCCGCGCCCAGGTCGCCTTCCGCCGCATCGCCGAGCTGAACCGCCAGTTCTCATCTCCCGAGACGCAATTACTGGAAGCCGGCGATGACGACCAGCCACGCAACGTGCGCAGCCTGGAACTGCGTGACCTGCGCTATGCCTACCCGCCGGCGGAAGGTGCCGCGCCCTTCCTGCTCGGACCGGTGAACCTGGCGCTGAAGCCGGGCGACATCCTCTTCATCGTCGGCGAGAACGGCTGCGGCAAGACCACCCTGATCAAGCTGCTGCTGGGCCTCTATGCGCCAACAGAGGGGGAGATCCTGCTGGACGGCCAAGCAGTGGACGCCGCCAGCCGCGACGACTACCGCCAGCTGTTCACCACAGTCTTCGCCGACTACTACCTGTTCGACGACCTGATCCAGGGCACCGGCGGCATCCCGGCCGATGCCGGCCGCTACCTGGAACGCCTGGAGATCGCCCACAAGGTCCAGGTGCAGGACAGCACCTTCAGCACCACCGACCTCTCCACCGGCCAGCGCAAGCGCCTGGCCCTGGTCAACGCCTGGATCGAGGAACGCCCGGTGCTGGTGTTCGACGAATGGGCCGCCGACCAGGACCCGACCTTCCGCCGCATCTTCTATACCGAGCTGCTGCCCGAGCTGAAGGCGCTGGGCAAGACCATCATCGTGATCTCCCATGACGACCGGTATTTCGATGTGGCCGATCATCTGCTGCGGTTGGAGGGTGGGAAGGTGGTGAGTGAAAAGCTGGAAACCGAGCCGGCCTGACAACACCCTCGCCCCAGCCCACTGGAACCTCCAGAAACACCCCGTTACACCTCCCCTGGCGGATTCGCCCTTCTCATCCGTCCTTTCCAGACAAGCCCTGAAATTTCGGATTCCCCCATGCGCTCCTTCGCCACCCTCCTCCATCGCTGGGCCGGCCTCGCCACAGCCGCCTTCCTGTTCATCACCGGCCTGACCGGCGCGATCATTTCCTGGGACCACGAGCTGGATGACCTGCTCAACCCACACCTGACGCAGGTCAGCAGCCAGGGCCCGGCCCTCGACCCGCTGGAGCTGGCGCGCCAGGTGGAAGCCCGCGATCCGCGCGCGGTGGTCACCTACGTGCCGCTCGCGCCGGAGCCGGGAGAATCCCTGGAGCTGGGGGTGACGGGCCGGGTCGATCCGGCCACCGGCAAGCTCTTCGAACTGGGCTACAACCAGGTCTTCGTCGACCCGGTCACCGGTACCGAGCTGGGCAAGCGCGACTGGGGCGCGGTCTGGCCGGTGACCAGCGAGAACCTGGTGTCCTTCCTCTACGTGCTGCACTACAGCCTGCACATTCCCGAGTTCTGGGGCATCGACCACTGGGGCCTGTGGCTGCTGGGCATCGTCGCCATCGTCTGGACCCTGGACTGCTTCGTCGGCTTCTACCTGACCCTTCCCGCCCGCCGTCGCCAGGCAGCGGCCAAGGCCGGCAGGGCGGCCGGTGGCGCGTCCTGGTGGCAGCGCTGGAAACCGGCGTGGAAAGTGCGCTGGAACGGCGGCTCCTACAAGCTCAACTTCGACCTGCATCGCGCCTTCAGCCTCTGGACCTGGATCCTGCTGCTGGTCCTGGCCTTCACTGCCTTCTCCCTGAACCTGTACCGGGAAGTCTTCTTCCCGATGATGCAGATGGTCACCGAGGTCACCCCCGGCCCCTTCGACAAGCGCGCGGAAACCCCGGAGAACCAACCCATCGAGCCGCGCCTGGGGTTCGCCGAGGCCATCGCCACCGCCAGGGCCGAAGCCGCCCGTCGTGGTTGGGAGGAGCCAGTGGGCAGCGTGTTCTATGCCCGCAACTACGGCATCTACGGCGTCAGCTTCTATCACCCGGGCGGCGACCATGGCGACGCCGGTGTGGGCCCGGCGGCGCTCTACTTCGACGGCCAGGACGGCAGCCTGCTGGGCGACAGCCAGCCCTGGAAGGGCACCGCCGGCGACATCTTCGTGCAAGCCCAGTTGCCCCTGCATTCGGGGCGCATCCTCGGCCTGCCGGGACGCATCCTGGTCTCCGCCATGGGTGTGGTGATCGCCATGCTTTCGGTCACCGGCGTGATCATCTGGTGGCGCAAGCGCGCTGCCCGCGAACGTTCCCTGCAGAACAAGGCGCAACGCCAGGCAAGTGCCGAAGACGGCGAAATCCTGCCCTCCCGCTGATTCCCATCCCTGTTCAGGCCGGCTTGTCCGGGCCGGCCTGATTGCCCCGGCAAAAATTTTTCGCCGATTCGTTCCGGTTTTTCCTGCCTCGTTCGTTTAATTCCAAACACGAACGAAACTCAATTGCCAACATATCTACGAATCGAGATCAGGAAGATGCCCTTCATACCCGCGTTGTCCCCCTTCACCAAAGCCTTGCTGATGCACCGCACGTTGCAGCGCAACCTCGCAGCCGCCTCCCTCGGCATGGCGCTCACCCTGCCCTTCCCGGCCCTGGTGCAGGCCCAGCAGGTCAACCTGGACATCCCGGCACAATCCCTCGCCGGCGCCCTGCGACAGCTCGGCCAGCAGGCCAACCTGCAGATTCTCTACAGCCCCGGCGACGTGGCCAACCGCCGCAGCGCCGGCGTGCGCGGCAACTACGCGCCCGCTGAAGCCCTGGCCGCCATCCTCGCCGGCAGCGGCTTGCGCTACAGCGTCGATGGCAACACCGTCACCCTGGTTTCCCCCGGCGACAACAGTGCCCTGGAAATGGCGCCCACCAACGTCAACAGCACCGGCCTCGGCGAAACCACCGAAGGCACCGGGTCGTACACCACCGGCGTGACCAGCACCGCCACCAGGTTGCCGCTGTCGATCCGTGAAACCCCGCAGTCGGTCTCGGTGATCACCCGCCAGGTGATGGACGACCAGAACGCCACCAGCATCGGCGACGTGCTGAAGCACACTCCGGGCGTTTCCGTGCAGGCCTATGACAGCGACCGCTTCGAGTACTCGGCACGCGGCTTCGCCATCACCAACTACCAGTACGACGGCGTCAACACCATCTACGACGGCGTCTACGACCAGGGCACCACCCACGTCGACATGGCCATCTACGACCGCGTCGACGTCATCAAGGGTGCCACCGGCCTGATGACCGGCTCGGGCGACCCATCCGCCACCGTCAACCTGGTGCGCAAGCGCCCGACCCGCGACTTCCAGGCCTCCATCACGGGTTCGGCCGGTTCCTGGGACAACTACCGCACCGAGGGCGACGTTTCCGGCTCGCTGAGCAGCGACGGCAGCGTGCGCGGCCGCTTCGTCGGCGCCTACCAGGACCGCAACTCCTACCTCGACCATTACGAACAGAAGAAAGACATCACCTACGGCATCCTCGAGTGGGACCTGACCCCGGATACCCTGCTGACCTTCGGCATCGACCACCAGAATGTCAGCCCGCGTGGCACCTCCTGGACCGGCAACCCGGTGTTCGCCTCCGACGGCAGCAAGCTGGACTTCAACCGTTCCTGGAACCCCGGCACCGACTGGAGCCGCCGCGACTTCGAGTCCTACACCTACTTCACCTCGCTGGAGCAGAACCTGGCCAACGACTGGAAGCTCAAGGTGCACATGAACCAGATGCGCAACGAGCACGACACCCTGCTCGGCTCCGCCAGCGGCGGCAACCCGGACCCGGTCAGCGGCGAAGGCGCCTTCTTCTACTGGGGCCATTGGGAAGGCAAGCGCGTGCAGAACACCTTCGACGCGAACGTCTCCGGCCCTTTCGAGCTGCTCGGCCGTGACCATGAGCTGGTGGCCGGCTTCACCGCCGCCGCCGCCAGGACCACCGGCGATGACTTCGACAACACCGCCTTCGAACTCGTACCCGGCAACATCTACGACTGGAACGGCGACTTCCCGAAACAGAACTTCCCGAAGATCGGCGACTACGAAACCAACCAGCGCCAGAACGGCGCCTACCTGGCCGCGCGCTTCAAGCCGACGGATGACCTGTCGCTGATCCTGGGTAGCCGTGTCAGCGACTTCAAGTACGACGAGAAGCACGACAACCTCGACGGCAGCCCGCGCCTGAACCGCGCCACCTATGAGCAACACGGCGTGGTCACCCCTTACGCGGGCGTGGTCTACGACCTGGACGAGGTCTACTCGGTCTATGCCAGCTACACCGGCATCTACCAGCCACAGACCCTCAAGGACACCAGCTTCAACACGCTCGACCCGGTGGAAGGCTATGCCTACGAGACCGGCCTGAAGGCGGCCTATTTCGACGGCAGGCTGAACGCCAGCCTGGCCGTCTTCCGCATCGAGCAGGACAACGTCGCTTCCTACGTCGATACGGTTGACGGTTTCGACCGCTACCGTGCCATCGAAGGCGCCACCACCAAGGGCGTCGAGCTGGAAATCGTCGGTGAACTGGCGGAAGGCTGGAACATCACCGCCGGCTACACCTACGCCCGCACCCGCGACGCTGACGAGCAACGCGTGTTCGGCTTCCCGCTGGCCGCCACCAAGCCCGAGCATGTGGCCAAGCTGTTCACCACCTACCAATTGCCCGGCGAGCTGAACAAGTTCACCGTGGGTGGCGGCGTGGACTGGCAGAGCGGCTTCTACGCGCAGATCTGGAACCCTGCCCTCAACGACAACGCCATCCTGGAGCAAGGCAGCTATGCGCTGGTCAACCTCATGACCCGCTATCAGCACGACGAGCACCTGAGTGTCTCGCTCAATGCCAACAACGTGCTGGACAAGAAGTACTACAGCGGGATGGGCAACTTCTCCACCGTGTTCTACGGCGAACCGCGCAACCTGATGCTGACCACCAGGTGGGACTTCTGACGGTCCGCAGCGGAAACGACAAAGGCGCCGAATGGCGCCTTTGTTCTAGCTGCCGGCCAGTGGGACGGCACCGCTCTGGGAGGAAAAAGCCAATCCCCCACAAACAAAGCGGGCCGCCAGCGCTGGTTCAACCCAGCAGCTTCCCCGCCACCCACTCCGCCACTTCCCGGTGAATCCCTTCCACCTCGGCGAGCAGTCCCGCCATGCGCAGGAAGTCGTGGGTCAGGCCCGGCTGGCTGAGCAGTTTCACCTCATTGCCCGCCGACTCCAGCTTTTGCGCATAGGCCAGGCCTTCGTCGTGCAACGGGTCGTGCCCGGCGAGGTAGACCAGGGCGGGCGCAAGGCCGGAAAGATCAGGGGCCAGCAGCGGCGAGCAGCGCCAGTCGGCAAGATCTTCCGGGGTGCGTCCGTAGTGCGCGTAGAACCAGTCCAGGGTGGCGGTTTCCAGCAGGTAGCCTTCGGCGAAATCTCGATGGGACGGTCGCTTGCGGGTGGCGTCGGTCACCGGATAGACCAGCACCTGGGCCTTGGGCGCCAGGGGCAGTTCATGGGGCTGGCGGGCGGCGATGATCGACAGCACAGCGGCCAGGCTGGCGCCGACACTATCCCCGGCAAAGGCCACGCGCGTGGGGTCCAGCCCGAGTATCGCGCCTACGCGGTGCAGCCAGATGGCGGCATCGCAGGCGTCTTCCACCGGCGTGGGAAAACGCCATTCCGGTGCCAGGCGGTAGTCCACCGCCAACAGCGCGAAGAGCCCGTGTGCGGCCAGGCGGCGGCAGAGCGCATCGTGGGAATCCAGGCTGCCGACCACATAGCCTCCACCGTGGAAATAGAGCAGCGTCGGCTGCGCCTCGCCGGCAAGCCCCGGAGCCCGGTAGAGCCGCGCCGCAAGGGTCCGGCCATCACGCGCCTGGATGCCCAGCGAGGTGCAGGCGATGTGCTCCAGCGGCTGGTCAAGAGCCAGGGAAGCCAGCTCGAAATCGGCGCGGGCCTGCTCCGGGGTCTGTTCGTGCATGGCCCGGCCCTTGCCGGTCAGGCGGCCGAATTCGACCAGTTCGAGGAAGGCTTCGAGTTCGGGCAGTACGGCCATGGAGTGTCCTTGAATGGAGGGCGACAGATCCTAAGGAACGATTCCCGCCCTCGAACATTTACCCAACCTATGAATACTGCGGAGCGCGAACGCTGAGCAGCTCCTCCAACTCCGCCAGCAGCGCGTCCTGCTGCAGCAGCTCGTAGTGCCCAGCTGCGACGACCCGATCGACGGCGCTGCGCACCTGTCCCTCGAACACCCGGCGTTCGTCATCGCGGCCGGCGACCCACCAGCAATGCGCCGCCACTTGCGTGGAAGGCAGACTGGCCTGGCCCAGCGACAGCGCCCTCAGGCGCGAGCCCACGGCGAAGATCTGCACCAGCTCGCTGGCGCCCAGCAGGCCGTGATCACCCTCGCTGCTGCGCGGTGCGTCCATCGCGGCCTCGATCACCCGTGCAGCACCTTCGGCCTCGGCCAGACCGGAAGCATGCAAGGCGATCAGCCCGTCAGCTGCTTCCACCACCATTCCCAGGGCAAACACCAGGAAGTCGCGCAGGTCCTCGCGCCAGTTACCGGCTTCGGCCACGCCGGCAACGAAGGTGTCCACCAGGCCGGCGAACTCCACCCGCTGCCCCTGCCCCTCCAGCTCGCGGGCCACCAGCAGCGCCAGGGCGCCGCCAAGGGACCAACCCAGCAGGTGGTAGGGTCCGTGCGGCTGCTGCTGGCGAATCCGCGCGGCATAGGCTTCGGCCATTGCTTGCAGGGATGCGTCCTGCCAGCCCGGGTCCAGCAGCATGCGGCATTGCAAGCCGTAGACCGTGCGGCGGCCGTCGAAGCGGCGGGCCAGCGGTTCGTAGTCGAACACGGTGCCGAACCCGGCGTGCAGGCAGAACAGCGCCGGCATATCAGCGACGCGGCCGTTCAGCGCCAGCAGCGGGTCCGGCGCCTGGGTCTGCGCGGCCGCATCGAAGCCGGACAGCTCGGCGATGCAGGGTTTCTGCATCAGGTCGCGCAGCTTCAGTTCGAAGCCGAGTTGCGGCTGGCTGCGCACCCGCGAGATGACCTTGAGCACCTGCAGCGAATCGCCGCCCAGTTCGAAGAAGTGGTCGTCGATGCCGACACGGGGCACCCCCAGCACGTCTTGCCAGATGGCCGCCAGCGCCTGTTCCAGGGCATTGCGCGGGGCGCGGTAGCTACCGGCATTCCACTCCGGCTCGGGCAGCGCGCGACGGTCCAGCTTGCCGTTGGCCGACAGCGGGAAGCGCTCCAGCACCAGGATGCGCGCCGGCACCATGTAGTCCGGCAATTGCGCCTGAAGCTCGGCCTTGAGGGCGCGTTCCAGGCCTGCACCGGCACTGGACAGCACATAGCCGGCGAGCTGCTTGCCGGTGGCGCTTTCGCGCACAACCACCGCCGCGTCCTGCACGCCAACGCACGCCCGCAGGCACGCCTCGATCTCGCCCAGTTCGATGCGGAAGCCGCGAATTTTCACCTGTTGGTCGAGGCGACCCAGGTAGTCCACCAACCCGTCTTCGCGCAGGCGCACCAGATCGCCGCTGCGGTACATGCGCCCGCCCTGTGCGTCGAAGGGGTCCGGCACGAAGCGCTCGGCGGTAAGACCGGCACGCTGGTGGTAGCCGCGCGCCAGGCATTCGCCGCCGAGGTACAGCTCGCCCGCGACGCCAACCGGCAGCGGATTGAGGTCGGCGTCCAATACATAGAGTCCGCGTCCCGCCACGCCGCGGCCGATGGGCGCGTAGGCGGCGTCGCAGGTTTCACTGGCCTCGGCGCGCCAGAGCAGCGGCGTGACCACGGTTTCCGTCGGGCCGTAGCCGTTCACCAGGCGGCGTGGGCGCAGGGCGCGCTTGACCTGCTCGAAGCTGGCTTCGGGCACGGCATCGCCGCCGAAGCAATAGACCTGCACGGTCGGCGCTTCACCCCGGCGCTCGGCCACTTCGGCCAGTTGCTGGAGGTAGGCCGGCGGGAAGCAGGCCACGGTGACGCCGTGCCGCTGCATTTCGGCCAGGGTCTGTTCCGGGGTCCACAGGCTGCCGTCGCGCACCACCAGGCTGCCACCGGCCAGCAGCACGCTGAGCCAGCGCTCCTGGGCTCCATCGAAGGCAAACGACATGAAATGCAGCTCACGGCTGGCGCTGTCCAGCTCATACAGATCGATGATGCCGCGGCAATGGCGATGGATCGGCCCGCGCGCCACGGCCACGCCCTTGGGCAGGCCAGTGGAGCCGGAGGTGTAGATCAGGTAGGCCAGGTGGCCCGGCAGGTGATCGACCTGAGGAGCGGTATCGGCCCCCGCCTCCGCCAGACGATCCAGCTCCAGGCGCGGGGTATCGCCGCCAAGGACGACGTGCGGGTCCAGGTCGCTGTCGCAGAGCAACAGGCTGGCGCCGGAGTCGGCCAGCATGAAGGCCAGGCGCTCGGCCGGGTAATCCAGGTCCAGCGGCAGGTAGGCGCCGCCCGCCTTGAGCACGGCGAGGAAGGCCCGCACCAGGCGCTCGGAACGTGACAGCGCCACCGCCACCAGACTTTCCGGGCCGATGCCGCGTTCGCGCAGCTGCCAGGCCAGGTGGTTGGCCTGGCGGTCCAGCTCGGCGTAACTCAGCTCGCGGCCGGCGCAGATCAGCGCCACCTGGTCCGGCTGCCGGCGCACCTGCAGGTCGAAGGCGGCCAGCAGGTCGTCGGTTTGCCGCTCAGCCGCAGGCGGCTCGATGCAGGCACCCGGCAATCCGAACTCGCCCAGCGGCCGCTCGGCATCGCGGGTGATCACCGCCAGCAGGCCTTCCAGCTGGGCGCGGATGCGCACCACCTCGGCGTCGCTGAAGCGTTCGCGCAGGTACAGGTACTCGATCTCCAGACCCTGCCCGGTGGCGCTCACCATCAGGTCCATGGGGAAGTTGGTGACGCCGCTGCTGCCCACTTCGGCGAACTTCAGTTCGCCGTCCTGCGGACCCCGCAGGGCGCGGTCCACCGGGTGGTTCTCGAACACGATGATGCTGTCGAACAGGCCCTGGCCGCCCTGCCCGGCCCAGCGCTGGATATCGGAGAGCGGCGTGTGCTCGAAGTCGCGCACCGCCAGGTTGTAGTCCTGCAGCTCGCGTAACCAGTCACCGAGCGCCTGTTGCGGTTCCAGGGTCTGGATCACCGGCAGCGTATTGATGAACAGGCCAAGCATATCCTGCGCCCCGGCCAGTCCCGCCGGGCGACCAGCCACCGTGGCGCCGAAAGCCACACTGCGCTGGCCGCTGTGGCGTTGCAGCAGGAGCAGCCAGGCGGCCTGCACCAGGGTATTGAGGGTGACGCGCTGGGCCTTGGCGAAGGCATGCAGGCCACGGGTGGCTTCGGCGTCGAGGTAGCTGTAGATCACCCCGTGGCCACTACCCTCGGCACCGGAGGCCTTGGCCAGGATGGTCGGCGCCTCAAGCGCCGCCAGCCGTTCGCGCCAGAAACCTTCCGCCGCACCACCGTCCCAGCGTTGCAGCCAGGCGATGTAGTCGGCGTAGCGACCGGCCAGGGCCGGCAGGTTCTCGCCGGCATACAGGCGCAGCATCTCGCCCAGCAGGCGCGAGGCGCTCCAGCCGTCCAGCAGCAGATGGTGGTAGGTCCAGATCATCTGGTAGCGGTCATCGCCCAGGTGTACCAGGGTGAAGCGCATCAGCGGCGGCTGGGCGAGGTCGAAGCCACGGGCCTGGTCCTCGGCGGCCAGGGTTCGCAGCGCGGCTTCGGTCTCGGCGCGGTCGCGCCAGTCGAGCTCGCTGATGGGCATTTCCGCCCGCAAGTGCACGGCCTGCAACGGATCGGTCTGGCCATCACGCCAGAGGAAGGCTGCACGCAGCACTTCATGGCGCTCCAGCAATGCGGCCCAGGCGGCGCGGAAGCGCGCCGGGTCCAGGCCGTCGACGGAGACGCTGAGCTGGTTGACGTAGAGGTTCAGCTCCGGGGAATCCACGCAGTGGAAGAGCATGCCCTGCTGCATCGGCGACAGCGGGTAGAGGTCGCTCAACCCGGTGCGCACCGCCTGGCCCGGCGCCAGGGCGAATGCCGGCGTGTCCAGCGCCACTTCCAGGGTGGCCTCGCGGCGCTCGGCCACCGCCGCCAGGGCGCGGATGGTCTGCTGCTCGAACAACTGCTTCGGGGTGAAGGCCAGGCCACGCTGGCCGGCACGGCTCACCGCCTGCAGGGAGATGATGGAATCGCCGCCCAGCTCGAAGAAGTTTTCGGTGACACCGATACGTTCCAGGCCCAGCAGGTCCTGCCAGATTTCCGCCAGCAGCGCTTCGGCCGCAGTGGCCGGGGCTGCAAGCTCGCCCACCTCGCGGTTGTCTTCCGGCGCGGGCAGCGCCTGGCGGTCGAGCTTGCCGTTGGGGGTCAGCGGGAAGTCCGCCAGGCACATCAGGTGCGCCGGCAGCATGTGCGCCGGCAGGCCGGCACGCAGGTGCGCGCTCAGCGCCTCGCGCAGGGCCTGCTCGTCGGCCAGCGGGTCGCGCGGCACCACATAGCCCACCAACTGGCGGCCGGCGGGGCCTTCGCGGTCCACCACCCAGGCTTCGCGGACGCCTTCGTGCTCCAGCAGGCAGGCTTCGATCTCGCCCAATTCGATGCGGAAACCGCGAATCTTCACCTGCTGATCGATACGCCCCAGGTACTCCACCACGCCATCGGCTCGGAAGCGCGCCAAGTCGCCGGAGCGGTACAGGCGCGCGCCCGGCACGAAGGGATCGGGCACGAAACGCGCTGCGGTCAGGCCCGGACGCCGGTGGTATCCACGGGCGACGCCTTCGCCGCCCAGGTACAGCTCACCAGGCACGCCTACCGGCAGGGGCTGCAGGTTGGCATCGAGGATGTAGGCACTGCGCCGCCCCACCGGCCGGCCGATGGGCAGGAAGGCGGAGTCGAAGGTGGTATCGGGATAGGCGCGCCAGATCAGCGGCGTGACCACGGTTTCCGTCGGGCCATAGCCGTTGATGATGCGCGGCGGCCGCAGTACGCGCTGGACCTCGTCGAAGGCGTGCTTGGGCATACCTTCACCACCCACGGTGTAGGAACGGATGGGCAGCTCACGCCCCGCTTCGCCGATGTAGTCGGCCATCTGCAACAGGTAGCTCGGCGTCAAGCAGGCGATGGTGATGCCGTGACGGGCGATTTCGTCGCAGGTGCGCTCCACGCTCCACAGCTCGTTGTCGCGCGGCATCAGCGCCGAGCCGTAAACCAGCGGGGTCAGCCAGCGCTCATGGGCGCCGTCGAAGCTGATGGAGGCGAATTGCAGCTCGCGGTCTTCCGGCGTCATGCCGTACAGCGCGCCGATGGACAGGCAGTGCATGGCCAGCGGGCCCTGGGCCACGCTGACGCCTTTCGGGCGGCCGGTGGAACCGGAGGTGTAGATGAGGTAGGCGAGGTTTTCCGGGTGGCTGAGGTTGACCGGATCGGCGTCGGACAGGTGCTCCAGCGGTTCGCTGTCCAGCGCCAGCACCGGCACGCCTTCGGGCACCGGCAGGCTCGCGTGCAGCCAGGACTGGCTGAGCAGCAGCGCAATGCCACTGTCTTCCATCAGGTAACGCAGGCGCTCGGGCGGGTACGCCGGGTCCAGGGGCACATAGGCGCCACCGGCCTTGAGGGTGGCCAGGAGGCCCAGGATCATGTCCGGCGAACGCTCCACCGATACGCCCACGCGCACTTCCGGGCCTGCGCCCAGTTCGCGCAGACGATGGGCCAGGCGGTTGGCGCGGGCGTTCAGTTCCGCGTAGCTCCATTCCAGGTCGCCGAAGATCAGCGCAGTGGCTTCGGGGCGCAGCGCCGCCTGGGCCTCGATCAGTTGGTGCACGCAAAGGCGTTTCTCCGGCTCCGGTTGCGCCGGATTCCAGTCCACCAATTGCTGGCGGCGCTCGCCGCTGGTGAGCAGGTCCAGATCCCCCAGGGCACGTTGCGGGGTGGCGACCATGGCTTCCAGCAGGGTCGCCAGATGCTGGCTCATGCGGGCAATGGCGTCGCTGCTGAAGTGGCTGCGCAGGTAGCTCCAGGTCAGGCTGAGCTGGCCTTCATGCACTGCCGCCAGGGTCAGCGGGTAGTTGGTGCGCTCGAAGCTCTCTGCAATCGAGAACGCCAGGCCCGCCGGCGCGCCCTGCTGCAGGGCGCTGGCAATGGGGAAGTTCTCGAACACCAGCAGGCTGTCGAACAGCGGCTCGCCGGTACGGCCGGCCCAGCGCTGGATATCCGCCAGGGCAGTGAACTCGTGCTCGCGCAGTTGCAGGTTCTGCCCTTGCAATTGCTCCAGCCACTGGCCAACGGTCAGCGACGCCTCGGGCGCGGCGATCACCGGCAAGGTGTTGATGAACAGGCCGAGCTGGCCGTCCGCGCCTGGCAGGTCCGCCGGGCGGCCGGACACCGTGGCGCCGAAGGCCACGCCGCGCTGGCCGCTGTAGCGTTGCAGCAGCAGCACCCAGGCGCCCTGCACCAGGGTGTTGAGGGTGACCTTGTGTTGGCGGGCGAACTCGCTGAAGCGGCGGCTGGTGGCTTCGTCCAGAACCTGGCGGTGGTCGGCGTAGCCACCCTGCTGCGCTTCCTCAGGCGCGGCATGGGCCAGGCTCTGGGCCAGCAGCGTGGGCTGGTCGAGCTTGGCCAACTGGGCGCGCCAGAAAGCCTGGTCAGCCTCGGCATCCTGGCCTTGCAGCCAGCCGATGTAGTCGGCGAAGCGGCCGGCCGGAGCCGGCACCTCATCACCGGCATAGCGTTGCAGCACTTCGCCCAGCAGCAGGGAATTACTCCAGCCATCCAGCAGCAGGTGGTGATGGGTGTAGATCAGCTGCTGGCGTTGGTCGTCCAGGCGCACCAGGGCCAGGCGCAGCAGCGGCGGGCGCGCCGGGTCGAAGCCCAGGCGCTCGGCATCGGCCAGCGCCGCCAGGGATTGGGCCTGGTCGGCGCGGTCGCGCCAGTCCAGTAGTTGCAGCGGCAGGCGCAGGTCGCGCTCCACCAGTTGCAGCGGTTCACTGGCGCCGGACGGCCAGTGGAAACCGCTGCGCAGGATCGGGTGGGCATCCAGCGACGCTTGCCAGGCGCGGCCCAGGCGCTCGGCATCGATCCCCCGCACTTCTACGCTGAGCTGGTTGACGTAGGCACCGGCCTGCGGCTCGTAGAGGCTGTGGAACAGCAGGCCCGCCTGCATCGGCGAGAGCGGATAGAGGTCTTCGATGCGTGCCGGCGCTACGGGCAGCGCGTCCAGTTGTGCCTGGGTGACACGCGCCAGCGGGAAGTCCGCCGGGGTCACGCCACCGGCATCCGCCGCCAGGCAATGGGCGATCAGCGCCAGCAGCTCGGTACGGAAGTCTTCGGCCAGGGCGCGGATGGCAGTGGTTTCGAAGCACTGCCGGCTGAAGCTCCAGTCCATCTTCAGCTCGCCGCCAAAGACCTGGCCGTCCACCGCCAGCCAGTTGATTAGCGGCGCATCGGCGTGTTGCGCTGCACCGCAGGGCTCAATGGCCGGAACGAACAGCGCGTCCTTGCCGAAGTTCTGGTCGAACTGGCCCAGGTAATTGAAGGTCACCCGCGCCTGCGGCAGCGCCGCCAGGGCGGCGCGCGCGGCGTCATCGCCCAGGTGGCGCAACAGGCCGTAGCCCAGGCCCTTGCCAGGAATCTCGCGCAGCTGCTGCTTGATGGCCTTGATGGAGCCGGCCAGATCCGCAGTCGGAACCAGCTTCACCGGGTACAG
Source organism: Pseudomonas lalkuanensis (assembly GCF_008807375.1). Taxonomy (NCBI): domain Bacteria; kingdom Pseudomonadati; phylum Pseudomonadota; class Gammaproteobacteria; order Pseudomonadales; family Pseudomonadaceae; genus Metapseudomonas; species Metapseudomonas lalkuanensis. Next base: position 2,415,748 of record NZ_CP043311.1, on the reverse strand, counting down.
GCTGGTGAACCAGCCTACGGTGCGGGTCAGGTCGAGGTCGTCGAACAGTTCCTCACGGCCGTGGCCTTCCAGTTGCACCAGCGCCGACGACTGCCGGCTCCAGTTGCACAGGGCACGGGCCAGCGCGGTCAAAAGCAGGTCGTTGACCTGGGTGCGGTAGGCGGCTGGCGCCTGTTGCAGCAGGCGGCGGGTCTGCTCGCGGTCCAGGCCGATGCTGATGCACTGGCGATGGCGCAGCGCCTGGCTGGCAGTCGGGTCGGCCATTGGCAGCTCGCCGCTGGCATCCACCAGATGCGCTTGCCACCAGGCCAGTTCGGCGTCCAGTTGTCCCGAGCGCGCGTACTCTCCCAGCCGAGTGGCCCAGACCTGCACCGCACTGGTCTTCTCCGGCAGCGGCAGGCCGGCGTAGGCGGCTTGCAGGTCTTCCAGCAGCACACGCCAGGACACGCCGTCCACCACCAGGTGGTGGATCACCAGCAACAGGCGCTGGCTGCCGTCACCGCAGTTGACCAGCGCCACGCGCAGCAGCGGTCCGTCGCGCAGCGAGAGGCTGCGCTGGGCTTCGTCGCAGAGCGCCTGCAGGGACTCCTCGCCCATGGCGCGGCCGGTCCAGAGCAGGTCGGTGGCGGCAGTGCTGTCCAGCGGGATGTAACGGGCGGTCCACTGGCCGTCGATTTCGCGGAATTGAAGGCGCAGCGCATCGTGCTGGGCCAGCAATTTTTGCAGAGCGGCCTGCAGACGACCCAGTTCCAGGGTTTCGCGGGGTTGCAACAGCACGGCCTGGTTCCAGTGCTGGCGCTGCGGGATGGGTTCGTCGAAGAACCAGCGCTGCACCGGGGTCAGCAGCTGGGCGCCTTCCACCGGTCCCTGCTGGGCCTGGCTGGCTTCCTGCTCACGGGCCACGGCAGCCAGCGCCGCCAGGCTGCGCTGCTGGAACAGGTCACGCGGAGCGAGCTTGAGGCCGGCACGGCGGGCGCGGCTGACCACCTGGATGGAGATGATGGAATCGCCGCCCAGTTCGAAGAAGTTGTCCTGCCGCCCTACTCGCGGGACGCCCAGCACCTCCTGCCAGATTGCCGCCAGCAATTGTTCGCGCTCACCGCACGGCGCTTCGAACTCGCGCTGGCTGACGCTGGCTTCGGGCTTGGGCAGGGCCTTGCGCTCGAGCTTGCCGTTGGGGCTCAGCGGCATGCTGTCCAGCAGGATCATCTGCGCCGGCACCATGTAGTCCGGCAGGCTGGCCAACAGGTGCGCCTTAAGCGCTTCGCGCCAGGGGCCTTGCGCGCTGGTATCCAGCAATTCGCGGCGCCTGGGCACCAGATAGGCCACCAGTTGCTTGCCGTTCGGACCATCCAGGGCCAGCAGCACGGCTTCCTGCACGTCGGGATGCTCCTGCATGCGCGCCTCGATCTCGCCCAGTTCGATGCGCAGGCCGCGAATCTTCACCTGATGGTCGATACGGCCGCAGTACTCGATGGCACCGTCGGCGCGGTAGCGCGCCAGGTCTCCGGTGCGGTACAGGCGCTCGCCGCTGCCGAAGGGGTCGACCACGAAGCGCTCGGCGGTCAGCCCCGGACGGCGGTGATAGCCACGGGCAAGGCCGACGCCACCGAGGTACAGCTCACCGACCGCGCCGGTGGGCATGGGCTGCAGTTCGGCGTCGAGGATGTAGGTGCGCAGATTGGCGATGGGCTTGCCGATGGGCACGCTGTCGCGGCCCTCCTCCAGGCAGGTCCAGTGGGTGACGTCGATGGCCGCTTCGGTGGGCCCGTAGAGGTTGTACAGCCGGGCACCCGGCAGCACACGCAAGGTCTGGCGCTGCAGCTCCACCGGCAGGGCCTCGCCGCTGCAGATGATGCGTTTCAGCGAGGAGCAGCCGGCCGCTTCCTCTGCGCCAACGAACGCCTGGAGCATGGACGGCACGAAATGCAGGGTGGTGACGCCTTCCTCGCGGATCAGCGCCGCCAGCCCCTGCGGGTCACGGTGCAGGCCGGGCTCGGCGATCACCAGGGCGGCGCCCTCCATCAGCGGCCAGAAGAACTCCCACACCGACACGTCGAAGCTCAACGGGGTCTTTTGCAGCACCTTGTCGCCTGCGCCCAGTTGGTAGGCCTGCTGCATCCAGGCCAGGCGGTTGTACAGGGCGACATGGCGGTTGCCGGCGCCCTTTGGCTTGCCGGTGGAGCCGGAGGTGTAGATGACGTAGGCGAGGTTTTCGGCCATTGCGAGGTTGTCCAGGTTCTCGCCGGACTCCTCCGCCAGCCAGTCGGCATCGCCTCGCAGGCAAATGCTCTGTACACCTGCCGGCAACGGCAGCGAGGCCAGCAGGTGCTGCTGGGTCAGGAGCAGCCGGATACCGCTGTCCTCGATCATGAAGGCCAGGCGGTCGGCCGGGTATTCCGGGTCCAGCGGCACGTAGGCGCCACCGGCCTTGAGGATGGCCACCAGCGCCACGACCATTTCCAGCGAACGCTCGCAGGCCACCCCCACCAGGGATTCCGGGCCGATGCCCTGCTTGCGCAGGTGACGGGCCAGACGGTTGGCGCGCAGGTTCAGCTCGGCGTAGGACAGCGTCTGGCCCTTGAACTCCAGGGCGGTGGCGGCGCCGTTCTGCGCCACGCGGGCTTCGATGTGCTGCTGCACGCAGACCGGGCCGGGGTACCCGGCGACGGTGGCGTTCAGCCCTTGGAGAGTGGCGCTGCGCTCGGCGGCATCCAGCAGCGGCAATTCGGCAATGGGCGCTTCCGGGCTGGCCAGCAGGCCGTCCAGCAGGTTGCGCCAGTGCTGCGCCAGGCGTTCGATGCGCGCCGCGTCGAACAGGTCGGCGGCGTAGGTCAGGCTGGCCAGCAGGCGTTCGCCTTCTTCGTGGGTGTCCAGTTGCAGGTCGAACTGGGTGGTGCGGCCGCTCCAGTCCAGGCCCTCGACTTTCAATCCCGGCAGCGCACCGTCGAGGACGCCCGGCCTGGACTGCTGGTGGTTGTACATGACCTGGAACAGCGGGCTGTGGCTGAGGCTGCGTTCGCCTTGCAGGGCCTGCACCAGGCGCTCGAACGGCAGCTCCCGATGATCCTGGGCGCCAAGCACGGCATCGCGGGTGCGCTCCAGCAACTGGTTGAACGGCAGGCGGCCGTCTAGCTCGGCGCGCAGCACCTGGGTGTTGACGAAGAAGCCGATCAGGCCACGGGTTTCGGCGCGGTTGCGGTTGCCCACCGGCACGCCGACGCAGAAGTCACGCTGGCCGCTGTAACGGTGCAGCAGGGTCTGGAAGCTGGCCAGCAGGAGCATGAACAGGGTCACACCGCGCTGCCGCGCCAGTGCCTTGAGGCCAGCTGCGGTGGCGGCATCCAGGGCGAAGTCCAGACGCGCGCCGCGCTGGCTCGGCAGGGCCGGGCGGGGACGGTCGGTGGGCAGTTCCAGCAGGCTCTGGTCGCTGCCGAGCCGGGCCTTCCACCACTCCAGCTGGCGCTCCAGCTCGCCGGCTTCCATCCAGCGGCGCTGCCAGAGGGCGTAGTCGGCGTACTGGATCGGCAACTCGGGCAGCTCAACCTCGCGGCCCTGACTGTAGCCGGCATAGAGCTGGGAGAACTCCTCCACCAGCACGCCCATGGACCAGCCGTCGGCGACGATGTGGTGCAGGCACAGCACCAGCACCTGGTCCTCGTCCGCCAGTTGCAGCAGCGTCACCCGCAGCAGCGGGCCGCTGGCGAGATCGAAGGGACGCTGGATTTCCGCTTCCACCTGGCGCAGCGCGGCGTCCAGGCGTTGCTCCTGCGGCGCGTGGCGCAGGTCGACCTGGGTCATGGGCAGGCTGAATGCCGGTTGCACCTGTTGCAGTACCTGGCCGTCCTGCTCGATGAAGCGGGTGCGCAGGATCTGGTGACGGGCCACCAGGGCGTCGAAGCTGCGCTGCAGCGCGGCAACGTCCAGCTCGCCGGTCAAGCGCAGCGCCGCCGGAATGTTGTAGGCGGCGCCTTGCGGGTCCAGCTGCCAGAGGAACCACTGGCGCTGCTGGGCGTAGGACAGCGCCTGCGGCTGCTCGGCATGGGCACTCGGCGGAATCGGCAGTTGGCCGAAACTCACGCCCTGCTCGGCCATGCGCTTGAGGAACTCGCGACGCTGCTCGGGGGCCAGGCCGGCGAAACGGGTGGCGATACGCCAGGCGGTGGTGTTTTCCATCAAAGGGTCTCCATCTCGTCCAGCAGCGATTCGAGCGCATCCAGACGTGCATCGTTGTCAGCGGTAGCCTGCGCTCCGGCCAGGGCCGCATAGGCCGCAAGATCGGCGGACTCGAACAGCGCGCGCAGCGGCAGTTCGATGCCCAGTTCCAGCTCCACGCGGGCGCTGGCTTGAGCCGCCAGCAGGGAGTGCCCGCCCAGGTCGAAGAAGTTGTCGAGGCGCCCTACCCGCTCCACCTCCAGCACGGCGGCCCAGATGGCGGCGAGCTTGTCTTCCAGCTCACCCCGGGGCGCTTCGAAGGGCCGTTGCCAGGCGTCGGCATCCGGCGTCGGCAAAGCCTTGCGATCGAGCTTGCCGTTGCCGGTCAGGGGCAACTGGTCCAGCAGCAGCAGGTGCGCCGGCACCATGTGGTCCGGCAGCCCGGCCTTGAGCGCATTGCGCAGGGCATCGCGCCAGGCCAGCGGGTCCCCCGGCTGCACCTCGGGTACCACGTAGGCGCAAAGCTGCGCCCCCGACGCGCCCTGTTGCACGGCGAGCACCGCCTGGCGCACGCCGTCCTGCTCCAGCAGGCGCGCTTCGATCTCGCCCGGTTCGATGCGGAAGCCGCGGATCTTCACCTGCTGGTCCTTGCGGCCCAGGTAGTCGAAGCCGCCGTCGGCGCGCTGGCGTGCCAGGTCGCCGGAGCGGTACAGGCGCTCGCCACTGGCGAAGGGGCTGGGCACGAAGCGCTCGGCGGTCAGCCCGGCGCGGCCGTGGTAGCCACGGGCGAGACCGGCGCCGGCGATGTACAGCTCGCCCGTCGCGCCCAGCGGCGCGGGTTGCAGGTTGGCGTCCAGCAGGTACCAGCCGAGGTCGCGGATCGGCCGGCCGATGGGGCTCTGCGCCGGGCCGTCGAGGTCGGCCAGGCCGATGGGCCGGTAGGTGACGTGCACCGTGGTTTCGGTAATGCCGTACATGTTCACCAGGGTTGGCTGGCGGTCGCCGAAACGGTCGAACCAGGGTTTGAGGCTGGCCAGCTCCAGGGCTTCCCCACCGAGGATCACCACCCGCAGGGCCAGCTCGCCGGAACCGCTGCAGGCCAGTGGCAGCAGTTGGCGGAAGGCGGTGGGCGTCTGGTTGAGCACGGTCACACGCTCGTCCACCAGCAACTGGTGGAAGGCCTCCGGCGAACGGCTGACGAAGTACGGCACCACCACCAGGCGGCCGCCGGTGCAGAGGGCGCCGAACAGCTCCCATACCGAGAAATCGAAGGCGTAGGAATGGAACAGGGTCCAGACGTCGGCGGCACCGAAGCGGAACTCCTCCGCCGTGGCGCTGAGCAGCCGGGTGACGTTGCCGTGGCTGAGCAGCGCGCCTTTCGGGCAGCCGGTAGAGCCGGAGGTGTAGATGACGTAGGCAAGGTTGTCCGGTGCCGTACGGTTGTCCGGGTTCTCCGCGCTATAGCCAGCCAGGTCCAGCTCGTCCAGGCACAGCGCCTGCACATCGCCCTGCATCGGCAGGCGGTCTTTCAGGTGAGACTGGGTCAGCACCAGGCCGACGCCGCTGTCCTCGACCATGTAGGCCAGGCGGTCCGCCGGGTATTCCGGGTCCAGCGGCACATAGGCGCCGCCTGCCTTGAGGATCGCCAGCAGGCCCACCACCAGCGGCAGCGCGCGTTCGGTGGCGATGCCTACGCGTACTTCCGGGCCGACGCCCCGCTCGCGCAGCTTGTGGGCCAGGCGGTTGGCGCGGGCATTCAGCTCGCCGCAGGACAGGTGCTCGCCTTCGCAGGTCAGCGCCAGGGCATCAGGACGCTGGGCTGCCTGGGCCTCGAATAGCTGGTGCAGGGCCGGCGACACCGGTTGCGACTGGATCACCGGGTTCCAGCCCTGCAGCAGGCCGTCACGCTCCGTGGCGCTGATCAGCGGCAGTTCGCCGACGCGGCATTGCGGGTCTTCCACCAGGGCGCGCAGCAGGTTCTGCCAGTGGCCGGCAAGCCGCTCGATGCTGCCGGCGTCGAACAGGTCGACGGCGTAGGTCAGGCTGGCGTGGAGGATGTCGCCTTGTTCTTCTGTGTCCAGAGCCAGGTCGAACTGGGCGCTGTGCTGGCGCCATTCCAGGCGTTCCACGCGCAGGCCCGGCAACTCGCGCTCGACGCTCTGGCCCAATGGCTTCTGGTGGTTGTAGAGCACCTGGAACAGCGGGCTGTGGTTGAGGCTGCGTTCCGGTTGCAAGGCTTCCACCAACTGCTCGAAAGGCAGTTCCTGATGGGCCTGGGCCCCCAGCGCCGCCTGGCGGACCTGTTGCAGCAAGGCACTGAAGGGCTGCTGGCCGTCCACCTCGGCGCGCAGCACCTGGGTGTTGATGAAAAAGCCGATCAGGCCTTCGGCTTCCAGGCGCGAACGGCCGGCATTGGGCACGCCGACGCGGATGTCGTCCTGCCCGCTCATGCGGTGCAGCAGGGCCTGGAAGCTGGCCAGCAGGAGCATGAACAAGGTCACCTGCTGCTCCTGGGCGCGGCGGCGCAGGCCGGCGACCAGCTCGGGTTCCAGGCTGAGTTCCAGGCGCGCGCCGCGTTCGCTGCGACGGGCCGGACGGCTCAGTTCGCTGGGCAGTTCCAGCAGAGGCTGATGGTCGCCCAGTTGGGCCTTCCACCAGTCGAGCTGGCGTGCGCCTTCCCCGGCTTCCAGCCAGTCGCGCTGCCAGCGGGCGTAGTCGGCGTAGCGCACCGGCAGCACCGGCAGGTTGGCCTCACGACCTTCGACGCGGGCCTGATAGAGCTGGGCGAACTCATCGACCATCAGTTGCATGGACCAGCCATCGGCGGCGATGTGGTGCACGGTGAGCACCAGCACATGCTCGTCCACCGCGACTTTCAGCAACAGCACCCGCAGCAGCGGACCGTTGCGCAGGTCGAACGGCTGGCGCATTTCCGCTTCCACCAGGGCGTCGATCTGCGCCTGGCCTGGCGCCTCCAGGCTCAGTTCGCTGAACTGCAGCGGCAGTCTGTCGTGCAGCACCGGGCGTGCCTCGTGGCCGTCCTGGGTGAAGGTGGTGCGCAGGGTGTCGTGGCGCGCTTGCAGGGCGGCGAAGCTCGCCAGCAGCGCGTCGCGGTCCAGGCGGCCCTTCAGGCGCAGGGCGGCGGGAATGTTGTAGGCGGCGCCCTGTGGGTCCAGCTGCCAGAGAATCCACTGGCGCTGCTGGGCGTAGGACAGCACCGCCGGCGCATCGGCAGACTGCGCCTTCAGTAGCGGCTGGCCATTGTCGCCGGCCTGCGCGGCACGTCTGGCGAAGGCCGCCAGCTCGCTGGCCTCGAACAGGCTGGCCAGGGGCAGTTCGATGCCGAGCTGCTGGCGCACCCGCGAGATCACCTGGGTGACCAGCAGGGAGTGACCGCCCAGTTCGAAGAAGTTGTCGCTACGCCCCACCTGCTCGACCTTCAGCACCTCGGCCCAGATGGCGGCGAGCCGGCTTTCCAGCCCTTCGGCCGGCACGTCGAAATCCCGCTGCCAATCGCTGGCTTCGAAGCGCGGCAGCGCCTTGCGGTCCACCTTGCCGTTGGCGTTCAGCGGCAGTCGCTCCAGCAGCAGCCATTGCAGCGGCACCATGTATTCCGGCAGTTGCGCCTTGAGGGCGTTCTTCAGGCGTTCGCGCAGGGCAGCCGGGACCTCGCTGGCGTCATCCGCCACCACGTAGGCCACCAGTGCCTTGCCGGTGGGGCCTTCCTGCACCAGTACGGCGGCTTCGCGCACGCCGTCCAGATCACGCAGACGGGACTCGATCTCGCCCAGCTCGATACGGAAGCCGCGAATCTTCACCTGCGTGTCGATCCGGCCAACGTATTCCAGCAAGCCGTCCGGGCGACGGCGGGCCAGGTCGCCGGTGCGGTACAGGCGCGCACCCGGCTCACCGAAGGGGTCGGGGATGAACACTGCTGCGGTACGCTGCGGGTCGCTCAGGTAGCCACGGCCGACGCCGGTGCCGGCGACATAGAGTTCGCCCACGGCGCCGGTGGGCACCGGCAGCAGGCGGCCGTCCAGCACATAGAGGCGGTTGTTGTCGGTGGCCGAACCGATCGGCAGGAAGGCGCTTTCGGCGGAGGCCGCGTCGACGCGGAACAGCGACACGTCGTCCGAGCATTCGGCCGGGCCATAGGCGTTCACCAGGCCGCTGGCCGGATAGCGTTGCAGCCAGCGGCGCGCCAGTTCCGGGGGCATGGCTTCGCCGGTGGGCAGCATCCAGCGCAACGCGTCGAGGCTGCCGGCGGGTTCGTCCAGCAGGCCCTGGATCAGCGAGGGCACGCTTTCCAGCACGGTGATGCCACGGCTGCGCACATGGGCCAGCAACGCCGCCGGATCATGGGCGATGACGTTGGGGACGATGTCCACCTGGGCGCCGAACAGCGGCGCGGTAAGGAACTGCCAGACGGAGATGTCGAAGCTCTGCGAAGCCGTCTGGGCGATCACGTCGGCCCCGCCCAGGTCGAGGTACGGCACCTTGCTCAACTGGTTGTTGAGCATGCCGGCCTGCTCGACCATCACGCCCTTCGGCATGCCGGTGGAGCCGGAGGTGTAGATGACATAGGCCAGGTGGCGCGGGCCGGTGTAGATGCCCGGCGCTGTGTTGGGCAGATCGGCGCCTTGCACCTCGTCCCACAGGAGCAGCGCCGGGCGCCGCTCCTGCGGCAGCCTGGCGACCAGGGTTTCGGCCTGGGCACGGCAGGCGGCAGTGGCCAGCAGCGCCGGCACGCGGCCCAGCTCCAGCAGGTTGAGCAGACGCTGCTCCGGCAATTGCGGGTCCAGCGGCAGGTAGCCGGCGCCGGCCTTGAAGGTGCCGACCATCATGCCCAGCAGCTCCAGGCCGCGCTCGGCCAGCAGCGCTACCGGCTGGTCGATGCGCACTCCGGCGGCGATCAGGCCGTGGGCGATGCGGTTGGCCTGTTCATCCAGCTGGCGATAGCTCCAACGCTGGTCGAGGCAGGTGGCGACCACCTGCTCCGGTTGCGCCGTCACCTGGGCTTCGAACAGGCGCACGTAGCCCTGCTCCAGCGGGTAGGCGCGCTCTGTGCGGTTGCCGGCTTCCAGCAGCTCGCGGCACTCAGCGGCGGCCACCAGCGGCAGATCGGCGAAGTCGCCCAGGAAGCCGTCGCCGATGGCCAGCAGCAGGCGTTTGAAGTCGGCCAGCAGGCGGTCGATGGTCGGCTCGTCGAAGTAGCGTTGGTCGTAGGACAGGTGCAGGCCCAGGGCGTCGCCCGGGTAGACCACCACCGTCAGCGGGTAGTTGGTGTGGGTACGCGCGGTGTCGGACTTGGCGCTGATTTCCTTTGCGCCGCACTCCACGGCGCTTTCCACCGGGGCGTTCTCGTAGACGAACAGGCTGTCGAAGAGCTGCTGGCCCTTCTCCAGGGCGCTGCACGCCTGGATCTTCACCAGCGGCAGGTGCTCGTGCTCACGCAGGGCCAGGTTGTGCTCGAAGAGGTCCTGCAACCACTGGCGCACGCTGAGTTTCTGGCCGGGCCGCGGCAGGCGCATCCGCAGCGGAATGCTGTTGATGAACAGACCGACGGTGTCCTGCATTTCCGGGCGGCTGACCGGGCGGCCGGCCACGGTGACCCCGAACAGCACTTCGTCCAGCCCGCTGTAGCGCTGCAGCACCAGGGCCCAGGCGGCCTGGGCCAGGGTGTTGACGGTGAGCTGGTAGCGCTGGGCCAGTTCGCGCAGGGCGCGGCCCTGGCTGGCTTCCAGGTCGGCGTAGCGGTCGCCAATGACGGAGAAGCCACCCTGGCGGCGCACCGGGCGGTCGAAAGGCAACGGGGTCGGCTGCTCGAAGCCGGCCAGCTCGGCGCTCCAGGCCTCCAGCGCGGCGCGCTCGCCCTGCTCCTGCAGCCAGGCGATGAAGTCGCGGTAGCGGGCGGCCGGCGCGAGGTTGCGGCTGCCGCTGTAGAGGGCGAAGAAGTCCTGCAGCAGCAGGGAGCGGCACCAGGCATCGATGAGGATGTGGTGGTTGCTGAGGATGAACCAGTACTGTCCGGCGCCACGGCGGATCAGGCGCAGGGCGAAAGGCGGCTTGTTGAGCAGGTCGAAGCCCCGGGCGCGGTCGGCGGCCAGCAGTGCCTGCAGGGCAGCTTCGTGTTCGGCCGCAGGAAGCGCCGACCAGTCGAGGAAGTCCACTTCCGGCGCGGCATCGCGGTGGATGATCTGCAGCATCTGGCCGTCGTCATCCAGGCTGAAGGACGCACGCAGGGCGTCGTGACGGCGGGCCACTTCGCGCCAGGCGGCGGTGAAGCGCGGGAGGTCGATCTCGCTGTCGATGATGTAGCGGTCCTGCATGAAATAGATGCCCGAATGGGGCTCAAGCAGGGTGTGCACCAGCAGGCCTTCCTGCATGGGCGACAGCGGGTAGATGTCCTCCACCGAGGCCGCCGGCACTGGCAGCGCGTCCAGTTGCGACTGGGTCAGCTTCGCCAGGGGGAAGTCGGAGGGGGTGAAACCGCCGTTGCCTTCGCTGACGCAGTGGGCGATCAGCGCTTCCAGCTCGGCGCGGTAGGCATCCGCCACGGCAGCGATGGTTTCGCGGTGGTACATCTCGCGGCTGAAGCCGAATTGCAGGGAGAGCTCGCCGCCGTACACCTGCCCTTCCACGCTCAGCCAGTTGGCCAGGGGGGCGTCATCGGCCTGGGCCTTGCCACCGCCCTCGCCCGCCGGAACGAACAGCGCGGCTTCGTCGAACTGCGCGTCGAACTGCCCCAGGTAATTGAAGGTGACGCGCGGCTGCGGCAGTGTGGCCAGGGCGGCGCCGTCGCCCAGATGGCGCAGCAGGCCGTAGCCCAGGCCCTTGCCGGGCACGGCGCGCAGTTGCTCCTTCACCGCCTTGAGGGATTCGGCCAGATCAAGGGCCGGGCTCAGCTTCACCGGGAACAGGCTGGTGAACCAGCCGACGGTGCGGGTCAGGTCGATGTCGTCGAAGAGGTCTTCGCGGCCGTGACCTTCCAGTTGCACCAGTACCGACTCATCGCCACTCCAGCGGCACAGTACGCGCGCCAGGGCGGTCAGCAGCAGGTCGTTGACCTGGGTGCGGTAGGCGGCAGGCGCCTCCTTCAGCAGCTGGCGGGTGCGTTCGGCGTCGAGGCGGATGTCCAGCTTGTCGCCGTGACGGTTCTGCAGGCCGCCTTCGGGGTTGTCGCGGGGCAGCTCGGCCGGTGCGCCCTGCAGCTCGGCCTGCCACCAGGCCAGTTCGGCTTGCAGCGGCGCGCTCCGGGCGTGGTCTTGCAGGCGCTGGGCCCAGCCCTGGTAGGAGCTGGTCTTGGCGGGCAGGCACACGCCCTCGCCCACCTCCAGTTGGCGGTAGGCGGTTTGCAGGTCTTCCAGCAGCACGCGCCAGGACACGCCGTCCACCACCAGGTGATGGATAGCCAGCAGCAGGCGCTGGCTGCCGTCGTGATCGATCAGCGCGGCACGCAGCAATGGGCCGTTGCCGAGGTCGAGGCTGCGCTGCACTTCATCGCAGACGGCGGCCAGTTCGGCGCCGCCGGCCTGCCCTTGCCAGAGCAGGGTCTGGCCCGCTTCGGCGTGGGTCTGGCGCCATTGGCCGTTCGCTTCGGTGAAGCGCAGGCGCAGGGCGTCGTGCTGATGCACCAGCGCTTGCAGGGCGTCTTCCAGCAGGGCTGGGGCCAGCGGCTGGCGTGGTTGCAGCAACAGGGACTGGTTCCAGTGCGCACGCTCGCCCAGTGGCAGTTCGAAGAACCACTGCTGCACCGGGGTCAGCGGGGCGTCGCCTTCCACCGGCCCCTGGTCGATGGCGCTGGCTTCGCTGCACTCGGCAATGGCGGCCAGGCTCTGCACCGTCTGGTGCTGGAAGATGTCGCGCGGGCTGAAACGGATGCCGGCCTGACGGGCGCGGCTGACCACCTGGATGGAGACGATGGAGTCGCCGCCCAGTTCGAAGAAGTTGTCGGCGAGACCTACGCGCCCGACCTTGAGCACGTCTTGCCAGATGCTCGCCAGCTGCTGCTCCACGGCGCTGCGCGGGGCCTGGTATTCCTGCTGCACCTGGCGCGTATCGGGCTTGGGCAAGGCCTTGCGGTCCAGCTTGCCGTTGGGGCTGAGGGGCATGGCCGCGAGCAGGATGAACTGCGCCGGCACCATGTAATCCGGCAACGTGGCGCCCAGATGAGCCTTCAGCGCCCCGCGCAGTTCGGCCTCGTCCCCCTGCTGCGCCGGCACCAGATAGGCCACCAATTGTTTGCCGCTGACGCCTTCGCGGGCGACGACCACCGCCTCGCGCACGCCGGCATGGTCTTGCAGGCGGGCTTCGATTTCGCCCGGTTCGATGCGCAAGCCGCGAATCTTCACCTGCTGATCGAGGCGGCCGAGGTATTCGATCACACCATCTTCGCGATAGCGCGCCAGGTCGCCGGTGCGGTACATGCGCCCGCCGCTGGCGAAGGGGTTGGCGACGAAGCGCTCGGCGCTGAGGCTGGCGCGGCGATGGTAGCCACGGGCGAGACCCGCGCCTGCCAGGTACAGCTCACCGGCCACGCCCACCGGCACCGGGTTGAGGCGCTCGTCGAGGATGTAGGTGGCGAGGTTGGCGATGGGTTGGCCGATGGGCACGCTGTCGCGGCCTTCCTCGCGGCAGGTCCAGTGGGTGACGTCGATGGCCGCTTCGGTGGGGCCATAGAGATTGAACAGGCCGACGCCCGGCAGCCGGGCGAAGACCTGGCCTTGCAGCTCCGCCGACAAGGCCTCGCCGCTGCAGACGATGCGTTTGAGGCTCGCGCATTGGGCGGCGCCCCGCGCTTGCACCGCCAGTTGCGAAGCGAAGGCCTGCAGCATGGACGGCACGAAGTGCAGCGTAGTGACCCGATGCGCCTCGATCAGCGCCAGAAGCCGGGCCGGATCGCGGTGATCCCCCGGAGCGGCCACAGCCAGGCGCGCGCCCACCATCAGCGGCCAGAAGAACTCCCACACCGACACGTCGAAGCTGAACGGCGTTTTCTGCAGCACGGTGTCGCCGGCGTCGAGCTGGTAGGCGGCCTGCATCCAGGCCAGGCGGTTGTGCAGCGCCGCGTGGGTGTTGCCGGCGCCCTTGGGCTTGCCGGTGGAACCGGAGGTGTAAATGAGGTAAGCAAGGTTGCCGGGCGCGATGGCGACGTCCGGGTTGGCGGCGCTGAAGGCTTCCAGGGCGTCGCTGTCCTGGTCCAGGCAGAGGCTGGTGACGCCTTCCGGCAATGGCAGCTCGGCCAGCAGGTGGCTCTGGGTCAGCAGCAGTGCGATGCGGCTGTCGTCGAACAGGTAGGCCAGGCGGTCGCGGGGGTACTCCGGATCGAAGGGCACGTAGGCGCCGCCGGCCTTGAGAATGGCGAGCAGGCTCACCACCAGTTCGACGGAACGCTCGCAGGCCACGCCCACCAGGCTTTCCGGGCCGACACCGAGGCTGCGCAGCTTGTGCGCCAGGCGATTGGCGCGGACATTGAGCTGGGCGTAGGTCAGGCTTTGGTTGCCGAAGGCCAGGGCCGGGGCGTCCGGTTGCGCGGCGGCCCGGGCTTCGAACAGGCGCTGCACCGGCGTGTAGCCGTAGTCCGTGGCGGTGGCATTCCAGCCCTGCACCTGGCGGGTGATTTCCTCGGTATCCAGCAACGGCAATTCGCCCACCGCCAGTTCGGGGTTGCTGACTATGCCGCGCAGCAGGTTCAGCCAGTGGCGAATCATGCGCTCGGCGGTGGCGCGCTCGAACAGGTCGGTGGCGTAGGTCAGCGCCGCTTCCAGACGGCCGGATTGTTCCAGGGTGTCCAGGGCCAGGTCGAACTGGGTGGTGCGGCCGTCCCATTCCTGTCGACTGATCTTCAGGCCCCCCAGGCTATCCAGCGCGGTGACATCCGCGACGAACGGCTGGTGGTTGTAGAGGGCCTGGAACAGCGGGTTGTGGCTGAGGTTGCGCTCCACATTCAGCGCTTCAACCAGTTGCTCGAAGGGCAGTTCCTGATGGGCCTGGGCGCCGAGGGCGGCCTGCTTCACCTGTTGCAGCAATGCGGAGAACGGCAGCGCGCCGTCGAACTCGCTGCACAGCACCTGGGTGTTGACGAAGAAGCCGATCAGCCCCTCGGTCTCCGCGCGGTTGCGGTTGGCGATGGGTACGCCAACGCGGATTTCACGCTGGCCGCTGTAACGCGACAGCAGCACCTGGTAGCTGGCCAGCAGCAGCATGAACAGGGTGACGCCCTGCTGGCGGGCCAGGCCGCGCAGTCGCTCGGCCAATTCGGGTTCGATGGCGAACGCCAGGCGCACGCCCCTGTAGCTGGGGCTGGCCGGGCGCGGATGATCGGCGGGCAGTTCCAGCAGGCCGTGCTCGCTGCCCAGGCGGGCCTTCCAGTAGTCGAGCTGGCGCTCCTGCTCGCCGGCTTCCAGCCACTGGCGCTGCCAGAGGGCGTAGTCGCGGTACTGGATGGGCAGAGCCGCCAGCACAGGCTGCTCGCCAGCGCTGAAGGCGCGGTACAGGTCAGAGAACTCGTCGATCAGCACATTCATCGACCAGCCGTCGGAGACGATGTGGTGCAGGGTCACCAGCAGCAGGTGTTCATCAGCGGCGAGCTTGACCAGCTTCAGGCGCAGCAGCGGGCCCTGCTCCAGGTCGAAGGGCTTCCGCGCCTGCTCCTCGGCGCTCTGGCGGGCGCGGGTTTCGCGGGCCGCAGCGGGTAGCAGGGTCAGGTCTTCGTGCTCGACCTCGACGGGCGCGCACTCATGGATGCGCTGCAGCGTCACGCCACCGTCCAGGTGGAAGGTGGTGCGCAGGGTTTCATGGCGCTCGACCAGCGCGGCGAACGCCTGCTCCAGTGCGGACACGTCCAGCGCACCATGCAGGCGCACGGCGCCCGGCAGGTTGTAGGCCGCGCCCTGGGGGTCCAGCTGCCAGAGGAACCACATGCGCCGCTGGGCGTAGGACAGCCGCTCGCGCTCGGGAATGGCGACGTTGGCGGGAATGGGGAACAGGTTGAAGTCGACGCTCTCCTTGCGCAGCCCTTCGAGGAAGAGCCGGCGCTTTTCCACGGGCAGCTCGATGAACCGATGGGCGAGTCTGAGGGCGTCTTGGGCATTCATCTGTCTTTCCATCCAACAAAGTCATTGGGAAGCGTTCGCTTTCCGCCATAACCAGTCAGACGAAACAGGCTGTTACGCATTTAGCGTGGGGAAGGAAATTCGACAGACGCTTGCAGAAAGTGCCTACGCGGGGACAGCGTTGATGGCTTACAGGGTGCCTGGATAGGGTTTCCGGCGCCGTGACCCGAGGGTCATGGCCGGGTGTGGAAGCCCGTACTTGGAGAATCGAGCTCGCCATAACGACGCATTATCTGTCGACAGTCTATGGCGGACCGTACGAGGGGCTTCGGCCCGACCGGTCTTAGCTCTGTTCTCCCGGTACTTCCACACTCGTACGGTCCGCCACCCTTCAAGGATCTGGTGGCGGCTCCACAGTTCAATGGATGGAGCGTTGCCACGACCCTTCCCGAAATCACGCCACAGGCCTTCCGCCGCCGCACGCTGCGCGCCTTCCTCATCGGCCACGAAGCCTGGCTCTCCACCCGCGACCTGCGCCGCCTGTTCAACACCGGGATCAACGACCGCCTTATCGGCAGGCTCTGTGATGACCCCGGCCAGCGCGTGCTGCCGCTCCATGGCAACGGCCGCTTCAACGGAGAACCCCTGATCAGCGAATCCGGCCTGCACACCCTGCCCTGGATGTACGGCTACAACCCGGAGAACCGGCTGCTGCGCCGGTGGGTGAGTCAGGAGGTGGTGAGCGGATTGTGGAATGGGCAGATAGGCGCAGGGCGATGGGGAGAGTGCCTGCTTTCGCAGGATGGGTTTCGCAAGCTCTACCCATCCTACAAGTACAAGTTCTCGGCAAGCTGAAACCATCTTTTCGCTCACATTGCCTACTGTTTAAGTACCAGCAGCTGAGATATCGCGATGTACGAGCCCATAAACGCAGTGGTGATCATGGGTGTTGCCGGTAGCGGGAAGTCCGCCGTGGCCCGGGCGCTGGAGGTGCGCAGCGGGGCACGGTTGATCGAGGGGGATGCCTTCCACCCCGACCGCAATATCCAGAAGATGAGCAGCGGGCAGCCCTTGACCGACAAGGACCGCGCCAGTTGGCTGCGCGCCCTGGAAAAGCGATTGCACCGTGCCAAGGTCGATGGCGAGCATCCGATCCTTACCTGCTCAGCCCTCAAGCGCAGCTACCGCGACGGTCTGCGCCACGCCATGCCTGGCGTGGGCTTCGCCTATCTGAAGCTCTCCCCCGCCGCCGCTGCCGAGCGGATGGCCCGGCGTCATGGCCACTTCATGCCGTGCAGCCTGCTGGACAGCCAGTTCGCCGACCTGGAAGAACCGCTGGACGAGCCACTGACCCTGATCCTTGACGGCACCCTGTCAGTGGGTGAACTGGCCAGCGCCATCCACAAGTGGTGGCAGCAGCACGCACCGGCGTGAAGAACGAGTCAGTGCCCATGGGCAGGGTGCGCCGCGCGCACCGGGCATTGTCATTTGTGCGCACGGCGCACCCTACGGGCATTGGATCGGTGCCGAGTCCAGCCTCGATGGGTGGACAAAAGGAGCGTTGTCCACCCTGTGGGAGCGATTTCAATCGCGAATGAATTCGCTCCCACAAGGCGCTGCAGGGTGGAAACCGCTCTTCATTTCCACCATGGATGCCCGATGGTGGATCGGTGAAGCGCGATCCCCCACACAAGCTCCCTGCCTTTCGCTGAAGCCATTCCGCCATCATCCAGTCTTTGGGGAAAAGCGCTTAGAATCCCGCGCTTTGTCGTGGTTACGGGGATCGATCCAATGCTGTCTGCCATGAAACGCGCCCTTGCGCGTTACTTCCCGCGTACCACCGAGTACCTGCGCGCCGAGCGTGAAGCCGCTGACCAACTGCGCAAGCCGACGCCACGGGCGAAGAAGCCTGCCAATGGCGGCAAGGCCAAGGCCGCCGGCACCCGGAAAGCCGCCGCAGGCGATGGCCCCGCCAAACCGGAAAAGCCTGCCGACGAAGGCATCTACGCTGGCGCCCGGATGAAGGCGACCGAGGCCCAACTGCAGGCGATGCGCGAACGGGTGGCCCAGGCGGTCGCCGCTGGCGTGGTCAGCCCGCCGTCCGATGAACAATGGGCGATGATCCTCGGCCGCGCCCCGCTCACCCGCATCTTCGCTGGCGCCGGTTCCGGCAAGTCCACCACCCTGGTGCTGCGGGTGGTGTTCATGCTCTGCCACATGGGCGTGGCGCCGGAGCGCCTCACGGTCATTTCCTTTACCAATGCCTCCTGCGCCCAGCTGCGCGAGCAGCTGCTGAAAGTACTGGCCTTCTGGCAGTTTCCCTTCGATGCCGCCCAGGCGCGCCAGTGCGTGCGCACCTTCCATTCGGCCATGGGCACCCTGGCCAAGGAGTTGCTGGGCAACCCGCGCTGGTTCGAGCAACTGGACGACGCCAGCGCCGGCGAGCTGGACAACCCGCTGCTGGCCGGTCGCCTGCGCCCGGCCCAGCAACGCCTGCTGCAACAGGCTTACCAGGATTGCTACGCAGCGGACGCGGATTTCCGCGAGCGGGTCCACGACCTGTTGGGCCTGCCCCCTCTGCCCGCTCCGGCCGAAGGCCAGCCAGCGCGAATTCCGAAGGCGCCCCTGGATGGCTTCAAGCCGGCCGGCGAGTTCACGCCGCTGCCGCTCTTCGAAGCCTTCTACGTGCAGGCCGGCTTCATGGAGAGCATCGGCATCCGCGTCGATCGCCTCAAACCCCGTGCCCTGGCCTGTTCGGCGCGGGAACGCACCTTCGTCGAGGCCCTGGCGCAGTTCTGGAAGCACTTCGAGGCGCTGCTGCAACAGCAGGGGCTGATGACCTTCAACGCCGCCTTCCAGCGCCTGGGCGAAGTGCTGGCCAAGGGCAATGGCCTGCCCGGCGAGGCCCTGGCGCCCTTCTGCCATCTGCTGATCGACGAGTTCCAGGACATCTCGCCACAGATCGTCCAGTGGCTGCAGGCCCTGCATCGCGGCCTGGCACGCCAGGGCGAGGCAGTGAGCCTGATGGCCATCGGCGACGACTGGCAGTCCATCTACGGCTGGCGCGGCAGTTCGCCGGAGCTGTTCATGGACTTCGACCGGCACTTCCCCAGCAAGGGCAAGACGAAGAAAAGCACCGTGCTGACACTGGAAACCAACTACCGCTCCATCGAGCCCATCCTGCGGGACGGCGAGGCGGTGCTGGAGGGCGTGGCCTTCAAGCAGGCCAAGGGCAGCAAGGCATTCAAGGCCATGCAGCCCGGCGACCACGGGGTGAAGCTGGTGAGCCGCTTCGACCTCAAGACCTGCCTGCCGGAGCTGGTGCAGGAAATCCAGGCCCAGTGCGCCCACGTGGCCAGCCGTACGAATGCCGACCGCAATCCGGTGTTGCTGCTCTCCCGGCGCAACGAGCCGCTGCGGCAGATCCAGGCCCAGCTGGACCCGGCGCTGCCGGTGCGGGCCTACAGCATCCACCGCGCCAAGGGCTTGCAGGCGGAGGTGGCGATCATCGTCGATGACTGCGCGCCGCCGGAGAAACACCCGCTGCGCAATGCGCTCTATGCCCACTCCGGCTTCTTCCGCAACAGCTACGACCAGGCCATGCAGGACGAAAGCCTGCGCCTGGCCTACGTCGCCATCACGCGGGGCGTGAGCCGGGTGATCTGGTATTCGAACAAGGTGCAGGGAGCGGTCGAGGTGCTGGCGCGGCGCGGCCATCGCGAGTAAAGCTTCGTCACGGTGTCCAGAAGCAGGGGGCGCCATGCGCCCCGAGGCGATGCTTGCCACCTTCCTGGTGCGCGCACAGCTCACCCTACCTGGGAATTCCCCCACAAGGAAAAGCCGAACACGGCACGAACCCTGTCGGGGCGATTTCAATCGCGAATGAATTCGCTCCTACAGCGAAGCACTGCGATCCAATGGGAGACATCATCGTTCGGCCCGGGAAGACGGTGCGCGGTGCCCCCTGCGGGACCGGCAATCCGCTCTTTTCGTCGGCCTGCTCAGCCGATGTCATGAAATGAAAAACCGCTGTCGCCGGATGCAAGGTGCCCGGGTTTCCTTGGGCCCTAGAGTTTCTGCCATTCACCGCAGGCAGGGCCAAGGGCCCGGAAACTCGAGAGTCGCCATGAGCAAATCCACTCAAACGTCCCAGAACACAACAACAACCAAGCGACGTCCGGCAGCCGGCAAAACCCGCCGCAGCCGCAAGGATGCCGACCTCCCGGGAGACGCCCAGCAGCACGAGCTGATCGGCACTGCCACCAACCAGACCCTGGCCGGCAATCCGCTGGTCAGCGTGCGCGCCGCCGACCTGGCCAGCTCCGCCGGCTACCTGCTCAAGGCCGTGGGCAAATCGCCGCTCAAGGCCGGCTATCACCTCGGCGGGTACCTGAAGGAGATGGGCGCCATCGTCAGGGGCAAGTCCAGCATCGCGCCGGACCCCAAGGACAAGCGCTTCGCCGATCCGGCCTGGCAATCCAACTTCCTCCTGCGTGGCCTGTTGCAGAGCTACCTGGCCGGCCAGAGCGAGTTCAACCGCTTCATCGAATCGGCCGATCTGCCGCCCCTGGAAAAGAGCCGCGCCCAGTTCGTCGCCTCGCTCCTGGCCGATGCGGTAGCGCCCAGCAACTCGCCGCTGACCAACCCCACCGCCCTGCGCAAGCTGGTGGACACCGGCGGCATGAGCCTCGCCCGGGGCATTCGCCAGTTCACCCATGACATGCTGAACAATCGCGGTCTGCCGGCGCAGGTCGACAGCACGCCGTTCAAGGTCGGGGAGAACATCGCCACGGCCAAGGGCGAGGTGGTGTACCGCAACAAGATGTTCGAGCTGCTGCAGTTCGCGCCGACCACGCCGAACATGTTTGCCCGGCCCCTGGTGATGTCGCCGCCGCAGATCAACAAGTACTACGCCATCGACCTGTCGCCGGAAAAGAGCCTGATCAAGTGGGTGCAGGACAGCGGCGTGAACCTGTTCGTCATCAGCTGGCGCAACCCCACGGCCAAGCACCGCGAATGGTCGCTGTCCGACTACGCCCTGTGTCTTGACCAGGCCGTGGACGTGGCACGCCAGATAACCGGCAGCCCGGACGTGAACATGTGGGGCTCCTGCTCCGGCGGCATCACCCTGGCGGCCTACCTGGGCTGGCTGGCGGCGCGCGGCGAAGGCCACAAGGTGGCCAACACCTGCTGGGCGGTGTGCGTGCTCGACATGCCCTCGGCGCTGGGCGATACCACCCTCGGCCTCTTCACCACACCGTCTGCCCTGCGTGCGGCCAAGGCCAGCTCGCGGCACAAGGGGGTACTGAGCGGCCAGGACATGGCGCGCATGTTCGCCTGGATGCGGCCCAACGACCTCATCTGGAACTACTGGGTGAACAACTACCTGCTGGGCAACAAGCCGCCGGCGTTCGACATCCTGGCCTGGAACAACGACACCACGCGTCTCCCGGCCCAGCTACACGCGGACTACCTCGACCTGGTACAGCAGAACCCATACAGCAATCCAGGCACCCTTTCGATCGCCGGCGAATCCATCGACATGACCCAGGTGCAGGTCGGCGCCTACGTGATCGGCGGCACCACCGACCACATCACGCCCTGGCAGGGCTGCTACGGCACGGCTCGCCTGTTCGGCGAGGACGCCACCTTCGTGCTGTCCAACGCTGGTCACCTGCAGAGCCTGGTCAACCCGCCCGGCAACCCCAAGTCGTACTTCTATTCGGCGCCGGCCAACGCCGACGATCCGGAAACCTGGTTGCAGAACGCCGGGGAGCGCTGCGAGGGCAGCTGGTGGCCCCATTGGCGCGAGTGGATCCAGCAGCGTTCGGGCGAAAGCCAGACGGCGCCGAAGAAGCTCGGCTCGCGCAAGTACCCGCCGCTCTGCCCCGCCCCCGGCCTCTACGTGATGGAACGCTGAGGGCACGACGCCGAGCAACGCCGGGGCGGATTCAGCCCTGGCGCTGACGTAACTGGATGAACAAGGCTTCGACCTTCTCCCGCGCCCAGGGCGTCTTGCGCAGGAAGGTCAAGCTGGACTTGATGCTCGGGTCGCTCTTGAAGCAACGGATGTCGATACGCTTGGCCAGGCCGTCCCATCCGTAGTGCTCCACCAGTTCGTTGAGCAGTTTTTCCAGCGTGACCCCATGCAGCGGATTGTTCGGGGTTTGGGTCATGGCGGGCCTCGTTCAGTCTGCGAAAGCGGTGGAGCTTAGGGCCACGCATCGCAGAAGGCCACTCCCGCCATCCCCATCACCGTTGCGCCGGCCCCAGGCAAGGCCTGCCGGTAATCCCGGTCCGTCCGTTCATCGCCAACAGCCATGCAATCGCGCCCTGCAGGTACGCTCAGCAAAGTCCCGGAGAGGACAAGGCTTGGTCACCACGGATCACCGCCTCCGTCTCAGGCACCGTCTCAGTGCCCAGGTCCGTGGTGACCTTTCTTCCCCTTGAATCACTCCTGCTGGTCGCCAAGCCCCTTCAAGGGAATCGCGGCGTCAGCCGGCTGGCTTCAGGCACCGGGAAGGGGAAGCCGAGCACCGGGTACTTGCCGCGAACGCGGTTCTGCGCCTGGCAGTTCCTGACGCAGTTCGTCGGCGGCGGGGCAACCTCGACGGAGTCCTCGCCCAGTACGCCCCCCATGCGACCGCCACTGGACACACGCCACACGGACACGCCGCCGAACTGGCTGATGCGCGTGGCTACCTGCGGGCTGTCCCGTCCGACCAGCCTGGAGGACAGGTCATTGCCGAAATTGATCCGGGGCGTCACCGGCACCGGGTAGCACTGCGGGGTGAAATTGGGCGGCGTGCAAAGCGGCAGCGGGGGCGGATTTCGGAAATTGGGGTTATCGAAGTAGAACACCCCCTCCGCCAATACATGGATGAAGTCGGTCGGGAGGCCATCGGCACGCGCCGGCTCCATCTGGAAGATGCCGCCCTGGGCGCAGTCCTTGGCCTGGATCTTCATGCTGACGCCGGGGCCGCTCCGTTGCAGCAGTACATCGTTGCCCTCCACCTCCACCGTCAGCTTGCCGTTCAGCGCCACGCCGCCGAGATTTGGCGTTTTGCTGGCGAACAAGGTGGTCGGTACGCCACCGGTCATGTCCAGCGGATTCGCTGCGCCGGTCAGGGTGTAGTTGCGAACGCCGAGCGTGGTCGCATCGACTTCGAACCTCACGAACTTGCCCTGGACAAGGAAGCTGGCGCCCACCGAACTGGCGGGCACCACGGTGTCCGTGGGGCTGGAAAGCGTCCCGCCGGGAAGCACGACGGAGAATCCGCCGCCCTCGCAGCCGGCATCCTTGGCAGCCTGCGCCTGCTGGCCGATGAGGCCGAGCGAAAGCGCCAGGAAAGCGGCTAGCGGAACGCGTAGGGGAACGGCCTTCGTGGGGCTGAAGGCAGTCGAAGCGTCAGATGGAACAGTTCGGGAGTTCATTTCGTCACCTCTTGTCGGATGAGTCCTTGATTTCCTCACCGCTCACAGGAGCGGCCGGCCAACCAGCGCGGGCATCTGACTTCAGCTTGAAATGCAACAGCGGTGTATCCGCACGATCCTTCAGAACCAGTCGGCCCCAACAGTGGGAAATTTTCCCACGCCAGGTAACGCTAGCCCCATGTGCCGGAGAGTCAACGACCGAACATCGGAGTCGGAATCATTTCGCAGAGGGCCGCCATGGCGCTGGATGGCTTCCGACCAATGGGCCCCCCGGTCTTCCCTACCGCTTACTTGAACAGTTCGGCGTTGGCAGCCAGGACTTCGTCCGCGCACTGCGCATCGAGGTGGCCGCCCGGAGCGCCGGCCACGCCGATGGCACCGATCACGGCATCGCCAGCCTTCACCGGTACACCGCCGCCCAGCAGCAGGAAGCCGGGAATGTCGGTCAGGTTGGCGGCAACCGGGTTCTTCTGGGCGTTTTCCATGATGGCCAGGGTCGGGGTCTTGGCGGAGGCGGAGGTGAAGGCCTTGGCCTGGCTGGCTTCGATGGTGTGCGGGCCGGCGTTGTCGGCGCGGGCGAAGGCCTTCAGCAGGCCGGCACGGTCCACCACCGCAGCGCTCACGTTGTAGCCCTTGGCCTGACAGGCGGCGACAGTGGCGGCGGCGAGTTTCTGGGCGTCGGCAGTCGAGATATTGCTTTCTTTCAGCACGGCGGCATTGGCGGCGCCCGCGAAGGTCAGCGAGCAAAACAGCGCGGCAAGCGAATAACGAGACATGGTTACGTCCTTTCCGGGGATCGATTTCAGGAGTAGCCAGTGTCTCGAGCGCGAGCCGGGGGCGGTATTCGCCCGATTACGCTGCAGCCTCCGTAGCGCTACGGAGACGGCGAGTCCAGCAGGGTCGCGTACTGGCGGATGAGCTGCGCCAGCGAGTCGGCCTCGAGCTTGGCGAAGACGTTGGCCCGATAGGTTTCCACGGTGCGCGGCGACAGGTCGAATTCGCGTGCGATTTCCTTGTTGCTCATGCCCTGGACGATGCGCACCAGCACGTCGCGTTCGCGCCCGGACAGACGCGCCAGGCGTTCGACGGCAGCCTGGGTCACCGCCTGGCGCTCGCGGCTGGCGACATGGCTGCGCACGGCGGCCTGCACCGCATCCAGGAACACATCGTCATCCACCGGCTTCTGCAGGAATTCCATGGCGCCGCCCTTGAAGGCACGGCGGCACAGGTCGACGTTGCCGTGACCGGTCAGCATCACCACCGGCAGATCGGACACCTCCGCCAGCTGCGCCAGCACGTCCAGCCCGCCGATACCCGGCATGCGGATATCCAGCACCACGCAACCGATGGACTGCGGCGACAGCGAGGCAAGAAAGGCCTGGGGATCGCCATGCCCCTCGCTGCGCAGGCCGACGCTGCGCAGCAACAGCGCCAGCCCATCGCGCACGGCATCGTCGTCGTCCACCAGGTATACGAGCGGGGAATGTGCGGGGAGGCTCATGCATCGGCTCCGGCAAGGGGCAGGCGCAAGGTGAAACAGGCGCCCCGGGGTTCGAGGTTGCGGACGGTCATGCGGCCGTCCATGGCCCCGGCCAGCGTCTCGCACAGTGCCAGGCCCAGCCCCATGCCTTGGGGCCGCGTGGTGTAGAACGGCTCGAACAGCCGCGGCAGGGCTTCGGCATCGATGCCGGGGCCGTCGTCGCTGACGCTGAATACGTATTCGCTGCCTTCGACAGCGCCATTCAGGGCGATGCTCCGGGTGCCCGACGCGTCAGCGGCGTTCTGCACCAGGTTGTGCAGGATCTGTTCGAGCGCTACCCGGTCACCCAGCGGGCGGGCGCCGGGCCTTGCGTTGCGCCAGGTCAGGCGGATGCCGCGACGGGCCAGCTCATCTTCACGCAGGAACAGCAGCGAAGCCGCCAGCGCGTCGGGGTCCACCACCCTGCGCGGTGAAGGCGAACTGGGTTTCACCAGTTCACGCATGCGGCTGATGATGTCGGCCGCGCGCCGGGCCTGGCCGGCGCTGGCGAGCAGGGCCTGGCGTACCGCCGGGCGCTCCTCCTCGTCATCCAGCAGGCGTTCGGCAGCGCGCACCTGGGCGAGGATGGCGGTCAACGGCTGGTTCAATTCATGGGCGATACCCGCAGCCATTTCACCGAGGGTGCTGAGGCGCGTCATCGCCGCGAGGCGGACCGCCTCCTGCTGCCGCCTGGCTTCGGCGCGCGAGCGCTGCCAGGCGGTGGTACCGGCCGCCAGCAGGCAACTGGCGGCGGCCCAGGCCAGCCACGCGGTCCAGGGCCAGTCGGCGAGCGTCAGCGTGCGCCAGCTGTGCACGGGAAAGGGCTGGCTGACCGCACCCAGCGGTTTGTGCAGGTCGATCTTCAAGCCCGCCGAGCTGGCGGACTGGCGCGCCAGCAGCGTCAGCGGCCCTGCCCCCACGTCCAGCGTCAGCATGGCCAGCGAGGGCGGGAAGTCAGCGACGGGAATGAGGTGCCGGGCGTCCAGCAGCAGGCTCCAGCCCGAGGGGGCCACCAGCCAGTAGCGGGCCTCGTCCAGCGCCAGCGTGACCGGCCGCCCCAGTTGCTGCGCCTGCCGGACGGCAGCCGCCAGCCCCGGCGGGAAGTCGGTGCTGCCCGCCCAGACGCCATCGCGCAGGTAACCCAACCCCAGCAACTGCGGCATGGAGGGTTGCAGGCTGGGCAGCAGGCGTTCGGGAATGGGCGGGTGCGACAGCGCGGCCAGGGTGGCCAGCACCGCTTCGTGCTGCACAGTCTTCTGGCTGAGCATGCGCTGGGCGATGCTGGTGTCCTGGAAAAATCGCTCGTAGCGGTCGGCGTAGTCCTGCCAGCCGATCCAGGCAGCGATGGGACAGAACAGGACCAGCCAGAGAACGAAGGTGCGGGAAATCGTCAGGGGTTTCACGACCGGCATCATGCCCTGCCGCCTCGAAAATCGACCATCCGTACGGCTACGGAGGCTGGCAGCGAGCAGCCACGCGGCGCGTCGATAGCGTGTTGCGGAAGCGAGATGCCGATTGCTTGCATCCATTCAGCCCGATTGCGGAAATGCGCCATTGTTTCATGACCGCAGTGAGCATGGACGCGTCCGGGCCCTATAGCCAACGCAGGCTGTGCGACGAGCATCTTCGACAGTGGGAGCGATTTCAATCGCGAATGAATTCGCTCCCACAACGAAGGTGCAATCCGTCTTCGAATCGGGCTGTGGAAACGGCCTACGCCACGGGAATCCGTGGGTCGGCGGCGGCCAGGGCGGTGGCGCGATCGGCTGCCGGCGGGTAGATCCACAGGGTATTGATCTGCGTCTTGAGCTCCTTGGCTTCCTGTTTGACCAGCTTGAGCTGGCGGTCCCAGCCTTCGGTGAACACCGCGCCCCAGGCGCCGAGGTCCAGGCAGGTCACGTACCTGGGCTGGCGATACGGCGTCGGGAGAACGCCGAGCAGGTCGGCGGCGGCATTGTTGCCCGCATGCCGGCCGAGGGAGATCGCGTGCTGGCAGGACATCACCGCGAAATTGCCGAGGTCGTCGGTGGCGGCATAGGCAACGTCTCCGGCGGCGAATACCTTGTCCTGGCCGAACACTTTGAGGTGCTCATCGACGTGCAGCCGCCCCTGCGCATCGCGCACGCTGGTCAACTGTTCGGTCAGCGGGCTGGCACGGAAGCCAACGGTCCAGATCACCGTCGCGGCCTCGATGCGCCGGCCATCGGCGAGGGTCACGCCGTTCTCGTCCACCGCGGCGACGGTGGCGTTCAGCACCCATTCGATGCCCAGGTGCCGGGACGCTTCGATGATCGACGGGCGAATCCCGTCACCCAGGGCGGCGCCGATCTGCGGGCCACGGTCGACGACTATCACCTGGATGTCCTGGTCATCGCCGAGCACGGCTTTGAGGCGTGCCGGCATCTCGGTGGCGGTTTCGATGCCGGTGAATCCTCCACCGGCGACCACCACCGTATTGCGGGCGGCGCTGCAGGGCCGGTCCTTGAGGGAGCGAAGGTGATTCTCCAGGCGCACCGCCGATTCGATCTGGTCGACGTCGAAGGCATGGGTGTCCAGGCCTGGCACATTCGGGCGCACGAGCTGGCTGCCGGTCGCCAGCACCAGGCGGTCATAGTGCAGTTCGGCCTGCTGCCCCGTTTCGTCGATGTAGCCGACGGTCTGCGCCTGCTCGTCGATACGGTTGGCCGTGCCCATGATGAAGCGAATGCCCACCGTGTCGAACAAGTCCTCCAGCGGCGCGAACATCCGGTGCACCTCCGGCTCGTAGAAACGCGGACGTATGCGCAGCTCCGGCTGGGGCGCCAGCAGGATGATATGCACGTAATCACAATCGTACTTGTCCAGCAGCCGGGCGGCGCTCAAGGCACCCCAGACTCCACCGAATCCCGCACCGACGATCAGAATGTCTTTCATGGTCTGCTCCGGAGGCAAGGTCAGATGACGACGGATGTTCAGCCGGGCAGATAGTCGGTCTCGTACCGGGACCGGAATACTCAATTCGATTGATAGCGGGTCTTGTGCGAAATGATGGCGCGGCTTGCGATGGGTGCTATGGGACGAGGTTCAGCGCGCCTCATTCTTCACGTGAAGACTCCCGCTCCAATCCTGCTCAGCGCAGAATATGCACGCTCATTTCCCGTCGTGCTTTCCGCTACAAGGCAGACCCTGGATGAAAACCCCCGGTGGCATGTTGCTGACCGGCATCGAGCTGGACCGTTCCAGTCCTGTGCCGCTCTATCGCCAGCTTTACCTGCAGGTGCGCAAGCAGATCCTCTCCGGCCGACTGCCCGGCGGGACCCGCCTGCCCTCGACACGGACCCTGTGCAAGGAACTGGGGTTGTCGCGCATCACCCTGCTCAATGCCTTTGACCAACTGACCGCCGAGGGCTTCCTGGCATCACGGACGGGTGCCGGTTCCTACGTCGGCGATGAGTGGGAAGGCCGCGACGCGGCCGCCGACAAGCCGCGCAAGCCACCACGTCTGTCCAGCATGAGCCAGGCTGTGCATTCCCTGCGCAGCGACCATTTCAGCGGCATGTCCTACAGCGCCTGGGCGCCGGACTGTCCGACCTCCTTCCTGCCCAGCCACCCTGCCTACGACGCGTTTCCCATGCTGGTGTGGAAGCGCATGATGAACCGCCACCTCCGCAAACCGGGCAAGACGGAGCTCGGTTACGGCGAGCTGAAGGGCCTGCTGCGCCTGCGCGAGGCGATCGTCGAGTATGTGGCCGACGCCCGTGGCATCGAGTGCAGCGTGGACCAGGTGGTGATCACCTCTGGCGCCCAGCAGGCCTTCAATCTGCTCGGCATGCTGCTGCTCAACCCCGGTGACAGCGTATGGATGGAGGACCCGGGCCATATCGCCGCGCGTATCGCCTTCCAGGCGCTGGGCTGTCAGCTCGTACCCCTGCGAATCGACGACCAGGGCCTGGACGTGATGCAGGGGCTGCGCGAATGCCCGGAGGCGCGCCTGGCCTTCACCACCCCCTCGCGCCAACACCCGCTTGGCACCACCATGAGCTATGCGCGACGCCAGGAGCTGATCGACTGGGCCGGGCGCAGCCAGGGCTGGATAATCGAAGACGACTGCGACAGCGAATTCCGCTACGTCGGCCGTCCCCTGCCGGCGCTCTACGCCATGGACCAGTGGGACAAGGTCATCTACGTCGGCACCTTCAGCAAGGTGCTCTACCCTTCGCTGCGCCTGGGCTACGTGATCCTCCCGGAGGATCTGGTAGAGCCGTTCTGCGCCATTCGGGCGGTCATGGACCGCAGTCCCTCCACCCTGCACCAGGCCACCACCGCCGATTTCATGCTGGATGGCCACTTCCTTGGTCACATCCGTCGCATGCGCAACCTCTACCAGGCGCGCCAGGCATGCCTGGTAGAGGCGCTGCAGCGCCACTTGGGCGGCTTCCTGTCCGTCACGCCGGTGGAAGCCGGCCTGCACCTCATGGGCTGGTTGCCCGAGAAGATGGACGACGACGACCTCGCGCGCGGACTCGCCGACCATCAGGTCTACACCTACGCCCTCCGCGACTACTGCATCCGCCACTACCTGCCACCGGGGTTGCTGCTGGGCTTCGCTGCCACACCGGAAACGCAGGCTGAGCAGCGTGTGCAGGAGTTCGTCCAGGCCCTGCGCGCCATCGGCATGCGAGTTTGAGCATGCGCCGAGCAGGCGGCCAAAGTGGCTATATGAACTAAACAATAATGGTCATAGGAATAGCGCCATTCCGGAGCGATAAAAGCACCGCCGGCCACCCCGGCGCCGCTATCAGGAATGACAATAATGAACGCTATCCAAGCCCGATTCGCCGCCCTGCTGAGTCATAACGCCGGGGCGGACAGCGCGCCCCCGCTTCTCACCCCCGACCTTGCCCGCCGCCTCCTGGAACGCCTGGACAGCATGCGCCTGTTCGCCCACGGCTATCCGCTGCTGACCAACCTCACCCAGGGGCGTGTCACCCCCGAAGACATGCTCGACTTCGCTTACCGGCATGAGCTCGACGGTCTCTCGCTGCACCTGCTGGACGGCGAGCACAACAGCCTTTCGCGCATGACCGCCGAGCGCCTCGCGGCCTTCGCCGACAAGGCCCGCGCGCTGGAACTGGACGTGCATGTGGAGATCAGCAGCACCTTGCCCGAGGACGTCGATCAGGCCGTGGCCGTGGCCCGTGCCATCGGCAGCCGCAATATCCGCGTCTACTCCCGTTATGAGGGCCACCTTTCGCGCGTGATGGACCTGATCGAAGAAGACCTGCGGCGCCTGGCGCAGCTGGCCGACGAGCACGAGCTCAACTTCGACTTCGAGCAGCACGAGGAACTCAAGAGCATCGAGATCGCCACCCTGCTCCGCCGCGTGGGTCACCCGCGCCTGAATGCGCTGTTCGACTTCGGCAACATGATCAACGCCTGCGAACAGCCATTGCCGGCCCTGGCCAGCCTCGCCCCCTTCATCCGCCAGGTGCATCTCAAGGGTGTGCGCGTGGTTCCCGAGCAGAACGGCTTTGGCCACTACGGTGTGCTCCAGGGCGGCGCCGATGACCAGTTGCCGGGCGCGCGCATGCTGCTGGAACTGCTGCTGCTGGGCGAAACCGCTCCCCAGGTGGTGGCCTTCATCCTCGAGCAGGAGAACCACTACATCGCGCCGGCTTTCCGGCAGACCAGCGAAGACGCCGATCCCTTCATCCCCTACCGCGAGATGAGCGAGACACCGCTGCCGCCGGGCTACAGCCTCGAACGCATGCTCGCCGACGAGCATCGCTGGGCCAACAACCAGGTGCGGTACGTGCGCGGTCTGCTGGCCGAGCTGCGCCTGCTGGCCGAACTGACGCTGGACGACGCAGAACGCATCTGACCGGCCGCGCAATCGGCCCTTCGACAACTCTGGAAGCTGTGGAGAACAACAATGACAGCACAGAACAAAGCCAAATGGCTCCGTTTCCTGGTTCTCGTCCTCGGTGGCGGGACCATCTACAAACTGGCGAACCTCAAGGACGCCTTCTACATCCCGATGCAGGAACACATGGGGCTGACCCATACCGAGATCGGCACCCTGCTCAGTGCGAACGCCATCATCGCCACGGCGTTGTTCGTGGTAGGCGGCTTCCTGGCTGACCGTTTCGAAACACGCAAGCTGATCCCCCTCGGGCTGGTCGGCACCGGTGCGCTGGGCCTGTACCTGGCCAGCTTCCCCGGCTACAGCCAGCTCCTGATCGTCTTCTCCCTGCTGGCCGTGTGCGCCGACTGCATCTTCTGGCCTTCCCTGCTCAAGGCCATCCGCAACCTCGGCGATGACGGTGAACAGGGACGCATGTTCGGTTTCCTCGAAGGCGGCCGTGGCGTGGTGGATACGCTCGTGGCCTTCTCGGCCCTGGGGGTTTTCGTCGCCCTGGGCTCCGGCGCCGCCGGGCTGAAGGCCGCCATCCTGTTCTATTCGGGGATCGATATCGTTGTCGGCCTGCTCACGCTGTTCCTGCTCAGGGACGCGCGCCAGGCGAACGGCAACCGCGAACCCATCGGCCTTGCCGGCCTGATGGAAGCGGTGCGCATGCCAGGCATCTGGCTGGTGAGCCTGAACGTGTTCATGGTCTACATCGTCTACTGCGGCCTGACCTACTTCATCCCTTACCTGAAGGACATGTACGAGTTGCCGGTGGCCCTGGTCGGCGCCTACGGCATCATCAACCAGTACTTCCTCAAGGTGCTGGGCGGGCCGGCTGGCGGCTTCATCGCCGACAAGGGGCTGAAAAGCCCGAGCCGCTACCTGAAGTGGGCTTTCCTCGCGCTGCTGCCGCTGATGGTCGTGATCTTCAGCATCCCCCATGGCGAGAGCTACATCTATGCCGGCATGGCCGCCACGCTGTCCTTCGCCCTGGTGGTATTCACCATGCGCGGTGTGTTCTGGGCACCGATGAGCGAAGTGGGGATTCCCTCGCGAATCAGCGGCTCGGCTTTCGGTATCGGCTGCCTGATCGGCTACGCGCCGGGCATGTTCGCCTACATCATCTACGGCGCGCTGCTCGACCACTATCCGGGCGAACAGGGCTACACCTACGTGTTCACGCTGATGAGCGTGCTGGCGGTAATCGGTTTCCTGGTTTCCAGCCTGCTGCAACGCTCGGTGAACAGGCGTGTCGCCAGCGCATCCGGTGAATCCCTCGCATAAACTCTGCGCCATGGGAAAGCCGGCCGTCTGGCCGGCTTTCCTGTTTTGTCGGCCGCCTGAAGCCCTGCGTCAGATCGCGTCCCGCGTCCCCACGCCGTCGACCAGCCGCTGGATGCCCAGCGGGTTGGCGTTTTTCAGCGCATCCGGCAGCAGCGCGTCGGGGTAGTTCTGGTAGCACACCGGGCGCAGGAAGCGGTCGATGGCCAGGGTGCCGACCGAGGTGCCGCGCGCATCGGAGGTGGCCGGGTACGGGCCGCCGTGGACCATGGCGTCGCAGACCTCCACGCCGGTCGGGTAGCCGTTGAGCAGCAGGCGGCCGGCCTTCTGTTCCAACAGGCTGGTCAGTTCTCCGAAGCTGGCGAGGTCTGCCGGTTCGGCGATCAGGGTGGCGGTGAGCTGGCCGCGCAAGCCCCGGAGCGCGCGGATGAGTTCAGCCTTGTCGGCCACTTCGACGACCACGGTGGCAGGGCCGAAGACTTCTTCCTGCAGCAGTTCATCGCCTTCAAGCAGCAGGCTCACGTCGGCCTTGAACAGTTGGGCACGGGCCTGGTTGCCTTCCTGCCGAGCGCCGGCCAGGTGGCTGACGCCGGGGTGCTGGTGGAGGTTTTCGAGGCCGTGGCAGTAGCTCCTCAGGCCACCGGCGTTGAGCATGGTCTGGGCCGGCTGGTCGCCCATGAGGGCGGTGAAACGTTCGAGGAAGGCGACGAATTCGGGCGAGCGGATGCCAATCGCCAGGCCCGGGTTGGTGCAGAACTGCCCTGCCCCCAATACCACGGAGGCAGCCAGTTCGGCGGCTACCTGTTCGCCACGGGCCTTGAGTGCGTCGGGCAGCAGCAGCACGGGGTTGATGCTGCTCATTTCGGCGAATACCGGGATCGGCTGCGGGCGCGCTGCAGCCATGTCGCACAGGGCACGGCCGCCGCGCAGTGAGCCGGTGAAGCCCACCGCCTGGATGGCCGGGTGCCTGACCAGCCATTCACCTACCCCACCGCCGTAGATCATGTTGAACACGCCCGCCGGCATGGCGGTTCTCCCGGCGGCGCGGACGATGGCGTCGGCCACCCATTCGGCGGTGGCCATGTGGCCGCTGTGGGCTTTGAACACCACCGGGCAGCCGGCGGCCAGCGCGGCTGCGGTATCGCCACCGGCGGTGGAGAAGGCCAGCGGGAAGTTGCTGGCGCCGAACACGGCCACCGGGCCGACGCCGATGCGGTACTGGCGCAGGTCCGCGCGCGGCAGCGGCTTGCGCTCGGGCATCGCGCGGTCGATGCGCGCACCGTAGAAATCGCCCCGGCGCAGCACGCTGGCGAACAGGCGCATCTGGCCGCTGGTCCGGCCGCGTTCGCCCTGGATGCGAGCAGCAGGCAGTGCGGTTTCGCGGCAGACGATAGCGATGAAGTCGTCGCCCAGGGCGTCCAGCTCGTCGGCGATGGCGTCGAGGAATTCGGCGCGGCGGCTGGCGGCCAGGTTGCGGAAGGCGGGATAGGCCGCTTCGGCGGCGCGGGCGGCGGCGTCCACTTCGGCTTCGGTGGCCTGGTGGAAGCTGTAGGGCAGCGCTTCGCCGCTGGTGGCATCGACACTCTGTACAGTGACGCTGCCGTTGGCGCTGCGACCGCCGGCGATGAAGTTGAAACCGGTGATGAGGGTCATGCTCGTCTCCCTGACCTCGTGGGCTGTTGTGCCTGCTCACCCTCGGTCCGACCACCTGGCGCTGGCCGGCAGCACACTCGAACGGGATCAGATTCAGGGCGATGAAGCTCGTTGCTGGATGTTGGCCGGGACTTTACGAATCTCCCGGAGGTCTGCCTAATGAGTGCCTCTGATTGCGCGATAACTTTTGGTCATCCCCCATGATCGCTTCCCTCCCCGCCCTGGTTTCCCGCCTGCGCCTGAAACAGCTGCGTCTGCTCATCGCCCTGGACGAACAGGGCTCGCTGCACAAGGCCGCCGAGCAGGTGGCCATCACCCAGCCTGGCGCCACCAAGGCACTGAACGAGATAGAAGCGGCCTTCGGCATGCGCCTGTTCAACCGCACCAGCCAGGGCCTGGAGGCCAACGACCTGGGCCGTTGCGCCATTCGTTACGCGCGGCTGATCCACACTGACCTTGCGCACCTGCGGGAAGAGATGATCGGCATTCTCCAGGGCCAGGGCGGGCGTATTTCGGTGGGCGCGGTAATGGGCGCGGTGCCGCTGCTGACGCGCAGCCTGGGGCGGCTACGGGAGACACAGCCGGAGCTTTCCGTGGAGGTGGTGGAAGACACCAGCGCCCACCTGCTGGGGTTGATCGACCAGGGTCGCCTGGACCTGGCCGTCTGCCGCACCAGTGTCAGCCCCCGGCCGGACGCCTACGATGCACAGGTGCTCTGCGGAGAGACCCTGCGAGTCATGGCCAACCCCGCTCACCCGCTGGCCGGCGCCGAATCGCTGGAACTGACGGAGCTGGCCGCCTACCCCTGGGTGGTGTATCCGGCGAACATGCCCATGCGTCTGGTACTGGAGCGCGAGTTCAGCCAGGCGGGGCTGGAGTTCCCGCGCTACCCGCTGGAAACCGCATCGACCCTGGCCACGGTGATGCTGCTGCGGCAGAACCCGCAGCTGATCGCCCTGATGCCCGGGGAAGTGGCCGACGGCGCCATCCACCTCGGCACCCTCGCCTGCCTGCCCCTGGAATTGCATTCCCACAGCGAGCCCTTCTCGCTGGTGATGCGCCGGGGCGCGCCCTTATCGGCACCGGCACAGTTGCTGTGGCAGGCGCTGGAGGCCGAAAGCACTTGACAACCGGGCGCCTGAGGCGACCGGAACACCACTGCAACCTCAAGAACAGGAAAGTCCCATGCCCCATCTCGTCATTGAGTACAGCGCCAACCTCCCCGGCTTCGATGCCGCCGCCACCCTGGCCGCCTGCAACGAATTCCTGGCCGACACCGGCCACTTCTCCGAAGCGGACATCAAGAGCCGCGCCGTGCGCCACGACCAGTTCAGGGTCGGTACCGCACGCGAGGGCCGGGGCTTCGTGCATGTCACACTGTGGCTGTTGTCGGGCCGTCCAGAGAACGTCAAGCAGGCGCTCTCCCGTGGCGTGCTGGAAGCCCTCGAACAGACCTTCACCAAACCCGAGGGCCTGGATGTGCAGCTCAGCGTGCAGATGCAGGATATGGAACGCAGCACCTACTCCAAGGCCTTCCTCTAGGCCGCGATCACTTGCCTGCAGCGCGCTTCATGCAGCTCTGGTAGCGGCCGTCCACCCGCTCGGCAAACCACTTGGTGGTGAGCTTGCGGGTGATCTTCGGGCTCTTCAGGTCGATGCCCGGCATCACTTCGCGAGGCAGCTTGCGTCGCTCGATCTTCTCGGCCAGGGCGAAGACGCGCTCGTAAAGGTCGGTTTCCTCGAACGCCAGGCTGTCGCCCTTGAGCAGCGCCCGGCGGATGGCCGAGTCGCTGAGCTCCAGTTGTTTCTGCAGGGCGCGCACCGCCAGTTCGGTGGAGCCCGCCTTGCTGGAGCCGTGGATCACCAGGTCGCCATCCAGCTGCAGGGGAATGCCCGAAGCCAGGCTCACGGCGTTCTGGAAGGCGGCGTTGCGGCTGGCGTACCAGCCGACGTTGAAGTCGGCGAAACGGTACAGCGGCTTCGGATAATGAGCCGGGTAGCCCAGCAGGTGACCGATGCCGAAGTACATGCCGCCGCGTCGGGTGAAGACTTCCTGGCGAATGGAACCCTTGACCGGGTACGGGTAGTCCTTCGCGTTGGCTTCAGCGAAGGCGATGCTCACCTGCATGGGGCCGCCGGTGTGCACCGGGTTGAAGTTGCCGAACAGCTTCCGGCCCAGGGGCACCATGTCGATGAAGTCGTCGAAGATGGCGCTCAGTTCCTTCTCCGTGCGTGCGGCGGACAGGCGCTGGTCGTAAGTCTTGCCCGTCGGTGAGTCGATCTTCAGCGCGGAATTCACCACGAAGGCCGGTACATGCAGGCCACCGGCGCGGCGCAGGATTTCCTGCCGGGCGATCTTTGCCAGCCCCGGTACGGGCGGGTCCACCTGGTAGGTGGATTCCTGCTCGGTAACCGCCAGCACGGCGCACAGGTTGCTGTCGGTGGGGGCAATGTGCTGGGCGGCGAAGGCAGCCTGGATATCCGCAGCCCAGCCCTGGCGGTCCGGGACCTTGGCCGGCATCAGCTTGACCACCTTGGCGCGCACCTCGGCAGGCCGCAGCACCGGTTCCTGCGGGCGCTGGGTGCCGCAGGCGGCGAGAGTCAGAAGCGTGGAAAGGGTGATGAATCGGGTAACGAGGTTGCTCATGAAAGGGGCTGCCTTGCGGTTCATGCCGGCGAAACATGGCATGAAAGACAGCTGCGGCGCGAATGGATTTCAGGTAGCGATTCGGCGGGGCATGAAACATGCCCTCCCCCCGGCCCCTCTCCCAGCGGGAGAGGGGCGACTCCCAGCCATCCCTTGTCGCAATCCTGTAAGGGCGAATTCATTCCAAGCAGGATGCAGTCCTGCCGCAGGTTGGGCTTCGCAGCGCTCAGCGCCAACCTACGGAAAAGCGCGGAAATCAGGCGCCGCCACGGAAACAGGAAACACCCCAGGCAGTGAGCTTGAACGGCAGGTGGTAGTGCTGGGCGGCCTCACCGATGCCGAAGCGGTAGGCCAGTTCATCGAGGAACGGTGGTTCCGGCAGTTGCATCCCCCGCGCGCGGTAGAAATCCGCCACTCGCAGTCGGGCTTCGTAGACGCCGGGACGGCAGCGCTCGGCCAGCCCCGCCAGCTCGGTGAGCAGGCCGTTACCGCCGATGCGGCCGGCGCAGACCAGCTCGCGGTCCGCGCCCTCCAGCCGCTCCAGGCGCACCTCCAGCCCTTCGGCCACGCTGCCGCTGGCCACGTCCACCACGTGGATGGAGATGCCGCCATTCATGACCAGAAGCCTTCATGGGCGGTAGCAGCCTCGGACTCCAGCATCGGCCCCAATACCGCGATCTCACGCTGGCCACGGGCGAACACCTCGCGGCACGGCAGGGAGAAGGTGGGGTTCTCCGGATGGGCGCCGGTCAGGCCGAGCAATGCATGCTCCGACAGCGCGTAGACCACCCGGCCAATGCCGGTCCAGTACACCGCGCCGGCGCACATGCAGCAGGGTTCGGCGCTGGTGTAGAGGGTGCACTGGGCCAGTTCTTCCGGGCTCAACGCCTTGGCGGCAAGGGCGGCGGCCGCCAGCTCGGCGTGCTGGGTCGGGTCGCCTTCGGGCGGCATGGAGTTGTTGCCGGCCTGGGCGATCACCTTGCCGTCGCGGTCGGCCACCAGCGCGGCGAACGGATGGCGGCCGCGCTCGCGGGACTCCTCGGAGAGACGGATGGACAGGCGCAGCAGTTCCAGGTCGAGTTCGCTGACGCCGGCAGGAACGAGGTTGCTGAAAGTCATGGATAGCTCCTTGGCAGTAAAGGCGCGAATGCGCGAATCAGTCGGCCAGCTCGGCAGCATCACCCTGGCTGGCGGCTTCCTCCCGGTTAAGCAGGAGGTTGAGGACGATGGCGCTCAGCGCACCGAGGAAGATGCCGCTCTCCAGCACCAGACGCAGGGCGCCGTGGAAGTGCTCGAACAGGGCCGGGAAGGACATCGGCAGCACGCCGACGCTCACCGACACAGCCACCACCAGGGCATTGCGAGTGCCCTCGAAGCGCACTCGCGACAACTCCTGGATGCCGGCCACCGTGGTCATGCCGAACATCACGATGGCGCAGCCGCCCAGCACCGGGGTGGGCACGGCGGCGATCAGCGCGCCCAGCTTGGGGAACAGCCCCATGAGGATCATCAGGCCGCCGGCGGCAGCCACCACGAAGCGGCTCTTGATGTTGGAAAGGGCGATGAGGCCGGTGTTCTGGGTGAAGGCGTTGTAGGGGAAGCTGTTGAACAAGCCGCCGATCATGGTGGACAGGCCATCGGCGCGGAACGCATCGCCCAGGGTGCGCTGCGTGATGGTGCGGCCGGTGAGTTTGCCGATGGCCAGGCAGTTGCCGGTGGTCTCGGCCATGATCACCAGCATCGCCAGAGTCATGATCAGGATGGGGGTCAGGGAGAACTGCGGTGCGCCGAAGGCCATGGGTGCGGAGAGTTCGAACCAGGCCGCCTGCCCTACCCGGCTGAAGTCGGTCATGCCGAAGGCGGCAGCAATCAGGCTACCGGCGAACAGCCCGATCAATACGCTGAGGTTGCCGACAAAGCCGGAAAAGCGCGCATGGATCACCAGGGTGATGGCCACCGTGGCCAGGCCCAGCAGCAGGTTGGCAGGTTTGCCGAAATCTTCCGCGCCGGGGTTGCCGCCACCGAGCCAGATGGCCGCCGCCGGCATGAGCGAGATGCCGATGATGGTGATCAGGCTGCCAATCACTACAGGCGGGAAGAAACGCAGCAGGCGGCTGAACACCGGCGCCAGCGCAATGGTGATGACCCCGGCGGCGATCACCGCGCCGAATACCTCGGTCAGCCCGTAGGCCTTGCCGATCATGATCATCGGCGCCAAGGCGATGAAGGAGCAGGCCTGCACCAGCGG
This sequence comes from Pseudomonas lalkuanensis, assembly GCF_008807375.1. Taxonomy (NCBI): domain Bacteria; kingdom Pseudomonadati; phylum Pseudomonadota; class Gammaproteobacteria; order Pseudomonadales; family Pseudomonadaceae; genus Metapseudomonas; species Metapseudomonas lalkuanensis. Next base: position 2,377,870 of record NZ_CP043311.1, on the reverse strand, counting down.
CAGGCGGGCGCCGAAGCGCCAGAAGCCGAGGGTCTGGATCAGGGTGGCGATGCCCGAGGTGAGCAGGTTGGCGTTGATCAGCAACACCACTTCAGCGGTGGAAAGGCCAAGGGCGCTGCCGAGGATCAGCGGCACGGCCACGGCGCCGGCATAGAGCACCAGCACATGTTGCAGGCCGTAGGTGACGAGTTGGCGAACGGGAAGCAGCTGGTCCACCGGATGGGGATGGCTCATGGAAGTTCTCCTGCAAAGCAACGTGTTCTTCTTATGGGGTGTGGGTTGCCCAGCGATTCGAGGAGGCAGTGCTGGCTGAGGTGAATGATCTCCGCTTGCTCACGATGGAACAAATGAATAACCATCGCTTCCATCGATGGATTGCGAGAGATTGGCCATGCGGTTTTCACTGGATCAGTTGCAGGTGCTGGTCACTGTTGCCCAGGCAGGCTCCTTCTCGGCCGCTGCGCGCCGGCTGGGGCGTACCCAATCCACCATCAGCGCCGCCATCGCCAATCTGGAAGCGGACCTGGGGGTAGAGCTGTTCGACCGTTCCACACGTATTCCCGCGCTGACCGCGGCCGGACAGAAGCTGCTGCTGGAAGCCGAAGCGGTGCTGGAACGCTGCCTGGCCCTGGAAGGCCACGCCGACAGCCTGACGGAGGAAACCGAGCCGAGCCTGACCCTGGCCATCGAGGTGCCTTACAACACCGTGATGCCGGTGCTCTGCGAATTCGAACAGGCCTTTCCTTATGTGGACCTGGTCGTCCGCCACCCGGTGTACGGCGACGTCGCCGGCATGGTGCAGAAGGGCGAAGTGGAAATGGGCATCGCCTTTTCCCAGCCGGAATACCCGCGGGAACTGGAGTTCCAGCAACTGGGCAAGCTGATCATGGTGCACGTCACCCACCCCGCCCACCCGCTGGCGCAGCTGTCCCAGGTCAGCTTCGCCGACCTGCACGCCCATCGCCGCCTGGCCTTCAGCGCCCATGCCAGCAAGCTGCCCAGCAGTGAATACCTGCGCGCGCCCCAGCTCTGGCAGGCGGAAAGCTATATGGCGTTGCTGGAAATGGTGCGCGCGGGGCTCGGCTGGGCCACCCTGCCACGCCAACTGATCCATCGTGAGCTGGCCAGCGGTGACCTGGTGGAGCTGCAGCTGGCTGCCTATCCGCACACGGATTGGCTGGTGGGCGTGGATCTGCTCTGGCCACGTCGCCAGGGTCGCGGCAAGGCCAAGCGCTGGCTGAAGGAGCGGTTGATGCGCAACAAGGTGTTCGAGCTGGACAGCCAGGGCAAGGCGACGACGCTTTAGGTCAGGGCTTCCCGCTCAGGCCAAAAGTCCAGCATTCTGAACACTCGTTTTAGATGCTGAACCGAAAAATATTTTTCTAAGAACAATAATATCCATAAATATCAATAACTTATCTAATAGAAATCGATAAAAATCGGCCATTATTTTTTACGTTTTTCGTCAGCCTCGTTTGACATATTAAACGGCTCTGGCAGGCTATATAGCAGGTCCCGACCGGAAATCGCCCCGACGATTGCCGGCAGTGCTCGGGATCTCAGGTAGCCCCAAACCGCACTGGCGCGCCTGCACAGCAACGATAGGCTGAGCCTGTCCCAAGGTGAAATATGTCCAACAGCAACATTGGCAATAAGAAACAGACCACTCGTAAACCGGTCGTCCTGATGTCCATGGGCGCCCAGGAACGCAAGGGCCACGACTACCAGGTGATGACCCACAAGTACATCGTGCCGCTGGTAGAGATCTCCGAATGTGTACCGGTCCTCGTGCCCACCTGCTGCGGCACCGAAGACCTCGAGCAGTACCTCGATATGGCTGACGGCGTTTACCTCACCGGTGCCGGCAGCAACATCGACCCGACCCTCTACGGCCAGGAAAACCTGACTCCGGAGAAAGGTCAGGACAAGGATCGCGACCTCTTCGACCTGCCCCTGATTCGTGCTGCCATCCAGCGCGGCCTGCCGATCTTCGGCATCTGCCGTGGCATGCAGGAAATCAACGTCGCCCTGGGCGGCGACATGTACCAGAAGGTCTATTCCGAGGCCGGCTTCAACGACCATCGCGAAAACCCGGAAGACCCGGTGGACGTCCAGTACGCCCCGGCACACAGCGTACGTGTGGATCAGAACAGCTGGCTGCACAAGGTTCTGGGCACCGACACCATCCAGGTGAACTCGCTGCACGGCCAGGGCCTGAAAACCCTCGGCAAGGGCATCGAAGCCATCGCACGGGCCGAAGACGGTCTGGTGGAAGCCATCCACGCGCCGACCCTCTCGCCCTTCCTCTTCGCGGTGCAGTGGCACCCGGAATGGCAGGCGGCGAAGAACCCCGATTCGGTGAAGATCTTCGAAGCCTTCGGTGAGGCCTGCCGCAAGCAGGTAGAGCGCAAGGCCAAAGGCAAGGCGTTCGACCACGCAGCCTGATCCACCCGTTCATGAAAAAGCCCGGCCATCGCCGGGCTTTTTCATTTCTGGTGAAAAGTTCAAGACCCGCTGGCATTGCGGGCTGACGATATAAGATGCACCGCATGCACCAGCAGCTTGCAGTGGTGCCGAGCCTCACTCCGCACTCGGTGCGCACAGCGCACCCTACGACCTGGCGCGCTGCCCCTTTCCCAGCTCCGACAGCCAGAGCGTCACCACCACCACCACGCACATGCAGGCAAAAGCCAGCCAGGCGTTGGGCCAGAGCAGCGGCATGCCGAACAGGATCAGGCTGTCATTGCCGCCCGGAACCAGGGTTGCCCCCACGCCCATCAGCACCCCGCCGCAGAAACACTTCACCAGGGCGCGCGGGCTGGGCCAGCGGTGCTCCCAGAGCCCGGCGCTCCAGCCCCCCAGCAGCGCACCGGTGAACATTGCCGGCAGCAGGAGGCCGCGCAAGCCCAGCTCCATGAAGCGTCCGGTGGCCAGCTCGGCGAGGATGTCGGTGTAGGACCAGGCGCCGACACAGACGAACAGCAACAGGAAGCTGACGCCCAGAACGATGGTGGCATGATGCGGCGACCAGAGGGAAACATCGGTCGAGCCGTTGTAGCGGTTCCACGCCAGCCAGCCCAACCGTGCCACCAGTGCCGCGATGATCAGGGGCACCAGGCCGATGGGCACCTGCTGCATCCATTCGGGAATCGCCACCGGCATCGCCGACGTCATGCCCAGGCCGTTCCCGGCCAGCCCGAAGCCGGCGAGAAACCCCGGGGGCGTCGCCAGCCAGGCCCATTGCCCGGAGCCGATCCGCGCCACCACGCCGAACGCACAGCCGCCATTGAGGAAGGCACCGACACCCAGCAAGGCGCCGCCCAGCGCGGCATGCCAGTGCAGCGGAAACCCCATGGGCACCATGGGCAGACGATCGAGGGCGCGCAGCAGGACGAAGCCGCCCAGCACCCAGAGGGACGTTTCCAGCAACGCACGAAAGCGCGCCCAGCGGCGCCTGTGCACCACCTCTTCCAGCGCGGCCACCAGACAGGTGCCACCGCGCTGCACGGCAAAGCCCATCAGCAGGGCCAGAAACACGCTCGCCAGCAGGATCACGCCCTTGCCCTCCGCAGGCCGGGTCTTACGCCAAGATTAGCGGACCCGCAGCGAACGCAGCTGTTCCAGCATCCAGGCATGGGCGTCGCTGCGGGCGTACTTGGCGTGGCTGTAGAGCCGTAGCGCGTAGGGCGGAATCTCGAAGGGAGCAGGATACAGCTCGACCCCGGCCACCTGCTGCAGGGTGCGGGCAGCGTGGCCGGGCACCGTCATCAGCAGGTCGGTGCTGCCGACGATGAAGGGCGCGGCCATCACGGTCGGCAGCTGCACCGCCACCTCACGCTGCAGGCCCATGCCCTCCAGCACGTGGTCGATGGCGCCGCTGGATTCGTTCCAGGGTGTCACTACCACGTGCCGCTCGGCCAGGTAGCCGACGAGGTCCAGGGTGCCGCGTACGCGCGGATGACCGCGGCGGGCGATGACCAGGTAGCGGTCGGTCAGCCAGTCGAGCACTTCCACGCCACCGGGCAACTGGTCGCGCCCCTCGCTGTAGCCAAGGGCGAAGTCGATGCGCCCGCTAGCCAGGTCCTCGATGGAGACCTTGCGTTCGGACTGCACCAGACGCACGCGAATGCCCGGCGCCTCCATCTGCAGGCGCTGCATCAGGGCCGGCAGCAAGGCGAAGGCGGTGTAGTCGGTAGCCGCGAAGGTGAAGGTGCGCTGGCTGAAGGCAGGAACGAAAGGCTCCCATTGGCCCAGCCCTTCGGCGAGGGTCTTGAGCGCGCTGGCCACCGGTTCCATCAGCAACTCGGCACGGTGGGTCGGGTGCATGCGGTTGCCCTGGCGAATGAACAGCTCGTCGTTCAGCGCCTCCCGCAGCCGCCCCAGCGCATGGCTGAAGGCCGAGGCGCTGATGGCCAGTTCGGCGGCCGCCGAGGTGACGCTGCGGTGACGGTAGAGGGCGTCGAAGGCGAGCAGCAGGTTGAGATCGAGACGACGGAGAGCGGAATGCATACCTTTCACTTTGCAATGATATAAATGCACTTCATGCACTCTAGCAAAGGCACTAGCATGGTTGCCTCACCCCTTCATGGAGATTGCCCGTGACCCTCTCGATCCGCCCCGCCCGGCCAGAAGACGCCCAACAGATCCTCGACTTCATCATCGAACTGGCGGTGTACGAGCGGGCCGGCCACGAGGTCATCGCCAGCGCCGAAGACATCCGCCGTACCCTGTTCGCCGAGAACGCGCCATCCCGCGCGCTGATCTGCCTGAAGGACGGGCAGCCGATCGGTTACGCCGTGTACTTCTACAGCTACTCCACCTGGCTGGGCCGCAACGGCATCTACCTGGAAGACCTCTACATCACGCCGGAGCAACGCGGCATCGGCGCCGGCCGCCAGCTGTTGAGGGAAATCGCCCGTGAAGCCCGCGCCAACGACTGCGGCCGCCTGGAGTGGAGCGTGCTGGACTGGAACCAGCCCGCCATCGACTTCTACCGCTCCATCGGCGCCCTGCCCCAGGACGAATGGATTCGCTACCGCCTGGATGGCGATGCCCTGCGGGAGTTCGCCGAAAGCAACGGCTGACGCCCCGTATCCGTTCACTTTCCAGCCCCGGAGCCTGGTGCTTCGGGCTGCATATCAGGCGTCAAAGCCTTGCAGCGGACCCGCGAAACGTTGCCGACGCTGGCCTTTGTCATTGCCTGTGCGAAAATGGCGAAATTGCAGAAAAGATGTCGCTGGAGACTGTATGGAAATTCTGGATTACGAAGACAGCCTTGAAACCTATCTGGGCGAACTGAGCGGAAAGAAGATCACGATAGTTTCCGCCTTCGCCAGCGGCACCGAGCCCCTGATCGACCAGTTGATCGAGAACGGCAACCGACTGGACATCCTGGTCGGTTCCATCAACTCGCTCACGTCCCCTGACTTCATCGAGCACTGCCTCAATGAAGCGAACCCGGACCTGGCCCTGTCGGTGGACTTCCGCTACCAGGCGAGCGTGAACTGGAAGCTCTACCTGATCGAGCCGGACGTGGTCATCGTCGGCAGCGCCAACCTCACCCAGGTAGGCGTCAGCCTGGTGCGCGACACCTGCACCGTGATCAACGATGCCGCCCTGTACGACGCCTACCTGGCACGCGTCCAGGCCCTCAAATCCGCCGATGGCGTATTGGCCTGCAACCACTCGCAAACCTTCGAGGATGCGCTGGACGCCTACAAGCAGAACCATCGCCGCATGCAGGCGGGCCTGGCGCGCAGCGCCGAATACCTGGACAGCGAAGGCTGGCTGGGCGACGACATCAACCAGAGCATTCCGCTGTTCATCTGGTACAGCGATCACTCGCAACAGTCCGAGGACGAGGCGCGCGATTACCTCAAGTCCAGCAGCGACGGCGTGGCCTGGGATGATGTCCGCGAGTTCTTCACCTACGAATGCGCCGAGGGCGCCCTGCCCTACGAAGAAGGCGACGTGGTGCTGACCGCGCGCTGCAACGGCTCGCACATCGGCTTCTACACCTTCGACCGCATCCTGTACCGCGACGGCACCTACTACATCTACGCCTACCGCAAGAAGCGCTACACCCAGCCGTTCAAGCTGGATGGCGACAAGGAACTGCTCAAGGAAGCGATTCCGGAGTGGTACGAGGACGGCCGCACCGAAATCAACCGCGCCGACATCCTGCGCGTCATCGGCTGACCCCGCCGCCGATCTGTGGGAGCGATTTCAATCGCGATGCAGGTCGAAGACCTGCCTGGCAACCCCGGGGACAGCTGCGCTGTCCTTTCGCGAATGAATTCGCCCCTACAAAAAGGCATCATCTGCTGCTCGATCTGTGGGAGCGATTTCAATTGCGATGCAGGTCGAAGACCTGCCCGGCAACTCCGGGGGCAGCTGCGCCGTCCTTTCGCGAATGAATTCGCTCCCACAACTACCTCGCAGGATGGTTGGAGCCTGCGAAACCCGCCACGTTCCTGGTCGACGGAACTCAGGTACCGGTATCGTCCAGCTGCGCGCGAATGCGCCGATTGAGCACAGCCAGGCGCCGAGTGACGTCGTCCGTGTCCTTCGGCTTGTCGGTGGCATTCAACTGGCGTGCGCAAAGATTCAGCGCGGAAAGCACCACCAGTTCGTTGGCGGTGACATAGGGGAATTTCTTCTTGTTGGCGGCAATCTCCGCCTGCAGCATCGCTGCCGCGTCCTGCAGCACCTGCTCTTCGCCGGCCGGTGCCTTGATGTTGTACTCGCGCCCCAGGATGCGCAGCACACGGACGCTGTCGGTACTCATGCGCTGGCGCGGCTCTCGCTGACGCGGCGGACCAGGGCCTGCAGGCGCTCGGCGGTGGCGTTGCTCTTCTCTTCCTGTTCCATCATCGCCAGTTGCAGGCTGTCGTTTTCTTCGCGGGCCTTGCGCAGCTCGGCGCGGATGCGGGCGTTGTCCTCGGCGATGCCCTGGTTCTGTTGCAGGAGCTCGCTCACGAGCTGTTCGAGTTGTACGAGGGTGTTGTCCAGCATGGTCGTCTCCCGGACGGACGAAAATGGCCGCGGAGCATAATGAAAAGCCCCCTTTCTGGCCAGGGAAAATAGGATTGTTCAGACAGAATGTATGCTGTCAATTCAATGGCTTAGATCGCTTTCTTCATGTTGAACGAACAACATGAAGAAACCCGTACCCGACGCGCGCACCGGGGCGATGACGAGTAGAATCCCGCTGTGGAAAAAGGTTCCGAGGTTGCAGTTGTGGAGTTACAGCAAGGGTTCGTCCTGACCCGGCATTGGCGGGACACGCCCGAGGGAACGGAAGTCGAATTCTGGCTGGCCACCGACTCTGGCCCGCGCCAGGTGCGCCTGCCCGCGCAGACTTCGGTCGCCTTCATTCCCGCCGCACAGCGCGAACGCGCCGAAACCCTGCTGCGCGGCGAGAAGGATGTGGAACTGCGCCCCCTCGCCCTGTGCGACTTCCAGCACCGCCCGGTGCTGGGTCTCTACTGCAAGCAGCACCGCCAGCTGATGCGCCTGGACAAGGCCCTGCGCAAGGCCGGGGTGGACGTGCTGGAAGCCGATATCCGCCCGCCCGAGCGCTTCCTGATGGAGCGTTTCATCACCGCGCCCGTGCTCTTCGGCGGTACCCCGGACGAAAGCGGCATACTGCTGGATGCCCAGCTCAAGCCGGCATCCGACTACCGCCCGACACTCAGGCTGGTGTCACTGGACATCGAGACCACCGAGCGTGGCGAACTCTATTCCATCGCCCTGGAAGGCTGCGGCCAGCGCCAGGTCTACATGCTTGGCCCGGCCAATGGCGATGCCAGCGAAGTCGACTTCCAGCTCGACTACCGCGACAGCCGCGCCGGCCTGCTGGAAGCCCTGAACCAGTGGCTGGCCGAGCACGATCCAGACGCCATCATCGGCTGGAACCTGGTGCAGTTCGACCTGCGCGTCTTGCAGGCCCACGCCGAGAAGCTGAGGGTGCCGCTGTTGCTGGGCCGCGGCGGCGACCCCATGGGCTGGCGCGAGCATGGCAGCGGCAACAACCACTACTTCGCCGAGGCCAGTGGGCGGTTGATCATCGATGGCATCGAAGCGCTGCGCTCGGCCACCTGGAGCTTCCCCTCCTTCAGCCTGGAAAGCGTTGCGCAGACCCTGCTCGGCGAAGGCAAGGCGATCGACACGCCCTACCAGCGCATGGACGAGATCAACCGCATGTTCGCCGAGGACAAGCCCGCCCTGGCGCGCTACAACCTCAAGGACTGCGAGCTGGTCACGCGCATCTTCGAGAAGACCGAGCTGCTCCATTTCCTCCTCGAACGCGCCACGGTCACCGGGCTGGCCACCGACCGCAGCGGCGGCTCCGTGGCGGCCTTCACCCATCTCTACATGCCGCTGATGCACCGCCTGGGTTTCGTCGCGCCCAACCTCGGCGAGAAGCGTCCCGAGGCCAGCCCCGGCGGCTTCGTCATGGATTCGCGCCCGGGCCTCTACGAATCGGTCCTGGTACTGGATTACAAGAGCCTGTACCCCTCGATCATCCGCAGCTTCCTGATCGATCCGGTAGGGCTGATCGAGGGCCTGCGGCAGCCGGGCGACGAGCACTCGGTACCGGGCTTCCGTGGCGCCCGCTTCTCCCGCACCCGGCATAGCCTGCCGGCCATCGTGGAGCGGGTCTGGCAGGGGCGCGAAGCGGCCAAGCGCGAGGGCAACAAGGTGCTGTCCCAGGCATTGAAGATCATCATGAACGCCTTCTACGGCGTGCTCGGCTCCAGCGGCTGCCGCTTCTTCGACCCGCGCCTGGCCTCCTCCATCACCATGCGCGGCCACGAGATCATGCGCCGCACCCGTGAGCTGATCGAAGCCCAGGGCTACAGCGTGATCTATGGCGACACCGACTCCACCTTCGTCTGGCTCAAGCGGCCCCATGAAGAAGACGAGGCCGCGCGCATCGGCCGTGGCCTGGTGCAGCAGGTCAACCAGTGGTGGCGCGAGCACCTGATGCAGGAATACGGACTGGAAAGCGCCCTGGAACTGCAGTTCGAAACCCACTACCAGCGCTTCCTGATGCCCACCATCCGAGGCGCCGAAGAAGGCAGCAAAAAGCGCTACGCCGGCCTGGTGCGGCGTGCGGACGGCAACCAGGAGATGGTCTTCAAAGGACTGGAAACCGTGCGCACCGACTGGTCGCCCCTGGCACAGCAGTTCCAGCAGGAGCTCTACCAGCGCATCTTCAATCGCCAGCCGTACCAGGAATACGTGCGCGACTACGTGCAAAAGACACTCGCCGGAGAACTGGACGAGCTGCTGGTCTATCGCAAACGCCTGCGCCGCCAGCTCGACGATTACACCCGCAACGTGCCGCCCCACGTCCGCGCGGCGCGCATGGCCGACGAGTTCAACGACCGCCAGGGCCGGCCGCGCCAGTACCAGAACGGCGGCTGGATCAGCTACCTGATTACGGTGAATGGCCCGGAGCCCCTGGAAACACGCGGCTCGGCCATCGACTACGACCACTACCTGACCCGCCAACTGCAGCCGGTGGCGGACGCCATCCTGCCCTTCGTGGACGACGACTTCGCGTCCCTGATCGACAGGCAGATGGCGTTGTTCTAAATCACTGCCGCGCCTCCTTGTGGGAGCGCATTCATTCGCGATGCAGGACGCAGTCCTGCCGCAGGTTGGGCAGAGGAACGAAGCCCAACGTTTCAGGCTCCGCACCAACCTAGGGTTTCCTCGAATGAACAGTCCGCCTTCGCGAGCGCCGCGCCCTGCACCACCAGTCGGCTGATACGGGATTCGAGCCGATCTCAGATCGAGATCAGGCCATGCTCCAGGGCGTACTTCACCAGGGCGGCGGGCGTGTCGATGTTCAGCTTGCGACGGATGCTGAGGCGGTAGGTCTCCACCGTGCGCACGCTGATGTCCAGCTCGCGGGCGACTTCCTTGTTGTTCAGCCCCTTGGCGATCATCGACAGGACCTGCAGTTCGCGCGGGGTGAGTTCGTTCTCGTCGCGGACGTTGGTGGCCAGCTTGCGGGCGATTTCCGGGCTGTAGAAGCTGCCGCCGGCCACGATGGCCTCGATGGCGGCGATCAGCTCCTGGGACGGCGCGTTCTTCAGCACGTAGCCGAAGGCGCCGGCGTTGATGGAGGTGCGCACGTACTCCTGGTTGTCGTACATGCTGAGGATGAGGATCTTGATGCCCGGATAGAGGCTGCACAGCCTGCGGGTCAGCTCCAGGCCGTTCATGTCCTTGAGGCCGACATCCACCAGCAGCAGGTCCAGTTCGGTGGAGGCCACCAGTTCCAGGGCCGCTTCTCCGGACTCCGCTTCTGCCACCACATCGAAGTGGGGCATCGCCGAGAGCAGGGATTTCAAGCCATCGCGCACCAGCACGTGGTCGTCGATCAGCGCGATTCTGATGGGGTGCGGCAAGCTCATCACGGCCTCTGTGGGGTCACGAACCGGGCCGTCAGGCCCGCTGCAGGGGGATCTCGACCTGCAGTTCCGTGCGGCCGCTCATCGAAGACAGGGTGAAGGTACCGTGGTGATGGTCGACCCGCTCCCTGATGTTGCGCAACCCGATTCCCTGGCTCCGGTCCATCAGGCCGGGATCGAACCCCACGCCGTTGTCCTCCACGCGCAGGGCAATGGCACCCTGGCTGGAGGCGAGCGAGATTATAGCGGCGCTGGCCCTGGAGTGGCGTTCGATGTTGCCCAGGGCTTCCTGGATGATGCGGAACAGCGTGACGCGGACGTCCATGTCCAGGCTGCTGTCGTCCAGCCCGCGTTCGTACTGGGTGCGGATCGCCGTGCGCTGCTCGAACTCGCGCACCAGTTGCTCGATGGCCGGCGACAGGCCGAGGGTGTCCAGCAACGATGGCCGTAGGTCGTGGGAGATGCGGCGGATTTCGCCGATGGCCTCGCCCAGGCGCGCCGTGCCCGCACGCAGGTTCTCCATTCCCCTGCCCTGCCCGTTCTCCAGCTCCAGGCTGGCCAGTTCGAACTGGAACTTGATGGAAACCAGTTGCTGGCTGATGCCATCGTGCAGCTCGCGAGACACCCGCGAGCGCTCCTCTTCCTGCAGGTGGACAATGCGCTGGTTGAGGGCGGACAGCTTGCGGTCGGCCAGGCGATGTTCGGTGAAATTCAGCATCAGGCCACCGGTGAACACCACCAGCACGGCGATCAGCGAAAAGGACGCAATGGCCAGCACCGTGGTCAGCACCCCCGTGGCCACCTCCTGGCGCGACTTGAGGGTGGCCACCTCCACGTCGTCGATGTAGATGCCGGTGCCCAGCATCCAGCCCCAGCGGTCCAGCATCACCACGTAGGAGAGCTTCTCGGTCACCTGGCCGGTGGACGGCTTTTCCCAGGTGTAGAGCTGGTAGCCGTCGCCGTTCTCGGCACTTTCGAGCAACGCCTGGATCACCGGCAGCCCGTTCTTGTCCTTCATGCCGATGAGTTCCTTGCCCACCAGATTCGCCTGCCGGGGGTGCATCAGGTTCTTGCCGTGGCGGTCGTAGACGAAGAAGTAGCCATCCAGGCCGAAGTTCGCCCGCGACAGCATGTGCAGCGCCTGCTGCTTGGCTTCCTCGTCGTCCCGGCCGCTGTCGTACAGGGGCGCGATCAGGCTCAGGGCCAGCTCCAGGTAGTTTTTGATCTCGGCCTTCTTGGCGGCCATGATGCTGCTTTCCACCAGCCGGGCCTGTTCCTCTTCCAGCTTGCGGCTCTGGGCGAACACCAGCACGCAGATGAAGAGCACCGACACGATGAGCGGCATGACGCTGAGGGTGACGATCTTGTGTTTGAGCTGCATGGTCATTCACTTCACAACGTGGCCGAGGCCGCGCGAATCATCGTAGGGTGGAAGTCGCTTTTCTCCGCCACCGCTGGTGCCCGGACCGGGACCGGGATGTGGGAGCGAATTCATTCGCGATTCGCCGACCTCACACCTGAGCCGCTTCGAAACCGGCGCGAATCTTCTCTTCCGGCAGCTGGTCGCCGATGAAGACCATCACGCTCTCGCGCGCCTCGCCTTCCTGCCACTCGCTGTCCCAGTCGAAGCCGTAGAGCCGCAGCACGCCCTGGAACACCAGGCGACGCGGCTCGCCATCGACGCAGAGCACGCCCTTGTAGCGCAACAGCGAACTGCCGTGCTCCTCCAGCAGCCCTTCCATGAAACTGCTGAGCTTGTCCATGTCCAGCGGGCGTTCGCTCTTCAGCACCAGGGTGCCGATGCGATCCGGCGTTGCGGCTGGCTTGAGCGGACGCAGGGTCAGGGCCGGGCCGACGTCGGCATTGAGGTTGAAGCCACGCACGTCCAGCAACTCGGCCAGGTCGATGCGGCCATGGTCCACCACGCGGATCGGCGCGCGGCGGTTGATGCGCGAGAGGCGCTGGCAAAGGGCATCGAAGTGCGCCTCGTCCACCAGGTCTCGCTTGCTCACCAGGATGCGGTCGGCAAAGCCCACCTGGGCCTGGGCCATGGTTTCCTGGAGATGGCGCTCGGCGTTCACCGCGTCCACCAGGGTGATGATGCCGTCCAGCACGTAGCGCTCGCAGAGTTCGTCGTCAGCGAAGAAGGTCTGTGCCACGGGCGCCGGGTCGGCAAGGCCAGTGCACTCGATCACCAGGCGATCAAAAGCCAGCTCGCCGGCATCCAGGCGTTCCAGCAACAGGAACAGCGCCTTCTCCAGCTCCACGTGGATGGAGCAGCAGACGCAGCCGTTGGCCAGGGTCATCACCTGCACCGCTTCATCGCCCAGCAACTGGCCGTCGATGGGGGTTTCGCTGAACTCGTTCTCGATCACCGCGATCTTCAGGCCATGTTCGGCCTTGAGGATGTGCTTGAGCAGAGTGGTCTTGCCGGCACCGAGAAAGCCGCTGAGCACGGTGACGGGAATGGGGAGATGGGCAGACATCGGGGCAATCCTCGAAATCAGGTTTCAACCCGTAGGAGCGAGCTTGCTCGCGAACAGTTCTTCGCGAGCAAGCTCGCTCCTACAAAAGAAGGTTCCGGGGAGATGACCGGAAACAAGAGCGCCACGGCTAGGCGTGGCGCTCAGGTTACCGCATCAGGGGTTCAACAGCAGCGTACGGGCCGTCCCTTGCCGCCGCCATAGCGCGCTTCCTGGCGCTCGCGGAAGAACTCCTCGTAACTCATCACCGGCTTGTCCGGGTGCTTGCTCTGCATGTGCTCGACGTAGGTATCGTAGTCGGGCATGCCCACGAGCATGCGCGCGGCCTGCCCAAGGTACTTACCCATGCGGCTGAGGTCATTGAACATGCTCGCGATCTCCTCAAGCGTCCGGAACCGGCTGGAACGGCGATTCCTTGTCGGTGCGCTCGGACTTCATCCAGGCGCTGCGGCCCACCTTGATGGCGAAGAACAGGATGCTCAGCACCACGAAGAGGAACAGCACGGTCAGGGTCGAGTTGGTGTAGGCGTTGAAGATCACGTGCTGCATCTGGCCCATGTCCTTGGCCGGAGCCAGGATCTGGCCAGCGGCGGCGGCGTCGCTGTACTTCTTGGCCAGGGCCAGGAAACCGACAGCCGGGTTCGGGTCGAGCAGCTTGATCAGGCCTGCGGTTGTGGTGCAGATCAGCAGCCACACAGCCGGCACCAGGGTCACCCAGACGTAGCGCTGGCGCTTCATCTTGATCAGCACCACGCAGCCCAGCATCAGGGCGATACCGGCCAGCATCTGGTTGGAGATGCCGAACAGCGGCCACAGGGTGTTGATGCCACCCAGCGGATCGACCACGCCCTGGTACAGCAGCCAGCCCCACATGGCCACGCAACCGGCGGTGGCGATGACGTTGGCGGTCCAGGACTCGGTTTTCTTCAGCGCCGGGACGAAGTTGCCCAAGAGGTCCTGCAGCATGAAGCGACCGGCACGGGTACCGGCGTCCACTGCGGTGAGGATGAACAGTGCCTCGAAGAGGATCGCGAAGTGGTACCAGAAGGCCATGGTGTTCTCGCCCGGCAGCACCTGGTGGAGGATCTGCGCGATACCCACGGCCAGGGTCGGCGCACCACCGGCACGGGCCAGGATGCTGTGCTCACCGATATCGGTGGCGGTCTGCTGCAGCACTTCCGGGGTGATGGCGAAGCCCCAGCTGCTGACGGTGGCAGCCACGGCGTTCACGTCGGTGCCCACCAGCGCGGCCGGGCTGTTCATGGCGAAGTACACACCCGGCTCGATCACCGAGGCGGCGACCATGGCCATGATGGCGACGAAGGATTCCATCAGCATGCCGCCGTAGCCGATGTAGCGGGCATGGGTTTCGTTGGCCAGCAGCTTCGGCGTGGTGCCGGAGCTGATCAGCGCGTGGAAGCCCGATACCGCACCACAGGCGATGGTGATGAACAGGAAGGGGAACAGGGTGCCCTTCCACACAGGGCCAGTGCCGTCGACGAACTGGGTCAGCGCCGGCATTTTCAGCTCGGGGGCGATGATCAGGATGCCGATGGCGAGACCAACGATGGTGCCGATCTTGAGGAATGTGGACAGGTAGTCACGCGGGGCGAGGATCAGCCACACCGGCAGCACGGCGGCAACGAAGCCATAGCCGATCAGCATCCAGGTGATCTGCACGCCGGTGAAGGTGAAGGCCGGGCCCCAGACGGGGTCGGCTGCCACGATGCCGCCAAGCCAGATGGAGGCCAGCAACAGGACCACGCCGATGAGGGAAATCTCGCCGATGCGGCCCGGGCGGATGTAACGCATGTACACGCCCATGAACACCGCGATCGGGATGGTCGCCATCACGGTGAACATGCCCCACGGGCTTTCGGCCAGGGCCTTCACCACGATCAGCGCCAGCACCGCGAGAATGATGATCATGATCAGGAAGCAGCCGAACAGGGCGATGGTGCCCGGAATCCGGCCCATCTCTTCGCGGACCATGTCCCCGAGAGAGCGGCCGTTACGGCGGGTGGAGAGGAACAGCACCATGAAGTCCTGCACCGCGCCGGCCAGGACCACGCCGGCGATCAGCCAGAGGGTGCCGGGCAGGTAGCCCATCTGCGCGGCGAGTACCGGGCCCACCAGCGGACCGGCGCCGGCGATGGCAGCGAAGTGGTGACCGAAGAGGATGTGCTTGTTGGTCGGAACGTAGTCCAGACCGTCGTTGTTCAACACCGCAGGTGTTGCACGGGAGGGGTCCAGTTGCATCACCTTGTTGGCGATGAACAGGCTGTAGTAGCGGTAGGCAATCAGGTAGATCGCGGTTGCAGCAGTAACGATCCAGAGGGCGTTGATCGCTTCGCCCCGACGCAGTGCCACGGTGCCCAGCGCAAATG
Organism: Pseudomonas lalkuanensis; assembly: GCF_008807375.1. Classification (NCBI taxonomy): domain Bacteria; kingdom Pseudomonadati; phylum Pseudomonadota; class Gammaproteobacteria; order Pseudomonadales; family Pseudomonadaceae; genus Metapseudomonas; species Metapseudomonas lalkuanensis. Next base: position 2,362,573 of record NZ_CP043311.1, on the reverse strand, counting down.
CGCCCAGCAGGGCAACGGCGAACCAGGCAATTCGGGAAGCCAGTTGGGTCATGGAATGGTCTCCTGCCGCGTGGGGTTACCTGCGGCGGCTCTTGTTGTTGTTTATGCCCGGATAGGGGCAGCCGACACTATCGGCGCGTGGCGGCCACGGAGAAATTCGCACAACTACGAAGCACGGCTACGTAGTACTACGTAGCCAGCATGCCCAGTCTCGGGGCACAACACATTCCTGTAGGGGTGATTTCAATCGCAATGCGGACCGCAGGTTCGCCCTTCAATCGCTCGCTGACGGGTATCGCTCCGCTCCACCGCATCCTACGGAACCGTTCAATGCAGCAATGCAGGTGTGGGAGCGATTTCAATCGCGAAAGAATTTGCCCCCGCTAAATGAAATTCAACGGCTGAGCAGCAGCCTGCCGCCCATGCCCAGCAGGAACACGCCCATCAGGGTCTCGAACACCGCCTTGAAGCGCATGAAACCGCCGCGCACGGAGGGGCTGGAGAAGAGCACCGCCATCCCGCAATACCAGAGGCAGGAGACGCTGGCGCCGATGCTGACGATCGCCGCGTAGAACCATGCCGGCGCATGGGCCGGGACCATCACGGCGAAGATGCTGCCGTAGAAGGCCAGCGCCTTGGGGTTGGTCATGCTCACCAGGTAGCCCTTGCGGGCCGAGGCGAAGACGCCCGATTCGAGCGTGTCGGGCGCGGCGGCCAGCGGCTTGCGCGCGCCGAGGATCATCCGTAGACCGATCCAGATGAGATACAGGGCGCCAGCCAGCTTGATGCCGAGGTAGAGCCATTCCACTTGCGTGACGATCAGGCCCAGCCCTGCCACGGCCAGCAGCGCCCAGGTGGCTGAGGCGGCGGCCAGGCCCAGCCCGGTGGCGACGCCGGCACGGCGGGAACGCAGGGTAGCGGTGGAGGTGACGATGGCGAAGTTGGGGCCGGGACTGACGACGCTCAGCATCAGGACACCGGAAATGGCCAGCAATGCACCGAGGTAATCCACGGCACCCTCCTGTCGTATGGGGCGGGGGGAAGATGCCGGCGAGTATATCCGGGAGCAGGGCCGGCCGGGATGGGCCAGTGGTCCAGATTCAGGCCGCAGCGACGGACCGACGAAAGCGGCGCCCCTCCCTCCGGAGAGAGGGGGCCATCAGTGGAAGGAGAAAGGCCGGGACTTCAAGGCATGGCCGGAGGTTCGGCTGGCGGATTGTCCGTTGGCGGCGGGTTATCAATCGGAGGTTCTTCGTCCGGCTGGACGTTCCTGACCCGCGGGATGCCTGCCGCGAACCAGCTCTGATTGGCCGCATTGCGAATCAACAGCACGGGGCTGTCGCAAGGGGTTGGCGGTACGGGCGTGAACACGTCACGGATCACGAAGTCACCTTCGTCGGTCAGCGGCACGCCGGCCGGGTTGGTGCTGTGCTCCGTGAACGGTTCCGCGGCACCACAGAACAGCGTGGCGAACACCGACTGCCCGGTAGCCCTGCCGATATTGTTGCCCCCACCCAGGACCAGGCCACGGCCGATTGCCACAAGGTCACCGGCCGCGCTCACCTGCGCATTGAGTTTGCGGATCACCCAGATCTGCCCCGCCGGCTGCACGCCGCGCACCAGGTTGCGGTTGACCACAGTGGCGATAGCGTCCACGCCCTGCCCACTGGAAACCGGCAGAACACCGATGCCGCCCCTGAAGCGCAGTACGGCATTGCCGGCGGCCGGGTCACTGGTAGCCAGGGCAGTGGCCGCCAGCGCTGCGGCGAGCAGCAGGACGGGGATGGTGAGGGCTGTCGTTCTTTTCATGTCGATACCTCCTCTCTGGCGCCCACCGAGGAGTCCGGCGGGCCGCCGCAATACGAAAGAGAGAGGGGTACTCCATGAACCCTTGTGGCAAGGGCAAGCTGGCCTCGTGACCTGAGGGCCTCCGAAAATGAAAAAGTCGCTGCAGGGTCGCTGGCCGAGATAGGGGGACCGGGCGAACCGCCTCTCTCCTCCGGTTGGTGAATGGGCCTTGCGCCGCGTCAGATAAACGCTGGGCCCCACCTTCCGTCAGAGCCGGCACGAACACGAACAACAGGATGGCGAGGGTGCAAAACTCTGGATGTATTGCACAGACCAGTATATGCCCCTGCTTCCCTCCCCCCGGCCCGCCTGTCCCGTGTTGGCGCACAGGCGCTACCCTTCGTCGGGGAAAGCGCCCTGCGCGGCCGTCAACGGCTGCCGACCGCATGGGCCGGCAGCTGCACTTCCATTAGAAGCTGAAGTCCACCTTGGTCCAGAGCGTGCGCCCCGGCTCGTCGATGGCCACCGGATCGGCCGGGAAGCCGAATCCGGCGTCTCCGGCACGGTTCAGGTGCTCTGCATAGGCCTTGTCGAAGAGATTGTCGACGCCCGCGCTGACCTTGAGCTCCGGGCTCAGGCGGTAGGCGCCGTTGAGGGAGAACACGCCGAAACCGGCGCTCTTGCCGAAGTCCTGCCCCACCACATTGCCCTTGCCTTCGGCCACGCGGTTCTGCGCCGCCACCAAGCGCCACAGGCCGCCGGCGCTCCAGTTGTCCTGCTCGTAGGTCAGGCCGAGGCGCGTTTCCAGCGGCGGCATCTGCGGCAGGGCCTCGTCGTCGGAGCTGTTCTTGCCCCAGGCATAGGCCAGGGTGGCTTCGGTCTTCCAGTCGGGAGCGAAGCGCCAGGCTGCGCCCAGTTCGCCACCCATGATGCGGGCGTCGATGTTCTCGGCGCGGGAGGTGGGCCCCATCATCCCCGGCGTGTAGGTGAACAGGATGTAGTCACGCACCTGGCCCACGTAGCCGGAGGCCCAGGCCTCCAGGTCGCCGCTCTGGTACTGCACACCGAAGTCGAGCTGGGTGGTCTTCTCCGGCTTCACGCCGTCGAAGGCATTGGCCGAGCCGGCCGGGCCGCGTCCCGGCGAGAACAGCTCCCAGTAGTCGGGGAAGCGCTGCACATGGCCCAACCCGGCGTAGAGGGTGGCGGGCGAATCGGCCAGGTCGTGCTCGAAGCGCGCGAAACCGCTGGGCAAGGCGTCGGCGCGGGTTTCGCCGAAGGTGGGGTTGGCCCGGCCCATCATGCCGCTGGTGGCGCGGAAGTCCTCGGCGGAAGCGCGGTCCAGGCGGCCGCCGGCCACCAGGCGATTGCGCGGCGCAAAGTTCCAGGTGGCCTCGGAGAACAGCCCATAGCTGTGGAACAGCGCGTCCTTGCTCCAGGGGAACTGGTCTGCGTCGGTGAAGCGGCCGCTCATCATGTCGAAGCGCGAGCTGCGCTTGCGGTGTTCGCTGCGCATCAGGTCCAGACCCGCCACCCATTCCACCTCGGTCCAGCTGAAGGTGGCGGCAAAACGCCCACCCACTGTGCGGCGGTCGACGTTCGAAGCCATCGGCATGGGCATCGAACTGGCGGGATCGGGGCTGCGCAGGCGGAAGTTGTCCATCACGTGGTCCGCGTAGTTGTAGTAAAGCTGCGCCTCCAGCCTGTCCAGCACGCCACCGAGGTTGCTGCGCTCGACGCGCAGGCCGAGGCTTTCCCGCAGGAACTGGCTGCCGTCCATGCCGCGCCCGGCGTAGCGTGCCTCGCCATCGCCCTTGCCGGCAGTGAGTTCCACCAGGCTGTCCGCGTCCGGCGTCCAGCCCAGGGCCACGTCACCGTTCCACTTGCTCCAGCGCGACGGCACGGTATCGCCGTTGCCATCTTCGTAGTCGTCCGCCTGAGCCTGGTTGCCCACCACGCGCAGGTAACCGAGTTCACTGCCCAGGGCGCCATCCAGCACCTTGTCGAAGCGGCCATTGGAACCGGCCAGCACGCTGCCGCGCAGACGGCCGCCGAGTTCGCCGAAACGCTCCGGCTCGCGATCGAAGCGCACGGTGCCGGCGGAAGCTCCGGGGCCCCAGAGCACTGTCTGCGGTCCTTTGATCACGGTGAGTCGGTCGAAGGTTTCCGGGGAGATGTAGGAGCTCGGCGCGTCCATGCGGCCTGGGCAGGCGCCGATCATCAGCCCGCCGTTGGTGAGCAGGTTGAGCCGCGAGCCGAACATGCCGCGCAGCACCGGGTCACCATTGGTGCCGCCGTTGCGGATGACGGAGAAGCCGGGAATGGTCTTCAGGTAGTCGGCCGCGTCGCTGGCGGGAACGGGCTGGCGAGGGTCTTTCGGGTCCGTCACCACGGTCAGGGGCGAACTCTGCTGCACGGCGGTGACGACAGTGGGCTCGATTTCTTCCGGCAGCAGCTCGTCGGTCACGCCGACTGCGGACAGGGAGAGGCCGAGGAACAGGGCGAAACCCTGCTGCCAGCGCAGGCGGGCAGTAGCCGGGGTGAAAGGACGGGTGCAGTGGCGCGCAGCAGCGCGGCCTGGTTGGTTGGGCTGTTTCATGAGTCTTCCAGAATCGGTGGTCAGGCTGCCCCTCCGGGGCAGTGCGTCGGCGAATCAGGAAGAACGGGGGGTGCGCGTGGCCGGGCGCCGGGGAACAGCGGGGCCTGCGCCGGCGGGCCGATGAATCGGGGCCGCTCCGGCGCACCCTCGACGTGCGACAGCAGGTCGGCAACCGGCTGTGTATTGCCCAGGGCCGGGCTCGCCGCCAGCAGATTGCAATAGCCGCAGGCATCCAGGGGCGATGCCGGCCCGTGGTGGGATGGCATCGGAGACGGCTGTTCGTCGTGGTCGCAGGCCAGCTCGGTGAGCCAGTCGGGCAGCTCCGCTTGCGCCACGCGAACCTGGGACGCCAGGGCACCGAAGTAGATCGCCAGCATCGCGAACAGCCCCAGCCACAGACCCGGCCGCATCCGCACGGGCAAGGCCGTGGAATGGGCGTGACGATGGCGGATACGTGGAGCAGCCATGGGCGTTGGCGAATCCGGTTGCATGGACGATCGAGCCGCACCAGCACCCCGAACAAGGGATGTCGGCAGCAGGGTTCAGACGGACGAGTCCGGGTCTGGGGCGATGTCAGGCGAGCGGGGAAGCCCGAGGATTGGCCGAAGGCCAGGCATGGCGCGGCGGGTGTTGATCACCCCCGGCGCGGGGAAGGAAAGGCGCCCTGCCCGCACCGAGCAACCAGGACAGCAGCACCACGGCGACGGCGCCGAGGATGATGCCGGTGCAGAGCGGGCACTTGAAGAGGCCGGACCAGCCAATGGCGGCGCTGCCGCCGAGGTCGCCGTCCAGGGCCGGACCGCTGGCGGAATCGCCGGAGCAGAACGACCCACCGAGGCCGCTCAGTTCCAGCCCCGTCGCCTGGCCGTGGTGCAAACCGCAGGCGAACAGATTGAGCAGGACGCAGGCATACAGCATCCAGGCAATCAACAAGCGGTCTTGGCGGGCGAACTTCATGGGCGGCGACTCTAGCACCGGCGTTCCAGGTCAGGAAGCGGCAATGCCGTGTGGTGGATTGCCGCACGCCAGACGCCCTTGGCCTAAACATCCGCTAGGCGGGCCGCCGGTCCGGGTTCTCCCTGCCCTGCTCCGGGCCTGCGGCCAGAACCACCATTGCAGAGCGGCCGACGCGACCTCTCACTACAAAGTATGAATTTGAATATCACTACTTCGTCCGTTACCCGCCTCGGGGGGATTCATTAACGTTCGGCCGCCAACAGAACAACAAGGGTGGCCCAATGACTACAAGAACAAGGCACGCAGACTTCAGACCCCACGCGCTGGCAGCCGCCATCGCCTTGGGCCTGTCCGCCACGGCCCAGGCAATGACCTTCAACATCGGGGAGATCGAAGGCCAGTTCGATTCGTCCCTCTCGGTGGGCGCGAGCTGGTCCATGCGCAGTGCCGACCCGGACCTGATCGGCGCCAACAACGGCGGCGACGGTCTGGCGCATACCTCCGACGACTCGCACCTGAACTTCAAGAAGGGCGAGACCTTCTCGAAGATCTTCAAGGGCATCCACGACCTCGAACTCAAGTACGGCGACACCGGCGTCTTCCTGCGCGGCAAGTACTGGTACGACTTCGAATTGAAGGACGAGCAGCGCCCCTTCAAGGACATCGACGACAGCGGTCGCAAGGAAGGCGCCAAGTCCTCCGGCGCCCAACTGCTCGATGCCTTCGTCTACCACAACTACAGCTTCAACGAATTGCCGGGCTCGGTACGCCTGGGCAAGCAGGTGCTGAGCTGGGGTGAGAGCACCTTCATCCAGAGCGGCATCAACGCGGTCAACCCCATCGACGTATCCGCCTTCCGCCGTCCCGGCGCCGAGATCAAGGAAGGCCTGATTCCGGTCAACCTCTTCTCCCTCTCCCAGAGCCTGACCGACAACCTCTCGGTGGAAGCCTTCTACCAGCTGGAATGGGACCAGACCGTCGTCGACAACTGCGGCACCTTCTTCTCCCAACCGGACGTGGTGGCCGACGGCTGCAACAACAACCTGGCGGTGCTGACCCCGGCCCTGGCGCCATTCGGCCCGGCATTCGGCTACCAGACCACCGGCGAAGGCGTGGTCGTGCCGCGCGCTCCGGACCGGGATGCCGACGACGACGGCCAGTACGGCATGGCCCTGCGCTGGATGGCCGACGAGATCGACACCGAATTCGGCGCCTACTACATGAACTACCACTCCCGCGCGCCGATCCTCAGCGTCCAGGCGGCGGACCAGGCGACCTACCGGGAGTCCCTCGGTATCCTCGCCGGCGCTTCGACCCCAACCGTGCCGGGAGCGGCGCGCCAGGGCGTGGCCATCGCCAACGTCGCCGGCGGCAGCAAGTACTTCATCGAGTACCCGGAAGACATTCACCTGTACGGCCTGAGCTTCTCCACCACCCTGCCCACCGGCACGGCCTGGAGTGGAGAGCTCAGCTACCGACCGAATGCACCGGTACAGCTGAACACCACCGACCTGCTTTACGGCGGCGTACGCGGCCTGGCGCAGTTCGGCGGCCCCTTCGCGGCCTTCTCCAACTTCTCCCTGCTCGGCGGCAATCCCGCGTCCATCCCCGGCAGCACCCTCAGCGGCTACGAGCGCAAGGAAATCACCCAGTTGCAGACCACCTTCGTGCACTTCTTCGACCAGATCATGGGCGCCGAGCGCCTGACCCTGGTGGGCGAAGTGGGCGTGACTCACGTTGGCGGCCTCGAGAGCACCAGCGTGCAGCGCTACGGCCGCGACCCGGTGTTCGGTCCCGGCGAGCTGCCCAACAACACCTGCCGCACCATCAACGCCGGCGCCGTGGGCGCCAACGGCGAGAACGCCAGCAAGTACTGCACCGACGACGGCTTCACCACCAGCACCTCCTGGGGTTACCGCGCCCGTGCGGTGTGGGACTACAACGACGTGTTCGCCGGGGTGAACCTCAAGCCCGGCATCGCCTGGTCCCATGACGTCGATGGCTACTCCCCCGGCCCCGGCGGCAACTTCGAGGAAGGCCGCAAGGCCGTCAGCCTGGGCCTGGACGCCGAGTACCAGAACACCTACACCGCCAGCCTGTCGTACACGGACTTCTTCGGCGGTGACTTCAACACCTCGATCGACCGCGACTTCCTCGCGTTCAGCGTCGGCGTGAACTTCTGACAGCCCCGGAGGCGATTCCCATGAAAGACAACAAGCGCATCCTGAAATCGGGCGTACTGGTCCTTTCCCTGCTGGCCAGCGGCGTGATGGCGGCTGTCCCCGCCGACCAGGTCGCCAGGCTGGGCACCAGCCTGACGCCCACTGGCGCAGAAAAGGCCGGCAACGCCGACGGCAGCATTCCCGCATGGAGCGGCGGCCTGCCCACCAGCGCCGGCCAGGCCGACGCCAAGGGCTTCCTCTCCGACCCCTTCGCCGGTGAGCAGCCGCTGTTCACCATCACCGCGCAGAACCTCGACCAGTACAAGGACAAGCTCACCCCCGGCCAACTGGCGATGTTCAAGCGCTACCCGGACACCTACAAGATCCCGGTGTACAAGACCCACCGCACCGCCGCCCTGCCGGACGAGCTCTACTCGGCCATCCGCACCAGCGCAGAGAAGACCGAGTACGTCGACGGCGGCAACGGCCTGAAGAACTTCGACAGCCGCTACTATGCCTTCCCCATCCCGCAGTCGGGCGTCGAGGTAGTCTGGAACCACACCACCCGCTATCGCGGCGGCAACATCCACCGTTACATGACCCGCGTGCAGCCCCAGGCCAACGGCGCCTTCAACATGGTCCACTTCGAGGACGAGGTGTCCTACCCGGCCAATCTGCCGGACCTGGACAAGGCCAAGGCGGACAACGTGCTGTTCTACTTCATCCAGCGGGTCACCGGCCCGGCGCGTCTGGCTGGTAACGTCCTGCTGGTCCACGAGACCATCGACCAGGTAAAAGAGCCGCGCATGGCCTGGCTCTACAACGCCGGCCAGCGCCGCGTACGTCGTGCCCCGCAGGTGGCCTACGATGGCCCGGCCACCGCCGCCGACGGCCTGGCCACTTCCGACAACTACGACATGTTCAACGGCTCGCCGGACCGCTACGACTGGAAGCTGGTGGGCAAGCAGGAGCTGTACATCCCCTACAACAGCTACAAGCTGGATGATCCGAAGCTGAAGTACGCCGACATCATCAAGGCCGGCCACATCGACCAGGACCTGACCCGCTACGAACTGCACCGCGTGTGGCACGTAGTGGCGACGCTGAAGCCGGGCGAGCGCCACATCTACGCCAAGCGCGACATGTACTTCGACGAAGACACCTGGCAACTGGCCGAAGTCGATCACTACGACGGCCGCGGACAACTCTGGCGCGTGGGCGAAGGCCATGCCCAGCAGTACTACAACCACAAGGTGCCGGGCTACACCGCCGAAACGCTGTACGACCTGATCTCCGGCCGCTACTCGGTGTTGGGCCTGAAGAACGAGGAGAAGCAGAGCTTCGTGTTCGGCGCCCAGGCCTCCGCGGCGGACTATACCCCGGCAGCCCTGCGCCAGACCGGCGTGCGCTGATCGACTCACCGCGTTACTCCATGAGCGTTGCGGCCCTTCGGGGCCGCTTTTTTGCGTAGTGCGTTCCCCTCTGCAAGGATGAATTCACCCAGCGTGACATCTTCGAGTGCATTCATGCCGTCCAAACACTTCTTGCGGCTGCCACCCGGCCACCTGCCCCGCCCACGCCTCCATGACGCCCTGCTCCAGGGCGACTGCCGCCTGCGCTTGCTCTGCGCATCCGCGGGCTATGGCAAGACCGTGCTGCTGGGGGAATGCCTCCAGCAGATCCCCGCCGACACCCGCCTGGCCTACCTCGATCTGCGCGGCGAGGCGCTCTCGCCCACGGACTTCACCCGGCGCCTGTCCGCGGCACTGGGCCAGGAAACCGCCGACATCGTGGCCCTGCGCCAGCAACTCCAGCAGGAACGAGAGCCCGTCTGGCTGGTACTGGACGACTACTCGCGCTTCCCGGCGGTCGAACTGGACCGCCTGCTCAACGAGCTGATCCAGCTCGGATCGCGACAATTGCAATGGTGGATAGCCAGCCGTCGCCGCCCCCAGCTCCAGCTGGCGCGCATGCTGCTGGATGGCGACCTGTTCGAACTGGGCAGCAACGAGTTGGCATTCAGCACAGCGGAAACCGCCGAGTTGCTGCAGCGCGCCGAATTGGGCGCTGCCTTGCCGTCGCCCAAGGACCTGCATCAGGAAATGCAGGGCTGGTGCGCCGGCACCCTGCTGCGAATGCTCGGCCTCAAGGCCGGTCCCCAGCAGGCGGCGGAGCTCTACCGCTCACTGTTGCAGGACTACCTGCGTCATGAGTTGCTCGACCCCTTGCCCGAAGACTGGCAGCAGGCGCTCTTCACCCTCGCGCACTTCCCACACTTCGACCAGGCGCTGTGCGAACAGCTCTTTGGCAGCGGCGAAGGCGGCCGCCTACTGGCGCAGTTGCGCGAATGCGGGCTGTTCATCGAGGCCCCCGGCGATGATGAGCGTGCCCTGCGCATCCTGCCCGCCATCGCCCCCCGGCTGGCCGCGCTACTGCCTGCGGGCACGAGCCGCACCCTCTACCGCCGCGCCTGCCAGTGGTACATGAGCCAGGACGACGTTCGTCCGGCGCTGGAATACGCCCTCAAGGCCGAGCAGCCGGAAGTGGCGGCCAGCCTGATGCAGCATTACACCCGTGACCGCCTGCTGCACGGGCGCAGCCTCGCCTTGCTGATGCAGTGGCGCGCCGAACTGCCCGACAACCTGCTGGAAAGCACGCCGCGACTGGTGCTGCTCAACGCCTGGGCGCTGATGCTTTGCGGACGCCTGGACGAGGCCCAGCAACTGACCGACAACCTGGCGCGCTTCCTGCCCCAGCCCGACCCGCGCCGCCAACGGGGCCTGCTGGCCCAGTGGAAAGCCCTGGCCGGCAACCTGGCCTTCCATCGCGGCCAGGCCGCCCTGGCGGCTCCGCTGCTGGAAGAAGCCATCGCCGAGCTACCGCGCAGTGCCTGGGCGCAACGCCTGTTCTGCAGCACCCTGCAGATCGAGCTGGCGCTGATCGAAGGCCGGTTGGATGAGGCTCAGGAACTCAATCGCGCGGCCATCAAGGAAGCCCGCGAACATGCCAGCCCCGCCATGGAAGCGGTGCTCGCCATGGGCCACGTCAAGCTGCTTGAACTGCGTGGCGAACTACTGCGCGCGGAAACCCTGCTCAAGCGCGTGCACACCGAGCTGACCAGTGCCTGGGGCGCCGAACCCAGCCCCATGCGCGGTCGCGTGCAATTGCGCCGCGCCGCCATCCTGCTGCAACAGGGGCGGTACCAGGAGTCGGAAGAGGCGTACAAGTCCGGCGCTCAGGAAAGCCAGGCGTGCGCGGATGCGGCGGCATTCTGGGGCCTCCTGGGGCAGGCCGAACTGGATGCCCTGCAGGATGACCTGGCAAGCGCCTTCTCACGCATTACCGAAGTCGAGCGGATCATGCAGTACGGGCGCATCAGCGCGCCGATGTACCAAGGCCTGGTGGTACGCGCCAAAGCCCGTATCTGGCTGCGGCAGGGGCGCTCCAGCCATGCCGAGAAGGCGTTGCTCGCCCTGCCTGCCGAGGCCTTCGAAATGTCGCCCTACGGCATGCCGGACCTGCACCTGCGCCTGCGCCTGCTGCTGGCCCAGGCGCGCCTGGCCAATGGCGCGGTGGACGACGCGCTGACGCAGCTTGAAGCCATGCTCGAACGAGCGAAGGCGGAAGGACGCCGGCCGCTGGCCTGCGAGATCGGCTTCAGCCTGGCCGAAGGGCTCTACGCCGACAACCGCCAGGCGCGGGCCCGCCAAGTCCTGCTGGACGCCCTGGCGCTGGCGCGGCAGATGGGGCTGGCCAGTGTCGAAAGAGCCTTCGCCCTGCGCAATCCGGCCATGATGCGCTGGGCCGGCGAAAGCGCTGGAGGCAGCAGCGGTGCCTCCGCTTCCCTGCTCAGCCGGCGCGAGCTGGAGGTGCTGCGCCTGATCGTACGCGGCCATTCCAACCAGCAGATCGCCGAGAGCCTGTTCATCTCCCTGCACACGGTGAAAACCCATGCGCAGAAGATCAACTGCAAGCTGGGGGTGGAACGCCGCACCCAGGCCATCGCCCGAGCCAAGGAGCTGGGCTTGGCGGGTTGACGCAACCTACCCCGCCGGACTCCAGGCGTAGCTGTACATCTCGTCCTCGACCTTCGGCTCGGCCACACAGTGCCAGCCCAGGCCGACGAAAAAGCGCCGCGCCGCCGGGTTGTCCGGCATCACGTGGGCCTGCCAGCGCACCGGCTGGCGAAACTGTGGCAACGCCAGCAACCCGGCGACGACGCAGTGGCCGATGCCCTGCTGGCGCAGATCGGGGTGCACTGCAATGTCGGTGATGGTCCAGAACGGGCACTCGGCAGTAGCGTTGCAGACACCGCCCACCGCCACCAGCTCGCCGCCGCGCAGGACGCTGAGCTGCTGGCCTTCCTGGTCGGCCATCACATGGGCGAGCCAATCCTCGTCCATCGGCCCGAGCTGTTCGTTCAGCGGCTCGTCCTCGAACCAGCGCCGGTACTCGGCGAAGTCCGATTGCACAAAAGGCCTGCATTCCATGGCGTCACCTGACCTGTCCTGGGGGAAGCGGAGCATTGCGGATACACGCTGATGGCGTCCGGATGTCAGAAGATGTCGATGGGAATCTTCAGGTAGCGGATGCCATTGGCCTCGGCCGGGGGCAGTTGGCCGGCGCGCATGTTCACCTGCACCGCCGGCAGGATCAGGGCGGGCATGCTCAGGGTGGCGTCCCGCGCGGTGCGCATGGCGACGAAGGTGTCTTCATCGATCCCCTCGCGGGCGTGGACATTGTTTGCACGCTGCTCTGCCACCGTGGTTTCGAAGCAGAACTCGTCTCGTCCTGGCGCCTTGTAGTCGTGGCAGAGAAACAGGCGGGTTTCGCCCGGCATCCCGAACAGGCGGCGGATGGAACGGTACAGGGCACGGGCATCGCCACCGGGGAAATCGCAGCGAGCGGTGCCGTAGTCGGGCATGAACAGGGTGTCACCGATGAAGGCGGCATCCCCGACCAGATAGGTCATGCACGCCGGCGTGTGGCCCGGTGTATGGATGGCGAACAGCTCCAGGTTGCCAATGGCCAGGCTATCGCCGTCCTGCAGCAGGATGTCGAATTGGCGGCCGTCGGTGGCGAACGCCTCGCCGGCATTGAACAGCGCGCCGAAGCGTTGCTGCACCTGGGTGATATGCCCGCCGATGGCCAGCGCCCCGCCCAGTTCTTGCTTGAGCCAGGCAGCCGCGGACAGGTGATCGGCATGCACATGGGTTTCCAGCAGCCAGTCCACGGTCAGCCCGTTCTCACGGACGTAGGTGAGGATCCGTCCTGCCCCGGCATGGGACGTACGCCCGCTGGCGGCGCAGTAGTCCAGCACCGGGTCGACAATGGCGCAGCGCCCGCTGGCCGGGTCGCTGACGACATAACTGTAGGAACAGGTGAGCGGATCGAAGAAGGCTTCCACGCGCGGATTCATAGGGCAGGCTCCAGTCCGGGTTTCTTCAGCTTAGTTTCCAGAACGGCGCCTGCGCCTGGCCTCCAATCCGGCGTAAAGGACCATGCCGGCAAGCATCGCCAGGACGAACAACCCGGCCTGCCAGTGGCCGGTAGGCAGCAACACCAGGGCCGGCCCGGGGCAGATTCCGGCGATTCCCCAGCCCACCCCGAACAGCAGACTGCCGCCGACCAGACGACGATCGATATCCCGTCCGGCCGGTAAACCCATGGGCAGCCCCAGCCAGGACACCTGCTTGCGGCCAGCCAGGGCGAACCCCGGCAGCGCAACGGCGATGGCGGCAGCCATCACCAGGGCCAGTGATGGGTCCCACGCTCCCGCCAGGTCGAGGAAAGCGAGCACCTTGGCCGGGTCGGCCATGCCGGAGAGCAATAAGCCCAGGCCGAAGAGCAGTCCGGCAAGCAATGCGCTGACCCTGCTCACAGGCCACCCCCGATCAGATGCCGCAGCACATAGGTGGAAAGAAATCCCGCCGTCATGAAGACCAGCGTCGCCACCAGCGAACGCGGCGACAGGCGTGCCAGGCCACAGACGCCGTGACCACTGGTACACCCGGCGCCATAGCGTGTGCCGATCCCCACCATCAGCCCGGCCAGCAGCAAGGCCGGCCAGCCCGATTCGAACCTGGCCTCCGGCGCCCCGACGACGACCGTCCAGAGCAAGGGTGCCAGCAGCAGGCCCGACACGAACAACGCCTTATCGAGCAGGCCGTCCCCCGTCCGCTCCAGCAGGCTGCCCAGCAAGCCGCTGATACCGGCGATGCGCCCGTTGGCAAGGATGAACAGGCTGGCAGACAGCCCGATCAGCACACCCCCGGCCAGGGCGCTCCAGGGAGTGAAAGCGGACCAGTCGATCGTCATCATGAACTCCTGGCCTACACGGCCACCGGGATTCGAAAGCGCGATCATATACCCCATGGGGTATACACTCCAACCCTTCCGGACGGCGCGCTTGCCCGGATGGAATCAGGTGTACTTGGTGAAGATGGCGCGAACACGCTCCAGGGTGTCGGCCGTTTCCTGAACCGGGTCGAGCATGGCCTCTTCCAACAGGCACATCAGCATCTGCTGGTAGGCGCGGTCGAGTGCCTTGCGCGAGGCACTGAACTGCTGGGCGATGGCCTCGCAATCGTCGCCCCGGCGGATCATCGCCTGCAGGCCGCGAATCTGCCCTTCGATGCGCGCCAGGCGCTTGAGCATGGCCTCCTGGTGCATCGCCACCACTTCGTTGGTCATCGGTTGCCTCGTCTGGCAATTACCCCTGGGGGTATCACGTTAACGCAGCGTCCACGTTCAGGCCAACGCCTCGACACCGACCATGAACTGCTCCGCCGGCATCGGCTTGCCGAACAGGAAGCCCTGCAGTGAGTCGCAACCCAGCCCGGTGAGGAAGGCCTGCTGGGACTCGGTCTCCACCCCCTCGGCGACAATCCGCAGGTCCAGCGCCTGGCCCAGGGCGACGATCGCGGAGATGATCGCCGCGTCATCGCTGTCGTGCTCCAGGTCACGGACGAAGCCACGGTCGATCTTCAGCTCGTTGGCCGGCAGGCGCTTGAGATACAGCAAGCTGGAGTAGCCGGTGCCGAAGTCGTCGATGGACAGGTCGACCCCCATCTCGGCCAGCTTGCGGAGAATCGCCAGGCTGGCATCGGCATCCTGCATGGCCGTGGTTTCGGTGATTTCCAGGGTCAGGCAGTTGGCCGGCAGCGCGTGGCGCTCCAGGGCGTGGCGCACGCTGTCGATCAGACCGGCGTGGCAGAACTGCAGGGCCGAGAGGTTCACCGCCACCCGCCAGTCGTCTCGGCCTTCGGCGTACCAGCGACTCATCTGCCGACAGGCCTCGTTCAGTACCCAATTGCCGATGGGGATGATCAGGCCGGTCTTCTCCGCCAGCGCGATGAACTGGTCGGGCATCAGCAGCCCACGGCGCGGGTGCTGCCAGCGCAGCAGCGCCTCGGCACCGATCACCCGCTGGGCGTCGGCGGCGGCGAACTTGGGCTGGTAATGCAGCTCCAGCTCCCCGGCGTCCAGCGCCTGGCGCAGGTCGTGGAGCAACTGCAGTTGATTGCGCGCGTTGGTGTTCATCGACTGCTCGAAGAAGCTGTAGCCGTTCTTGCCCGCACCCTTGGCGTGGTACATGGCAGCGTCGGCATTCATCAGCAGCTCTTCGCGGGTAGCGCCATCGCCGGGGTACAGGGCGATGCCGACACTGGTAGAAACCCGCAACTCCTGGCCGCCCACCATGAAGGCGGTGCCCACCAGGGCGACCAACTGGCTGGCGAGGGTTACGGCGTCGTCGGGTTCGCCGAGATTCGCCAGCAGGACGAACTCGTCGCCACCGATGCGCGCCAGGGTGTCTTCGGTTCGCAGGTGGCTGCTCAGACGCTGGGCCACCTCACGCAGCAGCAGGTCGCCCACGTGATGGCCGAAGGCGTCGTTCACCGGCTTGAAACCGTCCAGGTCCATGAACAGCAGGCCGAAGCAGCCGCCGTTGCGCTCCACCTTGTGGATCGCCTGGTCGACGCGGTCCTCCAAAAGCGTGCGGTTGGGCAGCTTGGTGAGGTTGTCGTGCAAGGCCAGGTGCGTCAGCTCCTGGTTGGCCTGCTCCAGCGAGTTGGTGAGCTGGGCGGTGCGCGACTCCAGGCGGGCATCCAGCACCGAGGTCAGCAGGGCAATCGCCAGGATCGCCAAGGTGACCGCGATCACCAGACTGGCCAGCCAGCGGCTGTCGAGCCCGGCGATGGCCGCACCGCAGACACTGCCCAGCGGGAAGTTGGCCGCCGCCATGCCGGTGTAATGCATACCGACGATGGCCACCCCCATCACCAGGGCCGCACCGCTGCGCGCCAGGCGCACATAGGGCGTGTCGTGGCGCAGGCGGAAGGCGATCCATAGCGCCGCGCCGGAGGCGGCCACCGCAATGGCCAGGGAGAGGTAGAACAGGCCGGGGTCGTAGTCGATGCCAGGTAGCATGCGCATGGCGTGCATACCCATGTAGTGCATGGAGCTGATGCCCGCGCCCATGGTCAACGCGCCGCAGAGCAGCTGCCACCAGGGCTGCTCGGGCTGGCTCACCAGCCACAGGGCGAAGCCGGATACCAGCACAGCGATCAGCAGCGACAGCAAGGTCAGCGGCAGGTCGTAGCCCAGCGGAATGGGCAGGCTGAAGGCGAGCATGCCGATGAAGTGCATGGACCAGATGCCGATACCCATCGCGATGGCTCCGCCGCCGATCCACAACACCGCGCCACGTCCCTGGCTGCTGGTCACCCGCCCGGCCAGGTCCAGTGCCGTATAGGACGCAAGGATGGCCACCAGCAGGGAAATGAGAACAAGGGAATAGTCGTAGCTGCCCGTGAGCATGGGAAACCTATCAAGCGGGAATGCCAACCCGGAACGGGCGGCTGGAAACGGGTCGCATTCTAAACAAAGTCAGCCGGGGCGGTGACACCGTATGGCAGATTGCCGGCATGTGACAGCACGAGTGTTGCAATGACTTGTTCACCGATGGACGGCAGATATCTGTGGGAGCGATTTCAATCGCGAATGAATTCGCTCCCACAGAGAACGTCCGGGACGCACCCTATAGGGGCGGCGGCTCCACACCACGCAGCGGAATCGGTGCCGACATGACGATGGACGTCCGCGTCTCGCCGAAGTGATTGATGCTGCCGACGAAGCGTTCCAGGTGGCGGATGTCGCGCGTCACCACCCGCAGGATGAAAGAATCCTGCCCGGTGACATGCAGGCACTCCAGCACCTCCGGCATCTGCTGCAACTGGGCGATCAACCGCGCCTTGTCCGGCTGCGGGGTGGTCATGCCGATCAACGCCATCACCCCGTACCCGGCCTTCTCCGGCGAGACGGTGGCGCAATAGGCCTCGATCACCCCGGCCTCCTCCAGGCGCTTCAGCCGTTCGGAGGTGGCCGGCAAGGACAGCGCTACTCGCGAGGCGAGGTCCGTCAGGGAAATACGCCCTTCCCGCTGCACCACTTGCAGGATTTTCCAGGACTTGACATCGAGCTCCATATTTCTCAGGCCTCCTGGGCCAGATTCGTGAATTTTTCAGGCGATCCCCCAATACTTCCGTAATCCCTGCATTCAGCATCGATGCAGTGCAACGCAAAATATTCCCCACGTCCACTGCCTCCGGAGCCTGTTCATGGCGGCCCTGCTGTTTCTCAAATCGGTCCTGATCGGCCTGTCCATCGCCGCGCCGGTCGGCCCCATCGGCCTGCTGTGCATCCAGCGAACCCTGGGCCATGGCGCGCGCATCGGTTTCATCAGCGGCCTGGGCGCCGCAGCGGCGGATGCCTGCTACGGGGCGCTGGGCGCCTTTGGAATCGGAGCCATCACCCGCGCCTTCGTGGCGCTGGCCACCCCGCTCGCCATCGTCGGCGCCCTGTTCCTGGCCTGGATGGGCCTGAAGATGCTGCGCGCCACCCCGCCCGAGCGCGCGGCCCGTGCCAGCGACCCGGTGCATGCGCTGCCGGCGTTCGTCTCGGTGTTCCTGCTGACCCTGAGCAACCCGCTGACCATCCTGTCCTTCGTCGCCATCTTCGCCACCCTGTCCGGCGGCGAGGCCCTGGCCGGAGTGGACGGCCTGGTGATGGTACTGGGCGTGTTCTGCGGCTCGGCTCTCTGGTGGCTGGCCCTGAGCCTGGGCGTGTCCACCATTCGCCATCGACTGGGCGTTTGGGCGATGCAATGGATCGACCGCACTGCGGGCGTCTTCCTGCTGGGCTTCGCTGCCTGGCAGCTGGTGCGGGTAATCGTGTAGGGGCGGCGCACACAAGGGTGGATGTCGCTTTTCACATCCGCCAGCGAGTCCGTGCCTGGCACCGATGGTGGATCGATGAAGCGTGAACCACCCTGCGGGTAATGAAGTCGCCCCACGCCCCATGCAATCAACTGGGTAGCCCGGTGCCACTGGCCGTTACGCCCGGTAATCCCCACGCTCGCCAATGCTCGGTCCCCTGGGCAGTTAACCGATCTATATCGGCATTTCCCTTTATGTGGCGCGGCATTTGCTTTCAGATTTGCGACCTAAACAGATAGATATCGATTTAGGCCCAACTCAAGCCCACCCAAAGGTTGCCGCAATTGATCAAGCACAGACTCCCCCGCCTACTGGGCGCCGCCTTGTGCGGCCTGCTCGCCACCCAGGCCCTGGCCGAAGAACGCACCCTGCGCGTCTACAACTGGTTCGACTACATCACCCCGCAGACGCTGGACAACTTCAAGAAGGAGAACGGCGCCAAGCTGATCTACGACATCTTCGACACCAACGAAGCGCTGGAGGCCAAGCTGCTTACCGGCAACTCCGGCTATGACGTGGTGGTACCGTCCAACGTCTTCCTCGCCAAGCAGATCCAGGCCGACGTTTTCCAGCCGCTCGACCGCAGCAAGCTGCCCAACTGGAATCACCTGGATCCGCAGCTGATGAAGCTGATCGAGGCCAACGATCCGGGCAACCGCTTCGCCGTGCCCTACATGTACGGCACGGTGCTGATCGGCTTCAACCCGGCCAAGGTCAAGGCAGCCCTGGGCGAGAACGCCCCGGTGGACAGCTGGGACCTGATCTTCAAGGAAGAGAACATCGCCAAGCTCAAGCAGTGCGGTGTAGCCCTGCTGGATTCGCCCTCGGAAATCCTGCCCATTGCCCTGCATTACCTGGGTCTGCCGCCCAACAGCAACCAGCCCAAGGACTACGACAAGGCCGCAGAGTTGCTGCAGAAGATCCGCCCCAACGTCGCCTACTTCCATTCATCGAAGTACATGGCCGACATCGCAAACGGGGACATCTGCGTGGCAGTCGGCTACTCGGGCAGCTTCTCCCAGGCGGCCAACCGTGCCAAGGAAGCGGGCAACGGCGTGGTGGTGGACATGCGCCTGCCCAAGGAAGGTGCACCGGTGTGGTTCGACATGCTGGCCATCCCCAAGGGCGCGAAGAACCCCGAGGACGCCCATGCCTTCATCAACTACCTGCTGCAGCCCCAGGTGATCGCCCCGGTCAGTGACTTCGTCGGCTACCCGAACCCGAACAAGGACGCCACCGCCCTGGTCAACCCGGAAATCCGCAACAACCCCAACCTCTATCCCACCGCCGAAGCCCAGGCCACCCTCTTCACCCTGCTGCCGCTGGAGCGCAATGCCGAACGCGCCCGCACCCGTGCCTGGACGAAGCTGAAGTCGGGGACCTGACGACCTCGCAGGGTCGGCCTGCAATACCGAAACCTGTGGGAGCGATTTCAATCGCGAATGAATTCGCTCCCACGGGAAAGGGCCCCCTGGCCACATCCCCTGTGGAAGCGGATTCATTCGCCAAGGGCGGCACAGCTGCCTGCTGAAGCAAAGGGAATCGGACTGCGATCAACCACGTCACGCCATCTGCCCAATCGTCCTGCGGAACCGCGTCAGTGCGGCTGTGAAGAACGCTCCACCGATCCCGATGATAGCCAGCAGCTGCGGCCAGACGGTATCCAGCCCCGCCCCGCGATAAAGGATGGCCTGGGCCAGGGCCACGAAGTGCGTGGTAGGCGCTGCCAGCATGATGTATTGCACCAGCTCCGGCATGCTCTCCCGTGGCGTGGTGCCGCCGGAGAGAATCTCCAGCGGGATCAGCACCAGGATGGTCAGCAGCCCGAGCTGTGGCATCGAGCGCGCCACGGTGCCGAGAAAGATACCCATGGAGGTGGTAGCGAACAGCTGCAATGCGGCCGCCAGCAGAAACAACCCGATCGAGCCGCCAATTGGAACTGCCAACCATACCTGCACCACGAGTTTCAGCGACAGCACCGTCGCGACCAGCACTACGAGCCCCATTGACCAAACCTTGGCCAGCATGATCTCGAAGGCTGACAACGGCATCACCAGCAGGTGCTCCACCGTGCCGTGTTCGCGTTCGCGGATCAGCGCGGCGCCGGTGAGGATGATCGACAGCATGGTGATCTGGTTGATCACCTCCATCACCCCACCGAACCAGGCTTGAGTCAGATTGGGATTGAACAGGATGCGCGGCGCCAGCTCCACAGCCAACGGACTGGAGCCCCGGTAATGCTGGACGAACTGCTGCACTTCCTCGGCAACGATGTTCTGGATGTACCCCGCACCATTGAAGGCCTGCCCCACCTGAGTGGCATCCACATTCAATTGCAGCGCCGGGCTGCGGCCGGCCAGCAGGTCGCGCTGGAAGTCTGGCGGGATATCCAGGGTGAAGGTGTACAGGCCCGTGTCCATGCCATGGTCCATGGTGGCCTGGTCGATAATCGCCGGAGCGCGAAAGTACGGCGGCTGGAATGCATCGATCAATTGACTGGAAAGCTGCGAGCGGTCTTCATCGACCACAGCGATGGGCGCATTGTGGAGCGTTTCCGGCAGACCGGTGGCGGAACTGTAGATGCCCAGGCTGAAAGACCAGGCGATCAGCAGCAACATGGCGTAGTCACGCTGCAGGCTACGAAATTCCTTGATCCCCAGATAGAAGATATTGGCCAGTTCCCGCATGGCTCAATCCTCCTGCTTCTTCAGCGCCAGTACGCTGAGCAGGGTGAGCAGCGGAATTGCCACGAGCAGCGCGAGGAAGTACGGCGCCAGGTCGGCAAAGCCAAGCGCCTTGGAAAAGACGCCGCGGCAGATGATCAGGAAATACGAGGTGGGATAGAGCTTGCCCATCAAGGCCGCGCCACCCTCCAGGGACGACACGGGGTACACAAACCCGGAGAACTGGATGGCCGGGACCATGGTGGCGATGGCCACGCCGAACACGGCGGCGATCTGGCTGCGCATGAACGTGGACATCAGCAACCCGATACCGGTCGCTACGCCCACGTAAAGCAAGGCCCCCAGCGTCAGCGCCGTGAGGCTCCCCTTCAGCGGCACACCGAACACCAGAACCGCCAGCACCGCCATCAGCAGAAAGTTGAACATGCCCAGGACCACATAAGGCAGCTGCTTGCCCAGCAGGAACTCCAGGCGCGTCACCGGGGTGACATAGAAGTTGGTGATGGAGCCCAGTTCCTTCTCGCGTACTACGCCCAGAGCGGTGAGCATGGCCGGGATCATGATCAGCAATAGAGGAATTACCGCCGGCACCATCGCCTGGATGCTCTCTACGTCCGGGTTGTAGCGGTAGCGCAGCTCGATTCTGGTCGCTGCCGGCGAAGCCACTTGGCTGGAGGTGCGCGCCAGCTCCCGCAGGTAGTCGCCGTGCAGGCCCTGCACGTAGCCGTGCACGGTATTGGCGCGAATAGGCATGGCGCCATCGATCCAGACACCGATCTGCGGGCTAGCGCCGCGCTTGAGATCCCGGCCGAAACCCGGCGGAATCTCGATGGCCAGGCTCAGCTCACCACTGCGCATGCGCCGGTCCAGCTCGGTGTAGCCACTAATCGGTGCCTGTTCGACGAAGTAGCGCGAGCCTGAGATGTTCAGCGCGTAGGCCTGGCTGGTGGTGGTCTGGTCGCGATCGAGCACCGCATAGGGCAGGTCTTCCACATCCAGACTGATGCCGTAGCCGATGATGAACATCAATAGAGCCGTCCCGAGCAGGGCCAGCGTCAGGCGGATCGAGTCACGACGCAACTCCATGGCCTCGCGCCGCGCATAGCTGAACAGCCGTTGCGGGCTGAAGCCGGGGCTGGGCGGTTCGTGGTCGGTCGACTCGACCAGTAGCAGCGCCTCGGCGGGGGGCTGGGCAGCCTGCCCGGCCGCCGCTTCCAGGTAGAGGATGAAGGCGTCTTCAAGGCTGTCCTGGCCACGCTTCTCCATCAATCGCTGTGGGGTATCGCTTTCCAACAACTTGCCAGCGTGCATCAGAGAGATGCGGTCGCAGCGTTCGGCCTCGTTCATGAAGTGAGTGGAGATGAAGATGGTCACGCCGTCGCGGCGCGACAGTTCCACCATCAGTTCCCAGAAAACATCGCGGGCCACCGGGTCCACCCCGGAAGTGGGCTCGTCGAGAATGAGGATTTCCGGCCGGTGGATCACCGCCACAGCCAGGGACAGGCGCTGGCGGATACCCAGCGGCAAGCCGCCCGGCAGCTCGTGCTTCACCTTGTCCAAGTGGAAACGCTGGAGCATCTCCATCACCCGAGGACCGACCTCTGCATCGGGCAGATGGAACAGCCGGGCGTGCAGTTCGAGGTTCTGCAGTACAGTCAGCTCGGAATACAGCGAAAAGGCCTGAGACATGTAGCCCACCCGGCGGCGGGTAGCCATGTCGTTGGCATCCACCGTTTGGCCAAACAGCGCGCAACGCCCCTCTGTGGCCGGCAGCAGGCCAGTGAGCATCTTCATGGTGGTGGACTTGCCACAGCCGTTGGAACCGAGGAAGCCGAAGATTTCCCCGCGCTCGATACGGAAGCTCACCTGGTCCACCGCCACGAAATCGCCGAAGCGGCAGGTCAGCCCCTCAGCCTCGATAGCAACCTCGCCCTTACCGTCCTGGCGCGGCGGAATCACCAATTGCTTGTAGCCACGACGCTTCGCTTCCGGCAGCAGTGCAACGAAAGCCGCCTCCAGACCATCGGTGCAGGTGTGCTGGCGAACCTCCGCAGGCGTACCGGTCGCCAGCACCCTGCCCTCGTCCATCGCCACCAGCCAGTCGAAGCGCTCGGCTTCCTCCATATAAGCGGTGGCCACCACCACGCTCATGCCGGGACGACCGGCACGGATGCGCTGGATCAGTTGCCAGAACTGGTTGCGCGAGAGCGGATCAACGCCGGTGGTGGGTTCGTCGAGGATCAACAGGTCCGGGTCGTGAATCAGCGCGCAGCAGAGGCCCAGCTTCTGCTTCATGCCGCCAGACAGTTTGCCCGCCGGCCACTCGCTGAAGAGAGCCAGGCCCGTGCTCTGCAACAGGTCAGAGATGCGCCGCTCACGTTCTCCACGGCCGTGGCCGAACAGGCGGCCAAAGAAATCGACATTCTCGAAAACGGTCAGCGTCGGGTAGAGGTTCTTGCCCAGGCCCTGGGGCACGTAGGCGATGCGATGGCAGATGGCCCTGCGGTGGGCGGCTTCGCGCATGTCGCCACCGAGCACCTCCAAGCTTCCTGCCTGTACCTTGCGTGCACCGGCCAACAGTGCCAGCAGGCTGGATTTGCCGACGCCATCCGGTCCGATCAGTCCGATCATGCACCCGGCAGGCAGCTCCAGGCTCACCTCGTCCAAAGCATGAATGCCGCGGTAGCGAAGCCCCATGCCTTCCAGGCGCGCGACCGGCTCAGCCTGCCGGTTCATAGCGGGACCTTCACGGCCAGCCGTTCAGGCCAAATGGCCCGCGGGTCCAGCCGCAGATAGGCCATGCCGGGCAGCCCCGTCTTCACTGCAGTCACGTATTTCTTCAGCAGCGCCGGGTCGATGCGCGCCTTCACGCGGAACACCAGCTTCTCCCGCTCGCTGGCGGTTTCCACTGTTTTCGGAGTGAACTGGGCGACGCTGGCCACATAGCTGACCTTGGCCGGAATCACATACTGGGGCGCCGCGTCCAGCACGAGTCGTACTTCCTGGCCGATTATCACGCGGCCTGCCTGATTGGCCGGCAGGAAGAAGGTCATGTACACGTCCACCAGGTCGACCATATTCAGTACCCGGCCGCCCGGGGCCAGCACCTCGCCGGGTTGGGCGATTCGATACTGCACCCGGCCCGCGCGAGGCGCTCGCAGCACGCTATCGTCGATATCGGCGACCAGGCGCAGGGTGCTGGCGGTGGCGGCCTCGATGGCGGACTGGGCTTCGATCACCTGCGACTTCGCCGCCTCCACCCCGGCCTGGGCCGAGAGCACCTGGGCGCGCGCTGCAACCAGGGCGGCCGCGGCGCTCTCCTGCACGGCACGGTCATCATCCAGTTGCTGCTGCGGCAAGGCATTGCTCGCAACCAAGGTCCTTGTGCGGGCGAAGCGCTTCTGCGCAGCGGTGAGTTCGGCCTGTCGCTGGTTCACCACGGCGCGGGCGGTGGCCTTCTCGCTTTCCCGCTGGGCCACCAAGGCTTGCGCCGTGGCCTTGCCGTTCTCGGCCCGGCGTACTTCGGCACGGGCCTGGGCCAGCTCGGCTTCCAGCACCTGGGTGTCCATGCGAGCCAACTCCTGGCCCTCGGTGACAAAATCGCCCTCGTCCACAGCAATTTCCGCCACTCGACCGGCCAACTTGGTGGCCACGTCCAGCTCCGTGGCTTCGATACGGCCGTTTCCGCTGGCAAAGCCTTCACCGAGGCCCGTGGGCCGCAGCCCGTACCAGGCGCCTGCTGCACCCACTGCCAGCAATAGGGCCAGGGCCCACGCCAGGTTTCGTCCGGTTGGCCGTTTCATCAGAACCCCCGCGAATCCCATTGCAGCGAGAGAATGTTCCGAGATTGCGTAGGAAATTGCCTTGATACAGGTCAGTTCAGGGCAGAGCTATGCTTTCTGGCTGAATGTCCAACGTATTGGCAGCCTGCCAAAAGAAGTGGCACAGGCACACAAAGGGTTGGCACGGACAGCAAGCTCCACGCCGACCGCCAGCGGCAGACTAGGACTGCAGATTTCTGCCCTGCACCCGCAACAAAGTCCAATAATTCAGGGAGCCGCCCCTATGCGAATAACCAGGATCCTCGCCCAATCAACGCTGGCCCTGGGCGTCTCGCTCATCGGCCTCGGCAATGCCAGTGCCGAGCTGCCGGCCGATCAAGGCATCGGCCAGACCACCTTGCCCTTCCCACCGGAACCGCACCGCGCGTACATCGTCGACGTGGAGTTCGAGAGTTTCGTCGCCGGCCGCGTGACCGTGGTCGACCCCGAGAAGAAGAAAATGCTCGGCATGGTGCCCACCGGCTTCGCCGCGCCCTCTACCCTGAGCCGCGACGGCAAGACGCTGTTCACCGCCGACCTGTTCTACTCCCGTGGTACCCGCGGCACCCGCACCGACGTGCTGACCGCCTGGGACACCAGCACCCTGTCCCCCTCCTATGAAGTGCTGATCCCCACCAAGCGCGCCGAGGCCCTGACCCAGCGCTACGCCCTGGGCACCAGCACCGATGACCGCTTCGTCTACGTCTACAACTTCACCCCGTCCACCTCGGTGACCGTGGTCGACGTGAAGGCCAAGGCCGTAGCTGGCGAAATCGCCATCCCCGGTTGCGTGCTGAACTACCCGGTGGGCAAACGTTCCTTCGCCTCCCTGTGCGGCGACGGCAGCGTGCAACTGGTAACGCTGAACGACGAAGGCAAGGAAATCTCCCGTACCCACACCGCCTTCTTCGACCCCAACGCCGAAAAGCTGGTGGAACGCGCCTACGCCGTGGGCGACATCTACTACTTCGTCACCACCACCGGCACCGTGCGTGGCGTGGACTTCTCCGGCAAGCAGCCGAAGGTTCTCGAAGCCTGGGAACTGGTGACCGACGCCGCCGAGAAGAAGGCTGGCTGGGCGCCTGGCGGCTGGCAGCTGATCACCGTCGCGCCGAAGCTGAATCGTCTGTACGTGCTGATGCATGACGCCCATGAGGCGATGAAATGGGAAGACCCGAGCCCGATCGTCTGGGTCTACGACCTCAAGACCCACAAGCGCATCGGCACCCTGGAAGCGCCGAACCCGATCTGGAGCCTGCACGCCACCAGCGACGACAACCCCCTGCTGCTGGGCACCAACATCGCCGGCGGCCTGGAAGTATTCGACCTGAAGAGCGGCAAGCACACCGGCACCATGGAACGGATCCAGAAGACCGCGACCCAGGTCCTCAGCCACTGACGAGGTGCAGCCATGCAACTTGATCCCATATTCATCATCGCCGCCGCCCTCGCGGTCGCGGTGATCCTGGCCAGCGCGGCGACCCACAAGCTGCGTGCGCCAGCGCGCTTCGCCAACCAGGTGGAGGATTACCAGTTGCTGCCGCGCGGCCTGGTGCGCCCGGTGGCGCGGCTCGTGCCCTTCATCGAAGTGGCCTTGGCCTTCGCCCTGCTGGTGCCCGCCAGCCGTCACGCTGCAGCACTGGCCGCCGCCGCGCTGCTGGCCGGCTACGCCGGGGCCATCGCCATCAACCTGTGGCGCGGCCGCCGCGACATCGACTGCGGTTGCGCAGGCCCTGAACAGGCCCAGCCGATCCGCCCGGTGCTGCTGGCGCGCAACGCCGTATTGGTGAGCCTGGCGCTGGTCGCCAGCATCGCCCCCCACAGCCGCGAGCTGGGTGCATTCGACATCTTCGTCGTGATCGCCTCCAGCGCCGCGACCCTGCTCCTGTATGCCGCTGCGGATGGCCTGATGGCCAACGCTCCCCGTCTGCTCAAACTCATTGGAAGGTGAATCATGGAAGCCCTTATCGTTTCCAACGTCCTGCTCTGGTGCCTCTTGATCGCCCTGGCCTTCGCCGTCATGGGCCTGGTGCGTCAGATTGGTGTACTCCACGGCCGCCTGGCCCCGGCCGGCGCGCTGATGGTCGACAAAGGCGTAGCCGTCAACGAACCCGCCCCGAAGGTCACCGCTGCCGACCGTAACGGCCGTCCGGTGAACTTCGGCTACGCCGGCGAGAAAGCCCAACTGCTGTTCTTCCTCTCGCCCACCTGCCCGATCTGCAAATCCCTGCTGCCGGCCATCAAGTCCATCGCCAAGGACCAGGCCGACCGTCTCGACGTGATCTACGTCAGCGACGGCGACATGGACGCCCAGCAAGCACTGATCGCCGAGCACAAGCTGGAAGACGCCACCTACGTGGTCGGCCCGGAAGTGGGCATGACCTACCAGATCGGCAAGCTCCCCTACGCTGCACTGATCGACAAGGCCGGCGTGCTGCGCTCCAAGGGCCTGGTGAACTCCCGCGAGCACCTGGACAGCCTGTTCGAGGCCGAGCACCTGGGCAGCGCGACCCTGCAGCAGTACCTGCACAACCACTCGCATTCCCATGGCGCACACAACCACTAACAAGGAAGGGAGCACCCAATGAAACTGCTAGACCGTCTGTTCGAACGCTCCACGCGCCACGTCGCCGACACCACTTCGCGGCGCAACTTCCTCGGTCGCATCGGCTCGCTGATGGTGGCCGGCGCCGCCCTGCCGGTGCTGCTGCCGATCGACCGCACCGGCAAGGCCCTGGCCGCCGAAGCCCCGAAAGCTGGTGATCCGGGTGATCCCAACAGCTGCGACTACTGGCGCTACTGCTCCGTCGACGGCTTCCTGTGCAGCTGCTGCGGCGGCTCGGTAACCTCCTGCCCACCCGGCACCGAGGCCTCCCAGGTGACCTGGATCGGCACTTGCCGCAACCCGGCCGACAACAAGGACTACATCATTTCCTACAACGACTGCTGTGGTAAGCACAGCTGCGCCCAGTGCGCCTGTACCCGCAACGACAGCGAGGAACCGGCGTACCGTCCGTTCAACAACAACGACGTCAACTGGTGCCTGGCGGCCAAGTCGCACATCTACCACTGCACCGTTTCCATCATCCGCGGCGTCGCGATCTGACCCGCCGGAGGGCTGCCATGCGTTACCTGCTGATTGCCGGACTGATGTGCGCCATGGCGGCCCCGCTGGCCATGGCCCGCGCCATTCCGGACCCGAACCAGAAGCACGCTCCGGGCAACGAAGCGCCGCAAAAGCCCATCTCGCAGGCTGGCTACAGCACCCCGGTGAACTACCAGCTGCAATGCGCTGGCTGCCACCTGGGCGACGGTACCGGCTCCAGGGCCAACGACACGCCGAAGATGAAAGGCTTCGTCGGCAACTTCCTCAAGGTGGAAGGCGGTCGTGAGTTCCTCGTGCGCGTGCCGGGCATGTCCCAGTCGGCGCTGAACAACGCCCAGCTGGCCGACCTGATCAACTGGATGATGCGCAAGGACGGTATTGCCGGCAGCAGCGCGCCGGACGACTACAAGCCCTACACCGAGGAAGAAGTCGCCAAGATCCGCAGCGTCACCCTGCTCAACCTGCCGGACACCCGCGCCGGCCTGATCAAGCAGATGCGCGAAAAAGGCATCACCATCGACGATGGAATGGACGACGCCTACTGAGTTTTAAGCTGGACGGCTTGTGGCCCGCCTTTGTGGCGGGCTTTTTTTTGCGTGCGCGAAACATGCGGCACGGCGAGGGGCGCCAAGACAGGTTCCGTCAACGCCTCCGGCAGCGAAAGGCCGGTCAGGCGCTCAGGAAGTCGCGCCACGACCAGGTAACCAACAGTGGAATATCGCCATTGGGTTCCGGGCGCATAACGCAATCTGGAGGCCTCTAGCCGATTCGACATCTCCTCGCGTATCACCACGAGCATCGCCTCTTTTACCGGCGGCTTCTGCTGGAAGGCTCACTGACGGGGACCGTCTCGATATCATCCTCCGGAGCTGGGAACGAGTAGAGTTCGGACCGGGAAAGCACCGGCCAGTGTGGTGACCTTTCACCAGGCCTTCGTGGATCACGGGGAGTCCGCGGCTCAACCGGCTTGTCGCTGTGGCTTGAGATGTTCATGGCTCTCTCGACGACGCCCGTAACTTTACGGGCTGGTTCAGCAAGCATGCCCGGGCACATGACAGCCGTCAGTTCGCTACAACACTCATGCCCTGCAAAGCACCGGGCTCAGGACGTGGGCCTTGGTGCGGCAGCGGTTGGTCATTCTGTGGTGCCCGCGCCGCTTCGTTTGCCTTCTCGGCACGCTGCAGCAGCAATTGACCGGGTGTCCTGATGAGTGGCCATCTCCTCGGAAGGGGTTTGCGAAGCTTGCGGCGCAGGTTGGGACCCATGTGAGTGTGCATATCCCCCTCGGGGATGAGGGCACTGCGATATGCAGTGCATCCTGTGCAGCATGGCAGGTTCGCATGGGCCAGTTCGGTGCGTCAGCCCACAGATGGCTAAGTGTGCCAACGCACCGACTGC
Source organism: Pseudomonas lalkuanensis (assembly GCF_008807375.1). NCBI lineage: Bacteria > Pseudomonadati > Pseudomonadota > Gammaproteobacteria > Pseudomonadales > Pseudomonadaceae > Metapseudomonas > Metapseudomonas lalkuanensis. Next base: position 2,333,784 of record NZ_CP043311.1, on the reverse strand, counting down.
GAGCTGCGCCCCTGACACCCTGCTTGCAGCACACATTCCCGGGTGCCCTGCAAGGAACCGCCATGACAGACGAAGCCGATAGCCACACTGCAGACACTTCTGACAGCACTGCGCAGAAACCGGACAGTCTCACGCGGAGTCAACGAACACGCGCCCTCTATCACTTCCTCAGCAAAGTCGACACGATCATCAAGAAAAGATGCGCGCTACTGCTGGAACGACAGACCAGGGACAAGGCCGTCAGCGGTGCGCCTCAACGACAAGAAACGCAGGAGCCCCCGTCCTTCGACCACTCTGTCACCCCTCGCTGCGATGATGAACTCACCGGCCGTGACCCTGCCGAGACTCCCAAGCGCTGATCCTCTGAACGTAGTTCGGTTCTCACCAGCGACTGTCTGCCGTTTCCTGTCACTAACCATGAACTCTTGCAGCCCTAAGCGCGATGGCGCACCGACCGATTGCTTGCTCGCTGCCATGCTGTCTTCGATGAGTGCTCGCCAGTCCGCGAGCAACGCCATCCAATGACCAAGGCCAAACCATGAGCAGAGTGCTTGCAGACATTATCAAGAGCAAATGGCGAGAGCTGGTGGGTACCGCCAGGATCGTCTGGGATGAACTGACCGTAGCCGAACTGATCAGCTCTGAAGGAGATGCGCAGAAGCTGGCGAACCTGATCCAGGAACGCTACGAGATGACCCATGAGGAGGCTGAAAAACAAGTCATCAGCTTTTTCGAAAGAAGCCGCACCCTGTAACTGCGAATACAGCCTGGGTCAGGCCCAGTAAGGGAGAGCCCCATGATTAGTGCATACTTCGTCGTTTCGAGAAGCTCCGGTAACATCATCCGGATCACCCGGCGCGAGAGCCCTCCAGACGATACCGCCACCGTCTTCAATGTGCCCATTTCGACTTCCAGCCAGAAGCGCTACGACAGCCTGTACGCCAATGGCGAGGACCTGATCAGCCTGCAAAGCGTCACCTGGCTGGCCAGGGCCAACAACGCAAAGCTCCAGAATTCGTGCCGGATAGACTGAACCGCGAATTCCTCCCCTCTCTGCCTTGCCTGTATCCATGCTGACGTCCTGCCCATTTGCGCGGGCAGACAGGCGTCGCTACCCGCGAAGTGAGCCACCCGCGCCCGGAAGTCCGCCGTCCTGCTGCACTCGCCCTGCGGCCCACTCAGGCAGAAACGGCCGGCCTTGCCTGGACTGGCCACCCACCTAGAGCTGAAGCCGCTGGCTAGCGCCTGATCGACGCCGCATAGGGCAGAAGACGGTCCGTCTCCTTCTTGACCACGGCATAGCACTCGCAACTCAGCTCCTCGAGCCTGGGACGGTCAAGCACCGTAATGTGTCCGCGGTTGTATTCGATCACGCCGAGCTTCTGCAATTTGCCAGCGGCATCGGTGACCCCCTCACGGCGTACTCCGAGCATGTTGGCAATCAGCTCCTGGGTCATTTTCAGATGGTTGCCCGGCAGGCGATCCAGCGACAGCAACAGCCAACGACACAACTGCTGGTCGATCGAATGGTGCCGGTTGCAAACCGCGGTTTGCGCCATCTGCGTGATCAGCGCCTGGGTATAACGCAGCAACAGCTGCAGCAGTTCACCATGGCGATTGACCTCGGCGGTCAACCGCACCCCTTGCAACCGGTAGGCGTGGCCGGCGCTCTGTACTATGGCTCGGCTGGGTGTACTTTCGCCGCCCATGAACACTGCCAGGCCGATAAGCCCTTCATTACCGACCACCGAGATTTCCGCCGAAGCGCCGTTCTCCATCACATAGAGCAGGGAAACGATTGAGTCGGTGGGGAAATAGACGTGTCGCAAGGTGTCCCCCGACTCGTACAGAACCTTGCCAAGGGGCATCGGCACCAGTTCGAGCTGCGGGATCAGGCGCTGCTGGACCTCCTCGGGCAAGGCGGCCAGCAAGTAATTATGCAAGGGCGAGGGCGTATCGGGCATGAGTGCCACCCGTGGACGAGACGGCCTGGAAAAGGCCTCCCTCTAGTAACGATAGGCCACCGGAGCCGCTAGTCTCCAATCGCCGGAAAGGCAGTTCGATCGATGTCACTCGTGCTGGTGCAGGACGCCTGAGTACCCATTTCCTCACCGGTCCAGAGCCCTGGCCCTTGAAGCGGCTGGCTAGCGGTAACCCTTGGTCCGGTTTACCAATAAAGGCAAGCAATTGCGCGTCAGTGGGTAGATAGTCGAATTCTAACCATCATCACGCTCAGGCCGAGGACATCATGAAACGAGACTTCCCCGGGCACGTCGCATGGAGCCAGGCACAGATGAATGGTGACCATGCCCTGGCATTCGTCGCGGTCAAACCACGCAGCCAGGATACAGAACTGCACTTTCACCTGGTCTATGACGGCATCACCTTTGCTCGCCACTCGGAAGCGGTCACCGCGGCCGAACGTGCGCTGAGCAAGATCCTGGGCTTCGACGCTCGCGATGCGCCGGTGTTCAGTTCGCCGGAGTGCTGATCGACGACAGCGCCCACCACGGGTGCCGCAGCAGGGACAACATGACCGAACCTGACGCTCTCCCGCGACCTATCCATCGCATCCACATGAACCGGACCATGCCGGGTGCCACGCTTGTGGAATTGGCGATCTGGATCGACCAACGCGGCTCTCCGGACACCTCAGATCCGGCCCGCCGGCACCTGACAACCTTGGAGGCCGACGCCGATTTCATCAGCGAGGCCATTGTGGACCTTATGGCTGACCCATAGCTGCCGAGGCCACGCTTCCACAGCCCGCCCGTGCGGGCTTTTTTATGATCGGAGTCAATGGCAGGCCCGGCGCGAGGCCGTCGCATCAATAGCGAAGTTCGCTTGAGCGGACGCTCTTCACACCACGCACGTTCTGCGCCAGTTCGATCGCCAAGTCTCGCTCGACACCACTGGCGACGAGACCACTCAGGGTAACGATGCCGCCGTTGGTGCTCACAGAGATAGCGGAACCGCTGATGTTGTTCGACGACATTAAAGTGGACTTCACCCTGGTCGTGATCCAGCTATCGGCGACATCATCCCGCGCCTGCTCCATGGCACCCTTGGCGCCCTCGACAGGCGCCGGCTTCAAGGCATCGACCACGAGTTGATTGTCCACCACCAACACACCGTCGGTGTTCGAGGCCAGGCGACCCGCAATCTCCTTGTCCGCCTGGCTATCGGCATTGCCGGTCAGCGTTACCCTGCCCGAGCGGGTCCTGACGCTCGTGGTCATGCCATTGGCCTGTTTGCTCCACCGCAGCTTCGACCTGATCGCGGCGGTGATCACGGCATCGTCGACCATGGTCCCGTAGCTCCGGTCCCTACCCGGCTTCGGCTCCGGCGGGACGTAGTCGGACTTGACCACTATCTGGTTGTCCACCGAGTCGACTCCGCTGACAGCCAGCGCGATGTCTGTGGCCAGTTCCTTGTGGACCTCATCCGCGACGGTGCCGCTCAGGGTGGCCTTTCCGTTTCTTACCAATACCTTGAGATCGTTGGCCCGCAGATCGGGACTCAATGCATAAGTCGTCCAGACCTGGGTTTCCTGGCGAGTGTCGGTGTAGCTCTGCAACTCCGCGGCGGTCACCTTGCCCAGCGCCACGGCGATGCTGACTGCGAGGATCAGCTTGCGGAATTGTGCGTGCATCTGGTTTCACCATTCGGCAAAGGGACTCAAACGAATCGGGAACCCGGTACGACTGGTCAGCTGGATTCGGCCGCCTACTCATATTGAAGGCAAAGGTCAGTCGTAGGGCCTGCACTGTCGCAGCCAGCAAAACTCCGTGTCGGTGCGCTATCGCGCTTACCTGCCGAGAATCACTGCTCCGCATACCTGAACCAGATGATGGCAATCCATCGCGCCATATATGCACGCGCCGCCGGAGGTCGCCGCGAGCATCAGGAGATTGATTGACCTCATCATGGATGGCAGCGCAATCATCAGATGAGCCTGCTGTGGCGTCGTCCCGTACGGGTCTTGATCACACGCTGCCACAGGGGGTTATCGTGGTAGGTGGGTAGTTCAAGGCTGATCCAATGATCATCCGGCGTGTGCCATTTCAGGCCACCTTCCTTCAGTTTCAGGTCGCGCTTGACCTGCCAGATCACCTTCGCGGCCATCGCCGGGTTGGACAGTGCCTCGGCATCGATGACCTTGCTAATGGCGCATGCTTCCAATCGCATTAGCGTCATCAGCACCCTCCTGTCGGGGCGTGACGTCAACGACACCGCGTAGCCTGGGAAAGCATCCGATAAAAGAACTGAAGTGAGATTCATCTGTCCCCCTTGCGCCCGAGCAGGGCGCCCGTGGAGAGAAGCCTGAGCGTGCTACCCCCGGATGAGCGGGAATGCTCAAACCTTCCCCGGAGACGCCCGATCCAATTGCCAGCTATCGCCACATTGGCCCGCCCCGATGCCCCATCGCCCGGAGAGCGGCAACAGTTCGAGGGCTTCTGGCAGGGCTGATCCGTTCGCCAGTGCTCAACTGCGGTGAGCACGGCACTGCGCATTCGGCCAGATTGAACTCACTCCTGGAATGTCTCTGTACGCTACCGAACGGAGCACTCGCGGAAGGCAGCGCACTGGACATTGACTGATCGACCATTCTCTGTGCGCTGACGCACAGACAGACCGTCCGATGGCCAACACAGTCATATCTCCGGTTTCCACAATCTAAGGCGAGCCGGGCATCTGAAGGGCATCGCGTCTCTCGATGCCGAGGGAGCGCACGCATGAACAAAGTCCAGTTCAAGGAAAAGGTCGATCAGTGGGCCTGTCAGCTCAAACATGCTGCGGACAGGCTTTTCGGCAGCCAACGACCGGAAAAAGAAGGTAAGGCACAACAGGCCGCTGGAGACATCCAGGCGGGAATTGGAGACCTGAAGGACGACAACAGGAAAGAGCCTTGACCTGGCTTCTCGCGTGGTCCCCACTCGAGAACTGCCATCGCCCCGAACCGAGGCACACCAGAGAAAGGGGAACGCTTACCCCATTGCGACTGGAGGCAGCCATGACCCGTCCTGTAAACGACGCCAAAAACGAAGACCATGAAGTCGGGCTGGCGACTCGAAGAGGACCTGAACTCATGGCCACGGACGGACTCATCGGTAAAGATGTCTATAACCTCGACGGCGATGACCTCGGGGTAATCAGGGAAATCATGCTGGATATACGCAGCGGCCGAGTCCTCTACGCAGTGCTGTTCTGCACGACGTTCTTCAGCCTTGGCGAAAGGCTCTATGCCGTACCCTGGAGAGCGTTGACGCTGGATACCAGGCTCGGGCGCTTCATGCTCGATGTTGAAAGGAGTCGACTGAAGGAGGCACCGGGGTTCGACAAGAACCACTGGCCCGACATGGCCGACCAGCGCTGGCAAAGGGAGGTCAATCGTTTTTATGGCAGCACCGGTTGGGCGTGAACGAAATGTGCCCTCGCGAAGGGGGCCTTTCCTGGCACGAGTTACTGCGCCTCACGCGCGCCGCCCCCGCCTGTTTCGGAAAACGACCAGCGCAATCGCCAGGAACAGGAGGACATGGATGAGCCCGCCCAGGTAATAGGACGTGACCACTCCCAATGCCCACGAGGCCAGCAATACGATCACGAGAGTTTCGAACATCCGGGGCCTCCTTCGGCACTGCGGCAATGACCTGACGGCTTACAGGTTGCATCCGGTCTGAACGACCGGTCTGTACGGCATCGCACTGAAGGGAACCTGTTCGCCCGTTTCATCCAGACCCTGGCCCCCCCCCTGAAAGTCGCATTGATCGGCGGTGAAGGACTGCTACGGCAAGATGCATGGCCGGGCAGCTCCTCCTTGCGCCCCCCCGACGAGCCGCGAATACCAGAACATGAGACCACCGACGGCATCGACTGCATTCCTCAGTCCGCACTCAGGGTCATGAGGATGTCGGCGTACCAGGTGCAATTGAGTCCCAGCGCTTCGTCTTGCACAAGGTCGCGATTACCCAGATCGAGGCGCGCCGAATGGACGCCGAGCAAGATCCAGGGCAGATCCACCGAGTTCCTGCAATCATTCGGCATCCGCATCACCACCGGCGCGCCGCTTGTGCCGCGGTGCGTGCGCGCGTCGGTGAGGAAATAGCCCTGCCCCTGGAAACGCAGGCCGAACGAAGAGGCAACAATGGCATGCCGCACCACCGGCATGTGATGCAGGTGGTCGTGGAAACCCAGGGGAAATCCCACCACCAACAGGGCGGTGCCGACCTCGATCAGGTCGCTGGGAGCCTGCAGGTGCCCTGGTGTGAAAGCGTGGTAAACCACCGCACTCGGCAATGCCGCACGCTCCAGTTCGATCAGCGCGACGTCGACGCCACCCGCCGTATCCCGCCCTTGGCGCCATAGGCTCTTGCCGTCACGATACAGCGGCACGGAAAAACCACAGGAACGCGCCATGTTGTGCCGATCGGTGTGCAGCTCGATTTCGAGCCGATCAGGGAAATGCCGGCCCGACGCATCCACCATCACATGCCGGCTGGTGACCAGGAACAGGCGCTCGTCACGCGCGAAAAAGAAACCGCTGGCATTGGTCAGCAGGCGTGGCCCTGCATAGGTACAAATGCGCACGGTGCTCAGCAGCAGTGGCTCGATTACCGACATTGCGCAGGCTCCATCAACTCGCGTCCCGGCAACCCTGACCAGCGGTGCCCTTCCGCGACTTGACCATTGATCGATAGGGTCCGTGTGGCACGGGAAACTAGTGCGTCTCTCACAAGCATCCGCCTAGTCGAGGCGGTTGACTACGACTAACAGCTTCAGTCAGTCGACAAATGGACGGGAGTGAGCGTCCGGAGCCTGGTCTGTCCCGGACCGCTGGGCAAGCGGCTCAGGTGTGCATGCTGCGGCAGAGACACGATATGAGGCGAGGTGGAAAAATGGCATGACTCCAGTGCACATGATGGATGTCGCTGGCAGCGTGTCATGGTGTGCTATCGGTCGATCGTTGTCAGGCGTCACAGGGCGGCTTTTGGCAGGAGGCTGCCGGCCTCCCAATGGCAGCAACCGGCTGGGCAGATGTCCCGGGGCCGGGACAGGCCACTAGCGACGGCATCGGCCACCTTCGGGTGGCCTTTTTGCATTGGCGGTTAATACTTCTCTGCAGAGGTGGGCGTGTTGCAAATGACGCGCACCGCGCGGAGGTGTGAGGTGAACAAGCTATCAATTGTGGGTGTCGGCATGGTGGGTGAGGCGGCGGCTCAGATCATCGCCCGGGAAGAGTTCTGTCGTGAGCTGATGATGATTGATGTGCAGGGTGAATTGGCACAGGGCAAGGCGCTGGATGTCTGGCAGGCGGCAGTTGAGTCAGGTTCTGACACCCGGGTTCAGGGCGGGTCCAATGCCGAATTGCTCCAGGATTCCGACCTGGTGGTGATTACGGCAGGTGTGCCCCGCAAGCCTGGTCAGTCGCGTCAGGATGTATTGAGCATCAATCTGCCAATTCTCGACGGCATCATGCGGGACATTAATCATCATGCTCCGGCAGCGACGGTGTTGGTGGTGTCGAACCCGGTCGATGTGCTGACCTATCGGGCCTGGTCCCTCAGTGGACTGGGACGCGACAAGGTGTTCGGGCAGGCGGGGGTGCTGGATACAGCGCGCATGAAGTGTTTCATTGCCGAGGAGACAGGGTTTTCTGCTCGGGATATCACGGCGCTGGTGCTGGGAGGGCATGGCGATAGCATGGTGCCGCTGATGCGCTACTGTGCGGTCGGTTCGGTGCCGCTGTCTCACTTCCTGTCCAGTCAGCAGATTGAGCGGATTGTGGAGCGCACACGTCAGGGTGGCGGCGAGATTCTGGGCTTGAAGAAGCTGGGGAGCGCCTGCGATGCGCCGGGCGTGGCAATCGCACAGATGGTGGATGCTATCGCCAATGGGCGAAACCGCATTTTGCCGACGGTCGCGATTCTCGAGGGCGAGTACGGGCGAACAGGTATTGCCATGGGCGTCCCCTGTGTGCTGGCAGAGGAGGGGCTTGTGCGGGTGATCGAGTTGCCTCTGGATGCGCAGGAGCAGGCGATGTTCGACCACTCTGCAGATCAGGTGGCACGTGATATTGCTGAAATGAATGCTTTGTGAGCAGGGGTAAATGAGGGTAATGGGGACAATGTCCTCGCTACGCTAAAAGTCCGCTTGGCTCCCATGAGGAAGCGGACGCCATCAACTGGGCGTTGTGGGCGGCTTCTTCGCGACTGAAGTCGCTCTCACAACAGACGGGGGAATTGTGGCGACTGCGTTGCCCCACGCAAATGATTTCGCCCCCACAAGGAAAAGGGAGGCGTTGCGACACGGCTCGGTCATGTGTGCGGAAAGTGGATAGAACGGGTTCGTCCCTGCGAACGAAACTATCCCCGCGGCCTTGCAGCGGCATGCTGCTGGCACGCTCTCATTCCGAAACCATGAACCTTCCGAGGCTTGTATGACCACCCCCGCCGAGCAACTGGAGCAACGGCTGAAACAACAAAAAATCACCGAAGTCGAATGCCTGGTCAGCGACCTGACCGGCATCGCCCGCGGGAAGATTTCCCCAACCAACAAGTTCCTCGGCGAAGGCGGCATGCGACTCCCGGAAAGCGTCCTGCTGCAAACGGTCACCGGCGATTTCGTCGACGACGACGTCTACTACGACCTGCTGGACGAAGCCGACATCGACATGTTCTGCCGCCCCGACCCCGACGCGATCTTCCTCGTGCCCTGGGCGCTGGAACCGACCGCCATGGTCTTCCACGACACTTTCGACAGGTACGGCAATCCGATCGAGCTGTCGCCGCGCAACGTGCTCAAGCGCGTCCTGAAACTGTATGCGGACAAGGGTTGGAGGCCGGTCGTGGCGCCGGAGATGGAGTTCTACCTGACCAAGCGCAGCAGCGACCCGGACTTCCCCCTCGAAGCTCCCGTGGGCCGATCGGGACGCCCGGAGAGCGGTCGCCAGAGTTTCTCCATCGATGCCACCAACGAGTTCGACCCGCTGTTCGAGGATGTCTACGACTGGTGCGAAGCGCAGGGGCTGGACCTGGACACGCTGATCCATGAGGACGGCCCGGCGCAGATGGAGATCAACTTCCGTCACGGCGACGCACTGAGCCTGGCCGACCAGATCACCGTGTTCAAGCGCACCATGCGCGAGGCCGCACTCAAGCATGACGTGAGCGCGACCTTCATGGCCAAGCCCATCACCGATGAACCGGGCAGTGCGATGCACATTCACCAGAGCGTCCTGGATGTCGCCACCGGCAAGAACATCTTCGCCAACGCGGATGGCTCCAAGAGCGAACTGTTCCTCCACTTCATCGGCGGCCTGCAGAAGTACATTCCGAAGGTGCTGCCGATGTTCGCGCCGAACGTGAACTCCTTCCGTCGCTTCCTGCCGGACACCTCGGCTCCGGTGAACGTCGAGTGGGGAGAGGAAAACCGCACCGTGGGGCTGCGTGTTCCGCCCTCCTCGCCCGAGGCGATGCGGGTGGAGAACCGCCTGCCCGGCGCAGACGCCAACCCCTACCTCGCGCTGGCCGCCAGCCTGCTCTGCGGGTACCTGGGCATGGTCGAGAAGGTTGCCCCCAGCACCCCGGTGCAAGGGCGTGGCTACGAGCGACGCAACCTGCGCCTGCCGATCACCATCGAGGACGCGCTGGCCCAGATGGAGGACTGCGACGTGCTCGGGGAGTACCTGGGCCGCAAGTTCGTGCAGGGCTACGTTGCCGTGAAGCGCACCGAACACGAGAACTACAAGCGGGTGATCAGTTCCTGGGAACGCGAGTTCCTGCTGCTGAGCGTCTAGCCCGGCGCCTTAGCGCCATCACAACAAAAATACGGGAGTCGATATGAGACTGCTGCGCTACCTTGCGCCCTTTGCCCTGGCCACGATGGCCCAGGCCGCCCACGCTGAGCCGACGATCAGCGTCTACAACTGGACCGACTACATTGCACCCGACACCCTGGGTGAGTTCCAGAAAACCACCGGCATCAAGCCGATCTATGACGTCTTCGACTCCAACGAAACCCTGGAAGGCAAGCTGCTCGCGGGCCGTTCGGGTTACGACGTGGTGGTGCCGTCCAACCACTTCCTCACCCGCCAGGTGCAGGCCGGGGTCTTCCTCGAACTCGACCGCAGCAAGCTGCCGAACTGGAAGCACCTGGACCCGAAGCTGCTCAAGCTGCTGGAGCAGAACGACCCGGGTAACCGCCATTCGGTGCCGTATCTGTGGGGCACCAACGGCATCGGCTACAACGTCGCGAAGGTCAAGCAGGTGCTGGGGATCGACCGCATCGACTCCTGGTCGGTGTTGTTCGAGCCGGAGAACATCGAGAAGCTGCATGCGTGCGGCGTCGCCTTCATGGACTCCCCCGACGAGATGATCCCCTCGGTGCTCAACTACCTGGGCCTGGACCCCAACAGCACCAACCCGGCCGACTACCCGAAGGCCGAGGCCAAGCTCGCGGCGGTGCGCCCCTACGTCACCTACTTCCACTCCTCGAAGTACATCTCGGACCTGGCCAACGGCGACATCTGCGTGGCCTTCGGCTACTCCGGCGACGTGTTCCAGGCAGCGGCGCGGGCCAAGGAAGCCGGGAACGGCATCGAGATCGCCTACAGCATTCCCAAGGAAGGCGCGAACCTGTGGTTCGACCTGATGGCCATCCCGTCGGATGCGAAGAACCCGGAGCAGGCGCTGACGTTCATCAACTACATCCTGGAGCCCAAGGTGATCGCCGGCATCAGCGAGTACGTCGGCTACCCCAGCGCCAACGCCGACGCCAAGGCGCTGCTCGACCCGGAGATGCAGAACAACCCCGAGGTCTATCCGAGCCAGGCCGTGCTCGACAAGCTGTACATCGCCAAGGCGCCGCCGCCCAGGATCATGCGCCTGATGACCCGCAGCTGGAGCAAGATCAAGTTCAACCAATGAATCGAGAACGAGCCATGACTCACACCGAGGAGCATGCTGCGTCCTACTACGCCGCAACCGCCCGAGACAAACAGCTGTATCCCTCGCTCGCGGGGGACGTTCGCGCGGACGTTTGCGTCGTCGGCGGTGGGCTCACAGGCGTCAACACTGCACTGGAGCTGGCCCAGCGTGGACACTCCGTGGTGTTGCTGGAAGCGCGCCGCATAGGCTGGGGCGCCAGCGGACGCAACGGTGGCCAACTGATACGTGGCATCGGCCACGATGTCAGTGGCTTCGCCAAGTACGTGGGCGAGGAAGGGGTCCGCTACCTGGAGCGCGCGGGCCTCGACTCGGTGACCCTGGTCGCGGAGCGCATCCGCGACCTGAACATCGATTGCGACCTGCGCTGGGGCTTCTGCGAGCTGGCCAACACCCCCGCCCAGTTCGCCGCCATGGCCGAAGAGCAGGAGGAACTGAATGCGCTGGGCTATCCGCACCAGACCCGTCTGATAGGCCCCGGCCAGATGCGTGAGGTGGTGGCCAGCGATTGCTACGCCGGTGGACTGGTCGACATGGGCTCAGGTCACTTGCATCCGCTGGACCTGGTCAAGGGCGAAGCCCGCGCCGCCCAGGCCTTCGGCGCACAGATCTTCGAGCAGAGCCCGGTGCTGCGCATCGAGCACGGCAAGACCGCGATCGTCCACTGTGCGCAGGGACGCGTGCTGGCGGATAACCTGGTGCTCGGCTGCAATGCGCACCTGGACGATCTGGAACCCAGGCTGACCGGCAAAGTGCTGCCCGCCGGCAGCTATGTGGTCGCAACCGAGCCGTTGTCCGAAGAACTGGCGGCGCAGCTGATCCCGCAGAACCTGGCGCTGTGCGACCAGAAGGTGGGGCTGGACTACTACCGCCTGACCGCCGATCGGCGCCTGCTCTTCGGAGGCGCCTGCCATTACTCCGGCCGGGACCCGAAGGACATCGGCGCCTACATGCGGCCGAAGGTGCTCAAGGTATTCCCGCAGCTCGCGCGGGTGCGGATCGAGTACCAGTGGGGCGGCATGATCGGGATCACCGCCAATCGCTTCCCGCAGGTAGGACGGCTCAAGGCGCATCCGAACGTGTTCTTCGCCCAGGGCTATTCCGGCCACGGACTGAACGTGACGCACTGGTCGGCCAAGCTGCTGGCGGAGGCCATCCATAGCGGTCAAAGCAAGGGGCTGGACCTGTTCAGCGCGGTGCCGCATCTCACCTTCCCCGGCGGCAAGCTGCTGCGCTCCCCGCTGCTGGCGCTAGGCATGGCGTGGTATCGGGTGCGGGAGTTGCTGGGCTGACAAATCGGCCCTTGCAGGATGGGTGGAGCCTGGGCGATACCCATCCTGCGGCGATCTCGATGGATGGGTATCGCTTCGCTCCACACCCTCCTACGGTCCACGCCAAGGCTGCATCTGCAGCAGCGGACCGCGTCCGCGATCAGGTCCGGCCGCCCTGCTTGACGGTGGTCTTGGGGTACTCGCCGAAGAGCGCGTGGTAGGACTGGGAGAAGCGGCCCAGGTGCCAGAACGACCATTTCATGGCCACCTCGGCCACGGTCGTGCCCGACTCGGCGGCCCCCAGCAAGTCGCGGCGAGCCGCGTTCAGGCGACGGTTTCTGAGCCAGACGATGGGCGGGAGGCCGGCGTAACGCAGGAAGGATTGCTGCAGGCTGCGCGGCGAAACACCGGCTTTCGCGGCCAGCTCGGTCATCCCGAAGTGCTCTTCGGGACAATCGTTCACCACTTCCTTGACCCGCTGCACGACACGTTTGGCCTGGACCATGGAGCGCGAGCGATGCACATCGCCAAGCGGAGCCTCGCAGAGCAGGGAGAAACAGTCGGATACGATGGTCTGCGCGACACCGGGAGCATCCATAGGGTGGTGGCCGCCGGACGCGCCGGTGAGCATGTTGCTGAGCGAGGCCGCGACCGACCTGCAGTTGTCGGATCGAAGCGGCGTCAGCACCAGGTCAGCGAATCCATCGAGCGATTGGCCCCACTGCCCCGCCTGTTTGATCACCACCGCCACCTCGCGGTAGTTCTCCGGCGTGACCCAGGCGTTGCGGGTCTCGCCATCGAGCAGGTAAAGGGTGTTTTCCGACATGTCGAAGCTGAAGACCAGGGCGCCGGGCGGAGCATGGAACTCCTGCTCAACGCGAAGGTTCATCTGCTCCTCATAGAGCTCGATCCCCTCGACCTCGGCGTGCAGGATCCGCCCCGAGAATCGCCCAGCAGACATCTGCGTGTATTGCTGTTCCCAACCAGGAATGGCTATCCGCTGCTGGTCTACTTCCTGTGCCTCGACAACCCTGATCACCATACCCGGGCCTGCTGGTTTCTTAGGCCCGGAAGGCTATCAACCGCCATGAGTCACGTGCAAGTCGGGAAGCGCGTGGCCAGTTATCGATAAGAAGGGATAACCATCGGCCGATAGTCCGCATGGCTTTCCTGCTTACCCATCCCGGGTCTCTGCATCAGTGCGTTGGAGGGGCAACTGCGTTGCCCTTGCGAATGAGTTCGCCCCAACAGGTTCCGAGTCAGCCGCTTGCCGAAGCCTCAGTTGACTGGCTCAGGAGCACCGGAAAGCACAACCCGGTTGCGCCCGGCACTCTTGGCCCTGTAGAGGGCCGAGTCGGCTTCGATCAGCAGGCGCTCGATACTCAACCCGTTGCCATTCTCGACCACCACAAGACCGATGCTCATGGTGACCGGGATCGACCTGTGGTTTGGCAGGCCGACCGTGGAATCCGCCACTGTGTGCCGTATGCGCTCGGCCACGGCGATGAGTTCTTCGGCGGAACGGTCCGGAATCAGGATCGCGAATTCCTCCCCACCCAGGCGGCCCAGCAAATCACTGCTGCGCAGGCAACGCTGGATGCGCCCGGCGACCGCTATCAACACGGCGTCACCGGCGGAGTGGCCGTGGGTGTCGTTGATCTCCTTGAAGTGGTCCAGGTCGATCATCATCACCCCGACGGAAGATGAGGCGGCGTTCAGTTGCTCCTGGGCCCTGTCGAGGAAATCCAGGCGGTTGCTCACCCCGGTCAGGCCATCCCGCGCCGCCATCTGTTTGAGGGTGACCAGCAGCTTGTTATTACTCTGCATCACGCTGGACAGCATGATCGGACCGGGGACGATCAGGAACACGCCAAGCCGGAGGGAGATGAGCAGCGACTCATCGTACGGGAGGGAGTGGGAAAAGCTGATCAGCATCCAGGCGCTGGCCATCAGGGTGAGGAGCGCGGTGACGAATACCGAGTAGGTCACCGCGCACCACAGCAGCGCGGGTACCGGAAATGCGATGGCGCCAGGACCGCCGATGACGATGGCCCCCATGCAGGAGACGAACAGCCCGAATACCGGAAGCATGCCGCGCCAGCGGATCGGTGCGGCGCTGTTGATTACTATCCTGCGGGCCCGCGCAGCGGGTTCGGGCATGCTCAGGATGACGGGCAGAATACCGATGTAGTTGGCGAACTCGGTGACGGACCAGAAGATGAAACCGATCAGCACACCGCCGTCGAACAGCAACGGATTGGCGACCGCCCCCACCAGGCCTGATGCCGCAGCGCCACAGGCGCAGGCGATGGCGAGCTGAAGTACCGACATCGGCTGACGGATACCGATCGCCCCCTTGGACAGGCGCTTGTAGACCGTATAGGTCGCCGCCACGCCCATGAGGTTCGCGACGGTGAGGATGCCCGCCTTGAACAACCCGGAACCGGTCAGCAGGTCCGCGGCGAGAAAGGCCAGCGTCGAAAGGAGCCAGCCAAGCGGGCTCACCGAGGCGGGCACCCTGAGCATGAAGCCGGCCATGGTGGCGTTGGCCAGCCAGAGCGAGGCGAGATGGTTTTCCGGACGGCTGAGGATGCCCAACAGGCATCCGACGAATACGAGCACCGCGAGTGTCAGGGGGGCGCCCAGCTTTCCTTGGTAAACGTGCCAGATACTGCGTTCGTTCTTCTGGTCTTCACTCATGGCATTTCCCGGAAACTGCCGACTACTCCAACACTTAGCGCGACTGATGGTCGTAGTGTCAATTTACAATCAGTGAAGACCGACGGGCTGCACTCTGCCACCCCCAGCGGAATACGGACCGTTCTGCTGGTTCCCGGGGGCAACGTTGTTGCCCTTGGCAGAAAACCTTCAGGGGCGGTAGCCCTGGGACAGGAGCCAGCCCTGGACCGTGCGGCGCTGCGGCTCGGGCAACGCAGCCAGGGCCTGGTTCAGCTCCCCTCGTTTGAGCGCGGTGATGATGGGCGCGAGTTCGATGCCTTGCAGGTGCCAGATACCCAGGGGCTGGTCGGCCGTGACAACCACCTCCACTTCTTCGATCAGCTCGCCGTGGATCACCGGTGCGCGCGCTACCCTCACCTGGCTGAAGTCCGCCGGGGCGTGCATGGGGTCGGCATCCGGCCAGGTGCGGCGGTCGCACCAGAAGGGTTGCTCGGGCCAGCGCTGTTCCAGGGCATAGAAATCCCGGCCAGTGCGGGCGAAGCGCAGAAAGAGGTGCTCTACCCGGCGCTGGTGGAATTGTCGGGCCAACTCAGCTCGATCTGGGCGTTGCAGCATTGTGTTGATTACGGCGGGCGCCTGTAACGCAGAGGACAGGGACTGGAAGATGCCGTTGCCGGAGAGCGGGTCCACCGCCATCGCCGCATCCCCGACCCGCAGCCAGCTCGGGCCGCTGGCTTCATGGAAGAGGATCGCCGTGCTGCTGCGGGCATGGAGGCTGGCGGGTTGCAGTGCGGCGTCGCCGAACAGTTCGCGCACCAGCGCGGATTCAGCGCGACGCCGGGCACAGTAATCCGGCAATTGATCCTTGGGCGGAAGGCCACCGGCATCCTGGGTGATCTGCCAATAGCAGCGGCCATCGGCCAGGCGCGCCATCCAGGCCCAGCCGTCGGGCAGGCTCTCGACTGCGGAGCCGGGATGGCCCGGTGCTTCCTGCCACTGGTTGAGCAGGCTGAGGGTTTCCGGCCCGCGCAGTCGCCCCCCGGCGAGCGGTGCCGAACGGCCTCGGGCCTCGACGAGGAAATCAGCGCGCAGCGGCTCGCGGGAGTCGAGCTGGATCAGGTGGCCGGCGTCGCTGCCTTCCACCTTGAGCACGCGGGCTTCCAGTACTTCGATTCCGGCCTCGCGCAGGTCTTCGCGGATGGCCGCGTCGAACCGGGGGCGGTCCAGCAGGCATTCCTGGTTGATGGACTGGCCGTCGCCATTCCACAACACGCGTCGGGGAGACGGCGCAGCCGCGCAGGCCAGGGCACGGTGGAGGCCGGCCTGGCGCAGGCCGTCCAGCACCCGCTGGGACACGCCTTCCACCGCTGCGAAACGCCGCCATTCACTGACCACCCGCACGGGGTAGCCAAGCCGCTTCAGTCCCAGGGCCACGCCCGCACCGGCCGGACCGGCGCCGAGCACGACGATGTCAGTCATGGCCACGGCGCTCCGGGCCGATGAAGGCTGCACCGTCCCGCAGCCAGCGGAGCACCGCCTCGCGGCTTGCGCCGGGCTGTGACTGCAGGTAGCCCGCGATGATCCCCGAGAGTGCCGCGCAGCCCACGCTGGAGCCGGCCACGCCATTGGCGGCGGCGACATGGGCGCCGAAGTCGGCCTGGGGGCTGTTCAGCCAGGACCATTGCCCCGGCGCGCAGCGGGCGTCGCCGGTGATGCGGATCACGCCTGGGTAAGCGGCTGGGTATACCGGCTCGCCCTGAGCCGGACTGGAAGCGCAAAGCAGGATGCCGGAGGCCTGGGCCAGTACGCAGGCCTCGCGCAGTACCGGGCGGTCATTGCGCAGGCCCAGGCTCATGTTCACCAGCGCAACGTCCTGCTCGACCAGCCAGTGCAAGGCGGCGGCGATCTGCAGCGGGCTGGTTTGCCAGCGGTCGCCGAAGACCTGGGCGACGCAGAGGCGGACCGGGCCGCTCTCGCGGGTCAGGGTGTCCAGCACCACGCTTCCGTGGCCAAGGGCGTCGAGTTGGGTGTCACCCTCCTGCAATTCACCCGCGTCCAGCCAGAAGCGTCTGGCCAGCGCAACCTGATCGCCCTGCCCAGGTGCAAAGCCGCTGTCGATGATGCCGATGGCGAGCTCAATGGCCATGGCTCACCTGCTCCGGTTCCAGGCGTTTCAATTGCCCATGCTCCAGGCGGAAGGCGATGTCGGCCTGTGCCAGGGTGGATGGCCGATGGCTGATCAGGATGCGGGTGCGGCCGAAGAAAAGTTGGTCGATGGCGGCGATCACCTCGCGCTCGGTGGCTTCGTCCACTGCCGAGGTGGCTTCGTCCAGCACAAGGATGAGCGGGTCCTGCAGCAAGGCGCGGGCAATGGCGATGCGCTGTCTCTGGCCGCCGGAAAGCTGCTGGCCGCGCTCGCCCAGGGGACTGTCCAGGCCCATTGGCAGGGATTCGATCAGGCTGTCCAGCCGGGCCAGGCGAGCGACTTGCTCCAGGGACTCGCGACTGGCATCCGGGGCGCTGTAGGCAAGATTCTCGGCCAGGGTGCCACGGAACAGGACGATGTCCTGGCTGACCACGGCGATGCGCCGGCGCAGGGCGAACAGGTCCAGCTCGCGCAGGTCGGCGCCGTCCAGCAGCACACGGCCCTGGTCCGGGTCATAGAAGCGTTGCAGCAAGTCGATGAGGGTCGACTTGCCGACGCCGGAGGCGCCACTGATGGCCACCTTGAGGCCGGCGGGGATCACCGTATCCACTCCGCGCAGTATGGCGCCGGCACGCTGTTCATGGGCGAAGTGCACGCCCTCGAGGCGCAGCTCTCCCCTGCCCTCCGGCATGGGTTTGGGCGACTCGGGCTGACGTACCGGCACGGGTTCCTGCTGCAGCTCCATCACCCGGCCGAGGCTGACGGTCATCCGCTGCAGGGCGACGTAGAGGCCGAGCAGGCTCTGCACCGGGCCCACGGCCATGCCGAGGTAGGTGGAAAAGGCGATCAGCGCACCCAGTTGCCAGGTGCCCTGGATGACCCAGTAACCGCCGATGAGAAAGGCACAGGCACGGGACAGGGAGGTGAGCGTGCCGGGCACGGCGTGGGTGAAGAATTCGGTGACCTGCACCCGCAGCAATTGGCTCATGTAGCCCTGCCCCAGACCTTCCAGGCGTCGCGACTCGCGCTTCTGCTGGCCGGCGGCCTGGATGAATTTCATCGCCGGCAGGGTTTCCACCAGGAAGGACGACACATCCGCCGACCGCTCGCGCAGGCTGCGCACCTCCCGCTCCACCTTGCGTCGCATCCAGCGCAGCCAGAGCACTTCGATGGGGATCAGCAGCGCCAGCAACAGAGACAGTTGCCAGGACAACAGCAGCATGAGGGCCACGGCGCCGAGCAGGCCGATGACGCTGGAAACGGCGGAGAACAGCGAATCCACGGCAAAGCGTTGGATCTCCGCCACGTCGCCATCCAGCCGGGACAGGATGTCGCCGAGGCGCTTGCGGCCGTAGAAGGCCGGTGAGAGTTGCTGCAGGTGGCGATAGAGGTCGTCTCGCAGGGCGAAAAGGATGCGCCCGGAAAGCCGCGTGTGCAGGTAGCGGTTGATACCGGACAGGACGGTGCCGAGGATGCCGACGGCGATCATCGCGATGGCCACCTGCACCAGCTTGCTGAAGTCCCTGGCCAACAGGCCGTCGTCGATCAGGGTCTTGGTCAGCCAGGGCTGGGCCAGCACCAACAGGGATGCGCCGAGGGACAGGCCGAGTAGCACCAGGATGGCGCGCAGCTGCGGGCGGACGAAGCTGTACAGCCAGGCAAGGGCTCGGCACAGGAGGTCGGGGTCGCTGGTTTCCACCAGTTTGAGGAAGAGGCGGGTCATGGAATGCAGGATTTTCGGCTAGCTGATGTGGCAGCGAATTCATTCGCGAAGGACTGCAACGCAGTCCCCGGTCCACCTGCGGGGCCTATGGACCGAATCGCGAATGAATTCGCTACCACAAGGGTTGTGACTACATGGGAGCTCCAACAGCCCCTCATCCCCTGAGTTGCTTCAACTTGCGATACAGCGTCGCGCGGCTGATGCCCAGGGAGTCGGCGGCGGCCGAGACGTTGCCCTGGTGGCGGTCCAGCGCGCCGCGGATCAGTTCCAGTTCGTTCTCGCGGATGCTGCCCGGCTGGCGGCAACTGGCGGTCAGGTCGTCCAGCAGGCTGTCGGTGAGATGGTCAAGGCCGAGCACCGTCTCACCCTCTTCGCGCATGGCCAGGGCCGAGCGCAGGACCATTTCCAGCTGACGGATGTTGCCCGGCCAGTCGTAGCCGGCCAGCAGCTCGCTGAGGTCTTTGTCGAGACTGACGTTGGTAGCGCCGAACTTGTGCAGCACGCTGCCGATCATCCCGGCCAGGTCGTCCCGCTCGCGCAGGGCCGGCAGGCGCAGGCTGACGCCGTTGATGCGGTAGTAGAGGTCTTCGCGGAAGTGCTTGTCCTGCACCAGGCGCTTGAGGTCGCGGTGGGTGGCGCAGATCACCGCCACATCGATGTCCTGCTCTTCGCCGGCCCCCAGCGGCGCCACCCTGCGCTCCTGCAGCACACGCAGCAGGCGTGCCTGGAGGCTGAGCGGCATGTCGCCGATCTCGTCGAGGAACAGGGTGCCGCCGTGGGCCTGCATCAGCCGGCCGACCATGCCGCCCCGACGCGAACCGGTGAAGGCGCCTTCGCGATAGCCAAAGAGTTCGGATTCGATCAGGCCCTCGGGAATGGCGGCGCAGTTCACCGCCACGAAGGGCTTGTCGGCACGCGGGCTGGACTGATGCAGCGCGCGGGCCACCACTTCCTTGCCGGTGCCGGTCTCGCCCAGCAGCAGCACCGGCAGCTCATTGGCCAGCCCCTGGCGGGCCATGCGCAGGGCGCGGGCGAAACGGCTGTCGCGGCCGGCCAGCTCTTCGAGTACCTGGGATTTCTGCGCGTTGGGCGCCTTGGCAGTCGGTGCAGTGCCGCCGATGCTGGTATGGCGCGGCACCTGCAGGGCGCGGAAGAAGAATTCGCCCTTGGCGGTCTGCACGCTGCTCACGCCGCCCTGCAGCAGGCGCGCGATGAACTGCGGCGAGCGCTCGCCGATCAGGTCGCTGGAACGCCGTCCCACCAGGGATTCACGGCGTATCTGCAACAGGTCGCAGGCGCGTTCGTTGGCGGCCAGTACCTCGCCATCAAGGCTCAGCGCCAGCAGGCCGTGCCAGGCGCTGCCGAGGTATTGCGGGCGACTGTGGAAGGCCAGCACCAGATGGTCGGGATAGCAGAGGCCGAACATGCGGCTTTCGATGTTGCCGGCCGCCAGCATCAGGGTGGAGAGGTTGTCCTGGGGTTGGGCCATGACACCTTCGCGGGTCAGGTCGAGCACGCCCACGACGCGGCCCTGCGGGTCACGCAGCGGTACCGAGGTACAGGAAAAGGGGCTGAGGCGGTCGAGGTAATGCTCGCCGCAGTTGATCAGCGTCGGGCGCCCTTCCACCACCGCGGTGCCGATGGCGTTGGTGCCGCGCAGGGATTCGCTCCAGCAACTGCCAGGCTTGAGGTCGCGCAGGCCGAAGGTCTTGAGGAATTCGGTCTGGCCTTCGATAGCCAGGACGTTGGCCTGGGCGTCGCCGAGAATGATCAGCCCGCCCTTGCCCTGCTGGCTGACCAGGTATTCGAGCTCCGGTGTCGCGGCGTCGATCAGCAGGCGGTTGCTGTCCAGCAGCAGTTGCAGGTCATGGCCCTGCTCCAGCCCCACCTGGTCGCCTTCCAGGCAGTTGAGGCCGTGGCCCAGGCTGCGTCGCCATGAGGCATCGATCTCTTCGCGCAGCACGCCCTGGGGCAGTTCGCCCTCGCTGGCCAGCCTCAGGCGGAACTCCCGCGACTCTTGCAATGGATCGGCAGCGGTTTTTATTCGAATGTCTTGCGCCATCTCTCGCTCCAGCGTGCGCCCCGGCATGGGCCGGCGGACAAGTCGCACGCCTTGAATGTCTACACCCCCGGCCCGCGTCCGTAAAGAGCGGGCCCTTTCCCCTGCAAGGAGCAGGTATCAAGCCATTCCGGCCATCGCCAGCCTTTGCGGTGCGTAGTTGACAGTCAGGTTGGCACAGGTTTACGTTAACGTAAAGGTAAACACAGAGACGGCCCCTTCCATGTCCATCACCTACAGCATTTCCGACCTGGCCCGCGAACTGGACGTCACCACCCGCGCCATCCGCTTCTACGAGGAGCAGGGCATGCTCAGCCCCGAGCGCAAGGGCCAGGAACGCATCTACAGCCCGAAGGACCTGGTGGCGCTGAAGCTCATCCTGCGCGGCAAGCGCATCGGCTTCTCGCTGGCCGAATGCAAGGAGCTGATCGACCTCTACGACCCCAGCAGCGGCAATCGCAAGCAGCTGGAAACCTTCATGGGCAAGATCGCCGCGCGCCGCGCGCAGCTTGAACAGCAGTTGCTGGATATCCGGCAGATGCAACTGGAACTGGATACGGCCGAGGAACGCTGCCTGGCGGCTCTGGCCGAAACCGAACGCAAACAGGGCGTCAACGCCTGACCCCTCCCCCACTCACCGACAATGACAAGCACAGGTGTAACGATGAGCTATCCCACCCTCAACTTCGGTCTCGGCGAGACCATCGACATGCTGCGCGACTCCGTCTACCAGTTCGCCCAAGCCGAACTGGCTCCGCGTGCCGCCCAGATCGACCGCGATAACGAGTTCCCCATGGACATGTGGCGCAAGTTCGGCGACATGGGCCTGCTGGGCATGACCGTGGAAGAGGAGTACGGCGGCACCAACATGGGCTACCTGGCTCACGTGGTGGCCATGGAAGAGATCAGCCGCGCGTCCGCCTCGGTCGGCCTGTCCTATGGCGCCCACTCCAACCTGTGCCTCAACCAGATCCGCAAGAACGGCACCCACGAGCAGAAGCTCAAGTACCTGCCCAAGCTGTGCTCCGGCGAACACGTCGGCGCGCTGGCCATGAGCGAGCCCAATGCCGGCTCGGACGTGGTGTCGATGAAGCTGCGCGCCGAAAAGAAAGGCGACCGCTACGTACTCAACGGCAACAAGATGTGGATCACCAATGGCCCGGACGCCAACACCTACGTGATCTACGCCAAGACTGACGTCAACGCCGGCTCGCGCGGTATGACTGCCTTCATCGTCGAGCGCGACTACAAGGGCTTCTCCCGCCACCAGAAGCTGGACAAGCTGGGTATGCGCGGTTCCAACACTTGCGAGCTGGTGTTCGAAGACGTCGAAGTGCCGGAAGAGAACATCCTCGGTGCGGAAGGCCGTGGCGTGGCCGTGCTGATGAGCGGCCTGGATTACGAGCGCACCGTGCTCTCGGGCGGCCCGACCGGGATCATGAGCGCGTGCATGGACGTAGTGCTGCCCTACGTGCACGAGCGCCAGCAGTTCAAGCAGTCCATCGGCGAGTTCCAGCTGGTGCAAGGCAAGCTGGCCGACATGTACGCCGGCATGAACGCCTCCAAGTCCTACCTGTACAACGTGGCCAAGGCCTGCGACCGCGGCGAGGAATCGCGCAAGGATGCTGCCGCGGTGATCCTCTACACCGCAGAAATGGCCACCAGGATGGCCCTGGACACCATCCAGCTGCTGGGTGGCAACGGCTACACCAACGAGTACCCGGCCGGCCGCCTGCTGCGCGACGCCAAGCTCTACGAGATCGGCGCCGGCACCAGCGAAATCCGCCGCATGCTGATCGGCCGCGAGCTGTACAACGAAACCCGCTGATCGCCACACCGCCTGTGTAGGAGCGAGCTTGCTCGCGAACAAGCCTTCGCCAGCAAGCTGGCTCCTACAGGAAAGCGTCGGTACAGACACTCGACGGAGCGCGCCAAATGGCCATCCTGCACACCCAGATCAACACCCGTTCCCCGGAGTTCGCCCGCAACAGCGAGGCGATGCTCGAACAGGTCGGCGCCCTGCACGCGCTGCTCGGCCGCATCCATGAAGGCGGCGGCGCCAAGGCCCAGGAACGCCACACCTCGCGCGGCAAGCTGCTGCCCCGCGAGCGCATCAACCGCCTGCTGGACGCCGGCTCGCCCTTCCTCGAAATCGGCCAACTCGCCGCCCATGAGGTGTATGGCGAAGACGTGCCCGCCGCAGGCGTCGTGGCTGGCATCGGCCGCGTGGAAGGCGTGGAATGCATGATCGTGGCCAACGACGCCACGGTGAAAGGCGGCTCCTACTACCCGCTGACCGTGAAGAAGCACCTGCGCGCCCAGGCCATCGCCCAGCAGAACCGCCTGCCGTGCATCTACCTGGTGGACTCGGGCGGTGCCAACCTGCCGCGCCAGGAAGACGTGTTCCCGGACCGCGAGCACTTCGGCCGCATCTTCTTCAACCAGGCCAACATGAGCGCCATGGGCATCCCGCAGATCGCCGTGGTGATGGGCTCCTGCACCGCCGGTGGCGCCTACGTTCCGGCGATGTCCGACGAAACCATCATGGTGCGCAACCAGGCCACCATCTTCCTGGCCGGCCCGCCGCTGGTGAAGGCCGCTACCGGTGAAGTGGTGACCGCCGAAGAACTGGGCGGCGCCGATGTGCACTGCAAGGTGTCCGGCGTGGCCGACCACTATGCCGAGAACGATGAGCACGCCCTGGCGCTGGCCCGCCGCAGTATCGCCAACCTCAACTGGCGCAAGGCCGGCGAGCTGAACCTGCGCGCCCCGCTCGCCCCGCGCTTCTCCAGTGACGAGCTGTACGGGGTGATCCCGGCCGACGCCAAGCAGCCTTTCGACGTACGCGAAGTCATCGCCCGCCTGGTGGACGACTCCGAGTTCGATGAATTCAAGGCGCTGTTCGGCACCACCCTGGTGTGCGGCTTCGCCCACCTGCACGGCTACCCCATCGCCATCCTCGCCAACAACGGCATCCTCTTCGCCGAAGCCGCGCAGAAAGGCGCGCACTTCATCGAACTGGCCTGCCAGCGCGGCATCCCGCTGCTGTTCCTGCAGAACATCACCGGCTTCATGGTCGGCAAGAAGTACGAGGAAGGCGGCATCGCCAAGCACGGTGCCAAGCTGGTGACGGCGGTGGCCTGCGCCAAGGTGCCGAAGTTCACCGTGATCATCGGCGGCAGCTTCGGCGCCGGTAACTACGGCATGTGCGGCCGCGCCTACGACCCACGCTTCCTGTGGATGTGGCCCAACGCACGCATCGGCGTGATGGGTGCCGAGCAGGCCGCCGGCGTGCTCACCCAGGTCAAGCGCGAACAGAGCGAGCGTGCCGGCCATAGCCTGAGCGCCGAGGAAGAAGCCCGCATCAAGCAGCCGATCCTCGAGCAGTACGAGCGCCAGGCGCATTCGTATTACTCCAGCGCGCGGTTGTGGGACGACGGCGTGATCGACCCGGCGCAAACCCGCGATGTGCTGGGCCTGGCCCTCTCCGCCAGCCTCAACGCCCCGATCGAGCGGACCACCTTCGGCGTGTTCCGGATGTAAACCCTGCTTGCGAGCGGTGGAACCATCGTAGGAGCCAGCTTGCTGGCGAACCCGGGTGCCACCGCTGATCGCGAGCAAGCTCGCTCCTACAGGAGAGCAAGATGACCGACTTCACCACGCTGCAACTGGACTTCGCCGACAACGGCGTCGCCACCCTCTGGCTCAACCGCCCGGAGAAGAACAACGCCTTCAACGCCGGGATGATCCGCGAGCTGATCCTCGCCCTGGATGCCGTCAAGGCCGCCGCCAACGTGCGCTTCCTCATCCTGCGTGGCCGTGGCCGACACTTCTCCGCCGGCGCGGACCTGGCCTGGATGCAGGAGTCCGCCAAGCTCGACTACAACGCCAACCTCGACGATTCCCGCGAGCTGGCCGAGCTGATGTACAACCTCTACCAGCTCAAGGTGCCGACCCTGGCCGTAGTGCAGGGCGCGGCCTTCGGTGGTGCCCTGGGCCTGATCAGCTGCTGCGACATGGCCATCGGCGCCGTGGACGCGCAGTTCTCCCTGTCCGAAGTGCGCATCGGCCTGCTGCCTGCCGTCATCAGTCCCTTCGTGGTCCAGGCCATCGGCGAGCGCGCCGCGCGCCGCTATGCCCTGACCGCCGAGCGCTTCAGCGGTGACCGCGCCCGTGAACTGGGCCTGCTCGCCGAGTGCTACCCGGCCGACGAGCTGGAACAGGCGGTGGACGCCTGGACCGCCAACCTGCTGCAGAACAGCCCGCAGGCCATGAGCGCCACCAAGGACCTGCTGCGCGAAGTCGGCAGCGGCGTCCTCAGCCCCAACCTGCGCCGCTACACCGAAAGCGCCATCGCCCGCATCCGCGTGAGCCCCGAAGGCCAGGAGGGCCTGCGCGCCTTCCTGGAAAAACGCAAACCTTCCTGGCAGGAGCAATAACAATGATCACCACCCTGCTGATCGCCAACCGCGGTGAAATCGCCTGCCGTGTCATGCGCACCGCCAAGGCCCTCGGTATCCGCACCGTGGCCGTGCACAGCGCCATCGACCGCAATGCCCGCCATGTGCGCGAAGCCGATATCGCCGTCGACCTGGGCGGTGCCAAGCCGGCCGAGAGCTACCTGCTGGTGGACAAGCTGATTGCCGCCGCCAAGGCCAGCGGCGCCCAGGCCATCCACCCCGGCTACGGCTTTCTTTCGGAAAACGCCGGTTTCGCCCGCGCCATCGCCGATGCCGGCCTGATCTTCCTCGGCCCGCCGGCCACCGCCATCGACGCCATGGGCAGCAAGTCCGCCGCCAAGGCCCTGATGGAAGCCGCCGGCGTACCGCTGGTGCCCGGCTACCACGGCGAAGCCCAGGACCTGGAAACCTTCCGCACCGCCGCCGAGCGCATCGGCTACCCGGTGTTGCTGAAAGCCGCCGCTGGCGGTGGCGGCAAGGGCATGAAAGTGGTCGAACGCGAAAGCGAGCTGGCCGAAGCGCTGGCCTCCGCCCAGCGTGAAGCCCAGTCCGCCTTCGGCGACTCGCGCATGCTGGTGGAAAAGTACGTTCTCAAGCCGCGCCACGTGGAAATCCAGGTATTCGCCGACAGCCACGGCAACTGCCTTTACCTGAACGAGCGCGATTGCTCCATCCAGCGCCGCCACCAGAAGGTCGTCGAAGAAGCCCCTGCCCCCGGCCTCTCGCCGGAAATCCGCAAGGCCATGGGCGAGTCCGCCGTACGCGCCGCCCAGGCCATCGGCTACGTCGGTGCCGGCACCGTGGAATTCCTGCTGGATGAACGCGGCGACTTCTTCTTCATGGAAATGAACACCCGCCTGCAAGTGGAGCACCCGGTTACCGAGGCCATCACCGGCCTGGACCTGGTGGCCTGGCAGATCCGCGTCGCCCGTGGCGAAGCGTTGCCCATCACCCAGGAGCAGGTGCCGCTGATCGGCCATGCCATCGAAGTGCGCCTCTACGCTGAAGACCCGGACCAGGACTTCCTGCCCGCCAGCGGCCGCCTCGCCCTCTACCGCGAAGCCTCCGCCGGTCCCGGCCGCCGCGTGGACAGCGGCGTTGCCGAAGGCGACGAGGTATCGCCTTTCTATGACCCGATGCTGGCCAAGCTGATTGCCTGGGGCGAGAACCGCGAGGAAGCCCGTCAGCGCCTGCTGGCCATGCTGGATGAGACCGCCGTGGGCGGCTTCAAGACCAACCTGGCCTTCCTGCGCCGCGTGCTGGCTCACCCGGCATTCGCCGATGCGGAGCTGGATACCGGTTTCATCGCCCGTCACCAGGAGCAGCTGCTGCCCGCCCCGGCCGCCCTGCCCCAGGCCTTCTGGCAGGTCGCCGGCGAAGCCTTCCGCCAGGGCGAAGCCGAGCGCGTACGCGGCGACGACCCGCACTCGCCCTGGAGCCGCAACAGCGGCTGGCGCGCCGGCCTGCCGAGCGAAACCGACCTGCACCTCATCTGCGGTGACGAGCGCCAGGTGGTCCGCCTGCGTGGCATGGCCGCGAGCCCGATCCAGCTCAAGGGCGAGCTGATCACCCTGGAGCAGGACGGCCTGCGCCGCCAGCACCTGGCGATTCGTCGCGGCGAAAACCTCTACCTGGAATGGGACTTTGATCTGCTCTGCGTCTCCCGCATCGACCCGATCGAGGAAGTCGAAGCGAGCCACGCCCACCACGGCGGGCTGACGGCGCCCATGAACGGCAGTATCGTGCGCGTCCTGGTGGAGGCCGGTCAGAAGGTCGAAGCCGGCACCGCCCTGGTAGTGCTCGAAGCCATGAAAATGGAACACAGCATCCGCGCGCCCCACGACGGCGTGGTCAAGGCGCTGTATTGCAACGAGGGTGAGCTGGTCAACGAAGGCACCGCGCTGGTGGAGCTGGAAGAGGCCTGACGTCCCGCTTGGTCTTTCAGGAGAAAACGAATTGAACGTGCCGAAAAAGGTCCGCCTGGTCGAAGTCGGCCCGCGCGATGGCCTGCAGAACGAGAAGCAACCCATCAGCGTCGCCGACAAGGTGCGCCTGGTGGACGACCTCACCGCCGCCGGCCTCGGCTATGTCGAAGTCGGCAGCTTCGTCTCGCCCAAGTGGGTGCCACAGATGGCCGGGTCGGCCGAGGTCTTCGCGCAGATCCAGCGCAAGGCCGGGGTCACCTACGCCGCCCTGGCACCGAACCTGAAGGGCTTCGAGGCGGCCGTGGAGTCCGGGGTGAAGGAAGTGGCAGTGTTCGCCGCCGCGTCCGAGTCCTTCTCGCAGAAGAACATCAACTGCTCCATCGCCGAGAGCCTGGAGCGCTTCGTGCCGGTGATGGAAGCCGCCAAGGCCCATGGCATCAGCGTGCGCGGTTATGTGTCCTGCGTGCTGGGCTGCCCTTATGACGGCGATGTGCCCGCCGAGCAGGTAGCCGCCGTCGCCGCCGAGCTGTACGCCATGGGCTGCTATGAAGTTTCCCTGGGGGACACCATCGGCACCGGCACCGCCGGCGCCACCCGCCACCTGATCAACGTGGTGGGCACCCGCGTGCCGCGCGACAAGCTCGCCGGCCACTTCCACGACACCTTCGGCCAGGCCGTGGCGAACATCCACGCCAGCCTGCTGGAAGGCATCGCCGTATTCGACAGTTCGGTCGCCGGCCTCGGCGGCTGCCCCTATGCCAAGGGCGCCACCGGCAACGTCGCCACTGAGGATGTGCTCTACCTGCTCAACGGCATGGGCATCGAGACCGGTATCGACATGGGCAAGCTGGTGGACGCCGGCCAGCGCATTTGTGCTGTGCTCGGCAAGGAGAATGGCTCGCGGGTGGCGCGGGCGATTCTGGCGAAGCGGGGCTGACCTCAGTTCGCGATTCGCCCCTCCTCCATGGGGGCGAATTCATTCGCGAAGGAGCGCGTAGCGCTCCCATTGCTGTGTCCATCTGAAGCTTCTGCCCGGGTGATCAGCATTTCCCCCTCACCCCAACCCTCTCCCTCAGGGAGAGGGGGCTACCCGTGCGACCCTTCAGGATTGCACGGAACATCAGGCGCGAGTCACCCCTCTCCTCTTCAGGGAGAGGGGCCGGGGGTGAGGGCAATTCCCCGCGCAGATATCACAATCGACGTCCTCCCCAAAACCTCAAGGCATCACCGGCGGCACATACGTCAGGGTGGTCCCCAACGCCCACAGCAGCACCATCACCAGCGGGATGTGCACCAGCAACTGGACGAAGGAGAAGCCGATCAGGTCGCGCGCCTTCAGGCCCAGCACGCCCAGCAGCGGCAGCATGTAAAAGGGGTTGATCAGGTTCGGAAGCGCCTCGGCGGCGTTGTAGATCTGCACCGACCAGCCCAGGTGGTACTGCAGCTCGTTGGCCACCTGCATCACGTAGGGCGCCTCGATGATCCACTTGCCACCACCGGACGGGATGAAGAAGCCCAGCACGGCCGAGTACACGCCCATCAGCAACGCGTAGGTGTCGTGGTTGGCGATCTGCACGAAGAAGGTGGAGATGTGGTGCGCCAGGGTCTGGCCGTCACTGCCGTTGACGGTGGTCATGATGGCGGCGATGGAGCCGTACAGCGGGAACTGGATCAGCACGCCGGTGGTGGTCGGCACGGCGCGGGCCACGGCATCCAGGAAACTGCGCGGACGCCAGTGCAGCAGTGCGCCGGCCATGATGAACAGCAGGTTGTAGGTGTTCAGGCCGGAGATGGCGGTAATCGCCGGCTTGCTGGCGAACTCCTGGGCCAGCCAGCCGCCGGCCAGGGCTACCAGCAGGATGATCAGCAGCGGGCTGTGTTCCAGCCACTCGCCCGGACGGGTCGGCTTGACCTGCGGCGGCGCAGTGAAGCTCGGGTCCACGCCGCAGGCCTTGGCGTCCCGGGCGCTGGCAGCACTTGGGGCAGTCATGTAGGCGATCACCAGCGACACCACGATCAGCGCCAGCAGCATCACGCCCGACTGCCAGAGGAAGATGGTCTCGGTGAAGGGAATCACGCCGGTGATGGCAAGGATCGACGGCGGCAGGCTCGCCGGGTTGGCCTGCAGCTGCGCGGCGGACGAAGACAGCCCCAGCGCCCAGACAGCGCCCAGGCCCAGGTAGGCGGCGGCACCGGCTGCGCGGTAGTCCATCTTCAGCTCTTCACGGCGGGCCAGGGCGCGCACCAGCAGGCCGCCGAACACCAGGGAGAGCCCCCAGTTGAGCAGCGAGGCGAGCATGGAGACCAGCGCCACCCAGCACACCGCCGAGCGGCCGTTCTTCGGCACGCGGGCCAGCAGGTCGATCAGGCGCGAGGCCGGGCCGGAGCTGGCGACCACATAGCCGCCGATGACCACGAAGGCCATCTGCATGGTGAAGGGGATCAGGCTCCAGAATCCGTCGCCGAACGCCTTGGCGGCCTGGCTGGCAGGTGCCCCCATGCCCAGGGCGGCGACGGTGACCAGCAGTACGGCGACTGCGGCGAAGACCCAGGAGTCGGGGAACCAGCGTTCCGCCCAGGCGGAGCAACGCATGGCAAAGCGGGCTGAACGGCTTTCTTGAAGTGTGGTGGCCATCGGATACCTCGGGAGTGTTGTTTTTATCGGCATTCACCCAGCCGGGGCCGGGTGCCGGGACAGTCGTCTTGAAAAGAATCAGAGGGTCTGCGCCCTCTTTCCTGTCTGCAACGACAACGCCACGCCCCGGAGGGGCATGGTGAGGTCGGGTGCCCGTGGCCTTTCAGCCTTGGGCTCGTGCGTGATGGCCTTGCGAGGACCTGGACATTGCAGGTCCGTTGGAACTTTCTAGTTATGGGTAAAGCTGTCGTAGGGTGGATCACGCTTCATCGATCCACCATCGGGGCCGATTGGGCACCCATGGTGGAAATGCAAAGCGATTTCCACCCTGCATGACCCGCAGTGCGGGTCGGGTGGTGTTGCGGCTTAGCGCTCGATGGCCAGGGCTACGCCCATGCCGCCGCCAATGCACAGGGTCGCCAGACCTTTCTTTGCATCGCGCTTGATCATTTCGTGCAGCAGGCTGACCAGTACGCGGCAGCCGGAAGCGCCGATGGGGTGGCCGAGGGCAATGGCGCCGCCGTTGACGTTGACCTTGGCCATGTCCCAACCCAGTTCCTTGCCGACCGACAGGGACTGCGCGGCGAAGGCCTCGTTGGCTTCGATCAGGTCGAGCTCATCGAGGCTCCAGCCGGCCTTGTCCAGGCAACGACGGGTAGCGGTGACCGGGCCGATGCCCATGATCGCCGGGTCGACACCGGAGTTGGCGTAGCCGGCGATGCGGGCCAGAACCGGCAAGCCCAGGGACTTGGCCTTCTCGGCGCTCATCAGCACCACAGCGGCGGCGCCGTCGTTGATGGTGGAGGCGTTGCCAGCGGTGACGCTGCCGTCCTTCTTGAAGGCGGGTTTCAGCTTGGCCAGGCTTTCGGCGGTGGTACCGGCGCGCGGCCCTTCGTCGGTATCGAAGGCGACCGGATCGCCCTTCTTCTGCGGAATCAGGATGGGGGTGATTTCATCCTTGAAGCGGCCGGCCTCGATGGCGGCGGCGGCCTTCTGCTGGGAAGCGGCGGCAAAGGCGTCCTGCTGTTCGCGGGTGAGGCCGTACTTCTCCACCAGGTTCTCGGCGGTCACGCCCATGTGATAGCCGTTGAAGGCGTCGGTCAGGCCGTCGTGGATCATGCTGTCCAGCGCCTTGGCGTGGCCCATGCGCATGCCGGTACGGGCGGCCGGAAGGATGTAGGGGGCCAGGCTCATGTTTTCCTGGCCGCCGGCGATGATCACCTCGGCATCGCCGCAGCGAATTGCCTGGATGCCCAGGTGCAGGGCCTTGAGGCCGGAGCCGCAGAGCTTGTTCAGGCTCATGGCCGGCACTGCATGGGGCAGGCCGGCGAGGACGGCAGCCTGGCGGGCCGGGTTCTGGCCGGCACCGGCGGTGAGTACCTGGCCGAGGATCACTTCATCGATCTGCTCGCCCTTGAGACCGGTCTGCTCCAGCAGCTGGCGAATCACGGCGGCGCCCAGTTCATGGGCGGGAATGTTGGCCAGCGCGCCCTGGAAGCTGCCGATGGCAGTGCGGGTGGCGGCGACGATTACGACGTCTTGCATGTTGGTTTCTCCTGGGCCGCAGAGGTTCGGACCACGAATGATGGGATTCGCTCCACTCGTGGAACGCCGCCCGAACCATCGCGCGGTTCACGAACGCAGCAAATAAAAGACCGTACCGAAGGAGACCGTGCGTGGTGGCCTCCTTCGGAACGGCAGAGCAATCAGAATGTCATTTCGACCACATCGTCCGGGACGATCAGGCGGCCGGCGGTCTTCTCGGCGATCTCGGCGATGCTTACGCCGGGGGCGGTTTCACGCAGGATGAAGGCGCCGTTCTCGATCTCCAGGTAGGCCAGGTCGGTCAGCACCTTGCGGATGCAGCCGGCACCGGTCAGCGGCAGCGAGCAGCTTTCCAGCAGCTTGGACTCGCCGTCCTTGGAGGCGTGGGTCATGGTGACGATGATGTTGTCGGCACCGGCCACCAGGTCCATGGCGCCGCCCATGCCCTTGACCAGCTTGCCCGGGATCATCCAGGAAGCGATGTTGCCCTGGACGTCCACTTCGAAGGCGCCAAGCACGGTCAGGTCGACGTGGCCGCCGCGGATCATCGCGAAGGACTCCGCGGAGGAGAAGATCGAAGCACCCTTCACCGCGGTGACCGTCTGCTTGCCGGCGTTGATCATGTCGGCGTCGACTTCATCCTCGGTGGGGAAGGCGCCCATGCCCAGCAGACCGTTCTCGGACTGCAGCATCACTTGCATGCCTTCGGGTACGTAGTTGGCGACCAGGGTCGGAATGCCGATACCCAGGTTCACGTAGTAGCCGTCTTTCAGTTCGCGGGCCACGCGCTGGGCCATCTGTTCGCGGGTCAGTGCCATGTCGGTTTCCTCGAATTCTTCTTGTCGTGATCAGGAGCGGACGGTGCGCTTTTCGATGCGCTTCTCGAAACTTCCCTGGATGATGCGATCGACATAGATGCCGGGCGTATGGATGTGGGCCGGGTCCAGTTCCCCCGGCTCGACGATTTCCTCCACCTCGACCACGGTGATACGGCCGGCGGTGGCCGCCAGCGGGTTGAAGTTCTGCGCGGTGTGGCGGTAGATCACGTTACCGTAGTGATCGGCCTTCCAGCCTTTGACGATGGCGAAGTCGCCGGTGATCGAAGGTTCGAGGATGTATTTGCGGCCGTCGAACTCACGCACTTCCTTGCCTTCGGCGATCGGGGTGCCGTAGCCGGTGGCGGTGAAGAAGGCCGGAATGCCCGCGCCGCCTGCGCGCATCTTCTCAGCGAGGGTGCCCTGGGGCGTCAGTTCGACTTCCAGTTCGCCGCTGAGCAGCTGCTGCTCGAACAGGGCGTTTTCGCCCACGTAGGAGGCGATCATCTTGCGGATCTGGCGGTCTTCGAGCAGTACGCCAAGGCCGAAACCATCGATACCGCAGTTGTTGGAAACCACGGTGAGGCCCTTGACGCCACGGCGGCGGATCTCCGCGATCAGGTTCTCGGGGATGCCACAGATGCCGAAACCACCGGCCAGGACGGTCATGTTGTCTGTCAGCCCGTCCAGGGCTTCCTCGTAGCTGTATACGCGCTTGTCGAGTCCACTCATGCTCATGTGCCTCTTGTCTTTATTGATCGCAGCGGGGCTGCCGCCGTTGAGTGGGTCAGAGCTTCTCCTGCGCAGACTGATTTGTTAAGTTTGTTTTTCCTAACGATTAATAAACAAACCAAATCAATGACCATCAAGCAGTTGCGCGCCTTCCTCGCCGTGGCGCAGAGCCTGAGCTTCGCCCAGGCCTGCGAGCGGCTGCACCTGTCCCAGCCTGCGCTGAGCCTGGCGATCAAGAACCTGGAAGATTCCCTCGGCGGCCAACTGCTGGTGCGCACCACGCGCAGCGTCGCACTGACACCCGAGGGCGAAACCCTGCTGCCCATCGCCCGCCGCCTGCTGGCGGACTGGGACAACGCCGAGGAACTGCTGCGCCAGCACTTCACCCTGCAGCTCGGCAAGGTTTCCATCGCCGCCATGCCCTCCTTCGCCGGCAACTTGCTGCCGGCGGCACTCAAGGCCTTCCGCGACCAGCACCCCAAGGTCAACGTGGCGGTGCACGACGTGATCAACGAGCAGGTGCTGGAGATGGTGCGCAACCGCCGGGTGGAACTGGGCATTGCCTTCGAGCCGGAATCCCTCGACGGCCTGGATTTCATGCCCTTCTACACCGACCGCTTCGTTGCGGTGGTACCCGCTGACTGTGAGCTGGCGCAGCGCGCCGAAATCGGCTGGAAAGAACTGCTGCAGGGCAACTTCATCACCCTGCAGCGCCCGTCAGCCGTGCGCCTGATGCTGGAGGAAGTACTCGCGCCACTGCACGGCCGCCTGCCGGTGGCCTTCGAGAGCCACCAGTTGGTGACCGTGGGCCGGATGGTGGCCCAGGGGCTGGGTGTCAGTGCCGTGCCCAGCCTGTGCATCCAGCAAATGGAGGAGCTCGGTGCCCGCTGCATTGCCTTGCATAGCCCGCAGGTGGAGCGCCGCGTGGGCCTCTTCCGCCTGGCCGAGCACAAGCTTTCCACCGCCGCCCAGGCCCTCAGCGACGTGCTGCTGAATGCTCACGACTGGAGCCGCCTGGACCTGCCCCTGCCCTGAGGCAGGGCCTATGCTGAATAGCAATCGGATGACCCACGTCTCGCCAGATGAGGATGCGCAGATGGACAAACCACTGTGGACCCCCAGCCCGGTGCGGATCGCCGCCACCCGCATGGACGCCTTCCGCCGCCAGGTCTGCCAGCAACAGGGCCTGGACCTGCCCGACTACCCTGCCCTGCACGCCTGGAGCCTGGACCGCCGCGAGGCCTTCTGGCAGGCCATAGTCGAGTTCTTCGACATCCGCTTCAGCACGCCGCCCAAGGCCGTGCTGGAGGAAAGCACCGCGATGCCCAGCGCCCGCTGGTTCCCCGGCGCCACCCTGAACTTCGCCGAACACCTGTTGCGCCACCGTGACGAGCAGCCCGCACTGGTGGCCATCGGCGAAGACGGCAGCCGCGTGCAATTGACCTATGCCGAGCTGGCCAGCCATGTCGCCGGCCTGCAGCAGAGCCTGAAAACACTAGGTGTGGGCGTCGGCGATCGCGTTGCGGCCTTCATGCCCAATACCTGGCAATCCGTGGTGGGCATGCTCGCAGCCACCAGCCTGGGCGCCACCTGGTCGTCCTGCTCGCCGGACTTTGGCACCCAGGGGGTGATCGACCGTTTCGGTCAGATCGAGCCCAAGGTGCTGATCGCCGCCGCCGGCTACCGCTACGCCGGCAAGAACCTGGACCTGACCGCCAAACTCAACGAAATCCTCGAGCGCATGCCCTGGCTGGAACAGCTGGTGGTGGTCCCCTACTCCCGTACCGAAGCCCAGCCAACGGACTTCACCAGCCGGGCCCGCGTCACCCTGTGGGACGACTTCTACCAGCCCGGCGGCGAACCTGAATTCACTCCGGTGCCCTTCGACCAGCCGCTGTACATCCTCTACTCCAGCGGTACTACCGGGGTGCCCAAGTGCATCGTCCACGGTGTTGGCGGTACGCTGCTGCAACACGTCAAGGAGCACGGCCTGCACTGCGACCTGACGGCCTCGGACACCCTGTTCTACTTCACCACCTGCGGCTGGATGATGTGGAACTGGATGGTGTCCGGACTGGCCCTGGGCGCCACCCTGGTGCTCTACGACGGTTCACCCTTCCACCCCGGCCCCGAACGCCTGATGGACCTGATCGATGCCGAGGGCATCAGCATCTTCGGCGCCAGCGCCAAGTACCTCGCCGCCCTTGAAAAAGCCGGCGTCAAACCGCGCCAGAGCCATCGACTGGAACGCCTCAAGGCCCTGCTCTCCACCGGCTCGCCGCTGTCCCACGAGAGCTTCGAGTACGTCTACCGCGACATCAAGGGCGAGCTGTGCCTGTCGTCCATCTCCGGCGGGACCGACATCGTCTCCTGCTTCGCCCTGGGTAACCCGGTGCTGCCGGTGTGGCGCGGCGAATTGCAGTGCAAGGGCCTGGGCATGGACACGCAGGTGTGGAACGAAGACGGCAGGCGGGTATTCGGCGAGAAAGGCGAGCTGGTCTGCGCCCGGCATTTCCCGTCGATGCCGGTAGGCTTCTGGAACGACCCGGACGGCGCGAAGTTCAGGGCGGCCTACTTCGAGACGTTCCCGGGCGTCTGGGCCCACGGCGACTACGCCGAGGAAACCGCGCACGGCGGACTGGTGATCCACGGTCGCTCCGACGCCGTGCTCAACCCCGGCGGCGTGCGCATTGGCACCGCCGAGATCTACCGCCAGGTGGAGAAGGTGGAGGAAGTACTGGAATCCATCGCCATTGGCCAGGACTGGCAAGGCGATGTGCGGGTGGTGCTATTCGTGCGCCTGCGCGACGACGCAGTCCTGGACGACGCCCTCCGCGAGCGCATCCGCCAGGTGATCCGCAGTAACACCACCTCCCGCCACGTGCCGGCGAAGATCATCGCCGTAGCCGACATCCCCCGGACCCTGAGCGGCAAGATCGTCGAACTGGCAGTGCGCAATGTGGTGCATGGCAAGCCGGTGAAGAACACCGATGCCCTGGCCAATCCGCAGGCGCTGGAGTTGTATCGGGATCTTCCGGAGCTCCAAGGCTGATCGGAGAGACACATCCCTGTGGGGGCGATTTCAATCGCTAAGGGACGCGCAGCGGCCCCCTGAGGATTAGCAGGCCGGACCTTCGGTCCGGTTAGCGAATGAACTCGCCCCCACAAGGACGAGCGATCCCTGCCTGGAGATACGGCCTAATCACCCCCAATGCCCGCTCCACGAACGCCTCCTTCTCCCCCACCGGCGCCACGTAGTGCAGCACCGAGGCAGCGGCGTCTTCGCCGGCCAGCTTGGCGATCGCCCAGGCCGCCAGGTAGGGGGCGGAAAGGCAGCCGCCTGCCGTGGCCAGGTTGCCGCTGGCGAAGAACGGTTGGTCGAGCACCTGTACACCCGCTTCGATCACCCAGGGCTTGGTGGTGAGGTCCGTGCAAGCCGGCAGGTTATCGAGCAGGCCGAGTCTGGCCATGAGCAAGGCGCCGGAGCATTGCGAGCCGATCAGCTGGCGCCGCGGGTCCAGTTCCAGCCGGTCGAGGATGCTGCGGTCCTTGGCGATGTCACGGGTCAGGATGCCGCTGCCGAACAGCACCGCGTCGGCGCTGTTGGCGAACTCCAGCGGCTGCTGGGCCTGGACGCGCACGCCGTTCATGGAAGTCACCCAATCGCCGGGCGCGGTGATCTCCGCCTGCCAGCCCTGCGCGCGCATGCGGTTGAGCAAGGCGGCGGCCACGAAGGAATCCAGTTCGTTGAAACCTTCGAACGTCAGTACGGCGATTCGCATCACGACCTCCCGGATCGCATGGGTGCATGCAGCGAATCTATGCGGGCTGGGGTGCGCTCGCTATGCACAGACACAATTAAATTTGGCCGTACAGGCGTAGGGGCAATCGACGAGGGTGGGCGTTGGCCTTATTTGTGGGAGCGAATTCATTCGCGAATGAATTCGCTCCCACAAGAAGGCCGGTTAGCCGCGAGGCCCCGGCTCTTCCGGGGCGTCTTCTTCCAGGTCTTCCAGCTTCAGCTCCAGGCCCCAGCCGGCGGCATCCGCGGTGGCGCTTGGGGCGGCTACCGGTGCCGGAGCCGCTGCGGCCGGAGCGGGCGCTGCAGCCGGACCTTCGCGATAGAGCTTGAGCTTCAGGCGCAGGTTGTTCGCCGAGTCGGCGTTCTTGATCGCCTCCTCTTCCGGAATGGCCCCCTCCACCACCAGGTCGAACAGCGCCTGGTCGAAGGTCTGCATGCCCAGGCCACGGGACTTCTCCATGATTTCCTTGATGGAGTGGAATTCACCGCGCTTGATCAGGTCGCTGATGGTCGAGGTACCCAACAGCACCTCCACCGCCGCCCGGCGCTTGCCGTCCTGGGTGCGCACCAGGCGCTGGGAAACGAAAGCCTTGAGGTTGTTGCCCAGGTCGTTGAGCAGTTGCGGACGACGCTCTTCGGGGAAGAAGTTGATGATGCGGTCCAGCGCCTGGTTGGCGTTGTTGGCGTGCAGGGTGGAGATGGCCAGGTGGCCGGTGTCGGCGAAGGCCAGCGCATGTTCCATGGTCTCGCGGTCGCGAATCTCGCCGATCAGGATCACATCCGGCGCCTGGCGCAGGGTGTTCTTCAGCGCGGCGTGGAAGCTGCGGGTGTCCACCCCCACTTCGCGCTGGTTGATGATGGATTTCTTGTGCCGGTGCACGTACTCCACCGGGTCTTCGATGGTGATGATGTGCCCGCCGCTGTTGCGGTTGCGGTAGTCGATCAGCGCCGCCAGCGAGGTGGATTTACCGGAACCGGTACCACCGACGAAGAGCACCAGGCCGCGCTTCTCCATCACCATCTTGAGCAGCACTTCCGGCAGCTTGAGGTCTTCGAAACGCGGGATATCCAGCTTGATGTTCCGCGCGACGATGGACACCTCGTTGCGCTGGCGGAAGATATTGATGCGGAAGCGGCCGATATTGGGCAGCGAGATGGCCAGGTTCATCTCCAGTTCGCGGTCGAACTCGGCGCGCTGCTCGACGTCCATGATCGACTCGGCGATCCTGGCCACGTCGCCGGCCTTCAGCGGTTCGTTGCTGAGCGGCCGCAGCAGGCCGTTGAACTTGGCACAGGGCGGCGCGCCCGTGGACAGGTAGAGGTCGGAACCATCCTGGGTAGCCAGGATCTTGAGCATCGCAGAGAGGTCCATCGAAGGTGCGCATCCCGTGTCAGGTGAAGGCATCCGCTTGGCGGATCACCGGTGCCCAACTGTATGGCGGCTGCCCGTACTGGCACAATGAACCGCTCCACAGTCCAAGAGGAATTCCCATGGCCAAGGCCCTTGCCCGCCATATCCTGGTCAAGACCGAGGCGGAAGCCGAACAATTGAAGAAGCGCCTGGACAAGGGCGACGACTTCGCCGTACTGGCCAGGAAGCACTCCATCTGCCCGTCCGGCAAGCGCGGCGGCGACCTGGGCGAGGTGCGCCCTGGCCAGATGGTGCGAGTGATCGATCAGGTAATCTTCAAGAAGCCCGTGCGCGTCATCCATGGCCCGGTGAAGAGCCAGTTCGGCTATCACCTGGTGCAGGTGTTCTTCAGGGATTGAGGGGCATCTGGCGAGAATGGGCACCGTCCGTGGCGCAGTGCCTATTCTCGCGTCGGAATGTGAAGGCCTTATTGCAGGGTTTCCCGTGCACAGGAACGGGAAATGTCGGTGAGAACCGTCAATTCGTCTTCGGTCGGTTTCCGGCCTTCGGTCACACTCACCAGCTGCTGCGAGGTGAAGGCCTCCTGCATCATGCCGTTGGAGCAGTTGCAGTAGGCGACGGCCTTGTCCTGGGGAACCTGCCTGGCCGCGCTGGCAACACATTCCTGGGTGAACTTCTCGCCACCACCTTGCGGCCACTCCCCCGCCACCGCTGCGAAAGTACAGGCCTGCAGGGCCAGTGCAACGAAAATCAGAGCTCTCTTCACGTGCCTTCTCCTTCTGGTCCGGACGGCACATTCTTGCCCCAGCTCAGGCCCGGCACGCAATAGCTGGAACCGACAAGAAATTGAAACTCAGGCCTGAACATCATCCTGATCAGGTGTGCCCGGCAGCAGATGGGGCGCTTCGACGCGCTCCTGCAGCCTGATCGCGAACGCCAGTGCAGCCGTCTTGTCGCGGAAGGAAACCTTCATGCCGAAGACCTCCACCTGCCACTCTTCCCTGTCGCTGCGGCTGACCTGCTGGATTGCGATGTCCATGGATACTCCGACTGGTCCACGGCGGAACGGCAGATAGAAAAAAGGCCAACTGATCAGGTTGGCCTGCATCGCGCAGCATGGGCAACGCGATCGAGTGTCAAAGTGCCGTGGAAGCCAGGTCAGGCTAGCACTGGATCTTGACGGTTTGGTGATAGCGCCATGTACGGGCCAGACCGGGTATTCCGCACCTTCGCAGCCTATGCCGACCGCGCTACCAGTTGATCAGGAACATCGCCTTGGCCAGGAACAGGATGCCGAGCATCTGCACCAGCACGCTGAGGTGAATCAGACGGGAGCGGGCCGGCGTCATGCGCCCGCTGCGCATCAGCACGACAATGAACAGGAAGTGCCCGAGGATGCTCAATGCCAGGCAGATCTTCAGCACCAGCAAGGAACCGAAGCTGCTGGAGAACGGATCACGCAGCACAGAGCGGTAATGCCAGGCCAGCGCGAGACCGGCGCCGAAGAGCACGAGGATGACCCAGTGCATGACGCGCCGGGCGCGCTGCCCCAGGGCCCTGGACAGCTGTTCACGAGGCCCCGCCGCCAGGCTGCGGGCGGCGCGGCTGAGAATCATGACCTCGAAGAACACCCCACCGATGAAAAATGCCGCTGCGGTGAGATGCGCGAACTTGAGCAGTAGATAGAGCACGTCACTTCCCCCTCGCCCTTGATGGGCGTTAATCATGCTCATCGTGGCGAGGCGCATCGTGATTGGGATCAATTCCCGTCGGGCAGGCGCTGCGGCCATATTGCCGTTCAAAGGGGGACGACGAGTTTGCACGCCCTTTCGTCCCACAGCCGCTGAAGGTTCACCCCAGCCCTGGCCAAAACCGCTACAATCGCGCCTTTTTTGCGCGCGAGCGCCCCAAAGCTCAGGATTCCATCGTGATCTCTACCGCCAACATCACCATGCAGTATCGAATGGGTCTGCGGGGTGATCTTCGAGTAGTAAAATCAATAACTTAGCCTTCTCGACTACCCACAAAAACGCACCGAGTGGTATCAAAATTGGTATCACCCGGTGCCGCCCTCCTCGCCCGTTCTGGGCACCCTTCCCCATTCCTTTTCGCCGGATAGGCTCACCGGGCATCTTTGCCAAGCTAACGGTCATGCGAAGTGGCTTCGGGCCGCCTACTGTTGCGCATACATCATTCCCGACAAACGATGCGAGGTGGTTATGGCCTGGCAACAATGCTACGTATGCTTTGGTCACCGCACCATTATCCGGAATGGCGAATCGGTGACTTGCCCCCATTGTCGGGGCGTGGGGCAAGTGTTCAAGGCCCCTCCGAAGCCAGTCAAGGATCGACGTTCCTAATTGACTCATAGGCCCTTTCGCAAGCCCGCCCCGCTACTCCCCGCTCGTCGGCTTCAGCAGCATAGAGTCGAGCAGCCTCTCCAACCCGGCCGAGCAGGTCGGCGCGCATTCGGGCTTCACCTTCGGCTGCCTGGCTGAGCTGGGCAGTGACGGAATTGCCGCAGGTGCGGCTCCTTCGCTCGGCTTCGTCGAAGCGCCGCTGCAGCCGCTGCAAAGCATCACCAGACCGAGCAGCATCAGCCCGAGCCACTTCCAGCTTCCCTTCTGCTTCATTCCCCACCTCGTCGACCGCCTTCTGGCGGCGTTGCTCTTCCGTTCGAGCTTGGGCGTCGGCGCGTCGATCGCGCTCCGACACTTCCAGCCGATAATCGGCCAGTTCGCCCCGGGCGCCGGCGGCATCGGCCTGGGCCCAACTCACCCGCAATTGCTGGCCACCACCGATGACGACCAGTGACAGCAGCCAGACCCAGCCCGGCACCAGCCTCAACCAGGCGTCCATCACGGCACGTCCTTGAAGAAGATGTGCCGGCCGATCTTGCAGGCTCGTGCAGCACCAACCACCCACTTCGGAGCCTTCGGCATCGTGGTG
Source organism: Pseudomonas lalkuanensis (assembly GCF_008807375.1). Classification (NCBI taxonomy): domain Bacteria; kingdom Pseudomonadati; phylum Pseudomonadota; class Gammaproteobacteria; order Pseudomonadales; family Pseudomonadaceae; genus Metapseudomonas; species Metapseudomonas lalkuanensis. The sequence goes on along the minus strand of NZ_CP043311.1, from coordinate 2,292,728 downwards.
GCGTAGTAGTGAGTCGCCCCGCCGGTCGGGTCAGGCTGGCGGCCCTCGATCACCACCACAGCCGCCTCCCGCGCCAGCATGTACTGGGCGTTCGGGATGTCCCTGGCGCCGGTCAGGTAGGGGTAGTTTGGGTCGTTCTTGTTCCAGCAGCTGAACTGCCAGGGCGCACGACAGACGCCTTCATACCCCTCACCCCACCAGTCCGGCTTGCCGTCCTGGCCCAGGTCCATCTCGACCCGGTTGCGGATAGTCCAGCCGACCGCTACCTGCCCGGCGATGCCCTCCCCTCGTGCCTCGCCCCAGATCGTGCGGGCGAGCACGTCGATATCGCGCTCTCGTTGCGACATGCTGTTCTCCAGAAATGAAAAACCCGCCGAAGCGGGGTTGTTGGGGATGATGGTTATTCGGCCGGTGGCCCAGGTGGTGCCGACTGCGCCTGGTCCCGCTTGGTAGCCACGTGCAAGTAGGCGCTGGCAAGGGCCACATAGAGCCCCTGATAGGTCATGCTGCCGAGGACCGCGCCGGTTTCCGGGTCAACCAGGTCGAATGCTTCGCCGGCATTCTCCGGTGTGAAGGGTTCCACCAGGTTGCCCAGCGGGCGCTGAACTTCCTCACCGTCCACGTTGATGCAGCGCTCCTCCACGAACGTCACTGCCGGGACGCCCAGGTGCGGACGTGGGTTGTCGATACCGATGTACTTGCAGCGCGTCCAGCTGCTGTACTGGCCTGCCTGCTCGTTGTAGTCGGGCATGGGTCATTCCTCGAAGGTGATGAGCACGGTGAATGCCTTGCTCAGGATGTTTTCCGAGTTGGTGGCGTGCAGAACCACCTGAACCCCGGTCGAGGTCAGTTGCACGTCGTACTGATAGCCAGCACTTGCCACCCAGCCAGGGAGAATGGCGTTGGTGCTGCTGTGGAACACCAGCACCTGCACCCCAATGACCTTCGACGAAGTGACGCCATGGTTGACCGACGCGCTCCCGCCTTCGGCCGCCGCCGTGGTGCCGGTGAGCTTCTTCATCTTGATCGCGGGCGCGGTGTCACCGAGCTGGGTGTAGTCATTGAACATCTGCTTGGCGGTCCAAGTCTGTGCGCTGCCGAGGAAGGCGTACTCACTCCAGCCGCCCCAAGTGCCTGACGCCTGTCGGCGGAAGAACTTGCGGTTGAGCGTGACCGGCACGTACTCCTGAAAGGCGAATCCGGCCGAGGCGTTGTCGAAGTGGTAGCCGTATCCGTTGATGTTCAGCGGCAAGATTCCCAGCGACTGTGCCGTGAAGTTATAGAAACCTGTTCCTCTGTCGTTATCGTTGAGGTTGGTTTCGAGTGCAACGATCGCCGTTCCACCTAGGCCGTAGTCACCCGTCCGCAGCAGTTCGTACCAGTTACCCCAAGTCGTGGCTCCTGTTTTACTGCGGATGAACAGGTGCGGATCAGCCAGGTAGCCGCCACCAGCGCTGGTGTATTGCAGCGCGATCTGACCAGCGGTGGTGCTGGTATCCGCGACATGCGGCAGGTTGAGGATGTACTGCTGATAGGGGGTCGGCGCGTTGCTGGCGGCCAGGCTTACGTTTCGGTAGAACGCCATGTGGGTCAGCGCGTTGGCGTCGGTGTAGTTGGCCCCTTGGCCCAGGCCGAACGGGCCTTGGTTACCCGAGCCCATGACCAGCACCCGACCAGCGTTGGTGTCGAACGTAGTGGTCTGCTTGACCAGGTCGTTGGTCCGCCACAACAGAAAGTCCGCCTGCCCGGTGGCGCCCGAGGTAACGCCGTAGGTCGCCGCCCCGCCGAGGCCCAGCACCGAGCGCCCGCCGGCCTGATCCGCCGCAGCGTTCATCTGCCGACCGAACACGGTCAGGTCGGCCAGTGCCATGGCGCCGGCCCCGGTGAAATAGAACTGCTTGTTCGCCGATCCAATCAACCCGGCGACCGCGGTCAGGTTGGCGTGCAGCGGCTGGCCGCCGAGATTACCCAGTGCGGTCGGCGCATCGGTCGCCCCGGTGCCGCCGGCACTGACCGGCAGCCAATCGCCGGTCGGCAGCTGCTGGAAGCTGCCATTCAGGCGCACAACAGGCCGTCGCGCCGCCATCAGAGCACCACGTAGCCGTCGTCAGTGGTGAGGATTTCCGTGGCGCTTGTGGATTTGCCCAGGCACTGGTCGATCTTGCCGGTGCCGGCCTGCGCCACCGCGTCCAGTGGGGTAGAAATCACGCCGCCGGCCGTACCGAGGTAATAGCGGATGCCCACGGCGAGGCTCGACAGCGCGGTATTCGGCGCATCCAGCGGGTAGACGGTGGCGGTCGCGGCGTTGGCCACCGCCGCCAGCACGAAGCCGTCCGCCGGGCGGTTGTTGCTGTTGTCGGCCTTGCGCGCGTTGAGGGTGCCGGCGTTGTCCCAGAGGTTGACGTAATTGCCGGCGTCCAGCGCCTCGGAGGCGGTGACGGGCTTGGTCTGCACGCCGACGCCGACCGGCAGCATGCTCAGGTCGAAGCGCCCGGTGGCGTCCAGGGCGGGAATCTTGCCAGCATCGGCGGCGCCAGCCGACACCTGGATACCGAGAATCTGCTTGGTGATGCCGCCGACGCGGGCGAGAAAGCCTTGTCCTGCCATGGTGAGTTACTCCAGGTCGATAGGGTCTTGAAGGTTCAGGGTGATGCGGGTGGCGGACACCGCCGCGCCGAGCAGCACGTCGAAGCCGTCTACCGGTGGGGTCTGGGTAAGTTGTCCGTCGATGCCCAGCCAGATCCGGCCGGGCTGCCAGCTCCAGCCAACGTCCTCGATCACGCCGGTGCGCTGGATGTTCAGCGGCTGGCCGGCGTCGGCGGCGGTGAGGCTGACGCCCAGCAGCAGGTCGATGTGCTCGGCGTCGCGGTAGTCCAGGGCGAACACCTCGCCGTCGACCTCGTAGAGCACGCGCAGCGCACTGACCACCTCTCCGGCCAGGCGCTGGAGTGACGAGCCCCCCGCCGGGCCAGGGATACCCTGCGGCCCCGGCGGACCTTGCTCGGCAGCAGCAATGACCACCACCTCGGTCTGCTCCTGGGTGATGGCGTAGTCGTCGCCCCCCTCGACCAGCACGGGATCCGCATCGGCCTCCACCACCAGCACGTAGGCATCGGCGGATTGGGTGGTGTCGGTCATGTGGTCACCTGCGGCGACAGGGAGACTGGGCCCTCGGCCCAGCGCTGCACAGTGCCGTCGGCAAAGGTCAGTTCCAGGTCGTAGACGGCAGCGGCGAAGCTCAGCGCGCCGGTCTGCGCGGCGGTGATCTCGCGGCTCAGGGTGCCGGCCGGCTCCAGGGTCAGGCCCTGGCCCGGGGCAGTGCTCAGTTCCAGCAGCAACTGGCCACCGGGCTTGTCGCGGATCTGCATCCGCGCGCTGCAGCCGGTGAGGTCGACGGGCGCCTGGTAGATCAATTGGCCGCCGAGGGGCTTCAGGCCCACGGCCGACAGCCCGTTGATCTCGAGGGTGTTGGCATCCAGCCGCTTGGCCGGCCAGGGCCGATTCTTGAACGGCTCGCGGTTGATCTCCGGCCACTGCTGGACACCACGCACCCACACCGGCCAGTCGGCAGCCAACTCGTGGCCGGGCACCACCAGCCGGGCCGGGGCTTCGGCTGGGATGGATTGGATGGCCTTGTAGACCAGGGTCGGCTGGCTGAGCCGCAGGGTGTCACGGTAGGTCGCGCCCTGAATCAGGCGCAGGGGTAGACAGGCCGGCTGCATGGCTGGCTGCTCCTTGGTTCAGGGAGGGGTTAAGCGCTGCGGCGCAGCGACATCAGGGTCGAGTAGATACCGGAGGCGAGCTCCGCCGGATCGAACACAAAGGGGCTGGGTAGACCGCCGGCATAGGCCGTGCTGCGTCGGACGCAGGTGTACTGGGTGATGCCAGAGCCGCCGATCACCAGGCCACCCGAGGACAGCCCGTGGAAGCTCGCGCCGGCCGAGCAGTGCAGGGCCAGCCAGTAGAGCTTGCCGGCCTCCAGGGTCAGTGGCGCCGCCAGAGCCGACGCCTTCACCCCCGTGGAGCCGGTGCTGAACTCGCCACCAGTAGCCAGCAGGGCGTCGGGCCAGCCGTCGGCATCGCTGGAGTAGAGGGCCAGCTTCGCGTTGCCCGCCACCGCCGTGCTCACGCTGCAGCGCAGCAGGTCCACGGTGATGTCGTCGAACACCGGCAGCGGGAACAGGCGCAGCTGGTCGGCAGACCAGGCCTGGCCGAGCGAGGTATTCACCTGCGGCAGGTTGACCAGGTCATACCCTACCGGCGGTTTCGGCACCCGGAACAGGCCGCCGTGCAGGCGCTTCCAGGCGCCGGCGCGGCGGGCGTTCAGACCGTCATCCGGGGCGTCGGGAATGCCGCCCCCACCGCCACCCGAGCCAGCCGCATCCCGCAGCGTGCTCATGTCACCCGCCGTCAGGCGCGCGGCGATGCGCGAACCCGACGGCCAGAGGTTCGCCACCGTACCTTCCTGGGCCCGGACGATGGTCAGCACCCCGCCGGCCTGGGCCGTCACCTTGACGATCTCCCAGGCCGTCTCGGCGCCGGCTACGTCCACCGCCACCAGGGTCAGCAGGTAGTAGTCGCCGGTCCCGAGGCCCACCAGCTTGGCGGCCTGGGCAGCATCGACGCTCAGCGTCAGCCCGCCCATGGCCAGCTCTGCCGTCAGGGTGGCCTTCCAGTTGTTCACGAAGAGTCGTTTCGGCATCTCAGCTCCAGCCAACAGGCGCCGCCTCCGGGGCGGCATGGTCATGGGTCGACGGGTTCCACGCGCCATAGGGGCGCGGGCCGTAGAGTTCGAAGCGCGGCTGCAGGGGGCCGCTCTGGGTCAGGTCCACTGTGGTGTTGATGGCCACCGCGCCCTGCGGGCTGGCCGCCGCCAGGTAGCGGTGACGGTCCGGGCCAGCCATGTCCAGGCGTAGGTACAGGCCCACCAGGTTGTTGCCGTAGGGAAGCAGGTCCATGGCGGAACCACCCGAGACGCTCTCGGCGCGCACCACCGCCTGCTCTACGCCCCCTTCGGCCCAAGCCGGTGGAACCGGGGAGATGGTCATGGGGTCGGTGTTGATCTCGGTGATTACGGTGGTGTGGTACGGCGTGCCATCCAGGGACAGGGTCACCGTCATGGTGTCGTCGTCATCCGAGGACATGGTGCCGGCCTCGTTGTAGGTCAGCAGGGCCGTGACGCACTCCGTCGCTCCGAGCCGCAGGGTGTAGCGGTAGTCGGTGGTCTTGCTGCAGGTGCGCTCGGTGTACTGGTTCGGCGAGCTGCCCGTCGGCGGCGAATACTCCGGAAACTCCTGAGCGACGCGCTCGTGGATATCCAGGCACAGCTCCTGCGGGGTGCCGGTGTCGTCGAACCACATGGCCCAGATCCGCCCGGTGAGGGTGCGGATCGTCTCGCCCGTGGCGATCTCGTAGTTCAGCGTGCCGTCGTTGAAGCTCATCGAGCGCGGCTCGATCACCATGGTGTTGGTGTAGCCCAGCGTGCCCAGCGTCTGCGCGCGGGTGCGCAACACAGTGATGTTCATGGTGAAGGCTGTGCCCAGCCCGCCCGTCACTTCCGCCAGCAGGAAACCCAGCGGGATCGGCCGCTCGCGCGGCGGATACCCGGGGTCGCTGGTGTACAGCATGAAGATCGCCTTGCGCCCATCGGGCGTGATGTCGACCGGCTCTTCCCACTGCAGCGCGGTCACCGGCCCATCGCCCAGGTCCACCGCCGGGGTGGACTGGCCATTGTCGGTCGGGTTGCTGATGGTCAGGGTACGGTCGTCGCTGGGCTGGCCGATTTCGCCGAAGCGGATCGCCTTGGCCAGGTCGCGGCGGATCAGCCAGCGGCTGCCATCCGGGGCGCAGTAGATCCAGCCGCCCATGTCCTTGCCGTACAGCTGGAAGAACCGCCCGCAGAGGATCGCCTCGCTCCACCACTGCCGGCCGGCTGCCGCATCGTCCGCCAGTTGCTCGGGGGTGCGGGTTACCACCGGAGTGCCGGGCACCCGCAGGCGATAGGTATTCCAGGGGCGCTCCGGCAGCGGGTGCGTCTTGGTCGAACCGTTGGGCAGGTGCAGCCCATCGGCATCGATCCGGCCATGCCAGGGCCAGCCCCAGATGTTGACCTTGTCCGTCAGGACACCGCCGATGTTGATCATGGGGCCACCGGCTGCGCCAGGTTGACGATCACGTCGGCCTCATTGGCGTCCTTCAGCTTCAGGGTTTTCACCGGCGGCACCTCGTAGGTGAAGATGCCGTCGCTGCTGGTCAGCACCAGGTCCGGCCAGTAGTCGCGGTCCGGCACCGTATCGGCGCCCACCACCTTGGTCTGCTCGGTCAGGGGGCTGGCCACGCCACCCCCGACGCCTGCAGCAGCCGGGTTCCAGAGGCCCCGCCCTTTGGTGGCGGGCCGGGCGCCCCGGCGTTCCAAGGTGTTCAGCACTTGAATCTGCCGGCGCTGCGTCTCCAGTGAGTTGAGATCGCGACGCAGGGTATTTGCACGGGCAGCCGCTACCCCCGCCCGAATGCCGGCGCGCTCTTGAGCCAAGGTCATGGGTTACAGCTCCAGCAGGTCGTTCGGAATGGCCAGCTGATAGGTCTTGGCCTGGGTGACCGCGTACTCGTCGCGGTGGTCTTCGGGTATCTCCGGCGCTGTCAGGTCAAAGCGCCGCGGGAACTCTTCGAGCGATGGGTTGATGTCCAGGTCGTTGACTGTGTAGTTGCCAGCGAACCCGTCGAGCACGTCGTCATACAGCGGGCTGCTGTTCCGCGCCCCAAGCTGGGTCGGCAGGATGATCAGCGAGGGTGGATCGCCAGCCGGCGTGCTGGCTGGGATGGCTGGCAGGGTCAGCGGGTCCGTAACGGCTCCGCCGCCCTGACTCACGGCCAGTTGAATGGTGGTCAATGCCGAACCGCTATCCAGGTCCCACTCGTCCGTCAGGTTGAACACCTTGGCTCGGCACTGCACTGCGCGCCCCAGAATCTCATCCTGCACCTGCAGTGTGTGCTCCAGACGAAAGCCTAAGGTGTCCGAGGTCGGCAGCTGGAACGGCAACCGGTTGCCCCTGTGTGCACCGAGAATCTCCACATGGGCCATCTGCAGCCGGCAGGTGAAAGCCTCAACGCGACGCGAATCTTCGCGCAGGTCCACCACCCAGTCGCCCAGGGCGTCCTCGATGGCGTCGGCTTCGTGTTCAGTGAACTCGGCGCTTTCGAACTCCGCTTCCCGGTCGCTCTCGGTTTCCATGGCCAGCCGGTCGCGGCTGATCACTTCGCCGGCCTGCGCCACGCTGCTGAGGGCTTCCACCCTCAAGGTGTATTGCTCGGTTACCCGCTGGCTCCAGCGCATGGCGCTGGTCCAGGTGGCGCGCAACAGCAGGTCAGGATAGTGGTTGGTCCAGCCGAAAGGTGGATCGCACAGCGCTCCACTATCCGTCGGAGGTACCCGCTCCCAATTGGCGGTCCCGAGGATGGCCTGGTAACCAGCGCCGCTGCTGGCGTCCTCCACCATGTTGATGTCCGGCGTCTCGGTATTGTCCTCGCGTCCCCAGGTCAGGCAGAACCCGTCAATGATGGTGAGACCTTCGACGGCGGGGTGTTCCCAGAGGAAGTCCTGGTGCCGCTCGCGCAGGCGGATGAAGCGGTAATCCGCCGCTATCTCCACCACGTTGATCCGGTCATTGAGCTCTACTGGCATCCAACCCAACGTCCCGTCCAGCACTGAGCCGGGCGGGATGATGAAAGCAGCGGCACCGGCCGCCCAAGGCGTAACCTGCAAGGCACCCTCGACGCTGCGCTGCAGGGTGGCCGCTTGGCCGCTCATGCGCTCCAAGGCATAGTCCCAGCGTGAACGGCCTTCAACCGGTTCGAACACATCGGCCGACCACAGACCACCCACCAGCACATCCACTGCGGCGACTTCTAGAGCCTCGACCACCTCCTGCAGACGATCACTGCACTCGCATGCCAGCACCGTCGTTTGCAGGTCGAAGTCTGGGCGGATCACCTGACCACGGAAGCGCAGTGTTTCGGTCCACTCACCATCCCGCAGGTCGCGGTAATACAGCTCCACACTCTGGCCGATGTAGCTGCCCGGGTTCACCGGACCTTCGCCCAGCAGCAGACTGAAGTCGGCCAGGGCGCGCGCGCCCTCTTCCCGCTCGATTCGCACCTGCCCGGTGAGCAGGTCGCTGACATCCGCCCCGTTGAGCAGCAGGCGCACGCTCCAGATCACCGACACCACCGGTTCGATGGTGATGGTTTCGGGCACACTCCCGCCTGCCGAAGCCCCGTTCAATTCGACGGCGTTCAGCTCGGAACCATTCAGCTCCATCAGATTTCCTCGGCGGTGATGGTCCAGTCGTGGGTGTTAGAAGCCGGGTCCATGGACTCGGGTGGCGGCTCACAGAACACCATGAACACCGGGCGCCAGCACACCTGGTACTGCAGCGCACCAGGTACGGCAGTAATGGTAAAGGTGCGATCAGGCGCGACGGCCACCGGCGTTCGCCGCCAGTCACCATCGACGTAGGCCAGCGCCCAGGGCGAATCGTCCGGACGCGGCGTGCCCGGCAAGGTGCCGGTGAGCGCTGTAGTGCTCAGCGACTGCTGCTTGGTGCAACGCAGCTCCAGCGGCTGACTGAAGTCCAGGCCGGCGAAGCCCGGCCCCATCCAGCCGGTTCCCCGGATGGTGATGCCCGTCTTGCGCCAGTGCTGAATTTTCACCGCAGCACCACCAGATCGGCGGGCCACTGTGACGCCGCCGAGGGGAGAGTACTCCTGTACCGGCGCCCCGCTCTGCAGGCGGATAGCAATACCTCCGAGCATCATCTCAGCCATATGCGTACCTCAGAAACAAAAAACCCCGCCAAGGCGGGGTTCTGGATTACATGGGAAGCGATTCTAGTTTGAGCTCAAGATACCCAACGAGAAACCAGAGACTGAGCTCAATTGACCGCGCCAGAGAGTCGAGTTCTTCGGCATGATTCCTGGCCCAGCCACAAACTTCGCTTCTTTCAGATGGACCATCACCGGGTCGGGGGTCGGCTCGTCGTAGTCCTTCTTCCATTCATCAGCCGCATCCAGCCACGGCTGTGCAGCATCAACAGCCCACTGGCTCAGTTGCTGCTTAAGCAATTCAAAGTACTCTCCCCCACCAATGAGAATTCCTGTCACCAACCCGCTATTCGTAGACAAAGTTACCGGAAGCTGAATTCCATCACTGTTGGCGATCTTCACAAACAACTGAAGTAGCCAGTCAGCATCGGGATTCAAGCTCAAAACCTCTCCTGCTTGGTCTTCTGGTTGATCCATGAAACAAGCTCCTTTCTTGGCTGAGCCATGATCATCGGGCGCGCCAAGTCAAACTGCAAGGCAATGCGTCTACCCCTGAGATCGCCCATACTTTCGAGCCTCGTTGCGCAACAGAGCCTGGTAAGTGCTGTCGTCCGCCTGGAGGGTATAGCTGCTGCCCCCCGGCAAAGTTAGGTTGACTGTGTTTCCCCCGCCTGCCGCCGGACCTCGAATCATTGCCCCGAAAGCTTCCGGGGTGGCTGGCCTGGAAAGACTGCCGACCAGACCGCCAATGTCGTAGCCGCCCCAGTTCCGGCGCGCCTGCTCCAACACTGCGGCGACCCCCTTAACGCGCATGGCCGACAACACGGAGACCGCGCCAGGTTCGCGCACCACAGACTGAGGCAGAACGTATTCGCCTCGATGCACGATGCCCGCGGGCTCCAGTCGGCCGCCGAAGCCAGTAAAGCCGCCGGCGGCGAAGCCCTGCTCAGGGAACTGCGAGAAGCTGCTGCCTTCCTGGTAGTACTTCGGGGTGTCTGCCAGCACCGTCTTCACAGGAATTACCAGATTTGCCTGGAGCGATTCAGCCAGAGCAGACACCTGCCCCTGGACCTGGGTAGCCGCCTCCGCGTCGAGCACTGGTTTCACCGAAACGTCTTTCGTCGCGGTTGCGCCATCCTTGCCCCCAGAACCAAGGGCAGCGAAGGCCTGCTCGGCGATTTGCTGGGCCATCTTCGCCTGGCCGGCCAGGGCCTTGGTGTTCTTGTCGCCGGCCTGCTGGAGCTCCTCCAACACCTGGGTGGCTTGCTCGGCAAACTTCAGTGCCTGGACGTAGTCCTTGCTGACTAGCGACTGGCGAGCCTTAACAGTGAGGTCACTCGCCCGATTGAAGGTAGGCTCCTTCTCCGTAGCGAACTTCTCCCCAGCAATCCCCTTCGTACGATCCTGTACCTCTTTCAGCAGTGCCGCCTGCTGTTTCTTCGCCTTCTTGACCTCTGCCGTCTCCTTGACAGCCTGAGCAATGCGCTGCTTCGTGCCGGTTTCAGTTTCTTGAGTCATGGCCTGCTGAGACTTCTTCACTGTCTCCGCGAGGTCCTTGTGGGACTCCCCAGACTCCTCGTTGGCTGCCTTGGTCTTGTCGGCGTTCTGCCCGGCCATCTCCCAGAGATCGAAGTACCCGTCCTGGATTTGCTTCACCTCGGCAGCGGTCTGGTCACGAATCTCTTTCTGGCGCTTCTGGAATTCCTGGGCATCGGTGCCGCCCGGCATGATCGTGTCCGCAGCGGAACGAAGAGCATTGGCGGCGGCCTCCCCGAAGCGCGGCACCTTGCTGATCAAGGTGCCGAGATCCCTGGCGAAGGAGGCGAATTTCGTCCGGACATAATCCAGCGGATTCGTCATCGCAAACTTCAATGCTTCGAACTGCTCCTGGGCGTAGCCCTTGATCCGGACGAAGCTGGTATGCAGGCCGGAAGCCAGGGCGATGCCTGCCCTTTCAACCTCGACGAACTGCTCGCGTAGATAGGTACCGATTTCCCAGCCAACGAAGAAAGAGCCGATCAGGGACAGGCCACGCAGAGCAGCCTGCACTGCCACTGGGATGGTGCCCAAGGCAGTCGTCACCTTGCTCGCCGCCGTCTTGGCAGCAGTTGCCATTCCCCCGAAACCACGTGCAGCAACAGTGACGAGGCTCTGACCAAGAACCCTGGTGGCGACCTTGTCTATCGTCGTGAAGGCCGCAACCACTTCGGTGATAAGCAGGCGGCCGAAGAGGCGAACCCCCTTCAGCAAAAGTCCGCCACCGAGCAGGTAGATGATGCCCAAGAGGGCATTTTGCCCAACCTCTCCGGTGCTCTTCAGCCACTGGGCCAGACTAGCGATCTGCTTGGAAACCTTCGTGATAACCGGAAGAGCCGCCTCGCCGAGCTTCGCAAAGGCGTTATTGATGGCCGTGGCTGCCTTCCCGGCCTCAACCGCAGCGCCGGAGTTAAACCGCTGGAACTCGCGCTGAACGCTGCCTGCGTATTCCGTCTCATCGGCAACTGCTGCAAGTTGCTTGCGATATTCGGCCAGCGAGCCAGAGAGAACGCTGATGTCGTCGGCATACTCCTGGCCGAAGAGGACAGTGATCGCCTCGGCCTGGCCCCGACTATCAAGCTCACCCAGTTTTGCCAGGAAGTTGTCGAGGGCAGCTTGGGCGTCAGTGTCCATGCTCCTGGTGAAGGCATCCACATCACCCACCAGGTTCTTCAATTCCTGCTGGAATTCGTCGCTCTGCACGCCAGCGGTCTGAAGCTTGTTCAGCAGAGCGTTGATACCCGTGGCTGCAACCTCGGGACTCTTGCCCAGGGAAAGGAAGGTCGAGGCCAAAGCTGCAATTTGAGTATCGACCAGTCCGAACTGCCGACCGATGCCGCCTACCCTGCCGAGAACATCCAGAATCTGGGCTTCACTGGCTTTGCTGTTGTTTGCCAACTGATTGATTGCATCGAGCAGCCTCCCCGTCTCAGTTATCGGGATGCTCAATACCGTCGAGAGCGTAGAAACGCTTTCGGCTGCTTGCGCAGAGCTCATGTCGAAGGCGATCCCTACCTGAGTCACCTGCCGAACGAAATCTGCAATTTGCCGGCCTTCAATCCCGAACTGACCAGCTAGAGCTGCTGTCGCGCTGAGCTCATCAGTCGCGATGCCCGTTTCCTCAGAGAGCGACTCCAACTCCTTCCTCAGATTGAGGATGCCATCTGGCGTTGGGAAGTTGACGCGCGCCTCGATCTTCTTGAGATTTGCTTCCAGCTTGACTGCCGGGTCCAGAGCCTGCTTTACGGTGTAGCCAAACGCGGCAGCCTCACCAGCAAATCCCAACCTTTCGCCGCGAACCGCATCCCTTTGCGCTACAGCCTGGTCGGAGCGAGCGACAGCGGCCCGGACACGAGCCAGCCGTTCTGACTCAGCAGCCAACCTGGATTGCTCGCTGGCAAGGTTCTTCACATCGACGCTGGCAGCCTGCAACTGGCGACGATAGTCACCGACCTTCTTGGTCTGAGTATCCAGTGCCCGCTTGCTCCGGTCCAGGGCCCTCTGGGTGGCGGCTAGGTCTCGCTCGAAAGCCTTTACAGGCTGCCCTGCAGCTGCGATGGCACGCTTCAGCTCATCCACGCGCTTCTTGTTGGCAAAGTACGCGGCCGAGGCTGCCTTGGCTGCTGCCTTCGTGCGTTCGAAACCCTCGATGAGCTGGCCCTTACGACCGGCCTCCTCAATCTCCTTCCCAAGCTGGCCGACGCTTTTGCTGGCGTCCTTGATACTGCTCCGAAGAGCTGCGGACACGGCTCCGCCGATGACGATGCCTACATCAACGTCATTGCTCATGATCTGTCCTTTCAGGGGTTATAGAGCCTTGAGGAAGCTCTTGAAGTCTTCGGCCTTGGCTCCAGCCGCACGGGCGATGTAGAGCAGCATCCGGTCACGGCGGCGCTCTTCTTCATTGATCGCGGCAAGGTAACTGCGCACCTGTGCAAGGGTCATTCGACGGATGCCCTCCGGAGAATGCCCGTGCTGAATCAGGCGCTGCGCTGCTTCGAAGATATCGCCTCGGCCAGGCGAACCAGGTTCACCCGAAGCTGCGGCCGGAGGCGCAGGTAGAAAAAATCGAGGTTCAGCTCAACCAGTGCCAGTAACAGGCCGAGGAAGTCATCGATTCCAAGCCGACCAACATCCTCTGCCGGACGGTGCGTCAGTAGCGAGCACAGCTCCGTCAGGGAATCACGGTGCTCATCGACCAGCGACAGAATATCGAGCTGCTCCAGCGCCCGCTCGAACATCGTAGACAGGTCTGCTCCGTTTTCTCGGGCCTGGTCTAGTTGCCTTGCCAACTCCTGAAGTTGCGGACGCATCGTATCAATGAGTTTGTTGACTGCCGGGATCTGCTCCAGCTGGATTGGATAGACCGAAAAACCCTTGGCCCGAAGCGGCACTTCAACAGGATCACCGAGGAACCGTGTGAGGCTGTCGTCGACGCTTTCTGACATTTCGTTCCTCCAATAAAAAACCCGCCGAAGCGGGTTCTGTTAGTGCTCAATGTTTTGAATCAGGAGCGGCGCAACCTGGATCGCAATCTATATCTATCAGGCTGTCGTCATGAAATAGCAGTTGAATAAGCTCACCATCGAACCCGGCCCGGTAGGTCAAAATCGTTACTTCACCATCCGATAGGTCGACTTTCCCAACAGACTCTGGATGCCGCCAAACCTCATACTCGTTCAGATCGGCTCGACGCATACCAATGAACAAGCCGTTTTTTGTCTGACGCTTGCGGTACTCAGCAGTCTGCATTCCGTGAATGATTTCAGGGGCCAGTTGCTTCGCCTGGGGAGTTCCAGCCGCTGACTGCTCAGGGGCTGGGGCCTCGTGGCCTTCCTTCGGAGTTTCCCCCGCCTTCCACCAGATCAGCAATGGAACCATCACCAGCAACGCGAACGCCGTATACGCCGGGTGCAAGTGCTTCGCCGGCCTATCCTTGGACATAGCCTTTCCCTCCCATCTCAAGATGGGAGGGAATGTAGTTCAGGCAGGTACTGTGCGGCTAGCTGATGGCTGGCTTGTCCGCCAAGGGTGCCAACTCGTTCACCTGGTCAACCGTGGAGCGGATGGTCTTGTCCAACGCCTCCGCTTCGTCCAACAGCTCGCGCACGGCCTCGAAGTTGCACTTGCGCGGCACCTTGCTTTCGCGCGGGTTCTCGTTGGCGTTCTTCAACACACCCACGATCCGGGTGAACAAGGACCGGCGCTTCATGGACAGCGAATCCAGCTCACCCACCAGATGGGTGTACCGGCCAATCGCCTCGTAGTTGGGTTCCGTCACACTGCACTCCTTTTGGTTCGGCAGTTCCAGAGAATGGATCGTTGCATCGTGTTTTCCAAGGCCCTTTGCAGGTTGCCCATCACGCCATGCATCACGTCGACGTGGTCCTTCAGTGCCATCAGTTCCAGCTTGCAGGCCTCGATCTGGTAGCCAGCATCCTCCAGCATCTGCAGCAATTCGTAGATGGGCGACTTGGAGTCCATGCTGCTCACCACCCTGATCGGCAGACCAATACGATCATCCCTGCTCAGGCTGGCGAGCCGGAAGCCATTCGGATCGCTTGCGATCCACTTGGCCACGGTGAAGTCGATCTCCAGCTGGCCCAGGGGCCTCGGCGCCTCCGCCTCCAGAAGCTCACCTTCCAGGACGATTCGGGCAACCAGGCTCAGTGCATCGGTGAAGTGCTCCGGGCTGATTTCCTTGTAGCTGCAACCAAACTTGGACTTCAGCGCAGACCAGCAGGTGATGGTGGCCTTGGCGCGCTTGTCCTTCGGCAGGCATTCGGCGCGAGCCTTGACCAGGGCCTTGATGCTGTCCTGCTGTTCCTCGGTCAGGCCATTGGGTAGCGCCTTCGTCTTACGCGCCTTCCTGGGGTTCACCGCCTCACCCTCGTTCCAGTATGCCCAGAGCGCATCGTCGCATTCGTTCTGGTAGGCGATGATTCCATCGCGAAGCTCTGGCCGAACCTTGTTCGGGTGAATCGACATCAGCCACCCGGTCAACTTGCGGAGCGGGAGGCAGGTCATTTCCCGTTTTTTCCCGTCCTCTGCAACTATCACGATTTCCGTGATAGTTGAATTGAAGCGACCGCTGGAAAGCTTCGCATGCTGCGCCTGCCAAGCAAGCCCCATCCCCTCCACCACTGGCTTCATCGGAACGAAGGGCTGCCCTTCATGGCTGACCAGCATCAGCTTGGCATTGCGGAACGGAATGATCTTGGCTGTCTGGGTCTGGACATTGCGATCTGCCGCTTTTGCGGTACTATTCATCTCGTGAACTCCGTCGAAAGTTTTCACATCCGAAGCCTCAGGTGTTGGCGCACCTGGGGCTTTTTCATGCCCGCTAGATCTTCGATTCACGCTCTTGCTCCCTGCTCTGGCGGAGTCGATGGACGATCTCCCCACTGACGCTTCTCGAGTTTTTCTCGGCCTGCTCACTCAGCCACTCCTTCAGGTCTTCGGGCATCCGAACCCCGATCGCCTTCTTTTGCACATCCATAACGTCACCTCCTGTCGTTATCTATCATTTGTAATCATTCAACATCGCAAATCATCATCTGTCAAACAGAATCGTTTGTCATCGTTTCGAATACCGTTTATTTACCGTTAACGGTAAACTTCATCCCTCAGGCTTTACCTTGTTGGCAAAGCAAGGACACGATCCGAACTGACAGTAGAAGGGACGATGACCAATTTTGTTGACTTCGCAGAGCGCTTAGTCTGGTTCCGAGCTGAAGCTGGCATGACCCAGCGTGAGCTAGCGGAAAAAAGCGGCGTTAGCCTTCCGCAAATCACCCGTTACGAGTCTGGGAAATCGACTCCTCGCCTATCAGCCGTAATGAAGCTGGCGAAAGCACTAAATGTCGAAATCGACGCCTTTACCAAAACCCGCATTGAGCAGGGGCTGAAGAAAGTAGTGCTTACTGGTAGCGAATCTGGACAGGAAGACATCCACATCGTCGTTCCTTCGGAGCTGATGGACAGAATCTACGACGCGGCCGAGGAGAGCGGCATGCCCCTGGATGATGCGTTCAATTTCATCCTGGGCAACATGATCAAGCGCGACGCGATAGCCGCTGGCAAGGAATGGACCGACGAGGATGAGGAATCTACGTTCGGCTGGCTTAGAAAAAAGCCGAAGACCGAACCCTGAAAAAGCCCCGCCCAAGAGCGGGGCTTTTCATTTCCGTCAGTCCACGTCCTTGATCACCAGGTACTGCGACACACCAGTGCCGGTCTTGGTCGGGTCCTTCTCGCACTTGGCGGTGAACTCCATGCCCTGGAACTCGTCGCCGATGAAGCCCAGGCTGGCCGGCGAGTGGTTCACGCGGTGCACCTCGACCACCACGGGTTTGCCGGAGCGTGCCTCGTTGAGGCCGACGAACACCATGCGGTAGCGCTTGCCGGACTTCACCAGGGCCTGGATGGTCACGTGCTTGGCGTAGGAGTAGTCGATTTCGACATCCATCCCGGCGGAGGTAACGGCCCCGGCCTCGGTGAACTCGGGGAACCCCGCGGCGTTCAGGGTGTAGTCGGTGTTCAGCACCAGGGCAGCGCCGCCGGCCGCCGGGGTGATGACCACGTTGGTGGCGCCCGGGTGATCCAGCACCAGCAGCGCGCCCGGCCAGGCCTTCTTCGCCTCGCCGGTGACAGTGCCAGCGGCCACACTGGTGGCGTTGCCGTACAGGGCGCGAGCCATGTTCTCTGCCTTGAAGTGGCGGGCGTTGTAGTTGACGTTCACCGCCGTGATGCGCTGAACCGAGGCATCCAGGCCACCACCAGGGGTGGTGTAGTCCTGCTCCTCGATCTCCTGCGGAGTGGCCTCGTAGCTGAGGCTGTTGCAGTTGCCGATGTGGATCAGGCCCTTGGGCAGATCCAGGTCTTCGAGGTAGATCTTGCCTACCCCCAGGAAAGCGCCGCGAAGATCAGCCATTGCTGGATTCCTCCTGCTGAGTGCCGTCTTCGACTACGCCCTGGGATTCCAGCCAGGCCTTGCGATCGGCGGTGACAGTGATGGTTTCGCCAGCCTTCTTCTGCTGGCCCTTGTGGGTGTGAGGTTTCGCCAGGCGCACCTCGACCAGCCCCGGCTGCTGGGCAGCGGGGTCGTTGCTTCTCGACATGGGGTTACTCTCCGGGGAGGACGACGTGCAGCTGCACGGGGATGGAAACCGTTCCAACCGGCACTTCATGGTCCGGCTGGAACTGGCTGATGGATTTCAGGACCACCTTGCGCGGGCCGCTCTGGCCCCAGGGGTTGGGCATGCCTTCCTGAACATGGAGGCAGCGCGCCAGGTCGGCAGCGATATCGTTGAGCTGTGCGAGGCAGTCATCAGGGTGGTCGGGCTTGGCCAGGCCGATAACCTTGCGGCCCAGGTGAAACTGCCAAACTCCTGCGCCAGCGAGTGCTGGCGGACACTCGTCCGGCTGAATGGTGATGCAGGGATAGGCCAGGTCCTCGACATCCAACAGCGCGCCAATCCACTTGGTGTGGATGCGGGTGCCGATATCGGTGAAGTAGCCGTTGGCTGGCGTGATCGTCGAAAGCCGGTCGATCAGCACCTGATCCACCAGGTTCAGTGGGTTCTGGCTCAAAGCTTGGCCCTTTCGAGTTGGCGCCTGACTTCGCGCTCGAGGATGTTCTCCCCCTGCGCTTCGAAGTCAGGCTTTCGGGTATTCAGGATCTGCGACGGCGATGGGCCGTACAGGGCGCGGATGCGTTGACGCAGCAAGTCATACCCATTCGGGCCAGCGCCGCGGCGCTCGCTCATCTCTCGCTTCGGGCCATAGCGGACGAAGATCAGGCCGTCGGTGCTGCCAGAGCCCGCCGACTTGACGATGAATGCGCCATCCATGACCGAGGTCCGGCCCGAAACATTCACCTGAACACCAGCCGGCCTACGCTTGCCGTTCTTCCCCTTCTTCCACAGCTGCTTGTGCGGAAAGTGACTGAGCACCAGGCCCTTCTTCATCGCCCAGATGCGAACGGCCATCCGGCCCTTGGTCGCCCGGGTGAGGCGGATTCGCTCTCGAAGCAATACGCGCTTGATGTTCACCTCGGCGCCAATCTCGCGCAGCACGTCGGCCCGCAGCGACTCGCCGGTGTCGTTCAGCGCCATGACCACGGCCATCTTGGCCTTGGCAGGGATGGCATCGAGGCGCGCCAGCGCCTCCTTGCCTCCCTTGAACTCGACGCGCAGACCGCTCATGCCGGCATTACCGCGGCGGTGACTATCACGCCGTCATTGCGAATTGGGGCGGTTACACGCCAGCGCTGGCAGCCAGCCACGAAGAGACCCTCTCGACGAACCTTCGGAAGCTGGCACGCCAGCACGCTGATCTGTGCGTGATCGACCACCAGCATGCCGTCCGGCCCGACCCGCTCGACATCCCGCAGGATGACGAGCTCCAGATCGTGGATCGGCGGAACACCTGGTTCGTTGTAAGAGCCCAAATCGGGATCGCCCTGGCCATTCTCTTCACGCATGCGCTGGAAAATGGCGCGGGCTGCCCGCTCTTTCAGCTGCTGGCGGCTCATCAGGCGGTCAGCTTGATGATCGCACCGGGGCGAGTGCAGAGGTTCAGCGGATTTGACTGCGCCTCGAACTCGATGCCGCGATTCATGCGCAGCGGTTCCTGCTTCGCATACTTCGGCAGACCCAGGGTGTTGGCAGTTTCCATGTAGTCCGCCGGGGCGAAGCGAGTGATGAACAGATCGGCCACGCCTTCCGGCACCAGGTACGCCTCGTTGTCGGCGATGAAGGCCTGACTGCCAACCTTGCCGCGATATTCCTCGCAGAAGGCACCGCCGAAAAGGAAGCCGCCGCGCGGATCGTTGCGCAGCATCTCGCCCTCGTTCCAGCGCTCCCAGGCCGCTTCCACTTTGCCGTGGCCGGTGAACTGGTCGAACAGGGTGCGGCCGAAGAAGATGCGGTAACCGCTGACGACGGCGGCACCCAGGGCATCCTCGGACTTGCGGACTGCCTCGAGGATCTTGTTGCGGACGTTGGTGGTGCCGGTGCCGAGCGCCAGGCTGACGGTTTCCTGGGTGATGCCGAACTCGTTGTAGAGGTCGTAGATCACCGAAGAGCCGTCGGCGTCGAGGATCAGGCCCTTGATCGCACCGACGCGGTGAAACTCGATGGTGGCATCCAGGTCGCGGTTCATGCGAGCCAGGCGCTGGTTGACCAGATTCTGCGCGCTCTCTACGTCGGTTTCGCTACCGAAGGCGCGCAGGTTCTGGATGGCGTCCGCCAGCAGGGTGTCATCCTTCTTCAGGTGCGGAACCACGAAGGAGCGAAGGTTACGGCTGTCGCGATCCTGCGGGCTCACCGGCTTACCGCGCTCGCCCACCGGCACGAGGGACAGACCACCCTTGTTGTACTCGATGGTCACGGAGGTGGTGGTGACGCCTTCCTCGCTGAACAGGCCCAGGGCGCCGATACGGCCAGGCTGGTGAGGCTGTTCGTTGATGGCTGCGGTCAGGCTGGAAACGCTGAAAGCGTCGTCGTTGAAAATGTCGAGATGCATGGCTTTCTCCTGTGTCAGGCCAGATGCAGTACGAGCGCTTAGCGCGCCACGATGTGGCTGCCGGCCAGGGCCAGAAGCGCAGCGGTTTTCTGTTCGGTGGTGATGCCGGCCGGCCAGACCAGGAGGTCGACGATCAACTCGGTCAGTCGCACCATGCCTACGGCCTTGGCATCGCCGGCAGTGGCATCGGCATGGCCGTAGAGAACTGCTGCGGCATCCTCGCTGCCGTCAGTGGCGGCGGGCGCCAACGCCACGTACTTGCCAGTGGCGGTGACTTTGCCCAGCACGGTGCCAGGCACGTGTACGCCGGTATCGATAACGATGTTCTCGCGGGACAGGGTGCCGTTGGCTTCGGACAGCACGAAGTCGCCGGCGCGGCGGGTCTCGGTCTTGACGCTCATATTGCTTACCTCGCGTTGCGCCGCGCATACACGGCTGCATAGGTGGTGGTGCGGCCTTTAGCCTCACGGTCGTTACCCGCCGATTGGCGGTTGCTCAGTTGCGCTCCCTTGGCGAGGCGGCTTGCCAGTTCCTGGCGAACCACTTCCACCCCGGTGGCGGCGTTGATGTAGCCGGCGGCCAGCTGTGGCATGCCGGCGGCGGTGCAGAGGTTGCGCACCTCGTTGGCTCGCGCGACGGCGGCAGCCATCTGGTTGGCAGTCCACTTCTCGCGGATGGCAGTGGCGGTCATCGAAGAAAGACCGTTGGCCTGGCACTGCTCGGCGATGGCGTCGGCAGCCAGAGGCTGGTCAGCCGCTGCTGCAGCATCGCCTTCGGCTGTGGACTCCTGGGTCTCTTCGACGGTACCCGCCACCTCGCTGTCCGGATCGACCTCGACGGCTCCGGCGCCATCGCCCTCTTCCGCCTGCTCTGCCGGAAGGTCGTCGACTACAACCTCTTCGGACTCAACGCTGGCGCCGCCTGCCGCAGTGACCTGGCGTTTGCGGGTGTACGTACCGCCCTGCAATTCGGTCATGAGCTCGCGGAACGTGCCGACGTGATCAGCCAGACCTACGTCGATGGCGGACTGGCCAAAGAAGAGCCCGGCTTCGGTGGCACGCACCGCTTCGACGTCCATGCCGCGATAGGTGGCCACGCTGGTGGTGAAGAGGTCATAAATGCGATCCGACTCGACCTGCATGAAGGCGCGGGCGTCATCGGAGAGCGGCTCGTTGGGGTTGCCAGACACCTTCAGGGCGCCGGAGTGGACATAGGTCCACTTCACCCCCTCCTTCGCGTTCTTCTCGGAGACGTCCTTGTGGCCGATGACCACACCGACGCTGCCGACACCACCGGTGCGAGTCAGCCAGATTTCGGAGCAGGCCGCTGCCAGGCCGTAACCACCGGAGTAGGCGTAGTCGTCGACCATGGCGATCAGCGTCTTGGTCTGCCGCAGGCCGGCCATTCGGTCGGTGAGATCGAAGAGCTGGGCCGCCTCGCCGCCGGGAGTCTCCAGGCGAAGCACCACGTGGGTGATGTTGGCGTCGGCCTCGATGTCGTCGAAGGCCAGGTTCAGCGCCTCGAAGCTGACCGGTGCGGTACCGCACGGTGGGGCTTCGACCATGCGCGAGATCAACGGGCCGGACACCTCCAGCACGGCGATATGGCCAACCTTCTCCATGACCTGACGGGGCTCGCCGCCCTCACCTGCGTCCAGACGGCCATGGAGCCAGCCATCGATCAGGGTTTCGGCCATGCCCGGCTCGACCAGCAAGGGCCGGTTGATGGCGCGGGAGTAGATCTGCGACACCAGCGGGCCGCCTTGGCCGCGACTGAACAGCCGCGCCAGCAAGTTGGTCGGTTTCATTGGGTGCTCCAGAATGAAGAAGGCCCGCACTTAGCGGGCCTCGGGGTTACTCGTCGTCCTTGGTTTTGACGGGGTCGTGGCTGTACTCCAACCCCATCTCACGGGCGCGCTGGGCATCAGCGGCGTTCTGTTCATCGATCTCCTCGACGTCGTAGCCGCGTTCGGCCGCTGCCGAGGCCCGGGAACCAAGGCCGCCCTTGATCAGCATCAGTTCGCCTTGGGCGTCCTGCACCGGGTGCAGGTAGCGCCATGCCTGGGGGCGCCAATCACAGGCGATGTAGTCACCACGGCGGATGGCGTAGTCCGGTGCCTGCAGACGACCGGCGAGCACGGCGGCATCGATGAAAGCCGTCCACATCCGCTGGCAAAGCTGCGGGATGGTGTACAGCCACTGGTACTGCTCAATGCGGCGGCGGTACTCGTTCAGTAGCGCGCGAAGGATGCGGTCATTGACGTTACGCATGTCGCCGGAGAGCAGTTCGTAGGGAATGCCCAACGAGGCAGCAACGCCCATCAGCTGCTGACGCATGAAGTCGCCATAGCCACCGCCTTGGTCGCCATCGAAGAGCTGAATCTCTTCCCCTGGCAGTAGCGCCGGGAAGCTACCCGGCTGCATGTTCACGACCCCGACGCCGCCTTCGTTCTCCAGCGGTTCGCCGGTGAACGGGTCGAACTTGTACTCGTCCTCGTCGTACTGCTGGCGCTTGATCACACCGGTGTAGTCGGCGCGGGTCTTCTTCCGGGTGAGCTCGGCGTCGTCGTATTCGTCGAAGTCGCGGGCCTTCACCAGCGCCTGGACTGTCTCCGCCATGCCGCGCACCTGGCCGGGGCGCAGCGGTGCGAAATGGTGGATCACTTCGCTGGCCGGGATGCGCACCGGCTGGATGCTGCCCTGGGAGGTGTCGCTGGGGTGGCGCGGCAACATCCAGTAGGCCACCCGGCGCCCGCCACGGAACTCCACGCCAGCGACAATTTCGTAGTCCAGGCGCTGTTCGTTGAGGGTATGTGGAACCTGGTCACCTTCAATGAGCTGGAACTGAATCGGCAGCGGCATGCCGCTGTCGAGACCCAGGTGGTGGATCTTCAGGAAGACCTCACCGGCCTCCTTCCGAGATCGAACGCCAAGGGCCATGAGGCCATAGGCGTCCAGCACACCATCGAAGTCGGCGGTCGGGCAGAACTCTTCTTCCCACAGCTTGTTGGCTGCGGCGGCAAAGGCTTTGTCCTTCGCCTTGGAGCGCGGCTTGATGCCGGTACCGACCTCGTTGCCGACCCAGTTGCCGATGCCGTTGCTGATCCAGCCGTTATTCCTGGCCGCATCCCGCGAGCGCGCCCTCACGGCAGTGAGTTGGCTGACCACCGCGCGTGTGGGACCGGCGGAGCCCGGTGCCCAACTTTTCAAGCGTGGGCCGGTACTGGCGGCGTCGTAATTCGCCTGGGGCGTCAGCGGGATCCCATCGATCTGGAAGCCTCGACTCTTGAGGGTTTCGAATTCCATCAGAACCCCCTGGAGTGACGGAGACGGTAGCCGCGGATTCGTTTGCCTTGCCCTGCAGCAATGATCTCGGCGCGCATGGTGTCGCGCAGAGCAATGAGTTGGGGCAGCTCGGCGGTTGCATAGCGGGTGGTGTCGTTCGGCCCGAAACGAACCTCGACCACGCGCTCACCTCGAGCAAGGTCGACAATGGCCTGCTCGACCTGGTCGAGTTGAGCTTGGGTGTATGCCATCAGCGGGATACCTGCATTCGCACCCGGCGGGTGGCGGTTTTCTTGATTCGTTGATTGGCGGCCTCGACCGGCTTGGGCATGACGACGGAGACTTCAGCCACCTGGTGCACGTGCGGGTTCTCATCCCAGCCCCGCGCGAAAGGCTTGGGCCTCTCCCAATCCATCTGCTCGATGCCGAGCTTGATAGCCCCAGCGCGGGCGTAGCAGAACAGGTCGAAGGCCTCGTTGGCGCCCTTGCTGGGCTTCTCCCAGCCACGCTGGGTGCGCACTTCGAAGGTAAGTTCCTCGAACCACCATTCCCCGAGCCACTCGGGCAGGTGGACGAAGCCGGGACCAGGCTTGTCCCGCTGCAGGTCGTTGTTCACGGCGTCCTTCAGCAGGTTGGTGTTCAGCATCCAGACAGGGATTTCGCCCCGGGCCTTTGCCTTGCGGTCCTTCCGCTCGCTGTCGGGGTAGCTCTCTCGCAGCCGCGGTGCGTTGGGCTGGCTCCCACCCTTGATCAGCATGAACTGGCGGTGGAGTCCTCGACGCTTCAGCTTCCGGTAGAAGTCATAAGCCTTCTCCGTCACGCCAGCCTTACCGCCCGAGTCGCAGACAACCAGGGCCGGCAACATCGCTCGCCCGCTCCCATCTGAGAGCGGATAGGCCTTCTGCATTACGTCGGTGACCAGGGCCTCCCAGTCCTCGAGGTAGGCAGCTGGATCGATCGGCAACTCGTCTCCATCCGGGCCAACGCGTCGGCTGTTCCGGATGTTGTAGCGATCGACCAGCCATTCTTCGCCGCCGACGCCATAGCCGTGGACCTGCACAACGAAGCGCGGCTTGCCACCGGCCTGGACGTCCACCGAGGTGACCAGGAACCGAACACCCTCGGGCACCTGGTGCTTGATCACCTCTTCGCGGCGCTCGATCAGCACATCGGCCGAACGGACCGCCTCGGAGCGCTGCGGCATGTACGGCGCGCCCTGGTCCAGGTTGGTCGTGCCTTTCAGCTTGGTCTCATCACCGGTGGTGACGTAGGCGTGCACGCCCTCCAGGTAGCGGAGGCAAATCGACTCCCAGCTCTGGAACGCGGCGGGCATGCCGCCTAACCAGAAGCTGGCGATCTTGCTCTGGCGAGCGGTACCGCTCACCTCGCCATGCCGGTCCACCTGCTGGCCTTCGATAAGCCAGAGGCCCGAGCGATTCATGAGACGCTTGTACTTCTCGCTGATCATGTCCCCGCAGTGGGTGCAGCAGAAGAAGGCGCTCTTCGCGGCAAGCGCCATCAGATCGGCACTGCGGATCGTCTCCTTCAGTTCTTCGAACGGAGGCAAGGCGAAGCAGGAAACACCGGGTGTCGGCTCGCTGTACTCACGACAGCTAGGGCACTGCCAATACCAGCGACGCCGGTCGCCGGTGTTGTACAGGCCAATGATGCCCGTGCAAGGCGGCGCCTCGTGGGGCGTCTGCTTGCGCCAGGTCGGGTCGGTGATCTCGCGGCCAGGCGACGACTCTGCGCAGCACATGCCGCGCGACTTGAAGGTCTGGGTCCGCTTCAGCGCCAGGGCCCAGAGACTGCCCTCCCCTTCGATGTCGTCCGGGATGCGGTCATAGTCGGTGATATCGACCCAGCGGATCGACTTCGACGACACCTGGGAAACCGCCGGCCAGCCGATCTTGAGGATCTGGCCGGTCTTGAAGAACTTGTCGTAGACGTTGTCGTCGGCGCGGCCGGTGGACAGTTTCGCCTTGATCTCCGGGCTGTACCGAATGCCTCGGTCAACGCGGGTCCGGGAGAAGTCCCGAGCGGCCTCCTGGCTCATCTGCACGATCAGGGCGTCTCCCGGATCGCACATCACCGTGTAAGCCATGCCGCCATCAATCAGAGCCTGGGTCTTCAGTGATCGCGCGGGGCCGACGAAGACTACGCCCTCAAACCGCCGACTGGCCTTCAGATCCATCGGCTCGCGCATGTACGGCGCCACGTCGAGGGTGAACTTGCCCTGGTAGCCGCCCGGTTCATTCAGGACCAGATAGTCCTCGGCGGCTTGGCTCACCGAGATCCGACGCGGCGGCCGGATCAGCTCGGCGATGTTGCGAACGATGTCAGCCGGATTCGCATGCATCGTCGTTCTGTTCCATTTTGCCGCAGACCTCCAGCAACTGCTGATAGAGGCCCTCGCGGATGTTGTCGATCACTTCGATGGTGCGTTCCACCTCGGCGGCGCCGAGAGCGCAGTCGTTTTCCAGGACGTCGGGGATGGAGTCCAGTCCCTGGGAGAGCGCCTTGAAGGCGGTGGCAACCACCTGCTCGACCTCGGGGGCGGGAATGCTGATGCGCTGCTCGGACTCCCACCTGATCTTTTCGCGCTCGGCTCGGTAATGGTCGAGGCGGTCCTTCGGCGGCAGCTCATCCGGATCAACACCGAAGGTCTGAGCGGCAGACTGAGGCCCCATCACGGCAATGGCCACGTCCCGAAGACGCCAGGCGGGATGGCCGTTGGTTTCGCCTGCCGGCGGGATTCCCTCCAGTCGTTTCTTCACCGTCCGGCGATCGATGCCGAACTCTTCAGCCAGTGCATTGATGGACCACAATCGCGCCCCGGAATGTACAAGGGTCGCAACCATGCTGACTCCTACGCAGCCCAGTAACGGCGCGGCTTTGAGCCATGCGGCGAGAGGGGGTGTGGTGGAGCATTAGAAAATCGAAAAATTGTCTGTCACCGCGCGGCTCGACGCCTTCCCCGCGGTAGGGGGCGGGGTGCCAGGGTCCCCCGCTCTGCCGCCCGCACCGTTCTGGTGCGCCTTGTAGCACATCATTTCCCCGAAGCCTCGCGAATCTCTTTCACCAAGTCAGGCAGCGTGGAGTCGCGCCGTTTCTCGGCGTAGATGAACCAAGCGCGAACCAGCACCCAGGCTGGTAAGCCACAGGTGAAGTGCAGGCTGGCTAGGGCGAGCGAGCCATAGAAGGTCACGGCCCACTCGTGCAAGCTGTAGTACTGGATCACCGCCGCGCCGCCGCCGATGGACACGACAACGGTGGAGATCAGCGCAACAGCCCACTCACGCGAGCTGCGCGGGCGGGTCATGATCATCACAACAGCAACAGCGAGCGGCACGCCCAGCACCAGGCCCAGCAGCTTGGACAGGGCAAAGCCGCCAGCGGCAGTGGTAGCCGGCTCGGTCATGGATTGAATCCTCAAGGAGCACCTCCGGAGCTGACACCAGCCCTGGCAAATGCAGAAATAAGGAGCCCGGCGCTTGGCCGGGCTCTTTGGACTAACTGGCAGTTGAGCGTATAACGCCAAACCCCTTCGGCGGGGGCGCATTGGGTTTATCCGACACAACCCTTACTCGAAAACGCCTTGCAGACTCAGCGTTCCCTTTATCGCCTGTCAGAGCGTCTTTGATGCTGAGAGATTGATCAAGCCTTTTCACATACAGGTTTCGCAGAAAGGGTGACAGGGAGTCCGCATGTTTAACGGCCCTGGCCTCAGTTGCGGCGGCAATAATCTGAGCGGCCATCAACGCTCGATCTAGAGCCTGATCCTTATTGCGATGATCCGATTTCGCGGATACCGCCCTGGTCCAGGCAGCGATCACCTCAGGCCGCGGGATAGGATCGACATAGCTACCATCAACCTCTCCCTCATTCTTCTTCCGGTTCGCGGATGCTTGACGGTGTTTACCACGATGGACCGCAAACAGACCAATCCCCACTAGGGAGACTAGCCACACGCAGAAGATAATGACACTAGCCATCAGTCATCTCCGACAGCGACAGCATATGAAATCGCTACCACCACAATACTTAAGACCAGAAACAATATAGTCCAAATAAGCGGTTCCTTGTTGACTGGCGTTGCGGACATGGTCATCAGTCCAAACAGGCCAGTGACCATGAGGCTGGTACCGATACAGAGTGCAAAATTGCTTACCCAGTTCCTTGTAATGGGATCCATTGGAATCGCTCAATCGGTTGTCAGCAAAAGCCCGGCTCTATGGCCGGGCTTTGGGCGTCAATCCCGCACGGGCGCAGGAATGACAGGATGGGATAAATACTGATCACCTGATCATTCGATGTCAAGCGGCCATATCGATCAGCACGCCTTCGCGCTGCAGGATCTCACCGGCCGCTACCACGGCCTCTCCCACCATCTCGTCCAGTACCTCGTTAATCTTCTGCCTCCAGCGGCGCCGGGTTGGCTCCGGTCGCCCATCCAGATCCCAGCCGTTCATGTCGTAGAACGCCTTCGGCAGCACGATCATGTCGGTGGAGCGCTTGCCTTCAGTGCCGCGCAGGGGCGGGATCGCCCAGGCAGTCACGGCCTTGGCCACGAAGAGTCGGGTCGCCGGCGATGCCACCAGCGGCGCCAGGTAGGCGATGGCCTCAACTTTTCGGCCCTTGTGGGTGCTGTACTTCGCCACCAGCGCCGCCCAGTGGCGAGGTATCAACTGGCTGTGCAAGCGGGCGAAGACCCAGCAGTCCGCATCGGTGCGGGTGATGCCGTCTTGCCCGCCAGAGCGCATCAGCGTGGCCAGGTCCAGGCCGTCCTGATGGCCTGGCCGGTAAAGCTTCTGCCAGGCCTGCTTCGAGGTGTTGTCGATGGTCTCCGCCGCCAGGGCAGAAACGATTGCCGAGAGTACTCCGCTGTAGATCATGTCATTCTCCCCCCTCAATCCCCAGTCATGTTGCCGCCGCCTACCCCACGACGGTTGTTGCGTCCTACGTAGTCATCGCCTGGACCAGTTAGCGGCCAGAGCCCAGCCTTCTCTAATGCCGCCTGCATCATCCGGCGCTCGTTGCCCGACATAGCCAGGCGGAGGCGGAGCTGCTGAACCAGCGCCGGGTACTCCAGCGGCAGGCCATCAGGAGTGACGAACCCGCCACCGTTGCAGCCGGCGCACTCCATCCGATGGAAAATCCCCCGGAATGAACCCTTCCCCATGCAGATCTCGCAACGCTCTAGCTTCTGCATGGCAAACATCAGATTGCTCCCGCCTGGGCGAAGCTCGAGAGCGTGACCCGCACCGCTCCCTGGGGATAAACCGCAGAGCTCAACTGCACCTGGCTGACGAACACGCTGTCATCGATACGCAGAGCGTCGGCCAGGCCATCACGGCCAGCCTTGAACGCGGCCAGCAGGTTGTCGTCGTCACGGCGCTGGCGATTCGGCGGCAGGAACTCCAGCGACAGCAGGATGCGACCAGCCGGCGCCGAGAGCCCCGCCTTCCTCGCCAGCAGGAAGCACTGCATCCGGTAGCTCTTCGCGGCCCGGCTGCGCTTCGACCAGTGGCCCCTGGCATTCGGACTGAGCGCCCTGGGCGGCCACGGCAGCAGCACGCTTTGCCCCTTTTCCCCGTCCATTTCATCTACCTCATTTAGAAAGTTAAATTTCGGCTACAGGCCGCGCAGCACTAGGCCGGAACGGCAGTCGAGGAAAAGCTTATTTCGGCACTTTTCAGCCCGTGCGCCTCGGTGAAACCACGCTCATCGAGGTACGCATGCCAGGCCTCCAGCCCCTTGCGACGCGCCTGGTCGATGCCGGTCTTGATGTAGGTGCTGGCCAGCTTGCCCATGGAGTGGTTGAGCATCAGCTCACCCACCAGGAAGTCGATGCCGAGCTCTGCCCACACAGTGCGGGCCAGCTTGCGCAGGTCATGGCTGCGCCATTGGCGGTTGCTCATGGCGCGGAACATGTGGGAGGCCATCGCAGCAGACAGCGGTGCGCCGCCGGCCATGGCGAACACCCATGCGCTGTTGCGACGGGCCGGGTGCTGCAACTCGCGGTAGCGGGTCAGCAACGCGCACACCTGGTCGGTCAGCGGCACCACCAGTTCCTGGCCGGTCTTGGTGTTCTGCGCCGGGATGATCCACACCCGCTCCGGCAGGCTGATGTGCTGCCACTGCGCCAGGCAGGTTTCCCCGATGCGGGTACCGTGGGCCAGCATCATCAGCGCCAGCATGCCGGCCACCGGGTCCTGCTCCAGGGTCTGGCAGAGGTGCGGCAGCAGGGTCGGGATGGCCACCGGCAGCAGGCCGGCCGGGCGCGGCGGCAGGTTGCCGGTCCAGAAGTCCTTCCAGCTCACGGCCGACAGTGGATTGACCTCGATCCGCCCTTGCTTCTCGGCCAGCGCCAGCGACTGCTGCAAGCCCTGCAGGGCCTTGTGCGCGGTGTGCGGCGAGTGGGTCTGCTGCATCGGCCAGACCAGCTTGTCGTCCACCACGGCGCGGCTCAGTTGCTTCAGCTTCACACCGCCCAGACGGGGGATCAGGTGCCGCTTGGCCAGACTGGCCATGGTGCGGCGATAGCTGGTCGACACGGTACGGTTCTGCTCGATGCGCCCGATCCACCAGGTGATCACCTGGCCGACGGTCTTGAAGGCATCGCGGCTCATGCCTCGATGCCCTCCCCGTCGTGCCAGGCCAGGAAGGCCGCCGGGATGTCGTGGCCGTCCTCGGTCAGGATCCGCATGCAGCGCTCGAGCAGTTCGCGCTGGGTGCCGAAGCGCTGCTCGAAGCGGGCCTTGTTGTGGTGCAGGGCCACACCCTCGCCACCGGTCTGGTGGTGCGCGGCACACAGCGGCAACACGCTCCAGTGCGCGTGCGGCTTGGTGCGGCCGTCGATGTGGTGGATGCTGCAGAAGTCGTTGAACTCGCCGGTGTCGACGCGGCAGGCGATGCAGCCAACGCCGTTGACCAGCATGTGATGCCAGTCCTTCTGAGCCTGGGTGACACTGCGACCCTGCATCATGCCGACACCTCGCTGGCCTCGATATCGGCCTCGATCAGCTGGAGGATCTCTTCCAGGACCGGGCTGTAGCCGAATGGCAGGCTCTGAGTGGGGCGAGTGACGGCATACTGGTGGCCAGGCCGATTCACCTGGGAGATGGTGTAGCCGTTATCGGTTACCCAGCAGCCAGGGATGGCCTGGCCCGCCGGATCAAGCTTGATGGTGATCTCGCGAACTTGCGCCATGACTGACCTCACAGGCTCTTCAGGATGGCCTGGAGCTGGCGAAGCTTCTCCAGGTTCTCGGAGTTGGATTCGCGCTCCTGCTCAACCGCCAGGGCTACGTCCTCGACACGAGTGGCCAGGCGTTTCATGTGCTCAGCCATACCCACGATTTCGCCGGCCAGTTCGCCGAGCATCTCCAGCGGCGTGGCCTTGCGGGCAGGAGCTGCGGACACTTCGGGTTGCTTCTTCGCAGGTGCGGACATCTTGGGCTCCTCAGACTTTTGTTTTTGCTCTACGGGAATGCGCTGGTACTGGTCGCGCCCGATCTTCTTGACTAGGCCCGAGTCGACCAGCGTGGACAGGCAGCCCGAGACGATTCGGGAGTCCGGCGTGCTGCCGGTCAGGTTTCGCATGGCAGTCATCACCTGGAACGAGCTCCAGGACTCGGCAATCGGCACGCACTCGTAAACCTTCTTCGCGATACCGGACTGCCCCTGCATCAGGCATTCGTGTTTGGCGGGCGTCATCAGCGAACTCCAAGTCGGTTGCGGATTGCGGCGAGGGCGGCATTGCCCACTTCGGGAGTGCTTGGGCCGGCGCGCTCAGGCAGGGCGGCAACCGGTACCGGCGCCAACTCTTCGCCGCGGCCCAGGCGACGACACTGTTCCTCGTACTTCTCCCCGAAACGCTTCATGCCAAGGGATCGCTCAAGGCGCTGCAGCGTGTAGAACCCGGCGGCTACCGCCGCGTGGTAGATCGCAGGGTGGGACCAGCGGGCGAAGTTCGTCTGCGCCGGATGGGTGTTGCGCACCGCCTGGGCATAGGCGCGTTCCAGAGGTGGGAGGCCGAATGCCTCGGGCGAGAAGCACCAGGCGATGAACTGGCCCACCGGGGGTACAAACTCCTTGCGATGCTTGGCGGACATCCGAATGCCCATCTGGATCTGGTCCATCGAGCGGATACCGGAACGCATGAACTCGGCGATCCATTCGCGCTTGGCGTTGTTCTTCTCATCCTCGGTTGGCCATGCCTGACGCCAGGCCGGGAAGATGCCGCAGAGACGACCGAACAGCTGGTCGATCACGTCGCGGGTACTCGGATCGATCTTCACCGCCTTCGGGGCAATGTGTTGGGCAACCGGGGCATGGTCGCGGACGTGCTCCAGGTTGGTGGCAAGGGCGCCGGCGTGCAGTGGAGTACTCACAGGATCACCTCCTCGGCCGCCCAGTCGGCAGTCGGGCTGGCGGCGCGTGGCGCAGCAGCGGCGCGGACAGCCTGCCGCTTGGCGTGCTGGACAAGACGGTGGCACCAGCCCCCCTGGTTGTCCGCTACCGAACGGTTCAGCCAGTACGCGGCGAACTCAGCCACCAGTTCTTCGGTGATTGCCGAAGATGGCACGCCGCTGGCGCGGAGCTGAGTGGTCAGGGACATCTCGTCCGGCTGCCAGCCCTCGAACATCTCGAACCGCTGCCGGGCGTCTACCGAGGTAGCGTTAGCTACCGAAGGTGAAGATGAAGATGAAGGAGAAGAAGTAGAGCCGTCACCTTGCCGGGCGATTGGTGACTGCTTTGGTGCTTCACCATTGCTTTCACCTAAGCCCCCCTTTGGTGATGGGTCCGGGTTATCACCGCTACCAGCACCGAAGCGGGAAGAAGTGCCGCGATGGGTGCGGACATACTCATCGCGAACCATGCGAGGGGAAAACCAGATAGGCCCCTGCTCAGCCGACAGCAACTCCACGGCAGGACCTGGCTTACGGCCACTCATGGGGATGTAGATCAGAGGCTCGCAGCCCCCCTTCTC
The DNA here is from genome assembly GCF_008807375.1 of Pseudomonas lalkuanensis. Lineage (NCBI taxonomy): Bacteria > Pseudomonadati > Pseudomonadota > Gammaproteobacteria > Pseudomonadales > Pseudomonadaceae > Metapseudomonas > Metapseudomonas lalkuanensis. Next base: position 2,261,067 of record NZ_CP043311.1, on the reverse strand, counting down.
GACGCCATACAGCACGCCCTTTTCAACCAACTCTTTCAGAGCCTTCATCGGCGCGCCGAGGGCCTGGGCAATCTCCTTCAGGGACCAACGCAAGACGCCGTACTTGTCACTGTCGTGCATGAGGCCCATGACCTCAATCCATACGCCCCGGGCTTCCCAGGAGCAGCGGCGGAGCTTGGCGTTGTTGCGCCAGTCGGCCGGGTAAAACTGGAAGGATGGACGTTTCACAGCGCACCCTCCGCAAGCTTCTCGGCCAGCTTGGCCAAGCCCTTCGGAGTGACGCGCACCTGGGACGCCAAGCGTTGATCACCAATCTCGTCGGTGCCGATCACGGTCACCTTGTGTTCCAGCAGGCCGGAGGCCATCCGCGGCTGATAGGCCAGCCAGTGGGCGGAACCCTCCCGCCGGTAGATCCAGCGGTTGGCGCGCAGCCACTCGATCAGCTTGATGCGCTGCACACCCAGATGCTTGGCGGCGTCCGTCAAGCACAGGGTGCCGCGCGCGGTGGCGATGCGGTCCAGGGCTTCCACCTTCGGGGCCTGCTCCTGCACCGCGACGCGAAGCTGGTTGTTCTGCTCTGCCAGATCGGCAGCCAGGCGCAGAGCCTCGGGCAGGGTTTTCGGAATGGCAGGAGCGGAGATCAGCCCCTCCAGTTCCTGCCAGCGATCCACCAGACGAGCAGTGAATTCCGGGCAGAGCTGAGCGACCACGACAATGGAGTCGCGCTTGCCGCGCTCACCAGCGAAGACATACACCGCTGCCGGCTTCGTCGAGGTGGGAATTTCCTCAATTTGAGGAGATTCGATAACACCCCGCTCCACCAGTGCCTCGATGGTGCGCTTCACGTTGTCGTGGCGCTTCTCGACCAATTCGGCGATCTCACGGGAAGTCATACGAGTGCGCGCCACGTTTTGCGATACCGGAAAACGTGGCGCGGGATTGATGGTGGTGCTCTGCATGTGCATACTGCCTCCTGTGTCCAAAGCCCCGGTCCTGAGTCCCCACTCCGCCGGGGCTTTGTTGTTAATGCGTGGTCAGAACTGTGCCGGCACTCTCGGCTTCACGGACCATGCGGCTCTCCAACTCATGAGCACGCGCGATCATCGACCGCAGTTCGTGAATCGCCCCGGGCAACTCAGCAGCGTCATTCACATCTACTTGGCCGTCGGCCAGAATGGCGCTGCAGGCCTCCACCGCCCCGCCGATGTGCTTCACAAGGCGACCGAATGAAGTGGCCGGGCAGAAGTCCCCATCCTGAGAGCGCGCACCGGTCAGGCCGTAGCGGGACGCGAGCTCATTGACGCAGCGGTCTCGCCACTCCGGCTCAAGCGCAGCCACCCAGGCCTCCTCCATCCAGCACGGCATCTCCTGTTCACCGCTCAGCAGGCGCTGCACACGCTTCAGCCAGCGACCAGCGGCCTTGATGAACTCGCCGGTGTCATTGCGCAGCAGATCGGACTCGAAGTCCGGCACACGCTCGGCGTCTGCCGTGGCGTGGCACTTCTGGTGAAGGGTTCGGCTCAGGGCCTGGGCGAAGTCGTCCTGGCTCAGGCTCGTGCGGGCGATCTGTTCCTGGGCATAGGCGCGCAGGACCTGATCACGGGTGTTGGTGCGTCTTGGATTGGACGTGTTCACGTTGCGCTCCTGGTCCTACTCTGGCCCCCATCGAAGGAGGTCCTACTGTCGGGGCCAGCGGGAGGAGTCACCCCATGCGCCAGCCATCTATCCATCAGCTACAAGGCCAAGTCCTGGCCCTGCAGGCCCAACTCAACGCCCTGCTCTTCTCGTTGACTCCAGCAATGCGGAAGGCAGTGGCGGTTCATCTACAGCAGCAGGCCGATCTGGCCCGCGTGGAAATCATCAGCACCGACTGGGATGGCCCCGTGATGCGAGCCTTCGAGGTTCAGCTCGAGGGGTTGTCGTCGTGATCGGGCTTCTCGGCATCGATCGGCTCGTCTCTCAGCTTGCGAACCGCACTGAGCAGCACCAGCAGCTGCGCTTCGATCAGGTCGATCTGCTGGTCGCGGGTGAGAGTGGAGGGATCGCAGATGGGGCAAGCGACAGTCACAGGGCGCCCTCCATGGCTGTCCTCTTTGGGGGAGGACCCGCCTTCAGAGCGCCATTGCTGAGGACTTCGATCTGGTACTGGCGGACCCACGGGACTTCTTCGCCCCACTGAGTCACGGCGCTCGGCTGGATGTGCAGCGCCTCGGCCAGTTTCTTCTTGCTGCCGAAGTAGTCGGCGGCGTCTTGAGTGCGCATGGAGTGCTCCTCTTGGGCATGCATGAATTTAAGCATGCTGAATCATTGAGAGCAAGACAGCCAACACGACTACTGCATGCTTAATTTCAGTTAACTTAATCTGAGCTCATGGAACGACACGAACGAATCGCCAAAGCCATCGCGGCCAGCGGCAAGAAGAAAGGCGAGATCGCAGCCGAATGTGGCGTTGCGGCCTCGGCCGTAACTCAGTGGATCTCTGGCGAAAGCAAAAGCATGAAGCCAGAGAATCTTTACGCCCTCGCGGAGGCGACTGGTTATCGGGCCGAGTGGCTTGCCATTGGAAAGGGCCCAGAGCGCGACGAGGATGCCTCCAACGTCAGCCCGGCGGCTCAGCCTTCCCGCTACTACCGGTACGCCGTGATCAGCAGCGTTGTTGCTGGCGGATGGGGCGAAGCCGTCCAGCCCTACGAGCCGGGCGCCGAAGATCGCGCCGAACTGACCGACTACAAGGCCAAGGGCCCGGCCTTCTGGCTGGAGGTCGAAGGCGATTCGATGACCTCCCCCACTCCACCAAGCATCCCGGAGGGCCATCTGATCCTGGTCGACACCGGCATAGAGGCCCAGCCCGGGCACCTGGTGGTGGCCAAGTTGGAGGGCGACGAGAAAGCCACCTTCAAGAAGCTGGTCAGCGATGCCGGCCAGATGTACCTGAAGCCCCTGAATCCCGCCTACCCGATCATCCCTATCAACGGGAACTGCAGGATCATTGGGGTGGTGAAAGAAGCAAAGATGAAGCTATAACGAACCCACAACGACAAGGAGGTCGCCTTGCGCACCATACCTCTCGCAGTACTCGCGCTATCCGCGGCCGTTGCAGTCACTGGCTGCGCCACGAAAAAAGACTTCTACGCCATGGGAGGCAGCCGCGCAGACGGCACCGTCGACATGGCTTATGACTTCCGTCAGTTCGAAAAGCCGGTGGTTAACGTCGAACAAGCCAAGACCATTGCGAAGTCGAAATGCCGGGTGTGGGGCTACCAGGATGCCGAAATGTTCGGCGGTAAGCGCCAGCAGTGCCACCAGATAGACGGCTGGGGGAACTGTGTCGCGGGACAAGTGACGATCCAGTTCCAGTGCATTGGTAGTGGTGATAGCGGCTCGGCAATCAGCACCTATGCGCCAGCCCCCAACTCGGCTCCAGCAGCCGCGCCTGGCTCCCTATCCCGGGAGACGTGGAAACAGCAGCAGATCGACCAGCTAAATCGCGAAACCGGCCTGAGCTACGAGGAGTACCAGCGGCGGTATCGGGAGATTGTGGGACAGTGAGGTGGCGTCAGTCGGTTTGCGGCGGTGACGGACGGTACTGGATATCTGCCATCACGTTGCGCAGGCTGTGCGCTCCAGCTATACACTCACAACACCAAGCAGAATGTTCGTTAAGTCGAACGCCATGATCTGCTTGGTGTCCTACGTTGTAAGGCCGATAGATCGGCGATTTTAATGAGTTACGGAGCCCACCGAGGGCCAACGTTATGAAAGGTCTTGATTTCTCAGCACCGAAGCACAACGTCTCGCATGACGAAGTGAACTTCGACCAGCGCCGTATGGAGAAAGCCATCTCTGGTGAGCGCTTTGTCATGCCTGAGGGCCTTTCTCGCGAAGAGTTCCGTGAATGGATGCGCGAGAACGCCCGTAAATGCCGTTCAAAATAGAATTCAGCGAGCATTTCACCGACAAATTCGATTGCCTGACTGAGCTAGAACAATCGCTCATAGAAGACTTCGTCTTCCATTTCCGGGATTTCGGGCTCAAGAATTTCATCGGCAAGGTTGCGAGAACGGACAACGTCCCAGCAATAGACCCGGATCGAATCCACAAAATCTGGTGGGCGAACAAACAATTGCTGTGGCACGCCCACGTCGGCTACCCATGCTGGATTGCTAGTAGGAATCCCTACGGAACCTATCAGACCTCCGATTTCCTGGTCCATTTCCAGAAATTCTCGGATACCTACATCGCGCTGGTCGATTACGGATCTCACAACCCATTCAAGATCCCTGAGCGCAAGATGCTCTTTAGGCAGCGCTAAGCACCCATGCCCCCAAAAAGCCCAGCCAAGTGCGGGGCTTTTCGTTTCTGGTTCAGCCCATCCGCGCCAGCTCGCGCTTCACCATGCTCTGATACTCCGGTGGATTCAGGGCGTCGATCTGCTCGGCGGCCCAGTCCTGCCACTTCCCTTTGCGTCTGTCCTTCTCCAGCCAGATCCTCCCGGCCTCCCCTTTCGCGCGCTCCAGGTTCAGCTGCCAGAACTCAAACAGGCGGGCCTTCTCGTCTTCGATGACCTGGCGGTCATCCTTGGGCATGTTGGCAAGGTTCAGGGACATGGGATTCTCCATCGAATATGCGCGTGAAGTTTACAGGTGATTTCGCCCCAGGCCCGGGAAACCTTGAATTGGGAAACCTCCACAAATACTGTATGGATATACAGCACAAGGAGGAACCCCATGGAAGCGCATTCCCTTGACCGTCAATCCGCCAAAACCTACGCCGCCCTCACCCGCCGCATCCACGCAGCCGTCCACTCCAGGCTCGCCCAGGCTGAGCATCAGGTGATCATCAGGCGTGAGCCCCACGAATCCCAGAGCGACTGGGATCGCCTCATTGAGGAGATCCGGGACGCTGAAGTGGTGACCATCACACCGCGCCCAGACGGAAGCGCTCACCTCGCCTGGTACGTCGAGAACGAGCTCTAACCATCTCCCCCTAAAGCCCGCCTTCGAGCGGGCTTTTTCATGGCCCATCAATTCAGCAAGCTAAAGAATATTTCTTCAGCATGCTTGACCTATAAATTCAGCTTGCTTAAATTTTCTTCAACGAACAGGGCCGAGAGGCCTGGGGCAACCCAAACGCTCTTTAACAAACCAGCGAATACCGAACACACCGCTGCCCAGCACCGGCGACCGGCGTTCGATCCAGAGGCCAACTGAGGGGCTGACGGAGAGACGAGGCCATACCGAACCGTGCGAATGACCCGGAGCAGCAGCGGAGAAGCGTGATCAGCCAGTCGCGGATCACGAGCAATGCATCACTGATGCGCCTTGGCGACAGGGCGCATTGGGATGCACACCAACCGAGGAAACCACCCAGGAGGCGACATGACCGCAACCTACGGACGCAGCCCGCAAGAGATCGCCGAGGACATGGTTCTCGAAATGGCTCGCCCCATGTTCAACGTCAGCCGCGGCGAGGCTGAGCGGTTCCAGATCGTCCGCCGCGAGGTGGCGAAACCCTTCCGCGAGCAGGCCGAGACTCTTCTGGATGCTTGGGAGGGTTCGAAAGAGAACATCGTCGCGGCTATGCAGCTCTGGCCTTACTGGTGCCACGCCACCAGAGAGTATCGGCACAAATGGGCGGCCGAGCGCTGACGAAGTAACCCCGCGGTAACGACACGGGGCGCCACCGGCAAGCAGGAGCGAACCGGATGCAACGCAGGAAACGCCCCGCCTGGGCGATCAGGGGCAACGATTTATGGGGATGAATGCGCAGGCTGATGCGCGGCGAATGGAAACAACCAGGTGGGCAGACCTCCTAGGCCGGCATTGAGTTACCGGCTGCCATGAAAAACGGTGCGCCACCTTGAGCCGGATTCAGCACCGGCCATCCCCACCCTTCGAACTATGGCAATTTTTGCCATGGTTGCCGGTTCCAAGCAGACGGCTGTGAAGCCAGCCCGGTAGACGTAAGCCGGAACCCCGCTCCACCACTTTCATGCCCCTATGCACGCGGGGCCTTTTTGCCGGGTTGCCCGGCACCTATTCCCCATGGAGAACACATGCTCCTGATCATCCTGATCGGCGCAGTGCTGAGCTATGAGTCGCCCGAACCGGCTCATCTGACTGCAGGCGCTGGCGTCGATACGCCTCGGCTGATGCCCTGGCGCTGGCGATGTACCACTGGGGTCGCTGCGCGTTCGGGCGCCGGCTTCCCCGCCAGAAAACCTCTCAGCCCTGCGCGGATATCCACGTCCCGCTACGCCAGGGCCTCAGATGATGAGCGGATTCGGTCCGGTTGGCGCCCGGTTTAGGACTCAGCAGCCTGACGACATCGGTCCCTGGGCATGGACGAAAAAGGCCCTTCTCCCCGCCTCCATTCGCATGGCCGCGCATCGCTGCCAGCCGAATGCAGGCCTTCCCAATCCACGCACCCGCGAGGACCCGCCATGAGCAAGGAACGTCGCTACACCATCGAAGAGTTGCAGCAGCTTGGCTTCAAGACCCAGGGCGACCTGGTGGCCGCAGGTAAGCGGCTGCGTGAGGTGAAGCATGGCCAGCCGTAGGCAGCAGCGACTCCGCAAATCCATCTTCGCCGGCTACCTGCTGGCACTGGCCACCTTCACCGCCTGGATGGGCGCGAGTGGCCTCGCCGGCGAGTGGACAGCAGAACAACCCGTCGGCGCCTACACCGCCGCGCGGTAACCGAGCACGCAAAAGCGCTTGGGCCCTTCGGGGCCCCTTTTCTTCAGGACCACCACCATGATCAGCCACGAACTCAGCGCGGTTGAGGCGAACAGCCGTACCAGCGCCATGCTGGCCTTCCAGGTCGAGCAGTTCCTCGCCGCCGGCGGGCGCATCCATGACCTGGGCGAAACGGAAACTGCACCCATGCCCCTGCGCCGCGAGATTGAACCGGCGCCGAAGGCCTCCAAGAAGGCGAGGAACATCCCGCCGAAGGAGTACATGGACCGGGAAGGCCGCCGTGAAGCGAAGCGGAAGGAACTGGCGCCGCAGGTGCGTGAGTTGGCCAAGACGCTGAACATCTCCCAGATCGCCGCGCGCCTCGGCGTCAGCCGCCGCATGCTCGACACCATCGGTCGCGACTTCCAGATCACCTTCAAGCCCGCTCCCACAGGCGCACAGCTCGCCGCCATGGAGCGGGACCGAGTCCTCGCTGATCGGCTCCTGGCTTTCATCGCCATCGGCCTCACCAAGCGCCAGGCCTGCATGCGCTCCGGCATGGGGTACAAGATCTTCAACCGGGTGTGTAAGGCCTATGGCCTGCAGTTCCCCACCGCCGTGGAGAGCTGACCATGGCAGCCTCACAGCAAGATCGCTCCGCCAAGTCAGCGGCGAAGCGCAAGGAGTTCGACGAGAAGGAGCTCCGCCACCGGGTGCGGCCAGGCATCCACCAGAAGCTGGCCGACCTGATGGAATGGCACGGCATCGAGGAGCAGGCCGAGGCCATCCAACTCCTGATCATGAATGCCCACGCCCTGGGCCCGGAGGGTTCAGCGCCAGCACTCGCCATTCCGCGCCACGAATACACGCCGAGCAAAAACGTGGCGCGGCAACTTCACGCCCTCGGCATTCGCCAGGCGCGACGCGAAGATGAGAAGGAAGCGGAGGACGAATGGCCCGGCTGAAACCCTCCCCCAAGCAGGAAGAATCCCTGCAGCACATCCGAGACTTCATCGCAGAGAAAGGCTACTCACCCACCGTGGCTGAGTTGGCCAAGCTCGCCCGCGTCAACGAGAACGCTGTTCAGGACCGCATCAACGCCCTCGATCGCAAGGGCCTGATCACTCGCACCGCCGGCGCCAGCAGAAGCATCCGCCCGGCTGCCTGATCCACCCCACTGCCGAGGGCGACTCACTGAGCCTTGCTTACTACACCGGTAAAGCTGATAAGTCCGCGACCTGAGACCTTCGCCGATCGCTCACCTTGCAGGTCCATATCATAGGTGTAGGTGCCACCATCCACACCGATGAAGCTGAAAGTGAGTGTATTGCCGCTGATCCGGGCACTTGTGAACGGGGTACTGCCGCTCTTCCCAGCATATGACCCAGTTAATCGACCGCCACTCGACAACACGGTTATGGTCACGGGATCGGTCGCAAGGGTCCACCTAAGCGTTCCACTCCAACTCCCGACGAACCTAGCAACGCTCGGATCAATGGCGGGCGCTGCTGGCGGTTGCTTAACGGGCGCAGCACTTGGCTGGCCGGCTACCGCGCACACCTCGCATTTCACGTCCGAGAAATTCTTCATCGAGATCGGCGACGTACCGAAGGCGCTGTCTTCCACCGTATTGGTGTTTGCCAGGACGTTGAAGTACGGCGTGCCGTCGATGTAGTAGGAGACTTTCGAGCACGTCGCAGTGGTCGAAGTAATCGAGAAGTTGGCCGAGTACGACGGAGCAGCCCCCGTCAGCGATTTCATCTTGATAGAAGCAGCGCATCTGCCAACGATCTTGCTGCAATCACACATTGGCTCGGCTTGAACAGCCATGCCAATCAGCCCCAAAGCACAGCCCACCAGGGCCTTCTGAATTCGGTCCATGAGTCGGATCCCTCCCCGGATCATCGCCCGAATTCTAGCGACTCCATCGCCTTTCGCCTTCATTCAAGTGAATGACTCCCATCCCACCCGCCAGCCGCACCATCGGCCGAGGCGCTATTGGTAGAACCTGCTTGCTGGGATGGTAGTGATTGCCAGCTCGGGGGAGATTGTGATCTTCGTTGTCACTGGCTCTGACTGGTTGCAGTCTGTGCTCATCCCCCGCCTTGGAACTACAAGATGAGTGCCTCTCACTACCTCTACCCAGGCCCCCATGTGGGCACCGCACAGACCGGTAACCTTGCTGTTACCGGGCGATGGTCCTAGACGAATTTCGTAGTTGCCATGCGTGAGTGCACATGTGCGCTCAATGGTCTTTGTCGAACGGATTACTTCACCATCCTTGTCCGTCTCTATGAGCAACCAAGGATCCCATTCGTTTTCGCCCTTCTGCTTGAGCATCGCCTCGCCAGCTTCGTTGTACGCCCCCTTGTAGTAGACGATGAGCTGGTCGTTGGCGGTATCGCAGCTGTACCCCACCAAGGTGGAAAACCAGTCGGCTTTCGCTTGCGGGGCCAGTAGAAACAGCAGCAGAAACACCTTCACGAACCACATCACGACCCTCCTCGAGCATTAGACGAGTCGGATGGGGTCCGCCGTAATCGGTAGAAGAGCAACGCTGCAGCACCAAGTTCCAAGAAAACCAGACTCACGAAATCGCTTTGCCCGGTGAGCAGCGCCAGCACCTGGAAGACGCTCGCTGCCACGAAACACCATGCCGCCATGCGGAGCCCTTTCTGTCTCCGCTGCGCATCCATTCGCATCACCACCATCCCTATGCAGATCAACCGTCCGCGGAGTGTATCCCAGCGGCACGGCATCGCTCGACCTGGAGAAAGCATGAACCCCTATCGCATCACTGGTCCGGCTCAGATCGGACTCAGCGGCGGCCGCACATCCGGGCAAATGATGCGCAATATCCTCGATGCGCATGACGGCAAGCTTCCGCCGGACGTCATCGTCACCTTTGAAAACACCGGCAAGGAGCGTGAGGAAACGCTCATCTTCATCGACGAGATGGACAAGCGCTGGGGCATCGGAGTCGTCTACCTCGAATACTGCCGGGTGTACGGACAGCCCAAGGACGCCCCCTGGTTCAAGGTGGTCGACTTCGAAACTGCATCCCGCCAGGGCGAGCCCTTCGAAATGATGCTCGAGTACTTCGCTCAATACCGGCGCAATGAAAAGGGAGAGCCGCCGATCCTGCCGAACTTCTCGAACAACCTCTGCACCGGCCACCTGAAGATACGGGTGGCTGAGAAGTACATGCGTTCGCTCGGGTACGAGGAGTGGGACAGCGTGATGGGCATTCGGCGTGACGAGCCAAAACGGTACGCCCGGATGATGGCGGCGAACGCCAAAGGTAACGCTCGCTGGGAGAGCGTGTGCCCACCCTACGATGCAGGGATAACGAAGGCTGATGTTGCCGAGTTTTGGAGTAGGCAGCCCTTCGATCTCGGTATCGACTCCGATTTGGGCAACTGCGACCTCTGCTGGAAGAAGAGCGAGGACAAGCTCTACCGCGCCATCATCGAAGACCCATCTCGGGTGCTCTGGTGGTCCGGCACGGAAGAGCGCTTCGGCCAGGTCTTCCGCCAGGATCGCCCCAAATACGCCCACATGGGCTGGTATGCCGAGCGCATGGCCACTCAAGAATCCTTCGACTTCGAGCGCGCAGGCCTCATCACCGAGGACATCGATTGCTTCTGCGGCGACTAGCCCAGCTCGACATCTTCAACGACTCCAAGGGCTTTCGACCGACACCCTAGAACTTGCTAGGGCAATTGAACATTTGGAGGTCTGAGCTTGCGAGTCCTGATAAACCTCCAAGCACATAGAGCGTGTTGACACCGTTTTTCTTCGCAATGAAACCTTTGCAGCTATAGCCGCATGAGACATCGGCGGTGAAACAGATGTTCTGCATCGAGAGTTCGTACAGGTTGTTTGGCCACGTCAAGCAGTCGTACTTGCCGCCCACCGGACAGGTGACCTGCTCGATATCTCCCGCCGCGAGTATTTGGGAGCCGGGAAGTCGGTTGATTTCACCAAACGCATAGGCTCCGCCACATGCCGAGATCAACGCCAACGAAGTCAGCATCCTGACTAGCTTCATACCCCCTCCTTAGTCACGCCAAAAGCTACGACGTCAGACCGTATCCAACTTTATGTCATTGCGCCACCACGACTTGGAATTGGCGCATCTCGCACGACAAGGAATCAGCAGCATGATCAAAGCGATCGACCAGTTCGCCGGGTTCGGCGGCTTCTCTTGGGCTGCACGCCAAGCTGGCGCGGAGGTCATCTGGGCGGCCAACCACTGGCCGGATGCTGTGCACTGGCACAGCCAGAACCACCCGGACGCCGAGCACGCCTGCCAGGACCTGCACCAGGTTGACTGGTCGCAGGTTCCGGCCCACGACCTGATGCTGGCCTCGCCCTGCTGTCAGGGCCACAGCAAGGCCCGCGGCAAGAAGTCAGGCAACCCGCAGCACGACGCCTCCCGATCCACCGCCTGGGCGCCAGTTTCATGCTTGGAGTACCACCGACCAGAGGCGGGGGTGATCGAGAACACGCCGGAGTTCGTGAACTGGGAACTGTACCCAGCCTGGGAGATGGCCATCCGGGCGCTGGGCTACCAGGTCAGCCCGCACATCGTCGACTGCGCGGACCTCGGCGTGCCGCAGCACCGCGTCCGCCTGTTCATCGTCCTGACTCGAAGCCAGGCACCGCTGATACTCGGCCTGCAGCAGCACCAGCACGTGCCGGCATCCAGCTTCATCGACTTCAGCACCGGGACCTGGACGCCGATCGAGCGGCCCGGGCGCGCCATTGCAACCCTAGAGCGGGTGCGCAACGGACGGCTCCAGTACGGTGACAGGTTCCTGATGCCCTACTACGGCTCCGGATCCGGACTTACCGGCCGCAGCCTGGACCGACCGATCGGCACCATCACCACCCGCGACCGCTGGGCCCTGGTGGACGGTGACCGGATGCGAATGCTCACCGCCGACGAATGCCTTGCGGCCATGTCCTTCCCGAAGGACACCCGACGTCCGGACAGCCACCGGCTCACCGTGCACATGGCCGGCAATGCGGTACCGCCAGCGGCGGGGCAGAAGGTGATCGAGGCATTACTGGCGGCTGCCTAGACACCACGGCGACTGGATCAATCGGCGCGGAATTTAGTGTCGATGTACTTGGCTGCATATGCCTTGGCCTGATCCAAAGCTTCAGCCTCGCTACTCCAACTGGCAGAAAGGTGCTGAGCATGTGCGCCGGACACACCTTGCTGCACGGGAATTTTAACTAAAGCCGCCGAAGGTACGTTGCCGTCCTTCCAGCTGAAGCCAATCTCGTACTTGATTCCTTTGTGCTCAAACTCTCGATCCCACTCACGATCAACTGCCTCGACCATGTCGCTCTCCTTGATTGGCTCACTACCGCCAATCGAACCTAGTCGACGAGGAGACCGCGCGCCACTCTCGCCCTGGTGATCACCGGAACGGAGATCATCGACGGGGTGGCCTATGCGCAGTCGTGGCATTGCAGGGTGGTGTAACTACACAGGCCTCATGCGTTGCTCGGGCCCTTTAAATACCAGCGGTAGTCCTTCTCATCCCTATCGTCCATGTGCTCCAGACAAGCCCCACAAGCGCTACACCGATAGGTTGTGAAGATGCACTTAGGTCTGGCAAAGGCTTGAGTTTTTCTCTGGCCTATCTGGACAAGGCCTGCATGTGGGCTTGATCGACCATTCCCATCAATAAGGGTCCTGCAATCGGTGCAAGGGCTCATAACGTCCACCTTCGGCACCACGCCGATACATCGAACCTACCCCACTCCCTGCGATAGTGCCACTACGGCGAAGGATTAGCGCCATAGAACCTGAGGCAAAGCTACGAAAACTCCGGCTCTACCTGCGACCATCTGTGGAGGAGGTAGGCAATTTTTGAATGGGCTCGCTTCTCCGTCGACAGAATATCCTTTTCAATTCTGAAAAGACGATCACTCAAGTCTCTTCTACTTCTGATTGCATTAGCAGGCCACGTGAGAATATCAATCAAGTCGAAAAAATAGCGACCATCGAACCCTTTTTTAATAGCTCCCTCTAGATCCAGTCCAGAAAGAACCTTATCCAAGTGAGACTTTGCCTCTTCAGAAACAACCACCCTTGGATAAATAGCTTCAGAACTTTCAATTGCATGGGCCTCATTCATGGCAGGCCCAAATAGAGGGCCATTTTTAACGTGAACCAGGCTCCCTACAGTTAGCCCTCCTCTCATGAGGAGGTCGAGTTCAAGGAAGAAAACCATATGAACTGCAAAAGCAGCCTTTACCAGCATCTCACAAGCGGCATCATTTTCAGCTGGCACAGAAAAGACAAATGAGTCAGAGAACTGGGTAACCTCCATTCTGACCATTGGATGGAATCTTTCTCTGATTTCTGCGGCACTGTATTTTTCCCGAGCCGGCTTTAGCCCATCCTTATCCAGTATTGGAATTGATCCATAAATATACTCCTCTATCTCCCCCTTACCCAGAGCGTCAACAACCTCGTACAGGCGCGCTCGAAAATTCGAATCATCGGCACTTTTTTCAATTGTCGACTTAAACCCAAGCAAATCTATAAAACAAACCAGTCGCTTTTCATATTCCACGATCTATCCCCCATATATGCCGACACAAAACTATTTCCACAGAGCCCCCCCTATGCCCGCAGAAAATCTCTTCATCGTGATCAGCCTGAATCACACGTACCGACGCCACAAGGCAATCACACTCTGGCGCTCAGACGACAAAGGCTACTGCTGGAAGCTGGAGAGCGCCGGTCGCTACGACGAAGCCCGGGTGCTTGAACATCTTGGCTACTACAACAGCGGCTGCTCGAACATCGCTGCGCTGCTCAGTCTGATCGAAAAGCTGGCCTGCGAGGTGGAGTACGACACCAAGGAGTTCGGCATCTGCCTGCCCAACTACGCCTCCACCTGGAAGCAGTTGATCGCAGCAACGATCAGGCCGCCCCAGTACCAGCCCGAGCCGGAGCACCGCGGCGCGCGGCGTCAGAAGACAGCCGCCTGAACCTGTCATCCCTTCCCCGGAAACCTATTACCCGTTTTCGGAAACTCTTTTCCGCCTATCTGGCGAGGGAATTGCTGACGCCCAACTACTTTCCCAAGGGCGACTAGTGCATTGACTCCCTCTTCATCCCCAGCCGGACATACACGCATAGCCAAATCCAGAGGAGCACAAAGAACCCCTTCGCTGTCACCAAAAGCGCAGCGCGATCCAAGGTAAGAATGCCTTCGACGAATCTAACGAAGGAGTGGCCATCAGGCAGGAAGGGCGCCCCTATCTGCCACGCCAACAAGACGGCCCACCCAATGCTGACCAGCAGCAGGGCCATCCCTAGCGAGCTTTCAACAAACACCTGCTGAGCCTTGTTCATCACGCAGTCCTTTGCCGTGAGCCTCGGAACAGCTTAGCCCCGAAAACCGTAGCCACCCATGACCCGACCTATCTTCTGTCGCCACACCGGCAAGCCCATGCCCTGTGGCTGCCTGAACTGCTCCCCCGTTTCACCCAAGTCCTGATCCATCCCCTACCTACTCAGCTTGGCGAATCAACGCCAGGGAGGGCCAACTCATGTCCGCAGAAAACCAGAACCACCCGGCCGACCTGGCCGCGGTCGAAGCCCTGCACACCAGCTACATCGACATCATCTTCGGCACCGGTAACGACCGCTTGATGGAGTTCCAGGACAAGGCCTACGCCATGGGCCGCGCCCGCGGACAGCAGGAACCGCAGTGGGTACCGGTGAGCGATCGCCTGCCGGAGGTACCAGAAGGTGATGAGCACGAGCTCATCGTGTGCGTGCGGCGGGCAAGCAACGGCCAGTCCTACGTCTTCTCCGCCCGCTACCTAAACAAATTCCCACTCCACAGCGATTTCCACCCGGACGCCGATGAAGATGGATGCCTGATAACCACAGGCTGGCATGACGTGAAGGAGCACTCGGATTACGACGGCTGGTACTCACCTCTGATTGAGGCTGGCTCGGGAGATGAGGTCACCCACTGGATGCCGCTGCCGGCAGCGCCGGAGGTGCAGGCATGAAGCGCATCTACCTTGCCGGCCCCATGACCGGCCTGCCGGAGTTCAACTACCCGGCATTCCATGCCGAAGCCGCCCGCCTCCGTGAGCTTGGCTTCCATGTCGAGAACCCTGCGGAGAACGAAGCGCCGGCCGACACGACCTGGTCTGGTTACCTCCGCCTGGCCATCGCCCAACTGATCACCTGCGACACCGTCGCGCTGCTGCCGGGCTGGCACGAATCCAAGGGCGCCATGCTCGAGCACCACATTGCCTGTCACCTGGGCATTGTCCGGGTGATGGCCGCCGACATCGGGCGCCGGGCACTGGCTACCGCAGGAGGGCTGCCAGCATGAGCACCGACCGCGAACTACTGGAGCTGGCGGCGAAGGCCATCAACGGAATCTATGACAGCGGAACGGGCTGCATATCGCTTGATGGCGGAATTGATTATGAGCAATGGGAACCTCTCGACGATGCCGGCGACGCGTTCCGCTTGGCCGCCGCCCTGCAATTCTCCGTCGACTTCGAGAATGGATCCGTGTGGGGTGCTGGCGACTTGGACATGACACGACTCGGCAAGGTCAGCGTCGAGCAGCCGTGCTTCAGGCGCGCCATCGTCGAGGCTGCTGCAGAGATTGGGAGATCGATGCCATGACCACCAGCATGCAGCCCTCCGCCTTCCAGCAGAAGACCGACGCCCTGCTGACAGACCATCCCCTGGCCCAGGCCATCGCCCTGCTCAAGCGCGCCAAGAACCATCTCAACCACTCCAGCGTCCTGGCCCAGGACCTGAGCACCGAAATTTCCGAGTTCACCGCCGCCTATGAGCGGAAGGAGCAGCAGTCGTGAACCAACAACTTGAGACGCGACACCTAGCTGGACTTCAGTGGGCACTGGACAACCATCTGATCAGCGACCTGGTGACCCGGAAGCATGCAGAGGAGTTAATTGCTGCGGTTCGCTCCTACGATGCAGCCGGGTTCTGTGGCGACCCCTACGCCCACGACTGCGGCAGGCAGCACTGCCACACCTCGGAAAGCCACCAAGGCCCAGCCCCGGCTCTTGTGCTTCCCGCGGTTCCGCAGTCAGCCGCCCGCGATGTTCTGGCCGAGCGACTCCGGCAGATCGAGGCCGAAGGCTGGACGCCGGAGCACGACGACGAGCACAAGTACCCGAGCGACCTAGGCATTGCGGCGGCCTGCTATGCCCTCTGCGCGTGCGGAGAAGCGCCGCATGTTGTCTTCGGGATAGAGCGATTCCCCTGGCCAGGCAAGGGGTGTGGCGAAGGTCGCACGGGGCCGAGCACCAAAGGTGGCTCCCGGCGGATGCTGGTCAAGGCTGGGGCGCTGATCCTGGCCGAGATCGAGCGCCGTGACCGCGCCGAAAGCAAGGAGTCCTCCCATGGATAGAGCCCAACGCCACAGCGCCATGGTCGATTTCATGCAGTACAGCAAGCGGGAGACCGTTGTACTGGAAGAGGATCACGAGAAGGTGGAGCAGGAACTCGCACGGGTCACCGCCCAGCGTGACGCCATCCCTGAGGGTTGCGTGATGGTGCCAAGGGAGGTGCTGGAGCGAGCGCTACAAGACTGCATGTTTCTTCCACTGGAAGAGACCGTTCGACGCAACATCGAACGAAACGCCGCAGTCAGAGAACTCCGCGCCATCCTTGCCCAGCAAGGGAAGGAGGCGGGTTCATGAGCTGGTACGCCACCAGCTGGCGGCACATGCTCGCCCAGCACAGGGATGCCAACGCCTCCGGCCTTGAGCCGGAAGCCATCGCCAAAGTCATCGACGACTCTTACCCGTTCAGCAGCCGATCCGGCTGGGCCTACAAGGCCTGGCTCGAGGCGCGCCGCGACTTCTTCCGCCAGCACAACCTGCCACTGCGGCGAGCCAAGAGACCCGCCCCCGACCTGCTGGCCTGACCTTCCCCACCTACCCCACCAGCTGCCGGCGAGAGTCGGCGGAGAGGTATTGCCATGCTCATTGCCTTCTACCTGTCGATCGCACTGATCGACATGAGCGTCGACGCGGCCTTCTGCGTCACCCAAGGACGCAAGTTCAATCCGGCCGGCGCAGCGCTTGCGGCGCTGGCTTGGCCTATCACCGCGCCCATGGTCATCGTGTGGGCAGCCAGAAAGACCCGTAATCATCCCAATTGGTAGCCCAGCCCCAGCGCTGACCAGCGAGGTAACTCCCCATGTCCGCAGCAGAAAATACCGAGGGCCTGGACAAGGTCTCCGAGAAGCAGATGGCTGAGCTGCTCGGCACCACAGTCCGCTCCCTCCAGGCGCGCCGCGCCCGCAAGCAAATCCCGGAAGGCGTCTGGATCAAGAACGGCCGCCAGATCATCTACAGCAAACGGAGATATGACGAATGGCTGGAAAGTCAGTGGGTATGCCCACCGGGGTGGAACTCTTCCGCAACTCCCTCCGCATTCGCTTCACCTGGCACGGACGACGCTGCTGCGAAACGCTCCCGTATCCCACCACGCAAAAGGGGATCAAGGCTGCATCCCAGCTTAGGGATCAGGTAGTCGGCCTGATCAAGCTCGGCCTGCTGGATGACGCCAAGTACGCCGAGCTGTTCCCCTGGTCCGGCGGTGCCGTGGGCGGTGGCCATCGCTTCAACGACTATGCCCAGCTCTGGCTGGACAGCCGCGAGATCACCCCGGGCACCTACCAGAACTACAAGAGCTGCCTGAACCTGTACTGGATGCCGCACCTGGCGCTGACACGGATCGACCTGATCACCACGACAGCGCTGCGCCGCATCCTCTCGGGTACGGAATGGACCTCGCCGGGCGTGAAACGCAACGCCATCGTTCGGATCTCGACGATCCTGAAAGCCGCTGTCGCGGATGGTTTGATTGAGAAGAACCCAGCAGAGCCGCTGGAGCTACCGCGGCGGGCGCGGAAGGAGATTGATCCGTTCACCTTGGAGGAGGCGAACCGGATCATTGAGAAGCTGTACGAGACAGCGCATTGGCCAAGCCGCATCTACGCGGCGCTGTTCGAATTCCTGTTCTTCACCGGACTGCGGATTTCCGAGGCGCTGGCCCTGCGCTGGGAGTCGGTGGACATCGACAAGCGCCAGGTGCACGTCTGCCGAACCGTCGCCCTGGGCAAGGTGGTGGAGCGGACCAAGACGGGCAATGACCGCTTCGTCCTGCTCAATGAACGCGCCCTGCACGCTCTGCAGTTCGCCAAGGAATACGCCGAGCGTCGGAAAAACGGAGTCGGGAAGGTCAAGGAAACGCCTTTCGTATTCCCGCCTTCGAAGAACCGGGAGCACGTCCGAGAGACGTCCAACGTCCATCACCAGTGGCGCCCTACCCTTCGCGATCTCGGGATCAGATACCGGCCGCCATACAATTGCCGTCACACCTATGCGACAATCTGCTTAATGTCCGGCATGAACCCCGCCTTCATCTCCCAGCAGCTTGGTCATAGCGTCCAAATGTTGCTGTCGACGTATGCCCGCTGGATCAACTCCTGCTCCGACTGGAGCGAGCTTGAAAAGTTGAATATCGGTATCAAATCGGTATCAGCCGAAGGCGCCACTTCGTAAGTTATTGATAGGTAAACCCCTTGATCTCTACCGCCAACATCACCATGCAGTTCGGCCCCAAGCCGCTGTTCGAGAACGTTTCCGTCAAGTTCGGCAACGGCAACCGCTACGGTCTGATCGGTGCCAATGGCTGCGGCAAGTCGACCTTCATGAAGATCCTTGGCGGTGAACTCGAGCCGTCCGGCGGCCAGGTGATGCTCGAGCCGAACGTGCGTCTCGGCAAGCTGCGCCAGGACCAGTTCGCCTACGAAGACTTCAGCGTGATCGACACCGTGATCATGGGCCACGAAGAGCTGTGGAAGGTGAAGGCCGAGCGTGACCGCATCTACTCGCTGCCGGAAATGAGCGAAGACGACGGCATGGCCGTGGCCGAACTGGAAGTTCATTTCGCCGAAATGGACGGCTACACCGCCGAATCCCGCGCTGGCGAGCTGCTGCTGGGCGTGGGCATTCCGCTGGACCAGCACTTCGGCCCGATGAGCGCCGTGGCACCTGGCTGGAAGCTCCGCGTTCTGCTGGCCCAGGCGCTGTTCTCCGATCCGGACGTACTGCTGCTGGACGAACCGACCAACCACCTGGACATCAACACCATCCGCTGGCTGGAAGGCGTGCTCACGGCGCGTAACTCCACCATGATCATCATTTCCCACGACCGCCACTTCCTGAACAGCGTCTGCACCCACATGGCGGACCTGGACTACGGCGAGCTGCGCCTGTTCCCGGGCAACTACGACGAGTACATGACTGCGGCCGAACAGGCCCGCGAGCGCCTGCTTTCGGACAACGCCAAGAAGAAGGCGCAGATCGCCGAGCTGCAACAGTTCGTCAGCCGCTTCTCGGCCAACGCCTCCAAGGCCAAGCAGGCCACCAGCCGCGCGCGCCAGATCGACAAGATCCAGTTGGAAGAGGTCAAGCCGTCCAGCCGCGTGAGCCCGTTCATCCGCTTCGAGCAGTACAAGAAGCTGCACCGCCAGGCGGTGACCCTGGAGAAGGTCAGCCAGGGCTTCGACGGCACCGCGCTGTTCAAGAACCTGTCGATGCAGATCGAAGCCGGCGAGCGTGTCGCCATCATCGGCCCGAACGGTATCGGCAAGACCACCCTGCTGCGCACCCTGGTCGGCGAGATGGCGCCCATGGGCGGTGACGTGAAGTGGACCGAGAGCGCCGATGTCGGCTACTTCGCGCAGGATCACGCCGAAGACTTCGAAGACGACGTGACCCTGTTCGACTGGATGGCCCAGTGGACCCAGGGTGGCGAACAAGTGGTACGCGGCACCCTCGGCCGGATGCTGTTCTCCAACGACGAGATCAAGAAGTCGGTGAAGGTGATTTCCGGTGGCGAACAGGGCCGCATGCTGTTCGGCAAGCTGATCCTGAAGAAGCCCAACGTGCTGGTGATGGACGAACCCACCAACCACCTGGACATGGAATCCATCGAGGCGCTGAACCTCGCGCTGGAGAACTACCCGGGCACCCTGATCTTCGTCAGCCACGACCGCGAGTTCGTCGGCTCCCTGGCCACCCGCATCATCGAGCTGAACGAGAACGGCGTGACCGACTTCAGCGGCACCTATGACGATTACCTGCGTAGCCAGGGTGTGGTTGTCTAAGGACGATCTGCGCCTGATTGTGGGAGCGGATTCATTCGCGATGCAGACCGCAGGTCTGCCCTTTGGATTCGTTGGGGCTGCCACGCGGCCCTTTCGCGAATAAATTCGCTCCCACAGGAAAATCAGCAGCGCACCCAAAACACAAAGCCCCGCAATTGCGGGGCTTTGTGTTTTCCGGCGAACCGAATCAGGCAGTGGCGAACAGTTCGCCAATCTGCTGCTTGGCGGCGCTGATGGCGTTGGCGCGAGGCTCTTCGCCATAGGCCAGGCCTTCGGCGCGGACGACTTCGATGTCGGTCACGCCGAGGAAGTTCAGCACCAGCTTCAGGTAGTCCTCATGGGCCTGGCCGGTCACCTGGCCGGAGTGGATACCGCCTGCGGTGTTGACGATCACCACCTTCTTGCCACCGGCCAGGCCTTCCGGGCCGTTCTCGGTGTAGCGGAAGGTCTTGCCGGCGACGGCGATGCGGTCGATCCAGGCCTTCAACTGGCTCGGGACGCTGAAGTTGTACATCGGCGCACCGATGACCACCGCATCGGCGGCGAGGAACTCATTCAGGGTGCTTTCACCCAGTTCGGCTTCGTGCTTCTGGGCGGCGTCGCGCAGGTCGGCGGGAGTACCGCCAGCAACCAGGCTCAGGGCGGACAGGTGGCTGATGGCATCGCTTGCCAGGTCGCGGTAGGTGACCTGGGCGGCCGGCTCGGCAGCTTTCCAGGCGGCGACCACGTCGCGGCTCAGTTCGCGGGAGGCGGAGGCGTCGCCGAGGATGCTGGAGTCGAGGTGCAGGAGTTTCATGGTTGGTTACCCTCAGTTGGGCGACCGGCGACGGCCGATCGGATTGGGGGTAATCCTATCCATGTCGATAAAGGCTGATTAGACGGTGATTTCGTGATTCAGCGTCTCATCCATGGGACAAAAAATAACAAAGGTGGATCACGTTCCACCGATCCACCATTGGAGGCTGTGATGAAGCCCCAATGGTGGATCAATAACCGCGCCCCCTAAGCGTCAGACCCCGCCCAGGTAATCCATCTTGCCCACGTCGACACCGTTGTAGCGGAGGATGGCGTAGGCCGCGGTGACATGGAAATAGAAGTTCGGCATGGCGAAACCGAGCAGGTAGTCGCGACCGCTGAAGCTGAGTTCTCCGCTGCGCATCTTCAGCACGACGGTGCGGGTTTCACTGCCTTCCAGCTTGGCGGCATCGATGCCCTTGATGAAATCCAGGGTCTTGGCGATACGCGCCTGCAGTTCGTCGAACGTGCTCTCGGTGTCCTCCCAGCTCGGCACCTCGACGCCGGCCAGACGGGCCGCGCAACCTTTGGCCATGTCGCTGGCGATCTGGACCTGGCGGGCAAGGGGATACATGTCAGGCGCCAGGCGCGAATCGATGTACACCTTGGGGTCGATGCTGCGCGCCTGGGCGTTGGCTTCGCCCTTTTTCAGCAGGTTGGAAAGATTGCCGAGCATGCGCGCCAGGACCGGGATGGACACCTCGTACATGGACAAGGACATGGTGATCGCTCCGTTTCAGGTGAGTGGAAGAGCAAGAGATATAGCGCTTGGCCGACCGCCCGGCAATGTGCTTGAAAAGTCCCGCCAGACAAGGCAATGACGCGGTAAAGTCCCTCGAAGCAATAGTTCGTCCCAACTGCAGGACAAATCCATGCAAGACCTCAACGATCTCTTCTACTTCGCCAAGGTGGTGGAGCACGGCGGCTTCTCGGCGGCGGCCCGCCTGCTCGGCGTGCCGAAGTCGCGCCTGTCGCGACGCATCGCCGAACTGGAAGGCCGCCTCGGGGCACGCCTGCTGCAACGAACCACCCGCAAACTGGCGCTGACCGACGTCGGAGAGCGCTTCCTGCGCCATTGCCAGGCCATGCTGCTGGAGGCCGAACAGGCCGAAGAAGTGGTGGCCAGCCTCACCGTCGAGCCCAGGGGCCGGTTGCGGGTGTCCTGCCCGGTCGAATTGGCGCATCAGGTGCTGAAACAGGTGATCATCGACTTCCTCCAGCAATACCCGCTGGTACAACTGGACATGGTGCTCACCAACCGTCGCGTCGACCTGCGCGAAGAAGGCGTGGACGTGGCCCTGCGGGTGCGCGAGCAAGGCGACGAAGACCCGACCCTGATCGCCCGCGTATTGAGTCCGGCCCAGGCCTTCCTGGTGGCCGCCCCCAGCCTGCTCGAAGGCAAGCGCATCGAAACCCCGGACGACCTCCAGCAGCTGCCGGCACTGGGCGGGCTGGAAGCGGACCGGCGCATCCACCATTACCTGCGGGACGGCCAGGGCAATCGCCGCGAGGTGGTGCTGGAGGCCCGCCTGGGCATCGAGGATTTCGACGTGCGCAAGCAGGCGGCGCTGGCGGGCCTGGGCTTCAGCATGCTGCCGCAGATGAATTGCGAATCCGAGCTGCGCGACGGCACCCTCGTACGCCTGTTGCCGCAATGGAGCCTGCCCGGCGGCCACCTGCAGGCGGTCTATACCCACAGGCGCGGCATGCTGCCGGCGGTACGTGCCTGGATCGAGCACCTGACGCAAGCCTTGTCCCATCCCGGGATGCCGATCATCTGACGTTGGCGAGCAAGACAACCATTAGCCAGCTTCCTTTGCCGCAGGGAGTCAGGGATGATGGGCGGCACCCCCGCCCACCTTCCCGCTTCCAGGTTCTGCCATGAGCACGCCACGGCTGTCCGCGTCCTCCAATACCCTGCAGATCATCACCGTCGTCTTTTTCACCTTCATCAGCTTCTTCTGCGTTGGCCTGCCCATCGCGGTGCTCCCCGGCTACGTGCACGACGACATGGGCTATGGCTCGGTGATGGCGGGGATCGTCATCAGTGCCCAATACCTTGCCACCCTCCTCTCCCGCCCCATGTCCGGAAGCCTGGCCGACCGCTTGGGCGCCAAGCGCGCGGTAATGTACGGCATGGCCTGCTGCGGCCTCTCCGGGGTGTTGACCTTCCTTTCCACCTCCCTCGCGCAATTCCCAATGACCAGCCTGTTGCTGCTACTGGGCGGGCGCGTGCTGCTGGGCATCGGCCAGGGGCTGGTGGGCACCGGCTCCATCAGCTGGGGCGTGGGCCTGGTGGGCGCGGAGAACATGGCGCGGGTCATCTCGTTCAATGGCATCGCCTCCTACGGCGCCGTGGCCATCGGCGCCCCCCTGGGCGTGGTGATGGTGGACTCGCTGGGCCTGTGGAGCATCGGCGGGCTGATCGCCCTGCTCTGCGCCATCGCCCTCCTGCTGGCCTGGCCGAAGCGCCCCTCGCCCATCGTCCAGGGCGAGCGATTGCCCTTCAGCAACGTATTCCTGCGCATCGCCCCCAATGGCACCGCGCTGGCCCTGGGCTCCATCGGCTTCGGCGCCCTGGCCACCTTCATCACACTCTATTACGCCAGCGTCGGTTGGGAAGGCGCCGCCTACTGCCTCACCGCGTTCGGCTGCGCCTTCATCGGTGCGCGGCTGCTGTTCGTGGGCACCATCAAGCACCTGGGCGGCTATCGGGTGGCCATCGTCTGTCTGGCCGTGGAGAGCCTCGGCCTGTTCCTGCTGTGGGCCGCTACCTCACCCTGGCTGGCCCTGGCCGGCGCGGCCCTGACCGGTTTCGGCCTGTCGCTGGTCTACCCTGCCCTGGGCGTCGAAGCGGTCACGCGTATTCCGGCCGCCAGCCGCAGTTCGGCGCTGGGCGCCTACGCGGTATTCTTCGACCTGGCCCTGGGCATCGCCGGGCCATTGATGGGCGCCATCGCCGGTGAAACAGGCTTTGCCGCCATCTTCCTGGTCGCCGCCCTGATGGCGCTGACCGGCATGCTGCTCAGCCTGTGGCTGCTGCGCGGCGAAACCCGAACCTGACGGAACAGGAACCGCCATGACCCCCGACCAAGTCGCCGCCTTCTGCCTGCAACTGCCCGGCGCCCGGGAGGACCTCAAATGGGGCAGCAACCGGGTGTTTTCCATCACCGGCAACAAGATGTTCGCCATCCTCGACTTCCTGGGTGATGGCCTGGCCTTCAAGGTCGACAAGGACCTCTTCCTCGGTTACGTCGACCGCCCCGGCATCAGTCCCGCCCCCTACCTGGCCCGCGCCCACTGGATCGCCATGCAGCAGCCCTACCCCATGGGCGACGATGAGCTGCGCGAGCTGATCACCCGTTCGCACCAGCTGGTGGTGGCGCGCTTGCCGAAGATCCGGCAGGTTGGCCTGCTGCTGGACTGACCCGGGGGAACCGCCGCCCGACCAGTTGCTACCTTTTATCCATCGACCTGCGCCAACCAAACGCCAAGAGACCTGAATCGATGAGAACCACCGCCCTCTGGACCCATCTCTGGAACAACCGGGCGCCCGCCCAGGGCCTGGAAGACTTCCGCCTTGAGGGGCGCCGGGCAGACGGCGGGATACTGGCCTTCGACGACGACGGCAAGTCCTATCGCCTGAATTACACCCTGGAGTACGAGAAAGGCTGGGAGCCCCGGGCGTTCAATGCCACGGTGCGCGACGGACGTGGCAGCCGCAGCCTGACCCTGCGCCGCGACGGCCTGCACTGGCTCGATGGCAACGGCCAGAAGCTGCCGGAACTGTCCGGCAGCCTCGACCTGGACCTCTGGCCTACGCCCTTCACCAACAGCCCGAGCATCTGGCGGCTGTTCCTCAACCCCGGCGAGCGGCGGGAGATCGAGACGGTCTTCGTCGCAGCCCCGCAACTGACCGTGCGGCGCATGCGCCAGGCCTATACCCGCCTCGACCAGTCCCGTTACCTCTACCAGAACCTCGACGGCAGCGGCTTCGAGGCGGTGCTGACGCTGGATGAGGACGGGCTGGTGAATCGCTATCCGATGTTCTTTCAGCGGTTGTAGTTGATCTGCAGAGGGCTAGGTTTGTGTAGGAGCGAATTCATTCGCGAATGGCTGCTCGGCAGCCCCACCCACCGAATCGCGAATGAATTCGCTCCCGCAGGCCTCAAGCAGGCGCGGTTTCCAGCCTGTGGATCGGCTTCCAGCGGCGCAGCTGCTGGTAGAGGGTCGGCACCACGAAGAGGGTGAAGAAGGTACCCACCAGCAGGCCGCCGACGATCACCATGCCGATCTGCTGCCGGCTTTCCGCGCCGGCGCCAGTGGCGATGGCCAGGGGCACGGAACCCAGCACCATCGCGCCAGTGGTCATCAGGATAGGCCGCAGTCGCTTCACCGAGGCTTCCATCACCGCTTCGTGCAGATCCATGCCCTGGCGCAGGAGCTGGTTGGCGAACTCGACGATGAGGATGCCGTGCTTGGTGATCAGGCCGATGAGGGTGACCATCCCCACCTGGGAGTAGATGTTCAGGGTGCCGCCGAAAATGGTCAGCGCGAGCAGCGCACCGGCCATGGAGAGCGGCACGCTGAAGAGGATGATCAGCGGGTCGATGAAGCTCTCGAACTGCGCGGCCAACACCAGGTAGATGAACACCAGGGCCAGGGCGAAGATCAGCGCCACGCCGCTGCTGGAGTCCTTGAAGTCCCGTGAGGTGCCGGTGTAGTCGAACTGGGTCTCTGGCGGGAACACCGCGCGCGCCGCGTCCTCCAGGTGATCCAGGGCCTCACCCAGGGTGTAGCTGGAGCCGACGTTGGCGGTGACGGTCACCGCACGCAACTGGTTGAAGTGGTTGAGCTCGCGAGGCGCGACGGTTTCCCGCACGTCGATCAGGTTGGCCAGCTGCACCATGCTGTCGTTGCGGCCACGCACATAGACGCGGTTGAGGTCGTCGGGGTTGCTACGGTCGACGTTGGCCAGTTGCACCAACACGTCGTACTGCTCACCGTTCTGCTTGAAGCGGGTGACCTGGCGGCTGCCGAACAGGCTTTCCAGGCTGCGTCCGATGGCGGCCACGTCGGTGCCCACGGCCACGGCCTGCTCGCGGTTGACCGTGACCTTGAGTTGCGGCGAGTTGAGCTTGAGGTCGCTGTCCAGGCTCTCCAGCCCCGGATAGTCGCGCACCCGCTCCATCAGTTGGTCGACGTAGGTCTGCAGCTCGCTGTACTCCAGCGAGGAGCGGATCACGAAGTTCACCGGCTGGTTGCGGGCGCTCTGCCCCAGGGGCGGCCGGTTGATGGGGAAGGCACGCACGCCGGGGATATCACGCAGTTTGGGCAACAGCTCGTCGCGAATCTCGAACTGACTGCGCCCGCGGGCGTCCCAGTCCTCCAGCTTGAGGAATGACAACCCCTGGGCCACTGTCGGGAACCCCACCACCACCATGTAGCGGTTGGCTTCGGGGATCGACTGGTAGGCCTCCTCCAGCATCTTCGCGTAACGGCTGGTGTATTCGATGGTGGCGCCGTCGGGGCCGTTGATGGAGCCGACGATGGTGCCGGTGTCTTCGGTGGGCGCCAGCTCGCTGCGCAGGCCGCTGAACAGCACCAGGCAGAGAACGAGGATGCCTGCCAGCAGCAGGACGATCAGCATCCAGGCCCGCAGCACCCGCTCCAGCAGGTGGCGGTAGCTGTAGGTCAGCGCGTGGAGGAAGGCTTCCACCAGGTTGTAGAAGCGCCCGTGCTGCTGCGCCGCGTGGGGCTTGAGCAGGCGGCCACACATCATCGGCGACAGGGTCAGGGCGACGAAGCCGGACACCAGCACCGCGCCGGCGAGCGTCCAGGAGAACTCCGTGAAGAGCTTGCCCGAGGTCCCCTGCATGAAGCCGATGGGGGCATAGACCGCCGCCAGGGTGAGGGTCATGGCGATCACCGCGAAGGCGATCTCGCGGCTGCCCTTGTAGGCCGCCTGGATCGGCGACATGCCCTCTTCGATGTGCCGGTGGATGTTCTCCAGCACCACGATGGCGTCGTCCACCACCAGGCCGATGGCGAGCACCATGGCCAGCAGCGTCAGGGTGTTGATGGAGAAGCCCAGCAGCACCATGAGGCTGAAGGCACCGATCAGCGAGACCGGGATGGTGACCAGGGGAATCAGGGTGGCGCGCAGGGAGCGCAGGAACAGGAAGATGATCAGGATGACCAGCACCACCGCTTCCCAGATGGTGGTGTAGACGTTGTCGATGGACTCGCGGATGAACAGCGAGCTGTCGTTGGCGATGGTCATCTTCATGCCGTCGGGCAGCAGGGCGCGGACTTCCGGCAGCGCGGCATCGAGCCCGTCGGAAATCTCCAGCGGGTTGGCCGTGGCCTGCTTGACCAGCCCCAGGGACACCGCCGCGCGCCCGTTGAAGCGCACGATGCTGCGCTCGTCCGCCGCGCCCACCTCGGCGTGGCCGACATCGGCCAGGCGCAGCAGGTAGCCGCGCTGGTCGTTGAGGATCAGGTCGTTGAATTCCTCCGGGGTACGCAGGTCGGTTTCCGAGAGCACGCTGAACTCGCGCTGCACCGACTCGATGCGGCCGGCGGGAATCTCCACGTTCTGCCGGCGCAGGGCATCTTCCACGTCCTGCACGGTGAGGTCGTGGGCGGCGAGCTTTTCCGGGTCCAGCCAGATGCGCATGGCGAAACGCCGGGCACCCCGGATCTGCACCTCCGAGACACCCGGAATGGTCTGCAGGCGGTCCCGTATCACCCGCTCCAGCACATCGGTAATCTCCATCGCCGAGTGCTGCTCGCTGTAGAAGGCGATCCAGATCACCGGCTGGGCGTCGGCCTCGACCTTCTGCACGAT
Source organism: Pseudomonas lalkuanensis (assembly GCF_008807375.1). Classification (NCBI taxonomy): domain Bacteria; kingdom Pseudomonadati; phylum Pseudomonadota; class Gammaproteobacteria; order Pseudomonadales; family Pseudomonadaceae; genus Metapseudomonas; species Metapseudomonas lalkuanensis. The sequence goes on along the minus strand of NZ_CP043311.1, from coordinate 2,233,531 downwards.
GGGTTCGTTGATCTCGTCCGGCAACAGGCCACGCACGCGGCCCAGGCGGTCGCGCACATCGTTGGCCGCTTCGTCGGCGTTGGTGCCGAGGCGGAACTGGGCGGTGATCTGGGTGTTTTCCGAACGGCTGATGGAGGCGACGAAGTCCAGGCCCTCGATGCCGGACAGCACGTCCTCGATGGGCTGGGCCACCTGGGACTCCATGATCTCCGGGCTGGCGCCGGGGTAGATCACGTTGACGGTGACGATGGGCACGTCGATGTTGGGGTATTCCCGTACTGCCAGCCGCTGGTAGGCCAGCAGCCCGAGCAGGACCAGGATCAGCGACAGGACGGTGGCGAATACCGGCCTGCGGATACACACGTCCGAGAGGGTCATACACCACCCCGCGCTACGGTGCGGACCTCCAGCCCTGGGCTGACTTTCTGCCAGCCCGCGGTAATGACCTGCTCGTTGCCCTGCAGGCCCTCCCGGACCTCGGCCTTGCCGCGCAGGCGCTGGCCGATCTTGATGGGACGCCGCTCCACCTTGCCGTCCACCACCAGGTTGACGAACAGCTGTTGCCCCAGGGGCATCACCGCTTCCTCGGGGATCAGCAGGGCCTCCGGGCGCTCGGCGAGGATCACCGACACCTTCACGAACTGGCCGGGCTTGAGGCGGTGGTCCTGGTTGGGAATCTGAGCGCGGATCGCCTGGCTGCGGCCGACTTCGTCCAGGCGCGGGTTGAGGGCGATGATCGCACCCCGGAAGCGTTCGCCCGGATAGGCGTCCAGGCTCAGCTCCACCGTCTGGCCGATGCTCACCTGGCTGACGGCTTTTTGCGGCACGCGGAAATCCACCTTCAGCGGGTCCAGCACTTCGAGGTTGACCATGTCCTGGCCGGCACTGAGGTAGTCGCCCACGCTTACCAGACGCAGGCCGAGGGTGCCGTCGTAGGGGGCGCGGATCTGGGTCTTGTCGAGGCGCGCCTGGGCCAGCGCCAGGCTGGCGCGGGCGGCCTGTTCCTGGGACAGGGATTCATCCTGGGCCTGGGCATTGCTGGCACCGCGGGAGAACAGCATCTTCGCCCGCTGGTAGCTCTTTTCCGCCAGGTCCAGGTTGGCCTGGGCCTGGGCCAGCTCGGCGCGGGCGATGGCGTCATCCAGGCTGATGAGCAGGTCGCCGCCCTTGACCGCCTGGCCTTCCTGGAAATGCAGGTTGGCCACCCTGCCCTCCACTTCCGGGCGGATCATCACCGACTCGTCCGAACGCAGGGAGCCGAAGGTCACCAGTTCGTCCCGCACCAGCGCCCGTTGCGGTTCGGCCACTTCCACCAGCGGCGCCTCCTGGGCCATGGCGGACAACGAGGCAAGCGCCCCGATCAACAGCCAAACACTGCGACGGACCTTCATCTGGAGCCTCTGGGACGATTCGGAAGGAAAGGAGCCTGCCGAGTGTATCGGCAGGCTCGCCGGTGGCATTACAGAAATAATGCCACTCTGTGTCGCCTTGTTTCGCCTTACTGACGCATGCCCCGTCCGCTCACCAATAGACGGATGCAAGCGGTGTAGAGGATGACCATGGTCAGCAGCATCAGGGCGATGGCGACACCGATGTTGATGTCGGAAACGCCGAGGATGCCGTAACGGAAGGCGTTGACCATGTGCAGGATCGGGTTGCCCAGGGACACCGTCTGCCAGAACGGCGGCAGCAGGTTGATCGAGTAGAACACGCCGCCCAGGTAGGTCAGCGGGGTCAGCACGAAGGTCGGGATGATCGAGATATCGTCGAAATTGCGCGCATAGACGGCGTTGATGAAGCCACCCAGGGAGAAGATGGTGGCGGTCAGCAGCACCACCAGCGCGGTCACCCCGATGTGGTGCACCTGGAGCTTGGTGAAGAACAGCGACAGGAAGGTCACGATCACCCCCACCGCCAACCCGCGCAGCACCCCGCCGATGGTGTAGCCGAGGAGGATGGTGTGCGCCGACACCGGCGACACCAGGAGTTCCTCCACCGAGCGCTGGAACTTGCTGCCGAAGAAACTCGACACCACGTTGCTGTACGAGTTGGTGATCACCGACATCATGATCAGGCCGGGGACGATGTAGTCCATGTAGCTGAAGCCGCCCATGTCGCCGATCTGCCGGCCGATCAGGTTGCCGAAGATGACGAAGTACAGGGCCATGGTGATGGCCGGGGGCAGCAGGGTCTGCGGCCAGATCCGCATGAAACGGCGGACTTCGCGATAAACGATGGTATTGAGGGCGACCAGGTTGGCGGAGACTTCCGAACTCATACGGCCACCTTCGCCAGGTTTTTCTCCACCAGGGACACGAACAGCTCCTCGAGGCGATTGGACTTGTTGCGCATGCTCAGCACGTCGATGTTCAGGGCGGCGAGCTGGCGGAACAGCTCGGTCAGGCCCTGGCTCTTCTCCACTTGCACTTCCAGCGTGTGGCCATCCACCAGCTCGGCCGGGTAGCCGTTGAGCTGCGGCACCACTTCCAGGGGCTCCTTGAGGTCGAGCAGGAAGGTTTCCTTGTGCAGCTTCTTCAGCAGCTCCTTCATGCTGGTGTTCTCGACGATCCGGCCGTGGTCGATGATGCCGATGTTGCGGCAGAGCTGCTCGGCCTCTTCCAGGTAGTGGGTGGTCAGGATGATGGTGATGCCCTGCTCGTTGAGCTCGGTGAGGAAGCTCCACATGGAACGGCGCAGCTCGATGTCCACGCCAGCAGTGGGTTCGTCGAGGATCAGCAGGCGCGGCTGGTGGATCAGTGCACGGGCGATCATCAGGCGGCGCTTCATGCCACCGGACAGCTCGCGGGAAGCCGAATTGCGCTTCTCCCACAGGCCGAGCTGGTTCAGGTACTGCTCGGCGCGCTCCTTGGCGACCTTCGCCGGAATGCCGTAGTAGCCCGCCTGGGTCACGACAATGTCGAAGACCTTCTCGAACTGGTTGAAGTTGAACTCCTGGGGCACCACGCCCAGGCAGCGCTTGAGCGCGTAGGGCGATGTATCCAGGTCGTTGCCGAAGACACTGACGCTGCCGCTGGTCTTGTTCACCAGGGTAGACAGGATGCCGATGGTGGTGGACTTGCCCGCGCCGTTGGGGCCGAGCAAGGCGAAGAAATCACCTTCGGCCACTTCCAGATCGATGCCCTTGAGGGCCTGGAAGCCATTGCTGTAGGTCTTGGTCAACTGCCGGATGGACAGGGCGGAACTCATGATGGATTCGTCTGCTTCAAGGGGAAATGGCTAGATAAGGCTAAATGCCAGCAAATTCAACCGCGCATCGCTGCACATCAGCCTAGGTTCCAATGGCCGGGTCGGCGAGCCGGCGACTCAGGTGAGCGCCGTCATCACCGCCTTGCGATACGCAGGCCGCGCCGTCAGGCGCTCGTACCAGGCCTGGAGGTGGGGCAGCTCCGGACGCAGGATGGGCATCTCGAACCAGGCATAGGCAAAGCAGCCCAGGGGGATGTCGCCCATGGCGAAGGCGTCGCCGGACAGGTACGGACGCTGGGCCAGCACCTGGTCGGGAATGCTCAGAAGCTCGCCGCAACGGGTCAGCGCGGCGTCGATCAGCGCCTGGTTGCGCTCTGCCGGCGGCGTGCGCAGAGTGCCCCAGAACAGGTCACGGAAAGGTGTGGCGAAGCTGGAAGTGGCCCAGTCCATCCACTTGTCACCCTCGGCTCGCGCCACCGGGGATTCCGGGTACAAGGTGCCTGCGGCATAGCGCGCGGCCAGGTAGCGGACGATGGCGTTGGACTCCCAGAGCACCAGGTCGCCATCCTCGATCATCGGCACCAGGCCGTTGGGATTGCGCGCACGGTAGGCCGGCTCGTTGACCAACCCGAAAGCGCCACCGGCATCCCGCTGTTCGTAGGCGACACCCACTTCCTCCGCCGCCCAGAGCGCCTTGCGCACGTTGGTGGAATTGATTCGCCCCCAGATCTTCAGCATTGCGACACTCCAGGCCGATTGGACAGGGGCACCATTCTAGGGCGACGTGCCAGGCGACGGAATGCCGAATCCTCCAGATCTTTTCGTTCGCAGCGGACTTCCGGGACAGCGGCCGGGTCTGTTCGAAAAATCGTCGAGCGAAGGTCAGGCAACAATCGGTGAGGAAGTGCAGTTAACGAGCTGTTAGTGAGCATTCCGAACCGGTTTTTAACGATGCATCACCGAGCGCAGGCACTTTTCGTGCAAGACCTAGAGTCTGAAATTCCCCGCCATGCCTTGCAACTCCTGGCCCAGGCGGGCCAGCTGCACGCTGGATGTCGCGGTTTCATCCATGGCTTCGGCGGACTGGTCGGCAATGTCGCGGATGCTGGTGACGCTGCGATTGATCTCCTCGGCCACCGCGCTCTGCTGCTCCGCCGCTGCGGCGATCTGCTGGTTCATCTGATGGATCAGGGTCACGGCTTCGGCGATGCCGGCCAGGGCTTCCTCGGTCAGGTTGGCGTCGCGCACGGTCAGGCCCACCAGACTTTCGCTCTGCTGCATGTGCTCCACCGAGTTGCGTACGCCTTCCCGCAGGGTGGCGATCAGCCGTTCGATCTCGGCGGTGGACTGCTGGGTACGCCGCGCCAGCGCCCGCACCTCGTCCGCCACCACGGCAAAACCACGGCCCTGCTCGCCGGCGCGGGCTGCCTCGATGGCGGCGTTGAGCGCCAGCAGGTTGGTCTGCTCGGCGACGCTCTTGATCACGTCCAGCACGGTGCCGATGCTCTGGGTGTCCTGGCTCAGGCGCTGGATGCTGGAAGTGGCTTCCTCCATCGCATGGGCCAGCTGGTTGACCCGTTCCAGGGTCTGGCGCACCACCTGGCTGCCCGTGCTGACGCGGTTGTCAGCCGCCTCGGTGGAACTGGCGGCGGCCTCTGCGTTGCGCGCCACCTCCTGCACGGTGGCGGCCATCTCGCTCATGGCGGTGGCCACCTGGTCGGTTTCTTCCTTCTGGCCGTTAACGCCGACGCGGGTCTGCTCGGTGACGCTGGACAGCGCCTGGGCCGAGGCGGAAATCTGCGCCACCCCGCCCTGCAGGCGGCCGACCATGTCCCGCAGGTTGGCGGACATACCCCGCATGGCTTCCATCAATTGGCCGATCTCGTCGCGGCGCTGCACCTCGATGCTGGCACTGAGATCGCCCTCGGCGATCTGCCGTGCCAGGCCGATGACTCGCCGCAGCGGCCGGACGATCAGCAGGCTGATCAGCACCGTGGCGGCCAGCCCGATCACCAGCGCCAGCGCCGCCGCCAAGAGAATCAGCAGCGAGCTGGAGTCCTGTTGGGCGCGCATTTCGGCCTTCTGCAGTTCATAGGCACGGTCCACCGCCTGCACCACGCGATCAGCCCCGGCGGCCAGGTTCGCATACTCCTGGCGCTGCTGGGCCAGGGTGGCGGTGTAATCCTTGAGGCGCTCGTTGAAGGAGTCGACGTTGCCGATCACTTCGGTGAGCACGGCGGCGTAGCCGGGGTCCTGCATGGCGTCGCGCAGTTCGGCGGCGAGCTTCTGGGCGTCCAGGGCTTCCTGGATCTGCGGTGTACCGGCGTCCTCGCTGCCGCGGCTCTGCTCCAGCCGCAGACGGGCCTGGTTGAGCGCCTGCAGGAGCAACTGATAGACGCGACCGATCTGCCCACCCTGGGTCACCAGGTCGGCACCTTCGGCACCCTGCGAGCTTTTCAGCAGGTCGACACCATCCTCGTTAAGGCCGCTCTGCAGCACATCGAGGCTGTTGGAGGCGCTGACCACCAACCAGTTGGCCGCTTCCAGGGCCAGACGCTGGCTATCGGTGAGCTCCACGTAGCGTTCGAAGGCGCCACGGTATTCGGCCATGGCCTGGGTGACTTCGCCCAGGGCGTCGCGCCCCGGTCGGCTCAGTTGCGCGGCCAGCGCCTCGCTGTGGGCGACGATTGCCTCGGCCTGCTGGCGCAGCGCGTCGGCGTGCTTGGCGTCGGAGGTGAGGGCGTAGTCCTTTTCCGTGCGGCGGATCACCAGCACATCGCCGCTGATGGCACGCATCTCTTCCAACAGACGGGCCCTGTCGTCCACGGCACGCAGGGCAGTGAAGCCGGTGGCGGCCACCACCAGGGTCAGCACCAGCACGATGCCGAATCCCAGCATCAGCTTGCTGGCAGTACTCAGGCTGGCCAGCCGGTGTTGCAAGACAGTCCACATGCTCCTACCTCCCCACAAGGCGACAACTGCATGGACGCGATCTGCCATCCGCTTCCCCGAAAGGACGAACATAGGAGCAGCCGGATGCTGGCGACAAGCCACAATCCCGCCAGCTGGATTGACCTGCTGTTTTTGGCTAAATGGAGGTCGTTTCTGGATCAGTTTCTATGCTTCCTACGGAAAACCGAGAACTGACCCAGGCCAATAAAGGAACTCGGCTTGAGAACTAGGCTTGACTCAGGACTCGCCAAGGAGGACGTCATGACCGCGCCATCACCCACCCATTGGCATGCCCAGACAGTCGAAGACAGCCTGCAGCGACTGGATAGCGGGCCAACCGGGCTGGACACGGCGGAAGCCGAGCGCCGCCTGGCCAGCTTCGGGCCCAACCGCCTGCCCGAACGTGCCGGGGCCGGGCCGCTCAAGCGTTTCCTGCTGCAGTTCCACAACCTGCTCATCTATGTATTGCTGGCCTCGACCCTGGTCACCCTGGCCCTGGGCGAATGGCTCGATAGCGCCGTGATCTTCGGCGTGGTGCTGATCAACGCCGTGGTCGGTTTCATCCAGGAAGGCAAGGCGGAGTCAGCCATGCGCGCCATCCAGAAGCTGCTGACCCTGGACAGCCGGGTCAAACGCAGCGGCGAAGTGCGCCAGGTGCCTGCCGAGGACCTGGTACCGGGCGATCTGGTACTGCTGGAAGCCGGCGACCGCGTACCAGCGGACCTGCGCCTGGTGGAAACCCGCGACCTGCGCATCGAGGAAGCCGCGCTTACCGGCGAGTCCCTTCCCGCCGACAAGACCAGCCGTCCCGTCACCGCCGACGCCAGCCTGGGCGACCGTCACAGCATGGCCTACTCCGGCACCCTGGTCAGCGCCGGGAGCGGCGTGGGCCTGGTGGTGGCGACCGCCGGCGAGACCGAGCTGGGGCGCATCAGCCACCTCTTGGGCTCCGTGGAGCAGCTGCAGACCCCGCTTCTGGCGGACATGGCCCGCTTCGCCCGCCAACTCACCCTGATCATCCTGGTGCTGGCGGCGGCCACCTTCGTTTTCGGCATCCTGCTGCGTGGCTACAGCGCCGACGACATGCTGATGGCCGCCGTGGGCCTGGCCGTGGCCGCCATTCCCGAGGGCCTGCCGGCGGTGCTGACCATCATCCTCGCCCTGGGCGTGCAACGCATGGCGCGCCGCAGCTCGATCATCCGTCGCCTGCCAGCCGTGGAGAGCCTGGGCGCGGTGACGGTGGTGTGTTCCGACAAGACCGGCACCCTGACCCGCAATGAGATGACGGTGCAGCGTGTCTACACCGCCGCCCGCCGCTACGAGATATCCGGCGTGGGCTATGCGCCCGAAGGCGATGTCAGCCCCGGCGGCGATCTGGCCCACGACCTTCACGAACTGGCCCGCGCCGGGTTACTGGCCAACAGTGCCAGCCTCTGCGAGGTGGACAACCAGTGGTGCATCACCGGCGACCCCACCGAAGCCGCCCTGCTTACCCTGGCCGGCAAACTGCAGCTCGACTCCAGCGACGAAGCCTTGCGCCAGCCCCGGGTGGACGCCATTCCCTTCAGCTCCGAACGCCGCTACCTGGCGAGCCTGCACCGCGATGAAAAGGGCCAGGGCGTGATTTACCTGGTGGGTGCGCCGGAACGCTTGCTGGAAGTCTGCGACCAGCAATGGCGCGATGCCGCCGCCGAGCCGCTGGACCCGCGCATCTGGGACGACGTACTGGAAGAAGGCGCGGCCGCCGGCCTGCGCATGATCGGCCTGGCCCGTCGCGCCGTCGGCGGCGGCCAGCACGAGCTGGACCATGCCGACCTGGACAATGGCTTCGTGCTGCTGGGCCTGGTGGGGATGATGGATCCGCCGCGAGAAGAGGCCATCCTCGCCATCGAGGACTGCCACAGCGCCGGTATCCACGTGAAGATGATCACCGGCGACCACGCCGCCACTGCCGCCGCCATCGCCGAACGTCTGGGCCTGCCGTCCGGCACCCCGCTGACCGGCGCCGACCTGGACGACCTGACCGACGCCGAACTGGATGCCCTGCTCCGCGAGACCAGCGTGTTCGCCCGCACCAGCCCGAGCCACAAGCTACGCCTGGTGGAGCGCCTGCAGGCGATCGGCGAGCGGGTGGCCATGACCGGCGACGGCGTCAATGACTCCCCCGCCCTCAAGCGCGCCGACATCGGCATCGCCATGGGCATCAAGGGCACCGAGGCTGCCAAGGAAGCGGCGCAGATGGTGCTGGCGGACGACAACTTCGCCACCATCGCCCACGCAGTGGAGGAAGGCCGCACCGTCTACGACAACCTGAAGAAGTCCATCCTCTTCATCCTGCCCACCAACGGCGCCCAGGCCTTCGTCCTGCTGACCGCCATCCTGCTCGGCCTGACGCTGCCGATCACGCCGCTGCAGATCCTCTGGGTGAACATGATCACCGCGGTCACCCTGGCCCTGGCGCTGGCCTTCGAACCCGCCGAAGACGACCTCATGGCGCGGCCACCGAGGGACCCGAAGGCTCCGCTGCTCTCAGGCGAATTGCTCTGGCTGATCCTGCTGGTGTCGGTGCTGCTGACCCTGGCCAGCCTGGGGCTGTTCATTCACGCCCAGCAGCTCGGCTGGAGCATGGAAGCCAGCCGCACCCTGGCGGTGAACGCGCTGGTGTTCGGCGAAATCGGCTACCTGTTCAGCAGCCGGCGCCTGAATGGCCCGGCGCGCTTCGGCATCCGGGACAACCCGATGGTCTGGGCCATGGTGGGTCTGATGGTGCTGCTGCAACTGGGCTTCACCTACGTGCCCGCGCTGCAATCGCTGTTCGGCACCCGTGGGCTGAGCCTGGAAGGCTGGGGCTGGTGCCTCGCCACGGCGGTCGCCACCTGTGCGGTGGCCGAGGCCGACAAGTGGCTGCGCCACTACATCGCCCGCAAAGGGCGCCCGTCCCTGACCTGATGCCGATCGACCAACGTGACGATGCGAACGACGGCCGCGCCCCTTGGTGACGATCTACAGATAAGTCAGGTGGTGCGGCTCAGGTCGGCCGCACCATGTTGAAGGTGTCACGGGTGCGGGTGTAAGCGCTGCCGCCCAGACGCCCTACCAGGTCCAGGCGCTGCGGGTCCACCCTGCCCGCCTCGGTCAGCACTGCATCATCGATGTGCGCCAGCAGCACCTCGGCGAACACCAGGTGGCAATTGGGATTGGCGCGCGGATAGGGCTGGATTTCCGCCAGCTTGCACTCGAAGGCCACCGACGCGCCCTGCACGCGCGGTGGCCGCACGCGCAGCGAAGGTTCCGTGGCGATGCCGCAGGCCTCGAACTCGCTCTCGCCATGGGGCAGCAGGGCCGCGCTGGCATTCATGTCCTCCGCCTGCTCGAAGGAAACCAGATGGATCACCAGCTCGCCGGTGTCCTGCACGTTGCGCAGGGTGTCCTTGAGCTGCCCGTCGCCACGGGTATTGATGTTCACCAGCAGCGTCGCCGGATTGTCGCTGATGATCTGGAAGAAACTGAACGGCGCCAGGTTGCTGACCCCATCCGTCGACAAGGTGGAAACCCAGGCAATCGGACGCGGAGTGATGGTGGAAGCCAGCCAGCGATAGGCATCCAGCGGCGCCAGCCGGGAGAAGTCGAGCTGCATGGAAAAGCTCCAGCGGGGAGAAAACGGCGATTATGCCTTGCCACCGACGGCACGACATAGACACCTCAAGTCCGCGCGCCCCACGGAAGGGTCAATAGGACTCAACCCCACCAGCGGAGACGCCCGCCGCATGACGAGCCGGCACGTACTGGTCCAGACCGACTCGGACCTCGGCCTGCTCATCCACCTCCACTTCCGCCTCCGAGCCGCCCGCCACCCCTGGCCCCATGGCCTGCCGGGCCGACTGGATCAGCTGAAGATTGCGACTGCGCAGATCGGCGTCGTTGCGTGTTCGCGCATTGGACCGCATCGCCAGTGCCACGGCCTGCGCATACTGCCCTTGCTGGAATCGCACCTGACCCAGCTGATGCAGGATGGCGGGATTGTTCGGCTCGATGCGCAGGGCGCGTTCCAGGGTGTCTCCCGCCAGCTCCACCTCGCCGTACTCCAGCTGCAGCGCCGCTGCTTCCAGAAAAGCGCCTGACGCACCATTGTTCGGCGAACCTGAAGCGTAAGCGGGTAACGCGGCGGCCGCGCAGAAGGCGAGAAACAGAGTCGGGAAGAAATTCCTGTGGCGCATCGGCGGTGTTCTCAGCTGACTTCAAAGCATGGCGGAATGGGAAAATCTCGGCGATCTCCGACTCTCGCCAATGCCTGAAGTTCCCGCTGGCCCCGGTGTTTGGCTGGTCAGGGCGCGAGGGACCGGCAAACGGTCGAAGGCCCGGCTTTCCTGATAAACTTCCCGGCCATCACGCATGATCCGAATCTGCCAAACGTCCCGTCCTTGCGTTCTCACCTTCCGATTGTCGCCCGTTCGAATTGCTACAACAGCTCGAAAGCCACCGGAAGTACCAGGAAAACGCAGCAATCCAGAAGCCCCCGAATGACCGCCGTACAAATCTCCACATCAGCATCCACGCGCCCTGCCCTGTCCCGCCGCTTCTCCGTGGCGCCGATGATGGATTGGACTGATAGGCATTGTCGTTTTTTCCTGCGCCAGCTGTCGAAGCACGCCCTGCTCTACACAGAGATGGTGACCACCGGGGCGTTGCTGCATGGCGACCATGAGCGTTTCCTGCGTCACGACGAGGCGGAACACCCGCTTGCATTGCAACTGGGCGGCAGCGTGCCGGCGGACCTGGCGACCTGCGCGAAGATGGCGCAGGAGGCGGGTTATGACGAGGTGAACCTGAACGTCGGCTGCCCCAGCGACCGGGTGCAGAACAACATGATCGGCGCCTGCCTGATGGGTCATCCCGCGCTGGTGGCCGATTGCGTCAAAGCGATGCTGGATGCGGTGGAGATTCCAGTCACGGTCAAGCACCGGATCGGCATCAATGGGCGCGACAGCTACGAGGAACTCTGCGACTTCGTCGGTCAGGTGCGCGAGGCCGGGTGCCGCAGCTTCACCGTCCATGCGCGCATCGCCATTCTCGAAGGTCTTTCGCCCAAGGAAAACCGCGAGATCCCGCCGCTGCGCTATGAGGTGGCGGCCCAGCTGAAGCAGGACTTCCCGGATCTGGAGATCATCCTCAACGGCGGTATCAAGACCCTTGACGAGTGCCGCGAGCACCTCGAGACCTTCGACGGTGTAATGCTGGGCCGCGAGGCGTACCACAACCCCTACCTGCTGGCCGAAGTGGATGCAGGGCTGTTTGGCGGCAATGGTCCGCAGATCAGCCGTGCCGAGGCCCTGGAGGCCATGCGGCCCTATATCGAGCGCCACATCCAGGAAGGCGGCGTGATGCATCACATCACCCGCCACGTCCTCGGCCTGGCACAGGGGTTCCCCGGCGCCCGGCGCTTCCGTCAGTTGCTGTCGGTCGACGTGCACAAGACTGAAGACCCGCTGGCGCTCCTGGATCAGGCTGCCGAGCTGCTGCGCGGCCGCTGAGCGGAGATCGTCGCTTCCCAGGCCGGCGCCAGGCCGTAACGGCTACCGCCCAGGGCGCCCACCAGTCCGCTGCCCACCATCCGGCCTAGCACCTGGCGCACGCTGACCAGCGACAGTGGCTCGCCCGCTTCCACCAGACGCTCGTGGAGTACGCGGCTGGGAATGTTGCCACCTTCCAGCGAGGCCAGGCAGAGGATCTCCAGCACCTTGAGGCGCGGCATGCTGGTCTTCAGCCCCGATTGCTGCAGCATCTGCCGCAGTAAGCGCTGGTCCAGGTGCGGGAGGCTCCGTTCGACCTTCAGATCGAGGGACTCCATGACGACCCGCCTTACCCGGGGCAATGCATGTACTCGCATCAATATCTCCTTTTTGATCAATGGCTTGCTGACGCAATGCCTCGGGCCGGCGCTCCTGCCAGCCTGTTTCCCGAAAAATACGGGCTCTCATGGAAGTAGACGGACGAGCGCGAAAAAACCGCAATGAAAATGCGAAATCTATTTCCGTGCGGAACCCGGATGCCCCTTTTCCGGGTCTGTTGAGATGGGCAGGCCGATGGCCTGTAAAAAAGCCCTTACGCCCCCGTTGAGCAGCCCATGCGGCTCGGGTAAGGTCAGATCATCCGCCACGACAAGGTTTTGCCATGACCTCCAAGCTGGACCAACTCAAGCAATACACCACCGTCGTTGCCGACACCGGCGACCTGGACGCTATCGCCCGCCTGAAGCCGGTCGACGCCACCACCAACCCCTCCCTGCTGCTGAAAGCCGCTGCCATGCCCCGCTATTCCGAGTTGCTCGACAGCGCGGTAGCAGGCGCCAGCAGCGACCTTGGCCTGGCTTGCGACCGTTTCGGCGTGGCCGTGGGCCAGGAGATTCTCAAGGTGATTCCGGGGCGCATCTCCACCGAGGTGGATGCCCGCCTGTCCTTCGACACCGACGCTACCCTGCGCCGCGCCGAGCGCCTGATCGGTCTCTACGAGGAAGCCGGCATCGGCCGCGAGCGCGTGCTGATCAAGATCGCCTCCACCTGGGAAGGCATCCGTGCGGCCGAACAGTTGGAGCGGATGGGCGTCCAGACCAACCTGACCCTGCTGTTCAACTTCGCCCAGGCCGCTGCCTGCGCCGATGCCGGGGTGTTCCTGATCTCCCCCTTCGTCGGCCGCATCTACGACTGGTACAAGAAAGCCGAAGGCCGCGATTTCGTCGGCACAGAAGACCCGGGTGTACAGTCCGTCGCGCGCATCTACCGCTACTACAAGGCCAATGGCTATCGGACGGTGGTGATGGGTGCGAGCTTCCGCAACCTGGGCCAGATCGAAGCGCTTGCCGGCTGCGACCGGCTGACCATCAGCCCCGAACTGCTGCAGAAGCTGGCGGACGACCAGGGCGCGCTGGAACGCAACCTGGCCCCTGGCAGCGATGCCGAAGCCCGCGTCGTGCTGGACGAAGCCGCGTTCCGCTGGCAGCTGAACGAAGACGCCATGGGCACAGAGAAGCTGGCCGAAGGCATCCGTCTCTTCGCTCGCGACCAGGAAAAACTGGAAGCCCTGCTCGCCTCGCGCCGCTGAAACACGAACGCGCGCAGCCCTTGCGGGCTGCGCTCGTTTTCATGCATCGGGGAAAATCGACGAATCAGCTGCGCTCGAGGGCGCTGACCAGGTCGTGGAAGGCTTCGCGGTTGGACTCGTTGAGCCCCATGAGGATGCGGTGGGCCTCCAGCACCTTGGTGCGGACGACATCCTCTGTCTGGTCCTGCGGCGGCAGGTCCTCCAGGCTTTCAGGGCACGGAACCGGCCTCCCGACGATATTGAACACCTGATCGAACCCCATCGACTGCAGCAGCCGGGTGATATCGGGGTGGGTGGTCACTACCGTGGGCAACAGGCCTACCTTCTGCCGCGAAAGGATCGACAGCTTGGCCAGCAGGCCAAGGGTGGTGCTGTCGATACTCTGGGTTTCGGTGAGGTCGATAACGATTGCCGAAAAATTCAGCGCCGAGAAGATCTTTTCAATGGTCGCATCCAGGGCCGAACACAGGGTCAGGCGGATTTCTCCGACGAACTTCAGGACAAAGGTCCCATCCTGCTCGGCAAACTGGATTTTACCGGTACTCATGCAAGGTTCCTGCTCAACACCAGCAAGGCGATATCATCCGGCATCTCGCCCAGGCTGGCCAGTCCAAATACTTGTCGCAGGCCATCCAGACTGCCACCTGCCTCACAAACCATCTCTGGCAGTGCGGCCTCCTTATCTTTGAGGGTCTCGCCGGGCAAAAGGTCCAGGATCCCATCAGAGAGCAAGGTCAGGCTGAAGGACGACGGCAGATCGATGATCTGGTCATCATAGCTCGCCTCCTCGAACAGCCCCACCGGCAGCCCTTTACCGGTCAGGTAGGAGGCCTTGCCCTCGCTATAGAGCACCGGCAGGGGCAGATGCCCGCCGATGCTGTACGTCAGCTTGCCGCTTTCCTCGTCAATCACGCCGCCGAGCATGGTCACGTGCTTGCCCAGCTTGGTGTTGATCAGGCCACGGTTGATATGCCCCAACACCTCGGAAGGCTTGAACTCGGGCAGCATGCCGTTGCGCCGGGACTCGTAGAGCAGGCGCGTGGTCATGAACTTGAGCAGCACGGTCACGAAGGCCGACGACGCACCATGGCCGGAAACATCCGCCAGGTAGAACGCCACCCGGCGCTCATCCACACGGAAGTAGTCGACGAAGTCGCCGGACAGGTACAGGGACGGGATGATCTGGTGGGCGAAACGCAGGCCGGCCACTTCCCACGGGGTCACCGGCAGCATGTTCATCTGTACCTGGCGCCCGGCGTTCTGGTCCTCCTGCAGCAGGTGCAGGCTGGCTTGCAGTTCGCGGTTGGCGGCTTCGAGCTTTTCCCGGTAGCGGCGGTTCTCAAGGCGCAGGGCTGAGCGGTCGAGCGCGCGACGCACCGAGTGTTCGAGAACAGCGAGGTCTTCCAGGGGCTTGATCAGGTAGTCGGCTGCACCCAGACGCAGGGCTTCGACGGCGTCGCTCATGACACCAGCGCCGGAGACCACGATCACCGGGGTTTCTGCTTCCAGTTCGGAAATGCGACGGATCAGTTCCAGGCCATCGACCTGAGGCATGCGCAGGTCGCAGATCACCAGATCCGGGCGCTCCTGCTCGAAAACCTGCAGCCCTTGCAGGCCGTTGCTGGCCTGCCGAACGCTGAATCCACTGTCTTCCAGGTAGGCCGCGAGGCTTGCGCGCACTACCTCGTCGTCATCAATAATCAGCAGCTTGGCACTGGGATTGTGCATGGATTATCCAGGCAAACGGCGCCAGGGATGGGTTGTTGTAGCACCCGACCTAAGGCCCGAGCACGAGTACGGGGGTTCGCTTTACGGCGCAGACGGTACTCCCATCCGCAGGGCGATTCAAGCTTGCGCCGCGCGCCGAACTCTGCCTTTACACCCTAAATCGCCGGAAGTTATAAGAAGTTCGACTACCCCCATGACGACAAGAGGATCAGCGCGTGAGTCTGGACGACCGCAACTACAGCGAGAAGCGCGATTTCATCAGGATGCAGGTGCAGACCAAGGCCATCCTGGAACACGCTGGCCAGCAGTACCCCGCCCTTTGTCTGGACCTCTCCAGCAGCGGCATGCAGCTCGAAGTGGATATCGCGCTGGCAGTGGGTGACCGGATTCGCGTGTTCATTCCTTCCGAGCACAGCGCTCTCAAGGGGCTGGAAGCCGATGCCGAAGTGGTGCGGATCAGCGCGGGCAGAAACGGCCGCCATACGCTCGGGCTGGCCATCCTAGACATGCGCTAGCGGTAATGACCGGAAACGAAAAAGGCGGCCCTGGGGTCGCCTTTTTCATGTCGCAGCAAAGAGTGCCGGACTTAGAAGTCGTCTTCCACTTCGCCATCCTTCACCTTGAACTCGCGGTTCTGCAGGTAGGCGTTGCGAATGAAGATGTACTTGTCGCCAGTGATCAGCTTCTCCGCCGACAGCAGGCTGGCGCGGGTGTCCACCACGTCGACGGCGCGGGTCACGTTGCGGGTCGGCACATGGTCGATGTAGGGATAAGGCTCGAGGAAGGAATCCGGGATCTTGCCGCCGGCGTCACGCACGGTGCTCGGGCCGAGGAACGGAATCACCAGGTAGGGACCGCTGCCCATGCCCCAGTAGCCCAGGGTCTGGCCGAAATCTTCGTCGTTGCGCTGCAGCCCCATGCGGGTGGCCACGTCGAAAAAGCCCAGCAGGCCGAAGGTGGTGTTGAACACCAGGCGGCTGGTGTCCACGCCGGCATTATGGAACTTGGCCTGGAACAGGTCGTTGGCCAGGTTACCCACATCGCCGATGTTGCTGAAGACATTGTGGACGCCGTCTTCGAGGAACTGCGGGGTTACCGCCTGGTAGCCCTGGGCGACGGGTTTCAGCGCATAGGTGTCGAGGGTGTCGTTGAAGCGGAACATCGCACGGTTGAAGCCCTCCCAGGGGTCCTCCTCCGCGGCGTTCGCTGCGACGGGCAGAACCGCCAGGGTGACGCAGGCCAGGACTCGGCCCAGACGCTCGAGCCACCGAGCACCGATCAATTGCATTGCAGACTCTCCTTGAGAAAAGTAGTGTGGCGGCCCGCCGCCCCATCAAAGGCGCGCAGTATAAGGCCATCGCACACTCTGGGTAGCATAGCGGACTGCCAGCATGCCGGAAAAAACCTTACTTCATGTTGCCCACATCCCCGTTCGCTGGGGTGATATGGACAGCTACGGTCACGTCAACAACACCCTCTACATCCAGTATCTGGAAGAAGCCCGGGTCGCCTGGTTCGAGAGCCTCGGCATCGCCATGAACAATGTGCCCCAGGGCCCCGTGGTACTGCAGACCCTGCACACTTACCTCAAACCCGTGGTACACCCCGCCACCGTGGTCATCGAGCTCCGTGCGGGCCCGGTGGGCAATAGCAGCCTTGTGGTGGAACACCGTCTGAGCACCCTGGAAGACCCCGCGACACTTTATGGCGAAGGCCACTGCAAGCTGGTTTGGATCGACCACGCCACCGACAGATCCGTACCGGTACCGGAAGATCTGCGCCTGGTCATGGGCGCCGGCATGCGCCAGTAACTTCTCTGTCATCCAGGCCGGTTAGCCTGCGCCAGACCTCGTCAGGACGACGCAGATGCCCCGCAGCCAACCGCCCGCCTTCACCGCCATCCTCTTCGGCCTCTCCGGCTGCCTGGTGGACTTCGGTGCCCGAACCCTGCCGCTGGCCCTGAGCCGATTGCTGCCGGACCTCTCGGCGACCCGACTGGCCGAAGCCGCCGCCCTGCCCCCTCGCGCCGCCCTCGACTACGCCCTTGGCAGCCCCGCCGGCGAAGAAATGCTCCAGGCCTTTCAGCAGCAACTGCTGGACGCCGCCGGAGAACACGCCGAAGCCGTCACTGACCTCGAAGAGCTGGGCAACCTGATGGGCGGCGCCCAGGTGCCCTGCGCCTGGCTCGACGAACTCCCCGCATCGGCCAGCTGGCGCCTCGCCACTCCCCTGCCCGCCTGGCTTGGCGGTAGCGAGATCAACGGCGCACGCCCCTGGCCGGCGCCGGACAGCTGCTGGCAGGCCCTGGCCGGCCTGGGTGTTTCGCGCCTGGAAGGCTGCGTGCTGATCAGCGCCAACCCGCGACTGCTGCAGGCTGGTCTGAACGCGGGCCTCTGGACCATTGGCCTGGCCGCCAGCGGCCCCCTGTGCGGCCTGGCACCGGCGGACTGGCGCGCCCTGGAAGGCAGCGAACGCGATCGCCTGCGCGCCGCCGCTACCCTGAAGCTCTACCGCCTGGGCGCCCATTCGGTAATCGACCATCTGGGCGAGCTGGCGCCCTGCCTGGCGGACCTCGCCTACCGCTGCGAAAAGGGCGAAAGACCCTGAGCGGTACATTTGTTTCAGGCTTGATCCGAATCAGGCAGGCCCGGCAAGGCTGGATTAATCTCTAAGGCATGAGGGACCTTTGAATGCTTCAATGGGTCCACTCCTGAGACATTCGCAAAGGGAGAAAGACATGCCTGAACGCCTGCAGCAGCAACTGCAACAACTGCGCGACCAGCTGGCCCAGGAACCGCCGCTGGATGCGGAGGAACGCGCATCGCTGATCGAGTTGATGCAGGAAATCGAACTGCGCCTGGCCCAGGATGCCGCCATGGCGCCGGACGCCACCCTGGTGGATGGGGTCAACCTGGCCGTCGAGCGCTTCGAAACCCGTCACCCGACCCTGGCCGGGACCTTGCGGAACATCATGCAGAGCCTTGCCAATATGGGCATCTGAGGCCGAGTGCAAGAAAAAACCCCGACTTCGAGTCGGGGTTTTCGTTACTGCCGTACCAGACGGCAATTGTCCGGCTGGACGTGGTGGGTGCTGCGGTAGGGATTGATGTCCAGACCGCCGCGGCGTACGTAGCGGGCGTGAACCGTGAGCAGCTCCGGCTCCAGCAGGCGCTTGAGGTCTAGGAAAATGCGCTCCACGCACTGCTCATGGAAGTCGGCATGCTGACGGAAGCTGATCAGGTAGGCCAGGAAGCTGGCGTGATCCAGGCGCTTCGCACCGCGGTACTCCACCGCCACCGTGCCCCAGTCCGGCTGACCGGTAACCGGGCAGTTGGACTTCAGCAGATGGCTATGCAGCGCTTCTTCCGCCTGGCCGTTTTCGGCGCGCAGCAACTCGGGCTGCGGATGCTCATAACGGTCGATAGCCACGTCAAGCTCATCGATGCAGATGCCCGGGGACGTGGCGACGCCTTCGGCCTCCACCTCCGCCAGGCTGCGCACCCGCACCGCGACCGGCGCGCCAGCCGCCCCACTCAGGTCCCGCGCCAGCACCTGCTCCAGCTCGGCGGCACTGGTGTAGACGGACTGGTTCAGCGAGTTGAGGTAGAGCTTGAACGACTTGGACTCGATGATGTTCGGCGAATCGGCCGGAATGGCGAACTCGCCAATCGCCACCACCGGCTTACCGGACGGCGTCAGCCAGGACAGCTCGTAGCAGTTCCAGAAGTCCACGCCCTGATACGGCAAGGTCGCAGCGGTCAGCCCCAGTTCGTTCCACTTGGTCACGCGGGAAATGGGGAACAGCAGCTCCGGGCTGTAGGTGCTGACGTACTCGCTGGACTTGCCCAGCGGCGAATGTTCGGCGGGATGGTGCATGGGGGGGTGGACCTGAAAATGCGGAAATCGGGCAATTGTATACAGCCGGGCGGTTGCTGAAAAATCCACGGCACCAACGGTGCTGCTGCATTACAACTTTGTCAGCTTGCCCAGCCCATCCTTTCGGCGCGATATAAAGCAGCAATTCGAGCGATGAGCACTCCATGAAGCTACTGATAGTCGAAGACGAACCCAAGACCGGCCAGTTCCTGCGCCAGGGCATGACCGAAGCCGGCCTGGCCGCGGACCTCGCCACCAACGGCCTCGACGGCCGGGACCTGGCCCTTGCCGGCGGATACGACCTGATCATCCTCGACGTGATGCTCCCCGGCCTCGACGGCTGGCAGGTACTGCGCAGCCTGCGCCAGGCCGGTCTGCAGGTTCCGGTGCTGTTCCTGACCGCGCGGGACGCCGTGGAAGAACGCGTCCACGGCCTGGAACTGGGCGCCGACGACTACCTGATCAAGCCCTTCGCCTTCGCCGAACTCCTCGCCCGCGTACGCACCCTGCTCCGCCGTGGCGCCAGCGCCCCACAGGAGACCAGCCTGGACCTGGGCGACCTGCACCTCGACCTGCTGAGTCGTCGGGTCGAACGCGGCGGCCGGCGCATCGACCTCACAACCAAGGAGTTCGCCCTGCTGGAATTCCTCCTGCGGCGCCAGGGCGAAGTGCTGCCCAAGACACTGATCGCCGCCGAGGTCTGGGACATGCACTTCGACAGCGAAACCAATGTCATCGAAGTGGCCGTCCGCCGGCTGCGGGCGAAGCTGGACGACGATTTCCCCACCAAGCTGATCCATACCGTGCGCGGCATGGGCTACGTGCTGGAGGCGCGCGAAGGCTGATGCACGGACTCTCCCTCACCGCCCGCCTGGGCCTGCTGTTCGCCGCCTGCACCGCCGCCGTCTCGCTGATCGCCGGGGTGCTGTTCAGCCGCGCCAGCGAAGCGCACTTCATCGAACTCGACCAGCAACTGCTGGAAACCCGCCTGGATGCCTTCCGCGCCCTGGTCAGCGGCGTCGACAGCCCCGCCACCCTGGCGCCTCGGCTGGAAGCCCTGCAAGCCGAACTGCGCCTGCACCCGGATCTCACCCTGCGACTGGAAGGCCGCAATGGCAGTTACTGGTTCAACAGTGCTGACGGCCTTCGCGCACCGGCTCGCGAAGGGCTCCATGACTGGCAGCAAGATGGCATCGACTACCGGGTGCTGAGCGCGCCACTGCGACCCGAAGACCCGGATTCGCCACGACTGGCACTGGCCCTGGACATCACCCATCACCAGCACTTTCTCGAACGCATGCAGCGGCTGATCTGGCTTACCGTGGGGCTCTCCGCCCTGGCCACCGCCCTGCTCGGCGCCTGGGCCGCACGTAGCGGCCTGCGCCCCCTGCACCGCATGGCCGAGGTGGCCGCCGGGGTTTCCGCCAGCTCCCTGACCACCCGCCTGGCCGACGATCAGGTCCCTCAGGAGCTGGTGGAACTGGTACGCGCCTTCAACGCGATGCTGGGCAGGCTGGACGATGCCTTCCAGCGGCTTTCCGCCTTCTCCGCCGACATCGCCCACGAGTTGCGCACGCCGCTGTCGAACCTGCTGACCCAGACCCAGGTGATCCTCAGCCAGGATCGCGGCAAGGACGAATATCGCGAAGCCCTCCACTCCAACCTGGAAGAGCTCCAGCGACTGGCCCAGATGGTCGGCGACATGCTGTTCCTGGCCAAGGCAGAGCACGGCCTGCTGGCGACCCGTCGCGAGCCCCTGGCGCTGGGAGCCGAACTGGACACCCTGCTGGACTACTTCAGCCCCCTGGCCGAGGACCGCCAGGTGACCATGAGCCGCAGTGGCGATGCCCGGCTCAGGGCCGACCGGAACATGCTGCGCCGTGCGCTTTCCAATCTGCTGGACAATGCCCTGCGCTTCACCCCGGAAGGCGGGCGCATCGAACTGAACCTGGCCAGCGATGCCCACGGCCTCAGCCTCACCGTGGCCAACAGCGGTCCGGAAGTACCCGCGGAACTGCTGCCGCGACTCTTCGACCGCTTCTACCGTGCCGACCCCGCGCGCCGCGAGGGTCGCGAGCATGCCGGCCTGGGCCTGGCCATCACCCGCTCCATCGTGCGCGCCCATGGCGGAGAAATCCGCTGCGAATCCGCCAACGGCTGGACGCGCTTCATCCTCGAATTCCCCACCCCCTGAAACGCAGAAGGCGCACCACCTGGTGCGCCTTCTCGACTCTACGAACGACTCAACCCTGTGCGGTGGACCAGTCGATCATGCCGAACTGCCAGGTGGCCAGGATCAGCAGGCCGAAGCCGATGCGATACCAGGCGAAGGCCGCGTAGCTGTGGCTGCCGATGAACTTCAGCAGGCTGCGGACAGCGATCATGGCGAACAGGAACGACACTACGGAGCCCAGGGCGAACACCGGCAGGTCGCTCGGCTGGAACAGGTCGCGGTACTTGTAGCCCGAGTAGACCGCGGCACCGACCATGGTGGGCATGGCGAGGAAGAAGGAAAACTCGGTGGCGGCCTTGCGCGAGAGGCCGAACAGCAGGCCGCCGATGATGGTGGCGCCGGAGCGCGAAGTACCCGGCACCAGCGCCAGGCATTGGGCACAGCCAACTTTCAGAGCGTGCTTCCAGGTCATTTCGTCGACGGTTTCGGCCTGCACCTGGTGCTGGCGCTGTTCCGCCCAGAGGATGACCACACCGCCAACCACCAGGGCGGACGCCACGGTGATGGGGTTGAACAGGTAGTGGTGGATCAGGTCGGAGAAGGCCACACCGAGGATCACCGCCGGGAAGAACGCCACCATCAGGTTGACAGTGAAACGCCGGGCACTGCGCTGGGTCGGCAGGCCGATGACGACATCGAGGATCTTGCGCCGGTATTCCCAGACCACCGCGAGGATGGCCGCCAGCTGGATGATGATGTTGAAGGCAATCGCCCGCTCACCGGTGAAGCCCAGCAGGTCCGCGACCACGATCTGGTGGCCGGTGCTGGAGATCGGCAGGAACTCCGTCAGGCCCTCGACAACCCCCAGAATGATGGCCTGCAAGGCCGTCCACAAATCCATCGAAACTCTCCCCCGAGGCGCACTCTTCTGGCGGCCTTTTCGTTACGAATATGCAGGTAACTGGCGCCGTGAGCGTGCCGTTCGGCGATGAGACCGGGCACCGGCGGCCAGGTTCCGGGGACGAACGAGCCTTCAGCTTTGCCCCGAAGCGCCGAAATGCTAACAGAGAGCCATCTGGAAATCGCGGCTAAAGGCTGATTGAAAACGTCCGGCCGGCCTGCTCTGCTTCCGGCACGTGGTCAATAACAAGAAACCAGGAGTTCCCGCCCCATGCACAGCTTGCGCAACCTGCCGATCAGCCGCCGTCTCTGGCTGATCCTGATAGTCGCGGTATTCATGCTGGTCACCCTCGGCGTACTGATGCTGCAGCAGATCTACAACGACCTCTACACGGGCAAGGAGCAAAAGACGCGCCACGTGGTCGAGACCGCTGCCGGCGTGCTGCAGTACTACCAGGCCCAGGAATCCGCAGGCACCCTGACCCGCGAAGAGGCGCAGAAGCAGGCCATGCAGGCCGTGCGTGCGCTGCGCTACGACAAGGGCGACTACTTCTGGATCAACGACCTGACCCCACGCATGGTCATGCATCCGACCAACGCCAAGCTGGAGGGACAGGACCTCTCCGGCTACAAGGACCCTGACGGCAAAGCGCTGTTCAACGAGATGGTGCGCGTGGCCAAGACCAACGGCGCGGGCCTGGTCGCCTACCGCTGGCCCAAGCCGGGCGCCAGCGACCCGGTACCCAAGGTGTCCTACGTCCAGCTGTTCGCCCCCTGGGGCTGGGTGATCGGCTCGGGCATCTACATCGACGACATGCAGGCCGAGTTCCGCGCCCAGGCCATTCGCGCGTCAGCAGTCGGATTGGCCATCGCCATCGTCATGGCCTTGCTGGTCATCCTCATCGCCCGCAGCATCACCCGGCCGCTGGACGAGGTGGTGTCCGCGATGGCCAGCATCGCCAGCGGCGAAGGCGACCTCACCAGCAACCTGGACACCCAAGGTCGCGATGAGATCACTGCCCTGGGCAGCCATTTCAATGCCTTCACCGGCAAGCTGCGCGGCGTGATCCGCCAGTCCCTGGATGCCGCCAATGCCCTCGACCAGGCCGCCAGCAACCTGGACGGCATCGCCAGCCAGGGTCTGCGCCAGAGCGAGCAGCAATCCCTGCAGATGGAGCAGGTGGCCACCGCCATCAACGAGGTCACCTACGGCGTGCAGGATGTGGCGAAGAACGCCGAGCATGCCGCCAGCGAAGTGCGCCACGCCGAAGAGCAGGCACGCCAGGGCCACGACAACATCGACAGCAGCCTGCGGCAGATCGACCAGCTCTCCGCCACCATCACCAAGGCGGTGGAAGTGATCCAGACGCTGGCCCAGGAAAGTGCCCAGATCGGCAGCGTGCTGGAGGTGATCCGCTCCATCGCTGAGCAGACCAATCTGCTGGCACTCAACGCTGCCATCGAAGCCGCCCGGGCCGGCGAACAGGGGCGCGGCTTTGCGGTGGTGGCCGATGAAGTCCGCCTGCTGGCCCAGCGCACGCAGAAGTCCACGGCGGAAATCCAGACGATGATCGAGCGCCTGCAGCAGAACTCCGAGGCGGCGGTCCAGGTCATCGACGAAAGCAGCCGGGCGTCCCGCGCCACGGTGGACCAGGCCAGCCAGGCCGGTGAGAGCCTGGCGCAGATCGCCCAGGCGCTGCGTAACCTCACCAGCCTCAACGCTTCCATCGCCAGCGCCACCCTGCAGCAATCCCACGTGGTGGAAGACATCAACCAGAACGTCACCCAGGCCGCCGGTCTGGCCCACAACAGCGCCAGTGCCGCGGAACAGACCACCGGGGCCAGCCAGCGCCTCGGGCAATTGGCCGAGCAGTTGAATCACTTGCTGGGCCAGTTCCGCGTGTAGCCACAACCCAGCCGAAACCGGAGGGAGCCGCTACAATCGGCGGCTTTCATCTTTGGAATCGGCAAGGTGTCCCCTCTAGAACTCGTCGCCGCCAGCCTGGGCGTGCTGGCCGTCTGGCTCACCGTCAGGCAGAACGCCTGGTGCTGGCCCATCGGCCTGGTAATGGTGCTGATGTATAGCTGGATCTTCCTCGAAGTGAAGCTGTACTCGGACATGCTCCTGCAACTGGTCTTTGCCGGCCTGCAGCTGTACGGCTGGCGACAATGGACCCGGGGCGGCGCCCGGCACGACGGCCGCCAGATCAGCCGCCTGGGCGTGCAACCGCTGGGACTTGGCCTGCTGGCGGGCGCCCTCGGCAGCCTTGGACTGGGCTACGCCATGGCGACCTGGACCGATGCCGCCGCGCCCTGGTGGGACGCCGCGCTCACCGCCTTCAGCCTGGTGGCCCAGTTCTGGATGGCGCACAAGCGCCTGGAATGCTGGCTGCTCTGGATAGTGGTGGACGTGCTGTTCGTGGCGCTGTTCCTCAGCAAGGGGCTGTATCTCACTGCCGCGCTCTACGGGCTCTTCACCCTGCTGGCCGTGCAGGGCTGGCGCAGCTGGCGGCGTGAACTGGAGCCCGTCACGGCATGAAGGTACTGGTGCTGACAGGGCCGGAATCCAGCGGCAAGAGCTGGCTGGCGGCCGCGATCCAGGCCGAGTTCGGCGGTCTGCTGGTGGGCGAGTACGTCCGTCACTTCATCGATCGCGAACAGCGCGACACCTGCTACGCCGACATCCCGGCCATCGCCCGTGGCCAGCTCGAATGGGAAGACAAGGCCCGTTCCGAAGCGCCTCCCCTGCTGATTCTCGATACACACCCGCTCAGTAACATTCTCTGGAGCCGCAAGCTGTTCAACGACTGCCCAGACTGGCTGGAGCGCGAACTGCTGGCGCGGCGCTACGACCTGCATCTGCTGCTGAGTCCGCAACAGGTGGAATGGGTGGACGATGGCCAGCGCTGCCAGCCCGAGCTGACGGAGCGCATGGCCTTCTTCGAGGATTGTCGCAGCTGGCTGGAGAGTACCGGCCAGCGATATGAAGTGGTCGGGGGCGACTGGGAGACGCGGCGCCGATACGTACTGCAGCGCATCGCCATCTGGCTCACCTCATCCTCGCAAACTGCTGGATCGGCCGATCACTGAACAGCTTCGCCACTTGATGGAGAACACTTGGCTGAGCACTGCGCGCACCAATTCCGGGATCGGCTCCGGCACCACGTCTAACCGCCGGTGCACACGGCGCACCCTACCGGATCGGCTTCACCCTGCTGGCCTGGGCTTCAGGACGTCAATTACCAAATTCAAGCGAATTCGCCCCTGCAGGAAGGCGACGGCAAAGCGCCCCTGCCCCCTTCCTTGTCAGCCCCAAAGCCCCGAACTACGCTGCTCAATGCGAGCAGCGGCCATGTTTTTCGGCTCGCTTTCAGCGCACCGCCAACGGCATGCAGTTCCGCCGAACAGGCTCCGCACGTCATGTACAACAGGAGTCGATAATGCCTTCGCTCAACCCCCTATTCCTTTCCTTCGCCGTCAGCTGTGCCTGCCTCACCGCTTCAGCCCAGGCCGCCGAACCGTTGAAACAGGTCGGCCAGGGCGAAGGCCAGCTCGACATCATTGCCTGGCCCGGCTACATCGAGCGCGGCGAGTCGGACAAGAACTACGACTGGGTCACCCAGTTCGAAAAAGACAGCGGCTGCAAGGTCAACGTGAAGACCGCCGCCACCTCCGACGAGATGGTCAGCCTGATGGCCAAGGGCGGTTACGACCTGGTCACCGCCTCCGGCGACGCCTCCCTGCGCCTGGTGTTCGGCAAGCGCGTGCAGCCGATCAACATCGCGCTGATTCCCAACTGGAAAACCCTCGACGAGCGTCTCCAGGACGCCCCCTGGCACACGGTCGACGGTGTGCACTACGGCACGCCCTACCAGTGGGGGCCGAACCTGCTGATGTACAACACCAAACTGTTCAAGACAGCGCCGGACAGTTGGGCGGTGGTCTTCGAACCCCAGCAACTGGCCGACGGCAAGTCGAACAAGGGTCGCGTACAGGCCTACGACGGCCCCATCTACATCGCCGACGCCGCTCTCTACCTGAGGAGCGCCAGGCCGGAGCTGGGCATCAAGGACCCGTACCAGCTCACCGAGGACCAGTACGCGGCGGTCCTCGAACTGCTGCGCAAACAGCACAGCCTGGTGCACCGCTACTGGCACGACGCGACCGTGCAGATGAGCGACTTCAAGAATGAAGGCGTGGCCGCCTCCAGTACCTGGGGCTACATGGCCAACACCCTGAAAGCCGAGAAGCAGCCGGTTGAAACCGTGTTCCCGAAAGAAGGGGTAACCGGCTGGGCCGACACCACCATGCTGCACGTCGACGCCAAGCACCCGAACTGCGCCTACAAGTGGATGGACTGGTCCCTGCAGCCCAAGGTCCAGGGTGACCTGGCCGCCTGGTTCGGCTCCCTGCCCGTGGTTGCCAAGGGCTGCACCAGCAGCGAACTCCTCGGCCCCGGCGGTTGCGCCACCAATGGGTACGACCAGTTCGACCAGATCGCCTTCTGGAAAACCCCGGAAGCCCAGGGCGGGAAGTTCGTTCCCTATAGCCGCTGGACCCAGGACTACATCGCGATCATGGGCGGCCGCTGAACTGGCTGCGCGACCTGATGGCTGCGTTGCGTTCTCGCTCGGCGCTTCGCCTACCAGAAGGCATGTCTCGCGCCTCGCTGCGGGGCGCCTTGCCCTCAGGCCGCTCGCTCAGGCAAGCCCGTAGCACGATGAAACCTCCCCTCTCCCTCCGGGAGAGGGGCCACTTCGAGGTACCCTGATACGCCGAGCGACTACTGCCCTCACCCCAGCCCTCTCCCGGAGGGAGAGGGAGCAAAGCCCTCCGGAGTCTTGTCCATGACCACAGCCGTCCAGTTCACCGATGTCTGCCGCCATTACGGGGATGTGAAGGCAGTCGACCGGGTATCCATCGAGATTCGCGACGGCGAATTCTTCTCCATGCTCGGCCCATCCGGCTCGGGCAAGACCACCTGCCTGCGCCTGATCGCCGGCTTCGAGCAGCCCACTTCGGGGTCCATCCGCATCCACGGTGAAGAGGCGGCCGGCCTGCCGCCCTACGAGCGCGACGTGAACACCGTGTTCCAGGACTACGCCCTGTTCCCGCACATGAACGTGCGCGACAACGTCGCCTACGGCCTCAAGGTGAAGGGTGTGGCCAAGGCCGAGCGCCTGGCGCGTGCCGAGGAAGCCCTCGGCATGGTCGCCCTGCCCGGCTACGGCGACCGCAAGCCGGCGCAGCTTTCCGGCGGCCAGCGCCAGCGCGTGGCCCTGGCCCGCGCGCTGATCAACCGTCCCCGCGTACTGCTGCTGGACGAACCCCTGGGCGCCCTGGACCTGAAGCTGCGCGAACAGATGCAGGTGGAACTGAAGAAGCTCCAGCGCCAGCTTGGCATCACTTTCATCTTCGTCACCCATGACCAGGGCGAGGCGCTGTCCATGTCCGACCGCGTGGCCGTGTTCAACAAGGGCCGCATCGAACAGGTGGACAGTCCGCAGAACCTCTACCGCAAGCCGAACACCCGTTTCGTCGCCGAGTTCGTCGGCACCGCCAACGTGCTCCATGGCGACCTCGCCCAGCGCCTCACCGGCACCGCCGGGGCCTTTTCCCTGCGCCCGGAGCATGTACGCTTCGGCAGCGCCAGCAACGGCGAGCTGCAAGTCAATGGCACGGTGCACGACGTGCAATACCTGGGTGCCAGCAGCCGCTACGAACTCAACCTGGAGGGTGGCGGACGCCTGGCGGTGAGCCTGCCCAATGGCCAAGAGTCGGACGTCGCCCGCCCGCAGCCCGGCCAGCAGGTGCAGGCCTGCTGGGCCCGCAGCGCGATGGTCGCGCTCAGCGAGTAGGCCATGAGCGCCGTCATCGCCAACCATCAGAGCGGTCCGTTGCGGGGGCTCTCGAACCTGCTCTACCGGCGCTCGACGCTCTACCTGCTGCTGCTCCTGACCCCGCCGCTGATCTGGTTCGGCGTCGTCTACATCGGCTCGCTGTTCGCCCTGCTCTGGCAGAGCTTCTACACCTTCGACGACTTCACCATGGCGGTGACGCCGGACCTGACCCTGGCCAACTACGGCGCCCTGTTCAATCCGGCCAACTACGACATCATCCTGCGCACCCTGACCATGGCCATTGCCGTGAGCCTGGCCAGCGCGGTGCTGGCCTTCCCCATCGCCTACTACATGGCGCGCTTCGCCTCGCCGAAGGAGAAGGCCTTCTTCTATATCGCCGTGATGCTGCCGATGTGGGCCAGCTACATCGTCAAGGCTTACGCCTGGACGGTGATCCTGGCCAAGGGCGGCATCTTCTACTGGATGATCCAGCAGCTGCACCTGGAGGGCTTGCTGGGCAGCCTGCTCACCGTGCCGGGCCTGGGCGGCAATACCCTGTCCACCTCGCACCTCGGGCGCTTCCTGGTGTTCACCTACATCTGGCTGCCGTTCATGATCCTGCCGATCCAGGCGTCACTTGAGCGCCTGCCGCCGTCGCTGCTGCAGGCCTCGGCGGACCTCGGCGCCAGGCCCCGGCAGACCTTCATCCAGGTGATCCTGCCGCTGGCCTTCCCCGGCGTTGTGGCCGGTTCGATCTTCACCTTCAGCCTGACCCTGGGCGACTTCATCATCCCGCAGCTGGTGGGCCCCAGCGGCCTGTTCATCGGCACCATGGTCTACGTGCAACAGGGCTCGGTGGGCAATATCCCGCTGGCGGCGGCCTTCACCCTGGTGCCCATCGTGCTGATCGCCATCTACCTGTCCATTGCCAAGCGGCTGGGGGCCTTCGATGCACTCTGAACGCGCTTCGTGGGGCCTGCGCCTGGCAGCCTGGGGCGGGCTGGTGTTCCTGCATTTTCCGATCCTGGTGATCCTGCTCTACGCCTTCAACACCGAGGAGTCGTCCTACAGTTTCCCGTTGCAGGGCTTCACCCTGGAGTGGTTTTCCGTGGTGGGCGGCCGCGAGGATGTGCTGCAGGCCATCGTCCTGTCCCTGAAGGTCGCGTGCCTGGCCACCACACTGGCCATGGTGCTCGGCACCCTGGCCGCCGCCGCGCTGTACCGCCGCGACTTCTTCGGCAAGGAGAGCATTACCCTGATGCTGATCCTGCCCATCGCCCTGCCCGGCATCATCACCGGTATCGCCCTGCTCTCGGCCTTCAAGACCCTCGGCATCGAACCGGGCATTTTCACCATCGTCGTCGGCCATGCCACCTTCTGCGTAGTGATCGTCTACAACAACGTGATCGCGCGCTTCCGCCGGACCTCCCACAGCCTCATCGAAGCCTCGATGGACCTGGGTGCCGACGGCTGGCAGACCTTCCGCTACATCATCCTGCCGAACATCGCCACCGCGCTGTTGGCAGGCGGCATGCTGGCGTTCGCCCTGTCCTTCGACGAGATCATCGTCACCACCTTCACCGCCGGCCACGAACAGACCCTGCCGCTCTGGCTGCTCAGCCAGCTCAGCCGCCCACGTGATGTCCCGGTCACCAATGTGGTCGCCCTGCTGGTGATGCTCGCCACCATGCTGCCCATCCTCGGCGCCTACTACCTGACGCGGGGCACCGAGTCGGTGGCTGGGGGCGGGAAGTAAGCGTTCCAGGCCTGCACCCCCGGCCCCTCTCCCAGACGCAGAGGGGCTAGACCGAACGAGGACTTAGCTCATGCAAACCAAACTCCTGATCAATGGCCAGTTCGCCGCTGGCGAAGGCGAGGCCCTGGACGTGCTCAACCCTGCCACCGGCGCCGTGATGGTGAAAATCCCCGAGGCCAGCGAAGCCCAGGTGGACGCCGCCGTGCGCGGCGCCGATGCAGCCTTCGAGGGCTGGGCGCGGACCTCGCCCCGCGATCGCGCCACCCTGCTGCTGAAACTGGCCGACAAGATCGAAGGCCACGCCGAAGAACTGGCGAAACTGGAGTCCGACAACTGCGGCAAGCCCTACGCTGCCGCACTGAATGACGAGATCCCGGCCATCGCCGACGTGTTCCGCTTCTTCGCCGGCGCCAGCCGCTGCCTGACCGGCTCCGCCGCCGGGGAATACCTGCCGGGCTTCACCTCCATGATCCGTCGCGACCCGATAGGCGTGATCGCCTCCATCGCGCCCTGGAACTACCCGCTGATGATGGCCGCCTGGAAGCTCGGCCCTGCCCTGGCCGCCGGCAATACCGTGGTGCTCAAGCCCTCGGAGCAGACACCGCTGACCGCCCTGCGCCTGGCCGAGTTCATCGCTGAACTCCTTCCCCCGGGCGTAGTGAACATCGTCCTCGGCCGTGGCCCCAGCGTGGGCAGCCCGCTGGTATCGCACCCGCTGGTGCGCATGGTGTCGCTGACGGGCTCGGTGGGCACCGGCAAGGCCATCATCAAGAGCGCCGCGGAAAGCGTGAAACGCACCCACATGGAGCTGGGCGGCAAGGCACCGGTGATCGTCTTCGATGACGCCGACCTCGCCGACGTGGTGGCGGGTATCCGCACCTTCGGCTTCTACAACGCAGGCCAGGACTGCACCGCGGCCTGCCGTATCTACGCCGGGAAGAAGATCTACGACAACTTCGTGGCCGACCTCGCCAGCGCGGTGTCCAGCCTCAAGACCGGCCTGCAGAACGATCCGGCCACCGAGCTCGGCCCGCTGATCACCCAGAGCCAGCGCGAACGCGTAGCCGGCTTCGTCGAGCGCGCTGGCGCCCTGCCCCATATCCAGATCGCCACTGGCGGCAAGCCGGTGGCCGGCAGCGGATTCTTCTACGAGCCCACGGTGGTGGCCCATGCCAGCCAGGACGACGAGATCGTGCGCCGTGAGGTGTTCGGACCAGTGGTGACGGTCACGCCTTTCAGCGATGCGGACGAGGCAGTGCGCTGGGCCAACGACTCCGACTACGGCCTGGCCTCATCGGTCTGGACCCGCGACGTGGGCCGCGCCGCCGCCGTGGCGTCGCGCCTGCAATACGGCTGCACCTGGATCAACACCCACTTCATGCTCACCAACGAAATGCCCCACGGCGGCTTCAAGCAGTCAGGCTATGGCAAGGACCTGTCCATGTACGGGCTGGAGGATTACACCGTGGTGCGGCATGTGATGATTCGGCACTGAGCGAATTCAGGAGCAGCCTGTGGGAGCGAATTCATTCGCGAAAGGCAGCGAAGCTGCCCCTATCAGATTCGAGCCGACGGCTCGGATCGCGAATGAATTCGCTCCTACAAAAGCAAGGACAGCGCCTTAGCAAAACGCCAGGTCCAGCCAGCGACGATAGAACCCTTCCGCCACCTGGTTCAGCGCCTTCACCTTGGCTGGCAGGTCTTCGAGCATGCGTGCCCTGGCCTGCTGACTGGGCTGGGTTTCGTCCAGCAGGTGCGCCCAATCGGTCAGCCAGCCCTGCACCAGGTCCTCGGTCATCTCCGGGTGGCCCTGCAGGGCAAGGACCTTGTCGCCCCAGGAGAAGCCCTGGTTGGGACACCAGGGGCTGTCCATCAGCCACTGGGCGCCCTCGGGCAGGTCGAAGGTATCGCTGTGCCACTGGTAGATCGAGAACTCCTGCGGCAGGTGCGCCATCCAGGGGTTGTCCGTGGCCTGGGCACGCTTTTCCAGCGGCTGCCAGCCGATCTCGGTGTAGGGCATGCGATGCACCGAAGCGTTCAGGGCACGGGCCAGCAACTGGCCGCCCAGGCAGTGGCCGATCATGGGCACGTCGCGCGCGATGAAGTGACGCAATGCGTCGATTTCCGCTCCGATCCAGGGCAGCGGGTCATTGACGCTCATGGGCCCGCCCATGATGGCCACGGCCCTGGGCCGATCGAGGTCGTAGCCATCCAGTTCGCCCAGGTCCGTGCGCAATACGGTGAAGTCGCGCTGCTCACGATCCAGGACGTCGGCCAGGTGGCCGGGTGGGCAGAAATCCGCGTGGGTAAGAATCAGGATGTCGGTCATGGGGTCCCCTCCATGATCGGAGTCTGAGGCAAAGGCCATGCCGAGGTCGAGTAAGGGAAGTGTATGTTTTTGCAGGGAATACGCGTGGCAGAGGGGAGGAGGAAAACCAGCCGGATCATTGTCCGGAATGCCCGGTTCGCAGCAGGCGGGCCGCCGCGAACCGGGATGACCTCAGGGTTGCTTGACGCCGACTTCCTGGGTCACGCCCCAGCCGTCGAGTACACCACCGAGCGGGACCACCAGGGCCTCCAGGTCGTGCTCGAAATCACCAATTCCCGCATGGGTGGCGTACATCACCTTGCTCACCTGCAGATGCCAGGCCCCATCGGCGCGAACCGACACCTGGGCATTCAAGGACTCGCCACGAAAATTCTTCGCCGCCAGCCGTGCCCGGTCCTCGTCGGGGAAGATGGCGTAAAACTCGATCGGATGAACTCGGGCAAAATCGAAACCGCCCTCTTTCATGCGGCGCAACAGATTGCTGCTGACATCATCGTGGAAGGCTGTGCTCATGAAACGACCTCCTCTTAGCGATGGATGAGAGTTCCGCTTTTCCGCTGTTTCCGAGAAGCCGGTGAACTCGGCTTCGCGACACCATGCGGTGCCGCCCCCGGGCCGACGTTGCAGACACAACGTCAGACCTTGACCGGGCCCCGCGCGGACCCGGCCACTGATTCACTCGTCGAGTGATCTTTCCGCTTTCATTTTGCAGGGTAGCGCCACCACGCCGGGTCTGCCGGAAAGCTGGACAAATTGTCACAAAAGTGGCGACAGGCGGCGCTCAGGCATCTTGCGCCATTAAATTGGCCTTTCGCTCGGCCAGACCTCCCAGCGCAATGGCCGCCAGCACCAGCGCCATGCCCAATGCCTGACCGGAACCGAAGCGCTCGCCAAGCAGCAGGACGCCCACCAGCGCGGCCCCCACCGGCATCAGGCCGGTGAAGAGACCGGCGACGTTCGCCGGCACCTGGCCGATGCCGCGGTACCAGAGCAGGAAGGACAGCACGCTGGCGCTGATGGCATAGAACAGCAGCCAGCCCCAGGTGGTCGCGGACGGCGCGCTCCAGTCGAACGCCAGGCCCTGGGGCAGTGCCAACGGAAGGAACAGCAGCAGCCCGGCCAGGTTGACGCCGAATGCCATGGCCCAGGGATGCAGCGACAACGACAGGCGCCGCGAGAAGATGGCGAAGATCGCCTCGGCCATCACCGCGCCGAGCACCAGCGTATTGCCCAGCAGGCTACCAGTGCCCTGCTCCCGGCTGTCCAGCAGGTTGAGCACGGCAATGCCGCCCACCGCCAGGGCGATGGCCAGCAGGCTGCGACCACCGATGCGCTCGCGCAGCCAGAGCCACGCCAGCAGCGCAATCAAACTGGGAGTGGCACTGGTGATGATTCCCGCGCTGGCGGCGCTGGTGTGCACCACGCCATAGAGCATGAACAGGCTGAACAGGAAGCAGCCGAAGAAGGCCTGGAGGAACAGTCCCTTGCCCGCCGAACGATCCAGGCCGCGACGGACTTGCGGCAGTAGCATGCCCGGCGCCAGCACCAGCATGGCGATCAGGAAACGCAGAAGGGCAAAGAGAAAGACCGGTACCTCGGCCAGCACCAGCTTGCCGACGGCGATATTGCCGCCGACCAGCAACATGGACAGGCCCAGGCAGGAATAGGCGAAGAACGGGGTCATGACGAGCATCCTTGCTTCGAAGTGACCGCCGAGGCTACTCCTGGAAAATGGCTGACAGCAATGTCAGGTTGAAACCATCGATTTCGCCAGCCACAGGGCCATCGCCCGGTCATGCACCACTCAGCAGCTTCATGATCCCCCGGTTCACCCAGGCCGGCGAAACCTGTCCCGCGCCATACATCAGCCGGAACAACCAGCTCACCGGCCGATGCACCGCGGCGCCGTGGGCCTGTTGCCAGGCGGCTTCGGCGATGTCCTCGGCCTTGAGTTTCACCCCGAGACGACGCAGCACGGGCGGTTCGAAGTGCTGGCTGCTGACCATGGGCGTGCGCACGAAGGGCGGCATCAGGTCGCCGACACGGATGCCGTGGCGGCGCCATTCCAGTTCCAGCGCCTCGGTGAAACCGCGCACTGCGAACTTCGAGGCCGAGTAGCTGGCCATGTGCGGCGTGCCGTAAACGCCCGAAGCGGAGCCCATGTTGATCACCTGGGCGTCACGGGTGGCCTTGAGGTAGGGGAAGGCCACGTGAGTCACCTGCACCAGCCCCAGTACGTTGATGGTGAGGATGCGCGCGTGCTCGGCCATGTCGATTTCCTCGAACTGGCCGAAGCGCAACACGCCTGCGCAGTTGAACAGCAGGCGCAACTGACCGTCGTGGCGGGCGCAGAAGTCCGCCAGGGCGGCTTCGACGGCGGCGAGGTCAGTCACATCCAGCGCCCGATGCCAGACGCCCCCCAGGGCGGCGGCCTGGGTGGCCAGGGCCTCGGCGTCCCGATCCACCAGCCCTACCAGCCAGCCACGGTCATGGAACAGGCGGGCCGTCGCGGCGCCGATACCGGAAGCGGCGCCAGTGATCAGGATATTGTGCATCTCACGCCTCCGTTTCCACGTGCCGGCAGATGAAATCCGCGGCGCTGGCCAATGCCTCGTCGGCCCGGCGCAGCACGCCAGTGTGCGCCTGAAACACGTGCCAGAGCCCAGGATAGCGCTCCAGCCGCACCCAGCCGCCAGCCGCTCTCACCCGCTCGGCAAGTCGCAGGCTGTCGTCGCGAAGGACTTCGTCCTCGGCCACTTGCACCAGCATGGGCGAGAGCCCCGACAGATCGGCGAACAGCGGCGACAGCGCCGGATCACGTCGGTCCAGCCCCGGCGGGCAATAGAGGTCCATGGCCTGTTCCACCCAGGCCGGATGGATCAGCGGATCGCCCGCCGGCGGATTGTGCTGTGCGGTGCCGCTGAGATCGGTCGCCGGCGAGAAGCAGACCAGCCCCGCCGGTTGCGGCAGGCCCCGGTGGCGGATCTCCAGCGCCGTGAGCAGGGTCAGGTTGCCACCGGCCGAATCGCCGCCGATGACGATGCGCGACGCCGGGTAGCCGGCCTCCAGCAGCTCGCGGTAGGCGGCCACGGCATCGTCGCGGGCGGCCGGAAAGCGATGTTCCGGTGCCAGGCGATAGTCCAGGGCGCACACGGCAACGCCCGCGCGCCTGGCCAGGCTGGCGGTGATGGCGCGGTGGGTGGCCGGCGAGCCGGTGATGAAGGCGCCACCGTGGAGGTAGAGCAGCACCACATGGCTGCCGCCGCGGGGCCGATGCCACTCGCAGGGACGGTCGCCCAACTGGCCGGCTTCCCGCTCCACACCCCGGGTCGCCAGGGTGCTGGCGGTGAGCGAGCGCAATACCAGCCGCTGCAGCGACACCGGCAACGGGGGGCGCATCAGGCCACGGAACAGCAGGCGCAGAGCTGCGCGCAGGGTCGCGCGCAATAGCGGCTGGCCGGGGTCGGAGGCGGTGAATTCAACGGGTGCATTCATAGAGGTCCAGGTCCAGGCGACGGGTCTGTTGACGGTAGCTGAAGGTGAATCCCGGCCAGTTGTTGGTGTTGCGGCCGTCAGCGGTCTTGTACCAACTGTTGCAGCCCTGCTCCCAGACGGTCCGACGCACATCCCGTTGTAGCCGCTGGTTGAAGCGCTGCTGCACCTCGGGCTTGAGGTCGAGGTAGCGTAGCCCCTGCAATGCCCGGATGCCGTCGAGTACGTAGCGGAACTGGCTTTCCAGCATGTAGATGATGGAGTTGTGCCCGAGGTTGGTATTGGGCCCGTAGAGGATGAACAGGTTCGGGAAGCCGCTGACGCTGACCCCGAGATAGGCCTCGGCGCCGTCTCGCCAGGCCTGGTTCAGGTCACGCCCGCCCAGCCCGCGAATGCTCATGGGGGCCAGGAAGTCCGTGGCGGCGAAGCCGGTTCCGAGGATGATGGCGTCCACCTCGTGGCGCTGCCCGTCGCGGGTCACCACCGCGTTTTCGGTGACTTCGCCTATGCCGCCATCGATCACCTCCACATTGGGTCGCGCCAGCGCTGGGTAGAAGTCGTTGGAGATCAGGATGCGCTTGCAGCCCAGCGGGTAGTCCGGCACCAGGCGCTGGCGCAACGCCGGGTCGGCGATGCCGCGCGCCAGGTGCTGGCGGAAGCGGAACTGCATCAGTTTCATCAGCGGCGGGATCACCGTGAACGCCAACACCCGAGACTCGTGCTGGATGTACTTGAGCACCCGGTCCACCTTCTGCAGCCAGGGCAGGCGCCGCATCACGGCGCGCTCCCAGGAGCGGTAGGCACGGTCCGGCTTGGGGATCACATAGGCCGCCGAGCGCTGGAACAGGCTCAGCTTGGCGACCTTCGGGGCGATCTGCGGGACGAACTGGATGGCACTGGCCCCAGTGCCGATCACCGCCACCCGCTTCCCGTCCAGCGGGTAGTCATGGTTCCAGCCTGCCGAATGGAACAGCTCACCCTTGAAAGCATCCAGACCGGGGATGCGTGGCCAGGCGGGGCGATTCAACTGCCCACAGGCACTGACCAGCGCCCTGGCGCGAAAACGCTCGCCGTTGCGGGTCCGCACCTGCCAGGTGCCGCTGGGTGCATCGAACTCGGCACCTTCCACCTCGCAGCCGAAGCGGATGTGCCGACGCAGGCCGTATTTGTCGGCGCAGTGGCGCTGGTAGGCGAAGATCTCCGCCTGCGGCGCGAATTTGCGTGACCAGTCGGCCTTGGGCTCGAAGGAGAAGGAATAGAGGTGCGAGGGCACATCGCAGGCCGCACCGGGGTAACTGTTGTCGCGCCAGGTGCCGCCGACATCGCTGCCCTTCTCCAGGATGAGGAAGTCGTGGATGCCCGCCTTCTGCAATTGGATGGCCAGGCCCAGGCCGCCGAAACCAGCGCCGATGATCAGCACGTGTACGGACGCGCCAGGCTGGGAACTGTTGGTCATTGTTGTCTCCCATGGATGGTCCCGCGCGGGCACGACGGCCGGCGCAGTGGGGAGAATCCTAGTTCGGCCGATGGCCGTGCGTTATGGCATAGTCGGACAGCAAATTGTGAGTTTCGGACAACCCACAGAGATTACCGATGCCCCTCCCCCGATCGCCCCGGCGCAGTGCCATGAGCGTGCAATTGATGACCCAGTTCGGCCTCGACCAGGGCCTCACCCTGGAACAGTGCCTGGCCGGCACCGGGCTGGACTGGCGCCTGCTCGGCGACCCCGGCGCCGAGGTGGAGGCCAGCCAGGAACTGGAACTGCTGCGCAATCTCGCCCGCGTCCTCGGCCCGCGCACCGGCATGGGCCTGCTCGCCGGACGGCGCTATCGCCTCAGCACCTACGGCATCTGGGGCTTCGCCCTGCTGAGCAGCGCCACCTACCGCAGCGCGGTGCAACTGGGCCTGCGCTACCTGGACCTGACCTACGCCTTCCACAGTATGCGGTTGGAAGAACAAGGCGATGAGGCATGGCTGACCCTGGAGGAGCAGGCGTCACCCGAAGACCTGCGCAGCTTCCTGTTGGAGCGCGACGTTGCCGGCGCTCTCAGCGTGCACCGCGACCTGGTCAATACCGAGATGCCCGTAATCCGTGCCCGTTTCCGCATTCCTCCGCCCGACGACATCGGGCCCTGGCACGAACTGCTGGGAGTGACGCCCCTCTTCGGCGCGGACGACAACTGCATCGTGTTCTCCCGTTCACTGCTCGACCTTCCCCTGCCCGGCGCCAACCCGCAGGTGGCCGGGCATTGCGAAGAACAGTGCAGGATCATCCTGGCCCGCCGCCGGGAGCGAGCGGGCCTGGCCGGACGTGTCCGCGACCTGCTGCTGGCCCGGCCGGGGCAACTGCCGGACATGGAGCGCCTGGCGCAGGCGCTGCACATGACGTCACGCACCTTGCGGCGCAGGCTGGCAGCGGAAGGGACCAGTTTCCGGCAATTGCAGGAGGAAGTGCTGGGCGCGCTGGCCGAAGAACTGCTGGGCTCCACGGCCCTGCGTCTGGAAGAAATCGCCGAGCGCCTGGGCTACAGCGAAGTGTCGAACTTCATGCATGCCTTCAGGCGCTGGAAAGGGATCACGCCCCGTCAGTACAGGGCATCCACCCGCGAAGTCTGAAACCCCGCGGGCGAGAGCGATCAGCGGCCGGCGCGCGACTCACGGATGTAGAAGCGGGCCTTCTCGGCCTTGTTGGAGCAGCCCTCGAAGGCCTCGAACTGCTGCTGGGTCTTGGCGGCGGTGAGCAGGCTCAGTGCCTTGGAGTAGCTCACGGTGCCGGAGAAACCTTCGGCCTTGGCCAGGTCCAGTTCCTTCCAGGCGGCGTCGAGCTGGTCCGCGCAACTGTCGCGATAGGCCGTCTTGCCGGCGCATCCAGCTATCACAAGGGCGATCAGGGGCAGGCTGATCCAGGCTTTCATCGATATAACTCCGTTGTTGAAGATCGACAGAGTCTAGTTCCTCGGTAGACGGTTCGATACCGGGAAGATTCAACTCCGTCTACTGATCGACAGACACCGACGACCGGCCCCCGCCGAGGCACGGTGTACCTTGGCGGGGGCCCTGGCGCGGGCGTATCGTCAACGCCATAGACAGGGGATTTGCGCATGAGAAAACGCGTGGCACTGGTGTTGGGATCGGGGGGCGCGCGGGGCTATGCGCACATCGGCGTGATCGAGGAAATCGAAGCGCGCGGCTATGAAATAGCCTGCATCGCCGGCTGCTCCATGGGGGCCGTGGTAGGCGGCATCTACGCCGCCGGCAAGCTGCACAATTATCGCGACTGGACCGAAAGCCTCGACTACCTCGATGTGCTGCGCCTGCTCGATGTGAGCTTCCGCCTGGGCGCCATTCGCGGTGAAAAGGTGTTCGGGCGCATTCGCGAGATCGTCGGCGAGATCAACATCGAAGACCTCTCCATCCCCTATACGGCGGTGGCCACCGACCTCACCAACCAGCAGGAAATCTGGTTCCAGGAAGGCTGCCTGCATCAGGCCATGCGGGCTTCGGCGGCCATTCCCAGCCTCTTCACCCCGGTGGTCCAGGGCAGCCGCATGCTGGTGGACGGCGGCCTGCTCAACCCCTTGCCGATCGTCCCGGTGGTCTCCAGCCACTGCGACCTGATCATCGCTGTCAACCTCAACGCCACCACCCAGCGCGAGTACCAGCTGCCGGTGATCGAGCGTCCCCCGGCGATCAAGGGCCGCATCGACACGCTGATGGCCTCCCTCGGCTCGCGCCTGCCATTTCTCAAGCGCGGCCCGGAGGCCCACGATATTCTCGACCCGGAGAGCCTGCCCGGCGGCAACCCCTGGCTGGAGGACGTGGCACCGCAGATGCAGCAGCCGGTCGCTGCCCCGGAAACCGACGGCGCTCCCAAGTCCGCCAGCGGCTCGCATGTCGTGGCCAACATCGGCCCCGCGTCCCTGCTGGACCTGGTGAACCAGAGTTTCGAGGTGATGCAGACGTCGCTGGCCCAGTACAAGATCGCCGGCTATCCGCCGGACATCCTGATCAACGTGCCCAAGCGCGTGTGCCGCTTCTTCGAGTTCTACAAGGCGCCGGAGCTCATCCAGTTGGGCCGGCAGATCGCCCGCGAGACATTGGAGCGATACGAGCAGGGGAATTGATCGGGAGGCTCGATCTGCTCTTCTGCAGGAGCGAATTCATTCGCGAAGGGCAGTGAATCTGCCCGTTCTACCAGGCCGTGCAGGACCATCCCGTGATTGTTTCGCGAATGAATTCGCTCCCACAGGTTGGTCCCGTCACGCGCTCAGAAAATCGACCAGCCAATCCGCTGCGACAGCTTCTCCAGGGCCGCCATGCCAGCCAGGGAGTTGCCGGCTTCGTTGAGCTCCGGCGACCAGACACAGACGGTGAAGCGCCCCGGCACCACCGCGACGATGCCGCCCCCTACCCCGCTCTTGCCGGGCAGGCCGACGCGGTAGGCAAAGTTGCCGGCTTCGTCGTAGAGGCCGCTGGTGGCCATGATGGCGTTCACCTGCTTGGCCTGGCGCGGCGTGAGGACCCGTTCGCCGCTGTGGGGGCTGACGCCGTTGTTGGCGAGGAAGCTGAATGCCAGGGCCAGGTCGGCGCAGCTCATGCGGATGGCGCAATGGTG
Source organism: Pseudomonas lalkuanensis (assembly GCF_008807375.1). NCBI lineage: Bacteria > Pseudomonadati > Pseudomonadota > Gammaproteobacteria > Pseudomonadales > Pseudomonadaceae > Metapseudomonas > Metapseudomonas lalkuanensis. The sequence goes on along the minus strand of NZ_CP043311.1, from coordinate 2,193,565 downwards.
GAAGTAGCTGTGCAGCACCGCCTCCACGTCGTTGTGGAAGTTGCCGAAGGATTGCATCAGGTAAGCCATGGCGGCATTGCGCGCGCGGTGCTGATACTCCGAACGCGCCACCACTTCGTCGGACACCACATGGCTGTTGCCGGACAAACGCCGGGCGAAGTCGCGCATGGACAGCGAAGGCGCGGCGAAGCGCGACTGATTGATATCGCAGATCACCAGGGCGCCAGCATTGATGAAGGGATTGCGCGGCACGCCGCGCTCGAACTCCAGCTGCACCAGCGAGTTGAACGGCTGGCCCGAAGGCTCGTGCCCGAGGCGCTGCCAGATGTCCTCGCCCGAATGCTGGATGGCCTGCACCAGGCTGAAGACCTTGGAAATGCTCTGGATGGAAAACGGCGTCAGGCCGTCGCCGGCGTAGTACATCTCGCCGTCGTTGCTGTAAACGGCGATGCCGAGTTGGTCCGCACTGACACAGGAAAGCGCGGGAATGTAACTGGCGACCTTGCCCTGCCCGATCAAGGGGCGGACTTCGTCGAGGATTTCGTTCAACAATTGCTGCATGCCGGTCCTTCCAATGGGGGAGCGCCTTCGCGCCCATGCAGCACTGGACGCGCGCCGCGCGCCCGACGGCACAGGGCGAATGGCCTGTTCAGGCCTCCTTCAGCCGATAGCCGACGCCCGCCTCGGTGATGATGAAACGCGGATTGGCCGGATCATCGCCGAGCTTCTGCCGCAAGTGCCCCACCACCACCCGCAGGTAGTGGGTGTCCTCGACATGGGTGGGGCCCCAGATGTCCTTGAGCAACTGCTGCTGGGTGACCACGCGCCCCAGGTGACGGGCCAGTTGCGCGAGCACCGCGTACTCCTTGCGGGTCAGCGCCACCTCCTCGCCATCGAGGGTGACCCGGCGATAGGCGAAGTCCAGCAACAGCGGGCCGCTGGTGATGCTCGCCTGCTGCTGTTCGCCAGGGCCGCCCTGGCGAAGCGCCACGCGCACGCGGGCAAGGAATTCCTGGATGCCGAAGGGCTTGGTCACGTAGTCGTTGGCGCCGCCGTCCAGGGCCAGCACCTTTTCGCCTTCACCGGCGCGCACCGAAAGCACCAGCACCGGGACCTGGGACCATTCGCGCAACTCGCGCAGCACGTCCTGGCCGTCCATGTCCGGCAGGCCGAGGTCGAGCACGACCATGTCGGGCCTGGCCAGCGCCGCCTGCTCCAGCCCTTCGCGGCCATTGGCGCCCTCCAGCACCCGGTAGCCCTGGGCGGCCAGGCTGATGCGCAGGAACTTGCGGATCTGCGCTTCGTCATCGATGACCAGAATGGTCGGTTGGTTGGTTGTCATGCCTGTTTCGTCGAATCCATTACAAATGCAGACGGTTTTCTTGTGGGAGCGAATTCATTCGCGAAGGACAGCACCACTGTCCGTGTCTTCCGACCCTGCAAGACGGTCCTGCGGCCCGTTTCGCGAATGAATTCGCTCCTACAGGTTGGGTATTGCGCAGCATTCATTCTTCTTCCAACTGCGGCTGCGGATGCAGCGGCAGGTGCAGGGTCAGGGTGGCGCCGCGACCGTCCAGGCCATCGCCCACCGTCACACGGCCGCCGTGGGCACCGACCATGCCCTGGCAGATGGCCAGGCCGAGGCCCGTGCCCTGCCCGCCCCGATCCCCCCGCGCAGCGGTATAGAACATGTCGAAGATCCTGTCGCGCTCATTCTGCGGAATACCCGGCCCCTGGTCGCTGACGGAGAAGCGCAGCTCGGCTTCGTCCGCGTCCACGGCAACACGCAGCCGCCCCTGGCTGGGCGAGAAGCGCGCGGCGTTCTCCAGCACGTTGACCAGCGCCTGCTCGATCAGTGCCGCGTGCACATAGAGCAGCGGCAATTGCTCCGGCACCTGGGTTTCCACCTGCAATGGCACCAGCACCGGACGCAGGCGCTGCAGTGCGCTGGCGACTATGTCCACCGGCGCCACCCAGTCGCGCGCCAGCTTGAGGCCGCCGTGGCCGAGGCGGGTCATGTCCAGCAGGTTCTGGATGTAGCGGTCGAGGCGCTCGGCCTCGTCGCGGGTGCCTTCCAGCAGTTCGCGGCGATCGGCCATGGGGATGGCTTCGCCGAGGGCGAGCAGGCTGTCGATGGAACCGCGCATGGCGGTGAGCGGCGTGCGCAGGTCGTGGGACACCGAAGCCAGCAACGCGCTGCGCAGCTGCTCGGTTTCTCCGTGCAGGCGCGCCGCCTCCAGCTCTTCGGCCAGCTGCGCACGGGCCATGGCCTGGGCCAGGGGCTGGCCCAGGGCCGCGAGCAGGCGCCGGCGTTCGGCCGGCAACGGCACCTCGTCACGCGGGCTCACGCCCAGCAGCACCAGCGGCCCTTCTTCGCCCGATAGCGGCAGCCACCACCAACGGCCGCCGGGCAAGGTGTCGGTGCCCAGACCCGCAGGCTGGTCATGCTGCCATGACCACTCCGCCGCCGCGCGCTCCTGGTCGGCCAGCAGGCGCTGGGCGCCGGCCTCCACCTTCCATACGCCGTCACGGCCACGGGACAGCAGGCAGACTTCCACGTCCGGCCAGGCGCCGAACTGCTGCACGGCGACGTTGAGCACGGCCTGGCGGTCGGTGGCGGCAGTGAGCTTGCGTGAGAGGTCGAGCAGCGCGGTGGTTTCCGCCTGGGTGTCGCGCAGCGCATTCAGTTGGCGGCGCTGGCGTGAAGCCAGGTTGCCAGTGAGCCCGGCCATCAGCAGGAAGAACAGCAGGGTCAGCACGTCTTCCTGGCGGGCGATGGTCAGGGAGAAGGTCGGTGGGATGAACAGGAAGTCATAGGCGAGGAACGACAGCCCGGCACACAGCAGCGCCGGCCCCAGGCTGCTGCGCACCGCCACCAGTAGCACCGCGGCGAGGAACACCAGGGAGATGTTGGGCAGTTCCAGGGTATGGGACACCGCCCAGGCCAGCGCGCTTGCGGCAATGGCCGCGAGCACCGCCAGGCCATGGTCCACCAGGCGGGTCGGATGGCTGGCGCGCGGACTGACCGGGCGACGGTCCGCCTCGGTGTCGAGCACGCTGACCTCCAGCCCTTCGGCCAGGTACAGCAGGCGCTCCGCCAGCCCGCGGCCGAGCAATCGGCGACGCAGGCGCTGGCGGCTGCGGCCCACCAGCAGCAGGCTGGCGCGGCGCTCTTCGGCGTGTTCCACCAGCGCCTTCGCCACGGACTCCGCACGCAGGGTCACCACTTCGCCACCCAGGCGCTCGGCCAGTTGCTGGGCACCCTGCAGGCGCGCCAGCACCTCTTCGGAACGGGCACCGCCAGTGTCCACGTACACCACCGACCAGGGCAGGTGGCGTCGCTCGGCTACCCGGCTGGCGTGGCGCACCAGGCGCTCGGCCTGGTGGTCGCCGTCGATCCCGACCAGTAGTCGTCCGCGCACGGCGGGCGCTTCCAGGCCGCGCTGGCGATAACGACGGTTGAGGTCGGCATCCACCCGCGCGGCGGCGGTCTGCATGGCCAGCTCGCGCAAGGCGGTGAGGTTGGTCTGGGAGAAGAAGGCATCGATGGCCGCCCGCGCCTGCTCGGGCACGTAGACCTTGCCCTCGCGCAGACGCTCCAGCAGCTCGCGGGGCGGAAGGTCGATCAGCAGGATCTCGTCGGCTTCCTGGAGGACCCAGTCCGGCAAGGTCTCGCGCACCTGCACACCCGTGATGTCGCGGACCTGGTCGTTCAGCGCTTCGAGGTGCTGGACGTTGACCGTGGTGTAGACGTCGATTCCCGCGTCGAGCAGTTCCTCCACGTCCTGCCAGCGCTTGGAATGGCGGCTACCGGGAGCATTGGTGTGGGCCAGCTCGTCCACCAGCACCAGGCGCGGCGGATGGGCGAGGATGCCGTCCAGGTCCATCTCGGTGAGCGCCATGCCGCGATACTCGACGCGCCGCAGCGGTTGCTGCGGCAGCCCCGCCAGCATGGCTTCGGTTTCCGCACGCCCGTGGGTTTCCACCACGCCGGCGCGCAGGTCGACACCCTGGCGCAACTGCGCCTGGGCGGCCTGGAGCATGGCGTAGGTCTTGCCTACACCAGGCGCCGCGCCGAGGAACACCTTCAGACGACCACGCCCACCCTGGGGCATATCGGCCAGCAGCGCATCGGCGCGCAGGGCATCACTCATCGAGTCATCTCGTTCAACGCTGTATTAAGGGCCAGCACGTTGACCACCGCCGGCCCCACCAGCGGCCGTTCGGTGTTCAGTTCCACCAGGCGCTCCAGGGTATCGACCGGCAGACCACGCTCGGCGGCGATGCGCGGAATCTGGAAGCGCGCGGCACTCGGCGGCAGGTGCGGGTCGAGGCCGCTGCCGGAGGTGGTGACCAGGGCCATGGGCACCTTGCCGTGACCTTCGGTGGCCAGGCGATGCGCTTCCTTGTCGATACGTTCGGCCAGGGCCGGGTTGCTCGGCGCCAGGTTGCTGGCGCCACTGGCCACCGTGGCGAAGCCCGCCGCCGAGGGGCGCGGCTGGAACCACTCGGGCCCTTCGAAATTCTGCGCCAGCAGGCTGCTGCCGCGCACCTCGCCCCTGGCGTCCCGCACCAGGCTGCCATTGGCCTGCTCGGGGAAGGCCAGTTGGGCGATGCCGGTGACGGTAAGCGGATAGGCGACGCCGGTGATCAGGGTCATCAGGGCCAGGAGGCTCATGGCTGGGCGGAGTTGGCTAAGCATATTCAGTTCCTCGCGGGAAATCTAAGTTGGGGAGAGGTTTCTGCCCCTCCCCCAGCCCCCTCTCCCTGGAGGGAAAGGGGTGGGTTTCAGACCAGGCCGACGGCATTGAGCAGGACGTCGATCACCTTGATGCCGACAAAGGGCGCGACGATGCCGCCGAGGCCATAGATCAGCAGGTTGCGGCGTAGCAGGTGCGCGGCATCGGTGGCCTGCACCCGGACCCCGCGCAGGGCCAGCGGGATCAGCCCGATGATGATCAGCGCGTTGAACACGATGGCCGAGAGGATGGCGCTCTGCGGACTGGCCAGCTGCATCACGTTGAGCACGCCCAGCTGCGGGTGAATGCCGGCGAACAGCGCCGGGAGGATGGCGAAGTACTTGGCCACGTCGTTGGCCACCGAAAAGGTGGTCAGCGCGCCGCGGGTCACCAGCAGCTCCTTGCCCACCTGCACCACGTCCAGCAGCTTGGTCGGGTCGGAGTCCAGGTCCACCAGATTGGCGGCCTCGCGGGCGGCCTGGGTGCCGTCGTTCATGGCCAGGCCCACGTCGGCCTGGGCCAGCGCCGGGGCGTCGTTGGCGCCGTCGCCGCACATGGCGACCATCTTGCCCTCGCCCTGTTCCTGGCGAATGCGCGCCAGCTTCTTCTCCGGGGTGGCTTCTGCGATCACGTCGTCCACGCCGGCCTCGGCGGCGATCGCAGCGGCGGTCAGCGGGTTGTCGCCGGTCACCATCACGGTACGGATGCCCATCTGCCGCAGCTCGGCAAAACGGTCACGGATACCGGGCTTGACCACGTCCTTCAGATGAATGGCGCCCAGCAGCTTGCCGTCGGCGGCCACCAGCAGCGGCGTACCGCCGCTCTGGGCGATCTTCTCGATCTCGCGGGCCAGCGGTGCCGGCACTTCCTGGCGAGTGATGCCAACCCAGGCCAGCACCGCGTCCACCGCCCCCTTGCGGTAGCTGCGCCCGGCCCAGTCGGTGCCGGAGAGCCGGGTCTCGGCGGTGAAGGGAATCGAGGTGATCTCGTCGCGGGCGGGCTCCTGCATGGCATGCAGGGCGCGCAGGTAGTCGACGATGGACTTGCCTTCCGGTGTCTCGTCGGCCAGGGAGGCCAGCAGCGCGGCGTCGGAGAGTTCCTTGCCGGCCACGCCGGGCGCCTTGATCATCGCGCTGCAACGGCGGTTGCCGAAGGTGATGGTACCGGTCTTGTCCAGCAGCAGCACATGCACGTCACCGGCAGCCTCTACCGCGCGACCCGACTTGGCGATGACGTTCAGTCGCACCAGGCGGTCCATGCCGGCGATGCCGATGGCCGAGAGCAGGCCACCGATGGTGGTGGGGATCAGGGTCACCAGCAGCGCCACCAGGTACACCAGCGGCAGGTCGCCACCGGCAAAGCGGGCGAAGGGCTGCAGGGTGGCCACCACCAACAGGAAGATCAGGGTCAGGCCAATCAGCAGGATGTCCAGCGCCACTTCGTTGGGAGTCTTCTGGCGCTTGGCCCCTTCCACCAGGGCGATCATCCGGTCCAGGGTGGATTCGCCCGGATTAGCGGTGATTCTCACCAGCAACCAGTCGGAGACGATTCGCGTGTTACCGGTCACGGCGCAACGGTCGCCGCCGGACTCGCGGATCACCGGCGCCGATTCACCGGTAATGGCCGCTTCGTTGACGGCGGCGATCCCTTCGATCACCTCGCCGTCGCCGGGGATCAGCTCCCCGGCCTCGACCCGCACCACGTCACCGCGGCGCAGGCCGGCGGCAGGCACGGTCTCGAACTGGCCACTGGCCGTGCGGCGGCGGGCTGTCAGGCCCTGACTGCCGGCGCGCAGGCTGTCGGCGCGGGCCTTGCCACGGCCTTCAGCCAGGGCTTCGGCGAAGTTGGCGAAGAGCACGGTGAACCACAGCCAGAGGGCGATCTGCACGGCAAGGCCGGTGCTCACCGCCGGGTTGGGGATCCAGCAGAGGACAGTGGTCAGCACCGCAGTCAGCTCGACCACCAGTATCACCGGCGAACGCACCAGCTGCCGTGGATCGAGCTTGACGAAGGCCTGGCGCAGCGCCGGTTTCCACAGTGCGGCGAAGGAGGTCTTGGGTTGCTGCTTGGCGCTGCCTTTGAGCGCCTGCATGGGGGCATTCATCATCAATCTCCCTTAGAAGCCCTGGATCAGCGCGAGGTGTTCGGCGATCGGCCCGAGGGCCAGCGCCGGAAGGAAGGTCAGGCCGCCCACCAGCAGGATGGTGAGGGTCAGCAGGGTGACGAACAGCGGACCATGGGTGGGGAAGCTGTTGGCGCCGAGCGGCGCGCGCTTCTTCATCGCCAGGCTGCCAGCGATGGCCAGTACCGGGAGGATGTAACCGAAGCGGCCGAGGATCATCGCCAGGCCGATCATCACGTTGTGGAACGGCGTGTTGGCGCCGAAGCCGGCAAAGGCCGAGCCGTTGTTGGCGGTACCCGAGGTGTAGGCATAGAGCGCCTGGCTGAAGCCGTGGGCACCGGGGTTGGTGATGGACGCCGCCGGGCCATCGAGGCTGATGGCCACGCCGCAGAACACCAGCACGCCCACTGGCATCACCAGCAGAGTGGCCACCAGCAGGCGCACTTCACGGGCTTCCAGTTTCTTGCCGAGGTATTCGGGCGTGCGGCCGATCATCAAGCCGGCAAGGAACACGGCGATCAGCACGAACAGCAGCATCCCGTAGAGGCCGGCGCCGACACCGCCGAAGATGATCTCGCCCAGCATCATGTTGAACATCGGGATCATCCCGCCCAGCGCGCTGAAGCTGTCATGCATGGCATTCACCGAACCGTTCGACGCAGCCGTGGTGGTGACCGCCCAGAGCGCCGAGGCGGTGATGCCGAAGCGGCTTTCCTTGCCTTCCAGGGAGCCGGTCGGCTCGATGGGCAGTGCGGCCAGTGCCGGGTTCGGCTGGTACTCGCTGTAGAGGGTCACGCCAAGGCCAATGACGAACAGCACCAGCATGCAGGCCAGCAGCGCGCGGCTCTGGCGCAGATCCTTGACGTAGTGGCCGAAGGTGAACACCAGGGCCGCCGGGATCAGGATGATGGAGGCCACTTCCAGCAGGTTGCTCCAGGCGGTGGGGTTCTCGAACGGATGCGCGGAGTTGACGCCGAAGAAGCCGCCACCATTGGTACCCAGCTGCTTGATAGCGATCTGGCTGGCTGCCGGGCCAAGGGGGATGCTCTGGTCGGCGCCCTGCAGGGTCACGGCGTGGGCATAGTCGAGGAAGGTCTGCGGAACGCCCTGCCAGACCAGCAACAGCGCCAGCAGCAGGCACAGAGGGACCAGGCCGTAGAGGGTGCCACGGGTCAGGTCGACCCAGAAGTTGCCCAGGCGGTCGGTGCCGCGGCGGCTGATGCCACGGGCGAAGGCAACCAGCACGCAGAGGCCCACGGCGGCACTGACGAAGTTCTGCACGCCCAGGCCGACCATCTGGCTGAAGTAGCTCAGCGCCGCTTCGCCGCTGTAGGCCTGCCAGTTGGTGTTGGTGACGAAGCTGACCGCGGTGTTGAACGCCAGGCTCCATTCCAGGCCGGGCAGTTTCTGCGGGTTCAGCGGCAGCACACCCTGCAGCATGAGGATGGCGAACAGCAGCCCGAAGCCCGCCAGGTTGAAGGCCAACAGGGCTGCGCAGTAGCCCTTCCAGTCCTGTTCACGCTCGGCGTCGACGCCAGAGAGGCGATAGCAGAAACGCTCCACGGGCGCGAGTACCGGGGTCAGGAAGGTGCGTTGCCCCTCCATCGCCCGGTAATAGAAACGCCCAAGGAAGGGTGCCGGCGCCAGCACCAGAACGAAGAAGGCCAGGATGAGGCCGATGTCCTGAAGTTGCATGTGGCCTCCTAGCCGCGCTCGGCGCGCAGCAGCGCGACCAGCAGATAAATGAAAAGCCCCATGGCCAGTACCAGGGACACCCCGTCGAGAATGCTCATTGCTTGTGCTCCTAGATGCGGTCTGTGCCGCCGTGGAGCCATTGTCGGAACGGGGGGCGTAAAGGAACGAGACTCGGAGGAGCCGGGGGGCATCAAGAATGCGTAAAGTTGAACACTGCGCTCGGGATGGCTGCCCTCACCCACGCGGCGTACAGGTCAGCATCTCGGTCCTTGTATCCACCCCGATACAAAGCACACACAGCCTGGACAGGCGCCCCGTCGAGACGGCCAGCACCGGAAAACCCCTTCCGGTTCCGCCAACCTGCACAGGAGTGCCCCCGTGATCAGTGGTGTCGGCAGTTACTCGAGCCATGGCAGTTACAGCCATGCCAGCAGCTCGACCTCATCTTCGGCACGCCCGCGAGTCTGCGGCGCCTCGGGACAGAACAAGGCCCAGGAAAAACTCTTCAGCGTGCTGGATGCCGACGGTGACGGCAGCCTCAGCCAGGACGAAACCACCGCTTCCGCCACCAGTCCGGGGACCGGAGGCATGCCATTGGATCAGTCGGACGAATCGTCGGGAAGCAGCGACGACCGAGGCTATGGCCGCCTGGTGACTGCCGTGCTCAAGCGATGCGAAGCGGGTGCCGCCGGCTGCGGCAGCAGCCGTGTCGGCAGCCAGCTGAGCCTGTCGGCCTGAGGGATGCCGGCCACCCTCGGGGTGGCCGGCACGACGGCTTGTCGTCGATCCACGACAAGCGCTCGGCCGAAATCGCCACACCCTTCCCGGGGAAACGACGATGGTGACGACTCGATCGAATCCGCATAGTTGAGCTCCCCACGGCTTTCATCCCTCGTGGGGCCAGAGAAAGTCGAACCGTACGTGCCGGGCACAGAGGCATTTCACCGCCCCATTGCCCGGCCAAGCCCCCTGCCAAACGACTTTCACGGCTCATCGAAAGTAACCAGGTAGCCACTGATTCGCTTGGCATTCCCATGCCAGGCCGAGGCGCTCTGCTGTCTGTGGAATAGCCCCGCGAACAGCTGCTCCGACTGTCCACTCAGCCCAATCCGTGCGAGAGAAATACCATGAAGCCGGAAACCGCCATCGTCGACATTCACAGGAAGTACAAGATCTATACGGAGCGTTACTGCAATCCCACCGCCAGGAAGACCATCATTCTGGTCAACGGCGCGTTCGCAACCACGGCATCGTTCGCCCAGACGGTGCGTTACCTGCACCCACGGTTCAATGTGGTGCTCTACGACCAGCCCTATGCCGGCCAATCGAAACCGCACAACTACCCGGGTCGGCTGATCAGTGAGGAAGACGAGGCAGACATTCTGCTGGAACTGATCGAAAGGGTCGCCGCCGACCATGTGCTGTCCTTCTCCTGGGGTGGCGCGGCCACCCTGCTGGCGCTGGCCCAACGGCCGCACAGGATCGAAAAGGCGGTGATCGGTTCCTTCGCCGCGCGGATCAATCAGCCCATGCGCGACTACCTGGAGAGCGGCCTGGGCATGCTGCAGACCTGCGACCGCATAAAGGTGGGCCGCCTGATCAACAGCACCATCGGCAAGCACCTGCCCCCGCTGTTCAAACGCTTCAATTTCCGCCACATCAGTAGCCTGGCCGAGCACGAGTACCGGCAGATGCACGCTCATTTCAATGAGGTGCTCAAGCAAGACTCCGAGCGCTATCTCGCCTGTGCCGCCGCCATCGATATTCCGCTGCTGTTCATCAATGGCCAATGGGACGAGTACACCTCGGCCGGAGACGCCCAATTGTTCGCCCGCCATTCCCCTCAGTGCCAATTCCGCACCATCCGCAACACTGGGCACTTCCTCGATATGGAGCACAAGGCGGCCTTGCACGCCACCCGGCAAGCCTTGCTCGGCTTTCTGCAGCCCGATTCCGGCTTGATCAAGCCGGCCAGTGTGCGGCCGTCGGACGGGTTATACCGTTATGCCAACAGCAGCCACGTACTCACCATGCGGCGCGCAACGCCCTGACCCCTTGGCGCAGCCGTGTCGCCGGGGCGATGTTTCCCCCGGCAGATCGATGCACCTGCGCAACGCCCTGGTTCAACCCTTTTCTGTTCGTTTCCCTGATGGGAGCAAGACGGAGTGTGATCCATGCGAGATAAACCAGCGGCGGGCACCTTGCCCGAACCCGCGAACCTTGTGACAGCAGAAGAAGGCTCCAACCCCGGCCTGCGCGGCCGGGATATGTTGTCCACCCTGCGCGCCCTGGCGCTGCAGGGCCTCAAGCAACCGGTGCACAGTACCCGACATGCCCTGGCCCTGGGCGGCCAACTGGGTCGCGTGCTGCTTGGCGACGCGCCGTACCAGCACTCTGCCCAGGATGCGCGTTTCCAGGACCCGACGTGGCGCCTCAATCCGCTCTACCGCCGTGGCTTGCAGAGCTATCTGGCCTGGCAGAAGCAGCTCACCGCCTGGATCGACGAGAGCGACCTTGCGGCCGACGACCAGGCCCGGGCCCGATTCATCGTGACACTGCTCGGTGATGCGCTGTCACCCTCCAACGGCCTGATCAACCCGCTGGCGCTCAAGGAGATGTTCAACACCGGAGGACTCAGCCTGATCCACGGCCTGCGTCACCTGGCGGGAGACCTGCTGCACAACGGTGGCATGCCCAGCCAGGTCAGCAAGGCGGCCTTCGAAGTCGGCCGGAACATCGCCACCACGCCCGGAGCCGTGGTATTCCGCACCGAGCTGCTGGAGTTGATCCAGTACAAGCCCATGAGCGAGCAGCAATACCAGCAGCCGCTTCTGATCGTCCCGCCGCAGATAAACAAGTACTACATCTTCGACCTCAGCCCGGAAAAGAGCTTCGTGCAGTACGCGCTGAAGAACGGTCTGCAGGTGTTCATGGTCAGCTGGCGCAATCCCGACATACGCCATCGTGAGTGTGGTCTTTCGCACTATGTGGAGGCGCTAAAGGAAGCGCTCGATGCCTGCCGCGCCATCACCGGCAGCAAGGCGGTCAACCTGGCGGGCGCCTGCGCTGGCGGCCTGACCATCGCCGCCCTGCAGGGCCACCTTCAGGCCAAGCGGCAGCTGCGCAAGGTAGCCAGCGCCAGCTATCTGGTGAGTATGCTGGACAGTCGGGTGGAGAGTCCGGCGGCCCTGTTCGTCACCGAGCAGACCCTGGAGGCGGCCAAACTCCGCTCCTATCGCAATGGCGTGCTGGACGGCCGCGACCTGGCCAAGGTGTTCGCCTGGATGCGCTCCAACGACCTGGTGTGGACCTACTGGGTCAACAACTACCTGCTCGGCAGGCAGCCACCGGCCTTCGACATCCTCTACTGGAACAGCGACAACACCCGTTTGCCGGCAGCACTGCACGGCGACTTTCTCGACCTCTTCAAGCACAACCCGCTGATCCGCAGCGGCGGCCTGGAGATCTGCGGCACCCCGATCGACCTGCGCAAGGTCACGGTGGACAGCTTCAGCGTCGCGGGCTCCAACGACCACATCACCCCCTGGGACACGGTCTACCGCTCGACCCTGCTGCTCGGTGGCAACCGACGCTTCCTGCTATCCAACAGCGGGCATATCCAGAGCATTCTCAACCCGCCTGGCAACCCCAAGGCCAACTACCTGGAGAACAGCAAACTGTCGTCCGACCCGCGAGCCTGGTATTTCGACGCGCAGCAGCAGATTGGAAGCTGGTGGCCTGCGTGGCTGGACTGGATCCAGGCGCGCTCCGGTGGGCAACGCAAAACCTTGAAGACCCTGGGCAATCAGGCCCATCCACCCATGGAGGCGGCGCCGGGCACCTATGTGCATTCAAGCTGAGGTCCAGGCACGGCTTCATCCTGCCAGCCCGGAAGGGTTTCCTGCACGGGCAGACGCCCCCCTCAGGATGGCGGGTTTTCCTGTTCCTTGACCTCAGGCGGAACCACCAGTTGCGGCGGTGCATGGCCGATCCAGTCGGAGATCAGGCTGTACGCCACCGCCAGCAGCGTCGGGCCGAGGAACAGGCCCATGAAGCCGAACGCAAGGATGCCGCCAAACACACCCAGCAGCACCACCACCAGCGGCAGGTTGCCGCCGCGGCTGATGAGGTAGGGCTTGAGCACGTTGTCCACGCCGCTGATGACGAACATGCCCCAGATGCCGAGGAACACCGCGTAGCCGTAATCGCCGTGCCAGGCCAGCCAGGCCGTCGCGGGCACCCAGACCAGCGGCGGCCCCATGGGGATCAGGCTGAGAGCGAAAGTGACGATGCCCAGCACCAGGGCGCCGGGCACGCCAGCGATCCAGAAGCCGACCAGTGCCAGCACCCCCTGGGCGGCAGCGGTGCCGATCACGCCGTTGACCACCCGTTGCACGGTGCCGGCCACCAGGCCCAGGTAATGCTCGGCGCGGTCGCCGATCAGGCGTTCCAGCGCCTTCTCGACGAACAGCGCCATGCGCGGGCCATCACGATAGAAGAAGAACACCAGCACCAGGCTGAGCACCAGCTCGACCATGCCGCCGCCGATCTGTGCGGTACGCGCCAATACCCAATTGCCGGCCTGCCCCATGTAGGGCTTGAGGCTGGCGAAAAAGGCTGCCCCCTGGGCGTCGATGGAATGCCAGGCACGCACCAGCCGTTCACCCAGCAGCGGTACCTGATGCAGCCACTCCGGGGGTGGCGGCAGCCCCTCCATCTGGACGTTCTTCGCCAGCTCGGTGGCATCGCGTACGTGCTCGGCCAGGTTGCCCAGCAGCCACGCCAGCGGCAACGCCACCAGCAGCATCCAGCCTGCGGTGAGCAGAGCAGCGGCAGCAGATTCGCGTCCTTTCAGCGCACTGCTGAGCAGACGCATCAGAGGCCAGCTGGCGAATGCCAGCACCGCGGCCCAGAACAGCGCCGAGACGAAGGGCGCGAGCACCCAGAGGCTGGCACCGAGCAAGGCGAGCAGGAGGATCTGCACCAGTAGTCGGTCGTTGTTGAACATCCCAGGGTCACTCCGGCGATCAGAAAGAAAGGGCCGTACCTGCCACCACGCAACGTGCGCGAGGCAGTCACAAGCATAGAGACTGCTGTCGAGGGTTTCTCAGCGCAGCAGGTTCAGGTGCAGTCCGGGCTCCCTGCCCTCGCCCAGTTCCAGCCGCGCGGCGCGCACACCCTGCTCCACCAGCGCTTCGCGCCAGGCTTCGGCACCGGCGCCGGCCAGGCTGATGCGCAGGGTGCTGTCGAGGTTCAGGCAGCGTCCCAGCAGGGTCGCCCAGGCCTCCGAAGGCTGGTCGGACAGGCGCGCCAGGTGCAGCTCGCCGCTGCTCTTGAGTTCACGCATCAGGGTGTCGGGCGTGGGCAGCAGTTCGCCCAGTGGCGCATTGGCGTCAAGCTGCTCGGCGTGCAGGTAGGCCCTGCGGTTGCCGCGGGTGATGCTGTAGAGGGCCAGGAGGCTGTCCTGGCGGGGCTCGGCCAGGCGTAGCAGGAGGTAGGCCTGTTGCTCGTCCGGACCAAACAGCTTGGAGTTGCCGAAGATGGCATTGGCCCAGAGGTTGCTGGAGCCGCAGTCGCGCCCCTGGCACCAGTAGAGCAGCTCGGCGCCGCTTTCCAGCAGGTCCCTGCGGGCGCGGTCGAAGGCTTCGTTCGAGCTGTGGTCGGCGGGCAGGCGGTAGGTCACCGAGGTCTGCCGGCCTTCGGCCTCGACCTTGCGCTCCATGCGCAGTTGATTGCTGATGCGGCGGATGGAGCTCTGCGGGTAGACCCGTTCCTGGTCCGGGCTCTCGCGGAAATCGGTGATCTCCGCATGGGGGAAGCGCGGCAGCGCCGCCAGGTCGTGGCTGTCAGGCAGGTCGGCTGCCTGGGCGGATGCTGCCAGCAGCAGGCCGGCAAGAAAGGTGAGGCGCATGCGCATCCTTAACGATATGTCCTGGAGTGAGCAGTCTGGACCAGCTTTCCGGTCTTTTCCTGCCGCGCCCCACCGAAGGCGCCCCCTGCGCAACGGCGTCGAACAGGTCGACCATCCTGCTGTTCCCTGACCAAAAGCCGCCAGCCTTCCCGGTTGGCGGGTGCAAGTCAAGGAACGGCAAAGAAGGGATTGAAACAGTCTGCTACGGCCTGGGCGCCGGCCTCGTCGTCCAGGTGCAGGTGATGTTTGCCGGGCAGGCGGCGCACCTCTAGCGCCAGCCCTTCCACCAGCCCCGCGAACCTGGGCTCGGTGTGCAGCAGACCCTGCTCGGCCAGCACCAGCATGGCCGGGCACTTCACGGCCTGGGCGAAAGCCAGGGCATGGGCACGGGTGAGGCGCAGTGGCGACGGCAGCGTCAGGCGGCTGTCGGTGCGCCAGGTATAGCCGCCGGACACCGGCATCAGGCCACGTTCGGCGAGCAGCTCGGCGGCCTCGCGGCTGACTCCGCCGGTGCCGTGCATGCGCGCCTCGACTGCGCGATCGATCGCTGCGTAGACCGGCTTGCGCTTGCCGGCCAGGGCGAGTTGCGCGCGCAGCGCCTCACCCAGCTTGGCCGGGGCCTGCTCGGCTTCGCCGGTGTAGGGCATCAGGCCGTCGATCAGGGCCAGGCGCTCGACCCGCTCCGGCATGGCGCCGGCCAGCATCACCGAGACGATCGCGCCCATGGAGTGGCCCAGCAGGGAGAAACGCTCCCAACCCAGTTGTTCGGCCACCAGCAGCACGTCGGCGGCGTAGTCCCACAACAGGTAGCTGGCGCCGGGCGCGCGGTGGGCGGACAACCCGTGGCCGGCGAAATCCAGGGCGACGATGCGCAGGCCCGGCAAGCGCGGCGCCAGGCGGGAAAAGCTGTTGGCGTTGTCCAGCCAGCCATGCAGGGCGATCACCGGCTGGCCGTCTTCCGGACCGTGGAGGTGCGCGGCCAGTTCGATATGGGGCAGGTTGAGGCGGATTTCCTGGACCTGGGCAGTCATGCAGTGGCCTCCTGGCGGCGGCCGTCCCAGCGGCCGAATACGGATTTGAGCAATTCGGCGGTTTCCTGCGGGCGTTCCAGGGGGAACATGTGCCCGCCGGGCAAAGACAGGTACTCCCCTTGCGGCACCCGTTTCACCAGACGCGCATGGTGCGGCAGCACCACCCTGCTGTGGCGGCCGCGCACCAGTGCCAGGGGCACCTTGAGCTGCTGCGGCTTGCCCGGAATGCGATGGGGCACGCTGCGGTAGATGTTGATTTCGGTGGCGGCGTCGAACTTCAGCCGCAGGGATTCTCCCTGACGCGCCAGGCCATGGCGGACGTAGGCGTCCAGGCACTCGGGGTCGAAGCGGCGGAACAGGGTCTTGCCGGCGAAATAGTCGCGGGCTTCGCTGAAATCGCTGAACTCTTCGCGTCGGCCGAGGGTGCGGCCGGCGGGAGTGATACGGTCGATGAAGCCGAAGCGCTTGGCGGCGCGGATGACGATGCGGTCGGCCAGGGTCAGCACCGGCGAATCCAGCATCACCACGCCGCGATAGAGGTCGGGCCTGCGCAGCGCGGCGTGGTAATGCAGGACGCCGCCGAGAGAGTGCCCCAGCCCCCACACCGGCTCGCCACGTCCTTGCAGGTGATGGATGAGTTCGTCCACCAGGTTTTCCCAGTTGTCGTTCACCGGGAAGCGCGGGTCGTGGCCGTGCTGCTCCAGGTGCTCGACGCGGAAGTCCGGCGCCAGGGCGGAGAACAGCTTGCCGTAGGTGGCCGAAGGGAAGCCGTTGGCATGGGCGAAGAAGATGGTGTGCGACATGGCGTCCAGCTCGTCGGGGAATGCAGGAGATTCTCCGGCAGCCCCGCGAGCGCGGCAATGACTGTAACCGCCAGTGATGATGGCGCTATTGCCATAAGCCCGGTGCCAGTAGTCGCCCCGCCAGCCCCAGGGCCACCAGCAGGAACACCAGTCCGCAGGCCAGGTCGATGGCCGGGGCCGCACGCAGCAGGCGCTGCTGGTTGCTGGCGCGGGTGAGCACCAGCCCCAGCAGGCTGAACCAGCCCAGGCCCATGCCGAAGAGGATCGCGGCGGCGCCGAACTTGCCGGCGGCGGACATATCCGCCGGAATCAGTCCCGTCAGCAGGGCAAGGAAAAACACCAGCGCCTTGGGGTTGGACAGGTTGGTGGCCAGGCCGCGCAGCCAGGGCCCCAGGCGGGAAGATGACAGTTCACCGCCGAGGGTTCCCCTATCGCCCTGCCCGCGCCGGAACCAGCTGCCCACGGCACCGACGCCGAGCCAGCCGAGGTAGCTCGCTCCCAGCAGTTGCAACAGGTCGAAGAGGATGGGCGAACGGCTGACCAGCAAGGCCACGCCCGTCAGCACCAGGATGCCGTGGATGAGGATGCCGCAGGCGAGACCCAGGGCACTGAGCAAGCCGGCGCGGCGCCCCTGGTGCACGGCGGTGCGGACCACCAGCGCGACGTCGGGGCCGGGGCTGACCAGGGCGATGGCGAACACGGCCGCCAACGACAGCAAGACGGAAGTCTCCTGCATGGAAGTTCTCCAGGATCGGGGGGATTCAGCGCTATGGGCGGCTCAGCGGCTGCGCAGCTTCGCCGGTGGCAGGCCGTAGGTACGGCGGAACAGCCGCGAGAAATGCGCCTGGTCGTAGAAGCCCAGGTCCAGGGCCACTTCGCTCAGGTTCTCACCGCGCAGCACGCGTGGCAGGGCACGTTCCAGGCGCAACTGGGTCAGCCACTGGTGGGGAGGCAGCCCGCACTGGCGGTTGAAGCGCCGCAACGCCTGCCAGGGACTGAGGCCGCAGAACGCGGCCAGTTCCTCCAGGGAGGGTGGCGAGTCCAGCCGCGATTCGAGCCATTCCCGCAACCGCACCCAGGTACGCGCGTCGAAGCCTTGTTCCGGTTCGCGGACACGCAAGGTGGAACCCCGCCCCAGCAGGTTGGCCAGGGCCGGCCACAGCAGGCTCTCCTGCTCCAGCCGCGAGCCCTCGAGCAGCGCGCCGTGCAGGCCCTGCAACTGGCCGCGCAGTCCGGCGTCGCGAAGGATGCTGGTGGTCAGGCGCGGCGCGCCCTGGCGGTCGTCGCTGAGGGTGCGGCTGGCTTCGTCCAGCCAATGCGGATCAAAGGCCAGCACGCGGATCTGGTAACCCTGGCCATCGACGCCGGCGCCATCGTGGATCTGCTCCGGCGCCATCAACAGCACATCCCCGGTGTCGGCCTGGTGGCTTTCACCCTGGTGCAGGTAGCGCTGCCGGCCACGCACAACCAGCCCCAGGTGGTACTCCAGATGGAAGTGCCGGGGGAAGCTGAAACGCTGGTGCTGGGCGTCGATCAAGCGAACGCCGGGCAGGCAGCTGGGGATGTGATGAGTCTGGTCCATGGGCGCCACTCTACTCCTTGGCGCCGGGTGGTTCTTGGACAAAATTGCGGGGCGGATCGATGGGTATCGCTTCGCTCCACCCATCCTACGAGTCTGACCTCCGATGGTGGGCTGAAGCCCACCCTATGCCCGTGGAGGCTCGGCACCCAACGGGACGATGGCCATGGTCAGGCGGGAGATGCAGCTCGGCTTGCCGTCCTCCCCGGCCAGACGGATGTCCCACACGTGGGTCGTGCGTCCCAGGTGCACCGGCCGGGCAACGGCGGTGACGCGGCCACTGCGCACACCGCGCAGGTGGTTGGCGTTGACTTCCAGGCCGACACAATAGAAGCGGCTGGTGTCGATGCACAGGTAGCTGGCGGTAGAGCCCAGGGTTTCCGCCAGCACCACCGAAGCGCCGCCGTGAAGCAGGCCGTAGGGTTGGTGGGTGCGCTGGTCGACCACCATGCTGGCGGTCAGGGATTCGTCGTCGTAGGCCTCGAAGCGGATATCCAGGCCCTCGCCGATGGTGTTTTTCAGGGATTCGTTGAGTTGCGCAAGATCAGGGGGTTGATTCCACAGGCCCATGGGGTCACTCCTTGTGGGAAGCCGGGACGCGGAGTCCCGGCCAGGCGGATTCACTCGTGCCAGACCACGGCTTCCTGGCGTTCGAGCCATTCGGGGAAGCGCTTGCCGTAGGCATCTTCGACGATGTTGCGCTTGATCTTCAGCGTCGGGGTGAGGAAGCCGTTGTCCACCGCCCAGACATCCTTGACCAGCACCAGCCCCTGCAGGCGTTCATGCTTGTCGAGATCTCCATTGACCTCCTCCAGCAGGCTGCGCAGGCTGATTTCCAGATCGGAGCGGGCAGCGTTCGCCGCTTCCTGCCGCCCCACTTCGGACAGCACGCAAAGCGCCATCGGCTGCGGCAGGCCATCGCCCACCACGCAGACCTGCTCGATACGCGGGTGCACGGCCAGGCGGTTCTCGATGGGCGCCGGGGCCACGTACTTGCCCTTGCTGGTCTTGAAGATTTCCTTGATGCGCCCGGTCAGGCGCAGATTGCCCTTGGCGTCCTGCTCGCCCTTGTCGCCGGTGCGCAGGTAGCCATCCGCCGTAATGGTTTCGGCGGTCTTCGCCGGGTCCTTGTAGTAGCCCTGCATGGTGGCGCCGCTGCGTACCAGCACCTCGCCCTCCTCGCTGATGCGGACTTCCACGCCGGGGCTGTTGCGGCCGATCCAGCCGGGCATCACTTCGCCCTTGCGGCACAGGTGGGAGTAGCCGCAGTTTTCGGTCATGCCGTAGACCTCCAGCACTTCCAGTCCCAGGCGCTTGTACCAGTCCAGCAGCGCCCCGGGCACTGGCGCTGCGCCGCACAGGGCGTTGCGCACGGCATCCAGGCCCAGGCCGGCGAGCACCTTGCGGCCGACGATGCGGCCGATGATCGGCAGCCTGAGCATGCGATCGAGCTTCTTCGCCGGCATCTTCGAGTAGACGCCCATCTGGAACTTGGTCCAGATCCGCGGCACGCCGAAGATGGCGGTCGGCCGGGCACGGCGCAGGTCGTCGAGGAAGGTTTCCAGGCTTTCGGCGAAGAACACCGTCTGCCCGGCGTAGAGCGAACCCATTTCGACGAACATGCGCTCGGCCACATGGCACAGCGGCAAGTAGGACAGCAGGCGGTCTTCCTCGCCGGTCTGGAACATGTCCATGCCGTGGGTGGCGGCGAACGCGAAGTTGCTGAAGTTGTGCATCACGCCCTTGGGCGTGCCGGTGGTGCCGGAGGTATAGATGATGGTGGCGAGCTGGTCGGGGGCGCTGCGGGGGCTGTCCTGGATCGGGTTGGCGGCCTGCAGGTCGGCCCAGCTGAAGTCGAACTCACCGGCCGGGTGGATCGGCAGGGCGATGGTTGGAACGCCCTCGGGCACGCCACTCGCCATCGCGGGCCAATCGTCGAGCTTGCCGATGAAGGCCAGCGCCGATTCGGAATGTGCCAGCACCTGCTGGACCGATTCGGCGGTGAGGTTGGGATACAGGGGAACGGAAACGTGGCCGGCCATCCAGATGGCGAGGTCGGCGATGATCCAGTGGGCGCAGTTCTTGGAGATGATTGCGATGCGGCTGCCCTGGGGCAGGTCGCGCCCCCGCAGCCAACTGGCGGCCCGGCGGGCCTGCTCGCCTACTTCCCCCCAGGTCAGCTCCTCGATCCTTCCGCCGCCTAGTGGCTGGATCAGGTAGCGCTTGTTCGGGTGACGGGACTCACGATCGAAAAACACTTCAAGCGGCAAACGGACTGCATCAGCCACAGGGCCTCCTCCTTTGTTCTTTTTGTGGGGGACAACCAAGCACTTGCTTGGGTGACTATTCCACGCACCCGGAGGAGGCGCAAGTTAAGAAATGTTGCGATTCGTCAGTGACGGCGAACGTGATGCACGGTGCGCAGGGACATCAGGCCGGGCACCAGCAGATCGCCTTCCAGCTCGGCCAGACTGGCCGTGCCCATGGGCACCGGTTCCTGGCGATGGCCGTGGATGAGGAAACCCGCGAGGTCACTGACGAAGGGGTTGTGGGTGACCAGCAGGAGGTCCTGTTCGCCGCGCTCGGCGAGGAAGTCGAGGGCTTCCCGCGGATCGCTGTCGGGGGTCAACCAGGGGACTGTTCCGACAGCGGCAATGAAGCCCAGGGCATCGCGAACCAGTTCGGCAGTCTGCTGCGCCCGGACGTACGGGCTGGCGAGAATCGCCCCCAGAGGCCGGCCGGCAAGCACGGCTGCGGTCTGCAGCACATCCTTGCGGCCGTGACGGGTCAGTTCGCGCTGCGCATCGGTAGCGGCGCGGGGCTCGGCCTCACCGTGGCGCAGCAGCCAGAGCCTCATAGCTTGGGCTCTTCGTCACGCACAGGGTGGGCGGCCGGCGGTACTTCGTGTGCGGCTTCCCCCTGGGGCGCGCGGGCCTCGGGCCAGTCGGCGAAGGGCCAGGGCTTCTCTTCGGTGTTGAAGGTGCCGAAGCGGCCGATCTGCGCCAGGTACTGGCTGAGACTGTCGCCGAAGGACAGCAGGCCGCCGTTGGGTGCACCGTAGAACGCGCGATAGCCGAGTTGCAGCAGCACCACGGCGCCGAGGACGATCTCGGCCAACTGCCAGACGATGACGAAAATGAGCATCCACAGGACGCGCAGCAGGATGTGCTCGCGCTGCAGATCTTCGCGCTCTTCACTCATGGGGGGATCTCCTTGTCCGAAAGGGTGAATCAGAAACCGGTGGTTGGAATGAAGTCTACGTCGGTCTTCGGCTCGCCGCGCATCAGCAGTTCGATCACCTGAGCCAGCGTACGCCCCTCGAAAAGGATGGCATGCAGGCCTGCGACCAGCGGCATGTAGACCTGCAGCTCTTCGGCACGGGTCTTGAGTACCTTGAGGGTGTTGACGCCTTCGGCCACCTCGCCCAGGCGCGCCACGGCGTCTTCCAGCGACAGACCTTCGCCCAGCGCGTAGCCCACCTGATAGTTGCGGCTCTTGGGCGAGGAGCAGGTGACGATCAGGTCGCCCACGCCGGCCAGGCCAAGGAAAGTCATGGGATTGGCGCCGAGCTTGACCGCGAAGCGGGTCATTTCCGCCAGGGCGCGGGTGATCAGCATGCTCTTGGTGTTCTCGCCCATGTCCAGCGCGGCGGCCATGCCGGCGATGATGGCGTAGACGTTCTTCAGGGCCCCGCCCAGCTCGACGCCGAAGCGGTCCTGGCTGGCGTAGACACGGAAGGTGCGGCCATGCAGGGCCGACTGCACGCGCTTGCAGAGCTCGGCGTCCTCACTGGCGACCACAGTGGCGGTCAGTGCGTGGTCGGCAATTTCCTTGGCCAGGTTGGGGCCGGAAATCACGCCGATTCGGGCGTCGGGGGCCACTTCTTCGAGAATCTGGCTCATCAGCTTGAAGCTCTGCGCCTCGATGCCCTTGGTGGTGCTGACCAGCAGCTTGCCGGCCAGTTGCCCGGCCACCGGCTCCAGCACCTTGCGCAGCGCGCTGGACGGCAGGGCAACGAACACCAACTCGCAATCGGCGAGTACGGCGGACAGGTCGGTATCCGGCTCTACGCCGGGGAGGATCGTCACACCCTTGAGGTAGCGCGGGTTCTCGCGCTGGGTACGGATCGCCTCGGCCTGTTCCGGGTCGCGCATCCAGTGCCGTACGCGCTGGCCGTTCTCGGCCAGCAGGTTGGCGATGGCGGTGCCGAAGCTGCCGCCGCCGAGCACCGCAACGGGTTGCTGTTCAGTCATAACGGGTCCATGTAGGCCATAGGAATGGCGAATCCGCGCATTATACGGAGGCGCCGCCTGCCAGCCAGCCTCTATCCGGGGCCTTTTGCGCTGGAAAGGCGCCCATCCTCGGTTAAGATGCTGCAGTTTTTGGCGCCAGAAGCGCCCCTTGGTTCCCCGGCAACCTCAACGCAGCAAAAATTCCCCCGGCAACGGGGCGCAACGGGACTAAAGTTCCAGCATAGAACCGCTCCACGGATGACCCTGCACCGAGGCAATAGGAAGATGTGCCCACCCTCCCCACGACGCCCGCCCCCTCCCGCAGCTCAGGGAGCGGCGCACTTATGACCTTGCGGCGCCGCTGGGACATCCATACCCGCACTCAGCTCATCAGCCTCGGCCCGGCATTGCTACTGACCCTGCTGCTCACCGGTTTCTTCACCTTCGCCCGCTTGCAGGACCTGCGCCAGGAGCTGAACCACACCGGCCAGCTGATCGCCAGCCAACTCGCCCCGGCGGCGGAATACGGTGTGGTCACCGGCAATCTGGAAGTGCTGGAGGGCCTGCTCCAGGCCAGCCTGGGCACACCCCATGTGCGCTTCCTCGAAGTGCGCGACCGCGCCGACAATATCCTCGTCTACCTGGAGCAGCAGGAAAGCCTGGAAAAGACCGGCACCCAGGTCGAGGTCTTCCACGCGCCCATCATCCAGCAGCAGCTCCACCTGCAGGCCCGGCGCACCTATGCCAGGGGCGATGGACGCAGCAACGACAGCAACTACCTGGGCCGAGTCGTGGTGGGCATGTCCAACGACGCCTTCAGCAGCCGCCAGCAGGAAATCCTCTTAAAGGCCACGGTGCTGGCCGTGATCGCGCTGCTCCTCACCTTTCTCCTCGCCCGCCGCCTGGCCACCCGCCTGTCGCAACCCATCAGTGCCATGGGCGACGCGGTCAAGGCGATCCAGGATGGCAACTACAACGCCAGCTTGCCGGTGGTAGATGACAGCGAGTTGGGCGACCTCGGTCGCCACATCAACAACCTCGCCAGCGGCCTTGAACAGGCCAGCCAGGAGCAGCAGCAGGCGATGGGCCAGTTGATCAAGGCGCGCGAGGAAGCGGAAATGGCGAACCGCGCCAAATCCGATTTCCTGGCCATGATGAGCCACGAACTGCGCACCCCCATGAATGGTGTCCTGGGCATGCTGCAGTTGCTGGAAACCACCGAGATGACCGATGAACAGGCCGAGTACGCGGCGCTGGCCACGGAATCCACCGAGCACCTGCTGAAGGTGATCAACGACATCCTCGATTTCTCCCGCATCGAGCGTGGCGCGCTGGAACTGGAGCGCATCCCCTTCAACCTTCTGGACCTGATCCTCGGCTCGGTGCAGGTGTTCCAGCACAGCGCCCAGCAGCGCGGGCTGACCCTGACCCTGGACACCCAGGAAGGCCTGGAGAGGGTCGAGGTGCACGGCGACCCGACGCGCCTGCGGCAGATCCTGGTCAATCTGGTGGGTAATGCGCTGAAGTTCACCGAAGAAGGCGGCATCAAGGTGGAAACCCGCTGGCAGGCGCTGGACAGCGAAGTGCTCTGGCTCACTTGCGCGGTACATGACAGTGGCATCGGCATCCCGCCGGACCGCCTGGAACATATGTTCGACGCCTTCCAGCAGGCCGATCACTCGATTTCCCGCCGCTACGGCGGCACCGGCCTCGGGCTGCCCATCGCCCGCACCCTGGCCGAACGCATGGGTGGCACCCTGCGCGCCGAGAGCCATGAAGGCTCGGGTTCGATCTTCACCCTGGAGATTCCTCTGCCCTTCCGCCCCCAGAGCTCGGAAACGCTGACCGATCAGGCCCATGGGCACGGCGCGGGCACCGGCCAGCACGTACTGCTGGTGGAAGACAATCCGGTGAACCAGACCGTGATCGAGGCCATGCTGCGCAGCCTCGGCTATCAGGTGAGCCTGGTGGGCGACGGCGCCCAGGCGGTGCATCAGGCCTCGCGCCATCACTATGCGGCCATCCTCATGGACTGCCGCCTGCCGGTTCTCGACGGTTACGAGGCCACGCGCCAGATTCGCCAGATGAATGGCGGCGCCACGCTGCCGATTATCGCCCTGACCGCCAACGCCCTGCAGGGCGACCGCGAGGCCTGCCTGGCCGCGGGGATGAACGACTACCTGGCCAAACCCTTCAAGCGGGCGGATCTGCTGCGCGTCATGCAGCGCTGGTTGAGCAAGCCGTCGGACTGAAACGATTGGTGCCGTTTCCAGACATTCGTCGAGTGTCCGGGGATGTTAAAGTGCGACACGCTTTGCGAGCGGGAGGTCCCCCGGCAGCCCCTTGCGACGGGCCGCTGTCATACCAGGTGAACGACTGTGCTCGGCATTCTGTGACTTTCACCGCAACGCAACAGTCTATGACTAGTCTGCCGCCTGACGCCCCCTACAACGGCCACGGCAGAAGGATGAATGCAAAGCCCTGTGCCAGACGGGGACCATTGAGGAGCTCGCATGACCAAACAAAACGCCTATACCCGGGAAGACCTGCTGCGCTGCAGTCGCGGCGAGCTGTTCGGCCCTGGTAATGCGCAACTGCCCGCCCCCAACATGCTGATGATCGACCGCATCGCGCATATCAGCGAAACCGGCGGGAAGTACGGCAAAGGCGAGATCGTCGCCGAGCTCGATATCAACCCTGACCTGTGGTTCTTCGCCTGCCACTTCGAAGGCGACCCGGTCATGCCCGGCTGCCTCGGCCTCGACGCCATGTGGCAGCTGGTCGGTTTCTTCCTCGGCTGGCAGGGCAATCCCGGCCGTGGCCGCGCCCTCGGCTCCGGCGAAGTCAAGTTCTTCGGCCAGGTCCTGCCGTCCGCGAAAAAGATCACCTACACCATCCACATCAAGCGCACTATTAATCGTTCGCTGATCCTCGGTATCGCCGATGGCACCGTTGCCGTCGACGGCCGCGAGATCTACAGCGCCGAAGGCCTGCGCGTCGGCCTGTTCACCTCTACCGACAGCTTCTGAAGGACATCCGCATGCGTCGCGTCGTGATTACTGGCCTGGGCATCGTCTCCTGCCTGGGCAATGACAAAGCCACCGTCTCCGAGAACCTGCGCGCCGGCCGTTCCGGTATCCGCTACAACCCCTCCTATGCGGAGATGGGTCTGCGCAGCCAGGTTTCCGGCTCCGTGAACCTGAACCTGGAAGAGCTGATCGACCGCAAGCTCTTCCGCTTCATGGGCGATGCCGCTGCCTACGCCTACCTGGCCATGCAGCAAGCCATCGAAGACGCCGGCCTGAGCGCCGAGCAGATCTCCAACCCGCGCGTGGGCCTGATCGCCGGCTCCGGCGGCGCTTCCACCGTCAACCAGATGGAAGCCATCGACACCCTGCGCGAGAAAGGCGTCAAGCGCATCGGCCCATACCGCGTGACCCGCACCATGGGCAGCACCGTTTCCGCATGCCTGGCCACCCCCTTCCGGATCAAGGGTGTGAACTTCTCCATCTCCTCCGCCTGCGCCACCAGCGCACACTGCATCGGCCAGGCCATGGAGCAGATTCAGCTGGGCAAGCAGGACATGGTCTTCGCCGGCGGCGGTGAAGAAGAGCATTGGAGCCAGAGCTGCCTGTTCGACGCCATGGGCGCCCTCTCCACCCAGTACAACGACACCCCCGAGCGCGCTTCCCGCGCCTATGACGCCAAGCGCGACGGCTTCGTCATCGCTGGCGGCGGCGGCATGGTCGTGGTCGAGGAGCTGGAACACGCCCTCAAGCGCGGCGCCAAGATCTACGCCGAGATCGTCGGCTACGGCGCGACCTCCGACGGCTACGACATGGTCGCCCCGAGCGGCGAAGGCGCCATCCGCTGCATGCAGCAGGCGCTGTCCACCGTCGACACCCCGATCGACTACCTGAACACCCATGGCACCTCCACCCCGGTGGGCGACGTGGCGGAGATCCGCGGCGTACGCGAAGTATTCGGCGACAAGGCCCCGGCCATCAGCTCCACCAAGAGCCTGTCCGGTCACTCCCTGGGCGCCGCCGGCGTACAGGAAGCCATCTACTGCCTGCTGATGATGGAAGGCAAGTTCATGGCTGGCTCGGCCAACATCGACGAACTGGACCCGGAGGTGGCAGACATGCCGATCCTGCGCGAGACCCGCGAAGGCGCCAAGATCGACACCGTCATGTCCAACAGCTTCGGCTTCGGCGGCACCAACGCCACCCTGGTACTGCGCCGCTTCAACGGCTGATCCCAGACCCGGCGGTATCCACAACGCCCGTATCCCCCCGGATACGGGCGTTGTCGTTTATGGGGCGTCCACTTCTTCCATCAGGTTTGTAGGGCTTTTCCGAACCGTCTATCCCGCCATCAAGAAGCACCGCCCTCCTCCGCTAAAGGGACCAGCAACACCCCATTCGTCCCGGATCGGAGTAGACAGATGTTCCTTCGCCAATTCCCCATCGCCTACCGTGCCGCCTTCGGCTTCGCCATCATCACCCTGATGCTGGTCGGCCTCGGTGGCTTCGCCCACAACCGCATGACTGCCATCAACAAGGCCTCCACCGAGATCAGCGAATTCTGGCTCCCCAGTGTGCAGGCCTCCGGCCAGATGGGCCTGCTCATGGCCACATTCCGCCTCAGCGAGATGAACCACGTGCTGGCCCAGGACAGCGACACCATGAATGCCCAGGAGCGACGCATGGATATGCTGCTCGCCGAACTTGCAAAGGTGGAGACGGCGTACCAGTCATTGCTGCAGCTGCCGGAGGAGAAGCAATTGTTCGAGGAGGTACTCAGCGCCAGCCGCGACTACATGAACAGCCACGAGGCCCTGTTGCAGCTGTCGCGCCGTAACGACACCGAACGCGCCTACGCGCTGATGCGTGGCGAGCAGTACCAACGCTACGAAAACCTGTCACGAAACCTCGCCGCATTGATCGACCTCGACCAACGCCAGGCGGGGGAATCCAGCCGCCGCGGCGACGAAGTCGTCAAGGACGCCACTCGCTCCGTAGTGCTGGTAATGGTGCTGGCGGTCCTGGCCAGCATCGCCATCGCCTGGCTACTGACCCAAAGCATCGTCGGCCCCATCCGCGAGGCCATGCGCACCGCAGAGCGGGTGGCCGGTGGCGATCTCACCGGCGAACCGGACAGCTCCGGCCGCGACGAACCCGCCCGGCTGATGCAGGCCCTGCAGTCCATGCGACAGTACCTGCGCGGCACCATCGAACAGATCGGCCATTCCGCCACACAGCTCGCTTCGGCAGCGGAAGAGCTCTATGCGGTAACCGAGGAAGGCAACCGCTCGCTGAACCGCCAGCACGACGAGATCGAGATGGCCGCGACAGCGGTAAACCAGATGAGCGCGGCGGTCGAGGAAGTGGCACGCAATGCCGCCTCCACCTCAGAGGCCTCCACCACTTCGGAAGGCGTCGCGCTCAGCGGCCGCGAACAGGTAGAGGAAACCGTCCAGGCCATTCGCGGAATGGGCGAGGAAGTCACCCGTTCCACGCAAATGGTGGCGGACCTCGCCGGACAGGCCCAGGGCATCGCCACGGTGCTGGACGTAATACGTTCCATCGCCGAGCAGACCAACCTGCTGGCCCTCAACGCCGCCATCGAGGCGGCCCGTGCCGGTGAGCAGGGACGCGGCTTCGCCGTGGTGGCCGACGAGGTACGTGCCCTCGCCCACCGCACCCAGGAGTCGACCCGAGAGATCGAACAGATGATCGCCGCCATTCAGGCCGGCTCCGATGCGGCCGTCAGCGCCATGAACAAGAGCGATACCCATGCGCAGGATATGGTCAAGTTGGCGGAAAGTGCTGGGCAGGCCCTGCAAGACATCGCCCGGCGGGCCGGCGAGATCAACGAGCGCACCCTGGTGATCGCCACCGCCGCCGAGCAGCAGGCCCAGGTGGCCCGCGAGGTAGACCGCAACCTGGTGAACATCCGCGATATCTCGGTGCAGACCTCGGCCGGCGCCAACCAGACCGCCGCCGCCACCCATGAGTTGTCGCGCCTGGCGGTGGAGCTCAACGGCATGATCGCGCGCTTCGTGGTCTGACTCCCGGGGAACAGGGCCTTGGCCCGGCACCCATCGCCGAACATGAAAAAGGGCGCCACTGAGGCGCCCTTCTGTATTCCCGGCGATCAGGCCGCTTCGCGGCCACCCGCCGCCTTCTCCCGCCCGCCAATGCGCGGCAGCAGCATGGGCACCTGGCTGCGATAGTCGGCGTACTCCGGATGCGCCCGCAGCAGGTCGCGCTCTTCCAGCTGGATGGCGGCCAGGATGTAGATGCTGGTCAGCACGGCGAACAGCAGGTGGGTCGCACTCATGGTCGGGGTGGCCCAGAAGCACAGGAACCAGCCCAGGTAGAGCGGGTGGCGTACCAGCTTGTAGGCCCCCGGCGTCTTGAACTCCAGCTCGGTGTAGGGCGTGCCCAGCAGGTTCAGCCAGACCTGGCGCAGGCCGAACAGGTCGAAGTGGTTGATCAGCAGGGTGGCGTAGAACACCAGCGCCCAGCCGAAACCGAAGGTGGCGCCCAGTACCAACCGGCCGGAGCGGTTCTCGATATTCCAGATCTCGCCACCGAGTGGCTGCCAGTAGCTGTACAGCAGGATCAGCGCCAGGCTGGAAAACAGCACGTAGGTGCTGCGCTCGGCCGCCGGCGACACCCACTGGGTCCACCAGGCCTTGAAGGCCGGCCGTGCCATCAGGCTGTGCTGGACGGCGAAGATGGCCAGCAACAGCACGTCGATTCCCAGGGCGGTCCAGAACGGCAGGCGCGGCTCGCCATCCAGGGTTCGCGGCGCGAACGGCAGATTGGCGATGAAGCCGATGGAATAGACGAAGGTCGCGAAGAAGATCAGGTAGCTGATCAGACCATAGGAAAAGATCGAAATGCGCTTGAAATAGGTGAACATGATGCGCTCCTGCCGGGGGTTCTGGTCGGCGGGATCGCTCCGCTCCGCCTTGGACACCAGCTTCGCCCCGGCCTGTATCAGCCCGATGGCTGACAGCGCTCAGTTTGTTTCCGCTTTGTATCCGCTCCCGGGGCTCTCCAGCCAGACCTGCAACAACTGGTGCAGGCGCTGCTGGTCAAGCGGCTTGGTCAGCAGCGCCTTGACACCCTGTTGCTGCACTTCGCTTTCCAGCAGGGAGTCGCTGAAACCGGTGTAGAGCACAATGGGCAGGTCGGCGCGAGACGCCAGCAGACGCCGCGCGAGTTGCAGGCCGGACAGGCGCGGCATGCTCTGGTCGAGGATGACGAAATCCCAGGCGTAGGGATCGGCGCAGAGCAATTGGCTGGCCTGCTCGGCATCACAGAAGATGCCGGGTTCCAGCCCCCAACCCTCCAGCAATTCACCCATGAACTCAGCCACCGTGGCGTCGTCGTCCACCACCGCCACGCGGCCGCACAGGGCCGAGCGCAGGAATGGCCGGGCAGCGGCCGGCGCACTGGCCTGTTCCCCCCCTGCCGCGGGACTGTGGGCCGGCATCAGCACGCGAAAAGTGGCGCCCTGCTCAGGGGTGCTGTCCAGGTGGATATGGCCGCCGTACTCATGGACGATGCCATGCACCATGGACAGCCCCATGCCACTCCCCTGGCCGGTGGCCTTGGTGGAGAAGAACGGTTCGAAGATCTGTGCCCGAAGCGCCGGGTCGATCCCCGGACCGCTGTCGCTGACCGTCAGTGCTACATAACGACCCTTGATCCGCTGCTGGCAGGAGGCGCAGACCCCCTCCAGCTCTTGCTGGCCCAGGCTCACCCGCAGCTGGCCGACGCTGCCCATGGCATCGCGGGCGTTGATGCAGAGGTTCATCAGCACCTGCTCCAACTGCACCGGATCGGCCAGCACCCGTGGCAGGTCGTGGTCGAGCTGAACTTCCAGCTCCACCGTGGCCGGCAACGTGGACTCCACCAGGCGGATGAAGTCCCCCAGCAGCAGGTCCAGCGCGACCACCTGGGGCTTGCCACGGCTGCCCCGGCTGAAGGTGAGCATCTGCTGGATCAGGTCGCGAGCCTTTTCCGCCGAACGCTGCACCCGCGACAGGTACTTGCCCAGGCGCTCGTCGCTGCCCTGCTCCGCCAGCTCCTGGGCCATCACGGTGTAGCCCAGCATGCTGGTCAGCAGGTTGTTGAAGTCGTGGGCGATGCCCCCGGTCAGATGCCCGATGGCCTCCATCCGCTGGGCCTGGCGCAGCTGCTGCTCCAGGCGCGCGCGCTCCTCCTCGGCCTGGGTGCGTTCGGTGATGTCGCGCAGGTAGCAGATGAAACGCGGCCCCTCGTCCCCCGGCACCTGGGTCAGGGCCAGTTCGGCGGTGAATTCGCGTCCGTCGGCACGCTGCGCCACCACTTCCATGCGCTTGCCGAGGAAGGCGCCGTGACCGGTCTGCAGGTAGTGCTCCAGGGCGTGCTCGTAGGCCTCGCGGAAGCGCGGCGGAATGATCAGTTTGAGCAACGAATGCCCCAGCGCCTGCTCGCGGGTGAGGCCGAAGCACTGCTCGGCGGCAGGGTTGAACGCCAGCACCTGCCCGGCCTCGTCCATGCTGATGAAGCAATCCAGGGCGGTATTGGTGATGGCGCGGTACTGCAACTCGCTGGCACGCAGGGCCTGTTCGGCCTCCTTGCGCTGGGTGATCTCGCGGGTGATGCCGAGGATTCGGTCGATACCGCCGATGGTCACGCGCTTGAGCAGCACCTCATCCCAGTGCAGGCTGCCGTCGCGGTTGCGCCGGTGCCATTCGAAGCGCTGCACCTGGCCTGCTGCGGCCCGTGCCAGGTAACCGGCGGCTTCCTTGCCGGTATAGGGCGCGTAGCCGGCACTGAAGGCATCGATTTCCAGCTTGAGCATTTCCTCATAGCTGTAGCCGTAGGCGCGGCAGGCCTTGGGGTTGACGTCCACCAGGGCGCCGCTGTCGATGTCGTGGACGAAGATGGCGTCCTCGGAGGTATCGAAGATCGCCCGGTAACTGGCTTCCGCCTCCAGCCGTTCGATTTCTGCCGCCGCCCGTACCGAGAAGATGCGCAGCACCGATTCCACCTTGTCGCGATCGGACATCGGCCCCAGCCGGCCAGCGGCGATCAGGCCCAGGGGACGGCCGTCGCTGGCGAACAGCGGGTAGCCGGCGTAGCTGTCGACGCCGAAGGCAGCCAGCACTTCGTCTGTGGGGTAGGAACTACGCAGGTCGCGGGGCACGAAATGGAAACTGCGGCCGAACACCTCGGAGCAAGGCGTGCCCTTGAGGGAATATGTGGCGTTCTGGTGCAGCTTCCCGCCGTAGTAGAGGGCCAGGGTGGTGAGGCTTTGCGGCCCTTCGTCGCTGATGCGGCTGACGTAGGCGAAATCGGCGTTCAGCGAACGCACCATGTAGCGGGCGATGGCCTCGAACACCTCGTTCCCGGTGGCGGCCGACACACCCAGGGCAACGAAGCGCAGCACCTCTTCCAGGCTCTTGCGTGAACTGATGTCGGTGGAGATGCCGCAGATGGCGCTGACTCTGCCCTCGCCGTCGAACAGCGGGAACTTGTTCGACAGATAGGTGCGGATGCTGCCGCCCATCGGCACCTGCTCCTCGAACTCCAGCTCATGGCCGAGCTGGATCACCCGCAGGTCGTTGGCCCGCAGTACGTCGGCAATTTCCGGGGGAAAGAATTCGTGGTCGGTGTGCCCCAGCACCCGGTCGGCGCGCACCTTGAACAAGCGCTCGAAGGCCCGGTTGACCAGCACCAGGCGGCCGTCGAGGTCCTTCACGTAGATCACCGCACTGCTGCTGTCGACGATCTGCCGCAAGCGATGCTCTTCGGCGCTGATGGCGAAGCGGCTGGTCAGGGGCTGGCTCACCGTAAGGCCCTCCGGGGCTGGCGGACTCGCCTGATTATGGAACAGCCCGGCTACGGCCGAACGGCCCGGGTTGACATTGAAACAATTGAAACAAAGCAGCGATGCGAGATGGATTGAGCACTGCCCGCCCCATCTTGCAGATACAGTTCCGCTTTCAGCCCGGCACGAACATGTAACCCACGCCGCGAACGGTGCGAATGATCTGCGGCTTGTCCGGGTCCTGTTCCAGCTTGCGGCGCAAGCGGGCGATACGGATGTCGATGGAACGGTCGAAGGGGTTCCAGTCGCGGTGCTGGGTGAGGTTCAGCAGCTGGTCGCGGGAAAGCGGCCGGTTGGGGCGCTGGGCGAAGGCCTGGAGCAGGTCGAACTCCATGGCAGTCAGGGGGATTTCCTCGCCCGCGGCGTCGAACAACTGACGGCTCTGCAGGTCGAGGCGGCACAGGCCGAGTTGCAGGCAGGGGCTATCGTTGTCCGCGACAGGCTGGGCGGCGGGCGCAGGATTGCGGCGATAACGCCGCAGCACGGTCTTGAGCCGTGCCAGCAACTCGCGCGGGTCGAAGGGTTTGGCCAGGTAATCGTCAGCCCCGACTTCCAGGCCGACGATACGGTCCAGCGGCGTGCCGGCGCCGGACACCATGATCACCGGCAGGTCGTGATGCTCGCGCAGGTAACGCGCCAGGCTCAGGCCGTCCTCGCCTGGCAGCCCCACGTCCAGCAGCACCAGGTCGGGCAGCGCTTCGGCCAGCCGCGCACGCAACTGGGCGCTGTCGCCCACGGCCTGCACCTGATAACCCTGGCCGCCGAGGTAATCCAGCAGCATTTCGCGGATTGCCTCATCGTCGTCCACCACCAGGATGCTGATCTGTTCGGCCATGGGCCCGCGCCTCGCGCCTGCTTCAGACCCAGCGACTATAGCGCGCCATCACGACGCGCGTGGGATCAACGAACGGTGAAGCGCTGGCGGGCCAGCAGGCGGTCGCCCTGGAAGACCATGAACTGCCACTCGCCCGGCACCACTTCGTAGTGTTCGGTGAACTCGAAGGCCATCACGTCGGTGGGGGCACCCGGTGCCATTTTCTGCTCCACGACGAACTTGTCGTGGCGCTTGCCGTCCGGGCTGATCACGCCGGGGGTGAGATAAAGCAGGGTCAGCGGGGTGTCCTTTTCCTGCTTGCCGACCAGGGTGTAGCGCATGCCGAACTTGGTGCCCAGCTTGGCCGGGATCTCGTCGGTCGGCTGGATCGTCTGGTTGCTGCGGGTCAGCACACGCTCGCCCGGCTGGTAGTCCTGGTACTGGGATTCGAAGATGCCGTATTCCACCGGCCCCTCCACGCGCACGTCAGCCAGGGCAACGCCGGAAGCCAGGCCGAGGGCCACGAGTGCTGTCAATCGAAAGGGGATCATGTCGCGCTCCTTGTTTGCGGTGGCGCGAGGTTATGACGCGGCCATGACAACCTCGTGACAGGCTCACTGCGCTGCGGCATTTCCCGGTTTCCGGGGCAGTACGGCGAGGAAATTGTCCCGCGCCACCTTGTGCGCCACCGGCTCCGGCAAGGCATCGAGGAAGGGGCGGTAGGTCGACAGGTAATCCCCCAGCCCGTCGAAACGCCCCACTACATCCGAGCCCAGCATGAAGCGCTCCGGGTGACGTTCCACCAGCGCCAGCCAGCGGCGGTCCGGCTTGCCATCGGCGTCCAGCAGGTAGGGTTCCAGCACGCTCCAGGAGAGGTCGATGTAGAGGTTGGGGTAATCCGCCAGCAGGCGTTCCAGGGTGGGCAGGAGGAAATCCAGCTTCGTCTGGTGGCGGTGGATTTCCATGCTGGACCCGGCGTGGGCCCAGATGAAGCGCACATGGGGATGGTTGCGCAGCGGCTCTTCAATTTCCTGCAGGAACAGCGGATTGCGCTCGCGTTTGGAGGTGATGTTGGAGTGCAGCAGCACCGGCAGGTCGTATTCGGCGGCCAGGTGATAGATGCGGCTCATGGCCTCGTTGTTGGCCCGCGGCGTGTCGCCATCGATCAGGGCGGTGAGGTCGTCGTGGCGGGTGAAGACTTCGCCGATCCCCTGCCAGAGCCCCGGATCCAGCTCCAGCATGCGGCGGATGTGGGCATCGGAGTTCTTGTCGTTGGGATTGAAACCGCTGAGAAAGGGATGGAAGCGCTTGCGCTGTTGATCCGGCAGTTGCTTCACCGCAGCGGCCACCAGCACATCCGTGGCGCTGTACCAGTAGGCGCCCGCGTCGTCTCCGGCGTAGTAGCGAGGCCGCTTGGGTTCGTCCTCGTGCCACTTCTTGGCCACCGGAATGCCGGAAATCATCACGTGGTCGATGCCGCCCTTGTCCATCGCCTGCAACAGGGCCTGCATGCCGTCGCTTTCCTGGAAGAAATCCACGTAGTGCAAATGGGCGTCGCTGTAGCGGTAATCGCGCGCCTCGCCGGGAATCGCCAGCGCCAGCAGGAGCGCGGCGAGACTGGTCCTGAATGGAAACAAGGCTCTTCCTCCGGGATGGGTGAGTGACGTTGGACCGGCGTCGCGATGGCCGTGTTCAACACCACAAGCCGCTGCCCGGCTGCTGGCCTTTGCGCTAGCCTAGCGAGACTCAATCGCTCACAGGCCAGGAGGCCCTCGATGACTATCCGTCTCACCCGTGATTCCGCTACCGGCACTCGCCAGCGCATCGAACTGGAGGGCAAGGCACCGCTGTTCACAGACCTGCCGACGGACCTGGGCGGTGCCGGTGCGGACCCGGAGCCCCATGACTACTTCGATGCCGCCCTGGGCAGCTGCAAGGCCCTGACCGTCACCTACTACGCGCAGAAGAACGGTATTCCGCTGACCGGCGTGGACGTCGAGGTGAACCGCGACGACAGCGAGGAACGCAAGGGACACTACCGCCTGGACGTTAAGCTGACCCTGCGCGGCCCCCTCAGCGACGAACAACGCGCCACCCTGCTGCGCATCGCCGACAAGTGCCCGGTGCACAAGCTGATGACCCAGGTGGAGGTAAGCATCGAAACGCGCCTTGCCGAAGGCAACTTCAGCCAGTGACCCGCGCAGGAAGTCCGAGCATGAACATTCTCACCATCCGCCCGCGCGCCGAAGAGGTTGCCGGGCAACCGATCCTCCGCCCGCTGCCCTCGGCCCAGTGCCGCAGCGTCGGGCCCTTCGTGTTCTTCGACCACATGCTGGAGGCGGACTACGCGCCCGGCGAGGGCATGGACGTGCGCCAGCATCCGCATATCGGTCTTTCCACCCTCACCTACCTGTTCGAGGGCGAGCTGCAGCACAAGGACAGCCTGGGTTCGGACCAGTTGGTGAAGCCGGGAGACGTCAGCTGGATGACCGCCGGCCACGGCGTCGCCCACGTCGAACGCACCCCGGCCAACCTCATGGCCAGCGGCTCCCGCGCCCATGGCCTGCAGGTCTGGCTCGCCCTGCCGAAGGAACTGGAAGATTGCGAGCCCAGCTACAGCCATCACCCGGCAGCCAGCCTGCCGACCCAGGACGCCCTCGGCGTGCGCATCCGACTGATCGCCGGCAATGGGTTCTGCCTGGAATCCCCGGTACCGGTGCTCTCCCCTACCCTCTATGCCGACCTGCAACTGGAAGCCGGCGCCACCCTGACCATTCCCTGTGAGCATTCACAACGGGCGCTCTACCTGCTGGAAGGTGAAGCCCTGCTGGACGACCAGCCGCTGGAACCGCGCAGCATGGTGGTCCTGCCGGAAGGCGTCGAGTTCGTGCTTTCTGCCTGCAGCGGCTGCCAGCTGGTGATGATCGGCGGCGCCCCGCTGGACGGGCCACGGCGGATGAACTGGAACTTCGTGGCCAGCAGCCCGGAACTGATCGACCAGGCACGCAGCCGCTGGGCGGCCGGCGACTGGCCTGTGGTGCCGGGGGAAACCAGCCGGATCGAATTGCCGCGTTGATGGCATAGCGGCGAATTGATTCGCCAGACGGGACGTAGTGCCGCCACAGGTTGGAGGGGATTGAGCGCTTTTTTGTGGGAGCGATTTGGTCGCGAAAGGGTATGGCACCGAGTCCGGGGCAAGTTCGCGAATGAATTCGCTCCTACAAATGGCGTGAAGCTCAGGCGAAAACCTCGTCCAGCAAGGCATACATCGCGGCAAAGGCCCGTTTTGAGACCTTGGCGTTGTATTTCGCCGTGCCAGGATTGTCGGCCGCAGGGTCGGTAAAGGAGTGCACCGCTCCGCCGTAGCTGATCAACTGCCAGTCCACGCCCGCTTCGTTCATTTCCCCGGCGAAGGCCGCAAGCTGGTCACGCGGCACCAGCGGGTCCAGGGCGCCATCCAGCACCAGCACTGCACCGCGGACATTGCGCGCATCGGCCGGATCGGGCGTATCCAACGCGCCATGGAAGGACACCGCGGCCTTCAGCGGTGCTCCGGCCCGCGCCAGCTCCAGCGCGCAGGTGCCGCCGAAACAAAAGCCAAACACCGCCAGCCGAGCCGCATCCATGGGTGCCGTCTGCTGGCCGCGCAAGGCTTCCAGGGCCGCCAGCAGGCGCCTGCGCAACAGCTCGCGGTCCTGCTTCAGCAGCAGCATGGCGGCCCCCGCCTCCGCCGGGTTTACCGGTCGCACCGTCGCGCCATAGACGTCCACCAGCAACACGCGATAACCGCGACTGGCGACCTGCCCGGCGAGCTCCTCGGCCGCACTGCTGACCCCGAACCAGTTGGGGGCCATCAGCAGCCCCGAACGCGGTGCCGGGTCGGCGACATCGAACAGCAGGCGGCCTTCGAAAGCCACACCATCGACTGAGTAGCGGAGAGTCCGGGCCTCGATCTGCGTCATGGATTACCTCGCTCCGGTGAAGACCTCGTCGAACAGATCGTTCATTGCCTGGTAGGCCCGCGCGGCGACCTTGGGATTGTATTCATTACGTCCCGGCACGTTGGCGCCGGGCTCGGTGAAGGAGTGCACCGCGCCTCCGTAGCTGACCAGCTGCCAATCGGCCTTGGCGGCGGTCATTTCGGCGATGAAGGCGTCCACCTGGGTCTTGGGCACTGCCGGGTCATCGGCACCATGCAGTACCAGGACCGGCGCGCGGATGTTACGGGCATCGGCCGGGTTGGGCGTGTCCAGGTTGCCGTGGAAGGATACGAAGCCCTTCAGCTGCGCCCCGGAGCGTGCCAGCTCCAGCACGCTGCCACCGCCGAAGCAGAAACCGATGGCACCAAGGCTGGCCAGGTCCAGCGGCACCTTCGCCCCCTGGGCCTTGAGCGTCTCGACGCCAGCCTGGGCGCGCTTGCGCATCAGCGGCCGGTCACTCCGCACCGCAGTGGCGGCGGCCCTGGCTTCCTCCGGCTTGGTCGGGCGGACGCCCTTGCCATACATGTCGGCGATGAAAATCACGTAGCGCTGGCCGGCAATGCCCTTTGCCTGATCGGCAGCAGCCGTCGTCACCCCCATCCAGTTGGGCACCATCAGCAGGCCTGGACGCGGGGTTTTCACCGCGTCGTCATAGACCAGGGTGCCCTCGAACGGCTTGCCGTCGATTTCATAAGGCACCGCCTGGGTGACCATGGCCGCCCAGGTCGGGCCGGCGAATGCGAGCAGCAGCGAGGGCAGCAGCAATCTGTTCATGGACGATCTCCTGTCACGGAGGGATGACTGAGCTTAGACCCTCTGGCGGAGTGAACTTCCCAACCTGTTTCACGAAGGATCTCAAGCCCTCGAACGACCCGGAATCCCGCGCCAAATAAAAAGGCCCGCAATCGCGGGCCTTTTCCACTCCTGTCGTCTATCAGGCAGAGAGCTCCACCAACAGCTTGTTCAGACGGCGCACGTAGGCGGCCGGGTCCTTCAGGCTGTCGCCGGCGGCCAGGGCTGCCTGGTCGAAGAGGATGTGGGACAGTTCGCCGAAGCGGTCTTCGTCCTGCTCGCCGTCCAGTTTCTCGATCAGCGGGTGGGCCGGGTTGATCTCGAAGATCGGCTTGGAGTCCGGAACCTTCTGGCCGCTGGCTTCGAGGATCTGGCGCATCTGCAGGCCGAGGTCCTGTTCGCCAATGGCGAGGATCGCCGGGGAATCGGTCAGGCGGTGGGAAACGCGCACTTCGCTGACCTGCTCATCCAGTACCTGCTTCAGTCGCTCGATCAGCCCTTCCTTGGCCTTGGCGACTTCTTCCTGGGCCTTCTTGTCCTCTTCCGAGTCCAGCTTGCCGAGGTCGAGGTCTCCACGGGCGACATCGACAAAGCCTTTGCCGTCGAAGTCGGACAGGTAGCTCATCAGCCACTCGTCGATGCGGTCGGTGAGCAGCAGAACTTCGATGCCCTTCTTGCGGAAGACTTCCAGGTGCGGGCTGTTCTTGACCTGCGAGTAGCTCTCGCCGGTGAGGTAGTAGATCTTGTCCTGGCCTTCCCGCATGCGGCCGGTGTAGTCGGCCAGGGACACGCTCTGCTCGCCCGACTCGTCGCTGGTGGCGGCGAAGCGCAGCAGGCCGGCGATCTTTTCCTTGTTGGCGAAGTCCTCGGCCGGGCCTTCCTTGAGCACCTGGCCGAAGTTCTTCCAGAAGCCCTTGTACTGCTCGGGTTCGTTCTTCGCCAGCTTCTCCAGCATGTCCAGCACGCGCTTGGTCAGGGCCGACTTCATGGAGTCGATCACCGGGTCCTTCTGCAGGATTTCGCGGGAGACGTTCAGCGACAGGTCATTGGAGTCCACCACGCCCTTGATGAAGCGCAGGTAGAGCGGCAGGAACTGGTCAGCCTGATCCATGATGAACACGCGCTGCACGTACAGCTTCAGGCCACGCGGGGCCTCACGGTGGTACAGGTCGAACGGGGCGCGGGCCGGAACGTAGAGCAGCGAGTTGTACTCCAGCTTGCCTTCGACCTTGTTGTGGCTCCAGGTCAGCGGGTTCTCGAAGTCGTGGGCGACGTGCTTGTAGAACTCCTGGTATTCCTCGTCCTTCACCTCGGTGCGCGGACGTGTCCAGAGGGCACTGGCGCGGTTGACGGTTTCCCATTCCACCTCGGCAGGCGCCTCTTCACCGTGCAGCTCCTTCGGCAGCTCGATGGGCAGGGCAATGTGGTCGGAGTATTTCTTGATGACGTTGCGCAGGCGCCAGCCGTCGGCGAATTCCGCTTCATCGGCCTTCAGGTGCAGGACGATGCGGCTACCGCGCTCGGCCTTTTCGATGGTAGCGACGTCGAACTCACCCTCACCCTTCGATGCCCAGTGCACGCCCTCGGCGGCAGGCAGGCCGGCGCGGCGGGTGAAGACGTCGACCTTGTCGGCAACGATGAAGGCGGAATAGAAACCCACGCCGAACTGGCCGATCAGATGGGAATCCTTCTTCTGGTCGCCGGACAGGTTCTTCAGGAAGTCGGCGGTGCCGGACTTGGCGATGGTGCCCAGGTGCGCGATCACCTCGTCACGGCTCATGCCGATGCCGTTGTCTTCGATGGTGACGGTGCGGGCATCCTTGTCGAAGCTGACCCGGATCTTGAGATCGGCGCCGCCTTCCAGCAGCTCGGGCTTGGCCAGCGCCTCGAAGCGCAGTTTGTCGGCAGCGTCGGAAGCGTTGGAAATCAGCTCGCGAAGGAAGATTTCCTTGTTGGAATACAGGGAATGGATCATCAGGTGAAGCAATTGCTTCACCTCGGTCTGGAAGCCCAGGGTCTCTTTTTGAGTTTCCACACTCATGGTCGTCTAACTCCACTTGGATGGCTTGAGCCGCATGTGCGGCGGCGGATGTCATCCAGATGGGGCCTTCGACAAGGATTTCAAGTGTTTAGCAAAACGCGGGTGTCATCGCTGTGATGGGGGCTTCAGCGCCCCATACAGTTCAGGGCTCGAGCAGCTCGACGTGGGAAACCTCGTCCAGGTCGAAGCTGAAGCTGGCGGCACCCGCTCCGCCCAGGTTGCGGCGGATGAGGATGCGGCCTTCGTGGTCCAGGCCGGTGAAGCGGCCTTCGGCGGTGCTGCCACGCACCGTGTACACACGCATGCTGAGCGCCTGGTACTGGCTGGGATTGCTCAGCAGGCGCTGCAGCGAGAACCGCAGGCGACGATCCACCGGGCGGGCGGCGTCCGCAGCGGGTGCCGAGTCTTGTGCCGCACTGGGTGCCTGGGGTGCCGAATTGGGTTCGGCCAGGGGCGGGAAACTGTCGCGGCCCACACGCCAGCCCTTGGTCTCGCTCTTGGCAAGTTGAAGCGCCAGGCGCTGGGCCTGGCCATCGACCCGGGCCTCCACTTCAAGGTCCAGCTCGCGCGCCGGCAGGCTGACAGCCGGCAACGGCATCAGCTCGACATTGCGGGTGGTGAATCGTCGTTGCAGATAGTCGCGTATCACGTAGGCCAGGGTGTCGCGAGAATCGTAGGTCGGGTCCACCCGGCCTTCGCGGTAGCGCAAGCGGTCGGTGAAGACCTCAAGGTGGCCGGTGAGCGTCGTGGCGAACTTCGGCGGCAGTACCAGGTGGAAATCTCCTGCGAGGCGGTTCGGCGCCACCGGCCGGAGGTCCAGGTGCAGGGTGTAGCCACGGGGAATGCGCCGTGCTTCCGGCAGTTCCTGCTCCGGCAGCAGCCAGTTGATCTCGACTTCCGGTTTCGGGCCGACGTCCTGGGGCAGTATGTCCAGGCGCAGGGCGCCCTGGGGCTGGTTGCCGAGGCGGATGGTCAGCTCACGACGGGCGTAGAAGTCCTGCCCTTCACGCAGGCTGAGAATGCCATCCACCAGTTCGGCCTCCAGCGGTGAAAAGCGCTGGCCGTTGAGTTCGCCGTTCAGGCGGATATCCAGCTCGGACCTGACCCGATCCTCCTCGCCCAGCCAGCGCAGGCTGAGAATCGCCTGGAGGCGCTCCGGATCCTGGGCGGCGAGCATGGTCAGCCCCACCACCAGCGGGATGAAGCCCATGGCGCCCAGTGCCACGGCCTTGCGTGCGTTACGCCAGTGGTAGAGCACGTAGGCCAGGGTGACCGGCGGCAACAGGCTGCCGAAGCCCCAGAGCAGGCTGGTGCCGAACGCCAGCATGACCAGCCAGACGAGACCGGTGACGATCAGCAACAGGCCGCCAAGAATCAGTAACGCAACCATCGGGCTTTCCTTGTGAACGACCGGACGCGCCTGGCGCGCCTCAGGGTTCGTCGACCTTGAAGTGGGCGCGCGCGGTGGCGATGGGTTCGGTCTGGGTGGTCTGCCAGGCGGTGATGGCAACGTTGGCGACGCGGCGGCCTTGTCGCCAGACCTGGCACTGGACGTAGGTGTCACGATAGTGCCCGGCGCGAAGGTAATCTATCGAGAAGTCGATGATTTTGGGCATATGTGGCGTACCCATGAACATCAGCAGGTGAAGCATGGCCGCATGCTCCATGAAACCGGCGATCACGCCGCCATGGATGGCCGGCAGGGTCGGATTGCCGATGTTGTCCTTGTTCGCCGGCAGGCGGAACACCATGTCGTCCCCGAGACGCAGGCATTCCATGCCGATCAGCTTGGCGTAGGGAATCAGGCACACCAGCGAGTCGTAGTCATTCTTCTCATGGGCTTCACGCACCAGGGCGTTGAGGTCAAGGCTCATGCCGCACCTCCCTGCTTCAACTGACCCGGCTTGCCCATACGCATGAATGCGCCGACCACGTGGGCGATGGGCTGGGCCGGATCGTCCTGGTAGGCATAGCCGCGGGTGAAGATGACGTTGGGCGTCACCCGGTAGCACTCAGCGAAACCGAAGACGTCCTTGTGGGGTTCGGCCGGATGCATGTAGTCGATGCGCAGATCCAGGGTCGGGCAAATCTCGAATTCCGGCAGCACGCAGACGGTGGAGATGCCGCAGGTAGTGTCCATCAGGGTGGTGATGGCGCCGCCGTGGATCACGCCGGTTTCCGGATTGCCGATGATCTGGGTGCTGTAGGGCAGGCGCAGGGTCAGGCCCTGAGGGGTCGCATCGTGCACGCTGAGGCCGAGCACCTGGCAATGGCGCAGCGCCGCGAGAAAGCGCTGCGCCCGTTCGATAAGGGAGTTGTCCGTCATGACTGCAACCTTGGCGGAAGTTGGCTAAAGAGCCGAATAATACCCTGCGGACGGGCGGTCGTTATCGACAAGTGCTGGAACCAGATTTTTTTAAAAGACGTTGAACTTAGAATCAGCTAAGAAACTCCAACGGCTATCTACGAGGAAAGCCACACATGGAGGCTCAAATGAAGAAAACCCTGTCTCTCGCCCTGCTGCTGGCCGCCAGCCTTGGTCTCGCCGCCTGCGACAAGAAGGAAGAGGCTCAGGCACCGGCTGCACCGGCGACCGAATCCCAGCCGAGCGCTCCGGCGCCCGCCCCGACCCCGGCTCCGGAAACCGCCCCGGCTCCGAGCGCACCGGCCGCTCCGGCCGCTCCGGACACCGCACCGTCCGAGGAGCAGAGCCAGTAAGCTTCCGGCAGCACCAACGACAAGGCCCGCAATGTGCGGGCCTTGTCGTTTACGGGGGATCAGAGCACGGGGCTGAGCATCAGCAGGAGAGAACAAACCAGGCCGACGCCCCAGACCAGGCTGCGCAGGCTGGCCTTGTCGTTCCAGTAGAGGAACAGGTACAGCACCCGCGACACGATGAAGACTATTGCCAGCAGGTCGACGAACCAGCCCTGACTCTGGGTGACATGGGCCACCAGCACGCCGGCCGCGAACAACGGGAATATTTCCAGGGTGTTCTGGTGTGCCGCCACCGCCCGTGCGCCGAAGCCGGTCAGCCGCGCCTGCTGCGCACGTGGATTGCGGTTGTCATACCCCCTGCCCTCTTCGTGCATGGCCTTGGCCACCGGCACCTTGGCCAGGTAGATGAGCAGAGCGGTGAAGAACAGGCACCAGAACGGAATACTCATTCGACTTTCTCCTTGGGCGCTTCCAGCGCCTGGGTCGGGGTGTAGACCATCACATCCAGTACATCCGAGTGGAACTCGCGGCGGTAGAGCACCAACACC
The DNA here is from genome assembly GCF_008807375.1 of Pseudomonas lalkuanensis. Taxonomy (NCBI): domain Bacteria; kingdom Pseudomonadati; phylum Pseudomonadota; class Gammaproteobacteria; order Pseudomonadales; family Pseudomonadaceae; genus Metapseudomonas; species Metapseudomonas lalkuanensis. The sequence continues at coordinate 2,150,666 of NZ_CP043311.1, read as the reverse complement.
ACCCCGGCGGTGACGAGCATGAAGAACCAGGGGTTGATGAACCAGGCCAGCATGGCCAAGCCGAAGTAGTAGCTGCGCAGGCCGAAGTTGAACTGGTTGGCCGCAAGCGAGATGACCCGTGCGGTGCGCTCGGCAAAGGCTTTCCTTTCCTGTTCGCTGACGTGCTTCTCGCCGATCATCGGCGCGGACCCCACCAGAATCGCGGCGAAGTTGTACTGGCGCATGCACCAGCTGAAGGTGAAGAAGGCGTAGACGAAGACGACCGCCAGCCCCAGCAGCTTGAGTTCGGAAATGCCGCGGCTGGCAGGTTGAACGAATGGCAGGTCCGCCAGCACCGACACCGCTCGGTCGGTGGATCCGAGCACGGTGAGGATGCCGGCCAGGATGATCAGGGTGCTGGACGCGAAGAAGGAAGCATTGCGCTCCAGGTTGCCGATCACGCTGGCGTCGGCAATGCGGTTGTCGCGCAGCAGCAGACGACGCATCCAGTCCTCGCGATAGAGATGCAGGACAGACGCCAGGCAGGCGGTGTCCCTGCCCTTCCAGATGGCGTAGCGGGTATAGCCCACCCAGCAGGTGAGGAACCAGAGGATGGCCAGCAGGTGGGGCCAGTTGCGCAGAATGGTGGACATGCGAATTCCTTTTAAGAACACGGCCGATTATAGCGACCCATTAGCAAGCCCCTGCAGGGTCTGACGGCACCTGATCGCAATAAAAAGGCCGCCCGGAGGCGGCCTTTTTCGCACTTGCCGTCAATCAGACAGCGACTTCCACGGGCTTGCCCAGCAGGCGGTCGTAGATGCTGGCCGCGGCCAGGGCGGCGACGGACGGCAGCAGCCAGGCGAGCCCCTGTTCAGACAGCGGCAGGTGAGACAGCCATTGCGGCATCCAGCCCGCGAGTTCGGCACCCTTGAGGGCGTCGATCAGGCCGAACAGCAGCGACACCAGCATCACCGGCGCCACGACGCGGCCCGGGGAGTGCCACAGCCCCACGCAGAAGCTCAGGGCCACCAGCACGATGCACGGCGGGTAGATGGCGGTGAGTACCGGCACCGAAACCTGAATCAGCTTGGTCAGGCCGAGATTGGATACCACGAGGCTGAACGCGGCGAGGATGATCACCAGGCTGCGGTAGGACAGCGGCAGCAGACGGCTGAAATACTCGGCGCAGGCACAGGTCAGGCCGACGGCGGTCACCAGGCAGGCCAGGGAGATCAGCAACGCGAGGAAGGTGCTGCCGAGGTTACCGAAGGTGTGCTGCACGTATGCATGCAGGACCGCGGCGCCGTTGGTGGCGGCACCAGCGATGTCGTGGCTGTTGGCACCCAGGCGGAACAGGCTGATGTACACCAGCGCCAGACCGACACCGGCGATCAGGCCGGCGATGATGGCATATCGGGTGATCAGGCGCGGCGACTCGACGCCACGGGAACGGATCGCGTTCACGATGACGATGCCGAAAACCAGGGCACCGAGGGTGTCCATGGTCAGGTAGCCGTTGATGAAGCCCTGGGAGAAAGGCGCGGCCTGGTAGGCCGGGGTGGCGTCACCGATTTCGCCCATGGGCAGCATGAATGCCGCGATGCCGAGGATGGCCAGCGCCACGATCTTCATCGGCGCCAGCACTCGGCCGACGGTATCCAGCAGGCGGCCGGGATACAGGGACACCGCCAGTACCACGATGAAGTACAAGAGGCTGTAGGCGAACAGGGCCAGCGGGGTATCGCCGGTCAGCGGCGCCAGGCCGACTTCGAACGAGACGGTCGCGGTACGCGGGGTGGCGAACAGCGGGCCGACCGACAGGTAGCAGATCGAGGCCAGGAGCACGCCCGCCGTCCTGCCGATGGGGCTGCTTAGGGAGTCCATGGCGCCCCCGACCTTGGCCAGGGCGATGACCGTTACCACCGGCAGGCCGACGGCGGTGATCAGGAAGCCCAGGGCTGCCATCCAGACGTGGGGACCGGACTGCAGGCCGACAATGGGCGGGAAAATGATATTGCCGGCTCCGACGAACAACGCGAACGTCATGAAGCCGAGTGCCAGGACATCCTGGCCTTTCAAGGATTTCATTGGGGAATTACCACATCGCTGAAACAGGGTTTACCGAAGGGGTTTCCCGATCGGGTCGGGGGAAACGTCATCCATCCGTTTGGGATTGATCGCTGGTGCCCGACCTTCGCCCTTGTGGGGCATGGTGAGCGGCATGGTTGCTAGCCTAGGGATTTTACCGAGGGAAGCGCCTGACGTGGGTCAGGTTGTCGGAGTAGCAACCGTTTCTGTCGCTTGGCCGACAAGCGGTTGCACTTTCACGCAAGAGGGTTGCACCTCGAACGACAAAGGCCACCCCGAAGGGTGGCCTTTGTTGGGGGAATCAAGTCGCCTTAGGCGTTCTTGACTTCCCAGCCGGTCAGCTCGGCCAGGGCCTTGCCGATGTCGGCCAGCGAACGCACGGTTTTCACACCAGCGTCCTGCAGGGCAGCGAACTTCTCGTCCGCGGTGCCTTTGCCACCGGAGATGATGGCGCCAGCGTGGCCCATGCGCTTGCCGGGCGGTGCGGTCACACCAGCGATGTAGGACACCACCGGCTTGGTCACGTTGGCCTTGATGAAGGCAGCAGCTTCTTCTTCAGCGGAACCGCCGATCTCGCCGATCATGACGATGGCTTCGGTCTGCGGGTCTTCCTGGAACAGCTTCAGGATATCGATGAAGTTGGAGCCCGGGATCGGGTCACCACCGATGCCCACGCAGGTGGACTGGCCGAAACCGGCGTCGGTGGTCTGCTTCACGGCTTCATAGGTCAGGGTGCCGGAACGCGACACGATGCCTACCTTGCCCGGCAGGTGGATGTGACCCGGCATGATGCCGATCTTGCACTCGCCGGGAGTGATCACGCCCGGGCAGTTCGGGCCGATCAGGCGTACGCCCAGCTCGTCGCACTTGACCTTGGCGTCCAGCATGTCGAGGGTGGGGATACCCTCGGTGATGCAGACGATCAGCTTGATGCCGCCGTTGGCCGCTTCCAGGATGGAGTCCTTGCAGAAGGGGGCCGGAACGTAGATCACCGAAGCTTCGGCGCCGGTGGCTTCAACGGCTTCCTTGACGGTGTTGAACACCGGCAGGCCCAGGTGGGTGGTGCCGCCCTTGCCGGGGGTCACGCCGCCGACCATCTTGGTGCCGTAGGCGATGGCTTGTTCGGAGTGGAAAGTACCCTGGCTACCGGTGAAGCCCTGGCAGATGACTTTGGTGTCTTTGTTGATCAGGACGCTCATTACTTGCCCTCCGCGGCCTTGACGACTTGCTGTGCAGCGTCGGTCAGGCTGGTCGCCGCGATGATGTTCAGACCGCTCTCGGCCAGTACCTTGGCGCCGAGGTCAGCGTTGTTGCCTTCCAGACGGACGACCACCGGGATCTTCACGCCAACTTCCTTCACCGCGCCGATGATGCCTTCGGCAATCATGTCGCAACGAACGATGCCGCCGAAGATGTTCACCAGTACGGCAGCGACGTTGCTGTCGGACAGGATGATCTTGAACGCTTCGGTCACGCGCTCCTTGGTCGCACCGCCGCCAACGTCGAGGAAGTTGGCCGGCTTGCCGCCGTGGAGGTTGACGATATCCATGGTACCCATGGCCAGGCCGGCACCGTTGACCATGCAGCCAATGTTGCCTTCCAGGGCCACGTAGTTCAGTTCCCACTTCTGCGCATGGGCTTCACGAGCGTCGTCCTGGGACGGGTCGTGCATGGCGCGCAGCTTGGGCTGGCGGTACATGGCGTTGCTGTCGATGTTGATCTTGGCGTCCAGGCAGTGCAGGTTGCCGTCAGCCTTGATTACCAGCGGGTTCACTTCCAGCAGGGCCAGATCGTAGTCCTGGAACAGCTTGGCCAGGTTCACGAAGATGTGGGTGAACTGCTTGATCTGGTCACCTTCCAGGCCCAGCTGGAATGCCAGCTCACGGCCCTGGTAGGGCTGGGCGCCGACCAGCGGGTCGATGGTGGCCTTGAGGATTTTCTCGGGAGTTTCGTGAGCAACTTTCTCGATGTCCACGCCACCTTCGGTGGAAGCCATGAACACGATGCGGCGGCTGGAACGATCTACCACGGCGCCCAGGTACAGTTCCTTGGCGATGTCGGTGCAGGATTCAACCAGGATTTTGCTGACCGGCTGGCCATTGGCGTCAGTCTGGTAAGTCACCAGGCGCTTGCCCAGCCAGTTGGCGGCGAAGGCCTTGGCGTCTTCCTTGCTCTTGACCAGCTTCACGCCGCCCGCTTTACCGCGGCCGCCAGCGTGGACCTGGGCTTTCACAACCCATTCGCTACCACCGATTTTTTCGCAGGCTTCTGCGGCTTCTTCCGGGGTGTCTACGGCAAAGCCCTTGGATACGGGCAGGCCGTATTCAGCGAACAGCTGCTTACCCTGATACTCGTGGAGATTCATGCTTGTCTACCGTCTTCGTTTAGGTATTGCGCATTCGGCGCTGCATTCGTGGTGCCGCGCCACCTGTGACTGCTTATGAAGGCAGTCCGGCGGGCGTTCCGCGGTGAGCCCCTGCCGTCTGGCCAGGACTCACGACGGGCTACCCGCCGTGGTTCCGGACCCTGCACAGGCCACGCGCGATCTGTGCAGGGGGTGTTGCTCAGCGCTTCTTGCGGTTGGCGATGTGGATGGCGTGACCATTCACAGCGAGGGCCGCTTCATGCAGCGCTTCGGACAGGGTCGGGTGCGAGAAGACCATCATGCCCAGGTCTTCGGCGCTGGTGCCGAATTCCATACCGATGGCACCTTGCTGGACCAGTTCTGCGGCGCTCGGGCCGATCACGTGGACACCCAGTACGCGGTCGGTCTTGGCATCGGCGATGACCTTGACGAAACCGGCGGTGTCGTTGGCAGCCATGGCACGGCCGCTGGCGGCGAACGGGAAGGTACCGACGTTGATCTCGACGCCTTCGGCCTTCAGGGTCTGCTCGGTCTTGCCGACCCACGCGATTTCCGGGTGGGTATAGATGACCGACGGAATGAGGTCATAGTTCATCTGGGCTTTGTGGCCGGCGATGCGCTCGGCGACCATGATGCCCTCTTCCGAGGCCTTGTGGGCCAGCATCGCGCCACGTACCACGTCACCGATGGCGTACACGCCCGGAACGCTGGTAGCGCAATGGTCGTCGACGAAGATGAAGCCACGCTCGTCCAGGGTCACGCCGCTGTCGGCAGCCAGCAGATCGGTGGTCACCGGGCGACGGCCCACGGCCACGATCAGCTTGTCGAAGGTTTCCTTCTGCTCGCCATTGGCGTCGGTGAAGCTGACGGTAACCTGCTTCTTCTTCACCTCGGAGCCGGTCACGCGGGCGCCCAGGCGAATCTTCAGACCCTGCTTGGTCAGGACCTTCATGGCTTCCTTGGAAACCTGCTCGTCGGCGGCCGGGAGGAACTTGTCCAGGGCTTCCAGCACGGTCACTTCGGCACCCAGGCGGGCCCAGACGGAGCCCAGCTCCAGGCCGATCACACCGGCACCGATCACGCCCAGCTTCTTCGGCACGGCCTGGAAATCCAGGGCGCCGGTGGAATCGACGATCACGTCCTGGTCAACGGGAGCCGGCGGAATGTCTACCGGCTTGGAACCGGAAGCGAGGATCACGTTCACGGCTTCGACGATCTGTACCTTGCCGTCGGAACCGGTCACTTCGACCTGCTTATTGGCCAGCAGCTTGCCATGGCCTTCCAGCAGGGTGACGCCGTTGGCCTTGAACAGGGTGGCAACGCCACCGGTCAGGTTCTTCACGATGGTGTTCTTGCGACCAACCATGGTGGGAACGTCGATGGAGACGCCCTTGGCTTCGATACCGTGGACTTTGAAGGCCTCGTGGGCCTCATGGTACTTGTAGGAGCTGTCCAGCAGCGCCTTCGACGGAATGCAGCCGACGTTCAGGCAGGTGCCGCCCAGAGCGGTCTTGCCTTCCTTGTCCTGGTACTTCTCGATGCAGGCGGTCTTCAGGCCGAGCTGAGCAGCCTTGATGGCGGCAACATAGCCGCCAGGGCCCGCACCAATCACTACCACGTCGAATTTCTGGGTCATAACTCATTCCTTCTCGTATGAAACCGGACGGCCCCTGCAAGGGGGGCCGCCGTTAAGAGAGACTGCCGATCAGACGTCGAGCAGCAGACGAGCCGGGTCTTCCAGCAGGTCCTTGATGGTCACCAGGAAGCTTACGGCCTCCTTGCCATCGATCAGGCGGTGGTCGTAGGACAGCGCCAGGTACATCATCGGCAGGATCACGACCTGGCCATTAACGGCCATCGGGCGCTCCTGGATCTTGTGCATACCGAGGATGGCGGTCTGCGGCGGGTTGACGATCGGGCTGGAGAGCAGCGAGCCGAACACACCACCGTTGGAGATGGTGAAGGTACCACCAGTCATCTCTTCGATGGTCAGCTTGCCTTCTTTGGCCTTCTTGCCGAAGTTGGCGATGCCGCCTTCGATTTCGGCCAGGCTCATGAACTCGGCGTTACGCAGTACCGGAACCACCAGACCGCGGTCGCTGGACACGGCAACGCCGATGTCCTGGTAGCCGTGGTAGACGATGTCGCTGCCGTCGATGGAAGCGTTAACACCCGGGAAGCGCTTCAGGGCTTCGGTGGCGGCCTTCACGAAGAAGGACATGAAGCCCAGGCGAACGCCGTTGTGCTTCTTCTCGAACAGGTCCTTGTACTTGGCGCGCAGGTCCATGACCGGCTTCATGTTGACTTCGTTGTAGGTAGTCAGCATGGCCATGGTGGACTGGGCTTCGACCAGACGCTCGGCGACCTTGGCACGCAGGCGGGTCATCGGTACGCGCTTCTCGATGCGATCGCCGGCAGCGAAGATCGGAGCCTCGCCAGCCGGGGCAGCCGGCTTGGCAGCGGCCGGTGCGGCGGCCGGGGCGTTCTTCTTGGCTTCAACGGCGGCAACCACGTCTTCCTTGGTCACGCGACCGCCCTTGCCGGTGCCGGCAATGCTGTTCGGGTCGATGCCATTCTCTTCGGCCAGCTTGCGGGCAGCCGGAGAGAGGATGGCGTCGTCGGCCCCCGCGGCGGCCGGAGCAGCGGCCTGGGCCGGAGCGGCAGCCGGGGCAGCAGCGGCAGGAGCAGCAGCCGCGGCGCCAGCGTTAAGCTTGCCCAGCAGTTCGCCGCTGAGAACGGTGTCGCCTTCGTTCTTGACGACTTCAGCCAGGACGCCGTCGGCTTCCGCCAGGACTTCCATGACCACTTTGTCAGTTTCGATGTCGACGATCAGCTCGTCGCGCTTGACCGCATCGCCCGGCTTCTTGTGCCAGGTAGCCACGGTGCCGTCGGCAACCGATTCCGGGAAAGTGGGGGCTTTGATCTCGATAGCCATTGTTCAGGGTTCCTATCTAATTCGGTTTCTTCAGCGCGAAGGCGTTAAACAGTAAAGGCATCTTGCAGCAGTTTTTCCTGCTGCTCAGCGTGCATGGAGGCGTAGCCGCAAGCCGGGGCTGCAGAACCTTCACGACCGGCGTACTCGAGGAACAGGCCCTTCTTGTGGGCTGTCGCGACACGACGCATGTGGTGCTGGCTGCAGTACCAGGCGCCCTGGTTCATCGGCTCTTCCTGGCACCAGACGATGTGCTTGAGGTTCTTGTACGGAGCCAGAATCTCAGCCAGTTCGTCCTCGGGGAACGGATACAGCTGCTCGATACGCACGATGGCGATATCTTCGCGGCCTTCGGCACGGCGTTTCTCCAGCAGGTCGTAGTACACCTTGCCACTGCACAGGATAAGGCGATCCACCTTCTTCGGATCGATCGCGTCGATCTCGTCGATGACGGTCTGGAAGGAGCCTTCGGCCAGATCTTCCAGGGTCGAGATAGCCAGTTTGTGACGCAGCAGGGACTTCGGAGTCAGGGCCACCAGCGGCTTGCGCAGCGGACGGATCACCTGGCGACGGAGCATGTGGTAGACCTGGGCCGGAGTGGTCGGCACGCAGACCTGAATGTTGTGCTCGGCGCACAGCTGCAGGTAACGCTCCAGGCGCGCGGAGGAGTGCTCCGGACCCTGGCCTTCGTAGCCGTGGGGCAGCAGCATGGTCAGGCCGCACAGACGGCCCCACTTGTGCTCGCCGCTGGTGATGAACTGGTCGACCACTACCTGGGCGCCGTTGGCGAAGTCACCGAACTGGGCTTCCCAGATCACCAGCGCGTTAGGCGTGGTGGTGGAGTAGCCGTATTCGAACGCCAGCACGGCCTCTTCCGAGAGGTAGGAGTCGTACAGATCGAACTTCGGCTGGTCGGCGAACAGATGCTGCAGCGGCAGGTAGGTGCTGGCGTCCTTCTGGCTGTGCAGCGCCGCATGACGGTGCGAGAAGGTGCCGCGACCCACGTCCTGGCCGGTGATACGCACCGGGTGGCCTTCGAACAGCAGGGTGGCGTAGGCCATGGTCTCGGCGAAGCCCCAGTTGATCGGCATCGCCCCGGCGCCCATCTTCTGACGGTCTTCGAGGATCTTGGCGACCTGACGCTGGACCACGAAGCCTTCCGGGATTTCCAGCAGCTTGGTGGAGAGCTCCTGCAGGGTCTTCAGATCGAAGCGAGTATCGTGACGAGCGGTCCAGGCGTGACCCAGGTAGGGGCGCCAGTCGACGAAGAGCTCCTTGTTGGGCTCCTTCACCAGGCTCTTGACCACGTGCTGGCCGTTGTCCAGGGCGGTACGGTACTCGTCCACCTTGGCCTGGATGCCGGCAACGTCGAGCACGCTGGCGGCGCTCAGGGCATCGGCGTACAGCTCACGGGTGGTGCGCTGCTTGGCGATCTGCTGGTACATCAGCGGCTGGGTGCCGTTCGGCTCGTCAGCTTCGTTGTGACCACGACGGCGGTAGCAGACCAGGTCGATGACCACGTCACGCTTGAACTGCATGCGGTAGTCGACAGCCAGTTGGGTGACGAACAGCACGGCTTCCGGATCGTCGCCGTTCACGTGCAGGATCGGCGCCTGGATCATCTTGGCGACGTCGGTGCAGTACTCGGTGGAACGCGAGTCTTCCGGACGGCTGGTGGTGAAACCCACCTGGTTGTTGATCACGATGTGAATGGTGCCGCCCGTCTTGTAGCCACGGGTCTGCGACATCTGGAAGGTTTCCATCACCACGCCCTGACCGGCGAAGGCTGCGTCACCGTGGATGGAGATCGGCAGTACCTTGTCGCCGGTCTTGTCCTGGCGACGGTCCTGGCGGGCACGCACGGAACCTTCGACCACCGGGGAAACGATTTCCAGGTGGGACGGGTTGAACGCCAGGGCCAGGTGAACTTCGCCACCGGGGGTCATGACGTTGGAGGAGAAGCCCTGGTGGTACTTCACGTCACCGGACGACAGGCCTTCGGTCTTCTTGCCTTCGAACTCGTCGAACAGGTCGCGCGGGTTCTTGCCGAAGGTGTTGACCAGGACGTTCAGGCGGCCGCGGTGGGCCATGCCAATGACGATTTCCTTCAGGCCATAGGAGCCGGAGCGCTGGATGATCTCGTCCAGCAGCGGAATCAGGCTCTCGCCGCCTTCAAGGCCGAAACGCTTGGTGCCCGGGTACTTGGTGCCCAGGTACTTTTCCAGGCCCTCGGCAGCGGTCAGGCGCTCCAGCAGGTGGCTCTGGACTTCCGGCGAGAACGCGGGACGGCCGCGCACGCTTTCCAGGCGCTGCTGGAACCACTTGCGCTGCTCGGAATCGACGATGTGGGTGAACTCGGCACCGATGGTGCGGCAATACGTCTCGTTGAGGGTCTGCTGAATCTCGCGCAGAGTAGCCTCTTCTTTGCCGATGTAGAGCTCACCAGTGCGGAAGGTGGTATCGAGGTCGGCGTCAGTCAGCCCGTAATGGCGGATCGACAGGTCAGCCGGAGCCGGACGCTGCCACAGACCAAGCGGGTCGAGCTTGGAAGCCTGGTGGCCGCGCATGCGGAATGCCTGGATCAGACGCAGGACTTCAACCTGCTTCTTCTCGTGCTCAGAGCTCACTGCACCAGCGGACACCGGTTGGGCGCGGCGCTGATTCTTGGCGAGCAGGACGAAATGATCCCGGATGGTGGAGTGCGAAACGTCGGTGGCAAGATTGCCGTCGGTCGGCAGCTTCTGGAAGTAAGTGCGCCACTCTTCGGGCACAGCGTTGGGATCGTGCAGGTAAAGCTCATAGAGCTCTTCCACATATGCAGCGTTACCACCGGATAGGTGGGCACTGTTCCACATGCGCTGCATTTCGCTTTCTTGCATGCTTTGTCACCCTCGATAAGGGGACACCATCGGCATGGACACCACTAGGGCTAAGAAGTCCTGGCACAGCGACTTCGGTAAAGCCACCAAGGATCCCGCAGATAGTCCGGGCACCAGCCCGGTTGCCCCTGCTGGTCATCTATATATTTTTCAAATAAGGGACACGGCTTTGTGAGCTGCGTTCCTGGTTTTACTGCGGTACCGACCAGGCCGGTACCGCAGGTGTTACGCGTACAGCAATCGAATCAGGTACCGCTTTGCAGCAGCATGTTACGTACGTGGCCGATTGCCTTGGTGGGGTTCAGACCCTTCGGGCAAACGTTCACGCAGTTCATGATGCCGCGGCAACGGAACACGCTGAACGGATCGTCCAGCGCAGCCAGTCGCTCTTCGGTCTTGTTGTCACGGCTATCGGCCAGGAAACGATAGGCCTGCAGCAGCGCAGCGGGACCGAGGAACTTGTCCGGGTTCCACCAGAAGGACGGGCAGGAAGTCGAGCAGCAAGCGCACAGGATGCACTCGTACAGACCGTCCAGCTTCTCGCGATCTTCCGGGGACTGCAGACGCTCGATGGCCGGAGCCGGAGTATCGTTCTGCAGGAAGGGTTTCACCTTCTCGTACTGCTTGTAGAAGATGCTCATATCGACGACCAGGTCACGGATGACCGGCAGACCCGGCAGCGGACGAATCACCAGCTTGCCGCCCTTCAGGCCAGCGGCCGACAGCGGAGTGATGCACGCCAGGCCATTCTTGCCGTTGATGTTCATGCCGTCGGAACCGCAGACGCCTTCACGGCAGGAGCGACGGTAAGAGAAACCTTCGTCCTGTTCCTTGATCAGCGCCAGTACGTCGAGGACCATCACGTCCTTGCCGTCGGTGTCGATCTGGAAGTCCTGCATGGTCGGAGCGCTGTCGCTCTCCGGGTTGTAGCGATAGACGCTGACAGTAAGAGTCTTGGACATCTCGGCCACCCTTAATAAGTACGTACTTTGGGTTCGAACGCCGGAACAGTCTTCGGCGCGAAGTTGACAGCGCGCTTGGCAACGCGCTTCTCACCCGGGAAGTACAGGGTGTGGCACAGCCAGTTCTCGTCGTCGCGGTCTTCGAAGTCTTCACGGGCGTGAGCACCACGGGACTCTTTGCGCACTTCGGCGGCGATGGCGGTGGCTTCAGCGACTTCCAGCAGGTTCTGCAGCTCCAGCGCTTCGATACGCGCGGTGTTGAAAGCCTGGGACTTGTCGTTGATCTTCACGTTGGCGATGCGCTCACGCAGCTCGGCCAGCTGAGCGATACCCTTCTGCATGTATTCGCCAGTACGGAATACGCCGAAGTAGTTCTGCATGCACTGTTGCAGCTCGCGCTTCAACGGAGCGACTTCTTCGCCGCTGGTGCGCTCGTTGACACCGGACAGACGCTTGAGGGACTGCTCGATGTCGGTCTCGCTGGCGCCGCGCGCCTCGATACCTTCCTTGAGCGCCTTCTCCAGGTGCAGACCGGCGGCACGGCCGAATACCACCAGGTCGAGCAGCGAGTTGCCGCCCAGGCGGTTGGCGCCATGAACCGATACGCAAGCCACTTCGCCCACGGCGAACAGGCCTTCGACAATGGTGTCGTTACCGTTGGCGTCCTGGGTGATGGCCTGACCATGAATGTTGGTGGCAACGCCGCCCATCATGTAGTGGCAGGTCGGGATAACCGGGATCGGAGCGACGACCGGGTCGACGTGCGCGAAAGTTTTGGACAGTTCGCAGATGCCAGGCAGGCGGCTGTGCAGGACTTCCTCGCCGAGGTGGTCGAGCTTCAGCAGTACGTGGTCCTTGTTCGGGCCCACACCGTTGCCGGCGATCACTTCCTTGACCATGGAACGGGCGACCACGTCGCGGCCGGCCAGGTCCTTGGCGTTCGGAGCGTAACGCTCCATGAAGCGCTCGCCATGGGCGTTGATCAGGTAACCACCTTCACCACGGCAGCCTTCGGTGACCAGTACACCAGCGCCGGCGATACCGGTCGGGTGGAACTGCCACATTTCGATGTCCTGCACCGGCACACCAGCACGCAGGGCCATGCCCACGCCGTCACCGGTGTTGATCAGGGCGTTGGTGGTGGAGGCGTAGATACGACCAGCACCGCCGGTGGCCAGAACCACGGCTTTGGAACGGATGTATACGGTTTCGCCGGTCTCGATGCAGATGGCGATGATGCCGACCACGGCGCCGTCCTGGTTCTTCACCAGGTCAACGGCGTACCACTCGTTGAGGAACGAGGTGCCGTTCTTCAGGTTGGCCTGGTACAGGGTGTGCAGCAGTGCGTGACCGGTACGGTCGGCAGCGGCGCAGGTACGGGCAGCCTGACCACCCTTGCCGAAGTCCTTGGACTGACCACCGAACGGACGCTGGTAGATACGCCCCTGTTCGGTACGGGAGAACGGCAGGCCCATGTGTTCCAGTTCGAACACGGCTTCCGGACCTACGGAGCACATGTATTCGATGGCGTCCTGGTCACCGATGTAGTCGGAGCCCTTGACGGTGTCGTACATGTGCCAGCGCCAATCGTCGTTCGGGTCGGCCGAAGCGATGGCACAGGTGATGCCGCCCTGGGCGGATACGGTGTGGGAGCGGGTCGGGAAGACCTTGGTCACCACAGCGGTCTTGTGGCCACCCTGGGCCAGTTGCAGCGCAGCGCGCATGCCGGCGCCGCCACCACCTACGATGATGGCGTCGAAGGAAAGAGTACGAATGCTAGCCATGGATCACACACCCCAGAGAATCTGCACGCCCCAGACGAAGAACGCGAACATTGCCATGCCGCATACCGCCTGGAACAGGAAACGCACGACAGTCGCCGCCTTGCCCAGCGCCATGGGCGTCAGGTAGTCGGTGGAGATGGTCCACATGCCAACCCAGGCGTGAACGCTCAGGGCGACCAGGGCCAGCAGGCTGAAGATGCGCATTGCGGTGTGGGAGAACAGACCGTGCCAGTCGGCATAGGTCAGACCCGGATTGAACAGCAGGTAGCCCAGCAGGAAGAGGAAATAAGCCGCGAGAACGACCGCAGAAACACGCTGAGCCATCCAGTCATATAGGCCCGAACGCGAGAAGTTCGTGACGTTGGTTACCATACCCACACCCCCAGCAGCACGATCAGCACCGCAGAAACTACGATGACGATTTTCGAGCCCAGCGCACCGCCCTCGAGCGTTTCGCCGACGCCCGCATCCATTACCAGGTGGCGCACACCGGCGACCAGGTGGTAAAGCAGCGCGGACAGGAGGCCCCAAATCACCAGCTTGGCCAGCGGACTGGTCAGGCACGCTTTTACCTGCTCGAAGCCTTCCTCGGAGCTCAGCGACTTGTCGAGCGCGAACAGCAGCACGGCAATACCGAAGAAGAGGATGACGCCGGAGATACGATGCAGGATGGACGTGTAAGCAGTGATGGGGAGTTTGATGGTCCTGAGATCTAGGTTTACAGGTCGTTGGCTATTCACGGCTTTTTTTTCACACTGAGGCCCCTAACAAACAGGGCAAGTTGTCGGGAAGTGCACTGATCAGGTACCCCTCACCAAAGGGAGTGCCGACCTCCAGAATATGGGCCCAGGGCCCCTGGCGATCGGGCGCTGAGTATAGACAGTTAGCTGACTAATGACAATGCGAACTCCTGCCCCCAAAAGCGGATTGCGCTGCCTATATAAAAGGCGTAAATAGCCCCTCTTTTTTCGCCGAAAAACCCACGCAAACCCCACTGCCACATGGGTTTCTTCAAATTGACATTCGAATTTATAGCTCTATAGTGTCCCGGGCCCTGCGTGGGGGGCTGTCTGATGATTTCAAGCATAACTAGGAGGCCGCTATGGCTGACAAAAAAGCGCAGTTGATCATCGAGGGCGCAGCCCCCGTAGAGCTGCCCGTTCTGTCCGGAACCATGGGACCCGATGTAGTCGATGTGCGGGGCCTGACCTCCACGGGCTGCTTCACCTTTGATCCTGGCTTTATGTCGACCGCCTCTTGCGAGTCGAAGATCACCTACATCGACGGCGACAAGGGCGTATTGCTGCACCGTGGCTATCCGATCGAGCAGCTGGCAGAGAAGTCCGACTACCTGGAAACCTGCTACCTGCTGCTGAACGGCGAACTGCCGAACGCTGAAGAGAAGGCCAAGTTCGTTGGCACCATCAAGAACCACACCATGGTTCACGAGCAGTTGAAGAGCTTCTTCAACGGCTTCCGCCGCGACGCCCACCCGATGGCGATCATGTGCGGCGTGGTGGGTGCCCTCTCCGCCTTCTACCACGACTCCCTGGACATCAATAACCCGCAGCACCGCGAAGTTTCGGCGATGCGCCTGGTCGCCAAGATGCCGACCATCGCGGCAATGGCCTACAAGTACTCCATGGGCCAGCCCATGATGTACCCGCGTAACGACCTGAATTACGCGGAAAACTTCCTGCACATGATGTTCAACACCCCGGCCGAGATCAAACCGATCAGCCCGGTGCTGGCCAAGGCCATGGACCGCATCTTCATCCTGCATGCGGACCACGAGCAGAACGCTTCTACTTCCACCGTTCGTCTGGCCGGCTCCTCCGGCGCCAACCCCTTCGCCTGTATCGCTGCCGGCATCGCGGCCCTCTGGGGCCCGGCACACGGCGGCGCCAACGAAGCGGTGCTGACCATGCTGGACGAGATCGGCGACGTATCGAACATCGAGAAGTTCGTGGCCAAGGCCAAGGACAAGAACGATCCGTTCAAGCTGATGGGCTTCGGCCACCGCGTCTACAAGAACTTCGACCCGCGCGCCAAGGTCATGAAGCAGACCTGCGACGAGGTTCTGGCCGAGCTGGGTATCAACGACCCGCAGCTCGAGCTGGCCATGAAACTGGAAGAGATCGCGCGCAACGATCCTTACTTCAAGGAGCGCAACCTCTACCCGAACGTGGACTTCTACTCGGGCATCATCCTCAAGGCCATCGGCATTCCGACCAGCATGTTCACCGTGATCTTCGCGCTGGCGCGCACCGTGGGCTGGATCTCGCACTGGAAGGAAATGCTCTCCGGTCCGTACAAGATCGGTCGTCCGCGCCAGCTGTACACCGGTTACGAGAAGCGCGATTTCGTCGCGCTGGAAGGCCGCAAGTAAGACATACCGCCAATGAAGAAGGCTGCCGATAGGCAGCCTTTTTTATTTCAACTTCGTCTAGGCGTTCAGCGTTTTTCCGCCCGCTGGCGCATCGCTTTCAGGGTATTGAAGGGCGCATCGACCACGAAACTGTTCGCCAGCCAGGATGGCACGCTTCCTCCTGGTTCGGTGTGTACCTGATAGGTCACCTCCACCTCCCCCGCGCCCTTGGGCACCAGTTTCCAGAAACCTTGCACCTCGGTCACCCGCACGAAGCCATCGGCTTCCGGCAGGTATTTGGGCACGCCCTGCAGAACGCGCGTCACGCTGCCATCGCCTCCGGTCTCGGAGGTGACGTGCAACACCGAGTCGCGCGGAGTGACCGGCCAGGGCGTATTGAAGCGGGTGTAGGTCCAGCTCTGCGCCCCTTCACTCTTGAGCAGCTTCTGCTCCTTGCACTCGTGGATCCAGGCGCAAGAACCAACGACGTCTTCCTGCAGCGCACGCAGGGTGGCCATGTCGGCCTTCATCGTGGCGACGCCGCGATAGGCCTTGTACCTGGACCCGGGCACCTCGCTCAGGAACACCTTGATGCCGTCCTCATCCTTGGCCAGTTTCCAGTCCTCGGCCTGGACGGTGGATGCCGCCAGCAGCCCCAGGGCACAGAGCGCCGCAACCTTGATTCTCATGATCTCTCCTTGCTCAGGCGGTACCGGCAACCTGCCGGCAGATTGATTAGGCGGCCGAAGTTACCTGCTCCAGCCAACCGAGCAGGCGGATGGCCTCTTCGCGACTCTCTCCACAGACCTCGGAGTCCGCATCGAAATCGCCACAGACCGCCGGTCGGCGCGGATCACCGAACAGCTGGCAGAGGTTCTCCACGGACAGATGCAGGCAACGCTCACCCGCGGGCTTGCCTTCAGGCATGCCGGGCAGCGGGGAACTGATGGATGGAGCTATGCAGCAGGCGCCACAGCCTGGGCGGCAATGCATGGCGAAGAACCTCGAACGACGGGAATGACGACACGAAGCGCCATTTTACTTGGGCGAAGCCGGTGTTGACACGACCCCGGACACCGAAGATTGCCGGGCACGCAGCTCTTCGAGGCTGTCCCCCTTGTAGATGCGCGCCTTGAGCCGCCCCTCATGCACTTCCAGTCCAACACGTTGAGGATCACGCAGATCGAATACCTGATAGGCACTGGACTGGCTGTGGAAGGCCCGCAGGCGCGAAGTCACGAAAAAGGCCTGAGTCGCTGAAGTGCTCCAGCCCCCCGCCTCCGCCGGTCGACTGCCGGCCGCCGGCACCGTCAGGCGCCGCCCCGACATGTCATAGATGCCGGACACCTCGCCAAAACCGAAGATCCGCTCCCCCGCCTCGCGGCGCCAGCCCAGGTACAGTCGATTCAGCGCCGGATCGCCCAGGTACACGACCAGCACCAGACCGCGCTCGCCATCATCCTCCAGGGCCAATACGTAACTGCTCAAGCCCCCATCGGCACAGCGCAACTGCCCCTTCAGCGTGAGCCTGCCCCCCATGCGCTCGAAGGCTTCCAGGCTCTGCTCGCGGCATAGCCGGTCACGACGATCATGCAGCTCCCGCCCCGAATCGAGCAGACCCGGTGCCGCCTGCCCCGTTCCGGCCGCCAGAAAACCATCCTCGGCGGCCCAGAGCACTTTTTCCGGCCGCCCCTGGGGATAGACGCTAAAGCCCCGACCGCTCCACGACAGCCGATAGCGACCGAAGTCAAAATCCCGCCCCACCTTGAACGCGGGCGGCACATGCAGCGTCGCGATCACGGGCTCCTTGCGCCAGGCATCGATGCCGCGCAGCACTGCGATCGCCATCCCGAGCAGCACGATTGCCACAAACCCCAATTCACGCCAGAAGACCATGGCTCGCCCCTTTCCTTGAGAATCAGCACCCATTAGGCTTGCGCGCTCCTCCCAGACTCAGAGCACCCCCATCATGCCTGTATGGATGCAGACCGCCGCCCTGCTCGCGCTGTCCAACGTATTCATGACCTTCGCCTGGTATGGCCATCTCAAGACCCTCAACACCAAGCCCTGGGTGATTGCCGCACTTATCAGCTGGGGAATAGCCCTGTTCGAATACATGATCATGGTGCCGGCCAACCGCATCGGCTACACCGAACTCTCGGTCGGCCAGCTGAAGATCATGCAGGAGGTGATCACCCTGGCCATCTTCGTCCCGTTCAGCGTGCTCTACATGCAACAACCACTGAAGCTGGACTATCTGTGGGCGGGGCTATGCCTCTTGGGCGCGGTCTATTTCATCTTCAGGAGCTGATCGGCCTCTTCAACCGCGCGATCAGGCTTGATGTGTCCCAACGCCCGCCACCCATGGCCTGGACCTCGGCATAGAACTGGTCCACCAGCGCTGTGACAGGCAGCTGCGCGCCGTTGCGCGCCGCTTCGTCCAGCACGATGCCAAGATCCTTGCGCATCCAGTCCACGGCGAAGCCGAAGTCGAACTTGCCATCCAGCATGGTCTGGTGGCGATGCTCCAACTGCCAGGACTGCGCCGCCCCCTTGCTGATGACCTCCATGGCGCCTTGAGGATCGAGGCCCGCGCACTGGGCGAAATGCAACGCCTCGGCCAGTCCCTGCAGCAGTCCGCCGACGCAGATCTGGTTGACCATCTTGGTGAGCTGACCGCTCCCCACCGGCCCCATGCGGCGGATCATCTTGGCGTAGCTGTCGATCACCGGCGCGGCGCGATCGTAGAAGGCCTGTTCGCCCCCCACCATCACCGACAACATGCCTGCCTCGGCCCCGGCCTGACCGCCGGATACCGGGGCGTCGAGGAAGCCCAGCTCACGCTCGGCGGCCAGGACGGCCATCTCCCGCGCCACGTCAGCCGAAGCCGTGGTGTGATCCACCAGGATCGAACCGGGCGCCATTCCTGCGAACGCACCATCCGCCCCCAGCAGCACTGCCCGCAGATCGTCGTCATTACCGACGCAGACCATCACGAATTCCGCCCCTTGCGCCGCCTCACGCGGCGTGTCGAAGGCATCACCGCCGAACTCGTCGCACCACAGCGCGACTCGCCCCGGCGTGCGGTTGTAGACGCGAACCGAATGCCCCTCGCAAGCCAGGTGCCCGGCCATGTTGAAGCCCATTACCCCCAGACCGATGAACGCTACTTCAGCCATTGTTGTTCTCCTTCGTCGACCTGCGGAAAAGCCTAACACGCAGTTTGCCGACCCGCGAAAGCGCCACCATACTCGCTCCGGGCAGGACTCGACCGCCCCATGCCAAGGAGAACTCCATGCCACACTGGCTGGTCATCGATCTGGAAGCCACCACCGAAGAAGGCGGCTGGCCCCTGGAAGAAATGGAAATCATCGAGATCGGTGCGACCCTCGTTCGCACGGATGGCCATGAAGTGGACCATTTCCAGCGTTTCGTGCGCCCCGCACGCCGCCCGTGCCTGACAGGCTTCTGCCGCCAGCTAACCCACATAAGCCAGTCCGACGTGGACGGCGCTGCGAGCCTGCCTCAGGTATGGCAGGCCTTCGAACGCTGGCTCAGCCATCACAGCCCGCGCCTGGTGGGATGGGCGAGCTGGGGCGACTACGACCGCCACCAGCTGGAACAGGAATGGCACCTGCACGGTCTGGAAAGCCTGCTGGCCGCCGTACCGCACCTGAATCTCAAGCAACGCTTCGCCGAAGTACGCCAACTCAAGCGCGCCGTGGGCCTGCACACTGCCCTGCAACTGGCGGGCCTGCACTTCCAGGGCCAACAGCACCGCGCCCTCGAAGATGCCCGCAACACCGCGCGCCTGCTGCCTCTGGTGCTCCCCACTTGAAGACTCGAACCTAGTGACGGCATAACCCGCCTTGGGCATACTGTCGGGCCCTTTCAGACCCCCTCCAGGAGCCCAGCATGTTCAAGGTCAACGAATACTTCGACGGCACCGTCAAATCCATCGCCTTCGGCATGAGCGAAGGCCCGGCCACCATCGGCGTGATGGCTGCTGGCGAGTACGAGTTCGGCACCAGCCAACTGGAAGTGATGCACGTCATCGCCGGCGCCCTGACCGTGAAACTGCCGGGCAGCGACGCCTGGGAAACCTTTGCCGCCGGCAGCAAGTTCACCGTTCCGGCCAACAGCAAGTTCCAGCTGAAAGTAGCCCAGGACACCGCCTATCTCTGCGAATACCGCTAAGCGCCCGCCTCGGGCCTGACGCGCGTCGGCGAGACCGCCTCAAAGGCAGCCTTTCCGATTCGAGAGAAGAAAAACCGGCCAAGTGGCCGGTTTTTTCATTTGCGGGAAGCGCGCCTCAGATCAGGTTCGGTTCCATTTCCAGCTCTACGCCGAACTTCATTGCGATATCCGCCTGGATGCGTCGGGCCAGCTCATGGAGCTGGTTCCCGGTGGCCGAGCCGTAGTTCACCAGCACCAGGGCCTGCAGCCGGTGCACGCCGGCATCGCCTTCGCGAAAGCCCTTCCAGCCGGCACGCTCGATCAGCCAGCCGGCGGCCAGTTTCACCTGCCCGTCCGCCTGGGGATAGGCGACCAGATCGGAATGCTCGCCACGCAGGCGCTGGGCCAGGTCGGCATTGACCAGCGGATTCTTGAAGAAGCTGCCGGCGTTGCCCAGTTCAGCGGGGTCGGGCAGCTTTTCGCTACGAATGGCGCAAATGGCGCGACTGACATCACTGGGTGTCGGCGCATCGATACCCTCCGCCTGCAGACGTTGGCGCACCGGACCATAGTCCAGATGCAACTGCGCGGCGCGGCTCAGGTTGAAACGCACCCGCAGGATCAGCCAACGGCCCGCCTCGCGCTTGAACAGGCTGTCGCGATAGGCGAACTGGCAGTCCTGCAGACCGAAATCACGCAGCTCGCCAGTTAACCGATCCAGCGCGGTCAACCCGGCGAACACGTCTTTCAGCTCGACGCCATAGGCCCCGATGTTCTGCATGGGGGCGGCGCCGACGGTGCCGGGAATCAGGCTGAGATTCTCCAAGCCGCCCATGCCCTGCTCCAGGGTCCAGAGCACCAGCGGATGCCAGGGCTCCCCAGCTTCGGCCTCCAGCAGCACCTTCACGCCATCGTCAGCCAGGACGCGAATGCCACGGCTGGCCATGCGAAGCACCAACGCATCCACATCGCGGGTCAGCAACAGATTGCTGCCACCGCCGATCACCAGCAGCGGAAGACCGCGCTGGGCCGCCAGGGCGATGGCTTCACGCACCCCGGCATCGTCGTGGGCTTCGGCGAACAGGCGCGCCTTCACGTCCACACCGAAGGTGTTGTAGGGCTTGAGGGACAGGTTTTCGTGCAGGACCAGGCTCACAGGCGCCCCTTGATTTCCAGGATCAGCGCATCGCAGGCCTGCTCCACCAGGTCGAGTACCTGCTCGAAGCCTTCCTCGCCGCCATAGTACGGATCCGGCACCTCATCCAGCGCGAGTTGGTAGCGGCGCAGGAACAGGTCGACCTCGGCCGAGGAACTGCCAGGACGCAGCCGGCGCAGATTGGACAGGTTGCTCTCGTCCATCGCCAGAATCAGGTCGAAACGAGCGAAGTCATCCGCAGCCACCTGCCGTGCACGCAACTGCGAAAGGTCGTAGCCGCGACGCTGGGCTGCCACGCGGGTACGGGCGTCAGGCGCCTTGCCCACGTGCCAGTCGCCGGTGCCGGCGGAGTCCACCTGCACCTGCTCGAGCAGTCCGGCTTCACGCAACTTGTGCCGGAGCACGCCTTCGGCAGTGGGCGAACGGCAGATATTGCCGAGGCAAACGAACAGAACGCGCATCAAGCCCCCAGCAGGCGCCGGACGCGCTCGAGGTCTTCCGGGGTATCGACGCCAGCGGGTGGCGCTTCCAGGGCGTCAGCCACATGGATACGCACGCCGTGCCAGAGCGCACGCAGCTGCTCCAGGCACTCGGTGTTTTCCAGCCAGCACGGACCCCAGGTGACGAAGTCATGAAGGAAGCCCGCGCGATAGGCATAGATACCGATATGACGGCGATAGGGCACGTCCGCTGGCAACTGGTCACGGCTGACCGCGAAGGCATCACGGGCCCAGGGCAACGGCGCACGGCTGAAGGTCAGCGCCAGGCCATTGAGGTCGGCGACCACCTTCACCACGTTGGGATTGAAAAGCGCCTGCACATCCTCGATCGGCTCGGCCAGGGTGGCGATGCCGGCTTCCGGGTGAGCGGCGAGGTTGGCGGCCACCTGATCGATGATGGCCGGCGGGATCAGCGGCTCGTCACCCTGCACGTTGACCACGATGGCATCGCTGGCCAGGCCGAGCTGGCTGGCCACTTCGGCCAGGCGATCGGTACCGGAATTGTGGTCCACACGGGTCAGCAGCACCTCGGCGCCAAAGGCACCGCAGGCTTCGACGATACGCGCATCATCAGTGGCCACCACGACGCGCTGGGCGGCACTGCGCCGCGCCTGCTCCCACACATGCCGGACCATCGGCTTGCCGGCGATGTCCTGCAGCGGCTTGCCGGGTAGGCGGGTCGAGGCGTAGCGGGCAGGAATGACGACGGTAAAAGCCTGGGTCATTTGTCCAGCCGCTCGTCGACATTCAGGGTGCGGGCTTCACCTTCCAGCATCACCGGGATGCCGTCGCGCACCGGGAAGGCCAGGGCATCGGCCTTGCAGATGAGTTCGCTCTTGTCGTCGGCCAGCTTCAGCGGGCCCTTGCACAGGGGACAGGCGAGGATGTCGAGGAGTTTCGGGTCCATGAGTGAATCCTTGAGACGGCAGCCCAAGGGCTACCTGGGTTAGAAGTGGTTCGGCAGCAGGCGGGCCAGTTGTCCGTCGAACCAGGCGACGAAGGCTGGAGACGGATCGGCATCGACCGCCAGGTACCACCAGTCGGCAGCGGCGAAAGCCCGGCACTTCACCGCATCCTTCTCGGTCATCAGCAGCGGTAGCGGCGGGGTGAAATCCAGGGCTTCCGGGCTATAGACCGCGTGATCGGCGAAGGGGTGCGGAATCGGGCGCCAGTTTAGCGCCTCCAGAGTCCTGAAGAAACGCTGGGGGTTGCCGATGCCGGCCACCGCGTGCACGGCCTGGGCCGCAGGGAAATGCGCCAACCCCACCCGCTCGCCGCTCTTGAGGTTGACCAATACGCTCGGCCGCAGCTTGAAGGCGAAACCTTCGGAGGAATCGGCACCGGCGCCGTTGCGCAGCACGGCATCCACCGAATCCAGGCGCTCCGGAGGCTCACGCAGGGGGCCGGCAGGCAGGCAGCGGCGATTGCCGAGCCCGCGGGCCGCATCGATGAGAACCAGCTCCAGGTCGCGCCCCAGACGGTAATGCTGCAGGCCGTCATCGCTGAGGATGAGGTCCAGCTCTTCCTGGTCCAGCAGGGCCTTCACCGCGCGCGATCGGTCCGGATCGATCATCAGTGGAACGCCGCTGCGCTGGACGATCAGCAGAGGCTCGTCGCCGGCCAGCTCGGCGCCCTGCTCCGCGCGCACCCGCCAGGGCAACTGCGGCGGTTTGGCGCCATAGCCACGACTGACCACACCGACACGCAGCCCGCGTGCCCGGCAGTGTTCGATCAGCCAGAGGATCATTGGTGTCTTGCCGGTGCCGCCAACGGTGATGTTGCCGACAACGATCAGGGGGACGGGAGGGCGGTAGCTGTTGCCCTGACCCGAGAGAAAGGTCGCGCGCTTGCGCGCTGCCACCCGGCGATAGAGCCACTCCAGCGGAGCAAGCAGACCCAGGGCCGGATGGCCTCGGTACCAGGCGTCCAGCAAACGGTCGGAGAAGGCCATCAGGGCTTCTTGGCCGGGTCGGACTCGATGGTGGTCATGCGCAAGTGACTGAAGCCGAGCTTGCCGGCGGCGTCCATGGCAGTGATCACCGATTGATGGGTGGTGCGGGCGTCAGCGGTGATCACCAGCGGAAGGCTGTTATCGCCTTCCGACTCGCGCCCCAGGGCCGAGATCAGCGTGGCCAGGTCGCTTTTGACCAGGTTCTGGCCATTGAGCGAATACTGGCCATCTGCAGCAATGCTCAGCTCCAGGGTCTTCAGCTGGGTTTCCTCGGGCGAGGTGCCGCTCACCGCTTCAGGCAGCTCGATCTTCAACTGGCTCGGCTTGCTGAAAGTGGTGGTCACGACGAAGAACAGCAACAGCACGAAGATCACGTCGATCAACGAAGTGAGGTTGAGGAAGACCTCCTCGCGGGCGACATTGCCCGCCCTGCGGCGGAACTTCACGCTTTGGCTTCCTCTGCGAAGTCGACCTCGCGATCACCCTGGACCACTTCCACCAGCTTGATCGCCTCCTGTTCCATGGCCACCACCAGCTCGTCGACACGACGCAGCAGGTAGCGGTGGAAGAATACCGCCGGGATGGCCACGATCAGGCCCGCCGCGGTGGTCACCAGGGCCTTGGCGATACCGCCGGCCAGGATCGGCGCATTGGCCATGCCGTTCTCCATGAAGCCGCCGAAGATCTCGATCATGCCGAACACCGTACCCAGCAGGCCGAGCAGCGGCGCCATGGCCGCGATGGTGCCGAGGGCGTTGAGGTAACGCTCCAGCTCATGAATCACGCGGCTGGCGGCTTCCTCGATGCACTCCTTCATGATCTCGCGACCATGCTTGGAGTTGGCCAGGCCCGCTGCCAGCACTTCACCCAGCGGCGAAGAGGCGCGCAGATCCTTGAGCTTCTGGCTGTTGAGTTGCTTGTCCTTGATCTGACGCCAGACCTGGCCAAGCAGGTGCGGCGGAGAAACCCGGCTGATACGCAGAGTCCACAGACGTTCAGCGATGATCGCGGTGGCGGCGATGGAACATAGAATGATCGGCAGCATCATCCAGCCACCGGCTTTGACCAACTCCCACACGGTAGGAAATCCCCTTCGGAAAAGTGGCGCCACTCTAGCATAGGGTCAGGCCCTCGCCGACCGCCGCCGTTCTCATTTTTCCCTCCAGAACACGGACTTTTCTCGCTCGACTTCCGGCTCGCCAAAAGCGCCAAGACGCAGCAACAGGTGGCCCTGCTCCGCCGTGTCGTGGATTTCCGCGGGCAGCGCGCGGATTCGCGATGCGACCAACGGATGCGGGTGGCCATAGGCATTCAGATGACCGCGGGAAATCAGCACCTTCTCCGGTTTCACGGCGCGCAGGAAAGCGGCGCTGGAAGAAGTCCGGCTGCCATGGTGCCCGGCCACCAGCCAGCGCGCCGCGAGCGGCTGGCCGCTGGCGATCCAGGCTGCCTCCCCTCTAACGCCCAGATCGCCGCTGAGCAGTATGCGCTCGCCGGCGGCTTCGACGACCAGCACGCAGGAGCTGTCATTGCTGTCGCCACCCGGCGGCGGCTGCCAGACCAGGAAATCCACGCCGTCCCAGGACCAGGCCGCGCCCGCCGCGCAGGGCTCTGCTTCAAGATCTGGCGCAAGGCGTTCGGGCTCGCCGCTGAGTACCCGATCCACGGTCAATCCGCGTCGAACCGCCAGAGCCCCACCGGCGTGGTCCGAATCGGCATGGCTGATCAGCATCAGGCCGAGCCGGGATACGCCAAGGCCTCGCAGGGTGGGGACCACCACCCGTTCGCCGATATCGAAGTCGCCCCGGCGCGGTCCGGCGTCATAGAGCAACGCGTGCTCGCGGGTACGCACCAGCACTGAAAGCCCCTGCCCGACATCCAGCACCCGCACCTCGGCCTGACCGGGTCCTAAGCGCTGCTGTGGCGGGAAAAGCGCCGGCACCAGCAACGCCAGGCCGAGTGCGCGAAACGGCACGCCAGCCGGCGCTATCAGCAGAAGGACACCCATCGCACCCAGCGACCAGGCCCACACCGGGAGCTGTACGGGTATCCACGCAGGCAGCTGCGCAGACGTCCAGGCCAGCACCTGGAACAGCAGTTCCAGCGCACCTCCGGCCAGCCATAGCAACGCTTCTCCCAACCACGGAATGCCCAGTGTGGCGGCCCCCAACAGGGCCAGCGGCAGCACCACCAGACTGACCCAGGGCACCGCCACCAGGTTGGCCACGGGGCCGCTGAGACTGATGGGCAACGCCAGGGCCAGCAGCAGCGGCGCAAGGCCGAGACCCATCACCCATTGGGCGCGCCACCAGGTCATCCACCAGCGCCAGGCACCCAGACGTCCGGCGAAAGCCAGGACCAGCAACGCCACTGCGCCGAAAGACAACCAGAAACCGGTCTGCAGGACCACCAGGGGCTCGACCACCAGCACAACGCAGAGCGCGGCCAGCAAGGGAGTGAGGAACCCCAGGTGGCGAAAGCGCAGACGCCAAAGCAGGACCACCGCCAGCATCACGCAGGCCCTTCTGACCGGCACGTCGAACCCCGCCAGGATTCCGTAACCGAGCCCACCAATGAAGGCCATGGCGCACGCCCAGGGCAACCAGGGCAAGCGCCTTGGCCAGAGCCCCAATCGCGCGAGAACCGCTACAAGGCCGTAGAGCACGCCGGCGAACAGGGTGATGTGCTGCCCGGAGATCACCATCAGGTGCGTGGTACCAGTGTCTTGCAGCAGGCGCCAGTCCCGATCCTGCAGGCCGGAGCCATCGCCCAGCACCAGCGCGGCGAGCCCGCCGGCCCGGTCCCATGCGTCCACCTGGAGCAGGCGTTGGCGCAACTGGTCGCGCCAGGCAACCGGACCGCTGGCCGGAGACAGGCGCTCACCCGCCTTTACCGAGCCGGTCGCACCGATGCGCCTTGCCAGCAGCCAGGCTTCGAAATCGAAGGTCGCCGGATTTGCGAGACCGCGCGGCCGCTTGAGGCGCACCGCCAGGCGCCAACGCTCTCCTGCCAGTACCCGCGGTCCGTCGTGCCAGGACAGCCGCAGGCGCTGGGGCAACTGCGCACGAGGTGCATGAATATCCTCCAACTCGAATCGCACCACACCATCTGCCCTGCTCGGCAAGCCGACCACCCTCCCCTCCAGCCAGCGGACCTGACCGTCCAGACGCAGCTCCAGGCGGTCATCCAGCGCCCATTGGGCGCTCAGGCAGGCCCAGCCGATCCCGAGCAGGAACAGCCCGATTCGCCAGGCCCGCGAGCCCAACAGCAGCAAGCCGAGAATCAGCTGGAGATAGAGCCACCAGACAGGCGGCAGGATGGGCATCCAGCGCAAAAGAAGAAGGCCGACAGCAAAGGCGGCCAGGCCCGAGACCATGGATATCCGACTCCCTTTCCCTGGGACGGCAAGCGCGGCAACGTCCTGTGCCGCCCAGCGCTGGCCGATGCAAGCCGCGCAAATCCCCTTACACTTGCCGACACAAACTGACCCGGCGATGTCATTTCCGGGTGTGCATAATACCCGGCGCTTCCGTCCGCCAGAGACCGCCCATGCCGCGTCGCATCTTCAAACGCTACATGCCGAATCCGGACACCATCAGGGAACACAAATCCCTGCGTTTTCTCGGCACCCTGATCCATGATCCGAACCTCTGGCACCTCAATCGCCACTCGGTCGCCCGCGCCATGGCCATGGGCCTGTTCGCCGCGTTCGTGCCGATCCCCATGCAGATGCTGCTGGCCGCCGGCCTGGCCATCATGGTGCGCGCCAACCTGCCCATCTCCGTGGGCCTGGTCTGGCTGACCAACCCCATCACCATGCCGCCGGTTTTCTACTGCACCTACAAGATGGGGGCCTGGATCATGCAGATATCTCCGCGCGCGCTCCCCGATGAACTGACCTGGGAATGGATCACCCAGGAACTTTCCACGCTCTGGCAGCCGTTTCTCCTAGGATCACTGGTCTGTGGCGTGCTGGTCGGGGCGCTCGCCTACATGCTGACCATGCTTTATTGGCGCTGGTGGGTCGGCCACAGCTGGCGCAAACGCCAGAAGGCGCGCCGGGAAGTCAGCCGCTGAGCAAGTTCACGGACTGATACGTCGCCAAACGCCGGCGCACACAGCGCGCCCTTCCCATCGACGTCGTCGCACCAGGAAAGAAGAACGCCGCATCTGATGCGGCGTTTTCATTTGCAGAGCGCGACCGGTTACTCGTAGCGCAGGGCTTCGGCCGGCTGGGTCTGGGCCGCGCGCCAGGCCGGGTAGATAGTGGCGAGGAAGCTCAAGACCAACGCTGCCGTGCAGATCAGCACCACGTCACCCAGCTGCAGTTCGGAGGGCAGGTAGCTGACGAAGTAGACGTCGGAGCTGAAGATCTGCCTGCCGCTGGCGCGCTCAAGGGCGGCGATCCACTGGCTGACGTTGAGCGCAGTGATGATGCCCAGCACGGTACCGATCAGGGTGCCGACGAAGCCGATCACACTGCCCTGCACCATGAACACCGCCATGATCTGCCTGGGCGTGGCCCCGAGGGTGCGGAGGATGGCGATATCCGCGCGCTTGTCGGCGACCACCATGATCAGCGTGGCGATGATGTTGAACGCCGCCACGGCCACGATCAGCAGCAGAAGGAGACCAATCATGGTCTTCTCCATTTTCATGGCACTGAACAGGCTGCCCTGGGTATGGGTCCAGTCGTCGGCGCGATAGCCCTGCCCCAGCTCGGAAACGAGCTGCTTCGACACTTCCGGCGCCTGGAACAGGTCCTTCAGCGCGATGCGCACACTCTGCACCTGGCCTTCCGGCAGGCGCTGGATGACAGAGGCATCGGCGATGTTGATCAGTGCCAGTGTGCTATCCAGTTCGGCGCCAACCTTGAACACGCCAACCACATTGAAGCGCTGCATGCGCGGGGTGATGCCGCCCGGGGCGCTGCTCACCTCGGGGACGATCAGGGTCAGCTTGTCGCCGACGTTGAGGCGGAAGCGCCTCGCGGTGATCTCGCCGATGACGATGCCGGACTCTCCCGGCTTCAACGCATCCAGGTCACCCTGCACCATGTGCTTGCCGATGATGGAGACCCTGGTTTCTTCACGGGGATCGATGCCGTTGATCTGAACCGGCTGCATCATGCCCTTGAACGAGAGCATGCCCTCCAGCTCGGCGAAGGGCACCGCCCCTACTACCTCCGGGTGCTTCATCGCGGCGTCGGCCACACGGCGCCAGTCATCCAGGGGCTGATCGGCGCTCAGGGTGGCATGGGACACCATGCCGAGAATGCGCGAGCGCATTTCCTTCTGGAAACCGTTCATCACCGAGAGCACCACGATCATGGCCAGCACGCCCAGCGCCAGGCCGATCATCGAAGTCAGCGAGATGAACGATATGTAGTGGTTACGGCGCTTGGCGCGCGTATAGCGCGTGCCGATGAAGATCGGGAGAGGTCTGAACATCTCAGGCAGCCACCAGTCGGCCTTCTTCCAGGCGCAGCACCCGATCCATCTGGCGGGCCAGCTGCAGGTCATGGGTCACCACCAGGAAGGCGGTCTGCAGGGAGCGGCTCAGCTCCTGCATCAGCTCCTGGATTCCGTGGGCGGTGTGCTGGTCGAGGTTGCCGGTGGGCTCGTCGAGCAGCACCAGCGCCGGGTTGTTGACCAGCGCACGGGCGATGGCCACACGCTGACGCTCGCCACCGGACAGCTCCGCCGGCTTGTGCGACAGGCGATGCCCAAGGCCCACGCGTTCCAGCAGCGCCGTGGCGCGCTGACGCGCTTCACCGATGGCGGTGCGGCCGATCAGCAGCGGCATGCAGACGTTCTCCAGGGCGGTGAACTCCGGCAGCAGGTGGTGGAACTGGTAGACGAAGCCCAAGGCGCGATTGCGCAGCAGGCCACGCGCGGTCTCGCTGAGGGCGGACAGCTCTTCGCCGGCCAGCCAGACGCTGCCCTTGCTCGGGGTATCCAGGCCGCCCAGCATGTTCAGCAGGGTACTCTTGCCGGAGCCGGAGCTTCCTACGATGGCCACTCGCTCGCCCGGATTCAGCTCCAGTTCGACGCCAGCCAGCACCTCGACCGATTGCGGACCTTCCTCATAGCTCTTGCCCAGGTTGCGGCAACTCAGGACTGCCTTGTTACTCATAGCGCAATGCCTCTGCTGGCTGGGTGCGCGCGGCACGCCAGGCGGGATAAAGGGTGGCGAGGAAGCTCAGGACCAGCGCGGCCGAACAGACCATCACCACGTCCTCGGCCATCAGTTGGGATGGCAGGTAATCGATGAAATAGACCTCGGCGCTGAGGAACTTGTGTCCCAGCAGGTGCTCCAGCAGGGCGATGGCATCGCTCACGTTGAGTGCGGCGAGAATGCCCAGCACCCCGCCAATGAGGGTGCCGACGACCCCGATCACCGTGCCCTGGACCATGAAGATGCCCATGATCTGCCGGGGCGTGGCGCCCAGCGTACGGAGGATGGCGATATCACCGCGCTTGTCGGTCACCACCATCACCAGGGTGGAAATGATGTTGAAGGCGGCCACGGCCACGATCAGCAGCAGGAGCAGGCCGATCATGGCCTTCTCCATCTTGATCGCCTGGTAGAGGTTGCCGTGGGTACGGGTCCAGTCGCGGGCGTAGAAATCCTCGCCCTTCAATTCGCCGGCGATCTGCCAGGCAACCTGGGGCGCCTGGAACAGGTCATCGAGCTTGAGGCGCAGGCCCTGCACCTGGTCCGGTTGCCAACGCTTCAGGCGGGCGACATCGGACAGGTTGGCGACAGCCAGGAAGCCGTCCAGCTCACCGGCACCGACATGGAAGATGCCGACCACGGTGAAGCGTTTCATGCGCGGGAAGACGCCGGCAGGGGTCACCGCCACTTCGGGCATCACGAAGGTGACCTTGTCGCCCATGCCGACGCCCAGCTTGGTGGCGGCGCGGTCGCCGATGACGATGCCGAATTCGCCGGGCTTCAAGGCAGCCAGGCTTCCCTCGCGGAAGAAGTCGCCGATGATGGAGACCTTGGCCTCCTCCTGCGGGTCCACGGCATTGACCAGCACCTTCTGCACCTTGCCATCGGCGGTCAGCAGGCCCTGGACCTGGGTGTAGGGAGCCACGGCCTTCACCTCGGAATGGCGGGCGACGCCTTCGGCCAGCTTGCGCCAGTCGTTGATGGGTACGGCGGATTCCACCGTGGCGTGCGGCACCATGCCCAGCACGCGGGTGCGCATCTCATGGTCGAAGCCGTTCATGACCGACAGCACCAGGATCATCACCAGCACGCCGAGGGCCAGGCCGATCATGGAAGTCAGGGAAATGAAGGAGACGAAGTAGCTACGGCGCTTGGCGCGCGTGTAACGGGCGCCTATGTACAGGGACAGCGGTCTGAACATGGAAGTGGAGTTCGCTGGCGAAAGAAGGGACGTCCTTGTGGCGGGGCCTGGCGAGCAGCGTTTACACTCAAATTCTGTTCGTGATCTGTCGCGGCGCCCCGGGCGACGCAAACGGACTTGCGATAACGGAACAGCTCTTCGACCACCACTGCTGCCATGGGTTCGCCATGTCGACACGAGACGCGGATGACCGCCGCGAATACTACCGCATCGAAGATACGATCGCACTGGAATTTCACCCGCTGAAACAGGGCGAAACAGCTGATGCAAGCGGCGCCGACAGCGCTTCCCAGCTGTTCAGCCTGCTCAGCGAACTGCACCTGATGGACTTCGAATCCCAGCACCTGCTGCGACATATCCATGAGCGCGATCGCACGTTGGCCGGCTACCTGAAGGTCATCAACAAGCGCATCGACCTGCTTGGCCAGGCACTCGCCCAGAGCCTGCTGCGGGATATCGGTCCGGCACGTCAGGTCACCCTGTCCGAAGGCGGCATCAGCTTCTGCAGTGCGCAACCCCTGGAACCGGGCACCCACCTGGCGATCAAGATGGTACTGATGCCCCAGGCCCTCGGCATGCTGCTGCGCGCCGTGGTGGTCCATAACCAGCTCCGCGAGGATGGCCAGTTCGAAATCGGCACCGAGTTCGAGGCGCTGACCGACGCCCAGCGCCAACTGCTGGCACGGCACATCCTGCAGAAACAGGCCCAGCAGCGACGTCAGGCCCGCGAACGCTCCTCCCCTTCCTCCTGAGACCCTCGCATGACGCGCCCCGGCCTGTTGCTGACCTGTCTCCTCCTCACGCTGCCCGCTGGGGCACAAACCATCGAAATTCCCGTCGGCGACCAGGGCGACCAGGCCCTTTCGCTGCCGGCACGCGGTGAGAGCCAGCACGCCGTGCTGGAGCGCTTCGGCCTGCCCGACGAAGAACACCCCGCGGTCGGCAAGCCCCCCATCAGCCGCTGGGACTACCGCGAATTCTCGGTCTACTTCGAAAGCGGACGCGTCATCGACAGCGTTCGCCACCATCAACCCAGAGCACCAAGGGAATAAACGTGACCCTGATCTACGGCCATCGAGGCGCCAAGGGCGAATGCCCGGAAAACACCCTGGCCAGCTTTCGGCAATGCCTGTCACATGGCGTGAAGCGTTGCGAGCTGGACCTGCACTTGTCCCGTGACGGCGAGCTGATGGTGATCCACGACCCCAGCCTGAAGCGCACTACGGGCCGCCGCGGCAAGGTAGCGGAGCATGACTCCGAGGAGCTGGTGACCTACGACGCCCGCCTGGGCGGTCCCGGTTGGCACCAGCCCTGCCCCATTCCGCGCCTGGCGACGCTGTTCGAGCACTGCGACTTCGAGCACTGGCAACTGGAAGTCAAGAGCGCATCAAGGGTACGTGCCGCGCGGACGGTGCTGGCGATCCAGGAACTGGCCGAGCGCCATGGCCTGATGGACAAGGTGACCGTCACCTCCAGCTCGCGGGAAGTGCTGCGCGCACTCAACCGCCTGACGCCGAAGCTGTCCCGCGGCCTGGTGGCCGAATACGCCTGGCTCGACCCGCTGAAGGTGGCCAAGCACCACGGCTGCGACCTGCTGGCACTGAACTGGACCCTGTGCACGCCGGAACGCCTGCTGCGAGCCCAGAAGGAAGGACTGCACGTGTCGGTGTGGACAGTCAATGAACCGGCCCTGATGCGCCGCCTGGCGGACTTCGGCGTGGACAGCATCATCACCGACTTCCCCGGACTGGCCAGCACCACCGTCGGGATTCGCTGAATACCCAATCCATCCGGCCCAATGGGAGCGAATTCATTCGCGATTGAAATCGCGCCCACAACTCTGGACGGTCCCCATGAAAAAACCGGCCGCAAGGGCCGGTTTTTCGTTCTAGGTGTCGCCTGATCAGAAGCTCTCCCGGTTCGGCCAGCGCCAGGTGCGCGGATCGTCGAGAGGATCCTCCCCGGCCGGTTCAGGCGCCCGGCCGGTGCCGCTCAAAAAAGCCGGTTGAGGCCGTCGAACGCCGCCACCCGGTAGGCTTCCGCCATGGTCGGGTAGTTGAAGGTGGTGTTGACGAAGTACTTGATGGTATTCGCCTCGCCCTTCTGGTTCATGATCGCCTGACCGATGTGCACGATCTCGGACGCCTGATAGCCGAAGCAGTGGACGCCGAGGATTTCCAGGGTTTCGCGATGGAACAGGATCTTCAGCATGCCCACCGGCTCGTGGGAGATCTGCGCGCGGGCCATGCCCTTGAAGAAAGCCTTGCCCACTTCGTAGGGGATCTTCGCCTGGGTGAGTTCGCGCTCGTTCTTGCCGATGGAGCTGATCTCCGGAATGGTGTAAATGCCGGTCGGCACGTCATCGACGAAGCGCCAGCTGTCGTTTTCGACCGCGCTGCCAGCGGCCGAACGGCCCTGGTCGGCGGCGGCACTGGCCAGGCTCGGCCAGCCGATCACATCGCCAGCGGCGAAGATGTTGCTGACCTCGGTGCGGTAGTACTGGTCGACGTTGATCTGGCCACGGCTGTTGACCTTGATGCCGATGTTTTCCAGGCCCAGCTTGTCGGTGTTGCCGGTACGGCCGTTGCACCACAGCAGGCAGTCGGCCTTGATCTTCTTGCCGGACTTGAGGTGCAGGATCACCCCGTTCTCCAGGCCCTCGATGCGCTCGTACTCCTCGTTGTGGCGAATGAGCACGTTGTTGTTGCGCAGGTGATAGCTCAGGGCGTCGGAAATCTCGTCGTCGAGGAAGCTGAGCAACTGGTCGCGATTGTCGATCAGGTCCACCAGCACGCCCAGGCCGCTGAAGATGGAGGCGTATTCGGAGCCGATCACGCCGGCTCCGTAGATGATGATGCGACGCGGCGTGTGGGTCAGGCTGAGGATGGTGTCGCTGTCGTAGATGCGCGGGTGGTGGAAGTCGACGTCCGCCGGGCGGTAGGGACGCGAGCCGGTGGCGATGATGACCTGCTTGGCCACCAGCTTTTCCACCACGCCGCTGGTGCAGACCACTTCCACGGTTTGCTCGTCGTGGAAGCTGGCGGTGCCGAAGAACACATCGACGCGGTTGCGCGCGTAGAAGCCGGTACGCGAGGCCACCTGCTTGGAGATCACCCGCTCGGCGCTCTTCAGCACGTCGGGGAAGGAGAACCAGCGCGGCTCGCCGATCTGGCGGAACAGCGGGTTGGTGTTGTACTGCATGATCTGCCGTACCGAGTGGCGCAGGGCCTTGGACGGAATGGTGCCGAGGTGGGTGCAGTTGCCGCCGACCAGCGGGCGGTTGTCCACCACCGCCACCTTGCGACCCGCCTTGGCGGCGTTCATCGCCGCGCCCTCACCCGCCGGGCCGGAACCCAGCACCACTACGTCGTAGTTGTAGACAGCCATGCTTACTCCTCATAACGGGCCGGGGCGCCCTCTGGCGCCCCCGGCAAGGTCCGCGGCGAACCACACCGCGGAATTCGGAACCTGTTTCGGCGATCCCGGGCGGGACCCTGAACTGGCGTGCAGCTTAGCCGAGCCGCTTGGCGCTGCACATTAGCGCTTGGTCGCGTCGTAGGCGAGTGCTGAATCCACTACATCGCCATCGCGGCGCACTTCTTCGCATTTCTCACGATTGCCGCCACAGATGGAGCACTCCTTTTCGATGCCCAGGTTGGCGATACCACCACAGGAGCCGGCGATCGGCTTGCGTCCCATGATCACGCCGACGGCCATGCCCAGCACCACCAGCAGCATGATCACGAACACCAGAATGAAGGTCATGCTCACTTCTCCTCTTGCTCGAACAGTGCGTGAAAGCGGCGGCTGCCACGACTCCTGAATCCATCACCTTCGCGCGTCACGAAGAGCGCGGCGATACCATGGCGTTCGGCATAGGCCGCCCCCTCCTCCGGCCCCAGCACCATCAGCAGGGTAGACAGGCCGTCCGCCCGCAACGCCGACTCGTCCACCACGGTCACCGCCGCAAGGCTGTGGCTGATCGGCGCCCCGGTCTTCGGGTCCAGCGTGTGGGAGTAGCGCTTGCCATCCCTGACAAAGTAGTTGCGATAGTCACCCGAGGTGGAAACGCCAAGCCCGTCCAGCCGAATGACTTGCTGCGCAGACTGGCGATCATCGCGCGGCGCTTCGATGGCGATGCGCCAGGGCGCGCCATCGGGCTTGCGACCGATGGCCTTGAGCTCGCCGGTGATCTCCACCAGGGCACTGCTGACACCCAGCTCGCCAAGCCTTGCCACCACGCGGTCGACCGCATAGCCGGCGGCGATGCTGTTGAAGTCCAGCTGCACCGCCGCGTCCTTGCACAGTTCTGCCCCCCGAATGGACAGGTGCTGATGGCCGACGTCAGCCTTCGCTGCGGCAATGGCTTCGGCGCCAGGCACCTGGTCGCCCCGGGACTGCGGGCCAAACCCCCAGAGATTGAGCAGCGGCTCCACCGTCATGTCGAAGGCGCCCGCACTGTCCTTCGACAGTTCGCCGGCGAAGGAAACCAGCTCCAGCATCGAGGCAGGCAAGGCCATGCAGCTGCCCGCAGGCAAGGCATTGAAACGCTCCACCTCGGAGTCGGCACGGTAGGTGGACATCTGCTGGTCGATCTCCGCCAGGATGTCCTCCACCTCGTTGCGCGCCTGCTCCACCGAAGGACCGGACGCGCTGCGCAGATACTTCACCGAGTAGCTGCTGCCCATGGTGGGGCCG
The DNA here is from genome assembly GCF_008807375.1 of Pseudomonas lalkuanensis. Taxonomy (NCBI): domain Bacteria; kingdom Pseudomonadati; phylum Pseudomonadota; class Gammaproteobacteria; order Pseudomonadales; family Pseudomonadaceae; genus Metapseudomonas; species Metapseudomonas lalkuanensis. The sequence continues at coordinate 2,115,447 of NZ_CP043311.1, read as the reverse complement.
CCGAACCGCTCCAGGCTGTCGCCGCAACCGGCCAGTAGCAAACCGGCCGACAGCAGGAAGGCAATGCGCTTAGCCACCGAAGTCATCCAGCAGGATGTTTTCCCGCTCCACACCAAGATCGGTGAGCATCTTGATCACCGCGGCGTTCATCATCGGCGGACCGCACATGTAGAACTCGCAATCCTCCGGGGCCGGGTGATCCTTGAGGTAGTTCTCGTACAGGACGTTATGGATGAAGCCCTTCAGCCCCGTCCAGTTGTCCTCCGGCTGCGGATCGGAAAGCGCCAGGTGCCACTGGAAGTTCGGGTTTTCGGCGGCCAACTGGTCGTACTCCTCGGTATAGAAGGCTTCGCGCAGGGAGCGCGCGCCGTACCAGAAGCTGATCTTGCGCTTGGACCCCAGGCGCTTGAGCTGGTCGAAGATGTGCGAACGCATGGGGGCCATGCCCGCGCCACCGCCGATGAAGACCATCTCCGCCTCGGTGTCCTTGGCGAAGAACTCGCCGAAGGGGCCATAGACCGTGACCTTGTCGCCCGGCTTGAGGCTGAACACCCAGGAAGACATCTGCCCTGGCGGCAGGTCATCCTTGCCCGGCGGCGGCGAGGCGATGCGGATGTTGAATTTGACGATGCCCTTCTCGTCCGGGTAGTTGGCCATGGAGTACGCGCGGATCACCGTCTCATCGACCCTGGACACGTACTTCCACTGGTTGAACTTGTCCCAGTCGCCGCGGTATTCGGGCTGGATTTCGAAGTCCTTGTAGGCCACCTCATGGGGCGGGCATTCCAGCTGCACGTAGCCACCGGCGCGGAAATCCACGCTCTCCCCTTCCGGCAGGCGCAAGGTCAACTCCTTGATGAAAGTGGCCACGTTGGGGTTGGACTCCACCGTGCACTCCCACTTCTTCACGCCGAAGACCTCTTCCGGCACTTCGATGTGCATGTCCTGCTTTACCGGGGTCTGGCAGGACAGTCGCCAGCCTTCCTTCGCCTGGCGGCGGGTGAAGTGGGATTCCTCCGTGGGCAGCATTTCCCCGCCGCCGCTCTCGACGATGCATTTGCACTGGGCACAGGTGCCGCCGCCACCACAGGCGGAGGACAGGAAGACGTTATGGGATGCCAGGGTCTGCAGCAGCTTGCCGCCGGCCGGGACAGTGATGGTCCGCTCGCCGTTGATCACGATGTTCACGTCGCCGCTGGATACCAGCTTGGCGCGAGCCGCCAGGATGATTACCACCAGCCCGAGGACGATGGCGGTGAACATGCCAATGGCGAGGAAGATTTCGAAACTCAGCATGTCCTTTCCTTAGAGCTGCACACCAGAGAACGACATGAAGCCGAGGGACATCAGGCCGATGGTGATGAAGGTGATGCCGAGGCCCTGCAGGCCTTCGGGGACATCGCTGTATTTCAACTTCTCGCGGATGCCCGCCAGCAGTGCAATGGCCAGGGCCCAGGAGAATCCGGAGCCGATGCCGTAGACCACACTCTCACCGAGGTTGTAGTCGCGCTCCACCATGAACAGCGAGCCGGCCATGATGGCGCAGTTCACCGTGATCAGCGGCAGGAACACCCCGAGGGCGTTGTAGAGCGAGGGCACGTACTTGTCGAGCAGCATCTCGAGGATCTGCACGATGGCGGCGATCACCCCGATGTAGCTGAGCAGGCCGAGGAAGGACAGGTCTACATCCGGCAGTCCGGCCCAGGCCAGGGCGCCGTCCTTCAGCAACAGGCTGTACAGCAGGTTGTTGGCCGGCACGGTGATGGCCTGCACCACGATCACCGCGATGCCGAGGCCGATGGCGGTTTCCACCTTCTTCGAGATGGCGATGAAGGTGCACATGCCGAGGAAGAAGGCCAGGGCCATGTTCTCGACGAACACGGCCTTCACGAACAGGCTGAGGTAATGCTCCATCAGTAGGCCTCCTTGTTGGATACCTGGGGCGCGATCTTGTACGCCGGCGCCTCTCTCTGCTCGGTCTTCCAGCTGCGCAGGGCCCAGATGATCAGGCCGATGAGGAAGAACGCCGAGGGCGGCAACAGCAGCAGGCCATTGGGCTGGTACCAGCCGCCATCATTGATCACCGGCAGAACTTCATAGCCCAGCAGCTTGCCGGCGCCGAACAGCTCGCGAACGATGCCGAGGACGATCAGCATGGCGCTGTAGCCAAGGCCGTTGCCGATGCCATCGAAGAACGACAACAGCGGCGGGTTGGCCATGGCAAAGGCCTCCGCGCGCCCCATCACGATGCAGTTGGTGATGATCAGGCCGACGAACACCGAGAGCTGCTTGGACAGGCTGAAGGCGTAGGCCTTGAGCACCTGGTCGACCACTATCACCAGCGACGCAATGATCACCATCTGCACGATCATGCGGATCGAGCTGGGGATCTGGCTGCGGATCATCGAGATGAACAGGTTGGAGAAACCGGTCACCAGGGTCAGGGCGATGGACATCACCAGCGCGGTCTTCAGGTTGGAAGTGACCGCCAGGGCCGAGCAGATACCAAGGATCTGCAGGCCGATGGGGTTGTTGTGCAGGATCGGGTCCAGCAGGACCGACCGGATAGTGGGTTGCGCCATGTTCATGCCTCCCCGTCGTTCAGCTTGGCCAGGAAGGGACCGAAGCCGTTCTTGCCCAGCCAGAAATGCAGCAGGTTGTTGACGCCCTTGCTGGTCAGCGTCGCGCCGGCAAGGCCGTCGACCTGATGACTGGCGTTCGGTGATTGCGCGTCGACGCTGCCCTTGATGATCTGGATGGCCAGTTGGCCCTGCTCATCGAACAGGTTCTTGCCATTCCACAGCGCCTTCCATTTCGGGTTGTCTACTTCACCACCGAGTCCCGGGGTCTCGCCGTGCTGGTAGAAGCCGAGACCGACCACGGTATTGAGGTCGCCCTTTAGCGCCAGGAAGCCGTAAAGGGTCGACCAGAGACCGTAGCCACGCACTGGCAGGATCAGGGTCTGCAGCTTGCCGTCCTGCTCCACCAGGTAAACGGTGGAGAAACGCTCGCGACGCTTGATGGACGCGATGTCCTGCTCGGCGGGCAGGGCATCGGACAGCTGCGGGTCCTTGGCGGCCTTCAACGGGTCGAAGCCGGCGACCTGGATCGCATCGCTGAATTCGCCGGTAGAGAGGTCCACCACCTTCGCACGGATGCGCTCGGCATAGAGCTGCTTCACCTCGTCAGCGGACATGCCCGCTTCGCCCAGGCCGGCGATGGCGAGAATGCTGCGCTGCTTGTCCAGCTCGCGGTTTTCCACCTGTACCGGCTTCAACGCCACGGCGCCACCCGCCACGAACACGGAACACACCAGGCAGACCACCAGGGCCACCATCAGGGTGCGGACAGTGGATTCTTTCTGGTTAGCCATTACGTGCCAGCCTCCGCTTGATATTGGCCTGGACGACGAAATGGTCGATCAGCGGCGCGAACAGGTTGGCGAAGAGAATCGCCAGCATCATGCCTTCCGGGAAGGCCGGGTTGACCACGCGGATCAGCACCACCATCAGGCCGATAAGGGCGCCGAACAGCCATTTGCCGGTGTTGGTCATGGAGGCGGACACCGGGTCGGTGGCCATGAACATCATGCCGAAGGCGAAGCCGCCCAGGACAAGGTGCCAGTACCAGGGCATGGCGAACATCGGGTTGGTGTCCGAACCGATGGCGTTGAACAGCCAACTGGTGGCGATCATGCCGAGCATCACGCCGGCGACGATGCGCCAGGCTGCGATGCGGGTGAACAGCAGCACGCCGCCGCCGATCAGGATGGCCAGGGTACTGGTTTCGCCGATGGAGCCCTGGATGGTGCCCAGGAATGCATCCATCCAGCTGATGCCGTGGCCGACGATGTTCTCGACACCGCCTGCAGCGCCCAGGCTCAGGGAGGTGGCGCCGGCGAAACCGTCCACCGCGGTCCACACCTCATCGCCGGAAATCTGTGCCGGATAGGCGAAGAAGAGGAAGGCGCGGCCGGCCAGGGCCGGGTTGAGGAAGTTCTTGCCGGTGCCGCCGAAGACTTCCTTGCCCAGGACTACGCCGAAGCTGATACCGAGCGCCACCTGCCAGAGGGGGATGCTCGGTGGCAGGGTCAGGGCGAAGAGCACGGAGGTGACGAAGAAGCCTTCGTTCACTTCATGGCGGCGAATGGAGGCGAACAGCACTTCCCAGAAGCCGCCGACAATAAAGGTCACGGCGTAGATGGGCAGGAACCAGGCCGCCCCCTGGATGAAGTTGTCCCACAGGCTGTTGGGGTCGAATCCGGCCAGCGAACCGATCAGCGCGAAGCGCCAACCCTCCTGGTCCGCCAGCAGATCAGGGCTTTGTGCGAACACCAGGTTGGCCTGGTAGCCGACGTTCCACATGCCGAAGAACATCGCCGGGAAGGTGCAGAGCCAGACGGTGATCATCATTCGCTTGAGGTCGATACCGTCGCGCACATGGGCCGTGGTACGGGTCACGTTGGCGGGGCGATAGAAGAAGGTATCCACCGCCTCGTACAGCGCGTACCACTTCTCATAGCGACCACCCTGCTCGAAGTTGTGCTCGATGCGGTCAAGGAATTTTCTAAGGCCCATCTCAGCCCTCCTTCTCGATACGGCTGAGGTTGTCCCGCAGGATCGGACCGTACTCGTACTTGCCGGCGCAGACGTAGCTGCACAGGGCCAGGTCTTCTTCGTCCAGCTCCAGGCAGCCGAGCTTCTGGGCCATTTCGGTATCGCCGACGATCAGGTAGCGCAACAACTGGGTGGGCAGGATGTCCAGGGGCATCACCGACTCGTAGTTGCCAACCGGCACCATGGCGCGCGGGCTGCCGTTGGTGGTGGTGCTGAAGGCGAACTTGCGGCCACCCAGCAATCTGGAAACGAAGATGTTCAGCACCGAGTGCTTGTTCACCCCGGCTCGCAGGTAATGCAGCAACTCGCGGTCATTGCCTTCGCGCAGGCAGGACACCTGCAGGTGATAGCGGCCGAGGTAGGCGCAGGCGCCGCGAGAGGTACGCCCCCCCAGCAGCGAGCCGGACACCACGCGGTTGGCGCCGGGCTGCAGTTCGCCTGCGGTGAGCTCTTCCAGGCTGGCACCGAGGCGGGCGCGCACCAGGCGGGGCCTCTCCACCACCGGCCCCGCCAGGGAGACCACACGTTCCACCCAGAGACGTCCGGTGGTGAACAGCTTGCCGATGGCGATCACATCCTGATAGCCAATGTGCCAGACACTCTTGCCGGCACTTACCGGATCGAGGAAGTGGATGTGGGTACCAGGCAGGCCTGCCGGATGCGGCCCGGCGAACGACTCGCTGCGAACCTGGGCCAGACCCGCACCCGGTAACTCGACACCTTCGGCCTTGCAGAGGAATACGCGGGCCAGGTGGGCGAGCACCTTGAGGCCATGCTCGAAGTCCGCGGCATGCTCGGCGATCACCAGCACGGGATCGGCGGCCAGCGGATGAGTATCCATGGCCGTGACGAAGATGGAGCTTGGCGTGGCGTCGATCGCCGGGACGCGGCTGAACGGCCGGGTGCGCAGCGCAGTCCAGAGGCCGGAACGGATCAGGTTGTCGCGCACTCGCTCGTGGCCGAGCTGGTCGAGTTGTCCGGCGGCGTACTGCTCGAAGAGGATTTCGTCCTCGCCCGCGAGGTCGATCACCACCGACTGCAGCACGCGTTGCTCACCGCGATGAATGGCGCTGATCACACCGGCACCTGGCGCGGTGTAGATGACCCCGGGGGTTTTCTTGTCGGAGAACAGTGGCTGGCCGAGTTTGACCCGATCCCCCACCTGGACATCCATGGTCGGCTTCATGCCGTGATAGTCGAAGCCGATGACGGCGACGCTGCGAACCGGGCGCCCTGCCTCGATTCGCTGGACCGGCTCACCTGCCACCGGCAGGTGCAGCCCTCGCTTGATTCTGATCATAGGTTTCGCCTGAAACAGAAGTGCTTCCCGGCACAGCTCGCTGGCCAAAAGACCAGCATCGCGCCAGGCATGATCTGGCACGAACGCGCTGAATTCCGAACGATTAAGAGGGGGATTATAGAGAGCGCACGGCAACCGCGCCAACCAAAGGCTTTCTTTTCATGGACTTAGGAAATGTCTGGCGACAAGGCGTCCGCTTCTGAACGAAGGGTCATCACCGCACCCCAATGAAAAACGGGAGCCAGAGGCTCCCGTCTTCCCGTCCGCCACGGACTTCAGTGAGCGGTCGCGCGTGCCGCGGAACGCTTGAAGTAGTAGCAGACGCCGATCAGGGCCAACCAGAAGGGAATGGCATAGACCGATACATTGATGCCCGGAATCATCAGCATCACACCGAGGATCAGCGCCACGAACGCCAGGCACAGGTAGTTGCCGAGCGGGTACCAGAGCGCCTTGAAGGAGGGCTCGACACCTTGGGCAACCATGCTCTTGCGGAACTTAAGGTGGGACAGACTGATCATCGCCCAGTTGATCACCAGAGCCGCCACCACCAGCGCCATCAGCAGTTCCAGGGCCTTCTGCGGCGCCAGGTAGTTCACGACCACGCAGAGGAAAGTGATCAGTGCGGAGAGGCCAATGGCAAGTACCGGCACGCCACGGTCGTCCACCTTCATCAGTGCCCTGGGCGCATCGCCCTGCTCGGCGAGACCGTAGAGCATGCGACTGTTGGCATAGACACCGCTGTTGTAGACCGACAGGGCTGCGGTCAATACCACGAAGTTCAAGATATGGGCCGCAGCATCGCTGCCGATCAGCGAGAAAATCTGCACGAAGGGGCTGCCGCTGTAGGGATCGCCCGCAGCGTTCAGGGTCTCCAGCAGCTTGTCCCAGGGATAGAGCATCAGCAGCACGCTGAGGGCGCCAATGTAGAAAATCAGGATGCGGTAGATGACCTGGTTGACGGCCTTGGGAATCACCTTCTTCGGCTCGCTGGCTTCGGCAGCGGTGATGCCGATCAGTTCCAGGCCACCAAAGGAGAACATGATGATGGCCAGCACCATCACCAGGCCTTCCAGGCCATTGGGGAAGAAACCGCCATGGCTCCAGAGGTTGCTCACCGCCGCCTGTTCACCGCCCGCACCGCTGACCAGCAGGTAGATGCCCAGGACGATCATGCCGATGATGGCCACCACCTTGATCAGGGCGAACCAGAATTCCGCTTCACCGAAGACCTTCACGTTGGCCAGGTTGATCAGGTTGATCAGCACGAAAAACACCGCCGCCGACACCCAGGTGGGCACCTCCGGCCACCAGAACTGGATGTACTTGCCCACGGCGGTCAGCTCGGCCATGCCCACCAGGACGTACAGCACCCAGTAGTTCCAGCCGGAAAGGAAACCCGCATAGCCGCCCCAGTATTTGTGGGCGAAGTGACTGAAGGAGCCGGCCACCGGCTCTTCGACGATCATCTCGCCGAGCTGGCGCATGATCAGGAATGCGAAGAAGCCGGCAATGGCGTAGCCGAGAATCATCGACGGCCCCGCCGACTTGAGCACCCCGGCCGAGCCCAGGAACAGGCCGGTACCAATGGCGCCGCCCAGCGCGATTAGCTGGATGTGGCGGTTTTTCAGGCCCCTTTTGAGCGGCCCCTGGTGAAGGTGATGTCCTTCCATCTGGGAATTCCCCAAGCGATTCTTGTTATCCGATTACAGACGCAAAAATGAAAAACGGGAGCCCGAGAGCTCCCGTTTTTCACAGGTCACGACTTAGCGCGGGAAAGACGGCGGGTTTACACCTGCCATATCTTCCATCACGCGGACCACCTGGCAGCTGTAACCGAACTCGTTGTCGTACCAGACGTACAGGACAACGCGGTTATCGTTGCAGATGGTGGCTTCAGCATCGACCACACCGGCGTGGCGGGAACCGACGAAGTCGGAGGACACCACTTCCTGGGAGGAGACGTAATCGATCTGCTTGTGCAGATCCGAATGCATGGCCGCCTGGCGCAGGTATTCGTTGATCTCGTCGCGGGTGGTGGCCTTCTCCAGGTTCAGGTTCAGGATCGCCATGGAGACGTTCGGGGTCGGAACGCGGATGGCGTTGCCGGTCAGCTTGCCCTTCAGCACCGGTAGGGCCTTGGCGGCGGCGGTGGCGGCACCGGTCTCGGTGATCACCATGTTCAGCGGAGCGCTGCGGCCGCGACGGCTGCCCTTGTGGAAGTTGTCGATCAGGTTCTGGTCGTTGGTGTACGAGTGAACGGTTTCGACGTGGCCGTTGACGATGCCGAACTGATCATTGACCGCTTTCAGCACCGGCACGATGGCGTTGGTGGTGCAGGAAGCGGCGGAGACGATCTTGTCGTCGGCAGTGATGTCGCCGTGGTTGATGCCGTGAACGATGTTCTTCAGCGCGCCCTTGCCCGGAGCGGTCAGGACGACGCGGTCGATGCCCGGGCACTTCAGGTGCTGGCCCAGACCGTCGGCGTCACGCCATTTGCCGGTATTGTCGACCAGCAGGGCGTTCTTGATGCCGTAGGCGGTGTAGTCGATCGAGGCGGGATCGTTGGAGTAGATCACCTGGATCAGGTTGCCGTTGGCGGTCAGGGTGTTGTTTTCTTCGTCGATGACGATGGTACCGTCGAACGGACCGTGTACGGAGTCACGACGCAGCAGGCTGGCGCGCTTGACCAGGTCGTTCTCGGCGCCCTTGCGGACGACGATGGCGCGCAGGCGCAGGCCGTCGCCACCACCGGTCTTCTCGATCAGGATGCGCGCCAGCAGGCGGCCGATGCGGCCGAAGCCGTACAGCACGACGTCGGTACCTTCGCGGGCAGCGCCGTTCTGCTTGCCAACCACGTCGGCCAGCTCGTCCTTGGTGAACTGTTCGATGCTGCGGCCATTACCTTCGGCCTTGAACTTGGCAACCATCTTGCCCAGGTCCACGGAAGCGGCGCCCAGCTTGAGCTCGCTCATGGCCTTGAGGATCGGGAAGGTTTCGTGAACCGACAGCTCGGCTTCATCCGCGAGGCGGTGACGAGCAAAGCGGTGGGCCTTGAGGATGGCGATCACGGAGCGGTTGATCAGGCCACGGCCATAGATCGAAGTCACAACATTGTTGTTGCGATACAGCTGGCCAATCATCGGAATCATGGCTTCCGCGAGGGCTTCACGATCGATCCATTCACCGAGACACTGGTCGGGCTTCTGAGTCACGGGCAGTACCTTCCACATGTAGGGGATGAAAAAAGGGGCTACATTATGACGGCGCACGCAGGCGCCGGCAATCAGCAGCGGCCCCAACACTGACATCCGCTAGTCGGGATAGTTACAATCCGCCGATCTTTTTCCGACCGGAGCCACCTTGCCCGTGTCCGTACTGCGCCTTCCGCCTCTTCCCACCACCGCCGGCAAGCAACATTGGGGCAACCTGCCCGGCGCCGCCCTGAGCCTGGCCATCGCCGAAGCCGCCAGCGCCGGCAAGGGTTTCACCCTGCTGCTGACCGCCGACAGCCAGACCGCCGAGCGCCTCGAGCAGGAACTGGGTTTCTTCGCCCCGGACCTGGACGTCCTGCACTTCCCCGACTGGGAAACCCTGCCCTACGATCTTTTCTCGCCGCACCAGGACATCATTTCCCAGCGCGTCGACACCCTTTACCGGCTGCCCGAGGTCAAGCGCGGCGTACTGGTGGTGCCCATCACCACCGCCCTGCACCGACTGGCGCCCACACGCTTCCTGCTGGGTTCCAGCCTGGTGCTGGACGTCGGCCAGAAGCTCGATGTGGAGCAGATGCGACTGCGCTTCGAGGCTGCCGGCTACCGTTGCGTGGACACGGTCTACGAACATGGCGAGTTCGCCGTCCGTGGCGCCCTGATCGACCTGTTCCCCATGGGCAGCGACCTGCCCTATCGCATCGACCTGTTCGATGACGAGATCGAAACCCTGCGCACCTTCGACCCGGAAACCCAGCGCTCGGTGGACAAGGTGGAATCCATCCGCCTGCTGCCGGCCCGCGAGTTCCCGCTGGACAAGAAGGCCGTCACCGATTTCCGCGGACGCTTCCGCGAGCGCTTCGACGTCGACTTCCGCCGCTGCCCCATCTACCAGGACCTGGCCAGTGGCATCACGCCGGCGGGCATCGAGTATTACCTGCCGCTGTTCTTCGAGGAGTCGGCGACCCTGTTCGACTACCTGCCGGCGGACACCCAGGTGTTCTCCCTGCCCGGCATCGAGCAGGCCGCCGAACAGTTCTGGACCGACGTGCGCAACCGCTACGAGGAACGCCGCGTCGACCCCGAGCGTCCGCTGGTTCCACCTGCCGAACTGTTCCTGCCGGTGGAAGACTGCTTCGCCCGCCTCAAGGGCTCGCCTCGCCTGATCCTGAGCCAGGAAGACATCGAGCCCGGCGTTGGCCGCGAGCGCTTCTCCGCCCGCGCCCTGCCGGACCTCGCCATCCAGGCCAAGGCCACCGAACCGATGTCGGCGCTGCGTCGCTTCATCGAGGAATTTCCCGGCCGCGTGCTGTTCAGCGCCGAATCCGCCGGCCGCCGCGAAGTGCTGCTGGAAATGCTCGCCCGCCTCAAGCTGCGCCCGCAGGAAGTGGACGGCTGGCCGGACTTCGTCAGCAGTGCCGAGCGCCTGGCCATAACCATCGCGCCGCTGGATGAGGGCCTGTTGCTGGACGACCCGGGCCTGGCCCTGATCGCCGAAAGCCCACTGTTCGGCCAACGGGTAATGCAGCGTCGCCGCCGCGAACGCCGTAGCGACGCCGGCGACAACGTGATCAAGAACCTCGCCGAGCTGCGCGAAGGCGCGCCCGTGGTGCACATCGACCACGGCGTTGGCCGCTACCTGGGCCTGATCACCCTGGAAATCGACGGCCAGGCCGCCGAATTCCTCGCCCTGCAATACGCCGAGGAAGCCAAGCTCTACGTGCCGGTGGCCAGCCTGCACCTGATCGCCCGCTACACCGGCAGCGACGATGCCTTGGCCCCCTTGCACCGCCTGGGCTCGGAAGCCTGGCAGAAGGCCAAGCGCAAGGCCGCCGAGCAGGTCCGCGATGTCGCTGCCGAGCTGCTGGACATCTACGCCCGCCGCGCCGCCCGCGAAGGTTACGCCTTCAAGGACCCGAAGGCCGACTATGCCACCTTCTCCGCCGGCTTCCCCTTCGAGGAAACCCCCGACCAGCAGGCCGCCATCGAAGCCGTGCTGGCCGATATGCTCGCGCCCAGGCCCATGGATCGCCTGGTGTGCGGCGACGTCGGCTTCGGCAAGACCGAAGTCGCGATGCGTGCCGCCTTCGTCGCGGTGCACAGCGGCAGGCAGGTCGCCGTACTGGTGCCCACCACCCTCCTCGCCCAGCAGCACTACAACAGCTTCCGCGATCGCTTCGCCGACTGGCCGGTGACCGTCGAAGTGATGAGCCGCTTCAAGTCGGCCAAGGAAGTGGAAGGTGCGGCGCAACAACTGGCCGAAGGCAAGATCGACATCATCATCGGCACCCACAAGCTGCTGCAGGATGACGTTCGCTTCAAGAACCTCGGTCTGGTGATCATCGACGAAGAACACCGTTTCGGCGTGCGCCAGAAGGAACAGCTGAAGTCCCTGCGCAGCGAGGTGGACATCCTCACCCTCACCGCCACGCCCATTCCGCGAACGCTGAACATGGCGGTGGCCGGCATGCGCGACCTGTCCATCATCGCCACGCCGCCCGCGCGCCGGCTATCGGTACGCACCTTCGTCATGGAGCGGCAGAAGACCGCGATCAAGGAAGCGCTGCTCCGCGAGCTGCTGCGCGGCGGCCAGGTCTATTACCTGCACAACGAGGTGGCGACCATCGAGAAATGCGCCGCCGAGCTGGCCGAACTGGTGCCCGAGGCGCGCATCGCGGTCGGCCACGGCCAGATGCGCGAGCGCGAACTCGAACAGGTGATGAGCGACTTCTACCACAAGCGCTTCAACGTGCTGGTGGCCTCGACCATCATCGAAACCGGCATCGACGTGCCCAGCGCCAACACCATCGTCATCGAGCGTGCCGACAAGTTCGGCCTGGCCCAGCTGCACCAACTGCGCGGCCGCGTCGGCCGCAGCCACCACCAGGCCTACGCCTACCTGCTGACGCCGCCACGCAAGCAGATGACCCCGGACGCCGAGAAACGCCTGGAAGCCATCGCCAACGCCCAGGACCTGGGCGCCGGCTTTGTGCTGGCCACCCATGACCTGGAAATCCGCGGCGCCGGCGAACTCCTCGGCGAGGGCCAGAGCGGCCAGATCCAGGCCGTTGGTTTCACCCTCTACATGGAGATGCTCGAGCGTGCGGTGAAAGCCATCCGCAAGGGCGAACAGCCGAACCTGGAACAGCCCCTGGGCGGCGGCCCGGAGATCAACCTGCGGGTTCCGGCGCTGATCCCCGAGGACTACCTGCCGGATGTCCACGCGCGCCTGATCCTCTACAAGCGTATCGCCTCCGCGGCGGACGAAGACGGCCTGAAAGAGCTGCAAGTGGAGATGATCGACCGCTTCGGCCTGCTGCCCGAACCCAGCAAGCACCTGGTGCGCCTGACCCTCCTCAAGCTGCAGGCGGAGAAGCTTGGCATCAGGAAAGTCGATGCCGGCCCGCAAGGTGGCCGCATCGAGTTCGCCGCAGACACCTGCGTCGACCCGCTGGTACTGATCAAGCTGATCCAGGGCCAGCCCAAGCGCTACAAGTTCGAAGGCGCCACCCTGTTCAAGTTCCAGGTGCCCATGGAGCGCCCGGAAGAACGCTTCAACACCCTCGAAGCCCTGTTCGAACGCCTGACCCCGCAGTAGTCTGCGGAATGATTGCCCCTATAAGGAACAACCCATGCGTGCCATTCGTAACTTCGCCCTGCTGCTCGCCCTGCTCGCCCCGGCAGCTTTCGCCGACGGCCTCTATTCGGTGGAAATGATCATCTTCCGCCAGTCCGGCGATCCGATTCCCGCCAGCCAGCCGGCGCCGGACGACTGGGCCGCCGGCAGCCAGTCCATCGAAGGCAGCGAGCGCGGCACAGCGCTGGACGGCGAAGCGGCCAAGCTCAACCCCAATGCGGGTTACGAGGTGCTGCTGCACAAGGCCTGGTCGCAGAACCTGTCCGCCACTCCGAACATGGTTTCGGTGACCTCCGGCGAACAACAGCTGGGCCATTATCCGGTGGAAGGCACCCTGGCACTCACTCTCGATCGCAGCGTCGACGCCCAGGCCGACTTCTGGATCAACCAGTTCGACGGCAGCGGCCTGATCAGCAGCAGCGAGCGCCTGCGTCAGGGCACCCGCCTGAAGAATGGAGAACTCACCTTCCTCGACCACGGCAACCTGGGCATCCTGATCCGCATCAGCCCGCTCTAAGGCACCATGAGTGTCCTGCTCGACCAACTGAGGCAACTGGACTGGCGCCTGGACTTCGATCCAGGCGCGCTTTCCCGTGGCCTCAAGTACGCCACGGAAGATCGCATCCGGCTGCTCAGCCTGAGCGACAAGGCCATAGAGACCAGTTGCGAAGGCTCCGAAGGCCACTTCTACACGCAGCGAATCCGACTCGCCCCCAAAGGCCTGGGCGTGGTCGGCAATTGCAGCTGCCCGGTGAACTACAACTGCAAGCACTGCGTCGCCGCCATCATCGTCCTATTGGCGCAACCCGCCGACGGCTGGCAGCCGCCGCCTCCCCCAGCCGAGCGCCTGGTGGACGACCTGCCGCCGCTGCCGCACCTGATCCTCGGCAGCCACGCCCAGAGCCAGTACGACCTGCGCAGCGGGCGCATGGTGGGCAGCCAGCAGCATCGCGCCGGCCTGATCTTCGAATATGGCAACGCACAAGTTCACGGCAAGTCGGCGAAGCCGGAGCGGCTGCATCACCGCAGCAATGGCGAACGCCTGTCCATCGCCCGTCACCCCCGGGCCGAGCAGGCCTGGCGTGATGTCCTGCGCCAACTGGGATTCAAGGAAGCCCTGCGGCAGAGCCTGGCGCTGCCCGTCAACAGCGCAGAGATGTTCGAACTGCCCAACGACGAGCAGTGGCTGCACTTCATGCGCGAACACCTGTCGGCACTGCGCGAGCAAGGCTGGAAAATCGATATTCGCCCGGGTTTCCAGTTCGACCTAACCCAGGTGGAAGGCTGGTACGCCGAAGTCGACGAAGCGCCGGGCCGCGAATGGTTCGACCTGGAGTTGGGCATCGTCGTCGAAGGCCGCCGCATCAGCCTGTTGCCGGTGCTCCTGCGCCTGATCCAGCGCAACCCCGAACTGCTCGATCCGCAGAACCTGCAACGACGCAAGGACGACGACCAGTTGCGCCTGCAACTGGACGCCACTCGCGCCGTCGACGGTCGCCCGCTGCAAGTGATGCTGCCGTTCTCCCGCCTCAAGCCGGTGCTGACCACCCTGGGCGAGCTCTATCAGCGCGATCAGGACCCGGCCCAGAGCCTGCGCCTGTCCCGCCCCGATGCCGCGCGACTGAGTCAACTGGAAGGCCTCGACCTGCACTGGCAGGGCGGCGACGAGCTACGCGAACTGGCGCGCAAGCTGCGCGACAGCGGCAAAGTCACCATCACTCCACCCACGGGCCTGAATGCCGAGCTCCGTCATTACCAGCTTGAGGGCCTCGCCTGGCTGCAGACCCTGCGGGACGTCAACGCCGGCGGCATCCTGGGTGACGACATGGGCCTGGGCAAGACCCTGCAAACACTTGCCCATCTGCTGCTGGAGAAGGAAAGCGGCCGCCTCGATCGACCTGCCCTGGTGGTCATGCCCACCAGCCTCATTCCGAACTGGCTGGACGAGACGGAGCGCTTCGCACCGGACCTGCGCGTGCTCGCCCTGCATGGTCCCGGCCGGAAGAAGGCCTTTGCGCGCATGGCCGAACACGACCTGCTGCTCACCACCTACGCGCTGCTCCCCCGGGACCTGGAGCATTTCACCGAACTGCCGCTGCACGTGCTGATCCTCGACGAGGCGCAATTCATCAAGAATCCCACCAGCAAGGCGGCCCAGGCGGCGCGTCAACTGGAGGCCCGCCAACGGCTCTGCCTCACCGGCACGCCGCTGGAAAATCATCTCGGCGAACTCTGGTCACTGTTCCATTTCCTGATGCCGGGTTGGCTCGGGGACAGCCAGAGCTTCCTGCGCAATTACCGCAATCCCATCGAAAAACACGGCGACGCCACCCGCCTGGCCCATCTCAATGCCCGCCTCAAGCCCTTCCTGCTGCGTCGTAGCAAGGAGGCGGTGGCCACCGAGCTGCCGGCCAAGAGCGAGATCACCCAATGGGTCGAACTCAGCGACCGCCAGCGCGACCTGTATGAAACCGTGCGCCTGGCGATGGACCACAAGGTGCGCGACGAGATCGACCGCAAGGGTCTCGCCCGCAGCCAGATCGTGATCCTGGAGGCGCTGCTGAAGCTGCGCCAGGTGTGCTGCGACACTCGCCTGATCGAAGAGAGCGGTACCCGCACGCGCGGCAGCAGCTCAGGAAAGCTGGACAGCCTGCTGGAAATGCTGGAGGAGCTGATTGCCGAGGGCCGCAAGGTGCTGCTGTTCTCCCAATTCACCAGCATGCTCGCCCTGATCGAGGACGAGCTGCGCAAGCGCAGCATCGACTACGTGCAGATCACCGGCGACACCCGCGACCGGCGCACGCCGGTGCGGCGCTTCCAGAACGGCGAGGTTCCGCTGTTCCTGATCAGCCTCAAGGCAGGCGGCACCGGCCTCAATCTCACCGCCGCCGACACGGTGATCCACTACGACCCCTGGTGGAACCCGGCGGTGGAACGCCAGGCGACCGACCGCGCCTACCGCATCGGCCAGGACAAGCCGGTTTTCGTCTATCGACTCATTTCCCGGGGAACGGTGGAAGAGAAGATCCAGCAACTGCAAGCGCAGAAAGCCGCACTGGCGAGAGGCATTCTGGACGGCCGCGAGAAGGAAGGCTGGCGATTGGCCGAAGAGGACATCGATGCCCTGTTCGCCCCCTTGCCCCGACTAAGCTGAACCGCAGGGAGGGCTGCGTGCAGGCGTGTTGAAAGACCTCAGCCTTTCAGCACGTGAGCCAGCACGCCACGCACCTTGCCGATACCCTCGGCCAGGGCAGCCTCGATCTCGGCCATGGTGATGATGCCTTCGGACTTGCCGGCGGCTGGATTGACCACCAGAGACAGGCAGGCATAAGGCAGGTTCAGCTCACGCGCCAGCGCTGCCTCAGGCATGCCGGTCATGCCGACGATGTCGCAGCCATCACGCTCCAGACGGACGATCTCGGCCACGGTTTCCAGGCGCGGACCCTGGGTGCAGCCATAGACGCCAAAGTCACTGTGCGGGAAGTCGCAGGCGTTCAGGGCCTCCAGCAGCCGGGCACGCACCCCTTCGTCATAGGGGTGGCTGAAATCAATATGGGTGACGTGATCCAGGTCACCCTCGAAGAAGGTGCCGATGCGCCCGTGGGTGTAGTCGATCACCTGATGCGGCACAACCAGGTGGCCACTGCCCATGGCCGGATGGATGCCACCTACCGCGTTCACCGCAATCACCGCCTGGGCACCGGCATGCCTGAGGGCCCAGAGGTTGGCGCGGTAGTTCACCTGGTGGGGCGGAATCCGGTGCGGATGACCGTGACGAGCCAGGAACAGCACGTCATGCCCGGCATATTCGCCACGGACGATACCTGCCGAAGGCGCGCCGTAGGGCGTTTCAGGGTTGAGCAGGGCTTTCATGCTCAGGCCTTCGAGCTGAGTCAGGCCTGTTCCACCAATGATGGCGTAGACGGTCATGTCGGTTCCTCAATCGATCAACTGAGCATCGCGCAGGGCCGCAACGGCCTGCAGCCAGCGGGGATCCTGGCGGTATTCGGTACCTGGGAAAGCGCGGCGGCGCATCCGTGCCAGGCTGGCCGGCGGCTTGGCGCCAAGACGCTGCAGACGCGCCAGGGCCAGCTCGGCAGAAGCGCGGTCGTTGCACACCAGCCCCATGTCACAACCGGCGGTCAGCGCCGCCTCGATACGCTCGGCGGCATCGCCGACCACGTGGGCACCCGCCATTGACAGGTCATCGCTGAAGATGACGCCGGAGAACTTCAGTTCGCCGCGCAGGATTTCCTGCAGCCATCGCCGGGAGAAGCCGGCGGGCTGATTGTCCACCTGCGGATAGATGACGTGTGCCGGCATCATGCCGTCCAACTCGGAAGCCAGACGGGCGAAGGGAACCAGGTCGCTCTGGCGTATCTGCTCCAGGCTGCGCTCGTCGGTAGGGATCGCCACATGGGAGTCGGCCTCCGCCCAGCCGTGGCCGGGGAAGTGCTTGCCGGTCGCGGCCATGCCGGCCTGGCGCAGGCCACGGATGAAGGCACCCGCCAGGCGCGCAGCGCGCTCCGGGTTGCCTTCGAACGCGCGGCTGCCGACTACTGCACTGCGCTGGTGGTCGAGGTCCAGGACCGGCGCAAAGCTGATGTCCAGGCCAACGGCGAGCACTTCGGTCGCCATCAGCCAGCCGCACTGCTCCGCCAGTTGCTCGGCGTTGTCGTTGTCCGCGAGGGCACGCATGGCGGGCAGGCGCAGGAAGCCCTGTCGCAGACGTTGCACGCGGCCGCCTTCCTGGTCGACCGCGAGGATCAGGTCGGGGCGAACCGCGCGGATGGAAGCACAGAGCTCACGCACCTGGCGCGGGCTTTCGATATTACGGGCAAAGATGATCAGTCCGGCGACTTCCGGCTGACGGAGGATCTGCCGATCCTCGGCGGTCAGCCAGGTGCCGCCGATATCCAGCATCAGGGAACCTTGCATGGAAAATCCTTAAGAGAGTTGTGCCACCGCCCAGTCCGGGCAAGGCGCTTCGTCTATGCGTACCGCACAGTGGACGGGCACGCGATCGAAGAGTTCCAGCACATCGGCGTTGCGCAGACGAATGCAACCATGGGATAGCGGAACACCCATGGGTTCGCTGTCCGGCGTGCCGTGCAGATAAATGTAGCGGCGGAAGCTGTCCACCTGGCCGAGGCGATTGCGGCCAGGCTCGCGACCGCTCAGCCAGAGGATGCGGGTGAGAATCCAGTCCCTACCGGGAAAGCGTTCATGCAACTCGGCATTCCAGACCTCACCGGTCCAGCGCCGCCCACGCAGGACAGCACCAAGGGGCAAGCCGTCGCCGATTCGCGCGCGGATCTGGTGCAGTCCTCGGGGGGTGCAGTTGGAGCCATTGGTTTCGCCCGCGCCATTCAGGGCGGTGGAAACTGGCATGCGCAGCACCAACTGCCCTTCGGCAAAGCCATAGAGCTGCTGGTCGGCGATGGAGATATGCAGGAGATCGAGGTTTTGCATGGGCCGCAAGCTTAGCCGATCAGCCTGCCTGCGCCCAAGTGGATTTAAGCCTTGGCGGGTGCTGCCGGCGCCTTGATGCGCGGCTTGAGCACCGCACTGGCCAACGCATCGTCAGTCACTCCGGTTTCAGCACGCATGCCGGCTGCCAGGAACGGAACCATCAATCGCATCACCTGCTCGATGGAGGTGTTCACGCCAAAGTCGTTTTCCGCCATTGCGCGCAGCGCCTTGATACCCGACATGCTGAACGCCGCGGCGCCGAGCATGAAATGCACGCGCCAGAAGAGCTCAAGCGGCGGCACCTTGGGTGCGGATTCGTTCACCAGCAGCATGTAGCGGCGGAAAACCTTGCCGTAAACCTCTTCGAGGTACTTGCGCAGGTGGCCCTGGCTCTGACTGAATGCGAGTCCGAGCAAACGCATGAAGATCGACAGGTCATTACCGCTACGGGGCTTTACCGCGAGGGCCTGCTCGACGAGCATTTCCAGTAGCTCTTCGAGGCTGGCCTTGCTCTCCGCCTTGGATTGGCGGCGGTCCAGCTCTCGTTCAAGGCTCTGGCAGAATGGACCGAGGAAGCGCGAGAAGACCGCCTGGATCAGCGCCTTCTTCGAGCCGAAGTGATAGTTCACAGCCGCCAGGTTGACCCCGGCCTTACTGGTGATCAGGCGCAACGAGGTCTCGGCGAAGCCTTTTTCCGCGAACAGCTGTTCCGCAGCATCCAGAATGCGTTCTACGGTTTCCGACTGGGCCATGGCTCCTCCGCCTGACAAACACTTGTTTGAAACATACGTTTCAGCCCGCCAGCTTGTCAAGCCGTGCTCACCATTATCTGACGCCATGGTCACTCACCGGGCCAGCGGATTTTCCCGACCATCGGTCGCCCCTTCTACTTTCCCTCCTCAAAAAAGAAGCGTTGCCAAGGCTGGATCACTGTATATAATTCCAGTCACTGTATAAAAAGACAGAGCGCCACCATGCTGAAACTGACGCCCCGCCAAGCCGAGATTCTCGCATTCATCAAGCGCTGCCTTGAAGACAATGGCTTCCCTCCGACCCGCGCGGAAATTGCCCAGGAACTCGGCTTCAAGTCCCCCAATGCCGCCGAAGAACACCTCAAGGCCCTGGCCCGCAAAGGCGCGATCGAGATGACGCCAGGCGCCTCTCGCGGCATTCGCATCCCCGGATTCGAACCCGGCAACAATGAAGTCGATGGCCTTCCGGTGATCGGCCGAGTCGCCGCCGGCGCGCCGATTCTGGCCCAGCAGAACATCGAAGAATCCTGCCGTATCAACCCCGACTTCTTCCATCCCCGCGCCGACTACCTGCTGCGTGTTCGCGGCATGTCGATGAAAGATATCGGTATCTACGACGGCGATCTGCTGGCCGTACACAGCACCCGCGAAGCCCGTAACGGACAAGTGGTCGTTGCCCGTCTGGGCGAAGAAGTCACCGTAAAGCGCTTCAAGCGTGAAGGCGACAAGGTCTGGCTGATTGCCGAGAACCCCGAGTTCGCCCCCATCGAAGTGAACCTGGATGAACAGGATCTGGTGATCGAAGGTTTGAGTGTCGGCGTGATCCGCCGCTAAAGGAGGCCTTATGCAGTTCCCGCAGTCGCTTGGTCGGTCCCAGCTTCCCCTGTTCCACGATGCCATCCTGGCCAATCCCGTGGTACCGATGCTGACCGAAGTGGTCGAAGATCCGCGCCCGGAAGAGCCGGAAGCGTTCAGCGAACTGTCCCTGCGCGGCGCCACCGGGCACTGCCGGAACCTCCTGGCCTCGGTATTGCGGGAACTGAGCGAGGAACAGGACGCGCGCTGGCTGACGCTGATCGGCGCCCCCGCCGGCCTGACCCGCGACTGGCTGCGCGACTCCGGACTCAATCGGGAACGTATCCTGATCCTGCAACCTCGCGGTGAGCAAAGTGCCCTGGAACTGGCTTGCGAGGCCCTGCGACTGGGCCGCAGCCACACCGTCGTCAGCTGGCTGCAGCTCGGCCAGAAAGCCAAGCAACAACTGGCCCAAGCCGCGCGCAAAGGCGGCGCACAGAGCCTGAACATCCTGTTGGGTTGATTAAGCGACGGGGCCAGGGAAGACCTGGGCCCTGTGACATCAGACGGTAACCGAATCAGCGGAAGATCCGGCTCCAGAGATCAATGCAGGACGCGCGGACCTTCATGATGGTCCATATCACCTTCCGCCAGACGGCCAGCCATCTGAACGCCAACGTTCAGCATGGCCTTGGCGACTTCCAGATGGTGCCCCTGCAGGAACGCCTTGGCATCAGCGGAGAAATCCAGCGTCACCAATGCTTCCTCGTCCTCGGCCCGGCGCAGGATGATGCGCCCGTCAGGCAGTTCGACTATTTCCAGAAAGGACGTTGGCATAGGTTCAGATCTCCACGAAAGCGGCCATTGTACCAGCGAGCCGCCAGCACGCCCTAGCCCGTCGATCAAATCAGCATTCGCTGAGCGTTTCCCGGAAGCGCAAGGCGAGGGATTTCAGATTCTGTCTCCACGACTCAAGGCACTCCCGCGACAGCGGCGCCTCTTCCTTTTCCACACTGACCGCAGTGATCAGCGGCAAGGTCGGATCGACCTTGGCCTGCCTGGGCGCCTGGGGCGGCTGGAACAACGCGAAATAGGCGGCAAGGAGCTCGGCCAACCAGGTTTCCCGCTGCTGGGCCAGTTCCACCAGCTCGGCCAGCTCAGGGCTGGGGGCAGCAGCCAGCACTTCTTGCGTCAGCAGTAATTCGACACGCGGAGCGTTGGCTTCCGGAAGACGGTAGTAACCAGCGATTTCATGACACAGGCCAAGCAATGCACCGTAGAGGTGGAAGAGCGATGCTTCCCGCTCGGATTGCACCAGCGCCTGGGCGTTCATCGCCCTGCCCTCCTCCGCCTTGCGCCAGGATTCCAGCGACAGGCCTGCGAAGAAGATCTTCTGGTTGGTGCGGGTATAAAGCTCGTGGGCCATGACGGCGCCCTCCACAGGTGATTCCGGCAGTATATGCGCGCCCGGTGCCGGGCGCGCTGCAGTCGGTCAGCGCTTGTCTTCGACCTTCCACTTGCCGCCATCGAAGAAGGCACGCCAGCCGGTGGGCTTGCCGTCCACCTCGGTCTGCACGTACTGCTCCTTTGTCTTGCGACTGAAGCGAATTACCGCCGGACGTCCCTCGGGGTCCTTCTTCGGCGCGTCGAGCAGGTAGTGATACTTCGCGTCCAGCTCATCCTTGTGCGGGATCAGTTCCTGTACCAGCGGTGCACGGGTTTCTCGGTTCTTCGGGAACTGGCTGGCAGCCAGGAACAGGCCGGAAGCGCCATCGCGCAGCACATAGATATCGTCGACCTTCTCGCACTTCAGTTCCGGCATGCGAATCGGATCGATCTTCGGCGGCGCAGCCTCGCCGCTCTTCAGCAGCTTGCGGGTGTTCTTGCAACTGGCGTTGGTGCAGCCGAAGAACTTGCCGAAGCGCCCTGTCTTGAGCTGCATCTCGCTACCGCACTTGTCGCACTCCAGGCTCGGACCTTCGTAGCCCTTGATGCGGTACTGGCCCTGCTCGATCTCGTAACCCGAGCAATCCGGGTTGTTGCCGCAGATATGCAGTTTGCGGGTTTCATCCAGCAGATAAGCATCCATAGCAGTCGCGCAGATCGGGCAGCGATGCTTGCCCCGCAAAACGCGGGACTCCGATTCACCCTCGTCGTCCGCGGCGATTTCGTCGCCCGGCACGAGGTTGATGGTGGCCTTGCAGCGCTCCTTCGGCGGCAGGCTGTAGCCCGAGCAACCGAGGAACACGCCGGTCGAGGCGGTACGGATCATCATCGGACGACCGCACTCGCGACAGGGAATATCGGTCAGCGTAGGCTGATTGGCGCGCATGCCCTTGTCGGTGCCTTCGGCCAGCTCCAACTTCTTCCTGAAGTCGCCATAGAACTCGTCCAGCAGGTGCTTCCAGTCGCGCTCGCCCTGTGCGACGTCGTCCAGATGCTCTTCCATGCCGGCGGTGAAGCCGTAGTCCATCAGGTTGGCGAAGCTTTCGTTCAGGCGCTCGGTAACGATGTCGCCCATCTTCTCCGCGTAGAAACGACGGTTGTGCACGGTGACGTAGCCGCGCTCCTGAATGGTGGAGATGATCGCCGCGTAAGTGGACGGACGGCCGATGCCACGTTTTTCCAGTTCCTTGACCAGGCTGGCTTCGGAGTAGCGCGCCGGCGGCTTGGTGAAGTGCTGGCTGGGCTCGAGCTTGAGCAGTTCGAGCAGTTCGCCCTCGCTCATTTCTGGCAGGACATCGTCCTCGCCCGGCTTGCTCTGCTGCGGCAGTACGCGGGTGTAACCGTCGAACTTGAGAATGCGGCCCTTGGCGCGCAGCTCGAACTTGCTGGCGGTGACGCTGACACTGGTAGACAGATACTCGGCCGGCGGCATCTGGCACGCCACGAACTGGCGCCAGATCAGGTCGTACAGACGCTCGGCATCACGTTCCATGCCAGACAGCTGGTTCGGCCGCAGGTTGACGTCGGAGGGACGGATCGCCTCGTGGGCCTCCTGGGCGCCTTCCTTGCTGGAGTAGACGTTCGCCTTGGACGGCAGGTATTTCTGACCGAACTCGCCCTCGATGAAACCACGCACCATGGCAATGGCGTCGGCGGAAAGGTTGGTCGAGTCGGTACGCATATAGGTGATGTAGCCGGCCTCATAGAGGCGCTGGGCCATCATCATGGTCTTCTTCACCCCGAAGCCCAGGCGGTTGCTCGCGGCCTGCTGCAGGGTGGAGGTAATGAAGGGCGCGGACGGACGACTGGAGGTCGGCTTGTCCTCACGCTTGGCAACGGTGTAGCTGGAAGCCTTGAGCTTCTCCAGGGCGGCCATGGCCTGGGCTTCGTTCAGCGGCTTGAAGGCCTCACCGTTCTCACGCGCCACTTCGAAACGAACTTTGGCGCCCTTGGCAGTGCCGAGGTCGGCATGCACTTCCCAATACTCTTCGGGTACGAAAGCACGGATTTCGCGCTCGCGCTCAACCACCAGTTTCACCGCCACCGACTGCACACGGCCAGCGGACAGGCCACGGGCGATCTTCTGCCAGAGTAGCGGCGAGACCATGTAACCCACCACGCGGTCGAGGAAACGGCGAGCTTGCTGGGCGTTGACGCGGTTGATGTCGAGATCGCCGGGTTGGGAGAAGGCTTCCTGGATGGCCTTCTTGGTGATTTCGTTGAACACCACGCGCTTGTAGCGACTGTCATCGCCACCGATGGATTCCCGCAGGTGCCAGGCGATGGCCTCCCCTTCGCGGTCCAAGTCGGTTGCGAGATAGATGGTGTCGGCATCCTTGGCCAGACGGCGCAGTTCCTCGATCACCTTTTCCTTGCCGGGAAGGATCTCGTACTTCGCCTTCCAGCCGTGATCGGGATCGACGCCCATGCGCGCAACCAGCTGGCGCTTGGCCTTTTCCTTGGCGGACAGGGCCGGCGCTTCGCCGGCGGTCTTGCCGCGCTTGGCCGGTTCCTTGGCGGCACTGGTCGAACCGCTGGTGGGAAGGTCACGGATGTGGCCGATGCTCGACTTCACCACGTACTGGTTGCCCAGGTACTTGTTGATGGTCTTGGCCTTGGCCGGGGATTCCACGATGACCAGCGATTTGCCCATGGATCGGTGTGTTCCTGAATGAAAAATTTAAAAGGCGGGAGCCGCCTGTCGCGGCACCGCTATATATAGTGGCCAGCGCGGCGCGGTCAAGCGCGCCCCTGGCTGCCCCAAGCCCCTCAGGGCTGCGGGAACGGGTCCGGCTCGGCACTCACCAGAGCGAAGCGCGCAATCTGCTCGCCGTCCACCTGAACCGTTTCGGTGAACATGCTGAGTGGTCGCACCCAAAGGCCGTATTCGCCGTAGAGGGCCTGGTAGACCACCAGTTCCTCCTCCGTCTCGGAATGCCGCGCAATGCCGATGACCCGGTATTGCTGACCCTTGTAGTGACGATAGAGACCCGGTTGCAGGCGCATGATTGCCTCACAGTGATGAATGCAGGCTATCCCGCAAAGGTTGCGCATGGTGCCGTGTGATTCGGCTTGAAGCCAGCCCTTGCATGAAAATTCCTGCGAAGTATCTCCACATGAAAGCAAAAACCGGGGCACAGGGCCCCGGTTTCTTCATCCATCTTGCGCGTCGAGAAGACTCACACGCGCTCGAAGATGGTGGTGATGCCCTGGCCGAGGCCTACGCACATGGTGGACACGCCGAAGGTACCGCCATTCTGCTTCATCACGTTCAGCAAGGTGCCGGAGATACGGGCACCAGAGCAGCCGAACGGGTGACCCAGGGCGATGGCGCCGCCGTGCAGGTTGACCTTCTGCTCCATCTTGTCGAGGAGTTTGAGGTCCTTCAGCACCGGCAGGGCCTGGGCGGCGAAGGCTTCGTTGAGCTCGACGAAGTCGATGTCGTCCATGGTCAGGCCAGCACGCTTGAGCGCCTTCTGGGTGGACGGCACCGGACCGTAACCCATGATCGCCGGGTCGACACCGGCAACCGCCATGGCACGAACAACGGCCATCGGCTGGATGCCCAGATCCTGGGCGCGCTGAGCGCTCATCACGATCATGCAGGAAGCGCCATCGGTGATCTGCGAGGAAGTGCCCGCAGTCACGGTGCCGCCTTTCGGGTTGAACGCCGGCTTGAGGTTGGCCAGGCTTTCCAGCGTCGTCTCCGGACGAATGGTTTCGTCGAAGTCGAACACTTTCAGGAACCCATTCTCGTCGTAGCCCTGCATCGGGATGATTTCATCCTTGAACTTGCCTTCGACGGTCGCCTTGTGGGCCAACTGGTGCGAACGCAGACCGAACTGGTCCTGGGCTTCACGGCTGATGCCATGCATCTTGCCAAGCATCTCGGCGGTCAGGCCCATCATGCCGGACGCCTTGGCGGCATACAGGGACATGTGCGGGTTCGGGTCGACGCCGTGCATCATGCCAACGTGGCCCATATGCTCCACGCCGCCCACCACGAACACGTCGCCGTTGCCGGTCTGGATGGCCTGCACAGCAGTGTGCAGGGCGCTCATGGAGGAACCGCACAGACGGCTGACGGTCTGGCCGGCGCTGGTGTGCGGGATCTGGGTCATCAGCGACGCCATGCGCGCGATGTTCCAGCCCTGCTCCAGGGTCTGGTTAACGCAGCCCCAGATCACATCCTCGACTTCCGCCGGATCGACCTTGGTGTTGCGCTCCAGCAGCTTGCTGATCAGGTGTGCCGACATGTCTTCGGCACGGGTGTTGCGGTGCATGCCACCCTTGGAGCGACCCATCGGGGTGCGGCCGAAGTCGACAATGACTGCATCTCTAGGATTCAGGCTCATATTCTTCACTCTCGCTCAATTAGCCGAAAAACTTCTGGCCGTTCTTGGCCATTTCGCGAAGCTTGGCGGTCGGGTGGTACAGCGCGCCCAGGTCAGCGTACTTGTCAGCGATGGCCACGAATTCGGCCACGCCGATGCTGTCGATGTAACGCAGCGCACCACCGCGGAAGGGCGGGAAGCCGATGCCGTAGATCAGGCCCATGTCGGCCTCGGCAGCGGTCGATACGATGCCATCTTCCAGGCAGCGTACGGTTTCCAGGCACAGCGGGATCATCATGAAGTTGATGATGTCTTCGTCGGTCAGCTCACGCTGTTCCTTGACGATCGGCTTCAGCACTTCGTAGGCGACCGGGTCGGAGACCTTCTTCGGCTTGCCGCGCTTGTCCATTTCGTAGGCGTAGAAGCCCTTGCCGTTCTTCTGGCCCAGGCGGTTGGCGTCGTACATCACGTCGACGGCAGTCTTGCCTTCGACAGCCATGCGATCCGGGAAGCCTTCGGCCATTACATCGCGGCCGTGGTGGCCAGTGTCGATGCCGACCACGTCGGACAGGTAGGCCGGACCCATGGGCCAGCCGAATTTCTCCATGATCTTGTCGATGCGGACGAAGTCGACGCCCAGCTCCAGCAGCTTGGCGAAACCGCCGAAGTACGGGAACAGCACGCGGTTCACCAGGAAGCCGGGGCAGTCGTTGACCACGATCGGGTTCTTGCCCATCTTCTTGGCGTAGGCAACGGTGGTGGCAACAGCCACTTCGCTGGACTTCTCGCCACGGATCACTTCCACCAGTGGCATCATGTGCACCGGGTTGAAGAAGTGCATGCCGACGAAGTTCTCCGGACGCTTCAGGGCCTGGGCCAGGTAGCTGATGGAGATGGTGGAGGTGTTGGAGGCGAGGATCGCGTCTTCGCGAACGTGGCCTTCCACTTCGGCCAGCACGGCGTGCTTGACCTTCGGGTTCTCGACCACGGCTTCAACAACGATGTCGACGTTGCCGAAATCGCCGTAGGACATGGTCGGACGGATCGCGTTCAGGGCTTCAGCCATCTTCTCGGGCTTCATGCGGCCCTTCTCGACGCGTTTGCCGAGCAGCTTGGAAGCTTCCTGCAGACCCATCTGGATACCCTCTTCGCGGATATCCTTCATCAGGATCGGAGTGCCCTTGGAAGCAGACTGGTAGGCGATGCCGCCACCCATGATGCCAGCGCCGAGCACGGCAGCCAGTTTCACTTCCTTGGCAGCTTCGTCGTACTGCTTGCCCTTTTTCTTCAGTTCCTGGTCATTCAGGAACAGGCCGATCAGGCTGGTGGCAACCGAAGTCTTGGCCAGCTTCACGAAACCGGCAGCTTCGACTTCCAGAGCCTTGTCACGACCGAAGTTCGCGGCTTTCTGGATGGTCTTGATGGCTTCTACCGGGGCCGGGTAGTTCGGGCCGGCCTGGCCAGCGACGAAGCCCTTGGCGGTCTCGAAGGCCATCATCTGCTCGATGGCGTTGAGCTTGAGCTTTTCCAGCTTGGGCTGGCGCTTGGCCTTGAAGTCCAGCTCGCCGGAGATGGCGCGCTTGACCAGGTCCAGTGCGCCGGCCTGCAGCAGAGCGGGAGCGACAACTGCGTCGACGGCACCGACTTTCAGGGCGTCCTCAGCACGGTTCTCTTTGCCGGAGGCAATCCATTCGATGGCGTTATCGGTACCGATGATGCGCGGCAGGCGCACGGTGCCGCCGAAGCCCGGGTAGATGCCCAGCTTGACTTCCGGCAGACCGATCTTGGCGGTGGTGCTCATCACGCGGTAGTCGGCTGCCAGGCACATTTCCAGGCCGCCACCCAGGGCGATGCCGTTGATAGCGGCAACGGTGGGGACTTCGAGGTCTTCGAAGGCGCTGAAGATCTTGTTGGCTTCGAGGTTGCCGGCAACCAGTTCTTCGTCGGGCAGCTGGAAGTTGTCGACGAATTCGGTGATATCGGCGCCGACGATGAAGACGTCCTTACCGCTGCTGACGATCACGCCTTTGACCGAAGCATCGGCCTTGATGGCTGCGACTGCATCACGCAGTTCATTCAGGGTGAGACGGTTGAACTTGTTGACGGACTCACCCTTGAGGTCGAATTTCAGTTCGACGATACCGCCCTCAAGAGCCTTAACCGTGATGGCTTTACCTTCGTAAATCATCAACTGATCTCCACGGTTTGGGAAACTGGACTGTACGCATCGGAGCCAACCGGCGGACTCGCCTCCCGGCGCTGCCGGAGCATAGTCCCGAACGGTGGGGCACACCCGCCGATACGATATTCGGGCTGTATGGCTAGAATCGTCATACAAGACAAACGCTTGATTCATACGCCCGTTTGATTCGGGTGAGCGCAGATTCAGGGAAAAGTCAGCGCTTGTCAATCTCGCAACGTGACCGGCCAGCCACGTTCAAAACGCTCTGCCAATAGCCTCGCACCCCATCGGGGCGAGAGCGGCGGTAAAAATTCACGCGAATGATCTCGACCTATCATGATCGCCGTTGATTGGCGTAAAAGCCCTCGGCAGGCCGCTGGCAAATTGCCTGTTCCACGAGTACAGTCGTGCCACTCGAACCGTCAGGATTCGAGCGCCAGAACAACAACAATCAAGGCCAATGGCCCACGGAGAAGCACCCATGACGAGCCGCCTGCTTGCCATTCTGCTGGGTACCCTGCTCACTCTTCCCACTTTCGCCTCCACCCAGGCTTTCCCGGCGGACAGCCTCCTCAAGCTGCACCAGATGCGCCTCGCAGCTCAACGCAGTCTCGGCGACTTCTATATGTACAACGGCATGGAGGGTGACCAGCGCTACGCGCGCCTGATCGATGAGTCGGTGCAGCAAGCGGATGCCCGCCTGAAAGAACTGGGCGAAATGCCCGGTGAAGCGTCGAAAGTCCTGCGGACCCAACTGACGCAGGAATGGCAGAGCTACAACAGCGAACTGTCCGGCCTGGTCACCGCGCTCAAGCAACAGGGCTTTACCGACCTGCAGCCGGTAGCCGACCTGACCGCTCGCAACAAGCGCCTGATGGACCTCTCCAACGAGCTCTACGCCAAGATCCAGCAGGAAGGCGCGACCCAGGTCCCACCCCTGACCCAGCGCAGCCGCGACCAGAGCCTGCTGATGCAGACCATCGCCGTGGACTACGCATCGCGCAGCGCATCCATCGGCGGCAGCTTCATGGGGGGCAACGGCGGCAAGGCCATCGATGAACTGGCCGGCGAATTCGCCAACCAGTTGGCCAGCCTCGAACAGGCGCCGCAGAACACCCCGGAAATCCGCCAGGCGCTGGATGGCATCAGCACCAAATGGCGCTACATCGAGAAATCACTGAAGAACTACAACGAGAACAGCGTTCCGTTCCTCATCAACAAGTACTCGGACCGTATCATCGACGGCCTGGAGGACGTCTCCGCGCGCTACTCGGCTGCCCAGAGCTGAACCGCCAATACCTGGCGCGGCTGCGACAGCGCCGCGCCCACCCTTCAGGCCAGCGACTTCAACGCGTCGGCAATGCGCTGCAGGTCTTCCGCCGTGCCCCGCTCGCCCCAGTAGAGGGCGACCATCTGCGCACTGGCTTCCACCTTGTAGACATCCTTCGGCAAGCTAGCCAGATGGGTCAGCACCGCCGCGTCCTGGCAAGGCTCACGCCACTGGTTCAGCCACTTGCCGGGCTCGCTTTGCCAGTAGCACCAGGCCTCACGCCCGCGCAGGCGCGGTCGGTGGTATTGGGCGCAGGAATGCGGCGGTTCCTGGACCAGCCAGTGTGGCCACTCCTGCCGTGACAGCTGCATGGCCAGCCCCAT
Source organism: Pseudomonas lalkuanensis (assembly GCF_008807375.1). Classification (NCBI taxonomy): domain Bacteria; kingdom Pseudomonadati; phylum Pseudomonadota; class Gammaproteobacteria; order Pseudomonadales; family Pseudomonadaceae; genus Metapseudomonas; species Metapseudomonas lalkuanensis. Next base: position 2,086,048 of record NZ_CP043311.1, on the reverse strand, counting down.
TCGCCGCGCCTGCATGCGCAGCTCCATGCGGCCTCGCTGCCCCTTCGAAGGCACCAGCCAGACCAGGGGACTGAGCACCGCCAGAAGGAGCAACATGACAATCCAGAAGGTCATAAAGGTTATCTCCGCGCAAAAGCCTGTGTTAAACGTTCCGGACAGCCATACTTGTGAACATGTGAAATCTTAAGGAGGAGTCACCCCATGCCCTACCAGCACATTCTGGTCGCCGTCGACCTTACCGATGAGTGCCATCCGGTGGTGCGTCGTGCCCAGGCACTGGCTCAGGCCAGCAAGGCCAAGCTGTCGCTGGTGCACATAGTCGAACCGATGGCCATGGCCTTCGGCGGCGATGTACCCATGGACCTTTCCATGCTCCAGCAACAGCAGTTCGAACAGGCCCGCGAGCGCCTGCAGACCTTCGCCGGCAGCTACTCCGAACTCACTGCCGATCAGCGCCACCTGGCCTACGGCCAGCCCCGGCAGGAAATCCATCGCCTCGCCGAGGAACAGGGCTGCGACCTGATCGTGGTCGGCAGCCATGGCCGCCACGGCCTCGCCCTGCTGCTCGGTTCCACTGCCAATGACGTTCTCCACGGCGCACCTTGCGACGTGCTGGCAGTGCGCCTGAAGAAACCTGAATAAATAGAAGCGAATCGCCGGGCGCGGGCTTCAATCGAAGCCTTCGCCCGCGCTCATCACCAGGGGCCGGATCTTCTGCAACTGGGTTTCCAGCGAGTAGGTCATGCTGGAAGCCATGGAGAAGAAGGTTAGGAAGGCCTTGAGGTTGGAATCACCTTCGCAGGTATCGTGGATGCGCTGCCAGAAGGCCTGGTTCACCAGCTGCAATTGCTGGAACAACCGCACCAGCCCCTTCAGCTCCCAGTCCGCATGGCGCCCCTCGCGGAAATTGAAGTACTGCCGGGCCAGGTAGAGCGAAACCGCCCTGAGGATGAACTCCTGATTGCTGGCGAACGGCAGATGCTGCTGCGCCATCGGCTTGAGCTTTCCCAGCACCGGGCAGGCGCTGGTGGCCATGATCACCCCCAGCAGGGCCCGCAGCCCCTCTTCCAGCCCCACCACCTTGGCGTATTCACGATCCGGCGTACGCACCAGGACCTGAACCTTCTTGAAGGCCGGCAGCCCCTGGAAGTCCTCGATCACACGGTGCAGGTCAACTGCGGCCGGGCAGTGGCTGTAGGCATCCTTGCTGAGCGGGCAGTTGCTGCACTGCTGGTGTTCCAGGCGAGTCCACTTCGGCGCGGCGCTCGCACGCTCCGCGTCGTATGCACGCTCCAGCTCGATGCGGTAGCTGAACTCGTGCAGATCATCCAGGTTGATACGGTATTCGATGGCCATGGGCGCTCCGGCTCACTTCCTCAACTGTCTTCCAGCTCCGCCCAACGCTCGATCAGGCGGTCCAGTTCCTTCTGCAAATCATCCAGGCGCTCCAGCACCATGCGGGTCTGTTCCGCAGGGCGCTGATAGAAGGCCGGATCGGAAATCTCCGTCTGCACCTTCGCCTGCTCCGCCTCCAGGGCCTCGATCTGCCCGGGAATGGCCTCAAGCTCACGTTGCAACTTGTAGCTCAGCTTTTTCCTGGGTGCCTCAACCACGACAGGAGCGGGCTCGGCAGACTTGGGAGTTTCGACCTTGGCCTCACGGGTTTCACCCACACCGAGAAGACGCGGTGAGCCGCCCTGGCGCAGCCAGTCCTGGTAGCCACCGACGTATTCGCGAACGCGGCCCTGCCCTTCGAACACCAGCGTGCTGGTGACCACGTTATCGAGGAAGGCCCGGTCGTGGCTGACCATCAGGACGGTACCGGGGAAGTTCAGCAGTACTTCTTCGAGCAGTTCGAGGGTTTCCACGTCCAGGTCGTTGGTCGGTTCGTCCAGCACCAGCAGGTTGGCGGGCTTGCTGAACAACTTGGCGAGCAACAGTCGTGCCCGCTCACCACCGGACAACGCCTTCACCGGCGTGCGGGCGCGCTGCGGACTGAACAGGAAGTCACCCAGATAGCTCAGCACATGGCGGCTCTGGCCGTCGATGGTGATGAAATCACGACCCTCGGAGAGGTTATCGATGACGGTTTTTTCCAGATCCAACTGGTGACGCAACTGGTCGAAATACGCCACTTCCAGGCGAGTACCGATCTCGATGCTGCCGCTGGTGGGCTGTAGATCGCCCAGCAACAGCTTGAGCAGCGTGGTCTTGCCGGTTCCGTTGGCACCCAGCAGGCCGATACGGTCGGAGCGCTGCAACACCAGGTTGAAATCGCGGATCAGCGGTTCACCGCCCGGATGGGCAAAGCTGACGTTCTCCGCCACGATCACCTGCTTGCCCGATTTCTCCGCGGCTTCCAACTGGATCGTCGCCTTGCCCTGGCGCTCACGACGCTCGGAACGCTCGACACGCATCGCCTTGAGTGCACGTACCCGGCCTTCGTTGCGGGTACGACGGGCCTTGATGCCCTGGCGAATCCAGACTTCTTCCTGGGCCAGGCGCTTATCGAACAGGGCATTGGCCACTTCTTCCGCCGCCAGCTGCTGTTCCTTGTGCACGAGGAAACTGGCGTAGTCGCCGTTCCAGTCGATCAGGTGGCCGCGGTCCAGTTCGAGGATGCGGGTGGCCAGGTTCTGCAGGAAGGAACGGTCGTGGGTGATGAACAGTACCGCGCCGCTGAAGCCCAGCAGGGCTTCTTCCAGCCAGGCGATGGCGCCGATGTCCAGATGGTTGGTGGGCTCGTCGAGCAGCAGCAGGTCGGGCTCGGCCACCAGGGCCTGGGCCAGCAGGACACGCCGGCGCCAACCGCCGGAAAGCTCGGCCAGGGTCTTGTCCGCCGGCAGCTGCAGACGGCTCAAGGTGCTGTCCACCAGCTGTTGCAAGCGCCAGCCGTCGCGCGCCTCGAGATCCTGCTGGACCCGCGCCAGGCGCGTCAGGTCATTCTCATCGTTGATATGCAGGCTAAGGTGGTGGTACTCGGCCAGCAGCTTGCCGACATCCGCCAGCCCTTCGGCTACCACATCGAATACGGTGCGATCATCAGCGAGCGGCAGCTCCTGCGGCAGTTCGCCGATCTTCAGCGCCGGCGCCTTCCAGATCTCGCCGTCATCGGCGAACTGGTCGCCCTTGACCAGGCGCAGAAGGCTGGACTTGCCGGTACCGTTGCGGCCGATGATGCACACACGCTCGCCCCGGGCGATCTGCCAGGACACCTTATCCAGCAGCGGCATGGCGCCGTAGGCAAGGGATACGTCGGTGAACTTGAGCAGTGTCATTGCGGGGCCTCCAGGATCAGGGCGCGCATTCTACCCGACTTGCCGCACCGTCTCTCGGGCAATTTTTACCGCCGGTTTCCCCTGCTGGCGCAATGCTTTAACCGCCCCTGCCTAAAGGCTAAGCTAGGCGCTATTCGATGCCCCAAAGCGGGCATTCACAATGATTTATCTGCCCCGGAAGTGTCATGCGCAGCCGTCTGCTCAACCTGTTTTCCTGCTTGTTCCTTTCCACGGTCGGCCTGCATGCCACCGAGGCCTCCTCGGCCCCTCTCGCCCAGCAACGCCTGATGTACGACGAGGCCAAACGCGCTCTCGCCAAGGGCGATTCCGGCCCCTACCAGCGCTATGCCAATGCCCTGCGCGACTACCCACTGGAACCCTACCTGGCGTACGACGAGCTGACCGCCCGTCTGAAATGGGCAAGCAACGAAGAGATCGAGAAATTCCTCGCCGAGCATGGCGACCTGCCCCAGGCCGGCTGGATGAAATTACGCTGGCTGCGCTGGTTGGCCGAACGCGGCGAATGGCAGACCTTCATCAACTACTACGACCCCAAGCTCAACTTCACCGAGCTGGACTGCCTGTTCGGCCAGTATCAGCTCAAGCACGGGATGAAGAAGGAAGGCTATGCCACTGCCAAGAAGCTCTGGCTGGTGGGCAAGTCCCAGCCCGACGCCTGTGACGTGCTGTTCGGCATGTGGAGCGCCGAAGGCCAACTGACTGAGGAGCTGCGCTGGAAGCGTGCCAAGCTGGCCGCCGAAGCGCGCAATTACGGCCTGGCCAAGCACCTGGTAAAAACCATGCCGCGCCTGGGCACCCAGGGCAACCTCATGGTGGAAGTGGCGCAAAAGCCCCAGCTGCTGAGCCAGACCGCCCGCTTTGCGCCCGCCGACCGCCACATGGCTGACGCCGCGGGCCTCGGCCTGCGCCGGCTGGCCCGCCAGGACCCGGAAAAGGCGCTGAGCCTGCTGGACGTGTATGCCGCTCGACTGCCCTTCTCCAAGGAAGAAAAGGTCGCCATCGCCCGCGAAATCGGCCTGACCCTGGCCAAGCGCTTCGATTCCCGCGCCCTCACGATCATGACCAAATACGATCCCGAGCTGCGCGACAACACCGTCAGCGAATGGCGCGCACGCCTGCTGCTGCGCCTCGGCCGCTGGGACGACGCCTACCAGTTGACCCGGCAGATGCCCGAAGACCTGGCCAAGACCAACCGCTGGCGTTACTGGCAGGCGCGCAGCCTGCAGTTGGCCCAGCCGGAGAGCCAGCAGCCGATTCCCCTCTACCAGCCGGTCGCCCGTGAGCGTGATTTCTACGGCTTCCTTGCCGCCGACCGCATCCAGGCGCCCTACCAGCTGAACAACAAGCCACTGGCCATCGACCCGAAGGTCATGCAAAAGGTGCGCAACACTGCGGGCATCCGCCGTGCGCTGGAATTCCACGACCGTGGCGAGATCGTCAACGGCCGTCGCGAGTGGTACCACGTCAGCCGTCTGTTCGACCGCAACGAACTGGTCGCCCAGGCCAAGATCGCCTACGACCTGCAGTGGTACTTCCCGGCCATTCGCACCATCAGCCAGGCCCAGTACTGGGATGACCTGGATATCCGCTTCCCCATGGCCCACCGCTCGACCCTGACCCAGCAGGCCAAGATTCGCGGCCTGCACTCGAGCTGGGTCTTCGCCATTACCCGCCAGGAAAGCGCCTTCATGACCGACGCGCGCTCCGGCGTCGGCGCCATGGGCCTGATGCAACTGATGCCAGGCACCGCCAAGGAAACCGCGCGCAAGTTCGGCATTCCGCTGGCCTCGCCGAACCAGGCTCTCAATCCCAGCGTCAACATCCAGCTCGGCGCAGCCTACCTGAGCCAGGTGCACGGCCAGTTCAACGGTAACCGGGTACTCGCTTCGGCCGCCTACAACGCAGGCCCAGGCCGCGTGCGCCAGTGGCTGAAAGGCGCCAATCACCTGTCGTTCGACGTCTGGGTAGAAACCATTCCCTTCGACGAAACCCGCCAGTACGTGCAGAACGTTCTGTCCTACTCGGTGATCTACGGCCACAAGCTGAACGCGCCGCAACCCCTGGTGGACTGGCACGAGCGGTATTTCGACGATCAGTAAGAAACAGAAAAGGGCGCCAGTTGGCGCCCTTTTTCATTTGGCCTCTCCCCGCGAAGCTCATAGGGCGGCTTCAGCCCACCAGCACGCCTCGCATCGGTCCGCTACTCCAGCACCTCGACCTCCATCCCCACTTCCAGCACGCCGGCGCTGCGGTTGATCAGGTTCTGTCCGAAGTAGACCTCGCCTTCCCGCTCGCGGTAGGTCTTGAGCGTGGTCAGCGGCTCGCGGTCAGCGTTGCGTTCGCCGGTAGCCGGATCGATGGTCGTCAGGATGCAGCGGCTGCAGCCCTTGGCCACGCTGAACTCGATGCCGCCGATGCGGATGCGCTTCCAGCCGTCCTCGGCATAGGCCTCGCTGCCCTCCACCACCAGGTTCGGACGGAAGCGCAGCATTTCCAGCGGCCGCCCTACCCGCTTGCTGAGGTCGTCCAGCGAAGCCTGGCCGATCAGCAGCAGCGGATAGCCGTCGGCAAAGCCCACCTTCTCCTCGGGCAGCAGGCTGCCGGGAATGTCCCGTGCACGGTGATCCGGCACATGGACCAGGCGGCACGCCTTGCCGAGGAAACCACTGAGCCATTCCGCCGCTTCGTCGCCGGCGTCCGGCACATGCATCGGCGCGCCCCAGACGAAGGTGCCGCGCAGATGGGTGTCGGGATCTGGCAGCGGCACCTCCAGGGTGGGCAGGCCCGCGGCGCTCAAGGTCAGGCCGCCGGCATCGTTCCAGCGCGCCGAGAGTTGGGACATCTGGGAAAAGGCGCGCTGGGTCAGGAATCGGCCATTGTCTGCATCCACCAGCATCCAGCGCCGATCTCCCGCCAGGCCCAAACCATCGAGCCGCGCCTGCTGGAGGGGTTCGCCAATGGCGGATTTCATGGGGAATCGATAGAGGGACGAGAGACGCAACATGGCCAGCTTCCTGATCGGCGTTTGAGCGAAGTGCCCGTTATACGCAGCCGCCCCCTGTCAGCTCAAGCTCATCGATCCCGCTGAAGGCGATCCAGCACCACGTCCACCAGCTTGTCGGGCTGGAACTTGGAGAGGAAGTTGTCGCAACCGACCTTTTTCACCATGGCGTCGTTGAAGCTGCCGGACAGCGACGTGTGCAGCACCACGTAGAGGTCGCGCAGGCGCGGATCGTTGCGGATCTCGGTGGTCAGGCGATAGCCGTCCATCTCCGGCATTTCCGCATCGGTGAAGATCATGAGCAGTTTCTCGGTCATGTCCACGCCACTATCGGCCCAGGCCTTGAGCATTTTCAGCGCCTTCAGGCCGTCACCTGCCACGTGCATGCGCATGCCGAGCTGCGACAGGGTTTCGCGCAACTGGGTCAGCGCCACGCTGGAGTCGTCCACCAGCAGCACCTCGCGCCCGATGGCCATCTGCAGCAGCGGGTTGTGCAGGCGGTCCGCGGAAACGCGCGTACTCATCGGCACGATCTCGGCCAGGACCTTTTCGACGTCGATGATCTCGACGATCTGCTCGTCCACCTTGGTGATGGCCGTCAGGTAGTGCTGGCGGCCGGCACTGCCGGGCGGCGGCATGATGGATTCCCAGTTGAGGTTGAGGATGCGGTCCACGCCGCCCACCAGGAATGCCTGCACCGAGCGGTTGTACTCGGTCACGATGATGGTGCTGCGCTCATCCGGCACCAGCGGACGCATGCCGATGGCCTGGGACAGGTCGATCACCGGCAGGGTCTGGCCGCGCAGGTTGACTACGCCACACACCACCGGATGGCGCTGCGGAATCAGGGTCATCTTCGGCAGCTGCAGGACTTCCTGCACCTTGAACACGTTGATGGCGAAGAGCTGACGGCCGCTCAGGCGGAACATCAGGATTTCCAGCCGGTTCTCACCCACGAGTTGGGTGCGTTGATCGACGGTGTCGAGAATGCCGGCCATGGAACTTCCTCTGCTACGAATGCGATGGTGGGCAGGACTGCCTCGCAGCTTTTCGGCAAGCCACCGGAAAACTGAAGACATAGCACTACGCCATCATGCAACAGTCAATCCCATGACGCCAGCTCGCCGACGCTAAGCGCGGAGCAGCAATGGGGACTGCGCCGGCAGATGCACCCGCAGCGCCCCGGCCCGCGCGGTGATGCGCAGGCGCACGCTTTCCAGCGGCTCGCCATCGAGATTCAGGTCCAGCCCTTCCGGTGCTTCCACGTCCACCCAGGGCAAGCGTGCGCTGACCGAAACCGATTCCAGGCCCAGGATGCCGCCGGACAGCAGCGTGGCCAGCGTGCCCACCACGTCCTGCGGTGCCGGAATGATGCAGAGGTCCAGCAGTCCGTCGTCCACAGTGGCCTGCGGGCACAGGGGGTGCCCGCCGCCCGCCTGGCGTCCATTGCCGATACCAAGGGCGAGAAACTCCCCTTCCCAGTTGAAGTCCGGCCCACGGAAGCGGCCGAACGCCGAGTGCACCTCGGAGAAGCGGCTCAACCCGGTCAGGAAATAGGCCGCACCGCCCAATACCTTCTTCAGGTCTTCCGGGGTATTGGCGGTGATCTTCGAGCCGAACCCGCCGGTTGCCATGTTGAGGAACAGATGCCCATCGGCCTCCCCCAGATCGATTGCGCGCGGCGCCACGTCCAGCAGCGCCAAGGCATCCTGCGGATCCAGCGGCACGCCGGCTGCCCGCGCGAAGTCGTTCGCCGTGCCCAGCGGCAGCAGCGCCAGGCTGGCGTCACTGCCCGCCTGGACCACGGCTTCGGCCACATCGCGAAGGGTGCCGTCGCCACCACCGGCGATCAGCGTCCGATAGCCCGCTGCCAGGGCTTCCTCCACCAGCCGCCGGGCGTCGCCACCTTCCCAGGTCACCCGCACCGCAAGCTCCCAGCCCGCAGCACGGCGCGCCTGGACAGCCGCTCGCACCTCATCGTTGGACGCCTGCTTGCCGTGCAGGATCAGCAAGGCCTTGCGCTCGACCATGATCACCTCCATCACTCGGGAATGGCCGGAGTATAGGACCCTGAGCGCTCCGGCTCGGAGCCACGGGCAATTTCAAGGAGGGCAAACAATCTATTTATTCGATTTATTTGCCGTACAAATTGCGCTTTTACGCAGTTATATGATGATTGATCATGCCACCCATTCCTCCCGGAGAACCCCCTCCGCGAGCAGACAGGAGACCCGAACATGATCGAAGTACGCCCCTTCGCCGAACTGGGTGGTGCCAACCACGGTTGGCTGAACGCGCGCCACCACTTTTCCTTCGCCGGCTACTACGACAACCTGCGAATGAACTGGGGCCAGTTGCGCGTGTGGAACGACGACGAAATCGCCCCCCACTCCGGCTTCCCGCCACACCCGCACCAGGACATGGAAATCATCACCTACGTCCGCGAAGGTGCCATCACCCACCAGGACAACCTGGGCAACAAGGGCCGCACCGAAGCCGGCGACGTGCAGGTGATGAGCGCGGGCACCGGTATCGCCCACAGCGAATACAACCTGGAGGACGAAACCACCAGGATCTTCCAGATCTGGATCATGCCCACCGAGTACGGCGCAGAACCGTCTTGGGGCACCCGTCCGTTCCCGAAAGGCGAGCGCGCCGGCAGCTTCGTGACCCTGGCCAGCGGCATCGACGAAGGCAGCGACGCCCTGCATATCCGCGCCAACGCCCGACTCGTCGCCGCGACCCTGAAAGCCGGCCAGACGGCCGAGTACCGCCTGGACAATGGCCGCAAGGCCTACCTGGTGGCCGCCAAGGGCCGATACGATGTGAACGGCGTCTCCGCCGAAGCCCGGGACGGCGTTGCGGTGCGTGATGTGGAGGTGCTCAGCTTCAGCGCCAGCGAGGACAGCGAGATCGTCCTGGTGGATGTGGCCTGATCAAGCGCTTTCCCCTGTGGGAGCGAATTCATTCGCGATTGAAATCGCTCCCACAAGAAGTTTCCACGTTCCATCTGGCGATCATGCCGGGTATCCGGTGATTTCCCTGATCTTCCGGTACAGCGGGCGCAGCTGCTTGTACATCCCCTGGTAGACCTCCCGGTACAACCGCTCGTAGGTGAGCCGCGCCTGCGGGTCCGGCTGGAACACCCGCCCCACCCGCGTCATGGCGCGGATCGCGGTGGGGAAGTCCGGGTGCAGCCCCAGCCCCACCGCGCAATCGATGGCCGCTCCCAGGCCCGACGTCTCGTAGACATGGGGCCGCTCCGCCGGCAGGCCGAAAATGTCGGCAGTCAATTGCATGGCCGCATCGCTCTGGGAACCGCCGCCCGACACCCGCAGGCGGGTGATGCTCGTACCGGAGCGTTTCTCGATCTGTTCCTTGCCCTGGCGCAGGGCGTAAGCCAGGCCTTCGAGGATCGCGCGATAGATGTGCGCACGGGTGTGCACATCGCCGAACCCTATGATCGAACCCTTGGCCTCCAGGCCCGGCTCACGAATGCCGGGTGACCAGTAGGGCTGCAGCATCAGCCCCATGGAACCGGGTGGCACAGTATTGACCAGCTCGTCGAACAGCGCCTCGGGCTCCACATCCAGCTCCTTCGCCCTCTGCATCTCGCGCAGGCCGAATTCCTGCTTGAACCAGCTGACCATCCAGAAGCCGCGGTAGATCATCACCTCGGTGTTGAAGTGATCGGGAATCGCGGCCGGATAGGGCGGGATCAGCGGGATGGTTTCCAGGTACTTGCGGCGCGTGGTGTTGATGGTCGCCGTAGTGCCATACGACAGGCAGGCGGTGCTCGGCTCAACGCCACCGGCGCCGATCACTTCGCAGGCCTTGTCGGCCCCCGCGGCGATCAGCGGCAAGCCCTCGGGAATACCGGTATGGCGGCTGGCTTCGGCGGTGATGCTGCCCAGGCGCTCACCAGGCTTGAACAGTTCCGGCAACTGCTCGCGGCGCACCGGCATCGACTGCCACTTCCAGTCCCGTGGCGCGGCCCATTGCAGGCGCTTGTAGTCGAACGGCAGATAGGCCACCTGGCATGCCACCGAGTCGACGAACCGGCCGCACAGGCGATGGCTGAGGAAGCCCGAAAGCAGCAGCACCTTGTGGGTCCGCGCCCAGAGCTCGGGCTGGTTCTGCGCCACCCAGTTGGCTTCGGCCTGGGCGCGGAAATAGTCCACGGTGCCTTCCAGGCCAATCGCCTTGAACAGCCAGCCCCAGGGCCCCTTGATGCGTCCCTGCACTTCAGCCTGGCGCTGGTCGAGCCAGAGGATGGCCGGGCGCAGCGGATTGCCCTGTTCGTCGACATTGATCACCGTGCCACGCTGGGTGGTCAGCGACACGCCACGGATCAGGCTGCGGTCGATCTTCACCGACTCCCAGAGCAGCCGGCAGGCTTCGCCCAGGCTGTCCCAGTAATAGTCCGGGTCCTGTTCGGCCCAGCCGGGCTGGCTCGAATAGTAGGCCTCCAGCGGCACCTTGCCCTTGCCCACCAGGTTGCCTTCCAGGTCGAACAGCAGCGCCCTTACGCTCTGGGTGCCGTTGTCGATGGCCAGCAGATAGCTCTTTTCGCTCACGATGCGTCCTTGTTCTTGTTATTCGGGCAGGCTGTAGCAGCGTCGGTAGAGCGCCAGGTAATCGGACTCTTCCCGCGCCCAGCGGGCATCATCCCAACCCAGCAGCGGCTGGCACAGGGCGCGAACGCGGGGCAGCTCTCCACGTGCGCCTTCGGGCAGCAGCAGGCCGAGCCGGGTCCGGCGCAACATCAGGTCATCCAGGTGCAGCACCAGCTCACCTTCCGCCGCCCAGGCCAGTTCGGCCCAGAGGGTATCGGTGGCGCCGACGCGTTCATTGCCCAGCCGCTCGACCCAACGCGCAAGTTCCGCCACCGCCCGTCCATGACGCCCGACCAGCCGCAGGTGCTGGGCAGGCGACAGGGCCGGGAGCGCGGGGGCGGCAACCGGTGGGAACACCGGGCCATCGCCGTCGTCCACGGTGCGCCCGACAAAACCTGCGCACGCATGCAGCACTTCCAGTGCCAACAGGCGGAAGGTGGTCAGCTTGCCGCCCGCGAGGGTCACGCAGCCGGGTTCGGTCCAGAGGACATGCTCACGTTTTTCATCCGAAGGCTTGAGCTGCGAATCGCCATTGCTCACCACCGGCCGCACGCCGGCGAAGGTGGACAGCACATCGGCGCGTGCAATCGCCGCCGCCGGGAACTGCAACGCGCAGGCCTGCAACAGATAGTCCACTTCGGTCTCGCTGATGCGCGCGTCCTGGTCCAGACCCTCCCCATGATCGAGGTCGGTGGTACCGATCACCGTCGCCCCCTCCCAGGGGAACACGAACACCGGCCGCCCATCGGCGGGATGCATGAAGCTGATGGCATGGGCCAGCGGCAGACGCCAGCCCGGCACCAGCAAGTGACTGCCGCGCAGCGGGCGGATATGTTCGGTTCCCTGGGCCGCGCGCAGGCGATCAGCCCAGGCCCCCGTCGCCAGGGCCACGGCGCGGGCACGGAAGGTGAACCGCTGGCCGCTCTCCAGATCCTCGACCTCCAGGCCGCTCACCCGGCCCTGATCACGCTTGAGATCCACGACGCGCATGCCGTTCAGCGCCTCGCCGCCTTCGGCGCGTGCTTCACCCAGCACCCGCATGACGAGCCGGGAATCGTCCGTCACCGCATCGAAGAAACGGGTGCCACCCTGCAGTCCGCCCTCGCCCAGGCCGGGAACGAGATAGCGCAGTTGCTGCAGCGGGTAATAGAGGTGGTTGCGTCGTCCGGCCAGGGCGTCATAGACCGCCAGCAGGCTGCCGAACACTCGCGGCCCCGGAAAGCCGCCACGATGGGGCATGACGAAGCTCAGCGGGTCCACCAGTCCGGGGGCTTCGGCCAGCAAGCGCTGGCGTTCGCGTACCGAAGCGCGGGTCAGCCCGAACTGCCCCTTGGCGATGTAGCGCAGGCCGCCATGAACCATCTTCGACGAGCGACTGGAGGTGCCCCAGGCAAAATCCCGCTGTTCCAGCAGCAGGCACTTCCAGCCTCGCCGAGCCGCTTCCCGAAGGACGCCGGCACCACAGATGCCACCACCGACGACGATCAGGTCCCAATCCTGAGCGGCCAGTTCAGGCAGGGCAGCGGCACGCCAAGCGGCGTTCCAGGCGTACATGCTCAGCCCTCGAGGAGGACGCCGGGAGCGAGGCGCCCCTCGGGGTCGAAGTGCTGCGCCAGGCTGCGCAGGGCGGCCATGCCCAGCGGCCCCTTCTCCACCGGCAGCCAGGGCGCATGGTCGCGGCCGACGCCGTGCTGGTGGCTGATGGTGCCGCGATTCTGCGCGATCTCTTCACTGGCGGCGCGTTTCAACTTGCTCCAGCGCGCCAGCGCTTCCGCGTAGCTGCCGCCCGGACGGTAGACATAGGTGGTGTAGATGCTCGACCCCTCACCGTAGACATGGGACAGGTGGGTGAACACATGCACCCGCTCGCCCTCCTCCTTCAGTCCGTTGCGCAGGCTGGCTTCGATCCTGTTGAGCAGGCTGTCGACATTGACCCAGTCGGTGGCAGTTTCCAGCGTGTCCACCACATAGCCGGCACTCCACAGGGCGTGGCGCAGATAGGGGAAGCGGAAGCGATTGTGTTCCCACTTCTTGCCCAGCAGGGTGCCGGTGAACACGCCGCCGAAGCTCTTCAGCAGGCGACGGGCCTGCTTCAGCGAAGCGGCGTTCTGCCCGCGGCTGCCGGTAACGCCGAAGGTCAGCATGCACTTGCCGGCCCCGGCACCACGCAGGGCGAGGTACTTCTCCAGCAGGGCGATCTGCCCCGGATGGCCGGCCAGCGCCAGCTGGGTTTCCGTCTCGATGGCATTGGACAGGCGCAGCATGGACAGCGGCACCCGCGCCTGGGCCAGGCTGCGGATCCCTTTCAGAGCCTGATTCCAGCTGGGCAGGAAGACGGCGTAGAAGGACTCCTGCTCGGCCAGCCGGGTGACCCGCACCCGTACTTCGGAGATCACCCCGAATCGCCCTTCCGAGCCGAGCACCATTTCGCGCAGGTCAGGGCCCGCCGCCGACGCCGGGAAGGTGGGCAGCTCCATGGGGCCGGCGAAGGTCTCCAGGGTACCGCCGGCAAACAACTGCTCGATGCGGCCGTAGCGCAGGGACTGCTGGCCGCTGGAACGACTCGCAACCCATCCGCCAAGGGTGGACAGCTCCCAGGACTGCGGGAAATGGCCGAGGGTGTAGCCACGGGCACGAAGCTGGCTTTCCACCTGCGGGCCGCTGGCGCCAGGGCCGAAGGTGGCGATCTGGCTCACCTCGTCCAGCTCCAGCAGACGATTCATGCGCTCCAGGGAGAGGGTCACCACCGGCCGCTCGCCAGCCTGGGGATTGATGTGGCCGGCTACCGAAGTACCACCGCCATAGGGAATCAGCACCAGGTCGCGTTCGACGGCCAGGGCCAGCAACTGGCGGACCTGCTCCGGGGTTTCCGGAAAGGCCACGCCATCGGGGAACAGCCCGAAGTCACCCTCACGCATCGCCAGCCAATCCGGCAGGCTCTGGCCACGGGCATGACGCACGCGGGTCTCGGGATCCAGGGTGATCAGCGGATGGGGGGCCAGCCGCGAAGCCGGCACGCGCGCCAGCACCTGTTCCAGGCTGGCATCGGGCAAGGGCTGCCCTTCACTGATGCGCTCGGCCAGGAACACCGCTCCATTGGCGGGCAGCTCCACCACCGTCGCCTCATCGCCCCAGCCGTTCCAGCGTCGCATGCCGTTCTCCTTGTTCGGGTTGTTTCGAAGGTTTTCGATGGCTGCCTATACTAGCCAGCCCCCCAAAGGCGTCACTGTCGGATCGGGACAGTGGCAATCGCCAATCAGGACATAACAAGAAACACATGCAAGCGCTCGGCTATACCTCGGTTCCCGCACTTCTCAAGTACCTGCGCCATGCGGAACAACTTGGCATGGATCAGGCCTCCACCCTGGCCGCGGCCGGCATTCGTCCGGACGACCTCGCGGACAACAGCAAACGCCTGCCCAGTGAAGCCCACGAGCGCCTGCTGACCTACCTGATACGGGAATCCGGCGACGTCCTCTTCGGCCTGCATTCGGCGCGCTACGTACAGCCCGGATCCTGGAGCGTGCTGGGCTACATCACCATGAACTGCGCCACCCTCGGCGAGGCCATGAGCCGCATCGCCCCCTACGAGAAACTCGTGGGCGACATGGGGGTGAGCCGCGTGGAAGCCGACGGCGACAAGGTCCGGATGATCTGGAGCTGCCGCCACCAGGACCCGGTGATCCGCCGCCACATGGTGGAGAACGTGCTCGCGTCCTGGTTGCTCTACGCCCGCTGGATCGCCGACATGCAGCGTTCACCACAGGAAGTATGGTTCGAACACGTCCAGCCCGAGGCGACCCGCATCGAGGAATACGAAGAAGTGTTCGGTTGCCCGGTGCGTTTCGAGCAGACCTGCAACGCCCTGTTGGTACCGATGGAATACCTGGCTGTGCCCCTGCGCCAGGCAGACGCCAACCTGCTGCGCACCCTGGAAGAACATGCCCTGGCCCTGATGGCCGGGCTGGATGACAACGAGCCACTGCCGCAACGGGTGAAGAATGCCCTGCGCCTGCTGCTCAAGGACGGCCTGCCGCGCAAGGAGCGGGTGGCGGAAAAGTTCCACATGACGGTGCGCACCCTGCAGCGCCACCTGCAGCAGGCCGGCACCAGCTACCAGCAGATCCTCGATGAATTGCGCCGTGAGCTGGCCGAGCACTACCTGCTACGCAGCGACTTGCCGATCCAGGACATCGCCTGCTATCTGGGCTTCACCGAGTCGCGCTCCTTCCACCGCAGTTTCAAGGCGTGGACGGGGCAGACGCCGGGGGAGTACCGGGAGGCGAAGAGGCGCGACGCGCCCTGATTGCAGCAGTCTCCTGTAGGAGCGATTTCACTCGCGAAGCAGGCCGCATGCCTGCCCTGGGGAGTCTGATGAGGCTCCATTCGCGAATGAATTCGCTCCCACAAGAACAGACAAGCCTGACTGTCGTCAGGCCTGCAACTCACTCAACGGAATGAAACGCAAGGTATCACCCTCGGCCAGGGTGGTGCCCTCCAGCACCTCAACCAGTCCCTCGGCCCAGGCCGCACTGCGCAGCACGCCGGAACTCTGGTTCGGGTAGATCACCGCACGGCCGTTCTCCAACCGCGCGCGCAGGTACTCGCGTCGATTGCCCGGCTTCTTCCAGATGAATCCGGCCGGCACCGTGAAGCCGAGCGGTTCCAGCTCTTCCACACCAAGGCGGCGCAGAAGGTAAGGCCGGGTAAGCAGGCCGAACGTCACCAGGGTGGAAGCTGGATTGCCCGGCAGGCCGATCACCGGGACACCCCGGAAATGCCCGAAGGTCAGCGGCTTGCCCGGCTTGATGGCCAGTTTCCACAGCGCCAGCTCACCTTCTTCACGCAATGCCACGCCAAGGAAGTCCGCTTCCCCCACCGACACGCCGCCGGTGGAGAGGATCAGGTCCACCTGCCCCAGTTCTCCCAGGGCCTTGCGGGTGAGCGCCAGGTCATCGGCGAGGATCCCGGCATCCACCACAGCGCAGCCCAGGCGCTTGAGCCAGGCGATCAGCAGGCTGCGGTTGCTGTTGTAGATCTGCCCCGGCCCGAGGGGCTGGCCGGGGGGTACCAATTCGTCACCCGTGGAGATCACCGCTACCACGGGACGGCGGCGCACCAGCAGTTCGGCGGCACCCAGGGAGGCGCACAGGCCCATTTCGATGGGGCCCAGACGGGTGCCGGCGGGCAGCACGGTTTCGCCAGTACGGGTTTCCTGGCCACGGGCGCGGACGTTCTGCCCAGCCCTCATCGGTTCGAGGAAGCGCACCCGGCCATCGTCCAGGACTTCGGCGTTCTCCTGCATTTCCACCAGATCCGCGCCCTCGGGCAGCGGCGCACCGGTGAAGATGCGCGCACAGGTTCCCGGCTGCAGGGGGGCCGGTGCGCTGCCGGCGAGGATCCGCTGACTTACCACCAGCGGCTCGCCCCGCCAGTCGGCCAGGCGCAAGGCGTAACCGTCCATGGCGCTGTTGTCCCACGGCGGCAGGTCGAGGCCCGCCACCAGCGGTTCGGCCAGCACGCGGCCATCGGCATCGGCCAGCGCGACCGTTTCACAGGCTTCGATCGGTGCAGCCGCCGCCAGGTCGAGCAGACGCCGCAGGGCGTCCTCGACCGGCATCAGGCCGGGATGGTCGCAACCGCTCATCCGCGGCTCTCGCAGGCGTTGGCCTGGGTCAGGTGCGGCACGAAGTTGCAGGGGCGATGACGGTTGTCCAGTTGCTCGGCGAGGATGCCGTCCCAGGCAGTGCGGCAGGCATTGGTGGAGCCCGGCAGGCAGCAGACCAGGGTGCCATTGGCCAGACCCGCCAGGGCGCGGGACTGCATGGTGGAGGTTCCGATATCGCTGACGGAAATCTGCCGGAAGTATTCGCCGAAGCCATCCACCTGCTTGTCCAGCAGACAGGCAACCGCTTCCGGGGTGCTGTCGCGGCCGGTGAAACCGGTGCCGCCGGTGATCAGCACCACCTGCACATGGTCGTCGGCGATCCAGGTGGCGACCTGGGCGCGGATCTTGTACAGGTCATCCTTCAGCAGCACGCGCGCGGCCAGGTTGTGGCCAGCGGCGGTGAGGCGGTCGACGAAGAGCTGGCCGGAGGTGTCGGTCTCCAGGCTGCGGGTATCACTGACAGTAAGAACGGCGATATTGAGCGGCACGAACACCGCCTCGGCCTTGTGACTCATGGCAGGCTTCCAGTTGTAGGAGTGAATGCCCGGTGTTATATCACAGCGCCGCCACGGAGACCGCGCCATGTCCGACAAGCCTCTGCCACCCTGCTCTGTCCTGCTGCTTTCAGGCGGCCGCGGGCAGCGCCTTGGCGGCCTCGACAAGGGCCTGGTGGAGTGGCAAGGCCGCCCGCTGATCGCCTGGTTGCATGAACGGGTGCGCCCCTTCACCGACGACCTGATCATCTCCTGCAACCGTAACGCAGATCGCTATGCCACCTGGGCCGACCAACTGGTGCAGGACGACAGCCCCGACTATCCCGGCCCGCTGGCCGGTATCCGCGCGGGCCTCGCGGTGGCCCGCCATGAGCAGGTACTGGTCCTCCCCTGCGACGCCCCCAAGGTCGACGATGCGCTGATTAACGACCTGCTCGCCGCCGCCTGCGATCACCCCGTGATGGTCCGCCAAGGCAACTTCTGGGAGCCACTGTTCTGTGTCCTGCCCCGCGCGGTGCTGCCGGTATTGGAGGCCGGATGGCAGGCCGGGGAACGCAGTCCGCAGCGCATCCTCCGTCAATTGAATCCGGTTGCCGTGGACTGCTCCGAAGGCGATCCACGACTGGCCAATTTCAATACACCCGACCTGCTGGCTCATTCACCACTGAAGGACTGAGTCAGATTGCCGGAACTTTGCCGGGAAGTTTTTCGTCAGAAGCTGCGTACAACCAGCGTAATCATCAAGGAGATGACGATGAACCAGCGGATCGCCCCCGCTTTCCTGCTCGCAATGGGCCTTTTCACTCTGACCGGCTGCTCCTCGCCGACCGTGATCACCCTCAATGACGGGCGCGAGATCCAGGCCGTGGACAAACCCGACTACGACGAAGACTCGGGCTTCTACGAGTTCGAACAACTGGATGGCAAACATGCCAAGGTGAACAAGGATCAGGTCCGTACCATCAAAGAGCTCTGATTCCTCAGGCCCGCTTACGCCCTCCCGGCGAAGCGGGCCCTCACCTCCCCCGGCAACCCCGCGCCGTTCGCAGCTTCCCACCTCCCAAAGCAAAAAAATCAAAAAAACTTTCGCTAACCCCTTGTAGGCCAAAAGTTTTTCTGTAGAATGCGCGCCACACAACGGAGCGTAGCGCAGCTTGGTAGCGCGTCTCGTTCGGGACGAGAAGGTCGCTGGTTCGAATCCAGTCGCTCCGACCAAATCCCGAAAAACCCGCCTTGAAGGCGGGTTTTTTATTGCCTGCGATTTTTCATCGCCACGACGCTCCACGACCAATGCTTTCCAGCCATCGATGACTTCATCGGCGGCCGGAACATCGCTGCAGGACGTGGAAGGGGGTAGTTCCCTGGGCAGGGGCGGGATGATTGGCGCAGGACCGCGCGAAGGGCATCACTGCCTGAACTGCGTCAGGAAGTAGCGATCACTTCAGAAAAGATGCCACCTGGCAGGCATCGAAGGGCCAGCCCAGTTCGCTGCCGGTATCGCAACGGCGCAGGACCGGAATACGCAGGCCGTAGCTTTCGACCCACTCCTCGCGGTCGGCTATGTCCACCAGTTCCACCATCAAGCCACGCTCGACGAAGGGCATGAGCACGCCTTCGGCTACCTCGCAGAGGTGGCAGCCGAGGGTGCCGAAGAGTTGGCATTCAGGAAGCATGGGGACGCGCCTCGAAGATCAGCGAGGCGCGAAGTCTAGCACGGGGTCAGTCGTCAGTGGATTCGCTCTTGGCCTTGTCCAGCAAGGGCTGCAGGCCATCCAGCAAGCGGCTGTTGAGGCGCCCGGCCTTGGCCAGTTGCTCCGAGTCGAAACGCTCGTCGAGGCCGAATCCACCTTTGAGCAGTTCTTCCAGCGCACCACGGCCGTTCTCGGCCAGCTCGCCAGCATTGCGCAGCGCCTGCAGAAGGCTGTTGGCGTAATCCTTGAGGTTGCCATTGACCGCACTGGCCGCCTGTCCACCCTGCTGGGCGACGGCGCCGTATGCGTCGGTGGCCTGCATGACCTTGGTCTGGGTCAGGTGCAGGGACATGGAAGCCAGTTGCTCGCCATCCATGTCCAGGGCCATGGCCCGGTCGAAGGCGCCGGCCAGGTCGCCGGAGTAGAACTTGCTGGAGATGTCCTGGACCTGGCCGAGCAGGTCGCTCAGTGCCGCCTTCTCTTCGTCGTCCAGCTCCCCATCCACCTCGATCTGCCAGGCGCCGATCTGCAGGCTGGACGATCGGCTGCTGACGGACAGCAGCGAATTCTTGCCGTCGCTCGCGACCGCCACGCTGCTGCGCGACCAGCTGGACGAGGCCTGGGCGATGGAAATGCGCAACGTGTCGCCGTCGCGGGTTTTCACTTCCAGGTCGAAGGTTTCCGCCTGGGCCTTGAAGCGTTCGCTGTAGCCCGCGACCGCCACCGCCCCGCCGACCTGGGGAGATTGCGCCGGCTGGGTGTAGGTCTTCTGCAACTGGTCCAGGCCATCCTGGATGCGGCCGAAGGTGTCATCGATGTCGTCAGCGACCTTGCCGCCCAGAACACCGAGGCCGTCCAGAACCTTGCGCGCGTCGTCGAAGCCTTTCTGAATTCCGGCGCGGGCCTGGTCCAGCAGCCCCTTCAGCTTGGCCGGATCAGCACCGTCTGCCTTCTCGCTGCGCAGGCGCTGGTCGATGAAGCCCAGCACACGGTCTGCGACCTTCTCGGGGGTGTACTTGGATGCCTTGTCGCTCAGGGCACCCGGCTCGAGCCCCAGACGCTCGCCCAGGCGCCCTGCGAGAACTTCCTGGGCATCCGCCTGCTTGCGCGCCAAGGCGGAAGCCAGGCCGGGGAAGGAGGAACGATGGGCGGAAGAAGCGAGGGAAGCCAGGGCATTCATGTCGGGAGCATCCGGAGTCGACGGTGTCCTTTCCTTGGCGGCCGAAGGCCGAAGAACTTGAACTGCCGACGACAAACGGAGCCCGGATTCAGACCCCGGCAGCGCGTAGCAGCTGTTCCGCGGCGTCCTTCGCCTCCAGCGCCTGGTCGTTCGGTCCCTGGATGTGGGCCATGCTGATCGCCCCTTCCATCAGGTACTGCAGCTGACGTGCCAGACGCTCGGACTGAGCGGCGCCCAGGCGCTGCAGGGCGGCGATGAAGTAGTTCTGCGTGGCAATCTTGTAGGACGCCGCCAGACGATGCACCGGATGGGCGCGGTCGTGGAATTCGGCCGCCGCATTGATAAAGGCGCAGCCACAGAACTCGTCCTGCCGCAGCCATTCGTCCAGGCCGTCGAATACCCGCAGGATGGCTTCCCGCGGCGGCAGGTTGGCGAAAGCCCACGCCATGCGCTCGGCCGCCGGCGCGAAGCGGGATTCCAGGGCGGCCATGATCAGCTCGTCCTTGGACTTGAAATGCTTGTAGAGGGTCATCTTGGCCACACCGGACTCCGCCAGGATGCGGTCGATGCCGGTGGCGTGGAAGCCTTCGCGATAGAAGAGCGAAAGGGCTGTGTTGACCAGTTGATCGCGTTTACTCGATGCCATTGCAGCCTCCTGAACCGGCGCATTATGCGCATCCCCCCTGAACCGCTCAAACCACACGGGCGCGGAATGCGCAGGCGAAGCGAAATTCGCCCTTGAAATATACAGACCTGTCTGTCTACTATCCAGTTCAGTTTCCAACCAATGCGAGGGACTCGCCATGCAACTTCACGACTTCTACCTCTCCGGCAACTGCTACAAGGTCCGCCTGTTCCTCAGCCTGATCGGCCAGCCCGTCGAGCTGCTGACCGTCGACCTGCCCAAGGGCGCGCAGAAGCGCCCGGAGTTCCTCGCCCTGAATCCGCGCGGGCAGGTCCCGGTACTGGTTGATGACGGACAGCCGCTGGTCGACTCCCAGGCCATCCTGGTCTACCTGGCGCGACGCTATGCGGATCCGCACTGGTACCCGCTGGACGCCGTCACCGAGGCGCGGATCGCCAGCTGGCTGAGCCTCACCGCCAACGAGATCCACAACGGTGCAGCACGGGCCCGGGTGGGGCTGAAGTTCGGCCGCCCCGTGGACCTGGACGACGCCCAGGCCCGCGGCCGCCAGGTGCTGGAACTGGTCAACGCGCACCTGGCCGACCACACCTGGCTGGTCGGCGAGCAGCCCACCATCGCCGACGTGGCGGTCTACCCCTACCTCGCCATGGCCGATGAAGGCGGCCTGGACCTGACGCCCTACCCACACCTGCACGCCTGGTTCGCGCGCATTCGCGCCCTGCCCGGCTATGTCGACCTGCCCCACTTCTGAGGAACCCGGAGGCCATCATGAGCAGTCCGTTCCACCCTGGCGAACAAGCGATCCAGACCCGTGTCGGCGTACGCGAACAGGTAGAGGCCATGGGCAGCAGGATGATCCGCGATCACATGCCGGAGCAGCATCGCCTGTTCTTCGCCCAGTTGCCCTGGCTGCTGGTGGGCAGCCTGGACAGCGACGGCCAGCCACAGGCCTCCGTGCTGTGGGGCAAGCCGGGCTTCGCCCACTCACCAGAGCCCAGCCTGCTGCGGGTCAACGCCCGCCCGCAGGCCGACGACCCGCTGGCCGCCAACCTGCACAGCGCGGCACGCATTGGCCTGCTCGGCCTGGAACTGCCGACGCGACGGCGCAATCGCATGAACGGCCCGCTGCTGGACAACGACGCTGAAGGCTTCGCTCTCGCGGTGCAGCAGTCCTTCGGCAATTGCCCGAAGTACATCCAGGCTCGTGACTGGCACTGGCATGACCGCTCCGCCGGCCCACTGGAACAGGGCGATGGCCTCGACCCGCGCTGGCTGGAACTGGTCAAACGCAGCGACACACTGTTCATCGCCAGCCAGCATCTCGACCCGGAAACCGGCGGCGTCGACATCTCCCACCGCGGCGGTACGCCAGGTTTCGTGCAGTTGCGCGACGACGGCCGACTCTGGCTGCCGGACTACAGTGGCAACCAGATGTTCAACACCCTCGGCAACCTGCTGCTGGAACCCCGCTGCGGGTTGCTCTGGGTGGATTTCGCCAGCGGCGACCTGCTGCAACTGGAAGCCCGCGCGGAAATTCTCTGGCCGGGCCAGGGCGGCTCAGCCGGACTGCCCGACCTGCCCGGAGCCGAACGGCTGGTGGCGCTGACCCCTGGCCGCTGGCGCCTGCGTCGCAACCGCCTGCCGCTGGGCTTCGACAGCGCTCGCCCCTCCCCTTTCCTGCCTCAAGGACACTGATTCCATGCGTCTACGTTCCTACTTCCTGTTGTTCCTGCTGGGGGCGTTCAGTGCGGTCGCCCAGGCCGAGGGGCTGCGCTTCTCGCTGGTGAAGACATCCGAGACCGAAACCCTGGATGCCTTCACCGTGGCCGACGGCAAATGGACCGAGAAAGTGAAAGCCAACCATGTGGCGGTACTGATCCAGCACCACGCCGCCACCCTGCTCTTCGATACCGGACTCGGTCGCCAGGTGGACAGCCAGTTCAGCGCCGAGATGCCCTGGTGGGACAAGCCCCTGATGCAGTACCAGGCCGTGAACCCGGCCCGCGACCAGCTCGACAGGGACGGCATCCAGGTCGACCGCATTCTGCTCAGCCATGTCCACTGGGACCACGCTTCGGCACTGGCGGACTTCCCCGAAGTGCCGGTCTGGGCGCCCTATGAGGAGATCGAGTTCACCGAGATCGCCACGCCGCCGGCCATCCTGCCCAGCCAGTTCGCCCACGGAGTGAAATGGCACCCTTTCACCTTCCTCCCCATCCCCTTCATGGGCTTCGAGGAAAGCCTCGACCTGTTCGGCGATCGCAGCCTGGTACTGGTACCGCTCAGCGGTCATACGCCGGGTTCGGTGGGTCTGTTCCTGACCCTGGAGGACGGGCGGCGCTTCTTCTTCACCGGCGACGTCAGCTGGCGCCTGGAAGGTTTCACCGGACCGAAGGAGAAGTTCTGGGTCAGCCGCAGGATGGTCGACAACGACCGTGAAGCTACGCGCGCACAGCTGCAGAAAGTGCATGACCTGCTCCAGCGCGAGCCGGGCCTGATCGTGGTGCCGGCCCATGATGCCGCGGTGCAGGATCGGCTCGGCTATTACCCGCAATGGGTGCAGTGAGAGACCGACCATCGTCTAACTGCAAAAGTTGTAACGAAATGCTTTAGTCAAATCGTTGTAACAGGACGACCCGACCGACCTGAAAACCAACGAGGAGACAATAACAATGAGCAAGACCTCGCTTGCGCGAGCCGTGGCCCTGGCCGCGCTCGGCGCCAGTGTCACCCTGCCGGGCGTCGCCCAGGCCGAGTTCATCAAGGACAGCAAGGCCAGCCTGGAGCTGCGCAACTTCTACTTCAATCGTGACTTCCGCCAGGAGGGAGCCGCCCAGTCCAAAGCCGAGGAATGGGCCCAGGGCTTCCTCCTGCGTTACGAATCCGGCTTCACCGAAGGCACCGTTGGCGTGGGTGTGGACGCCCTGGGCCTGCTGGGCGTCAAGCTTGATTCCAGCCCCGACCGCAGCAACACCGGCCTGCTCAAGCGCGACCGCGAAACCCGCCGCGCCCAGGACGAGTATGGCGAGCTCGGCCTGACCGCCAAGCTGCGCGCGTCCAAGAGCGTGCTCAAGGTCGGCACCCTGCTGCCCAAGCTGCCGGTGGTCCAGTACAACGACTCGCGCCTGCTGCCGCAGACCTTCAAGGGCGGCCAGCTGAACTCCATGGAACTCGACGGCCTGACCTTCGATGCCGGCCAGCTCAAGCAGGTGAACCAGCGCGACTCCTCCGACTACGAGGACATGACCATCACCACCGGCGCCGCACGCGCCATCACCGTCCGCAGCGGCACCACCAGCGACAAGTTCAACTTCGGCGGCGCCAGCTACAAGTGGACCGACAACCTCGTCACCGGCTACCACTACGGTGAGCTGCAGGACTTCTACAAGCAGCACTATTTCAGCGCTGTGCACATGCTGCCACTGGCCGACAAGCAGTCGCTGAAGAGCGACCTGCGCTACGCCCGCTCCACCGACGACGGCACCAGCAACGTCGACAACAAGGCCTTCGGCGCCATGTTCACCTACGCCCTGGGCGGCCACGCCTTCGGCCTCGGCTACCAGAGCATGAGCGGCGATACCGGCTTCGCCTACATCAACGGCACCGACCCCTTCCTGGTGAACTACGTACAGATCGGCGACTTCGCCAACAAGGACGAGAAGTCCTGGCAGGCTCGCTACGACTACAACTTCGCCAGCATCGGCATTCCCGGCCTGACCTTCATGACCCGCTACCTGTCCGGCGACAACATCGACCTGGGTGCGGGCCGCGAAGAAGGCAAGGAATGGGAACGCAACATGGACATCGCCTACGTGTTCCAGGAAGGCGCGCTGAAGAATTTCGGCATCAAATGGCGTAACGCCACGGTGCGCTCCACCAACTTCGGCAATGACCTCGACGAGAATCGCCTGATCCTCAGCTACGTCGTGCCGCTCTGGTAAGTTCGCCAGGCAATGAAAAGCCCGCCAGATGGCGGGCTTTTTCTTTCGTCCTGCGGGCGAATCCATTCGTCAACGTGGGGGCTCAATCCTGCGAGGTAGCCCCGATCTTGTGGATCGACAGGTCGGCGCCGTAGTACTCCTCTTCCTGGCTCAGGCGGATGCCCCAGACCGACTTGAGCAGGCCGTAGACCGCAAAGCCACCCACCAGCGCCACCAGCACGCCGACGCCGGTGCCGATCAACTGGCTGACGAAGCTGACGCCCCCCAGCCCGCCCAGGGTTTCCTGGCCGAAGATGCCGCAGGCGATGCCGCCCCAGACGCCGCACAGGCCATGCAACGGCCAGACGCCGAGCACGTCGTCGATCTTCCACTTCACCTGGGTGGCGGTGAACGCCCAGACGAACAGGGCACCTGCGATCGCACCGGTGACCAGGGCGCCCACCGGGTGCATCAGGTCCGAGCCGGCGCAGATCGCCACCAGGCCGGCGAGCGGCCCGTTGTGCAGGAAGCCGGGGTCGTTGCGGCCCACCAGCAGCGCGGCGACCGTGCCGCCGACCATGGCCATCAGCGAGTTCACCGCCACCAGGCCGCTGACGCCTTGCAGGGTCTGGGCACTCATCACGTTGAAGCCGAACCAGCCGACGATGAGGATCCAGGAACCCAGCGCCAGGAAGGGAATGTTCGACGGGGCGAAGGCGACCAGGCGGCCTTCGCGGTAGCGGCCATTGCGATGGCCCAGCAGCACCACGGCGCCGAAGGCCAGCCAGCCACCAACCGCGTGCACCACCACCGAGCCGGCGAAGTCATGGAAGCTCGCGCCGAAGCTGTTCTTCAACCAGTCCTGCAGGCCGAAGTTGCCATTCCAGATCATCCCCTCGAAGAAGGGGTAGATGAAGGCGACGATCAGCAGCGTGGCGCAGAGCTGCGGACAGAATCGGGCGCGTTCGGCGATGCCGCCGGAAATGATGGCGGGAATGGCCGCGGCGAAGGTCAGCAGGAAGAAGAACTTCACCAGGGCGTAACCATGGTCGGCGGCGAGTGCGCTGGCCGGTTCCAGGAAGGTCACGCCATAGGCGATCCAGTAGCCGACGAAGAAATAGGCCAGTGTCGAGATCGCAAAGTCGGAAAGGATCTTCGACAGGGCGTTGACCTGGTTCTTCTGGCGCACCGTACCCACTTCGAGGAAGGCAAAGCCGGCGTGCATGGCCAGCACCATGACGGCGCCCATCAGGATGAACAGGGTGTTGGAACCGTGGATCAGGGTTTCCACGGCGCTATTGAGGTTTTCCATTGGCGAAGACAACTCCGGCAGCGAGGAAAAAGCACCAAAGCGGTTCAGGCGAAGCTTCCTGCGCACCATCCTGAAGCCATGCCGCACCGCAAAGGATCGAACCCGAATCCCGATCTGGTGCAGGCCGGCCAGCGCAGGAAAAATCCCGAACGGCGTTTCTTTTTGATTTTCATGAGGTTGGACGCTGCCTCCAGGTTTCGACGGGCCATCCAGGGCGCCCCGATCCAGCGCATTTCGCCACAACCGCGCACCAGCCCGATGCAAGCGCTGTACCAGCGGGAGGACGGAAATTCTGGATGAACCTTGGACAAAGGCACCTACTCTTAGGCATTGAGTCCTACAAGGAGAATCGCCATGCCCCGTAAGACCGCCGCCCGCGCCCAGGATGACCTGCTGGCCGACTTCCAGAGCCTGGTCAGCGACACCGAGAAACTCCTGCAAGACACCGCCAGCCTGGCAGGCGAACAGGCCGACGAGTTGCGCCTGCAGATCAATGAAAGCCTCAAGCGCGCCCGCGACACCCTTCGCGACGCCGAGCAGAACCTGAAGGAACGCGGCCAGGCCGCGGTACAGGCCACCGAGGACTACGTCCAGGAACATCCCTGGCAGAGCGTGGGCCTGGCTGCCGGTATCGGCTTTCTGCTCGGCCTTCTGGCCGCTCGGCGCTGACCATGAGTGAAGAAACCCCTTCCGCCCAGGAGGCGGGACGCGGCCCTTCGCCCGGACGCCTCGGCGCCTCGCTGCTCGGCCTGCTGCAAGGCCATGTGGAGCTGTTCGGCATCGAGCTGCAGGAACAGAAGGCCAACAGCCTCTACCTGCTGCTGTTCGGCGGACTGACGCTGATATTCGCCATGCTCCTGTTGATCGGGCTGTCCGGGCTGATCCTGGTCCTGCTCTGGGAAAACTGGCGCTTCGAAGCACTCGGCGGCCTCTGCCTCTTCTACCTGCTGGCGACCATCTATTGCGGTGTGCGCCTGCGGGCAGCGGTGGATGACGAGGAATCGCCTTTCAGCGCGACCCTCGAAGAACTGGCCCGTGACCGGGAGCGCCTGCTGCCATGAGCCTGCCGGAACTACCCCGCAACGCGAGCCGTCGCGACATGCGCAAGGCGCTGATCCGCCTGCGCCTGGAAATGCAGCGCCAGGAACTGCGCCACGAATCCCTGCTGCTGACCCAGCCCTTGCGCCAGGCGCGGGAGCTGACCCGCAAGCTGGATATCCCCCACGCCCCACTCTGGGGCATCGCGGCCGTGGCAGCCCTGGGCTTCTTCGCCGCGCGCAAGGGCAGCCTGAAGCGCGGCCTGCGCCTGGGCGGTGCGCTTCTTCCCTTGCTCCAGACGCTGTTGAAAGTCCCGCCGCGAGACGATTCCGGCTGACCTCCAGCTGGAGGAAGGCAACTGGCCACATTCTTGCTACGGGTGAGCGGCCCGTCGCACCAGCCATGGGCATCGACTTGCGCCATGCGCAATCCCATGGCCTTCCAGCTAAGGAGTCAACGTGATCGATGGGCAACCGCTCGCCTGCTTCCAGCCCTTCATCGATACCGCTACCGGGCTGATCGCCGGCGTCGAAGCCCTGGGGCGGCTGCGCCAGCCGGACGGCAGCCTGCAATCGGTCGGCCCCCTCTTCCTCGACTCCAGGACGTCCCCGGCGGCCCTGCGTCGGCTCGACCGGCAATTGCGGGAAGATGCCCTGCAGCGCTTGCACACTGCCCCGGCGGAATGGTTCCTCAGCCTGAACATCTCCCCGCGCTGGATCAGCCGCCTGCGTCCGGGGCAGCCCTTGCCCAGCCTCAAGCAACTGCAGCGCTTCGGCGTAGCGGCCGAGCGCATCGTCTTCGAAATCACCGAACTGGGCGGCGCCAGCCAGCGCCTGGCGGAAGTGGTGGCGCGTTATCGTGAAGCCGGCGCGCGGATCGCCATCGACGACTTCGGCGCCGGCTACTCCCAGCTCGACCGGGTGCTGGCCCTGCAACCGGACATCCTCAAGCTCGACATGCGCCTTTTCCAGGCCGCGGCCCGTGGCGGCCCCAGCAGCGAAGTGGTGAAGGCCCTGGCGCAAATGGCCGAGAAGACCGGTTGCTGGATCATCGCCGAGGGCGTGGAAACCGAAGCCGAGCTGGACTTCGCCCTGGAATGCGGCGCCCGCTACGTGCAGGGTTACCTGTTCGCCGCGCCGCGCGTGGAGTTCTTCGCGACCGACGCCTTCGTCCAGCGCTTCGCCCTGCTGCGCGACCGCTATGTGCAGAGCAAGCTGGCCGAGCGCGCACGCCTGATGACCCTGCGCCGCAATCTCAACCAGCTGATGGCGCAGTTGCGCACCTGGGTAGAAAGCGGCGCTCCGGCATCGAGCCTGGCCAGCCCCGATGACTATCCCTGGCTGCTGCGCATCTACCAGTGCGATCGCAACGGCACCCAGACCAGCCCCAACCTGCAATGGGGGCCAGGCGGCTGGCAGGAAGACGCAAGCTATCTGGGCCACAACTGGTCCTGGCGCCCCTACTTCTACCAGCTGCTGGCCGAGGGCTGGGAAGAGCGCCGCCTGACCCTGTCCACAACCTACCGCGACGCGACCACCAACCAGTACTGCCTGACGGCCGGGCAGTTCATCGACAACGGCCGCCGCCTGCTGCTGGTGGATATCGACGCAGCCGGCCTGGTAAGGGACTGAACCGCCGCCGGGCGCTTGGGTTAGAGTAGGATCTTCGGCCACTGAACGGCGAGGACAGGCCTTGGACTGGCAGACCCTGCTCACCCGCGAACGACTCGGCAAACCGGTGCACAGCACCGATGAGCTGGGCCGCAGCCCCTTCCACAAGGACCACGACCGCATCATCTTCTCCGGCGCCTTCCGGCGTCTCGGACGCAAGACCCAGGTGCACCCGGTCTCCAGCAACGACCACATCCACACGCGCCTGACCCACTCACTGGAAGTGAGCTGCGTCGGGCGGTCCCTGGGCATGCGCGTGGGCGAAACACTGCGCGACGCACTGCCGGACTGGTGCGAGCCTTCGGACCTTGGCGTTATTGTCCAGTCGGCCTGCCTGGCCCACGACATCGGCAACCCGCCGTTCGGCCACTCCGGCGAGGACGCCATCCGCCACTGGTTCGAGCAGGCTGCCGCACGGGGCTGGCTGGACGCCATGAGCGACGCCGAGCGCGCCGACTTTCTCAGTTTCGAGGGCAACGCCCAGGGCCTGCGTGTGCTGACCCAGCTGGAGTATCACCAGTTCGACGGCGGCATGCGCCTGACCTACGCCACCCTCGGCACCTACCTGAAATACCCCTGGACTTCGCGTCACGCCGAGGCCCTGGGCTACAAGAAGCACAAATTCGGTTGCTACCAGAGCGAGCTGCCGTTGCTGGAGCAGATCGCCACCAAGCTGGAACTGCCGCGCATCGACGAACACCGCTGGGCACGCCACCCGCTGGTCTACCTGATGGAGGCGGCGGACGACATCTGCTACGGCCTCATCGATCTGGAAGACGGCCTGGAGATGGAGCTGCTGGATTACGACGAGGTCGAAGCCTTGCTCCTCGGCCTGGTTGGCGACGACCTGCCGGAAACCTACCGCCAGCTCGGCCCCAGGGATTCCCGCCGGCGCAAACTGGCCATCCTGCGCGGCAAGGCCATCGAACACCTGACCAATGCCGCCGCCCGTGCCTTCGTCGATCAGCAGGACGCCTTGCTCGCCGGCAGCCTGCAGGGCGACCTGGTGGAACACATGCACGGTCCGGCCAAGCACTGTGTGCTCCGCGCCAAGGCCATCGCCCGCGAGAAGATATTCCAGGACAAGCGCAAGACGCTCCACGAGATCGGCGCCTACACGACGCTGGAGATCCTCCTCAACGCATTCTGCGGCGCGGCGCTGGAGCAACATGGAGGCCGCTCACCGTCGTTCAAGCACCGGCGCATCCTCGACCTGCTCGGCAACAACGCCCCCGATCCCGACTGGCCGCTCTATCGCGCGTTCGTTCGGGTCATCGACTTCATCGCCGGGATGACCGACAGCTACGCTACCGAAATGGCCCGTGAGATGACCGGCCGCTCCAGCCCGACCTGATCCAGTGCCTCCAGGAGCCGTGTCGATGCGCAACCTGCTCAGTCGAAGCCTTGGCTGGCACGCCGGCCCGCCCACCTGGGGCCCTGCCCTGATGGCGGGCGTGGGCTGCGGCCTGCCGCTGGTGCTGGGCCTGTTCACCAGCCACAGCGGCTTCCTCTGGGCCGCCACCGGTGCGTTCCAGGCCGCCCTGGCCAATCCCTACCATCGCCTCGGCATGTTGCGCATGAGCCTGCTTACGAGTCTTGGTGCAATCGCCGCCGGGATGGGCTTCTGGGCCGCAAGCCATCCGCTGCTGAGCCTCGCCAGCTTCGCCCTCATGGGGCTGCTGTTGGCGGTGATGCAGCGCTATGGCACAGAGTTCGGCAAGTTGGGCGCGGGGCTGGCGGCCTGCCTTTGCCTGGGTCAGGGCCAGGCGGGACTCGGCAACCTTCACAACGGCCTTGCAGTGGGTGCCCTGTTCGCCATCGGTGGGCTTTGGGTGATGTTGCTGGCGTTTGCCTTGCGCGGTTCCCGGGGGATGCGGCTGTGGCCGCTGATGCCGCGACTGGGCAAGTTCGCGCGGGTCATGCGTCGCCATGCCCAGCGGCTGCCCCAGCGCCTCTGGTTGATCCATGCGCTGGCCTGCAGCCTGGCGGGCGCCCTGGCCGGCCTGGCGGTCAACCTGTCCGGCCTGCCACGGGGCTACTGGCTGACGCTGACGGTGATGACCACTATCCAGATGGATCTCAACAACAGCCTGGAGCGCGGCATCCAGCGCAGTCTGGGCAGCCTCATCGGTGCGCTGATCCTGATCGGCATCGGCAGCTGGCTGCAGGCCCCCGCGCTGCTGGTGGCCTGCATGCTGCCGCTGATCGTGCTCAGCCGCGCCTACATCGCCCATCACTATGGCCTGTTCGTGGTGCAGACCACCGTGTGTTTCGTTCTGCTGGCGGAGAGCCTTTCCAACGACTGGCACCTGCCCGAGCTTCGTCTCTACAACACGCTGCTCGGGGCTGGATTGGCGCTGCTGGTGGCCTATCTCGCCCATCGCGCACGCCTGCGCTGGGCCACTCCCGCCCCGCGAATGGAAACCGCGCCCCAGGGCGACTGAGCATTTTCGCCTTCAGCCGCCCAGCAGCAGTTCGAGCTCTCGCTGCAGGCCGCCAAGGCTTTTCCCGATCGCTACGCCCAGACGCATCAGCTCGGCGACATTGGCGCCGCGCCGATGGGCAGCACCGAAGGCAATGCAATGGGCGAGCAGCGGCTGGGCGTCGATCAACTCCATTGCACCTTTGATCTTGTGCACCAGGCGCTCGAGATCGTCCCAGCGCTCCTCGCGCAGCAGGCTCGCCATCTCCTGGGTATCGGCCTCGTTGGCCTTATGCAGTTCGTGCAGCAACAGGCGCGCCACTTCGGGCGATCCCCCCGTGGCACGATCCAGCTGGCTGAGGTCGAAACGGACGGAGTGTTCGGCCCAGCCCAACCCGGCGTCGGGGTCCAGCACGCGCAGCAGGTAACGCTGCAGGCCTTCGAGACCGATGGGTTTGAACAGACAGTCGTCCATACCGGATTCGCGGCAGCGCACCAGTTCCTCTGGCTGGGCGTTGGCGGTAAGGCCGACGATCAGCGCCGGCTGCGTATCGCGTTCACGCTCGTGCTTGCGGATGCGTCGTACCAGCTCGTAGCCATCCATCACTGGCATGTTGCAGTCGGTGATGATCAGGTCGAATACCGAGGCCATCCAAAAGCGCAGCGCCTGCTCGCCATTCTCCGCCTGTTGTGCCGTCTGCCCCAATTGCTCCAGCTGCTGCACCAGCATCATGCGGTTGATCGGGTGATCGTCCACCACCAGCACGCGCAGGGCACCGGCGGGTAGATCGCCAACCTCCGGCGACTCCGCGACCGTCGGCAGCGGCTCCAGACGTGGCAGGCACAGGCTCACCGCCATCCGCGTTCCGACACCCGTCTCGCTGCGCATATCCACTTGGCCATCCATCATGTCCACCAGCCGGCGGCAGATGCTCAGGCCCAGACCGGTACCGCCGCGCCCCGCATTCATGCTGCCGGCCACCTGGGTGAATGGCTGGAACAACCGTTTCTGGTCTTCTTCGGCGATGCCGATCCCGCTGTCCTCGACCACCACAATCAACTGCAGTTGCTCGTCGTCCACCGGACGGGCTTCCAGCTCCACGCGGATGGCGCCCTGGTCGGTGAACTTGATGGCATTGCTGACGAGGTTCGAGAGGATCTGCTTGTAGCAGGACGGGTCCACCAGGACATCGTCCTCGCTCTGCATATCCAGGCTCAGCGACAGTTGCAACCCCTTCTGCCGCGCCAGCCCCTCGAATACCCGGATCACCGACTCGGTCAGGGCGCGGGGCGACTGACGACCGGGCTCCAGCGTCATGCGTCCGGACTCGATCTTGGCGATGTCGAGGATGTCGCCGATCAGTGCCAGCAGGGAGTCGGCCGAGCTTCGAGCTACCCGGATCGCCTCCCGATCCAGACGCTCGCGTTTCAGGGCCAGTTCGAGCATGCCGGTGATGGCATTCAGCGGTGTGCGGATCTCATGGCTCATGGTGGCGAGAAAACTGCTCTTGGCCACATTGGCGGATTCCGCCTGCTCCTTGGCCTGACGCAGCTCCTCCATCAGACGCTTGCGTTCGGTGATGTCCACCCAGCCACAGATCAGGCCCCGGACACGCTGCCTGGCATCGCGATAGGGAATTGCCCAGCAGGAGACCTCCAGCACGCATTCGCGCAGATGCAGCTGTTGGTCGCGAAACAGCGCCTCCCCCTCTTCCAGGGCGCGCCGGCTCAGCTCTTCCAGTACCCCCAGCTCTATCCCGGCATCGGCATGCAGGCCTTCCACCTTTGCCAGTCGCCGGCCGATCAACGCCTCTCGCGGCACGCCGATGGCTTCGATGAAACTGCGGTTGCAGGTGATGGTGCAGCCGTCCAGGTCCCGTACCGACAGGGGGAAGGGGATGCCATCGATCAGCGAACGCTTGAAGGCCAACTGGTCGTTCAAGCGACGCTGTTCCCGCTCGCGACGGCGGACCTGGCGGCGCAGGTAGAGCACCCAGGCGGCGAACACCATCGCCACGAGCAGAAAGACGAAACCCACCTGATAGAGCCGAGCCTGGTACTCGATCCAGCGGCTATCGACCTCTTCGGCCCGGGTGTACCAGCGGTTGATGAGGCTGCCCAACTCGTCCGGAGAAATGGACAGCAATGCCTTGTCGAGGATGCTCCGCAATTCAGGCGCATTGCGGGAAACGGCGAAGGCGAAGCGGCCTGGATCCCGGCCTACCGTGTCAGCGATGCGGAGCCGCCCCGGATAATAGCGGTTGATCAGGAAGGTGGAAGACGCCATGGCATGAAGCGCCGCGTCGAACCTGCCTTCCACGACGCCAGAAAGCCCCTGGATGCCGGTTTCGACATCCTGCAGCAGCAACTTGGGGTAGTGATCGCGAATGTACGGGATCAGCGAATGCCCGGCGGGAATAGCGAGCGTTCGCCCGTCGAGGTCGTCGAGTCCCTGCGGGCTGTCGTCGGAGTCCCGCACCACCAGCACGCTGCTGGTGCTGAAGTATGGGCGGGTGAAGCTGAGACTCTGGCTGCGCTCAGGGGTGGAAAACAGCGTGGCGGCCATGTCGGCCCGCCTGGCACGCAGGTCGGCAAGCATGTCCTGGGCCGAGGAGCGTGCACTGACCTCGAACTCCAGCCCCGTCCTCTGCCGGATCAGATCCAGAAGGTCCGGCACGATGCCCCGGAATTGGCCCTGGCTGTTGAAGAAGGTCATTGGCTCGAAGGTTTCATCGACCACCAGCCGCGCGGGGCCATGCCGCTCCAGCCAATGCATTTCGCGCTTGGTGAGCTGGGGGCGAAGATTGTCCAGGAACATGCCCGCACCACCGCCCCAGCGCTTGAGGATTTCGGTGCGCATGCTGTCCGGGATCGCGGAGATCGCCGCGTCGAGAATCCGCAGCAAGCTCTCGTTGCCCCTGGCCACGGAAAAACTCACGCCCCCGCCATCGAACCCGGCGAAGTTGGTCATGCGCAGGTTGATGAGGTAGCCCTGCCTTATCAGGTAGTTGGCGGCGATGGCGTCGCCGATGAAGACATCGCTCTGGTCGAACGCCACCGACTGCAGTGCGCTGCGCACCGAGTCGTAGCGGACCGAACGCGCGTTGGGATAGGCCTGGCAGAGCATTTCGAGGCTCGGGCCTTCCGTGGAATAGGCCAGACGCAGCCCGTCGAGGTTTCCCGACGCGGCACGTCGGTCATCGATACGCGTCACCATCACCGGCTGCTGCTGCATGTAAGCGATGCTCCGGGACAGTCCGGGGCTGGCGGAGTCGCCGTCCATGCTGTTGCCCAGCAGGTCGATCTTCCCGCTGCGCAGGGCATTGCGGGCCAGCTCCCGGTCCGCAAAGCGCACCACCTCGGTCTCAACGCCGATGGACTGGGTGATCAGACGTACGAAGTCCGCGGTCACGCCTTCGTAATCCTGGCCGCTGGCGGTGATGTCGAACGGCGGAAAATCGGGCTCGTTGGTGCCGATCCGCAGGACGCGCTTCTCCTGCAGCCAGCGCTTGTCCCGTTCCTCCAGCGGCACTCGCAGGTCCCGGGCCTGGGAGCGCCCCAGCAGTTCCAGGCTGCGTTGGTCGTCCGCCATGCAGATCGCAGGCGGCAGCGTGCCTGCGAGCAGCAGGCAAATGAACAGGGCGATAGGACGCATGGAGACGATCAGACCAGGGCGTTGCGGTTGGCGAACTCCACCAGTTCGATCAGGGATCGTGCGTTGAGTTTGAGGAGCAGTCGGGTCTTGTAGGTGCTGACGGTCTTGTTGCTGATGAACATCTCCTCGGCAATGTCCTTGTTGCTGTAGCCATTGGCGAGGAACTTGAGCACCACCAGCTCGCGGTCGGACAGACGCTCGATCATTTCGTTCTCGTCGGGCAGGCCGACCTGGCGCTTGCCGGACTTGATCACGTCGCTGGGGAAGTAGCTGTAGCCGGACAGGACCGCACGCACCGCCGCTGTAACTTCAGCGAGGTCGCCTTCCTTGCAGACGAAGCCTGCGGCGCCGGCCTGCATGCAGCGCGTCGCATAGTGGTTGGGGTTCTGCCCGGTCAGCACCAGCACCCGCAGCGGCAGGTCCAGCGCATGCAGGCGGGAAATGACGTCCAGGCCGCCGAGCTTGGGAATACCGATGTCGAGGATCACCAGGTCCGGCTGCTCCTCCCGCGCCAGCGCGATGGCATCCACGCCGTTATCCGTCTCCGCGACGACTGCATAACCTTCGCGATCCAGCAACAGGCGTACGGCAAGGCGAATGACCGGGTGATCGTCGACGATCATCACCTTATAGGCGGACTCGCTTCCAGGTTCGAGGAAATCGTCCAGATTGACCATTTTGCTCACAGCATCGCTCCCTTGCGCGGTTTGGTGGCTGCCAAGATAGAGAAGCGACTTGCACTGTCGACCCCCGAAACAGACCGGTCATGGCATTCAGGAATCGACCTACCCCACCTTGCGTTTCCTCCTACAGCGGGGAGCTGATTTCGACGGCGGCACGCGTTCAATTCCCGCTAGATGACGGTCATTTCCATGGCCACCAGTGCTCCCGAACAATCTGGCGATCAACCATTTCCCGACGCGCCGCGCCGACAGGCCCCGCCCCATGGCAAATTGCACGACGGGCGTCACAAGCCTCATCTATGCTCCTGTAGCCCCTCAGGGATAGGGTTAAGGAGCTGCTGCAATGCCGCAAAAGTTCGCTGAGCGTCGCTTTCCGCTGCACGTGCACATCAGTGCGCTCTTCACCCTGCTCCTATTGTTCACCGGCGTGGTCCTGGGCCTGTTCAACTATCGCCAGACCAGCCAGATCATCCTTTCCAGCAGCGATGAACTCTTCGGCCGCATCAGCCAGGAAGTGGAAACCGACCTGCAGCAGACCTACCAACCCATCTACCACCTGCTCAACCTGCTGGCCCTGGGCGGAACCAACCAGCGCCTGAACAGCTTCGACCGCCTGGACATCCTGCTAAGGCCCCTGACCCAGGCCCTGCATGACAATCCCAAGCTGGCGGCACTCTACGTCGGCTATGACGATGGTGACTTCTTCATGGTCCGCCACCTTCGCAACGACATGCTGAAGAAGACCTTCAACGCCCCACTGAATGCGGTCTATCAGGTCTGGAGCATCGAGCGGGACAACCTGACCCGCGCCCGTTCCCTGACCTTCTTCTTCGACGGCCAGCTCAACGAGATAGTCCGCCGCCAGGAACTGAAGGAGCGCTACGATCCACGCAGCCGGCCCTGGTTCTACGGGGCGCTGGAGCAGGATGAACCGATCACCACGGCCCCCTATGTGTTCTTCTCCAGCGGCGCAGTCGGCACGACCCTGGCGCGCCCGGGCGGCAGCGATTCGGTGGTAGGCGCCGACCTGACCCTGGACGACCTGTCGGCCACGCTGGCCAGCCACCGGGTCACACCCTCGACCGAAGTGGTCCTGTACCAGCCCGACGGCCGTGCGGTTGCCTACCCCGACACCAGCAAGCTGGTCAAACGCATCAACGGCGCGCCTGAGTTGGGCGAGGTGAAGGACTTCAGCCCCCCACTCGCCGCCCTGATCGGCCTCGCCGGGCAGGAAGACTTGCGCACCAGCGCGAAGATCGGCGATCGCCGTTGGGTAATCGCGCGCCAGCATCTCGCCGAAGGCGGGCCCAAGGGCCTGAATCTGGCCATCCTCGCCCCCGAGGACGAACTGCTCGACGATGCCTACCGCATCCGCTGGCAAGGCGCGATGCTGACGCTGGCCATCCTGCTGCTGTGCATCCCGCTCGGCATCCTGCTTTCGCGCATCGTGGTCAAGCCACTGCGGGCGTTGGTGGTCCAGGCCGAAGCCATTCGCAGCTTCAATTTCAGCCTGCCTGCCATGGGGCGCTCGCCGGTGCTGGAGGTGGACCAACTGGCGGTCTCCATGGCGCGGATGAAGGAAACCATCTCCAGCTTCCTGGAGATTGCATCCAGTCTCTCGGCGGAAAACCGCTTCGACAACCTGCTACGCCGCGTCCTTGACGAAACCATCGACATCAGCGAAGCCTCCGGGGGCCTGCTCTACCTGATCGACAACCAGAAGGGCCGTCTGGAACCCCATGGCCTGTTCCTCAACGACCAGGAGCAGGATCTGGAAGCCCACGGCATCCGCGGCTTCGGCCTGGAAAGCCCGGCCATGCCGCACTGGCTCGACCTGCCGTCCCACGGCGGCCCCAGCCAGGTGTGCTCGTTCGGCTACGACCAGGCCGGCGCCTATCGGGACCTGCTGCAAACCCTGGAAAGCCCGCGAGTTCATCTGGTCAGCACCGGTCTGCATAACCGCCAGGGCATCACCATTGGCGTGCTGGTCCTGCTGCACCGCGACACGGGCAAGGAATCTCGCCCCGCCATCCTCAGGCCGGAACGCATCGCCTTCGTCGAAGCCATCTCCGGCGTCGCCGCGCTGTGCATCGAAAGCCAGCGCCTGCTGGAGAAACAGAAGCAATTGCTGGACGCCTTCATCCAGCTGATGGCCGGAGCCATCGACGCCAAGAGCCCCTACACCGGCGGCCACTGCCAGCGCGTGCCGGAAATTACCCTGATGCTGGCCCGTGCCGCCGCCGCCAGTAACGAGACGGCATTCCGGGGTTTCCAACCCACGGACGAAGAATGGGAAGCCCTGCATATCGCCGCCTGGCTGCACGATTGCGGCAAGGTGACCACCCCAGAGTACGTGGTGGACAAGGCCACCAAGCTGGAAACCCTGAACGATCGCATCCATGAAATCCGCACCCGCTTCGAGGTGCTCAAGCGCGACGCCTGGGTGCGCTACTGGCAGGCCCTCGCCCAGGGCGCCGACGAGAACGAACAGGCGCGGCTGCGGGACACGGAACTCGCCGCGCTGGACGACGACTTCGCCTTCATCGCCCGCTGCAACCTGGGTGGCGAAGCCATGGCCGAAGCCGATCAGGAACGCCTGAAAGAAGTAGCCGCACGCACCTGGACCCGCACCCTGGACAACCGCCTGGGTGTGTCCTGGGAAGAGGCGCAGCGCCTCGCCCGTACACCGCCGCAAACCTTGCCGGTGGAAGAAAACCTGCTGGCCGATCGGCCCGACCATCTTTTCGAGCGCCCCGCCACCGAACTGATGCCACCGGACAACCCCTGGGGCTTCAAGTTGCAGGTGCCCGAGTACAAGTTCAATCGGGGAGAGTTGCACAACCTGTCCGTCAGCCGCGGGACCCTGACCGATGAAGAGCGCTACATCATCAACCACCACATCGTGCAGACCATCCTGATGCTCAACCACCTGCCCTTCCCCGCGCATCTGGCGAACGTGGCGGAGATCGCCGGCGGGCACCACGAGAAGATGGATGGCACCGGCTATCCGAAGCGCCTGACCCGGGAAGAAATGAGCCTTCCGGCGCGGATGATGGCCATCGCCGACATCTTCGAGGCACTGACGGCGGTGGACCGCCCCTACAAGAAGGGCAAGACCCTCTCCGAAGCGCTGGGGATCATGACCGGCATGTGCCGTGGCGCCCACATCGACCCCGACCTGTTCGGCCTGTTCATCCGTTCCGGGGTGTACATGGACTACGCCAGGCGCTTCCTCAAGCCGGAGCAGGTCGACGCGGTGGACGAAGCGGCGATGTTGGCAAAGGCGGGGCTGGCCTGATCGGGAATCCGGTCCGAAATGCGAGGGGAAATTGTGGGAGCGCTTGCGATCGCGATGCAGGTCGAGGGCCTGCCCTGTTCGCTGCGGGTACTGGATTGCAGTCCGTTCGCGAATGGATCCGCTCCCACAGAAGTTGCCCTGCAAAACAGCGGGACACAAAAAAGGGCGCCAACAGGCGCCCTTCTTCCATCCGTCATCGCACTCAGGCGTTGACCGGATTCTCCGGGTACCACACGTCGATCAGCGGGCTGACGGTGGAACCGGCCAGTTCGGCGTGGCCCTTCTGCAGCCAGGCTTCCACCTGGGTACGCTGCTCGGCGGTTACCGAACCACGCTTGCCGAGGCAAACGAAACCGTAGTCCTCGGCACCGATGAAGCCCAGGCCATTGCTTTCGATCGCTTCGTCGATGAAACGCTCGAAGAACGCCGAAACCGCTTCCGGATTCAGACCCTCCTTGTAGCTGAGGGTGAGTTCGAAACCCAGTTCCTGGAATTCATCGACGCAAAGCTTCTTGCGCAGGCGGCGGGAGCGATTGGTGGCCATATGGCAGTTCCTCGGCATAAATGACGGGCGGCACTCTAGCAGCTTCCGTTGCAACTTGCCCGTTCGCGGTGCACCCGAGGTTGCACTGGCAGACGAAATGAGTCGCGAACCCATACCGTTAGGACGGGGTTACGGCATAATGCGCCGATTTCCCGAACCCTCGTGGGAACTGTCACCATGTCATCTTCTTTCGTTACCCGCCCTCGCCAGGAGGGCAAGCTTTGATGTTCAAGTCCATTCGTACCCTTACCCTTGCTGCCCTGATTTTCCCCGTGGCCCTGCCGCTGTCCGCCGCCCAGGTCAACACCAGCCTTCCCGCCAAGGTGCAGAAAGCACTGACCGCCAACAAGATTTCCTCCAACTCGCTGTCCCTGGTGACCCTGCCGCTCACCGGCCCGGGCGCCCAGACGCTGGTCAACGCCGATGTGTCGGTGAACCCGGCGTCCACCATGAAGC
Organism: Pseudomonas lalkuanensis; assembly: GCF_008807375.1. Classification (NCBI taxonomy): domain Bacteria; kingdom Pseudomonadati; phylum Pseudomonadota; class Gammaproteobacteria; order Pseudomonadales; family Pseudomonadaceae; genus Metapseudomonas; species Metapseudomonas lalkuanensis. The sequence continues at coordinate 2,046,455 of NZ_CP043311.1, read as the reverse complement.
TGATCACCACCTACGCCGCCCTTGAGCTGCTCGGCCCCACCTACCAGTGGAAGACCGAGTTCTACGCCGACGGCCCGCTGAAGAACGGCGTGCTCAACGGCAACCTCTACCTCAAGGGTGGCGGCGATCCCAAGCTGAACATGGAAAAGCTCTGGCTGATGATGCGCGACCTGCGCGCCAACGGCGTGCGCGAGGTCACCGGCGACCTGGTGCTGGATCGCAGCTACTTCAACCACCCGCAACTGCCGTCCTTCAACGACGACGGCGGCGACGACAACAAGCCCTTCCTGGTCGGCCCGGACTCGCTGCTGGTCAACCTCAAGGCCGTGCGCCTGATCGCCCGCGCGGAGGGCGGCAAGGCCAGCCTGGCCATGGAGCCGCCGCTCGAGAACATCCGCATCGAAAACAAGCTGCAGGTGACCAAGGCCGCCAAGTGCCCCTCCTGGCCCGATGTGCGCTACAACCCGGTGACCCAGTTCGACGGTACCACCCTGATCGCCAGCGGCAAGCTGCCGGAAGGCTGCAGCGCCCAGACCTACATGTCCCTGCTCGACCATCCGGGCTACGCCGCCGGCGCCGTGCGCGCGTTCTGGAAGGAACTGGGCGGCACCATCAACGGCAAGGACCGTGCGGGCGATGTGCCCAAGGACGCCAAGCTGCTGGCCCGTTCCTTCTCCCCGGACCTGGTTGAAGTCATCCGCGACATCAACAAGTACAGCAACAACACCATGGCCCAGCAGCTGTTCCTCAGCATCGGCGCGCGCTACCGCACCGATGCCGACGGCGACGACGCCAAGGCCGCGCAACGAGTGATCCGCAACTGGCTGGCGAAGAAAGGCATCACCGCACCTCACCTGGTCATGGAGAACGGTTCAGGCCTGTCGCGCAACGAACGGGTCAGCGCCCGCGAGATGGCCACCATCCTCCAGGCTGCGTGGCAGGGCCCCTACGCCGCCGAGTTCATTTCCTCGCTGCCGCTGGTGGCGATGGACGGCACCATGCGCAAGCGCCTGCGCCGCACGGCCCTAGAAGGTGAAGCCCACATCAAGACCGGCACCCTGAACACGGTCCGTGCCATCGCTGGCTTCAGCCGCGACAGCAATGGCAACACCTGGGCCGTGGTGGCGATCCTCAACGATTCGCGCCCCTGGGGCGCGTCGGCGATCCTCGACCAGGTGCTGGTGGACCTGTACCGCCAGCCCAAGAGCGTGGCCGGCGCCAACTGACCCTGATGGCCGCCCCTTGCGGGCGGCCCTCTCTCACTCGGCGATACGGATCTGGTTGCGCCCTGCCTGTTTCGCCGCATAGACAGCGGCATCCACGCGCCGCAGCAGATCATCGGCATCTTCCCCATCTCGCCAGGCGGCGCAGCCGAAGCTGGCGCTCACCCGCCCTACCCCCGCCACGTTCTCCTTCGCCAGCGCCTGCCATAGCGCCTGGGCGACCTGGAATGCCTGCTCGACATTGGTGTCGGGGCAGAGTACGACGAACTCTTCACCACCCAGGCGGCACAGCACATCGATGCGCCGCAGGCGCTCGCCGACCCGCATGCACAGTGCCTTGAGCACCCGGTCCCCAGCCTCGTGGCCATGACAGTCGTTGATCTGCTTGAAGTGGTCGACATCCAGCATCACCAGCGCCAGCGGACCTTCGCGGCGCTCGGCGCGAGCGATCTCCAGGTCCAGGCGCTCCTGGAAGTAGCGCCGGTTGTAGACGCCGGTCAGGGCGTCGGTGACCGAGAGCGCGCGCAATTCCTGCTCCACCAGCTTCAACCCGGTGATGTCGGTGATGTAGCCGTGCCAGAGCACCGCGCCATCTTCTCCGCGTTCAGGTACGGACTCCCCGCGCAGCCAGCGCAGGCCCTGGCGCGGCAGGAGCACGCGGAAATCCTCGCGCCACGGCGTGAGCAATTCGGCGGAGCGGCGGATTGAGCTCTGCACCCGCTCCAGGTCATCGGGATGCACACGTTCCAGAAGGCCCATGGCATCGTCCCGCACCGTTTCCGGGTCCACTTCGAAGACTTCGAGGATGCCGGCGCTGGTATAGGGGAAGCTGAAGTGCTCATTGGGCTCCATGCGGAACTGGTAGAGCACGCCGGGCACCCGTGCGCTGAGTTTTTCCAGCAGGCGATCGCGGGCTTCCAGGGCCTGCTGCACATGCTTGCGCTCGGTGATGTCGATCGCCACCCCCAGGTAACCCACCAGCACTTCGCGCTCGTCACGCACCCCCGTGAGGATCAGGCTGCCGGTGAGACGACTGCCGTCGCGGCGCTGGAAGGTCCACTCCTGCTCGTCGAAGCGGTCGCCCGCCGTGACTTCCTCCACATAGGCCTGGAAATCCGGTACCAGCTTGCCCAGGCGCTGCCCGAGCGCCCGACAGCGCTCCGCCACCTCGCTCTCCAGATGCAGCACCACCGGATGGCGGCCGATCATTTCCACCGCCCGGTAGCCGAACATGCGCTCGGCGCCGACGTTGAATTGGAGAATGGCACCACGCAGGTCGGTACTGACGATCGCCACCTGGGTCGCGGCATTCAGCAGGCTGCGGAGCTGGCCGTGGGCCATGGCCAGCTGCAGTTCCACCGCCTTGCTGGAGCTGATGTCGGTCTGGGTGCCGATCATCCGCTGCGGCAGGCCATCGGGCCCCCGCTCCACCACTTTTCCGCGATCCAGCACCCAGATCCAGCGGCCGTCCTTGTGCAGCATGCGGTGCTGGCTCTGGTACACCGCGCTGACACCGCGCAGGTGGCGCTCCAGCTCCGCCCGCGCCAGCGGCTGGTCCTGGGGATGGATCAGCCTTCCACGCGCCTCGAGGCTGTCATCCACCTCGTCCTCCCCATAGCCGAGCATGGTTTTCCAGCCACGGGAGAGAAAAAAGCGCCCGGACTGGGGCTCCCAATCCCAGACACCATGCCCGGCGCCATCCAGGGCAAAGCTCCAGCGTTCCTCGCTGAGCTGCAACTCGATCTCGCGCTCACGCAGCGCTTCGGTGCGCTCGGCCACCAACGCCAGCGCGTTCTGCCGCTGGTTGACCATCAGCAGCAGGTAGCCCGCCAGCAGCAGCGTGAATACCAGGCCGCTGATCGCTACCAGATCGGCCGTGGACAATGTGTCCTGCGCGAGGAATCCCGCGCTGGGAAGCACCTCCAGCAAGTACTGACGGTCGCCGAAGGGCACCACGCGACGGTGCAGCAGATCGCTCGCCGGAGCCTCGGCGCTCTGGTAGATCAGCTGTTCATGGCCATCCTCGCTGACATCGCTGACCCGCATCACCAGGCTCGCCAGGTTGTCCGGCGCAATGGCCGCTTCCATCTCAAGGTTGAGGCTGACCACCGACACTACAAAACCACGCAGGCGCTCATCGCTTGGCGGATTGCCGTCGTAGACCGGCGCCAGCATGACCACGCCACTGGCCTCACGCTCTACCACGCCAATCACCTGCACTCGCTCGGTAACGGTGACGCCATGGCTGCTCCGCGCCTTGGCGATGGCGGCGCGGCGCTGCGGATTGGAGTTCAGGTCCATCCCCAGCGGCACCTGGTCGATGCGCGAGGTCACGCTGTAGTAGACCGGGAAATACTCCTGCCGAGGCGGACTGACCACCAGGCTGTCGCCCTTCAGGTCGCGGATGGCAAAGCCCGCCATTCCCTCTTCGCGGGCGCGTGCCTCGAACCGCTCCCGCTCGTTTCCGGCTATTCGCGGCACCCAGGAATAGACCAGGGTGTCACCCAGCAGCGGACCGACGAATCCCTGGAACTCGCCAAGGGTGACTTCACGGGAATTGTTGAAGAAGCGCTGGACGGCATCCAGCTCCTTGAGCTGCCCATCCAGTCGCTCCTGGATGCGGCTGATGCGCTCGCCAGCGGCCAGATTGAAACGTGTGCGCAACTGGTTCTCTTCGGCGCTGCGCACCGCCTGGCTGAGCAGGAAGGTAAGCGCCGCACCGCCGAAGACGGCCAACAAGCAGACCAGCCACACCAGCGGGCGGCCGGACAGCAATGCCGACAGGGTCAGTTTTTCCGGCGCAAGCGACTGCATGCTCACATCTCGAATCTGGGTGTGGAAATACCGTCCCTGTGAGCATCAACATAGCCAGGTAGTGGCACTTTGCCTAGAAACGCGCATGAGCAGCCGACCGCCCAAGGCAAACGCCGGACGACCGGATCTTCCGGCGGGTCGATCGGAGAGCTGGGGGCGAGGCGCGCAGGCGCCTCAGCGGGTGGTCAGGCGCCAGGCGCGGTGGATCTTGGCGTTACGGGCGAAGTCCGGGTCCAGGGTCTCGGCGCTGATCTCGGTGACCGCGTAGCGCGACTCCAGCCCCTCATCCAGCTGGAACTTGCGGAAGTTGTTGGAGAAGTACAGCACGCCGCCGGGCGCCAGTCGCGCCATGGCCAGGTCCAACAACTGGACGTGGTCGCGCTGCACGTCGAACACACCCTCCATGCGCTTGGAGTTGGAGAAGGTCGGCGGGTCGATGAAGATCAGGTCGTACTCACCACGGTCCTCGGCGAGCCAGGCCATCACATCGCCCTGCTGCAGCCTGTGCTTGTCGGAAAAGCCGTTCAGCGACAGATTGCGCCGAGCCCAGTCCAGGTAGGTCTTGGACAGGTCGACGCTAGTGGTGCTGCGCGCCCCCCCCTTGGCCGCGTGCACGCTGGCGGTGGCCGTGTAGCAGAAGAGGTTGAGGAAGCGCTTGCCGGCTGCCTCGCGCTGGATGCGCAGGCGGATCGGCCGGTGGTCGAGGAACAGGCCGGTGTCCAGGTAGTCGGTGAGGTTCACCAGCAGCTTCACGCCGCCCTCGCTCACTTCCGTGAAGCGCCCTTCACTGCCCTGGCGCTCGTACTGGCGGGTTCCGCTCTGGCGCTCGCGACGCTTGACGACGACCTGGGCCGGGTCCACATCCAGCGCCTGGGGAATCGCGGCCAGGGCATCGAGCAGGCGCGCCTGTGCCTTTTCCGGGTCGATGGAACGGGGCGGTGCGTATTCCTGCACATGCACCCAGTCGCCGTAGAGGTCGACGGCCAGGGCGTATTCAGGCATGTCGGCGTCATACAGGCGGTAGCACTGGATGCCCTCCTTGCGTGCCCACTTGCCCAATTGCTTGAGGTTCTTCTGCAGGCGGTTGGCGAACATCTGCCCGCCCTCGGAGAGACGCGCGGGCTCGGCGCGCGGAGTGACGCGATCGCCCTCCCCGGCCGCCCGTCGTTCGCCGGTCACGAACTGCTCCGGCAGCACCTTGAGCAGCAGCAGCTTGCACGCCAGGGCGCCGTTCCAGAAGGCGTACTGCTTGTGGCTGCGGATACCCATGCGCTTGCCCAGTTCCGGCGCGCCGGTGAATACCGCCGCTTCCCAGCCCATGCAGGCCTGGCGCAGGCGCTCGCCGAGGTTCTGGTAGAGGTAGAGCAGGCTGGCCTCGTCGCCCAATCGCTCGCCATAGGGCGGGTTGCTGATGACCAGGCCCTTCTGGTTCTGGTCCGGGCGCGGCTCGAAGGTCGCCAGCTCGCCCTGGTAGATCTTCACCCAGTCGCCAAGGCCGGCGCGCTCGATATTGTTGCGGCCCGGCTGGATCAGGCGCGGGTCCGCCTCATAGCCACGAATCCACAGTGGCGGCTTGGCCAGGCCCGCTTCGGCGCGAACCTGGGCTTCTTCGTGAAGCTTCTTCCACAATGCCGGTACATGCCCCAGCCAGTTGGAGAACCCCCAGCGCTCGCGCTTGAGGTTGGGCGCCATGTCGGCAGCCATCATCGCGGCCTCGACCAGGAAGGTGCCGACACCGCACATGGGGTCGGCCAGGGCACCGCCCTCGGCGGCGATACGCGGCCAGCCGGCGCGGATCAGGATGGCCGCGGCCAGGTTCTCCTTCAGCGGCGCGGCGCCCTGCTGCAGGCGATAGCCGCGCTGGTGCAGGCTGTGGCCAGCCAGGTCGATGGAGAGGATCGCCTCGCCCTTGTCCAGGCGCAGGTGAATGCGCAGGTCGGGGTTCACCTTGTCAACGGACGGCCGCACGCCGTCGGCGCTGCGCAGCTTGTCCACCACCGCATCCTTGACCTTGAGCGCACCGAAGTGGGTGTTGTCGATGCCCGAACCGTGGCCACTGAACTCCACCGCCAGGCTGCCACTGGGCATCAGGTGGTCATGCCAGTCCACCGCGAGCACGCCCTGGTAGAGATCTTCGGCGTTCTGCACCGGGAAACGTCCCAGCACCAGCAGCACCCGGTTCGCCAGGCGAGACCAGAGGCAGAGGCGGTACGCGGTTTCCAGGTCGCCCTGGCCACGCACGGCGGCAACCTGCTCGCGCACCTCCTGCAGTCCGAGTTGCGCGGCCTCTTCGGCCAGCAGGCCTTCCAGGCTCTTCGGGCAGGTGAGGAAAAGTTCGTAGCGGTCCGACATTGGAATTCCAGGGCCCATTCGAGGCGATCAGCGGCACAGAACCTGAGCTGTGCGGTAACAAAATATGTGACGTAAGGTCGCAGAGCGGCCCTTCGTCGGAATGAAAAGTCGTCAGATTCGCGCGCCAAATGAAATAGCACTGCGACATCATCGATCCGGCCAACCCCGAAGCCACGGGGCTTAGACAGAAAAGTGGCAAAAAATGCTTCCGTCAGCTTATGGCCGTTGCCACCTATAAGTTACGTCCTTATGACAAAACGATCATTCACATGCCTGGGGGCATTGGTTAGAACTCAGCTTAACCCGCCGCCGCAATGGCAGTGGATGAAGGCGCGTCACGCCGGCAACGCACCTTCGGGGCAGAGCACTTTCTGCCAGGTTCCACCTGTGGAACCAATGGACATAACAGTCAACAAATGAGGGCTACACCCTATGAGAAGACTTAAGCGTGATCCGATGGAACGAGCATTCTTGCGCGGCTATCAGCACGGCATCAATGGCAAATCCCGCGATCTTTGTCCTTTCACCCATCCCACCACACGGCAAGCCTGGATCAACGGTTGGCGCGAGGGCCGTGGCGACAACTGGGATGGCTACACCGGCGCCGCCGGTATTCATCGTCTGAACGAACTCCACGCCGTCGGCTGACACAGGATCACACCGACTTCACCAAGCACGCCCCATCCGGGCGGCGGGCGCAAGCCCAGGGGCTCCCTTGAAGGGAGCCCTTTTTATTTGCGCTCGATAATTACTTCTGCAGTCCGGCGATGGCGTCCACCGCTTCGCGGATCAGCGCCGGCCCCTTGTAGATGAAGCCGGAGTAGATCTGCACCAGGCTCGCGCCAGCAGCGATCTTCTCGGCCGCATGACGGCCTTCGGTAATGCCGCCGACCGCGATGATTGGCAGACGACCGCCCAGCTCTGCGGCCAGCACTTTCACGGTATTGGTGCTCTTCTCGCGCACCGGCGCGCCGGAGAGGCCGCCGGCCTCGTCGCCATGGGGCAGGCCTTCGACGCCTTCACGACCGAGGGTGGTGTTGGTGGCGATCACCGCGTCCATGCCCGACTCCAGCAGTGCCTGGGCAACCATGGCGGTCTCTTCGTCGCTCATGTCCGGCGCGATCTTGATGGCCAGCGGCACGTGCCTGCCGTGCTGGGCAGCCAGGCTTTCCTGGCGGCTGCGCAGCGCTTGCAGCAGTTGCTTCAGCGAATCGCCGAACTGCAGGCTGCGCAGGCCGGGGGTGTTCGGCGAGCTGACGTTCACCGTCACGTAGCTGGCGTGGGCGTAAACCTTATCCAGGCAGATCAGGTAGTCATCCACCGCGCGCTCGACGGGCGTGTCGAAGTTCTTGCCGATATTGATGCCCAGCACGCCGTCGTACTTCGCCGCACGCACACGCGCCAGCAGGTGGTCGACACCCTGGTTGTTGAAGCCCATGCGGTTGATGATGGCTTCGGCCTGGGGCAGTCGGAACAGGCGCGGCTTGGGGTTGCCCGGTTGCGGACGCGGGGTCACGGTGCCGATCTCGACGAAGCCGAACCCCAGCTGGGCGAAGCCGTCGATGGCGTCGCCGTTCTTGTCCAGGCCGGCGGCCAGGCCTACCGGGTTGGGAAACTCCAGCCCCATCACCTTCACCGGCAGGCTCGCCGGCGCCTTGGTCAGCAGGCGGTTGAGGCCCAGACGGCCACCGGCTCCGATAAGGTCGATGGACAGTTCGTGGGAAGTTTCCGGGGACAGGGAGAAGAGCAGCTCGCGGGCCAGTTTGTACATGGTCGGTCGGGCATCGATCGGCGATATGGGCCGGCGATTATAGCTGCGCGGCCCCCGTCACGCGAGGCGGCGCAGGCTGAGGAGTTTGCCGTCGGCGGAAAAATCCAGCTCGAAAGTACCGCGCACGCCCCCGTGCCCCAGGTACGGGCGCAGGTGCCGGGCCGGCAGGCTGACCTTGCGACCGTCACGACTGCGTAGCAGCACACGGTTGGCCCGACCTTGATAGACTGCGAGGAATTCGTCCGCAGTCAGGGAAATATCCAGCACCAGGCTGGGCATGGAGGCATCCTCGACAATGAAGAGCTGGATTCTGCCACACCGTCCGTTCGCTCTCGCTCCCCGCCAGGCAGAAATGTCCGACACCCGGTTCGCGCAGCCGGCAAGCCTCTGCCAAACTGCCTCCCGTGACCGGGGAGTATTCAGGCCATGAGTGAGATGCAGCCATCACCTTTGAGCGCCCGCCTGGCTGCAATCGCCCAGCGTTTCGGCTTAGGTAATTCCCCGCGCCGGGTGCTCGAGCGAGCCAGCCAACTGCGACTGCCCTTCCAGCAATTGCACCTGCCCGAGGACACCATCTGGTGGCAGTCCGGCCCGCCGTTGCAGCGGCTGGTGGAATTGCCACGCGGAGCGTTGTCCGGCCCCGTCCAGGACGACAAGGCCGAAGCCCATGCCGTTCTGGTGAAGGTAGTCAAACGCGGTGAGCAGCGCCTTTCCAGCTTCGACCTGCGCCAGATCGACGGGCTTTGCGGCGGCGACCACGAACCGACGCCCTCCCCCAGCTTCGAGGACTACCTGGCCGGCCTGGACAGCCGCAAGGTGCGAATCATCAGCTACAAGGACTTCATCAAGGCCATCAGCCTCCCGCTACCGCGCTTCCTCGCCGGCGAGCCCATCAGCCTGCTCCGTGCCGACTGGTACGGCTATCGCGTGTTCTGGAACGGCGAGCAGCATGTCGAAGCCTTCGCCGCCTCCATCGCCTATGCACGGCTGCGCGCGCTGGAAGCCACCCTCCCCGCCGAGATCACCGACTACAGCCTCGATCCCGACGGTCTGGCCGTGCTGGACGAGCGCTACCACGTCCTGGCGATGCCGGCGCAGGCCTGGAGCGATCCGGCCTTCATGGGGCTGCTGCTGGACGGCGGCATCCCCTATTCGCGCCTGACCATCCTGCGCAATTCCGGCACCCCGGAGTTCATCCTGCTGCCCAAGAAGCACGCTGAAGCCACCGCCCTGGGCGAAGGCTTGCGGCTGGCCGGAGCCGCGGATGTGGTGAAGTACCTGCGCGCGCTGGGCTAGGCCCACCACCTCCGCTTCAGAGCCGGTACGCGCGGCGCCCCTACCCCCTCCCCACAAATCACCGGGCCGACTGCAGGGTGCGCTGCGCGCACCGATTCCGTTGCACAACGCTGGCGTCCCATTCTCCGGGCCAAAAAAAGCCCCGCCGGAGCGGGGCTAGAGCACTAAAAACTTACGACATCACGGGCATCAGGGGATGCATACGCCGTGCTGGCCGCTCTGGGCCAGGTCCATGAGCTCGCGGTTGGCCACTGCGTACATGGCGTAGTCGGTGGCGGTGGAGGCACGCAGTTCGACCAGCATGGCCTTCCAGCGGTCCACCAGGGCACGGTGTTGGTCCAGCCACAGTGCCACACGCTCCTCGATGTCCGTCGGACCTTCATTCATCTGCAGGACCGAGACGGTGATCGCCCGCTGCTGCCAGTCCAGGTCGTCGCGGAAGGCTTCCCGCGCCAGCGCTTGCCAGTTGCTTTCCACCGGCAGGCTGGTGATCTGCTGCAGGTACCAGGACAGGTCCAGTGCACCGCCGACGGCGAAGTAGGCGGTGGCGACTTCGATAGTGTCCTTGCCGGTGACGTCCGACGCCTCGATGATCGGCAGCAGCGTATAGAGGTGGCTGGTGCCGGCCACGACGCGAGCCAGGTCCTCCGGTGCGCCGGCCTCGACGTAGGACTGGTAGCGCGCCAGCCACTGCTCGCGGGACGGGCCTTCCAGCAGCTCGTCCAGGCGGCCGGCCAGGGCCTCCACGCGCGGGCCGAAGTGATTCACGTCACGGGCGGCATTCTGGTCTTCGCGACGGCTGCGCAGGAACCAGCGGGTCGCACGGCGGCCCAGGCGCATCAGCTCGTCCATCAGGGTCAGCTGCAGTTCGGCCGGCACCTTGTAGTCCAGGGCCTCGATCTGCTTCCACCAGTGCGGCAGGCGGAATACATCGCGCACCACCACATAGGCGCCAGCCACGTTGGCCGCGCTCATGCCGGTGGACTCCTTCAGGCGCTGCACGAAGGTGATGCCCATGTGGTTGACCAGGTCGTTGGCGATCTGGGTGCTGATGATTTCGCGCTTCAGGCGGTGGCGACGCATGGACTCGCCGAAGGTTTCGGCCAGGCGCGCCGGGAACGCGGTTTCCATTTCCTGGGCCAGGTAGTCGTCGTCCGGCACCAGGGATTTGAGCAGCGACTCCTTGAGGTCGATCTTGCTGTAGGAGATCAGCACCGACAGCTCGGGGCGGGTCAGGCCCTGGCCATTGGCGATGCGCTCGTTCAGCTCCTCGTCCGTGGGCAGGAACTCCAGGCCACGGTCCAGCTTGCCGGCCGCTTCCAGGGCGGCCATCAGGCGCTTGTACTCGCCGATCTTCTCGCGGGCACGACGCTGCGCTAGGGACAGCGCCTGGGTCTGCTTGTAGTTGTTGCCGAGCACCAGGTTGCCCACGTCATCGGTCATCTCGGCCAGCAGCTTGTTGCGCTGTTTGCCGGTCATGTCGCCATTGGCCACGATCTCGTTGAGCAGGATCTTGATGTTGACCTCATGGTCCGAGCAGTCCACGCCGCCGGCGTTGTCGATGAAGTCGGTGTTGCTGGCGCCGCCGTTGAGGCCGTACTCGACGCGGCCCAGCTGGGTCATGCCGAGGTTGCCGCCCTCGCCCACCACCTTGGCACGCAGTTCGCGGCCATCCACGCGCAGGGCGTCGTTGGCCTTGTCACCCACGTCGGCGTGACTTTCGCTGCTGGCCTTGACGTAAGTGCCGATGCCGCCGTTCCAGAGCAGGTCGACCGGCGCCTTCAGCAAGGCATTCAGCAACTCGGTGGGGGTCAGCTTGTCGGCTTCGATCTCGAAGCGCTGCTGCATCTGCGGGCTGATGGCGATGCTCTTGGCGCTACGCAGGAAGATGCCGCCGCCTTCGGAAATCAGCTTGGTGTCGTAGTCGGCCCAGGAAGAACGCGGCAGCGCGAACATGCGCTGACGCTCATGGAAGCTGGACGCCGCGTCCGGGTTCGGGTCGATGAAGATGTGCATGTGGTTGAAGGCAGCCACCAGTTGCAGCTTGTCCGACAGCAGCAGGCCGTTGCCGAACACGTCGCCGGCCATGTCGCCGATGCCGATCACGGTGAAGTTGTCCTTCTGCACATCGATGCCGCGCTCACGGAAGTGGCGCTGCACCGACACCCAGCCGCCCTTGGCGGTGATGCCCATGCCCTTGTGGTCGTAGCCGGCCGAGCCACCGGAGGCGAAGGCGTCGCCCAGCCAGAAGCCGTACTCCTGGGCGATGCCGTTGGCGATGTCGGAGAAGGTTGCGGTGCCCTTGTCGGCCGCCACCACCAGGTAGGGGTCGTCGACATCATGGCGCACCACGTTGGCCGGCGGCACCACCTTGCCTTCCTTGAGGTTGTCGGTAACGTCCAGCAGGCCGGAAATGAAGATGCGATAGCAGGCGATGGCCTCGGCCTGGATATCGTCACGGCTGCCGCCCACGGGCAGGCGGCGCGGAATGAAACCGCCCTTCGCGCCCATCGGCACGATCACGGCGTTCTTCACCTGCTGCGCCTTCACCAGGCCCAGTACTTCGGTACGGAAGTCCTCCTCGCGGTCGGACCAGCGCAGGCCGCCACGCGCCACGTCGCCGAAGCGCAGGTGCACGCCTTCCACGCGCGGCGAGTAGACGAAGATTTCGAACTTGGGCACCGGGCGCGGGATTTCGGGAATCAGGCGCGGGCTCAGCTTGAAGCTGAAGTAGGACTTGTTCTGGCCGGCCGCGTCGGGCTGGTAGAAGTTGGTGCGCAGGGTCGCCTTGATCAGGTCCAGGTAGCGACGCAGGATGCGGTCTTCGTTGAGCACCGCGACATTGTCCAGCTCACCGAGGATGGCCTGCTCGAGCTTCTGCTGTTTGTCGTCCAGATCGTCAGCCGCCAGCTTGCGCGCCAGGTAGAAGCGGGTCTTGAACAGGCGCACCAGCTCCTTGGCGATGTTGGCGTGGTTCAGCAGCGTGCTGGCGATGTAGGACAGGTCGAAGCCCAGGCGGATCTGCTTCAGGTAGCGCGCGTAGGCACGCAGCAGGGCCACGTCGCGCCAGGGCATGGCGGCGGTCAGCACCAGGCGGTTGAAGGCATCGTTCTCGGCATGGCCGCCAACGATATGCACGAAGGCGTCCTGCAGGGTGTCGTTGAGCTCCTGGATATCGACTTCATCGCCCAGGGCGCTGGTGAAGGCGAAATCGTGGATCCAGTACTGGCGACCGTCCTGGCGCACCAGGCGGTAGGGGAATTCGCCGAGCACGCGCAGGCCGAGGTTTTCCAGGATCGGCAGTACGTCGGACAGCGCCAGCGGGTTGTCGGCGTGGTACAGCTTGCAATGCAGTTGCTGCTCGCCCTGGGCCAGCGGCTGGTAGAAGCTCATCACCAGCGGGCGCTCGTCGGACAGGCTGTACAGGTGCTGCATGTCCACCACCGCCGAGTGCGGGGCGAAGCGCTCGCGATAGCCGGCCGGGAAGCCTTTCGGGAAGTCGGCGAGCACGCGGGTGCCCTGCCCTTCGCCGAAGCTTTCGTTGATCAGGCTGGCGTAATCGTCCTTCCAGGAACGGCAGGCCTGGATGACTTCCTTCTCCAGCATCGCCGTATCGACGTGCAGCTTGTTCTTCGGATCCAGGCGCAGGATGAACTGCACCCGCGCCAGCACGGACTCGGAGAAGAAGGTCCAGAACTCGCAGTCGCTGGCCTGCAGGCGCTCCATCAGGATCTGCTGGATCTTCAGGCGCGTCTCGGTGGAGTAGACGTCGCGCGGGACATAGGCCAGGGCGTAGGCGAAGCGGCCATAGGGATCGCGGCGCAGGAACAGGCGGATCTTGTTGCGTTCCTGCATCTGCACGATGGACATGGCGGTGGTGAACAGATCATCCACCGGGGTCTGGAACAGGTCATCGCGCGGCAGTACTTCCAGAACCTGAGCCAGTTCCTTGCCCAGGTGGGCCTTGGCATCGAAGCCGGAGCGGCGCTGGATCTCGGCCACCTTGCGACGGATGTAGGGGATGCGCCCAACGCTTTCGGCGTACACGGCGGAGGTGTAGAGGCCCATGAAGCGGCACTCCTTGATCACCTTGCCCTTGGCATCCAGTTCACGGATAGACACGAAGTCCGGGTAAGCCGGGCGGTGCACGCGGCTCGGCTCGGCAGCCTTGGCGAAGGACAGCAGGCTGGGCTCGTGAAGGTAGGTCAGGGCCTCGGTCTCGATGTGCAGGTCTTCTTTCTTCAGGCCCGCGCGGCGGAGCCTGGAAACACCCAGCAGGGACTTCTCGTCGTAGACCAGATGGCCGCCGCTCTTCTCGTCGGCCACGGTGAATTCTTCATACCCCAGGAAGGTGAAGTGGTCATCCAGCAGCCACTCGATGAACACCTTCACTTCGGCCAGCTCTTCCCCGTCGACCTTGAGCTTGGCCTTGTCCAGCCAGGCCAGCAGTTCCTGGGCCTTGGCCTTCATCGGCTTGAAGTCGGCCACGGCCACGCGGACATCGCCCAGCACTTCCAACAAGGCCTTTTCCAGGGTCTTCATGGCGCCGTTGTTGGCGCAGCGGTCGATCTCCAGGAACATCATCGATTCCTGGCGCACGTCCTTGCCCTGGGTGCCCTTGGGCAGGACTTCCACCAGCTCGCCCTTGGCATTGCGGCGCACGCTGATGACGTTGTTCTGCAGGGTATGGATGCTGTAACCGCGGCGGTTCAGCTCCATGCGTACCGAGTCGACGAGGAACGGGATGTCCGGGTGCAGCACTTCCACGGCGGTGTGGGTGGATTGCCAGCCGTGCTTCTCGTAATCAGGGTTGAACACCCGCACTTCGGGGCTCGCGGGATCGAAGCGCTCCAGCAGGCGCCAGGAAGACAGGGTGCAGCCGACAAGGTCGGACAGCCGGCGCTGGGTCAGTTCGTCGAGCGCGATGATGCCGAAGAATTGCTCGGCGAACAGGGCTACTTGTGGCAACGCCTTTTCGCTGACGTGCTGCGCCAGGGCCGCTTGCAGTTGGTGCTGGAAGTCGGCTTTGCTGGCTGCGGTGAAGGACGTCATGGTTGTGCTCCGCTGGGCTCGTTTCGTTGGAATTAAGCGTAGAACGCCTACGTGCGGAGGAAGGGCCACAGGTCGATCCGGGCAGTGTGACCCTGCTCCGGGAGAACGCCGGTAGACAACTGCGACCCGGCGGTCACCATTGCCGCGAAAGCTTAACGAGGGAGCAACGCGGGACGCTTACGGCGCTGCGACATATTCGTTCAATCAGAGTCCGCCTGTGCCGATGCAGGAATTCCAACTCGAAGCTGTAGGAATGGGCTACTCAACGCCCACGAATATTCGCCCGCATCACGGAACCAACGCCTGAATTCAGGCTCTTCTAGGCCGCCTACCCTGGTCTGGATTAAAGTTATGCGTCAACAACGGAGGGCTTACAGCTCTCTTTTCCCCAGTTCAACGAGCCCATCGATGGAACACCGTGAAGCGCTAGTCGCCCTGCGTAACTTCCTTTCCACCCAGATCCTTGGCCAGGAAAAACTCATCGACCGCCTGCTGATCGCGCTACTGGCAGACGGTCACCTGCTGGTGGAGGGCGCGCCCGGCCTGGCCAAGACCAAGGCCATCAAGGACCTGGCGGACGGCGTGGAAGCCGAGTTCCATCGCATCCAGTTCACCCCGGACCTGCTGCCGGCGGACATCACCGGCACCGAGATCTACCGCCCGGAGAACGGCAGCTTCGTGTTCCAGCAGGGACCGATCTTCCACAACCTGGTGCTGGCCGACGAGATCAACCGCGCACCGGCGAAGGTGCAATCGGCATTGCTGGAAGCCATGGCCGAGCGCCAGGTGTCCATCGGCCGTTCGACGTACGACCTGCCGCCGCTGTTCCTGGTGATGGCGACCCAGAACCCCATCGAACAGGAAGGCACCTACCCCCTGCCCGAAGCCCAGCTCGACCGCTTCCTGATGCATGTGCGCATCGGTTTCCCGGATGCCTCGGTGGAACGCAAGATCCTCCAGCAGGCCCGCGGCGAAGCGCTGCACGGCGAAACCAGGGCCGAGCATCAGGTCAGCCAGCAAGCGATCTTCGCCGCGCGCAAGGAAATCCTCGGGCTCTACATGGCCGACGCGGTGGAGGAGTACCTGGTGCACCTGGTCATGGCCACCCGCACCCCGGCAAAGTTCGACCCCGAGTTGGCCGAGTGGTTGGCCTGGGGCGCCAGCCCGCGCGGCTCCATCGCCCTCGACCGCTGCGCCCGCGCCCATGCCTGGATGGCTGGCCGCGACTTCGTCAGCCCCGAAGACATCCAGGCGGTGCTGTTCGACGTGCTACGCCATCGCCTGATCCTCTCCTTTGAGGCGGAAGCTGCCGGCATCGACCAGGACCGGGTGATCCAGCGCATCCTGGATGTGGTAGCGGTGGCCTGATGCGCCTGAAAGCGGCGGCCTGGAAGTTCCGGGGCAGGAAGCGCAGTCCGGCGGCGTCCGGGTTCGCTCCACCGGTCGCCAGCGCGGAAGGCGTGCATGTCGACCTGGCCGAGCTGATCGACATGCGCCACCGGGTCCGGGAAGTGCAACTGTTCTCCAGCCCCGCGCGCCGCAGCCCGCTGATCGGCCTGCACCATTCCAAGCTGCGTGGCCGTGGCGTGGATTTCGACCAGGTGCGCATCTACCAGGCCGGCGACGACGTGCGCACCATCGACTGGCGCGTCACCGCACGCACCCAGGAGCCCCATACCAAGCTTTTCCACGAAGAACGCGAGCGGCCGGTGTTCATCATTGTGGAACAGACCCAGCGGCTGTTCTTCGGCACCGGACTCGTATTCAAGTCGGTGCTCGCCGCCCAGGCCGCCAGTCTCATGGGCTGGGCGGCGCTGGCCCACAACGACCGGGTCGGCGGCCTGGTGTTCAGCGACCACGACCACCACGAAATCAAGCCACGGCGCAGCAAGCAGAGCCTGCTGCAACTGCTCAGCCGCCTGGCCCGCGCCAACCAGGCCCTCGGCAGCCCGGGCAGCGCTCAGCGCGAGGGCTTCAGCCTGGCCCTGCGCCGCGCCCGCGAGGTGCTGCGTCCGGGCAGTCTCGTAGTGATTCTCTGTGACGAACGCGCCCTGTCCGAAACCGCGGAACAGCAGATCGCCCTGCTCTCCCGCCACACCGACCTGATCCTGATGCCGGTTTCCGACCCGCTGGACCACGCCCTTCCCGCAGCCGGCCTGTTGCGCTTCGCCGAGCAGGGCGCCCAGCTGGAACTGGATACCCACGCGGCGGACCTGCGCCAGGCCTATCGCGAACAGGGCGAAGCCCGCATCGCACGTTGGGAACGCCTGGCCCAGCGTCTCGGCGTGCTGCTGCTGCCGCTGTCGACCCAGGAAGGCATGATCGAGCAACTGCGCGACTACCTGCAGCACCGGGGTGCGCGATGAGTCCGCTGGATGGGCTGGAACCGCTGATAGCCCCGGCCGCCATATCGTGGTGGCCCCCCGCGCCTGGCTGGTGGTGCCTGCCGCCGATGCTCGGGTTGCTGGGCTGGGGCCTGTGGTACTGGTGGCGGCGGCAAGTGCGGCAGGATGCCGTGGAAACCGAGCAACCGCTGGACCCGGCGCGCCAGGCTGCGCTGGAGGAACTGTCGCGCCTGTCCAAACCCTATGACGGCGCGCCGGCCGGCCCCTGGCTGCAGGAACTCAACGGACTGCTCAAGCGTCTATGCCGCATGCACTACCCCGGAGACCACAGCCACACCCTGAGCGGCCGCGCCTGGCTGGCCTACCTCGACAACCGCTGCCCGGCCGCCGGCCTGACCCGCTGGATGATCCTGGTCGAAGGCGCCTACCGCCCGCAGTGCAAACTGGATGACAAGGCCATCGCCGGCCTCTACCAGTCCGTCGAGACCTGGATCCGCAAGCATGTTTGAGTTCGCCTGGCCCTGGATCTTCATTCTCGCCCCGTTGCCCTGGGTGCTGCGCGTGCTGCTGCCACCGGCGGACAGCGGCGACGCGGCGCTGAAGGTGAGCTTCCTTGCCGACCTCGAAGGCCTGATCGGCCGGCGCGCCCGCGCCAACCTGCCGGCCTGGCGCCAGCAGGCCCCCTTCGTCCTGCTCTGGCTGTTGCTGCTCTGCGCGGCCGCCCGCCCGGAATGGGTCGGCGAACCGCAACCACTGCCCACCAGCGGCCGCGACCTGTTGCTGGCGGTAGATGTGTCCGGCTCCATGGACTACGCCGACATGAGGTGGGAGGAGGAAGACGTCAGCCGGCTGACCCTGGTGAAGCACCTGATGGGCGAGTTCATCGACGGTCGCCGTGGTGACCGCATCGGCCTTATCCTGTTCGGCAGCCAGGCCTACGTGCAGGCACCGCTGACGTTCGACCGCGAAACCGTGCGCACCTGGCTGGATGAAGCCATGATCGGCATCGCCGGCAAGAACACTGCCATCGGCGACGCCATCGGCCTGGCAGTGAAGCGCTTGCGCCAGCGCCCCGCCAACAGCCGCGTATTGGTCCTGATCACCGACGGCGCCAACACCGGGGGCGAGATCGACCCGCTGACTGCCGCGCGCCTGGCGGCCGAGGAGCAGGTGAAGATCTACACCATCGGTATCGGTGCCGATCCGGAACAAAGCGACGTGCTCGGCATCCTCGGCCTCAACCCGAGCATGGACCTCGACGAACCCACCCTGACCGCCATCGCCGAACAGACGGGTGGCCAGTACTTCCGCGCGCGCAGCAGCCAGGAACTGGAACAGATAGAGGAAAGCCTCGACCGCGTGGAACCGGTGACCCAGCGCGCCAGCCAGGCACGTCCGGCCTACTCCCTCTACAGCTGGCCCCTGGCGCTTGCCCTGCTGCTGAGCATCGCACTGGTCTGCCACGTGCTCTGGCCCCACGCCCTGCAGCAGCGCCCGCAGTGGTTGCGGAGGCGCACGTGATGGAACTCTGGCCCCACTGGTTGCGCCCTGCCTGGCTGCTTCTGCTGCCCCTGCTGGGCTGGCTGCTCTGGCAACTCTGGCACCGTGAACGACGCAGCGGACGCTGGGAGCAACTGCTGCCCCGTGCCTTCCAGCCCTGGCTCCTCAGCGGCGGCAGACTGGGCAACAACCGCTTGCCCTGGATGGCCCTCGGCCTGGCCTGGCTGCTGTGCCTGGCGGCGCTGCTGGGGCCCAGCTGGCAACTGATGGAACAAAGCACGCAGAAACGTGCCGACCCGCTGGTGGTGATGCTGGAACTGACGCCGTCGATGCTTGCCACCGACATCGCACCGAGCCGCCTCGAACAGGCCAAGCGCAAGCTGCGCGACCTGCTCGACGCCCGTCGCGACGCGCAGACGGCAATCATCGTCTATGCCGGTAGCGCCCACAGCCTGGTGCCCTTGTCCGACGACCTGATGACCAGCCTCAACCTGATCGACGCCCTGAAGCCCTCGATCATGCCGGAGAAAGGTCACCGCGCCGACCTGGCCGTCGCCCGGGCCCTCAAGCTGCTGGAACAGGGTGCCCAGGGTCAGGGCCGCCTGCTGCTGGTCACAAGCGGCCTCGACGACCAGGAACAGACAGGTATCCGCAAGACCCTCGGCTCCCGTTCGGAGCGCCTGGCCATCCTCGGCATCGGCACCGCGGCGGGCGCCCCCATCGCCCAGGAGGACGGTGGTTTCCTCAAGGACGACCAGGGCGCCATCCTCCTGCCCAAGCTCGACAGTGGCCAGCTGCGCCGCTTCGCCGCCGAGCTGGGCGGCCGCTACAGCAATGTCCAGCTCGATGAAGATGACCTGCGCGACCTGGGCTTGCTCGATGGCCCCGGAAGCCTGCGCGACACTGGCGAAATCGCCCGCCTGGCGGACTGGGCCGACCAGGGCCACTGGCTGCTGCTCCCCCTGCTGCTGATCGCAGCCTGCGCCGGGCGCCGAGGCTGGCTGTTCTGCCTGCCGCTGTTGCTGGTACTGCCGCGCCCGAGCCTGGCCATGGATTTCGAGGACCTCTGGCTGCGCCCGGACCAGCAAGGCCAGCGCCTGTTGCAGGCCCAGCAGCCTGCCGAGGCGGCGCAGCACTTCAATGACCCACGCTGGCAAGGCATGGCGCTCTACCAGGCCGGCGACTATGCCGAGGCCGCCGCTCGCTTCGCCCAGGGTGACAACGCGGCGGACCACTACAACCGCGGCAACGCCCTGGCCCAGGCCGGGGAGCTGGAAGCGGCGGTCGACGCCTACGATTCCGCGCTGCAACGCCAGCCCGACCTGGCTGCGGCAAAGAAGAACAAGGCACTGGTGGAGGAACTGTTGCGGCAGCGCGCGGCCGAAGCCAGTAGCAATGACCCTGACCAGCAAGGCAGTGAGCAGCAACAAACCGGCCAGACCGGCGAGCAGAGCACGGCGCAAACCCAGTCCGGTGAGCAGAACGCGGACAACGAGTCTCCACAGCAAGGCAGCGGCGAAACCCCGCCGGGCGGCCAGACTCGCTCCGCCACCGGCGGCAGCGCCGAAGAAGCGACGCCTACGGATGCCGCCCAGGCCCAGACCGCCAGCACCGAGCCCCTGGGCGAAGAGCGTCGCCAAGCCCTCGAACAATGGCTGCGGCAGATTCCGGACGACCCCGCCGAACTGCTGCGCCGCAAGTTCTGGTATGAACAGCAACAGCGCCAGGAAGAACAGTGATGACGCGCCTGCTATGCACCCTCCTCCTCAGCCTGCTGACGTTGGCCGCCCAGGCCGCCGGCTTCTCCGCCAGCGTCGACCGCACACGGCTGAGCGAAGGCGAGACCGTCGAGCTGACCCTCGAATCCTCCGACCCGACCCTGTTCGGCAAGCCTGACCTGACACCGCTGGACACCGCCTTCGAGGTGCTCGGCACGCGCCAGATCAACCAGCTCAGCACCCTCAACGGCAAGAACGACCGCGCCACTCGCTGGATCATTACCCTGCAGCCGAAACAGACCGGCTTCGTCACCATTCCGGCGCTGAAGCTGGGGGATGTCCACAGCGCGCCGATCACCCTGCAGGTGGCGAAGGCCGAGAAGTCCGAGAAATCCGGCCGCAGCAACCTCGCCCCGGTGTTCATCGACGCCAGCCTGGACCAGGAAAGCGTATACGTGCAGGCCCAGGCCATCCTCACCCTGCGCATCTACCACTCGGTTTCCCTTTATGACGACAGCAGCCTGAGTCCGCTGCAGATGGACGACGCCCGCGTCGAACAACTGGGCGATCCGCGCACCTATGAAAAAGAAATCAACGGCGTACGCCACGGCGTGATCGAGGTGCGCTATGCCGTCTTCCCGCAGAAGAGCGGCGTGCTGAACATCCCTCCGCAGGTGTTCAGCGCCACCCTGGTGGACCCGGCCAGCGAAACCGGCTACCAGCCCTTCGGCCCACGCCCCGGCAAGCTGACCCGGGTGAACTCGCCGCGCATCCCGCTCACGGTCCTGCCCAAGCCGGCCGACTACCCCGCCGATGTGCCCTGGCTGCCGGCGCGCAACCTGGTCCTGACCGAGTCCTGGAGTCCGGACCCCGGCAGCGTACAGACCGGCGACTCGCTGACCCGCAGCCTGATGCTGAACGTCGAAGGCCTTTCCAGCGCGCAGATCCCTCCCCTGCCGGCCACCCAGGCCCAGGGCCTGCGGCGCTATCCGGACCAGCCGCAACTGGGCAACAAGATCGACGAGCGAGGACTCATCGGTAGCCGCGAAGAGCGCGAAGCCCTGGTGCCCACCACCAGCGGCCGCCTGGAGTTGCCGGCGGTCAGCATCACCTGGTGGAACACCCGGGATAACCGCCTGGAGCGCAGCGAGATCGCCGCGCGGACCCTGGAGGTCGCCATCAACCCCGAGCTGGAAGCCAACCCGGCGCAGAGCGCGGGAACGGCGGTCGGCAATGCGGTCGTCCTGGCGCGACTCTGGCCCTGGCAACTCGCCTGCGCCCTGCTCGCCTGTACCACCCTGCTGGGCTTCGGCCTCTGGTGGCGCGCACGTCGCCAGCCGGCGATCCTGCCCACGGTCCAGACCGGCCCGAGCCCCCGCACCCTGCTGGACGAATTGCGCCGCGCCTGCCAGTCCAACGATTCCCACGCCACCCGGCAGGCCCTGGACAACTGGGCCCGCCAGCAACCGGAAACCCTCGCCGACATGGCCGCCCGCTTCGTCCCGCTGTCCGATGCCATGGACGGGCTCAACGGTGCCCTCTACAGCGAAGCCGGCCAGCACTGGCAGGGTGAAGACCTGTGGAAAGCCATCCGCGCCCTCCCCGCTCCCCAGGTGGAACAGCAAACCACGGGTGAGCCGAGCCAACTGCCTCCGCTGTATCCGCGCTGACCCTCTAGCCCCATCCCTTTGGGGCCAATCCATTCGCCGGGCAGGACGCAGGCCAACCCTGGGTTGGCGTTGAGCCCAGCCATACCCAACGCGCTGAGGTTCGGGAATCGGTGCGCGCAACGCCCCCTGCGCCAACCGTTCCGCACATCCCCAGTGGGAGCGAATTCATTCGTGATTGAGATCGCCCCCACTCGCCCCGTTCGATTCGAACGCCCATAAAAAAACCGCGGCATGTGCCGCGGTTCTTTTTCAAGCGATCAGGCTCAGTGGGCCAGCAGCGAACCACCGACCTTGCCGGCGAGCTTCTCCGGACGGATCAGGAAGCGCGCCAGGGCCGGCAGCAGCCACAGGGCACCGAACATGTTCCAGAGGAGCATGAAGGTCAGCATCAGCCCCATGTCGGCCTGGAACTTGATGGCGGAGAAGATCCAGGTGGCGACGCCGATGGCCAGGCAGAGGCCGGTGAAGAGCACGGCCTTGCCGGTGGACTTCAGGGTCTCGTAGTAGGCCTCCTGCAGCGGCAGGCCGGCACGCAGGAAGCTTTCCAGGCGGCTGTAGATGTAGATGCCGTAGTCGACACCGATACCCACGCCCAGTGCGATCACCGGCAGGGTCGCCACCTTCACGCCGATACCCAGCCAGGCCATCAGCGCGTTGCCCAGCACCGAGGTGAGGATCAGCGGCAGCACGATGCACAGGGTCGCGGCAATGGAGCGGAAGGTGATCAGGCACATCACGGCAACGCAGATGTACACCAGGATCAGGATGGTCAGTTCAGCCTGGGCGATCACCTCGTTGGTGGCCGCCTCGATGCCGGCGTTACCGGCAGCCAGGAGGAACTTCAGGCCGTCCTTGTCGTGCTCCTTGGCGAACTCTTCTACTACCGCCACGGCGCGGGACAGGGTCTCGGCCTTGTGATCGTTGAGGAACACCAGCACCGGTGCCAGCGAGCAATCAGAGTTGTACAGGCCTTCGGCGCGGCTGATGGAGTTGTTCAGCACGTCCTGGTTGCGGGACAGGGTTTCCCACTTCAGGTTGCCTTCGTTCATCCCTTTGATCACCTGCTTGGAGACGGTGACCATGGAGATGGCGGACTGCACGCCCGGCGTGTTCTCCATCTTCCACATCAGCTCATCCACCGGCGCCAGGGCCTCATGGGTGGAGCAGCCCTCGGGGCCGGTCTTGACCATGACCACCAGTACGTCGGAGCTGGTGGAGTAGTTGTTGATGATGAAGTTGTTGTCCTGGTTGTAGCGCGAGTCCGGACGCAGTTCCGGAGCGCCCTGGTCGAGGTCGCCGATCTTCAGGTTCTGGCCGTACCACAGGCCGCCACCGAAGCCGATCAGGGCGATGACCACGGAGATCGGCGCAACCACCGGGTGGGCGAAGTTGGACAGCAGGCGCCAGAACGGATGGTCGCGCTTGGCGTCCTTCTTGCTGCGCTCGACGGCCTTCTTGCTGATGCCCACGTAGGAGATCGCGACCGGCAGCAGGATCAGGTTGGTGAAGACGATCACCGCCACACCGATGGAGGCGCCGATGGCCAGCTCGCGGATCACGCCGATGTCGATGATCAGCAAGGTGATGAAGCCCACGGCGTCCGCCAGGATCGCGATCATGCCGGGCAGGAACAGCTGGCGGAAGGTGCGCCGGGCCGCCGTCAGGGCGTTGTCGGCATCACTGGATTGCAGGGCGATACCGTTGATCTTCTGCACGCCGTGGGAAATACCGATGGCGAAGATCAGGAACGGCACCAGCATCGAGTACGGGTCGAGACCGAAGCCGACGGTGTGCATCAGGCCCAACTGCCAGACCACCGCCACCAGCGTGGTGATGAGCACGGCGATGGTGCTGCGGATACACCAGGTGAACCAGTAGAGCAGCACCAGCGTGATGAGGAAGGCGATGCCGAAGAACATCACCACCATGATCAGGCCGTCGATCAGGTCGCCCACCTTCTTGGCGAAGCCCACCACATGGACTTTCACGTTGGGGTTCTGCGCCTGGTACTTTTCGCGGATCTTCTCTTCCAGCTCGTGGGAGAACTGGCGGTAGTCGAGCTTCATCAGCTTGCCCTGGTCGTTCGGGTCCGGGTAGGACTCGAGCAGGGGCACATCGACGATGCTGGACTTGAAGTTGTTGGCCACCAGGCGGCCGATCTGGCCGGACTTGAGCACGTTGTTGCGCAGCTCTTCCAGGCTGGCCGCGGAGCCGTCGTAGGTCTGCGGGATGACCTCGCCGCCGGCGAAGCCTTCCTCGGTCACTTCGGTCCAGCGAACACTCGGACTCCACAGGGACTTCAGGCCGGAACGGTCGACGCCGGGGATATAGAAGACCTCGTCGTGGATCTGCCGCAGGGTCTCCATGTACTCCTTGGTGAAGATGTCGCCGTTGACCGCTTCCACCGAGATCCGCACGGTGTTGCCCAGGTTGGCCAGGTCATTGCGGTGTTCGAGCATCTTCTGGATGTACGGATGATGCAGCGGGATCATCTTCTCGAAACTGGTGGACGGCCGTACGTGCATGGCCTGCCAGAAGAGGAAGACGCTGACCAGCAGGCAGATGACGATCACCGCCGGCCGGTTGTTGAAGATCAGGCGCTCCAGGAAGGTCGCCTTGTCCTGGTGATGGGTACTCATCGAAACTCTCCGCCTTCTCTTATAGTTGGCCCAGCTCGGCGCCGGTCGGGGACGCTACGCGTACACCGCCCTGTCCCACCAGGATCAGGTTGCCTTTCTCGTCGGCGATGACACTGGCCAGCGACAGTCGATCGCTACGGTTCACCACGGTGAAGCTGCGGCCACTGTCGGTGCTCTTCAGCACGCTGCCGCCGTGGCCAACCACTACCAGGCTGCCGTCGGGCAGCAGGGC
Source organism: Pseudomonas lalkuanensis (assembly GCF_008807375.1). Taxonomy (NCBI): domain Bacteria; kingdom Pseudomonadati; phylum Pseudomonadota; class Gammaproteobacteria; order Pseudomonadales; family Pseudomonadaceae; genus Metapseudomonas; species Metapseudomonas lalkuanensis. The sequence goes on along the minus strand of NZ_CP043311.1, from coordinate 2,021,843 downwards.
GCCGCCGGACAGGCCGAACTCCAGTTCGCCATTGCCTGCTTTCAGCGGCACGGTTTCCCAGGTGTTGCCGAAGTCCGCGGAACGGAACAGGTGGCCGCGCAGGCCGTAGGCGATCACGACGCCCGGCTCGGCGGTCCCGAGGGCACCGAACAGCGAGCCCTCGTAGGGGCCTTCGAGGCGCTCCCAGGTCTCGCCCCAGTCGGCGGAGCGGAACATGCTGCCGGCCTCGCCCACTACGAACAGACCGGAGTCCTTCACAGCGGCGATGGCGTTGAGGTGGTACTGGTCTTCGTTGTCGAGGCGGTCGCTGGCGTCTTCCCAGTTCTTGCCACCGTCGCGGGTGGTCAGCAGAGCGCCATAGGCACCCACGGCGAAGCCGGTGCTGGCGTCCTTGAACCAGACGTCCAGCAGCGGGGCTTCCCGTTGCAGGTCTTCGAACTGCCGGGTCCAGGTCGCGCCACCGTCCTCGCTGGCGAGGATCTGCGCGTCGTGACCGACGGCCCAGCCTTTCTTGTCATCGATGAAATAGACAGCGGTGAGCATCTGGCGGGTAGGCACCTTGGCCTGGGTCCAGGACTTGCCGTTGTCGTCGGAATAGAGAATGTGGCCACGGTCGCCAACGGCCACCAGGCGCTTGCCAGCGTGGGCGACATCGAGCAGCAGGCTGCTCACGGCCTTGGGCGATTCGATGGAGAGGATGGGCGCATCAGCGGCCAGCGCGGACGCGGTTATGGGCGCAGCGGCTGCAGCAAGGACGGAGAGCACACTGAACAGCGAGAGCGCTTTGGCCAGCGGCGAGTGGAAGCGGAACGTCGGCTTGTGGAGGCTATCCACACAGAGGCCGGACGGGGTGCGCCGCATGACGGGCTCACTCATACACCTTTCCCCTTTTTGTTATAGGTGGACGCTGCCCAGGGCAGGCAGCGCACTAATCCTAGCCAGCTTTGGAAAGCGCGCACAATCAGCGGGACGTTATGTTTTGTTAAGCGCGGGTGGCGCTCTGTAACACGGGATTCCCGTTCCTCAAAAGAAAAAGGCCGCTACGAATAGCGGCCTTCTTCAGGGAGCACTGCGGGATCAGCGAGTACCGCGACGACGCAGGGCGGACGGCTTGAAGTAGCCATCGTCCGGCGTGGCCTGGGTGAAGTCGATGGTGGTCGGCTCTTCGTTGTCCAGGTTCTGCACGTGGTAGCGGCGAGCCTGCAGGTCGTGGAACACGTCGAGTGCGGACCAGGTGGTCGGCAGGTCGTAGTAGTTCTTCAGGTAGGCCACCGATACGCGCCACAGTTCGCCACGGCCGTCGTACTGGTCGACCACGGCGGCTTGCCAGCTGTCCTCGTCGAGGAACAGGGTGCGCTTGGAGTAGATGTGGCGGGCGCCGGACTTCAGGGTGCCTTCCACGACCCACACGCGGTGCAGTTCGTTGCGGGTAAAGGCCGGGTTCAGGTGGCCGGGCTGCAGCAGCTCCTTGTACTTAACTTCAGGGCTGGAAACCTTGTAGTTGTTGTACGGGATGTAGATTTCCTTCTTGCCCACCAGCTTCCAGTCGTAGCGGTCCGGAGCGCCGTTGAACATGTCGGTGTCGTCGGCGGTACGCAGGCCGTCGGCGGCAGCGATCGGGGTGTCGTAGGCAAGGTTCGGTGCACGGCGCACGCGACGCTGGCCGGCGTTGTAGCCCCAGGCCTGACGCGGCTCCTTCACCTGGTCGAGGGTCTCGTGGACCAGGGTGGCACCGCCCGCCAGGCGTGCCGGGCTCTTGGTGAAGGACAGGTAGTAGAACAGGATGTTGTTCAGGTCGGCGTAAGTACCTTGCGGGTTGTAGTACTTGAACCGGGCTTCCTGCTGCGAGGTCACCAGCGAGTAATCGCCGTTGCGCTGCACGGCCACTTCCGAGGCGCGGCGCACGATGTAGCTGCCGCGATAACGGGTGATGTGGTTCCACAGGGCCTCGACGCCGTTCTGCGGGATCGGGAACGGGATGCCGCCATAGGCGTCGGAAAAGCCGTTGCCACCGTCCAGCAGCTTGGCGGTGGTAGCGTTCTTGACGGTGTTGTCATACACCCACTGCGGCGCGGAGCCGGAGCGGCGGGTCTGGTACACCGGCATCTGGAAGCTGTCCGGGTAGGCGTTGAACAGGGCGATCTGACCGGGGGTCAGGTTGGCCTTGTACTTGTCCAGGTTCGCCTTGGTGATGGTGAACAGCGGCTTGTCTTCCGGGAACGGGTCCGGATGGTGCTGGCCGGACTTGTAGCCCGCAGGGGCCTGGGTGATGCCACCGGTCCAGGCCGGGATGGTGCCGGCGGCGTTACCGGCCTTCTCGGCACCGAAGGGGGTCAGGCTGGCGCCGAGTTTGGCGGCGTCCTGGGCCGAAACGGACGCCAGGGCGCTGCTGGCGGAGAGCGCCAGGGCAACCGCGGCGCTAATCAGCGAAAGCTTTTTCAGCATGTGGGTTCTCCGTGATGAGTCTGTATCGGGCGCCCCGGGACGCCCGTATTGTTCTTGTTGGTTTTAGAACGAGTACTTGACGCTGACGCCGATGTTGTCGCGGTCGCGAACCGAGTTGTTCTGGCCACCGCCGTAGAACTCGGTGTACTGCAGTTCGGCTTCCAGGCTGTTCAGGTAGGTCGCCTTGACGCCGAGGGTGTATGCCTTGCGACCTTCGATGAAGCTGCCGGTCTGGTAGGAGTTGCCCTCGAAGTCGTCCTTGTAGACGACGTAGGGGGAGATGTTCACGCCGGCGTAGACGTCGTTCCAGGTACCGGACACCAGCAGGGTGTAGCCATAGGCGTTCTTGTTGACCTGGTCGTCGCGATCGCCGCCGGACACATAGGAGTTGTTGCCACGGCCGGAGTAGTAGCGCTTCTGGCCGTTGAACGCGGTGTACTGCAGGTCGCTGCCACGCAGGTGCTCGGAAGCGAGCTCCGCCACGCCGATCAGGGAGTCGAAGGACAGCGACGGACCGAAGTTGTAGATGGTGCCCAGAGAGGTGTTGAAGGCTTCTACGCGCTCGGAGTTGTGAATCGAGTCACCCAGTTGCACGTCCTGGCCGCCGATGTTGACGGTGCGGCCGGACGCCAGGGACGGAGCCTGGAGCAGCAGGTCGCCCAGCAGGTCGTTGGTGGTGGCGATGCCGATCGGCAGGTTCGGGCGATAGGCCAGTTCACCGAATACCGAGGCGTCGCCCAGGGTGGTGTTGAAGCTGAAGCCGTACATGCGAATGTCTTCGGCATACTCGCGCTGCGCCTGAACCGCGTTGGCTACGTCGATAGTCGCCAAACCGCCAGCGGCAGTGGTGGAAGCGGTGGTCAGGGCGTTGGAGTAGGCACGCGCCAGAGCCGGGTTCAGCGCCGGATTTGCCAGTACCGCCTGCAGTTGAGCGACCGAGATGCCGGCCTGCGCTGCGACCGCCTGCTGCACCTGCGGTGCGAGCGCGGTAGAAGCCGCACCAGCGATCTGCGCAAGGTTCAGGCCCGCGTAATCGCCCAGGTTGGCCGCGATAGTCGGTTCCTTGGCGTGGTAGTTGACGAAGTAGAAGCCGAACTCGGTGGAGTTCAGTTCCTCGGCGATATAGCGGAATGCCACACCAAACTGGCCGTCGTTCTTGGCATTGATGTCCGGGCCGATGGAGGCCACTTTGATGTTGCCGTTTGCGTCAATGTTGCGGCCACCCTGGAGGCCACCAACACCGGCCGCACTCAGGCCGCCGTACAGCGGTGCGAGGGGCTGCAGGCGCGGTTGAGTCGAATAGGCCGTATTGCCGCCATCAGCGAACAGGTCGGTCTCGGAGTAGTAGGTGCCCACCGGGTCGATGGCCGATTCTTTCCAGTTCCACTGGTAGAAGGTTTCCATCGACAGGTTTTCGGTCAGGCCGACGTTGAAGCTCAGGGCTTCCACCGGCACCAGCACTTCCTTCAGTTCAGAGCCCGGCAGACGGAACTTGGCGGCGTCCACCGGGTTGGTGGTGTTCACGCCACCGCGGTAGAAAATGCCCTCACCCCAGTTGAACACCTGCTTGCCGATACGGCCGGTGACCGGCATGTCGGCCACGTCCCAGTTGCCGTAGAGGTAGGCGTCGAGGATCTGCGCATCACGGCCGGCCTTGTGACGGGTCTCGTAAGTGAAGCTGTCATCGTTCGGGAAGTTCTGGCTCGGCTGGGCCGGGTTGTTGTTGTCCAGGTAGTCGTTGCGCTTGTCCATGATCTGGGTGTCATAGAAAGCGGTGCCACGAACGAACATGCCGTAGTTCTTGTAGGTCGCTTCCAGGTCGGAAGTGATCTTGTAGACCTCGGAGACCAGGCCGGTATCGAAGTTGCGGTTACCGTCGTTGGTGTTGATGTCGTCGTTGTTCTTGTCGCGGCCCTGTACGCGCCACAGCTGGCCGTAGGAAACGGTGGTATCCAGCGAACCGGAAATTTCGTCGTTGGCGAAGCTGAACTCTACTGCCTGCGCCTGGGCGGCTACTAGCAGGGGCAGGATGCCGGCGAAGGCGAAACCTGCCTTGGCCGGTGCGAAACGCAACATGGGCTTGCGGGACTTGAGCTCCATCGAGTCTTACTCCGTGGACTGATCACTTTGTTATTGGCAGCCCGTCAGGCGGGCTTGTTTGTCCAGCCGCTTCGCGGCCTTGTCTTGCTTCGGCAGGAAATCCCCAGCGCAGAGCACACCCCGCTCGGAACGCACCGAAACAGGGCCAAATCATCAGCGGCTCTGCAACCATGGTGCCAAGTCGTAAATGAGCGTCAGAAAAACTCCGCAAGACATGCGACAAATTTCAGTCAAACAAGTGACTGATCATCCACTGATCAATTTCAATTTTTCTGTCCGATCTTGTCGGACGATCTGGCTCGATTTGTCACTCAAGATCACACTTGCAGGGCATGTACGCTCATACCAAAAGCTGTCTGGTCAAGGCTTTTCTGGGCTTTTAAGACCGCTTGCGCATAAACGTGCCCTGGAATATTTCCTTGAGTAACAAAAAAGTGTTACCGGAGCTAACCGGTAACACTTCATGAAGGGATGATTTCGGAGGGACGACAGCCCGCTCTCACGGGCTGTCGAAGAGCGTCAGGCGAGACTCTTGCTGACTACCTCGAAGACGTCGCTGGACAGCTCGCCGGAGGCGAGGATGCGTTCCAGTTCGGCCTTCATCAGCTGCTGGCGGCTGGCGTCGTACTTGCGCCAGCGGGTGAGCGGCGCCAACTGGCGGGAAGCGATCTGCGGGTTGAGCGCATTCAGCGTGATCACGTGGTCGGCAAGGAAACGGTAGCCGGCACCGTCGGCCCGGTGGAAGTTCACCAGGTTCTGGTTGGCGAAGGCACCGATCAGGGCTCGCACCTTGTTCGGGTTCTTCAGGGTGAAGGCGGGATGCGCCATCAACGCCTGGACGCGCTCCAGGCCGCCCGGCAGGCCGCAGCCGGCCTGGACGCTGAACCACTGGTCCATCACCAGCGGATCGTCCTTGAAGTAGTCGGCGAAACGCGCCAGGGCGTCGGCCTTCTCCTGCTCGAAGCCGGAATTCACCAGCACGGCCAGGGCCGAGAGGCGTTCGGTCATGTTGTCGCAGCCGTTGAATTGCTCCAGGCAGGCCTCCAGCACCTCAGACTTGCCGCTCTGCATCAGGTAGGACAGGGCGATGTTCTGCAGGGTGCGGCGGGCGATATGCGCAGCCTCGGCCACGTAGCCGGTGTCGCGGGAGAGCGCACGATTGGCCTTAAAACGGGCCAGCAGCGGCTGGAACAGGGCCTCGCCAATGGACTGGCGGGCGAACTCGCGGGCGGCGTGGATGGCGTCTACATCGGCCACTTCGCTGATCTCGGTGAGATAGGCCTCGCTCGGCAGCGAGAGCATCTCGGCCACCATCGCCTGATCGAGGGATTCGTCTTCCAGCAGGGTGCGGAAGGCCGTGATCAGGCGCGGGTCCAGCACCAGCTTCTCGCCGCGCTGATGCTGGCCGATCAGCTCCTGCAGGACCTGCACCGACAGCTGTTGCCCGGCTTCCCAGCGATTGAAGCCGTCGGAATCGTGCTGCATGAGGAACATCAGCTGGTCGCGGTCGTAGGGGAAGGCGAGCTTCACCGGCGCCGAGAAGCCGCGCAGCAGCGACGGCAGCGGACGCTCCGCGATATCGACGAAGGTGAAGGTCTGCTCGGCCCCGGTGACCGACAGCACGCGGTTGCCGCCCTGCGCCTTGGCTTCACCCGCCAGGCGCAGCGGAAGGTCGTTGCCGGCGGCATCCAGCAGGCCCAGCTCCACAGGGATGACGAAGGGTTGCTTGTCCTTCTGGCCCGGCGTGGCCGGGCAGCTCTGGCGGAAGGTCAGGCTGTAGGTCTTGGCCGCCGCGTCGTAGCTGTCTTCCACCTGCAGGCGCGGGGTGCCGGACTGGCTGTACCAGCGCTTGAACTGGGCCAGGTCGACGCCGTTGGCATCTTCCATGGCCTTGATGAAGTCGTCGCAGGTCACGGCCTGGCCGTCGTGGCGCTCGAAGTAGAGATCGGTGCCCTTGCGGAAGCCCTCGGCGCCCAGCAGGGTGTGGATCATCCGCACCACTTCCGAGCCTTTCTCGTAGACGGTCAGGGTGTAGAAGTTGGAAATCTCGATGAAGGAGTCCGGGCGCACCGGGTGGGCCATGGGGCCCGCGTCTTCGGCGAACTGGTTGGTGCGCAGGAAGGCCACGTCCTCGATGCGCTTGACGGTGCGCGAGTTCATGTCGGCGGAGAACTCCGCATCTCGGAACACGGTGAAGCCTTCCTTCAGCGACAGCTGGAACCAGTCGCGGCAGGTCACGCGGTTGCCCGACCAGTTGTGGAAGTACTCGTGTGCAACAACCGCCTCGACGCGCTGGTGCGCCGCGTCGGTTGCGGTCTCCGCCTTGGCCAGCACGCAACTGGAGTTGAAGATGTTGAGCCCCTTGTTCTCCATGGCGCCCATGTTGAAGTCGTTCACCGCGACGATCATGAAGATGTCCAGGTCGTACTCGCGGCCATAGACCTCCTCGTCCCAGCGCATGGACTTCTTCAGGCTGTCCATGGCGTGCTGGACCTTGTCGATGTTTTCCGGCTCGACGTAGATGCGCAGGGCCACTTCACGCTGGGTCATGGTGGTGAAGCTGTCTTCCACGCACCAGAGATCGCCTGCCACCAGGGCGAACAGGTATGCGGGTTTCTTGAAGGGGTCTTCCCAGGTGGCCCAGTGCCGACCGCCCTCCTCCGCCCCGCTGGCCACCGGGTTGCCGTTGGACAGCAGTACCGGGTAGCGATGCTGTTCCGCGCTGACGGTGGTGGTGAACTTGCTCATCACGTCCGGGCGGTCGAGGTAATAGGTGATCTTGCGGAAACCTTCGGCCTCGCACTGGGTGCAGAACATCTTGCCGGACTTGTACAGGCCTTCCAGCGCGGTGTTGGTTTCCGGGTGGATGCGTACGGTGCTGTCGAGGGTGAAGCTGGCCGCCTGCGGTTGCAGCGTCAGGTGGCTGTCCTCCAGCTGGTAATCGGCGGCGCCCAGCTCGCGATCATCCATGGACAGGGACAGTAGTTCCAGCTGCTGGCCGTCGAGCACCAGCGGCGGCAGGCCCTCGCCCCGTTCAGGGTTGCGGCGCATCACCAGCTGGGCGTGGACCAGGGTGTGGTCCTCGTACAGCTCGAAGGTCAGGTTGGTCTCGTCGATCAGGTAGTCGGGGGCCTGATAATCCTTGAGGTAGATGACTTTCGGTTGCTCGGTGCGCATGGTCGTCTCTTTGATTGCGGGGCGGCCCCTAAACCCTGGGCCGCTCTGGATGAATGGGTCAAGGTCGGAGTATGGCCTATTACCCTACCGACCTGATGACAAGGGCCTGCACGAAAAGTCGTCGGGCGAAGGCAGCTTTCGCCCTGGACCCGGAGCTATGCGGCGCTGATGGCCAACTGGTAGGCCGTGAACTTGCGCAGGTTGATCACGCCGGTATCGAGGATCAGGTACTGGCCCTTGATACCCCGCAGCGTACCCTCCACCACCGGCGTCTTGTCCAGATCGAAGCTGACGACCTTGGTCGGATAGGCATCGACCGGATAGCTGATCTCGATGGGCTGGACGTCGCTGACCGGCTGGATGGCCTGCAGGCCGAAACGATCCTGGAGCGCGCGGATGCCATCCGCGCAATGGTCGAACAGCTCGTCGCGAATGCCCTGGAGGTCCAGCGGCGGCGCCTCGCCCTTGAGCATGGCGCGCCAGTTGGTCCGGTCGGCCACCTGGCTGCGCAGCAGGTCTTCGACGAAGCCGGACTGCTGGCGGGTGGCCACGCGCATGATCGGCAGGGCCTGGCTGGCTCCCTGGTCGATCCAGCGGGTCGGCACCTGGCTGGCGCGGGTAATGCCCACCTTGACGCCCGATGAGTTGGCCAGATAGACCACGTGGTCGGTCATGCAGAAGCGCTCGCCCCACTCCGGCTCGCGGCAAGTGCCCTCGTCGTAGTGGCACTTCTCCGGGCTGACGATGCAGCTGTCGCACTGCGCCAGCTTGGTGAAGCAGGGGTAGCAGTAACCCTGGCTGAAGCTCTTCTTGGTCTTGCGCCCGCAGTGGATGCAATGGATGGCGCCGAGGAACTCCAGGCGCAGATGCTTGCCGATCAACGGGTTCGCCGCGATATCCGCCTCGCCGAGGCGGAAGCCGTATTGCACGGGTGTTTCAAGGCGCACCGACATCTTGCTGAGTGCGCCACGTCCTAGTTCCAGCATCAGTGAACCGAATTCGACTTGAACAGGATGTTGGGGATGGGTTCGGACTTGGAGCTGCACTCCTGAGGGCCCATGTAGCCGGTGCGCTCTTCCTCGGGCAGGTTCTTCAGCTCCCAGGCGATCACCGCCTGCAGCGACAGCTCCTTCTGCTCCTGGGTCAGCTTGCGGCCGTCCGGCCACTTGCCGATTTCCACGGCCAGCTTGAGGCTTTCGTAGACATCCTGGGTGATGTTGCTGATCAGATGGGCAAAAGACGACATGGGCGATTCGGGTCCTGGGAGTGGGACGGAGCGCGCATTCTACCGGCACAGACGCGCCAATGCACCGCCAAGCAGCCCGGTGGCGCAGCCGGCGACCAGGCCACCGACATGGGCGCCGTTGGCAATGGCGCCAAAGCCCAGGGTGGTGATCAGGCCGGACAGGCAGATCAGCAGCCAGACCAGCATCATCGCCATCACACCCGGTGGCAACCGGTAAGCCGGGCACGGCGCCAGGCGCTGGAATACCCAGCAATGGCCAAGCAGGCCGTAGAGCACGCCGGACAATCCGCCGAACAGGGTCGCGCCGCTGCTGAAGTACTGGGCGAAGTCCGATACCAGGCTGAAGCCCAGGGTCAGCACCAGCAGCATGAAGCCGCCCTGACGCGATTCGATACGCCGGCCCAGCTCCCAGAACCACATGCCGTTCATTGCCAGGTGGAGAATGCCGAAGTGGATCAGCATCGGCGAAACCAGGCGCCACCACTGCCCCGCTTCCAGGCTCTCGGCCAGCGGCGAGAAGTAGACGTAATCGCCCTCGATCTGGAAGTCCTGGAAGCTCAGCCAGCGAATGACCGAGAAGTTGTCCCCCAGGTTGGTAAGCGCGGCGACCACCAGGGTGACCAGCAATACCAGGCTGGTGATGCGGCTGTGCATGAGCTGTGCGAAGAATCCGGCACGCACGGGTGCTTTCGGCGCCTCCACTTGCAGCTGGAAATGCGGATCGCCGTCGGGGAAGCGCGCATAGAGTCCGCGCACCTGCTCCGCCAGTTGATCCCCGGGCACCCAGAGCACCTGTTCACCGGATTCCTCGCTGACGCGGTATGGCACGTCCAGGCGTTGCAGCAGGGCTATGAAGCCGGAAAGGTCCACCGTCAGGGGCAACCGCAATACTTCCACCGCACTCATCGGGGCACCTCGGGACGCTCCACTTCCACCCAGACGAACTTGTCCGGGTCCAGCCGGCTTTCCTGGTCGAGCCGATAGGCCACCAGCTTGCCGTACATCACTGCGCTGTAGTCCAGGCAGGCCAGGTTGCCGCGAATTGGCGCCGGTCGGCCGCGCCGCCAGTAATGGCCGACGAACAGCATGGGTTCCTGCGGCCCGTAACTGAGCAGGCGCGACTTGTGCGCCTGGGACAGGGGCTGGCTGGCCACCTGATCCGGCAGGGCGTCGGGCTGGAACACCACGTCGCCGTAGGTTTGCGGGTCCTCCGCCCAGAACTTGGTGCGGAACACCGAACGGGTGAAACCGTCGCTGCCGGTCAGGGTCATGCCGCCAGGCAGCGGCAGGTCGGTACCGCGCAGTAGGCGATCGAACACGCGGCCGGCGAAGCTGGAGGAGTCGGTGGCGGCTTTGACAAAGGCTTCGTTGATCCGCCCGTCCGGATGCATGTCCCGCAGGGCGGCGATCATCGCGCTGTCCCAGCAGGCGTGCACCATGCGGAAACGGCCACCATCGAGGAACAGCGGCAATTCGTAGAACCAGCCGAGGAAATCCCGCCAGTCCGCCGGGTGGCCTTCGAACTGTTCCAGGGTTTCCTTGATCAGCCGGGTATGACGCGGCGTGTGCTCACGGACGAAATGACGGCCGCTGCCCGGTGGCGCCGGCGTGCTCCAGGCCAGGGCGTTGTACTCGTGGTTGCCCATGATGCACAGCGCCTGCCCGGCCTCCACCATGGCGTGCACCAGGTGCAGCGCCTCGCGGATGCGCGGCCCCCGGTCGACGATGTCGCCCAGGAACAGCGCCATCCGCTGCGGGTGCCGCCAGACATCCCCCTGCTTGCGATACCCCAGGCGTTCGAGCAGGCGCTCCAGGGTATGGGCGCAACCGTGGACGTCGCCGATCAGGTCGTAGCCACGGGCGGGATCGAGGCTCATCAGTCGCCTCCACCCAGTCGGCTGCCCCAGCCCAGCTTGGTCCGGCAGACCTCGTAATAGTTGTGATCGAGGGGGTGGATCAGGCGCAGCTTCTGCGGCTTCTTGGCCACCGTGATGGTGTCGCCCGGGGCACAGGTGAAGTGGTTCTGGCCGTCGCACGAGACCAGGGGGTAGATCTGCAGATTGGGCGAAACCACGATCTTCAGCTCGCTGGTGCTGTCCACCACTATGGGCCGGCTGGACAGGGTGTGCGGATACATGGGCACGACCACTATGGCGTCGAGCTTGGGATGCATGATCGGACCACCGGCGGACAGCGCGTAGGCCGTGGAGCCGGTGGGCGTGGCGATGATCAGGCCGTCGGCCTTCTGGCTGCAGACGAACTGGCCGTCAATGTGCAGTTCGAATTCGATCATCCGCGTCGACTTGCCAGGATGCAGCACCACGTCGTTCAGTGCGTCGCCCTGGCCAATGGCTTCGCCGTGGCGACGGACTTCGGCCTCCAGCAGGAAACGCGTCTCGACGCTGTAGCGGCCGTCCAGCACCTCGGCCACCTTCACTTCCAGCTCGTCGGGACGAATGTCGGTGAGGAAACCCAGGCTGCCACGGTTGATCCCCAGTACCGGCACGTTGTGCCGAGCCAGGGCGCGGGCGGCGCCGAGCATGCTGCCATCGCCGCCGACGACGATCACCAGGTCGCACACCTCGCCGAGGATCTTCCGCGAAGAGGTCTGCAGGCCGTGGCCCGGCAGCACTTCGGCGATGGTGTCTTCGAGAATGACGTGGAGATGGCGGTCCAGCAGGAATCTTTTCAGCCGGCGAATGGTGTCGAGCACATGGGAACTACCCAGGCGACCGATGATGCCGATATTGCGAAATTGCTCCATGGGACTCCAGAGCGGCATTGGCGAGGTGAGGAATGGCGAAATTATGGGGGATAGCAGCGGACAGCGGCAAACCGCCGTCGGCTATGCTCGCAGCATGCACGCCTTCGAATCGCTGACCGACCTTCCCCGACAACTGCGCCATTGCGGCGTGCGCGACCTCGCGTGGGCCCTGCTCTCACCGCCGCTGCTCAGCCAACCGCCCTGGCGCCAGCGCCACCCGCTCAGCGCGAGCGGCTGGTTCAGCCATCCCGACCTCCTCGCCGACTGGCTGTGCGCACTCGACCGGCAACCCGCCGTTCTCGACCAGTGGCTGGCCCAGGCCCCCAGCCGGCGCCTGGGCCTCTACTACGAGCGTCTCTGGCAATTCGCCCTGGACCAGGCCCCCGATGTGGAGCTGCTGGCGGCCAACCTGCCGATCCGCATCGCCGGCCAGACCCTCGGCGAGCTCGACCTGCTGCTGCGTGACGCCGAGGGTGTGCACCACCTGGAGCTGGCGATCAAGCTCTACCTGGGACCGCGCCATGGCGACGGCAGCAACGCCTCCGAGTGGCTCGGGCCAGGCAGCCACGACCGCCTCGACCTCAAGCTCGAGCACCTCAGCCAGCACCAGCTGCCACTGTCGTCCAACCCGGAAAGCCGCCAGGTACTCGACCGGCTGGATGCCCAGCCGGCCAGCGCCGAACTCTGGCTGGGCGGCTACCTCTTCTACCCCTGGCCGGGCAACTGCACGGCGCCACAAGGCGCCAACCCGGGCCACCTGCGCGGGCAATGGCTGCGCCAGAACGAACTGGACGACTTTCTCGCGCAGACAGAAGACGGCAGCTGGCAGCCCCTGCCCCGGCAATCCTGGCTGGCGCCCGCCGTCAGCGAAGCCGAGGACCGCTGGAGCACGGAGCGTTTCCAGCACTGGCGCGAACAGCTGGAGCCGGACAGCCCCGCGCGCCTGCTGGTGCGTCTGGTGCCTCATGGGGATGGACGCTGGAAGGAAGCGGAGCGCGCCTTCGTGGTCAGTGACCGCTGGCCACTGGCGCCGCTGTAGGGCGCGCGGCTCGCCCCGGGCAAAGAGTTCCCCGAAACGCGCAGCGCCCGCAGCCGGAATGGCCGCGGGCGCTGGCTCGACCCCTTACTGCGCAACCACCGGACTAGTCCGCACGGTACCAAAGGCCGAGCGCGCCGTGGCGCCGGGGTTGCTGCTGGGCGCAATGCTGGAATTGCTCACCGTCACCCGCCAGGTGCCGTTGGCCGCCGGTGTGGCGGTCCCCAACGGGGTCACGCCGGCGCTGCTGGTGACTTCCACGCGGATGCTGTTGCCGGCCGGTCGCGACGTGGTGCCGCTGATGCCCCAGTCATAGCGCCGTGCCGACGGCACCAGGATACCGACGATGCCCGTGAGCAGCCCGCCCAGGGCGCCCGTGGTACGCACCGTGGCCGATGGGCGGCTGGGTCAGGCTGGCGACGGCGGATCGCCCACCGGGTCGATGGATTCGCGGAAGCACAGGCTGGCGCCAGCGGTGGAACTGCCGAACACCGAGATCCAGGTGCGCGCGGCACTGCGGCTGTAGCTGGCCCGAGGAACTTCCAGCGCGGTGCCCGCACGGCTACTCAAGACCTTGCCGGACAGACTGAACAGGCTGGTATGGGCCACCTGGCCGCCGGGGCCTTCGATGCGCACGTAGTGGGTGCCGAAGGGGCTGCCGGTGACCTGCTCGGCGAGATTGGGGTCACCGATGAAGGTCTCCACCACACCGGTCTGCGGATCGGTTTCCCGGTAGGGGCCGTTGCGGCTCACCCGCTACGGGCCCAGGCTGCCAGCCAGGGCGCCGCGAAAGTCGCCCGGAGCGCCAATGCCGATATCGCGGGTCATGTCGATGGCGCGGGTTCCAGGCGCATCCACCTGAAACACGTCGACCCCGTATGGGTGGGTCACGGTATAGGTGCCAGCGCTGGGCACCGTCACGCGGATACGGATGCGGGCGAAGCTGATCGGGTCGCCTTCCGCCGGCAACTCGCCATTGAAGGCCGCCTCCAGCGCCGAGACATGGAGCAGGTCGATGCCGCTGGCGGCATCGCTGATGAGGGTCTCCCCGGTGAACCAGAAGGCCTCGTCGGGAAAATTGCCAGGGAAGCTGATGGGCCGGATGTCGTCGAATACCCCTGCGCTGGGAATCAGGGTGCACATGCTGCTGCCCGGCACCATGGAGCTCTTCGCCCTGGACAGGCAGAGGTCCAGGACCCGGCCATGGGTGTCCTGGTACCAGGCGGCGAAGAAGCCGTTGGCCGGGGTGGGGGCGCCCTGGTCAACCGCGTAGAGCGCTGCCCGGACCGGCTGCAGGTCAACGCCCAGGATCAGCGAAACTGCGACTGTTGTGGCTGTTATACGCATGGCATTGCCCTTCTATGCTGGTGAGTTTCAGCCGTAGAAATGCCTGGGCGCCGGCCACGAGGAGACCTCCTCGGGAAGTTGCCCAAGTGCGGACGAAGTAATGGGAAACGCGGCGACAATGGTTGGGATTGCAGTATCCGGCGTGTTGGCGGAAGGCACTGCAATGGCCCCGGCGAAGACGCCGCACCGACGGAAACCGGCCACTCCGAGAGGAATGGGGCATCCGCGTCATCAGCGTCGTAGAGGGGCTGGAGGCGCGCAACAGTATCAAGTCGATAGTCGGAAAGTCAGACCGAAACCGGTCACCCGAAAGTGGGTGCCGGATATGCGCTGCGAACTTCCAGCGGAACTTCGGAGAAACCGCCGCCTCAGGCAACGGCATGAACTTTCGCAAACTTCAGATTACCGGCGGAAAACTTCACCGGTGCACGTCGATGTCCCCAGTTGTGGGGCGGGAAATGAACTTGTCTATGCGACGTGAGGGGATCAACGGCTGCGTTCGATCCGGCCGCCGGAACGGGCCAGGTAGCCGGCACCGGTCTCGCTGATCAACGCATCCCGCTGCAAGGCCGGCAACGCGTCCAGGCCGTCTCGCAGCGCGTAGGCGCGAAAGCCCAGCTGGGAAAGCATGAACACGGCACTGGCGCTGCGCTTGCCGCTGTCGCAATAGCAGAGATAGGTTCCACCGTTGTTCAGCAGCCGCGCCTTCAGGCGCAGCAGATGCAGGGGCATGTTCAGGGCCTCGGGCGCATGGGCGCGCTCGTATTCCTCCTGCAGGCGCACGTCCAGCCACTGGCCGCCGCTGCCCAGCATGCGCACCGCTTCGCCGAGGCTGACCTCGTCCACCACCGGTGCCTTGAGCAGTTCGAGGAAGTCCTCCCGGTCCAGCCGCTGCAGCACGCTGTCTTCCAGCAGGGTGACGCTGGCGTTGCGCGGACAATCCCCCAGCAGCGCTTCTTCACCAAAGCAGGCGCCCACTTCCAGTTCGGCCAGCAACTGCTGCTCGCTGCCGGCACCGCGAATGACTTCGGCGCGGCCGGACTGCAGGAAGTAGCAACAGTCCCCGGTCTCCCCTTCTCCCATCACTTGGCTGCCCGCCGGCAGCTCCACCCGCCGCAGGCGCTCCAGCATGCTGCGCACGTTGGCTGGCGGCACCCTGGCCAGCAATGGGCTGGCGAGCAGGGTTTCGAGCCACTCGCTGTCGCCATCCGGGCTGAGCTCAAGCATCAGGTCCTGGTGGGTCGAGCCCCAGGTCAGCTGACGCGCCAGCGTGGCGCTGTCGATGGCGAGCAGGGAGCAGTCGCGAAGCGCCAGGGCTTCGTGCAGGCGCGGCAGGGTCGGCGAAACAGGATGGCAACTGGCTTCACTGCCCGCTTCCAGGCGGGTCTCGACGCCATCGGCATCCCGCAGGAGCAGTTCGCCGGACAGCAAGTACCAGGTCACCCGCGCATGGTCCTCACGCCGGAACAGCAGTTGCCCGGCCAGCAAGGGCTGGGGCACCAGCTGCGAGCGCAACTCGCGCCACTGCTGGTCGGACAGGGCATTGAGGGGGATGAGGCTGCGCAGTTGCTGGGGAATCAGGGGTTCGCTCATGGACTCATCCTTGGGCTTCCACTGCCTGGTCAGTGTAGCCGGCCAGTCGCAACAGTTCGTCGTGCAGGGCTCTTCGCCCTTGCAGGCCGCCGGTGTGGAGCAGCACCAGGCGGCTGCCCGAGGGGATTCGGCCGGCGCGTGCTTCGTCGCGGATGGCCAGCAGGGCCTTGGCGGTATAGAGGGGTTCCAGGCCGACTCCGCCGTCGCGCTCGCAGTCCAGCAGGAAGCGCGCGAGCTCGGCATCCAGTCGGGCGAAGCCGCCACGACTGGCGTCGACCAGCCGGTAGCCCGCATCGGTGCAGCCGGCCTCGGCGAGGATGCCACTCACCTGCGCGGGCACACCGTGATCCACTGGTACCGCCAGGGCGCCGATCACCGGATGCGCGCCCGCCTCGCCCAGCACCAGCCCGGCCAGGGTGGTACCGGTGCCGACAGCGGTCCACAGGCTGTGGTAGTCCCCCCAGCCAAGCGCGGGGAGTTGCTCGCGGATCATCGCCACCAGGGCGGCGCAGCCCTGGGCACCCGTCAGGCCGCCACCCCCTTCGGGCACCGGCTGGTAACCCGGGTAGCGCTGCAGCCAGGGCTCCCAGAAATTGGCCTGATGGCGCGCCCGGTAACCGCCGTAGCCCAGCCAATGCAGCGCCATGCCGAAACGCCGGAGGTCCTGCGCGGTCGGTGTGTCCTGGGGCTCGCCACGCAGCAATCCGACGGTGGGAAAACCGAAGCGCGCACCGGCGGCGGCCAGCGCGTGCAAATGGTTGGAGTGGGCGCCGCCGAGACTGATCAGACCCTCGGCGCCGTCACGCCCGGCCCTGGCCAGCCAGGGCGCCAGCTTGAACCACTTGTTGCCGGAAACCAGCGGGTCCAGTGCGTCCAGGCGCAGCACGGCCAGCTCCAGCCCGGCGGCGTCCAGCCAGGGCAGGCGCAAGGGCTCGAGTACGGCGCGGGGATTCCAGTCAGGCAGGATCAGGGGCAATGTCGGGTCCGTTGGCGTCCAGGGAGGGGGCGCAAGGATAGATCAGGCACCGGTGCGGGTCCGCTCAACCGGCGGTACGCAGGCGTCCTCCCGAGCGATGCCGGGGACAGCAGTTGGATTCGCCGGCGACGAAGCGACTGGGGGCTTCGACGCGGTCGATCGGCATGCTGCAACGCTCGCCGCTGGGCAGGCTCGCCTCACAGGTGGGCTGCTGGTAGTGGGCCAGCCAATGGCGGTACTGGTTCTCGGAGACAAAGCACTTGGCGGCAGCGTAAGCCTGGGGGTTGTCCTGGTAACGGGTGATGTCCGCCAGCGGAATCGTCAGGTGGCCGGCGCCGGGGTGGTAGACCACGAACACGACGCCCAACTGGGCCAGGCGGTCCAGCATCTGCTGTCCGGATTGGGATTCCAGCGCCTCGCACTCCTGGCGCAGGCGATTGAGCTCGGCCTGGAGCTGGGCGTCCAACTGGTCGCGATAGGCCAGCTCGACATCGCGAATGGCCAGTTGCTCGCGATACTCGGATACGGCAGCGGCGACCCGTGTTTGCAGCTCGCTTTCGAACTGGGCGCGAAGGATGTCGGCCTCGGTGCGCCCGTGACGCTCCAGGGCGCGCAATTGCAGGTTCATTTCCTCGCGGCTGGCCTGATGGCGCTCCGACTCGTTCTCGAGCTCGGCACGCAGGCTGGCATTGGCCTCTTCCTGCTCACGCAAGGCGTGCTGCAGGGCGCGAATCTGCTCCTGCAACGCCGAATGGCTCTGGTCGGCGGCATGGCGCACGCGCGCGATGGCCTCTTCATTCTGCTGGCTCAGGGAACTGAGGCGAAGACGCTGCTGGCGGACCAGCTGGGCGGTCTTCAGGCGGTGCTCCTTTTCCATTTTCTCCGCCAGTTGCTCGGCCATCTCCTTGGTGATTTCCGGCGGGGCGTACCAGCTGTCTTCCGGTGCCACTTGGAGCTTCTCGGCATCCAGCACCTTGGGCAGTTCTTCTTCCACCAGCACGCCGAGGGTATTGAGCTTGATGGCGTCACGCAGCAGCGCCAGGTCATTGCGATCGGAATTCAGGCTCGGGTCCCACAGGTGCATCTGCTGCCAGGACACCGGGCACTGGCTGCGGCAGGCCAGGCGAATGGGGCCGGCGCCAAGATCAGGACCACGGCCGGCGCGCTCGGCCAGTTGCCGCAGCGGCAGGTTCCAGCCGGTATCGGCACGCCCCTCTTCGTCGAAGTCGAGATAGAAGAAGACCACCGCCCGGACCTGCAGGCGCGGGCTGATCATCAGGTAGGCCAGTTGCATCTGGCAGTCGGCGAACTCCGGCAGACCGACCACCCCGTCGAGGATGGCTTCGAATTCCGAGTAGAGCATCTGCTTGCAGATGCCGCGGTCGTTGAAGAACACGACGGCTTCCACCGTTTGCGGCTTCTTCAGCATGCTCATCGCTCTACCTCTGGCTTTGCGCGGTGAATCACGGCGGGCGTTGATGGGGGCCTGGTGGTACGTTTTTTTCGTCCGCACACACTGATCCGGACTTTAGAAAAGTCTAGGGGATATTAGTCGTCGAGCAATGTGACTGGGTTGGCAGAGCCCTGCCGCGACAACCTGTCGGACCAGCGGCAAGGCAAAAGTGTGACGTGGTTGGAACTGGAAATGAAACCGCCCGGCAAAAAGCCGGGCGGTTGGTGGAAAAAGCCTGGACAGGATTTCGCGAGCTAGCGGGCTGCTACGCGAAAACCGCCGAGGAAGCGCAGTTTTCGAATGCCAAATGAGCATTCCGAGGCGGTTTCAACAAGGCAGAACCGACGCGCAGCAAATCCTGTTCTGGCTTTCAGAGCTCGGCAGCGAGGCGCGAGCCTTGGTTGATGGCGCGCTTGGCGTCCAGTTCGGCAGCGACATCGGCGCCACCGATCAGGTGCACGCTCTGGCCAGCGGCTACCAGGCCCTCGTGCAGCTCGCGCAGCGGGTCCTGGCCGGCGCAGACGATCACGGTGTCCACCGGCAGCACCTGGGCTTCGCCGTCGGCCACGCGGATGTGCAGGCCGGCATCGTCCACCTTGAGGTATTCCACGGCGTTGAGCATCTGCACCTGCTTGTTCTTCAGGCCGGTGCGGTGGATCCAGCCGGTGGTCTTGCCAAGGCCATCGCCCACCTTGCTTTTCTTGCGCTGCAGCAGGAACACCTGGCGTGCCGGCGCATGGGGCTGGGCCTTGATCCCGGCGATACCGCCACGGGCTTCCAGGGCGCCGTCGATGCCCCACTCCTTCCAGAAGGCTTCGCGGCTCAGGCTGGTGGACTCGCCCTTGTGGGTGATGAACTCGGACACGTCGAAGCCGATACCGCCGGCACCGATGACCGCCACCTTCTGCCCGACCGGCTTGCGCTCGAGGATGGCGTCCAGGTAACCGATCACCATCGGGTGGTCGATACCGGGAATCTCCGGAGTACGCGGGCTGATGCCGGTGGCCAGGATGATTTCGTCGAAGCCGCCCCGGGCCAGATCCTCAACCGAAACGCGGGTGTTCAGGCGCAGGTCGACGCCGGTGGTCTCCAGCTTGCGCTTGAAGTAGCGCAGGGTCTCGTAGAACTCCTCCTTGCCTGGCACGCGCTTGGCCACATTGAACTGGCCACCGATCTCCCCGGCAGCGTCGAACAGGGTCACGCTGTGCCCACGCTCGGCGGCGACGGTGGCGGCGGAGAGGCCGGCCGGGCCAGCACCGACCACGGCGATCTTCTTCGCCTGGGTGACCGGGATGTAGTTCAGC
Organism: Pseudomonas lalkuanensis; assembly: GCF_008807375.1. NCBI lineage: Bacteria > Pseudomonadati > Pseudomonadota > Gammaproteobacteria > Pseudomonadales > Pseudomonadaceae > Metapseudomonas > Metapseudomonas lalkuanensis. The sequence continues at coordinate 2,002,402 of NZ_CP043311.1, read as the reverse complement.
TCGGTTTCATGGCAGGCGCGCGGGTTGACCAGGCAGCTGGTCAGCTTGCCGCCGAAGGTGTGGTCCAGGCAGGCCTGGTTGCAGCCGATGCAGGTGTTGATCTCGTCGGCGCGACCTTCGGCGGCCTTGTTGACGAAGTCCGGGTCGGCGAGGAACGGGCGGGCCATGGACACCATGTCGGCGTCGCCTTCGGCCAGGACCTGCTCGGCCACCTCGGGGGTATTGATGCGGTTGGTGGTGATCAGCGGAATCTTCACCTCGCCCTTGAGCTTGGCGGTGACCTTGGTGAAGGCCGCACGCGGCACCTTGGTGGCGATGGTCGGGATACGCGCTTCGTGCCAGCCGATACCGGTGTTGATAATGGTCGCACCCGCCGCTTCGATGGCCTTGGCCAGGGTGACGATCTCGTCCCAGGTGCTGCCACCTTCCACCAGGTCGAGCATGGACAGGCGGAAGATGATGATGAAGTTCGGGCCAACGGCTTCGCGCACGCGGCGGACGATTTCCACCGCCAGGCGCATGCGGTTCTCGTAGCTGCCGCCCCAGCGGTCGGTACGCTGGTTGGTGTGGGCGGCGAGGAACTGGTTGATGAAGTAACCCTCGGAACCCATGATCTCGACGCCGTCGTACTCGGCCTTCTGCGCCAGCACGGAGCAGGTGACGAAATCCCGGATCTGCTTCTCGATGCCCTCTTCATCCAGCTCGTTCGGCTTGAAGGGGTTGATCGGCGCCTGGATGGCCGACGGTGCGACCTGCTTGGGGTTGTAGGCGTAACGGCCGGCGTGGAGGATCTGCATGCAGATCTTGCCGCCCGCCTCGTGCACCGCACGGGTGACGATCTTGTGCTTCTCGGCCTCTTCCTCGGTGGTCAGCTTGGCCGCACCGGCATAGACGCCGCCTTCGGCGTTCGGGCCAATGCCGCCGGTCACCATCAGGCCGACGCCACCCCGGGCGCGCTCGGCGAAGTAGGCGGCCATGCGCTCGAAACCGTGGGGCTTTTCTTCCAGGCCGGTGTGCATGGAGCCCATCAGGGTGCGATTGCGCAGGGTGGTGAAGCCCAGGTCGAGGGGCGCGAGCAGGTGCGGGTAACGGGTGGCGGTCATGGTTCCTCCACAACAGGCGGTGCTATTCACGGAAGTGCCCCTGGCCTCGAAGGGCCGGAGTCGGTTGTGGGGCAGACGATAAAGAGCAGGCACTGCCCGCTCAATGATCGGAACTGACAAGTTACTGATCAAAAATGACAGCGACCCTTGGCAATCGGCAGCGTGTCCCCTACCCTGATCGGCATTTCCCGGCACCGGACATTCCATGCGCAAACTGCTGACGCCCCTGATCGCCGCCATCCTGGTGAGCTGCCTGACCGCCTATGCGGTATGGACCGGCGAACGCCCGCGCGTCCACTACCTGTCCGATCTGCGCGCCAGCCTGGCCAGCGACGTGGGTGCAGCCAGCGCGAGTGGCAACCTGCTGGCGATCCGCCCGGAGCTCTACCCCAGCGACTACCGCGATCCCGACCTGCTGCGCATGAAGCTCGTGGCGGCCCTCGACCAGGCCCGCGCCCTGGGCCTGCTCAATGAACGGACCGTGGTCGCGCTGCCCGACCACATCGGCACCTGGCTGCTGCTGCGGGACGAGAAACACAACCTCTACCAGGCCCGCACCTTCACCGAGGGCAGCCGCCTGCTCACCCTCAGCCACCCCACCCTGCTGGGCCGCCTCTACCTGCAGGGCCAGGACCTGGAGGAAGCCCTGCTGCGCGCCAAGGCCCGGCGCATGGCACGGGACTACCAGAAGCTGTTCAGCCGCCTGGCCGGCGAGTACCGGGTCACCCTCCTCGCCGGCTCCATCCTCCTCCCCTCGCCCTACCTCAAGGAAGGCAAGCTGCGCAGCGGCCATGGCGACCTCTACAACCTGGCCCTGGCCTTCTCCCCGGACGGCAACCTGCTCGGCGAGCCCTTCAGCCAGCCCTGGCCGCAAAGCACCCGCCATGAATCGCGCCAGGAACTGCAGACCGTCAGCGGCCAGGTAACCATTACGCGCAGTTGGGCTTCGGGCTATCCGCAGAGTGAAGTCACCCTGAGTGACGGCCGGACCAGCGCCAGTGAAACGCTCTTCCTCCGCGGCCGGCTCTGGCCGCTTCACAAGGCGCCGTCCGGCAGTGTGCTGACGCCCCTCGGCGCCCCGCAGGCCAGCGATGTGCCGGGTAGCCATCTGCTGAATGCCTGGCTGGGTGCCCGATGAAAACGCAACGGGTGAAGCTGGGCGACCTCTCCGTGAGTTCCGTTCTCAGCATGGCAGCGGCGCTGGAACAGGCCGGTCACTGCGCGACGGAACTGCTGGAGCGCTTCGGCCTGGATGCCGCGCGCTTCGCCGAACCCCATGGGCGCTTGTCGATCCCACGTTTCATGCGTCTCGGCCATGCCGCCATCCAGCTCTGCGGCGACCCCGCCCTCGGCCTGGCCATGGGCCGCCTCAGCCGCCTCAGCCAGCTCGGGCTCGCGGGTGTCTGCGCCGAACAGGCCCCCAACCTGCGGGAAGCAGCTCGCGCCCTGGCCCGTTTCGAACGGCTCTACGCCAGTAACTATCGCGGACAGTCGAGCTTCCACGAGGACTCAAAGGGCGCCTGGCTGCGCTTCTATTCCATCAGCCCCTACAACGCCTATAACCGCTTCGTGGTGGACTCGGTTCTGGCGGGCTGGCAGAGCCACCTGAGCCAACTGGTCGGTGCCGGCATCCGCATCGAGAAAGTGGAAATCGAATTCGCCGCACCCGACTACGCCGAGCGCTATGCCGAGCATTTCGGTTGTCCGGTGGAGTTCGAGGCGGGCGCCAATCAGTTGCGCCTGTCGCTGGACACCCTGGCGCTGCGCGGCTGTGAACACTGCCCCGCCACCTGGCGGCAATTGCTGGATATCTGCGAGAGGGAGCTGCTGCAGCTGACCCGCACCCGCAGCCTTCGCGAGCGCATCACCCAGTTGCTGGGGCCGCTGCTGCACGGGCGGGAACCGGATCTGGAAGAAGTGGCGGCACGCCTGCAGATGCCCAGCTGGACCTTGCGCCGCAAGCTGGCCGAGGAAGGCACCCAGTATCGAGCCATCCTCAATGAAACCCGCCGCGACCTGGCCATGGCCTACATCCGCGACACCGAACTGGCCTTCGGTGAAATCGCCTACCTGCTCGGCTTCGCCTCGGCGGAAGCCTTCCAGCGCGCATTCAAACGCTGGAGCGGCAGCACTCCAGGCGAGTTCCGCCGCGCCCAGCGCCAGGCAGGCTGATCACATTTCGGTAGCGTCGTCCGCCGGTTCTACCGTGTCCTGCTCGCCAGCGTGAAAATCGAGAATCTCTTCCTGGTAGTCGTCCATCACGCGTTCCTCCTGGTATCGATAGCGGTCATGGAAACAAAACCCATGCCAGGAATGTAACGATCCCAGGTGACCGGAAAATTACCCCTGGGGAGCAGCGTCGAAGAATGCGGAAGAGAGAAAAAGAAAAAGCCCCCAGGTATTGCTACCTGAGGGCTTCTCTATATGGCGCAGCGGACGGGACTCGAACCCGCGACCCCCGGCGTGACAGGCCGGTATTCTAACCGACTGAACTACCGCTGCGTGTCGGTTGGACTTGCGTCCGGTGAAACCTTTGCATCGTCTGGCGACCCGGCCCTGTGGACCTTGCCGCTTCATGCCCGAGCGACTCGAACATGGGAAATATGGCGCAGCGGACGGGACTCGAACCCGCGACCCCCGGCGTGACAGGCCGGTATTCTAACCGACTGAACTACCGCTGCGCGTCGGCCGGACTTTCGTCCGAAATTCGCAAGGATTGGTGGGTGATGACGGGATCGAACCGCCGACCCTCTGCTTGTAAGGCAGATGCTCTCCCGGCTGAGCTAATCACCCATCGCCTTGCGAGGCGCGCAATTTACGCAGAGGGCTTCGCTAAGTCAACACCCTGTATGGATTTTTTCTCCTGGCGAATCTCATGTCCCTTTTCCCGGCGCAGCAACGCGCACCATGACGGTGCGCCCGCACGAAGTCGGGGCGCAGTCAGCTCCCCACCTTCAGCGATACACGCGCGGTGACCCGGCCATCTTCGTTGCGGTCAAGTCCGGCTTCTTCGATGCGAACCCCCTGCCCTTCCAGCACGCCGAACCAACGCAGGAGACTTGGAAACGCTGCGGGTTGCAGGTTCACCTGCACCGCGCCGGGAGCATCGCTGTCGACACGCTCGATGGCCAGCCCCTGTTCGGCGGCGGTGGCGGTCACCAGCCCCTGCAGCCGCTCCGGATCCACCTGGCTCTGGGGCTGGACCCGTACTGATCGCGCCTCGGGAGCACGCTGCTGCAGATAGGCATGCAGGCCGCGCTGGGACTCGAAGTGCTCGCGTGCACTGGCCAGACGCCGCTCGGCCGGAAGCCAGAGCAGCAAGTAGAGCAGGACCAGCCCGAGGAAAATGCCGAGCCCCAACAACGCCGTGCGGTCCCTGACCGGCAGCGCACGCCAGCGTATGCCGAGGGAAGAAGCCTGCCACTGCGTCTGCAAGGGCGCCTTGATTGCATCGAGCATCTTCATCCTCCTATCACCAGGCGCGCGCTGACGCCGCTTTCGTCGCGGCTTGCCGAGCCCATCTGCACGGAAAGCCCGCTGCCGATCAGACGCTCGCGCAAGCGTTCCAGGGCATCGAAACCCGGCGCCTGTACCTGCAACGCGAGGTCGCCCCGTGTCTCGCTGAAATCCAGTTGCTGCACCCTTACCTGGGCACCTTCGGTGATCAGCGCCTGGGCCGCCTGGCCGAGCAGGGTCAGCAGACGGCCCTGCCCCGAAGCGGAGCCCTCGGCCAGGTGCTGATCGAACTGGGCCCGCAGGTTCACCAGCTTGTTGTCCTGGGGAAACAACTCTCGATAAAGGGTTTCATTGGCTGCCGCGTAGGTATCGCCCTGACGCTGCAGTTGCCAGGCCTGGACCAGGTTGAAGCCCCACTGCAACAGCAGCCACAAGCCAACCAGCCCCAGCAGTGGCTTCCAGCGCGACCAGCGCTGGCGTTCTTCCTTCAGGGTGAATTCTCCCTGGGCCAGATCGCTGCCCTTCTGCGTCGCCAGCCAGCCATAGGCATCGCCTTCATCGTGCCACTCGTCCACGCCGTCCAGTACCTGGCGAGCGGCGGGTGCATGGCCACTGCGGGGCGCTACGCAGGCGTCCTTCAGAACGGGCCAGTCGAGTTCCGCGAAACCGAGCCGGGCGCCCCCCTCGCCGCCCAGCAGCCAGCGCTGTTCCAGCCAGAGCAACTGGGTGCCCTGTTCCGGCAGCAGGTCAGCATCGACATGGATGGCGGAGGGCGCAGGACCGAGCTTGCCGGTCAGTTCCATCCAGCCTGCCAGCCAGGTTCGGCGTACGGCGAACACCCGGTTCCGGCCATCGGCCAACGCCCCGCCCAGCCCGAGGTGGAAGCTTTCCACCTCCTCGGCGAGCAGTTCCTCCACCGCGAAAGGCAATGCCTGACGCAACCAGCGCCCCTTCTGGGTAGGCAGGCGGACTGCGCAACAGGTCACCGCCTCCACCGGCAGGATCAGGCGCCAGGGTGGCGCCACCTCTTCCAGCGCCCTGGCGAATGGCAGGCGACGGCCCGTGCCTCCTTGCCAGAGCAGCACTTCCAGTTCGGCGTCCGGCTGGGTGCAGGCGGCTACCGGAAGGAAGATGCAAGCCTGTGTCATGACTGCGGCTCCTTGACGGGCGCCGGCGGCAATCCGCCCTGCCCGAGATCACGAGAGAGAACCCGTACCTTGCCGTCGCTGCTGCGCTGCAGGGTACTGACCAGAACCTGGCGGCGACCGGCAAGGCGAACCTCGCTGATCACGTTGAAATATTGACTGCCCACCGCCAGCCCCTGCGCCTCCAGCCCCATCCCGGCCAGCGCGGGCTGACCGAGAAAGGCATCCAGGCTGCGAAAACCCGTGGTTCCCCGCGCCGCCATCAGCAATCCGCCACTGTCGGCGTCCAGGTTGTCGGCCAGGGTGGACAGCACCAGCGCACTGGCGGTGTTGACGTTGAGAGACGCGTCCGACGGCAACGCGGTGACGAAAGGCAGCAGCTTGCGGTAGTCCAGCTCCGTCATGCCTAACACTAGGCGTAACTCGGACACATCGCTCATGGCGTGATTGGCCGCGCGATACGGCGGCTGCAACAGCAGGTACTGGTTGTCTTCGGCGCCATTGGGGCCGAAGGGCTCCTGGTCGCGGTCGAGCCAGTCCACCAGTCGCTCGGTGTAGGGTGCCTCGATACCCAGGCGCAGCAACAGCCGGCGGAACTGGCGGACACCCTGCTCATTGAGCTGGCCGTCCCGCACCAGGCTGTTGACGTTGAAACGGGCGCTCGGATCTTCGATGCGTACGCTGAGCGAACCACCGTCATCCAGTTTGAAGGTAGTGAGGGGCCGCGCCCAGGCCTCGCCCAGGTGATCCACCGGTGTCCGCGGATCGCCCTGGCGCAGGTCGCGCACGAGGATGGCTTCGGCCAGGGCCTCGCCGCCGAGGGCGTACTGGGCCACCTGGCGGGTGTGCAGTTCATTGCCGCTGGAACGGATGGACAGCTGGGTGCGGGCGATCAGGCCGGCACAGACGACCGTGACCACCGCGACCACCAGCAGCACGGTGAGCAAGGCGACGCCCGCCTGGCGCTTCATTGCGACGGCTCCTGGTCGCCGCTCTGTTGGCCCCCCTGCTGACCGCCCTGCGGGTTCTGCTGTTCCCCGTCCGGCTGGTTGCCCCCGGCCTGCGGCGGTTGTCGGGGCGGGGTTTCCACCAGGCGCAGCACCCGGCGCAGCTCACCATAGCGGCGGTGCTCCAGGGTCAGTTCCAGGGCGCGTGGCAGGCGATCCAGGCGCTCGTCCTCCGGCAGGCCGGCCGGCGGCCAGCTGTCCTGCCAGTCACCACTGTCGTCCATGTAGCGCAACTTCATGGAGGTAACCCCATCCAGCGCGTTCTGGACGCGCGGCAGGCTGTCCTGGGCCTGGTCCAGCACCGTCCAGTAGCGCCGCTCCAGGCGTTCGCCCGAGAGCTGCCAACGCACCCGCTGCAGGCGCGAACGCTGCATGCCGGTCGGGTTTCGCCAGCCGTTGCGGGTGAGTTCCAGGCTGTCGTTGTCACCTTCCTGCTCGCCCAGCAGCGCCGCACGGGACTCGCCATAGGCATCGCGGATGGGGCGGGAAATCACCTGGCGGATGTCCCGCTCGAAAGCCGAAATCGCCCGGACCACTTCACGCAGCTGCTGCTCCTGCACGCGTGTCGCTTCGTCCGAATCGAGGACCGCGCCGAGCATGCGCCAGGTGCCGATGGCCAGCAGCGCGAAGATGGCGATGGCGATCAGCAGCTCCAGCAGGGTGAAACCCGCCGCGCGCTTCATGGCGTGCTCCCGATGAAACCCACCAGGCGTACGCTGGCCCGGTCTTCCAGCTTGCCAACGCCGGCGCCCCGGGTCGGGCGCGGCGCCACCCAGAGAGTGACCCGCCGCAGTACCGGGTCACTGGTGCCTTCGACTTCGCTTTGCCACTCCCAGCGCCGTCCGCCGTAGTCCAGCTCGCCCTTGTCCTTGCCGGTGGAAGGTGGCGTCTCGCGCAACTGGAGCTCGGTCAGGCGGTTGTCGGCGATCCACATCGCCAGGGTCTTGTCTTCCAGGCGTGAAGCGATCTGCAGGCTGCGTGCGCTGGCGGTGAGGACGCTGGCGGCAACCACCGCGAAAATGGCCAGCGCCACCAGCACCTCGATCAAGGTGAACGCGCGACTGCTTCTCATCCGGCGCGCCCCTTGCCGCCGAGGGCCTCCACACGGGGCAGGCGGAATCCATCGCTGGAAAGCTGCAGGCGCAGACCATCCCTGCGCCGCTCACCCATTTCCAGGCGGAAGGGGCTGATTTCGCCGCTGGACAGGATGATCAGTTGCGGCACCAGCGGGGCCTTCTTCGCATCCTTGGCCTGCTTCTCGTCATTGGCGCGGGCCGGAAGCACCAGCGGTTCGCCGTCCAGCTCGATGGTCAGTTCGGCCCACTCCGGCAACTGGCGGGCACCATCGGACAGCGGCTGCCAGCGGGCGCTGGTTTCGTCGTAGTAGTAGACCTGGTAACTGTCCCGCTCCACGCGCAGGCCGTATTCGCGGTTGTCCAGCACGGCCTCGTCGGCGAGCACGCCGATCAGCCCCGCGAGGCGATCGGCTTCATTGGTGAGTTCACGGGTGGGACCGGCGACGCCGGCGCTGATCACCGCCAGGCCGGCCATGCAGGCCATGACCACCATCACCACCAGGACTTCGATCAGGGTGAAACCCGCGGACGCCAAGGCACCGGACACCCGGCCGGAGCCGCCCTGCCGCCCGCTTCTCATCAGTTGTCCCAGTTGGCGATGTCGGCGTCGTTGTCGCTGCCGCCTTCCTTGCCATCGGCCCCCAGCGAATAGAGGTCATAGGCGCCTTTGCTACCCGGCGCCAGGTATTGGTACGGGTTGCCCCACGGGTCAATCGGCAGTTTCTTCAGGTAGCCATCCTTGTTCCAGTTCTTCGCCGGCGGGTTGCCGGACGGCCGGCTTACCAGCGCCTCCAGGCCCTGCTGGGTGCTGGGATAGGCGAAGTTGTCCAGCTTGTACATGTCCAGGGCGGCGCCGATGGCCTTGATGTCGCCCTTGGCCACCGTGACCTTGGCCTGGTCGGGACGATTCATCACCTGCGGCACCACCAGAGCGGCGAGGATGCCGAGGATGACCACCACGACCATGATTTCGATGAGCGTAAAGCCCGACTGACTACGGCGCAGATTCACGCGATTACCCCACGAGTTGGTTGAGAGAAAGGATAGGCAGCAGGATGGCGAGGACGATCATCAGCACCACAGCCCCCATGACCACCAGCATGAACGGTTCGAAAAGGCCTACCAGCAAGGCGATGCTGGCGGCCAGGTCGTTTTCCTGATTGCGCGCGGTGCGGGCGAGCATCTGGTCGAGTTCGCCGGAACGTTCGCCACTGGCGATCATGTGCAGCATCATCGGCGGAAACTGCCCGCTGCCTTCCAGGGCGCGGGTCAGGCTGCCGCCTTCACGGACCTTCTGCGCGGCCACCACCACATGCGCGCGGATCACCCGGTTGGAAATCACTTCGGCGCCGATGCCAAGGGCCTCCACCAGCGGCACGCCGCTGCGGGTGAGGATCGCCAGGGTGGAAGCGAAGCGCGCGGTATCGGTGGCACGCACCAGTCGTCCCACCAGTGGAATGCGCAACATCAGGGCATGCCAGCGCTGGCGCAGGTTCGGATCGCGCAGTGCCCAGCGCGCGCCGACGAAGGCCGCAATCAGCACCAGGAGCATCAGCCAGCCCCAGTGTTTGACCAGATCGCTCAGGCCAATCAGGCCGCGGGTGAGCAGAGGCAGGGTCTGCCCCGAGTCGATGAACACCTTGACCACGTCAGGCACGACGAAACCCAGCAGGAAGGCGACGATCGCCAGCGACGCGCACATCAGGATCACCGGATAGAGCAGCGCCAGCTGGATCTTCTGGCGTGACTGCTGGCGTTGCTCGGTGTAGTCGGCCAGTTGCTCGAGCACCGGTCCCAGGTGGCCGGCGTGCTCACCCGCCGCCACGGTGGCGCGATAGAGCTCGGGGAAAGCCAAGGGGAACTCCCGCAGGCTGCTGGCCAGGCTGTGGCCTTCCAGTACCCGGGCGCGCACCGCCAGCAGCATCGACTGGATGCGTGAACTGCCCGACTGCGCAGCCGCCGCACGCAGCGCTTCCTCGATGGGCAGCGCCGCTTGCACCAGGGTCGCGAGCTGCCGAGTCACCAGGGCCAGGTCACGGGCGGACAGGCCCCGCGCAAGACTGAAGCGGCCCCGCTCGGCCTGCTCGCGAACGCGGGTGGCGCGCACTTCCAGCGGTGCCAGCTGGCGCTCGCGCAGCAGCTGGCGTACCTGGCGGGCGCTGTCCGCTTCGAGCACACCCTTCTGCTGGCGGCCCCTGGCGTCGAGTGCAAGGTATTCGAATGCGGCCATTTACTCTTCCTGGGTGACCCGCAGCACTTCTTCCACCGTCGTGATGCCTTCCAATACCTTGCGCCGGCCGTCCTCGCGGATGCTCGGGCTGGATTGCCGCGCATGGCGGACCATTTCCTGTTCAGAGGCAACGCTGTGGATCAGGCTGCGCATGTGATCGTCGAACACCACCAGTTCGTAGATACCGGTTCGCCCTCGATAGCCCTGTTGGTGGCATTCCGCGCAACCGCGGGCGCGATGCAGGAGCGGCGCGCTGTCCACCTCGACATTGAGCAACTGGCATTCGGCGGCATCCGGCTGATAGGCCTCCTTGCAATGGGGGCAGAGCACCCGCACCAGGCGCTGTGCCAGCACACCCAGCAGGGATGACGACAGCAGGAAAGGCTCGACCCCCATGTCCACCAGGCGGGTGATGGCGCCGATGGCACTGTTGGTGTGCAGGGTGGAAAGCACCAGGTGGCCGGTCAGCGAGGCCTGCACGGCAATCTCGGCGGTTTCCTGGTCGCGGATCTCGCCCACCATCACCACGTCCGGGTCCTGGCGCAGGATGGCGCGCAGGCCTCGGGCGAAGGTCATGTCCACCTTGGGGTTGACCTGGGTCTGGCCGATGCCCTCGATGTGGTACTCGATCGGGTCTTCGACAGTGAGGATGTTGCGCGTGCGGTCGTTGAGGGTGACCAGGCTGGCGTACAGGGTGGTGGTCTTGCCCGAGCCGGTGGGCCCGGTGACCAGCAGGATGCCGTGTGGACGGCGGACGGTGTTTTCCAGCAGGTCGCGATCACGCGCGCTCATGCCCAGGTGCTGCAAGGTCAGGCGCCCGGCCTGCTTGTCCAGCAGACGCAGCACCACGCGCTCGCCATTGGCCGACGGCAGCGTGGATACGCGGATATCCACCTCACGTCCGGCCACCCGCAGGGAAATACGGCCGTCCTGGGGGATACGCTTCTCGGCGATATCCAGCCGCGCCATCACCTTGATCCGCGATACCAGCAAGGCCGCCAGTTCGCGCTTGGGCTCCAGCACCTCGCGGAGAATGCCGTCGACACGGAAACGCACGACCAGGCGCTTCTCGAAGGTTTCCAGGTGGATGTCCGAGGCGTTCTCCTTGATCGCCTCGCCGAGGATGGCGTTGATCAGGCGGATGATCGGCGCATCGTCCTCCTGCTCCAGCAAGTCCTCGGTTTCCGGAATCTGCTCGGCCAGGGCGGCGAGGTCCAGGCTACCGCCGAGGTCCTCCGCCAGTTGCATGGCAGCGGAGGAATCATGCTGATAGGCCTGGGCCAGGGCCTGTTCGAAGGCTTCGCCGCTGAGGGGCCTCAGCGGCAGGCTGCGCCCGGCGAAACGCCGCGCCTCGGCCAGGGCCACCAGCTCGACGCCGGGCCGATGGGCCAGGCAAGGGTCAACTCCATCCAGCAACAGCACGCCGTGCCGCTTGGCAAAGCCGAATGGGAACCGCCGCAGCGGGGCTTCAGCGAGTGGTGGGTTCATCCGTGGGCGCCTGTTTCAGATGGGTCCGAAAGAAAGTATTGCAGCGCAATCTGACGATTGTGCACCGCTGCTGTCCGATTCTTATGATTGGTGTGAACAAAGCCACCTAAAGCCGTAAAAATTCACAGATATCTTTAGCACAGCGACTGCGTCGCAACATCATCTGTACGGCCGAGCATCGCCCTCGAACGCACTGCTATGATCAACGCAGTTCTGCCAAAACATAAAACCAGAAGAACGATACAGCCTTAGGAGTTGGACCCACTTGCAAGCCCCGGATTCCGTAAACTGGCTGCAACGCCATGCGCCAGCACTCGTCGGTGCATTGCTGGTCCTGGCCATGGGTGCCAGCTTCGCCTGGCAGACCCGGGAATGGCTGCGCGCGGTCCAGGCTCCCGCCCGCGCACCGGAGCAACAGGGAGCTCAACAGGCCACCGCCCAGCCGCTGCAGAACCTGGAGCCTTTGTTCGGCCCCGCCCCGAAAGCCCAGCCAAGCGGCCCACCGCCCACCACCAATCTGCGTCTGACCCTGCTCGGCAGCTTCGTCCACGAGGGGCCGGACAAGTCCACCGCCATCATCCAGTTCGAAGGCGGCAAACCGCGACGCTTCAACGCTGGCGAGGAGATCACCAGTGGCGTCAAGCTGCACGCGGTCTATCGCACCCATGTCGAAATCGAACGCAACGGGCGCCTGGAAAGTCTCAGCTTCCCCGAACCGCGCTCACGCTTCACCGCCGTCGGTGCCACCCCGGACGAATCGTCCACCACGGTGATCGACGAGCTCAACGGCCTGCAGGAAGACAACGCCGCCGAATTGCGCGAGCGCATGGAGAAACTGCGCCAACAGATGGAAGACCCGGAGAACACCGCCTCCGAACCTTCCGCCGAACCGCCCCAGGATAGCGAATGACACGATGACCCCGACTTTCTCGCGCCTCACGCTCGCCCTGTTCGCCGCCGGGATGCTGGCCGCGCCCCTGCCCCTGCTCGCCGCCCAACCGACCACCGAGCCGGGCAGCGCGCAGCAACAGCAGGATGCCTGGACCATCAACCTCAAGGACGCCGACATCCGCGAATTCATCGACCAGATCGCCGACATCACCGGCGAGACTTTCATCGTCGACCCGCGGGTAAAGGGCCAGGTCAGCGTGGTATCGAAAACGCCGTTGGGGATCAACGAGGTCTATCAGCTGTTCCTTTCGGTAATGGCCACCCACGGCTTCACCGTGGTCGCCCAGGACGGCCAGGCGCGGATCATTCCCAACGCCGAAGCCAAGGCCGAAGCCAGCAGCACCCGCCCTGGCGCCGAAAGCCTGGAAACCCGCGTGATCCAGGTGCAACACACGCCGGTGACGGAGCTCATCCCGCTGATTCGACCCCTGGTCCCCCAATACGGCCACCTCGCTGCCGTGACCTCGACCAATGCCCTGATCATCAGCGACCGAGCCGCCAACATCACCCGCATCGAAGACCTGATGCGCCAGCTCGACCAGAAGGGCGACCGCGACTACACCGTCCTCAATCTCAAGTACGCCTGGGTGATGGACGCCGCCGAGGTGCTCAACGCCTCGCTGAACCGAGGCCAGTCCAAGGGCACTTCCGGCACCCAGGTGATCGCCGACGCCCGCACCAACCGCCTGATCATCCTCGGCCCACCATCGGCCCGGGCGAAACTGGCGGCCCTGGCGCAATCCCTGGACACCCCGGCCTCGCGTTCGGCCAATACCCGCGTGATCCGCCTGCGCCACAACGATGCCAAGAGCCTGGCCGAAACCCTGGGCGAGATTTCCGAGGGTTTGAAGAACGGGGAAGGCAGTGCCGAAGGCGGCGCCCCTGCCAGCGGCGGCAAGCCGCAGAATATTCTGATCCGCGCCGACGAAAGCCTGAACGCCCTGGTGATGCTGGCCGAGCCGGACGTGGTCGCCGCCATGGAGGACATCGTCCGCCAGCTCGACGTGCCCCGCGCCCAGGTGATGGTGGAAGCGGCCATCGTGGAGATTTCCGGCGATATCACCGAAGCCCTTGGCGTGCAGTGGGCAGTGGACGCCCGCGGCGACACCGGCGGCCTGGGAGGGGTCAACTTCGGTAATACCGGGCTGTCGGTCGGCACCGTGCTCAACGCCATCCGCGACGACGAAATTCCCGACACCCTGCCGGACGGCGCCATCATCGGCATCGGTACCGACCATTTCGCCGCACTGATCACCGCGCTCTCGGCGAACAACAAGAGCAACCTGCTGTCCACCCCGAGCCTGCTGACCCTGGACAACCAGAAGGCAGAGATCCTCGTGGGCCAGAACGTGCCCTTCCAGACCGGCACCTTCACCACCGACGCATCCGGCGCCAACAACCCCTTCACCACCATCGAACGCCAGGACATCGGCGTAACCCTGAAGGTGACCCCGCACATCAACGAAGGTGCAACCCTGCGCCTGGAGATCGAGCAGGAAATCTCCTCCATCGCACCAACCGCCTCACTCACTGCCCAGGCGGTCGACCTGATCACCAACAAGCGCTCGATCAAGAGCACCATCCTCGCCGAGGACGGCCAGGTGATCGTGCTGGGCGGCCTGATCCAGGACGACATCACCCAGACCGACTCCAAAGTGCCGCTGCTGGGCGACATCCCCATCCTCGGCCGATTGTTCCGCTCCACCAGGGACACCCATGTGAAGCGCAACCTGATGGTCTTCCTGCGGCCGACCGTGGTACGCGACCGTGCCGGACTCGCGGCCCTGTCCGGGAAGAAGTACGACGACATCCGCATCGTCGGCGAACACGACAAGGAAGGCCGCCCGGCCATCCTGCCGCGCCATCCGGTGGAACTGTTCGACGGCCAGAAGACACCGGCCATCGACCTGCGCAAACCCTGATCGAGCACACCCTCGTCTTCGCGGCGAGGGACAATTCGAATTCTCAAGAAAAAAGGGCGGCGCACCGCCTGGTGCCGCCGCCCTTCCCTCCCCCGACTGGAAGTCAGTCGAGATAGATCATCTTGCGGGTCATTCCGCCGTCGACCATGAATTCCTGGCCGGTGACGAAGCTGGCGTTGTCCGATAGCAGCCAGGCCACCTGGGCGGCCACGTCTTCCACGACCCCCACGCGTCCCAGCGGATGCTGGTCATGGTCCAACTCGGTCAGCGGCGCTTCCTTGCGGGCGGACGGGTCGCGGGCATCGATCCAGCCCGGCGTCACGGCGTTGACCCGGATCTCCGGCGCCAGGCTCATGGCCAGTGCATGGGTCAGGGCCAGCAGGCCGCCCTTGCTGGCGGCGTAAGCCTCGCTATCGGGCGCGGACTGGTGAGCACGGGTGGAGGCGATGGTGACGATGGCCCCCTGGTGGGCCCGCAAATAGGGCGCGCAGTGCTTGGCGAGCAGCATGGTGCCCGTCAGGTTGACCGCGAGCACACGATTCCAGCGAGCCAGTTCCAGGCTTTCCAGCGGCGGATTGTGCGGTTCGGCGATGGCGGCGTTGCTGACCAGCGCATCGAGACGACCGAACTGCCCAAGCACTTCGGCCACGCCCACCGCCACCTGGCTTTCATGGGCCACATCCATGGCGACGAACCAGGCGTTCTCGCCAAGCGCCTTGGCCACTCTGGAGCCACGGGCGCGATCGATATCAGCCAGTACCACCTGCCAACCTTCGGCAATCAGCCAGGCCGCCACTCCCAGGCCGATACCACGCGCGGCACCAGTGACCAGGGCGACCTTGCCGTTGTTCGGCACGGTGGCCTGCAGGCTCCAGTCGATCACAGAGCAGCGAGCCCGAGCTCCAGGTCGGCCTTGAGATCGCCCACATCTTCCAGGCCGATGGCCAGGCGGACCAGGCTGTCGCTGATACCCGCGTTGGCACGCTCCTGCGGCGACAGGCGGCCATGGGAGGTGGTGGCCGGATGGGCGATGGTGGTCTTGGTGTCACCCAGGTTGGTGGTGATGGAGATCATCCGGGTGGCATCGATGAAGCGCCACGCCGCTTCCTTGCCGCCCTTGACCTCGAAGCTGACCACCGCGCCGAAGCCCTTCTGCTGGCGCTTGGCCAATTCGTGCTGCGGATGGCTCTCCAGCCCGGCGTAATAGACGCGCTCGACACCGGGCTGCTGCTCCAGCCACCTGGCGATTTCGAGGGCGCTGGCGCAATGCGCCTGCATGCGCACACGCAGCGTTTCCAGGCCCTTGATCATCACCCAGGCATTGAAGGGGCTGAGGGTCGGGCCCGCGGTACGCAGGAAACCCACGACTTCCTTCATGTGCTCGGCACGGCCGGCGACTACGCCACCCATGGTGCGGCCCTGGCCGTCGATGTACTTGGTGGCCGAGTGCATGACGATGTCGGCACCAAGCTTCAGCGGTTGTTGCAGGGCCGGGGTGCAGAAGCAGTTGTCCACCACCAGCAGCGCGCCCTTCTCGTGAGCGATGTCGGCCAGGGCTGGAATGTCGACCAGCTCCGCCAGGGGGTTGGACGGCGACTCGACGAACAGCAGCTTGGTATTCGGCTTGATCGCCGCCTTCCAGCCATCCAGGTCGGACAGGGCCGGGTAGTCGACTTCGATGCCGAAACGCTTGAGGTACTTCTCGAACAGGCTGATGGTGGAACCGAACACGCTGCGGGACACCAGCACGTGGTCACCACCACTGCACAGGCTCATGGCAATGGCGAGAATCGCCGACATGCCGGACGCGGTGGCCACGGCCTGCTCGGCCCCTTCCAGTGCAGCGATGCGCTCTTCGAAGGTCCGCACGGTCGGGTTGGTGTAGCGCGAATAGACGTTGCCCGGCACCTCGCCGGCAAAGCGCGCAGCGGCGTCGGCGGCGGTGCGGAACACGTAGCTGGAGGTGAGGAACATGGCCTCGCCGTGTTCACCCTCCGGGGTACGGCGCTGGCCGGCACGCACGGCCAGGGTGTCGAAGGCCGCGCCTTCCAGGTCACTGTCCAGCCTTCCGGCTTCCCATTCCTTCGTCATGTTCCCACCTCTTCAAAAAAACGTAGCCCGGATGGAATCCGGGCTATCGACCTGTGGCGCGAGACTACGGCCTGCAGATCAGTTGTTGTACAGATCGATGATGGCGCTGACCGCGTGGGCCTTGGCCTTGGAGGCGTCATTACGCGCCTGCTCGATCTTGTTCAGGTACTGCTCGTCGACATCGCCGGTGATGTACTTGCCATCGAATACGGCGCAGTCGAAGTGGTCGATCTTCACCTTGCCGCCACCTACTGCGTCGATCAGGTCCGGCAGGTCCTGGTAAACCAGCCAGTCGGCACCGATCAGCTCGGCCACTTCTTCGGTGGAGCGGTTGTGGGCGATCAGCTCGTGGGCGCTGGGCATGTCGATGCCGTAGACGTTCGGGTAGCGCACCGCCGGGGCAGCCGAGCAGAAGTAGACGTTCTTGGCGCCGGCTTCGCGGGCCATCTGGATGATCTGCTTGCAGGTGGTACCGCGCACGATGGAGTCGTCCACCAGCATCACGTTCTTGCCGCGGAATTCCAGCTCGATGGCGTTGAGCTTCTGGCGTACCGATTTCTTGCGCGCGGCCTGGCCCGGCATGATGAAGGTACGACCGATGTAGCGGTTCTTCACGAAGCCTTCGCGGAACTTCACGCCCAGGTGGTTGGCCAGTTCCAGGGCCGCGGTACGGCTGGTATCCGGAATCGGGATCACCACGTCGATGTCGTGGTCGGGACGCTCGCGCTGGATCTTCTCAGCCAGCTTCTCGCCCATGCGCAGGCGTGCCTTGTAGACGGAAATGCCGTCCATGATGGAGTCCGGGCGCGCCAGGTAGACGTGCTCGAAGATGCAGGGGGAGTACTGCGGATCAGCCGCGCACTGGCGGGTGAACAGCTTGCCTTCCTCGGTGATGTAAACCGCTTCGCCCGGAGCCAGGTCACGAATCAGGGTGAAGCCCAGCACGTCGAGGGCGACGCTTTCGGAGGCAATCATGTACTCGACGCCCTCGTCGGTGTGGCGCTGGCCGAAGACGATCGGGCGAATGGCATGGGGATCGCGGAAGCCAACGATGCCGTAGCCGGTGATCATCGCCACCACGGCGTAACCGCCCTTGCAGCGCGCGTGCACACCGGAAACGGCAGCGAACACGTCTTCCTCGGTGGGCTGCAGCTTGCCGCGGTGGGCCAGTTCGTGGGCGAACACGTTGAGCAGCACTTCCGAGTCGGAGTTGGTGTTCACGTGGCGCAGGTCGGATTCGTAGATTTCCTTGGCCAGCTGCTCGACGTTGGTCAGGTTGCCGTTGTGCGCCAGGGTGATGCCATAGGGCGAGTTCACGTAGAACGGCTGGGCTTCGGCGGAGCTGGAGGAGCCGGCGGTGGGATAGCGCACGTGGCCGATGCCCATGCTGCCGACCAGGCGCTGCATGTGGCGCTGCTGGAAGACGTCACGCACCAGACCGTTGTCCTTGCGCAGGAAGAGCCGGCCATCATGGCTGGTCACAATACCGGCAGCGTCCTGGCCGCGATGCTGAAGGACGGTAAGCGCGTCATACAGCGCCTGATTGACGTTCGACTTACCGACGATACCGACGATGCCACACATGTGACGCAACCCCTGCTAGTAGTTCAGGCTAATCAAGTACCCGTCCAGGCCGGTTGGGCATGGATGGGCATGCTTTCGGGTGCGGCGCATCAGCTGGGTGAGCTGATGCCGCTCGCGAGCCACTGACTGGTAAAGCCCAGAATGAGGTTCTTCGACCAGTCGGCGACCATTAGAAAATGCGGCAACAGCGTGGATTGCTGCCACCAGGGATCCTGTTGCACCGGCGCCAGGCTGAGCAGGCCGACCAGCAGCACGACCAGCAGCGCACCACGGGCGGCGCCAAAGGCCATGCCCAGGACGCGGTCGGTGCCGTCCATGCCGGTGACCCTGACCAGCTCGCCGATCAGGAAATTGATCAAGGCGCCAACCAGGAGGGTGGCGACAAAAAGGATGGCGCACGCGGCGATGATGCGCGCCGAAGGCATCTCGATGAATTCGGTGAGGTGCAGCGACAGGGCGCCGCCGAAGGTCCAGGCCACTACACCTGCGACTATCCACGTCAGCAGCGAGAGAGCTTCCTTGACGAAACCCCGACTCAAACTGACCAGACTGGAAACGGCGATGATGGCGATGATCGTCCAATCGACCCAGGTGAATGCCACGATGCAGCCCACAAACTGAAAAGGCGCTGCATTTTAGCAGAGCCCTTTGACTCCGGTAACCCGCGGAACCGAAAGGGCTCGATTATCCCGATCTATCAGCCCTTTTCCGGCTGGAAACGAACGATGAAGCCGTTCAACTTCTGCTGGCGGGCCAACTGGTCACGCAGGCGGTTGGCCTCGGCCCGCTCGATGACCGGTCCGACGAACACGCGGTTCATGCCTTCAACGCTGCGGATATAGGCGTTGTAACCCTGGGTCCGCAGGTTCTTCTGCAGGTTCTCGGCACTGGCGCGGCTGGACAGGCTGGCGAGCTGGATCGACCAGCTGACCGGCAGTCCGTTGACGTCCAGGCGCTTCTCGTCGGTCTTCGTCTCAGCCACGGGGGCGGCCGGAGCCGGAGCAGGCGCCTTGGCCTGTACCTGGGGTTGCGGCTGCGGTTGTGCCGGAGCGGGTACCGGAACTGCCGGCGCAACGGGCTGGGCAGGCGCAGCCGGAGCGGGCTGTTCAAGCGGCGGCACATTGGACGCCAGCGCATCTCCAGCAGGTTCCAGCGGTGGCACGGGTTCCTGGGGCAGCGCCTGGGGTTCCGGCACCTGGACCTGCTCGAGCTCGACCGGCGGCATTTCCGGCGCCTTCGGCATGGGAGGCGCCTCGACCACGACCTGGCGCAGCTCATCCTCGCGACTGAACAGCATCGGCAGGAAGATCACCGCCAGCGCCACCAGCACGAGCGCGCCGACGATACGTTGCTTGAGTCCCTTGTCCAAGACAGCCATTTCCCCTACTCCCCCGTTGCGAAGCTTTCCAGCCAGCCCAGCGCCTCAGCCACACTGTAGAACGATCCGAATACCAGGATCTCGTCGTCCGGTGTCGCCTGCTCGCACTGTGCTTCGAGTGCTGCGGCGATATTTTGGTGGACACTGACGCTTGCATGAAGGTTCGTCAATGCCGCCTGCAACTCGGACGCGGAGCGAGTGCGCGGCGTCGGCAACGGTGCCACCGCCCAGTTGGCCAGGCAGCCTTGCAGCGGGCGGAGAACCCCGGGAAGATCCTTGTCGGAAAGCAGGCCGAACACGGCCAATCGGCGCCCAGCGACAGGACGGGCGGCCAGGCGCGCAGCCAGGTATTCGGCCGCATGGGGGTTGTGCCCGACATCCAGCAGCAGGGAAACCCGCTTGCCGCGCCAGTCAATTTGGCGGCGATCCAGACGCCCGGTGACGCGAGTGCCCAGCAGGGCGGCCTGCAAGGCATCCGGTTGCCAGGGCATGCCCAAGAGCGCATACGCCTGAAGCGCCAGGGCAGCGTTTTCCATGGGCAGGTCGAGCACGGGCAGGTCGTGCAATTCCAGCACCTGGCCGGAAGCGCTCACACCGCGCCAATGCCAGTTGGCCTCGCCTTGCGCCAGGTCGAAGTCGCGGCCGCGAAGGAACAAGGGTGCGGACAGAGCATTCGCCTGCGCCAGCAGGGGTTGCGGCGGGTCCAGGTCGCCACACAGGGCAGGTTTGCCAGGGCGGAAGATGCCGGCCTTCTCGAAGGCGACACTTTCCCGGGTATCGCCCAGCCAGTCGGCGTGATCCAGGCCAATACTGGTCACCAGCGCCAGGTCGGCATCCACCAGGTTCACCGCGTCCAGGCGACCGCCCAGGCCCACTTCCAGCACTACGGCATCCAGGGCGGCATGCTGGAATAGCCAGAAAGCCGCCAGGGTGCCCATTTCGAAATAGGTGAGGGAGATTTCGCCGCGCGCCGCCTCGACGGCGGCAAAGGCGTCGCAGAGCGCCTGGTCGCTGGCCTCCTGGCCATTCAACTGGACACGCTCGTTGTAACGCAGGAGGTGCGGCGAGCTGTACACACCGACTTTGAGCCCCTGGGCACGCAACAGCGCAGCCAGGAAAGCGCAGGTGGAACCCTTGCCGTTGGTGCCGGTGACCGTGATCACTTTCGGCGCCGGTCGGCTCAGGCCGAGCCGGCTGGCAACTTCGCGGCTGCGCTCCAGTCCCATGTCGATAGCCGTGGGGTGGAGCTGTTCAAGATAGGAAAGCCAGTCGGCAAGGGTTCTCTGAGTCATGCGATAGCCGGGGAAGGAAGACGCGTCATCTGCGCCAGCAGCCGGCCAAGGCGCTCACGCAGTTCCGCGCGGGGGATGATCATGTCGATGGCGCCGTGCTCCAGCAGGAACTCGCTACGCTGGAAGCCTTCCGGCAGTTTCTCGCGCACGGTCTGCTCGATCACACGCGGACCGGCGAAGCCGACCAGTGCACGCGGCTCGCCGACGATCACGTCGCCGAGCATCGCCAGGCTGGCGGAAACGCCGCCGTAGACCGGGTCGGTCAGCACGGAGATGAACGGGATACCCTCTTCGCGCAGGCGAGCCAGGGCCGCGGAGGTCTTGGCCATCTGCATCAGGGAGATCAGGGCTTCCTGCATGCGGGCACCGCCCGACGCGGAGAAGCACACCAGCGGGCAGCGCTGCTCCAGGGCAACGTTGGCGGCACGCACGAAGCGCTCACCGACGATGGCGCCCATGGAACCGCCCATGAAGGAGAATTCGAAGGCGCAGGCCACGATCGGCATCTTGTGCAGGGTGCCACGCATGGCGACCAGGGCATCCTTCTCACCGGTGTCCTTCTGCGCGGCCGCCAGGCGGTCCTTGTACTTCTTGCTGTCGCGGAACTTCAGGCGATCCACCGGCTCCAGGTCGGCGCCGAGCTCTTCACGGCCTTCCGGATCCAGGAAGATGTCCAGACGGGTGCGTGCACCGATGCGCATGTGGTGGTTGCATTTCGGGCAGACGTCCAGCGTCTTTTCCAGTTCGGGCTTGTACAGCACCGCGTCGCACGACGGGCACTTGTGCCAAAGGCCTTCGGGGACCGAGCTCTTCTTCACCTCGGAACGCATGATCGAAGGGATCAGCTTGTCTACCAGCCAGTTGCTCATGCTCTAGTTCTCCACAGCTTTCAGGCCCGAACACGCGCTAGCGGTTCATAGCCCCGCGCATGTCCTTGAGCGAATTCATGGTTGCGATCCCGGCCCTGACAAAGTGTCCGAGAATCACCCTGGAGATGGCCTTGCCATCGCCCTCGTAAAAAACAGGCCCGATCGACGCAGCCTTGCCACGCGACCCGGCAGGCTTCGCCTGCGTGGGCAACTCGCTTATGGACGGCAGCGAAACGCCGTCCGTCACATATGCAGGAGACGCGCCGGCATCCGACCGCACGAAAGCTTCCGCGATCCGCATTTCAGCCACGTGCCCGCTGGATGAAGGCTTGAATCTTCGCGGCATCCTTGATGCCCTTGCTGGCCTCGACGCCACCGCTCACGTCCACGGCGTAGGGGCGTACCTGGCGCACCGCGTCACCGACGTTCTCCGGGGTCAGCCCGCCCGCCAGGATCAACGGCTTTGCCGCATCTCGAGGCACCAGACTCCAGTCGAAGGCTTCGCCGGTGCCACCGGGAGTGCCCGGAACATAGGTGTCGAGGAGGATTCCGGAGGCTGCGGGGTAGTGCGAAATCGCCGCGGCGACGTCGTCACCCGGCTTGACCCGCAGCGCCTTGATGTATGGCCGGCCGTAACCTGCACAGTCTTCCGGGCCTTCATCGCCATGGAACTGCAGCAGGTCCAGCGGAACTTCGGCCAACAACCGGGTCAATTCGGCGCGCGGCATGTCGACGAACAGCCCCACAGTGGTCACGAAAGGCGGCAGCGCAGCGATGATGGCCCGGGCCTGGGCTGGCGTGACCGCTCGCGGGCTCTTGGCGTAGAACACAAAACCTATGGCATCCGCCCCGGCGGCGATGGCGGCCAGGGCGTCCTCGATTCGGGTGATACCGCAGATTTTGATGCGAACGGCTGACAAGATGCAGGCACCTGAAGGCTAAAGACCTGGGATGTTAGCAAAGGCCCGACGCAGCGTCAGCCCACCACATCCGGCAATCCGGAAAGGAAGTGAGGCCCCAGGTAGCGTTCCGGAATATCGAACTCTTCCGGATACTCGACGCGGACCAGGTAGAGGCCATAAGGGTGCGCAGTCACCCCGCCCTCGCGGCGGATGCGGCCTTCCAGGACTTGCTTCGCCCACTCGACCGGCTGCTCGCCGGCCCCAATGGTCATCAGTACTCCGGCGATGTTGCGCACCATGTGGTGAAGGAAGGCGTTGGCGCGGATATCGAGCACGATCAGGCGACCATGCTCGATCAATTCCAGGTGATGCACGGTCTTGATCGGCGACTTGGCCTGGCACTGGCGGGCACGGAAGGCACTGAAATCATGGGTGCCAACCAGGCAACGGGAGGCCTCGCGCATGCGTTGGACATCCAGTGGGCGGTGATTCCAGGTCACTTCCTCGGCCATGTGCGCCGGGCGGATCTCGTCGTTGTAGATCACGTAACGATAACGCCGTGCCATGGCACTGAAACGGGCATCGAAGTTCAGAGGCATCTGCCTGGCCCAAGTGACGCTGATATCCGGCGGCAGATTGGCGTTGGCCCCCATGATCCAGGCGTGCTCGGACCTTGCCACCGGGGTATCGAAATGCACCACCTGCCCGCAGGCATGCACCATGGCGTCGGTCCTGCCAGCGCAACTGAGGGTGACGGGAGCTCCACCGGCCACGCGGGAGAGCGCCTTTTCCAGGGCGCCCTGGACGGAGGGAACCCCGTCGATCTGACGCTGGAAGCCACGATAACGCGAGCCCTTGTATTCGACACCGAGGGCGATTCTGTAAATGCCAACGGCAGCCGATTCGGCTGCCGCTGCGGGTACTGCTTCTGTCATCTATCAGCTGAGTCGTGCGATCAGTTCGCGCGCTTCCTGTTGTTGGGTGTCATTACCCTCGGACATCACCTCGTCGAGGATGTCGCGAGCACCTTCGGTGTCACCCATGTCGATATAGGCGCGAGCCAGATCCAGCTTGGTCGCGGTTTCATCGGTGCCGGAAAGGAAGTCGAAGTCGTCTTCCTCGTCCAGCCCCAGGCCCAGGTCCGAAGCCTCGTCTTCCAGCACGGCAACCGGGTCGGACTCCGGCGCCCTCTGCAGACTGTCGGAGAGCTGGTCCAATTCGGCGGTCACTTCGTCCAGCTGGGCGGCAAAGCTGTCGTTGTCGGCCACAGGCTCGGCAACCGGCTCGTCGGGCAGCGACAGATCGAAGTCAGCCGGCAGGTCGAGCAGGCCGGCACTCGCCTCTTCCACAGCCGGAGCAGTCGGCTCGACTGCCAGGGGCGCGTCAAGCTCGCTGTCCAGGCTCAGCAGGAAATCGTCCTCATCAGCGATTGCCGGCTGGGCCGCGGGTTCCAGGTCCAGGCTGAAGTCGGCCAGGTCGTCGCTGAGCTCGAGGCTCTTATCACCAGTCAGCAGCTGGTCGCCGCTACCGATGTCCAGATCGAAATCCAGGTCGGACTCGGCCTTGGCCGGTGCTGCCAGCGCATCGAACTCCAGGTCATCCAGGCTCAGCTCGTTGGCCGGTGCAGCCTCTGGCTGAACGGCAGCCGGTTTCTCCTCCGCCAGATCCAGGTCGGAACCCAGGTCGTCCAGGCTCAGGTCGAACGCGTCATCCAGGTCCGCACCGGAGGCGACCGGGGCGCTGGCCGGCACATCGTCCAGGGTCAGATCGTCGAGACTGAAGCTGTCGAGGTCATCGGCCGCCGCCAGACCAGCCGCCGCCGTCGCGGCAACGGCGACAGCCGCCATGGCCGGATACTTGCCTTTCAGCTGCTCGATGTCGCTGCCGGCACCGCCAATTTCACGGAGCTCGCTCTCCTGGCGCGCAAAGCCTTCGCGATCACCCAGTTCGGCGTGGACCTCCATCAGTTTCAGGCGGAGGTCGCTGCGATGGGGCTCTTCGTTGATGGCGCCCTGCAGGAGCTCGGCAGCCTGGTTGAAGCGGCCGTAGGCGATGTAGATGTCGGCCTCGCTGATCACGTCGCCGGTCTGCGAGGTAACGCGCTCCTCGGTCCTGGCCGGAGCGACTTCAGGCTCGTCGGCCACGGCGGCATCCAGTTCCGGGCTGGAGAACGCATCGAAGCTGTCGTCCTTCAGGTCGAGATCGCTGTCGAAGCTGTTCTCGTCACCCTGTGCAGCCAGGTTGTTCTGCAGCTCGGCCTCTTTAAGGGCATTGCGGCGCGACAGGACCATCAGCAGCACCAGCAGGGCCACCAGGGCGCTACCGCCCGCCATCAGCAGAAGCATCGGGTTGGCCAGCACGTCATCGATGATGCTGGACTGCGGCGGCTCGACCACCGGAGCGGCAGGAGCCGCCTGCACCGGCTTGGCGGGGGCGGCAGGTTTGGCCGGCTCCGCGGGTTTGGCGGGCTGCGCAGCGGCCGGCGCCGGTGCAGGCGCGGCAGGCTGTACGGGAGCGGGCGCCGGCGCTGCGGGCTGAGCCGCCGCAGGAGCAGCAGGCTGCGCAGGCGCGGGTTGAGCTGGCGCCGGCTGGGCCGGAGCGGGCGCAGCTGCAGTAGCCGGCGCTACCGGTGCAGCCGGAGCAGGTTGTGCGGGCGCCTCTGCCGGCTTGGCAGGTGCAGCGGCAGCAGGAGCAGCAGCCGGAGTTGCGGGAGCCGCAGGAGCCTGCTTGCCCTGACCGGCCATGTCGGCCTGCAGCTTGGCGAGCTGGCTGTCCTTGAGCTGGATCAGACGCTGCAGCTTGTCCATCTGGCTTTGCAGGTCGGTCATCCGGCTCTTCAGCTCGTCGTTCTCGCGACGGGTGGAGTCCAGGCTTTCCTGGGTCACGGCCAGTTTGTCGCTGAGCGCCTTGCTTTCGCCGTTGGTGCCCTTGTCGCTGCCACTGGAAGCCTTGCCGCTGGCGGCGGATACCAGTCGCAGGTTGTCCTGGGTTTCAACCTTCTCGGGAGCCTCGCCGGCGCTGCTGCGCTTGGTGGCGTCCAGCTGGCGCTTGCCCTCCCCTGCCAGGCTGCGGCCTTCACGCCAAGCGGTGTTCTGTGCCTGGACCTGGGCGAGGGCCTCGGCCTGGGAACGGCTGGCGATCTGTTTTTCATCAGGCAGGCGCAGGACCTGGCCACTCTTCAGCCGATTGATATTGCCGTCGACGAAGGCATCCGGGTTCAGGTCCTGGATGGCCAGCATCGCCTGATGCACCGAACCACTGGCGCGGGTACGGTCTGCGATCTCCCAGAGGGTGTCGCGAGAAGTCGTGCGGTATTGATCGGTCGGCGCCTTAGGCGCGGTGGCCGGCGCTGCAGCCGGGGCGCTCGGACGCGGTGCGGCGTCGACCGGAGCTGCAGGTGTGGTGCGGACTGGAGCCGGAGCCACCGCAGGACGCGGCGCCGGAGCAGGTGCGGCGACCGGAATCTTCGGCGCGGCGGCGGCGGCGGCCTGGGGAGAATAGAGCGGCGGATCGAGGAGCAGCGTGTACTCACGCAGCAGACGGCCATTGGGCCAGAGCACCTCGACCAGGAAATTCAGATAGGGTTCACGGACCGGCTTGCTGGAGGTCACCCGAATGACGCTGCGGCCGTTGGGCTTGAGGACGGGGGTGAACTTGAGGTCCTGCAGGAAGTACTGACGATCCACGCCAGCTTTGGAGAAGTCCTCGGCCGACGCCAGGTTCGGCTTGACCTCGGCCGACGCCAGGTCGCGCACTTCAAGCAGTTCGATCTCCGCTTCCAGGGGCTGGTTCAAGGACGAACGCAGGGTGACTTCCCCGAGCCCGAGGGCGTTGGCAACACCCGAAGTCAGCGCGGATGCAGCCGCGATTGCCAGCACAAGTTTGCGAACCCGAACCATAGAGTGATTCCCTTGTTTTATCTTTTTTCTCGCTGCGCGAGATGAGGGTCTTAAGTCGCTGCCTGCGCGCGCCGAAAGGGCGGCTCCCCATCAACGATAAGGCCAAGCCAGTATTGTCAAGCTAGAATATTTCTACAAATTTTCAGGTAAGTATCTTTGACAGATAGTGTTTTATCAACAACTCGGCGGACTGCACGGCATTGAGCGCAGCGCCTTTTCGCGCATTATCTGAAGCAATCCACAAATTGAGTTCACTGGGGTCGTCCAGCCCGCCCCGAACCCTTCCTACATATACCGAATCCTGTCCAACAGCGTCGCCGACAGCGGTCGGATAATCGCCCTCCTCCTCCACGAATTCGACGCCCGGAGCCTTCGCCAGCCGCTCGCGCACCCGCTCAAGGTCCACCGGCTGCTCAGCCACGACGGATACCGCCAGGCTGTCGCCAAAGAAGACCGGGGCCAGGGCGCAGGTAGCGGACACCCGAAGCTCCGGCAAGCCGAGCAGTTGCTTGATCTCGCCTGCCAGTCGCCGTTCCAGGGAAATGTGGCCATCGGCATCCGGAGCACCGGCCTGAGCCAGGACATTGAAGGCGATCTGTCGATCGAAGAAGCGCGGCTCCAGCGGGCGTGCATTGAGCAACTCAGCAGTCTGGCGGGCCAGTTCGGTGACGGCTTCTCTACCACGGCTGGATACCGCGAGACTGGCCATCACACTGAGGCGCTGCGGCTTGAGCAGATCGCCGAGCGGCGCCAGTACACAAGCCAGGGCGACCGCCGAAGCACTGGGACTGGTCAGCCGGTACGGCGCTGTCAGTGCGTCGAGCGAAGCGGGATTGGCTTCCGGAACCAGACTGGGCGCGTCAGCCGGATCGAGGGCGCCGGACAGGTCGATCAGCGAGCAACCGGCCGCCGTCGCGCGCATAGCGAAACTGCGGGTCACCGCCTCGCCGGCAGCAAAGAAGGCGAGATGGACCTGAGAGAAATCGAAATCGGCCACGTCCCGCACCCGCAGGTTACGGCCCTTGAAAGGTACGGACGCTCCAGCAGATTCGCCGCTGGCGAGCAGATGCAGGTTGCCGACCGGGAATTCCCGCTCTTCGAGGATCTGGACGAGGGTTTCGCCAACGGTGCCGGTGGCGCCGATCACGGCGATGTCGAGGGACTGGCTCATGGGGAGGACTTCTGGCGATGCGAGGAGCGGCACTTTAACCGCCACCCCGCACGCAGGCAATCGAAGGTCAGAAGGTGCCGACGAGCCTCATCGGCACCCTCCTTGCCATCAACGCTCCAGCAGGATGCGCAGCATGCGACGCAGCGGCTCGGCGGCACCCCAGAGGAGCTGGTCACCGACGGTGAAGGCGCCCAGGTACTGCGAGCCCATGTTGAGCTTGCGCAGACGGCCGACCGGGACGGTCAGGGTGCCGGTCACGGCGGTCGGGGTCAGTTCGCGCATGCTGATTTCGCGCTGGTTGGGAACCAGCTTCACCCAGGGGTTGTGCTGGCTGATCATGCCTTCGATGTCAGCGATCGGCACGTCCTTGTTCAGCTTGATGGTCAGCGCCTGGCTGTGGCAACGCATGGCGCCGATGCGCACGCAGATGCCGTCCACCGGGATCGGGCTCTTGAAGCGACCGAGGATCTTGTTGGTCTCGGCCTGGCCCTTCCACTCTTCGCGGCTCTGACCGTTGGGCAGCTCCTTGTCGATCCACGGGATCAGGCTGCCAGCCAGGGGAACGCCGAAGTTCTCAGTGGGGAAATCTTCGCCGCGCATGGCTTCAGCCACCTTGCGGTCGATGTCGAGGATGGCGCTGGCCGGGTTGGCCAGATCATCGGCAACGGCACCGTTGATGGCGCCCATCTGCTTGATCAGCTCGCGCATGTTCTGCGCGCCAGCGCCGGAGGCCGCCTGGTAGGTCATGGCGCTCATCCACTCCACCAGACCAGCTTCGAACAGGCCACCCAGGGCCATCAGCATCAGGCTGACGGTGCAGTTGCCACCGATGTAGTTCTTGGTACCGGCGTCCAGCTTCTGGTCAATGACCTTGCGGTTCACCGGATCGAGGACGATCACCGCGTCATCCTGCATGCGCAGGCTGGACGCGGCGTCGATCCAGTAACCCTGCCAACCGGCTTCGCGCAGCTTGGGGAACACCTCGTTGGTGTAGTCGCCGCCCTGGCAGGTCAGGATCACATCGAGGCTCTTCAGCTCGTCGATGCTGTAGGCATCCTTCAGCGGGGCAATGTCCTTGCCCACCGCAGGGCCCTGGCCACCGACATTGGAAGTGGTGAAGAACACCGGCTCGATCAGGTCGAAATCCCGCTCTTCCAGCATTCGCTGCATGAGAACGGAACCCACCATGCCGCGCCAACCGATCAGACCTACACGCTTCATGACAACTACACCTTTCTTGAAAAAGTGGGCCGCCGGCATTCCAGCGGGCCCGACAGATTACAGATTACGCAGTGCCGCGACCACTGCATCGCCCATTTCGCGAGTACCGACCTTGGTCGCACCGGCGGAGTAGATATCGCCGGTCCGCAATCCCTGATCCAGCACCAGGCTGACGGCCTTCTCGATGGCGTCGGCGGCAGCGGTCTGGTTGAAGCTGTAGCGGAGCATCATCGATACGGAGAGTATGGTCGCCAGCGGGTTGGCGATACCCTGGCCGGCGATGTCCGGTGCCGAACCGTGGCAGGGTTCGTACATGCCCTTGTTGTTCGAATCCAGCGAGGCAGAAGGCAGCATGCCGATGGAGCCGGTGAGCATGGAAGCCTCGTCCGACAGGATGTCGCCAAACATGTTGTCGGTGACCATCACGTCGAACTGCTTGGGCGCACGCACCAGCTGCATGGCGGCGTTGTCTACGTACATGTGGCTGAGCTCGACGTCCGGATAATCCTTGGCCACCTCCTCCACCACTTCGCGCCATAGCTGACTGGAAGCCAGCACGTTGGCCTTGTCCACCGAGCACAGTTTCTTGTTGCGCACGCGGGCCATGTCGAAGCCGACACGAGCGATACGGCGAATTTCGCTTTCGCTGTAAGGCAGGGTGTCGTACGCCTGACGCTCGCCGTTCTCCAGCACGCGCTGTTCGCGGGGCTGGCCGAAGTAGATACCGCCGGTCAGCTCGCGAACGATCAGGATATCCAGGCCGGCGACCACTTCCGGCTTGAGGCTGGAGGCTTCGGCCAGCTGCGGATAGAGGATGGCCGGACGCAGGTTGGCAAACAGGCCCAGTTGCGAACGGATCTTCAGCAGGCCGCGCTCCGGACGGATGTCACGCTCGATCTTGTCCCATTTCGGACCGCCCACGGCGCCCAGCAGTACGGCATCGGCCTGGCGTGCGCGCTCCAGGGTTTCGTCGGCCAGGGGTACGCCGTGCTTGTCGATGGCGGCGCCGCCGATGACGTCCTCAGTCAGTTCGAAGCCCAGCTGGAACTTGTCGTTGGCCACCTCCAGCACCTTGACCGCTTCGGCCATGATCTCCGGACCGATACCGTCGCCGGGAAGAATCAGAATCTGCTTGCTCATGCTTTCCTCTCGTTAGGCGCACTCCGCGCCATGCAATACTTTCTAGCGTTCGGCCCAGAGCACCAGGACATCGGTGCTGAAGGAGCCGTCCGCGGCAATTTCGAAATATTCGCGAACCTCATCGCCCACGGATGCCTGCAAGGCCAGGATGGCCTCGCGGAAGACCGCCGGCGTGCGCATGCGCTCGACCCAGGAGGCGAACTCCAGGCGCAGCCGCTGGCGCGTGTGGCTGCGCGTCTGCAGGCCGGCCTCGGCGACCTGGCGCAGCCATTCGGCGGGCGAGTAGTTGCGCACGTGGCTGGTGTCACGCAGCACTTCGACGGTCTGCAAGTGGGTGTCCAGCAACGGACGCCCGGGCGAAGCCACGTCGATGAAAGCAGCCACGCCGCCCGGCTTGAGTACGCGGCGAACTTCGCGCAGGGCCACGCCCAGGTCGCTCCAGTGATGCGCCGAATAGCGGCTGAAGACGAACTCGAAGCTGGCGTCGGCAAACGGCAGCGCCTCGGCCATCCCCTGCTGGGTGACGACATTGCCCAGGCCGCGCTGGGAAGCAGCACCGGCCACTACTTCGAGCATCTGCGCGGAGAGATCGTAAGCGATGACCTCACCGACCAACGGTGCCACCTGGAACGCCACATGGCCTGCGCCGCAACCGAGGTCCAGCACGCGCGCGTCGCCGCGACCGGCCACTTCGGCCTGCAGCAGGGCGAACTCGACGCCCTGGGCATGTACAGCGCTGCTCAGGTAGGCAGCGGCCTGCTCGCCGAACTGGCGCTGGACCACCTGCTCATGGGCCTTGTCGCTCACGTCGCTCTCCTTGATGTTCAGGCGTCGCGGAACAGCCAGGGGTTGGCCTGGCGGTGCCTGCCTTCGAAGGCCTTGATCGCTTCAGCGTCCTGCAGGGTCAGGCCGATGTCGTCCAGGCCATTGAGCAGGCAGTGCTTGCGGAACGTGTCCACCTCGAAGCGGTACAGCTTGCCGTCGGGGCGGGTCACGGTCTGTGCGGCGAGGTCGACGGTCAGTTGGTAACCCTCGGCAGCCTCGCACTGCTGGAAGAGTTCGTCGACTTCATCGTCCTTCAGGATGATTGGCAGCAGGCCGTTCTTGAAGCTGTTGTTGAAGAAGATGTCCGCGTAGCTCGGCGCGATGATCGCGCGGAAGCCGTACTCCTCCAGTGCCCACGGGGCGTGCTCGCGGGAGGAGCCGCAACCGAAGTTCTCGCGGGCGAGCAGTACGCTGGCACCCTGATAGCGCGGGAAGTTCAGCACGAAGTCCTTGTTCACCGGACGCTTGGAGTTGTCCTGGTTGGGCTGGCCCACATCCAGGTAACGCCATTCGTCGAACAGGTTGGGACCGAAGCCAGTGCGCTTGATCGACTTGAGGAACTGCTTGGGAATGATCTGGTCGGTGTCGACGTTGGCGCGATCCAGCGGAGCGACGAGACCGGTGTGTTGGGTAAAGGCTTTCATCTCGACTCTCCTTCCTTACTTGAGCAACTCGCGAACATCGACGAAACGACCGGTCACCGCAGCAGCGGCGGCCATGGCCGGACTGACCAGGTGGGTGCGGCCACCGGCGCCCTGACGACCTTCGAAGTTGCGGTTGGAGGTGGACGCGCAGTGCTCGCCGCTCTCCAGGCGGTCCGGGTTCATCGCCAGGCACATGGAGCAGCCCGGTTCACGCCATTCGAATCCCGCCTCGATGAAGATCTTGTCCAGGCCTTCCTGTTCGGCCTGCTGCTTGACCAGGCCGGAACCCGGCACCACCAGCGCCTGCTTGACGGTGGCGGCGACCTTGCGGCCCTTGGCTACTTCGGCGGCAGCGCGCAGATCTTCGATGCGCGAGTTGGTGCAGGAACCGATGAATACACGGTCGAGCTGGATGTCGGTGATCGCCTGGTTGGCGGCGAGGCCCATGTATTTCAGGGCACGCTCGATGGAGCCACGCTTGACCGGGTCGGCCTCGGCAGCCGGGTCCGGCACGCGCTGGTCCACGGGCAGCACCATTTCCGGCGAAGTACCCCAGCTCACCTGCGGCTTGATGTCTTCGGCACGCAGCTCGACCACGGTGTCGAAATGCGCGTCGGCGTCGGACACCAGGTCACGCCAGGCGGCCACGGCCTTGTCCCAGTCGGCGCCCTTCGGCGCGAAGGGGCGGCCCTCCACGTAGGCGATGGTCTTTTCGTCCACCGCCACCAGGCCTACACGAGCGCCCGCTTCGATGGACATGTTGCAGATGGTCATGCGGCCTTCGACGGACAGGTCACGGATGGCGCTGCCGGCGAACTCGAGGGCATGGCCATTGCCGCCAGCGGTGCCGATCTTGCCGATCACGGCCAGCACGATGTCCTTGGCGGTGACGCCGGCGGGCAGTTTGCCCTCCACGCGTACCTGCATGTTCTTCATCTTCTTCGCCACCAGGCACTGGGTGGCCAGCACGTGCTCGACCTCGGAGGTGCCGATGCCGTGGGCCAGCGCACCGAAGGCGCCGTGGGTGGAGGTGTGGGAGTCACCGCAGACCACGGTCATGCCCGGCAGGGTGGCGCCCTGCTCCGGGCCGACCACGTGGACGATACCCTGGCGCACGTCGTTCATCTTGAACTCGAGGATGCCGAAGTCATCGCAGTTCTCGTCCAGGGTCTTGACCTGGATGCGCGACACTTCATCGGCGATCGCTTCGAGACCGCCCTGGCGCTCGGCACGGGTGGTCGGCACGTTGTGGTCCGGAGTGGCGATGTTGGCGTCGATGCGCCACGGTTTGCGTCCGGCCAGGCGCAGCCCTTCGAAGGCCTGCGGCGAGGTCACTTCGTGAAGGATGTGACGGTCGATGTAGATCAGCGACGAACCATCGTCGCGGCGCTTCACCTCGTGAGCATCCCAGAGCTTGTCGTAGAGCGTCTTGCCGGCCATCGTCAGGTCCTCATCAGCTTGTTTCCGTGCGCAGGGGTCGAAAGCCCCTTTTGCTTGTGGGGTCGATCCTAGGGGCTTGCATCGAATAACTCAAATTCATATTTTTTATTTAAAGCATTCCATCAAGGAATGCAGAACCGACCGGCCCTCTTCTGCCATGGAGCCCAGTTATGGATCTGGCCAGCCTCAACGCCTTCATCGCCATCGCCGAGACCGGCAGCTTCTCCGAAGCCGGGGAACGCCTGCACCTCACCCAGCCAGCGGTGAGCAAGCGCATCGCCTCGCTGGAACAGCAACTCAGCGTACGCCTGTTCGACCGCCTGGGGCGCGAAGTGAGCCTGACCGAGGCCGGGCGTGCCCTGCTCCCCCGCGCCTACCAGATTCTCAATGTACTGGACGACACCCGCCGCGCCCTGAGCAACCTGTCCGGCGACATCAGCGGCCGCCTGACGCTGGCCACCAGCCACCACATCGGCCTGCATCGCCTGCCCCCCCTGCTGCGCGCCTTCACCCGCGCCTACCCCCAGGTCGCGCTGGACATCCAGTTCCTCGACTCGGAAGTGGCGTACGAGGAGATTCTCCACGGCCGCGTGGAGCTGGCCGTGATCACCCTGGCGCCGGAAACCGCCTTGCCGGTGCAAGCGGTGCCGGTGTGGAACGACCCGCTGGACTTCGTTGCCGCGCCGGAACACCCGCTGGCCCGCGACAAGACCATCTTCCTCCCCGACGTGGCGAGGCACCCGGCGGTGTTCCCGGGCGGCAACACCTTCACCCACCACATCGTGCGGCGCATGTTCGAAGCGGAAGGGCTGACGCCGAACATCGCCATGAGCACCAACTACATGGAAACCATCAAGATGATGGTGTCCATCGGCATCGCCTGGAGCGTACTGCCGCGCACCATGCTCGACGATTCGGTGGTGCGCCTGCCGCTGCAGGACATCCAGCTGTCACGCCAGCTCGGCTACATCCTGCACACCGAGCGCACCCTGTCCAACGCCGCCAAGGCCTTCATGGGGCTGCTGGACGCGCAACGCGACAACCTTGCGTATCTGTGAGGGCAAAGGATAAGTTGAGCCGCAGCACATAAGAAAAGGGCCGGGAAGGCCGTTGGAACCTTCCGCCATTCACCGGCCCGGATATCTGCCCTACCGACGGAAAGGGGCGCGCATGCGCAAAGCCAGTGACCCGAACCCTCCGCTTCCTCATATTCCTGCCCTCGATCCCGTCGCCTTCGAGCAATCCTGGCAAGACGCCGCGAGCCTTCTGGCGGCTCTGAACGGCGCCCGCCTGGGTGCCTGGTCCTGGGATATCGACTCCGGCCAGGTCAACTGGTCCCGCGGCGCCCAGGCCTTGTTCGGCCTGGACCCTCACCGACCGCTGCAACATCCGGTGGACTACATCCAGCTGATTCCCGAGGAAGACCGCGTCGAAGTCCTGCGCCTGTTCCGCGAAGTGCTCGACGGCCGCCAATCCGAACGCGCCATGCGACACCGCATCCGCTGGCCCGATGGCACGCTGCACTGGCTGGAGATCAGCGGCAGCCTGCAACCCACGACTGACGGCCGGCGCCGCATGATCGGCGTGATCCGCGACGTCACCCAGCAACAGCAGCGCGCCCAGGAGCTGGTCAACTCCCGGCAACGTTACTCCAGCCTGTTCCACCTGAGCCCGGACGTGGTGCTGCTGGTTCGCCTCACCGACAGCCTGATAGTGGAGGCCAACCAGCACTTCGAGCACGTACTGGGCTGGCCGGTGTCCGAAACCATCGGCCGCACCACCCTGGAACTGGACATCTGGGTAGACCTCGAGCAGCGCGAGTGGCTGCTGCGCAATGCCCGCAACAGTGGCGCACCGATCTCCCAGGAAGTGAAGCTGCGCACGCGCAATGGAGGCATTCTGGATGGTGTGCTCTCCAGCCAGTACATCGAACTGGAAGATCAGCCGTTCGTGATCAGTACCTTCCTCGACACCACCGAACGCAAGCGCGCCGAGAATGCCCTGCGCAGCAGCGAGGAAAAGTTCGCCAAGGCCTTCCGCAGCACGCCCGACGCGGTGGTGATCACCGACCGCGCCAGCGGCTGCTTCATGGAGGTGAACGCCGGCTTCGAGTGCCAGTTCGGCTGGAGCCAGGATGAAACCATCGGCCACAGCTCCCTGGAACTGGGCATCTGGGAGGACCCGGCACAGCGCCAGCGGATGCTCGACACCCTGCAGCGCCAGGGCCAGCTCAACGAGCTGGAAGTGAACCTGCGCCACCGCGATGGCAGCCGCGCCATCTGCCTGCTCTACGGCGAGGAAATCGAGCTGGATGGCCGCACCTGCCTGGTGCTGACGGCCCGCGATGTCACGCGCCAACGCGCCCAGGAACAGGCCCTGAAGGACAGCCAGGAGCGCCTCAACCTGGCGCTCGAATCCGCTGACCTCGGCACCTGGGACTGGCACATCGCGACCGGCATTCTCTACGGTTCCGCGCGCGCTTCGGCCCTCCACGGACTGGCCAGGGAACCGTTCGAAGGCGAATTCCGCGAGTTCTTCGTCTGCGTACCGGAAGAAGACCGCCAGACCATGCGACGCGCCTATCAAGAGCTTCTGGAAGGACGGAGCAACGACTACCAGGTGACCTATCGCACTCGCTTCAACAACGGTGCGGTGCACTACCTGGAAAGCACCGCCAAGCTCTACCGGGACGACCTCGGCCACCCGGTTCGCATGACCGGCATCCTCATGGACATCAGTGAACGGGTTCGCCGCGAACAGCGCCTGGCGGCTTCGGAAGAAAAGTTCGTCACCCTGTTCCAGGCCAGCCCCGACCCGATCTGCGTTTCGCGAATCCGTGACGGCGTGTTCGTTGAAATCAACCCGAGTTTCAGCGAAGTGTTCGGCTGGCGGCCCGACGAGATCGTCGGCAAGAGCGCTCCGCAGCTCCGGTTCTGGGCCGAGCCCGAGCAGCGCTCACGCCTGTTCGGCGAACTGCTGCGCGACCAGGGGCTGGACAACGTCGAAGCACGCTTCCACACCCGTGACGGCCGCCTGCTGACCTGCGTGGTGTCCAGCCGCTTCATCCGCGTCGAACGCCAGCTCTGCATCACCACCACCTTCCGCGACATCACCGCCCGCCAACAGGCCGAGGCGGCGCTCAAGGCCAGCCAGGAGAAGTTCGCCAAGGCGTTCCACTCCAGCCCCGATGCCATCACCATCACCGAGCGCGACACCGGCCGCTACATCGAGATCAACGAAGGCTTCAGCCGCCTGACCGGGTACCGTGCCGACGAAGTGCTGGGGCGCACAGCGAGCGAGATGAACATCTGGGCCAAGCCCGGCGAGCGCGACCACCTGCTCGAACAACTCAGGCGCAATGGCCGTGTGCACCACCTGGAAATGCTCGGCCAGCATCGCGACGGCAGCCATAAGGTCGTGGAAGTCTCTGTGGAGCAGATCGACCTGGACGGTACGGCCTGCCTGCTGCTGACTGCGCGGGACATCAGCGCGCTCAAGGACGCCCAGGCGCAGATCCAGCACCTGGCCTACCACGACCCGCTGACCAACCTGCCCAACCGCGCACTGCTGACCGACCGCCTGACCCAGCAGATCGCCCTGCTCCAGCGCCACAAGATGCGCGGAGCGCTGCTCTTCCTCGACCTCGACCACTTCAAGCACATCAACGACTCGCTCGGCCATCCCCTCGGCGATGCCGTGCTCAAGATGGTCACCGCCCGCCTGGAAGCCAGCGTGCGTCTGGAAGACACAGTTGCACGACTGGGCGGCGACGAATTCGTGGTGCTGCTGACCGGACTCGAAGGCAAGCGCTCGGAAGTCACCCACCAGGTTCGGGAAATCGCCGACAAGCTGCGCAAGCTGCTGGCCGAACCCATGCTCCTGGACGGGCATCGCCTTCAGGTCACCCCCAGCATCGGCATTGCCCTGATCCCGGACCACGGCGCGAGCCCGGCGGACCTGCTCAAGCGCGCCGACATCGCCCTCTACCGCGCCAAGGACTCCGGCCGCAACGCGATACAGATTTTCCGCAGCACCATGCAGGAGGCGGCAAGCGAACGCCTGCGACTGGAGAACGACCTGCGCATGGCATTGGCCCGCGGTGAGTTCGAACTGCACTTCCAGCCCCAGGTGGATGCTCGCAACAACCGCATCGTTGGCGCCGAAGCCCTGCTCCGCTGGCAACATCCGACTTTGGGACCTCAGTCCCCCGGCCACTTCATCCAGGTGCTGGAAGAGAGCGGCCTGATCCTCGACGTCGGTGCCTGGGTGCTGGACGAAGCCTGCAACGCCTGCGAACAGTTGCTCGCCGAGGGACTGGTCAATGCGAGGGATTTCGGACTCTGCGTGAACATCAGTCCCCGGCAGTTCCGCCAGAGCGACTTCGTCGAGCGTGTGGAGCGCGCCCTGCAACGGAGCCAACTCCCCGCCCAACTGCTGAAACTGGAAGTCACCGAAGGCATCGTCATCCAGAACATCGAGGACACCATCGGCAAGATGCGTCGCCTGAAGAAACTGGGGGCCAGCTTTGCCATGGACGACTTCGGCACCGGCTACTCCTCGCTGACCTACCTCAAGCGCCTGCCGGTGGATGCGCTGAAGATCGACCAGTCCTTCGTCCGCGATGCCACCCAGGACCCCAACGATGCAGAGATCATTCGTGCCATCGTCGCCATGGCCCGCAGCCTGGGTCTGGAAATGATCGCCGAGGGCGTCGAGCGCAGGGAGCAATTGGACTTCCTCGAACAGCAGGGCTGCCACTTGTACCAGGGGTACCTGTACAGCAAGCCCGTACCGCTGGCCGAGTTCCGCGCCCTGCTCGCCCAGAGCCAGCAACGACCGCCTGAAGGTGGACCATGAAAAAGGGCGCCCATGGGCGCCCTCTTCTTTTCCGGTAAAGCCCGGAGATCAGTTTTCCAGCACTGCGCGCTGGCCGTTGATCGGGATACGCTTGGCCTTCGCCTCTTCCGGCACCACACGCACCAGGTCGATATTCAGCAGGCCGTTCTGCAGAGCGGCGGCCTTGACCTCGATGTGGTCGGCCAGGCGGAACGACAGCTTGAAGGCGCGCTGGGCGATGCCATGGTGCAGGTAGGTGACAGACTCGTCGCTCCTCTCGCGCTTGCCGCCGCTGACGGCCAGCACGCCGCGCTCCACCTGGATATCCAGGTCTTCTTCCTGGAAGCCGGCTACGGCGATGACGATGCGGTACTGGTCGTCACCGTGCTTCTCGACGTTGTAGGGCGGATAGGTGCTGCCACCTTCATTGCGCAGGGCGGATTCGAACAGGTCGTTGAAGCGGTCGAAGCCCACGGAATGACGGAACAGAGGGG